>JAHHHM010000031.1 GCA_019359355.1 Microcoleus vaginatus WJT46-NPBG5 | reverse complement strand
GAAGAGGCGTTAATAAACAGATGTTGTATCCTTCAGGAAATGAAAGAGGAGATCAAAAACTTAACCAACTATCATTGGTTAAACAGTGGTTGATGCTTTAGTTGCTTATATAAACCGGATTTGGTATTATTTATCAACTTGAGATTAACCCATGACAGCTACTTTGTATAAACCTCAATTTGCTTCTCAAAGTCTCAGTGTTCAAGCCTCCGCTACTCACGAAATTGTCTTTATTGATTCGGCGGTGACGGATTATGCAGATTTAGTGGCAGGGGTAAGATCGCGGGTTGAAGTAATCGTGCTAGATGCAATGCGAGATGGCGTTGAGCAAATCAGCGAGGTCTTAGTACAGCGTAAGGATTTGACGGCTGTTCACGTTGTTTCGCATGGCTCACCAGGACGGGTGCAATTAGGTACAACCGAGTTGAGCTTAGAGACGCTGAATCTCTATTCTGGGCAACTTCAGGCTTGGGCAGAGGCACTGACAGATAAAGCAGAGTTCCTAATTTATGGCTGCGAGGTAGCCAAGGGCGACAGAGGTCAGGTCTTTGTCAATACGCTACATAGCTTAATTGGCGCGAATGTGGCAGCCTCGGCAGTGATAACAGGTTGCGCCGCTCAAGGTGGAAACTGGGCATTAGAAACGACTACTGCCCTTAGCACAGTTAGTTTAGCATTCACTTCTACGGTGCTTGAGCAATATGCTGCAACATTAAGCAATGACCCAATTCAGTACAACATTAACTTAGCAACAGATAGTTCTAATCCAAGCAATTTTACCGATGTCAACGGCACGCTTTACTTCAGTACCTACAGCAGCAGCGATGGCTACGAACTGTGGAAGATTGACCCGGCAACAGGCAATCCGGTGCGCCTGGAAATCGGACCAGGCAGTGGCTCGTTCTATCCGCACTCTCTGACGAACGTCAACGGCACGCTGTACTTCAGTGCCTACAACAGCAGCAATGGCTATGAACTGTGGAAGATTGACCCAGCCACGGGCAATCCGGTGGTACTGGAAATCGAACCAGGCAGCGATTGGTCTAATCCGCAATCTCTGACCAACGTCAACGGCACGCTGTACTTCAGTGCCTACAACAGCAGCAATGGAGAAGAACTGTGGAAGATTGACCCAGCCACGGGCAATCCGGTGCGCCTTACTGATATCGAACCAGGCAGTGGCAGTTCCTCTCCGCAATCTCTGACCAACGTCAACGGCACGCTGTACTTCAGTGCCAGCAACAGCAGCAATGGACAAGAACTGTGGAAGATTGACCCGACAACGGGCAATCCTGTGCTACTGGAAATCGAACCAGGCAGTGGCTGGTCTGAGCCGCAGTCTCTGACGAACGTCAACGGCACGCTGTACTTCATTGCCTACAACAGCAGCAATGGACAAGAGCTGTGGAAGATTGACCCGGCCACGGGCAATCCTGTGCTACTGGAAATCGAAGCAGGTAGTGACAGTTCCTCTCCGCAATCTCTGACGGATGTTAACGGTACGCTGTACTTCATTGCCTACAACAACAGCAATGGACAAGAACTGTGGAAGATTGACCCGGCAACAGGCAATCCGGTGCTACTGGAAATCGAACCAGGCAGTGGCAGTTCCTCTTTGCACTCTCTGACGAATGTTAACGGCACGCTGTACTTCAGTGCCTACAACAGCAGCAATGGACAAGAACTGTGGAAGATTGACCCGGCCACGGGCAATCCGATGCTACTGGCAATCGGGCCAGGCAGTGGCTGGTTCTATCCGCACTCTCTGACGAACGTCAACGGCACGCTGTACTTCATTGCCTACAACAACAGCAATGGACAAGAACTGTGGAAGATTGACCCGGCCACGGACAATCCGGTGCTAGTGGAAATCGAAGCAAGCAGTGGCGGTTCCTATCCGCAATCTCTGACGAACGTCAACGGTACGCTGTACTTCGGTGCCTACAACAGCAGCAATGGACAAGAACTGTGGAAGATTGACCCGGCAACAGGCAATCCGGTGCTACTGGAAATCGAACCAGGCAGTGGCAGTTCCTATCCGCAATCTCTAACGAATGTTAACGGCACGCTGTACTTCAGTGCCTACAACAGCAGCAATGGCTACGAACTATGGAAGATTGACCCGACCACGGGCAATTTATCAACGATAGATGTTAATACACAGGAGTTTGGCTCCTCTCCGAACTCTCTGACGAACGTCAACGGCACGCTGTACTTCAGTGCCTACAACAGCAGCAATGGACAAGAACTGTGGAAGATTGACCCGGCCACGGGCAATCCGGTGCTAGTGGAGATCGAACCAGGCAGTGGCTGGTCTAATCCGCACTCTCTGACGAACGTCAAGGGCACGCTGTACTTCAATGCCTCCAACAGCAGCAATGGAGAAGAACTGTGGAAGATTGACCCGGCCACGGGCAATCCGGTGCTAGTGGAAATCGAACCAGGCAGTGGCAGTTCCTCTCCGTACTCTCTGACGAATGTCAACGGCACGCTGTACTTCATTGCCTCCAACAGCAGCAATGGCGGACTGTGGAAGATTGACCCGGCAACAGGCAATCCGGTGCTAGTGGAAATCGAACCAGGCAGCGATTGGTCTAATCCGCAATCTCTGACGAATGTCAACGGCACGCTGTACTTCAGAGCCCCCAACAGCAGCAATGGACAAGAACTGTGGAAGATTGACCCGGCAACAGGCAATCCGGTGCTAGTGGAAATCGAACCAGGCAGCGATTGGTATAATCCGCAATCTCTGACGAATGTCAACGGCACGCTGTACTTCATTGCCTCCAACAGCAGCAATGGCGGACTGTGGAAGATTGACCCGGCAACAGGCAATCCGGTGCTAGTGGAAATCGAACCAGGCAGTGGCTGGCCTGATCCGAACTCTCTGACGAACGTCAATGGCACCCTGTACTTCAGAGCCTCCAACAGCAGCAATGGACAAGAATTGTGGAAGATTGACCCGGCCACGGGCAATCCGGTGCTACTGGAAATCGAAGCAGGTAGTGGCAGTTCCTATCCGCAATCTCTGACGAACGTCAACGGCACGCTGTACTTCAGAGCCTACAACAGCAGCAATGGACAAGAACTATGGAAGATTGACCCGGCCACGGGCAATCCGGTGCTGCTGGAAATCGAACCAGGCAGTGGCAGTTCCTCTCCGAACTCTCTGACGAATGTTAACGGCACGCTGTACTTCAGTGCCTACAACAGCAGCAATGGACAAGAACTGTGGAAAATCAATCCTAATACCAACACGCCAGAACTCGTTACTGACTTTAACCCCGGCACAGGCAGTTCTAACGTAGCGATCCTAGGCTATGAGAATGGCAAGCTTTATCTTTCTGCTGACAACGGCATAAATGGTCCTGAACTTTGGACTCTAGACCTAAGCAACGATACTCCCACTGCCACCAACGACAACCTCACAACTGCCGAAGATGTACCTTTGGTCATCAGTGCAGCAAATCTTTTAGGCAACGATGCAGGCGTTGATTTAGGCGATAGTCTCAGCATTGCGGCTACAACGCAACCCAGTAAAGGTGGGTTGGTTAACAATGGTGATGGCACCTATACCTACACCCCCAACGCCAACTACAACGGGACTGATAGCTTCACTTACACTATTAGCGATCACGCTGGAGCAACCAGCACGGCTACCGTTAACCTCACAGTCCAGGCTGTCAACGATAATCCCGATGCTGTCTCTGACATCGTGACAGCTCGACAAAGCACCCCCAAAACTATCCTGGCGGCTGATCTGCTGGCTAACGATACTGATGTTGAAGGTGACACGCTCAGCCTCACCAATGTTAGCAACGCTCAAAATGGCAGCGTTGCCCTCGATAGTAGTGGCAATGTCGTCTTCACCGCCAGTGCAAATGCCAGCAGTGCGAGCTTTGAGTATCTGCTCAACGATGGTAACGGAGGCGGTGACTCTGCAACCGTGACGCTGCTAGTTGGTACAACCCTAAATGGTGGTAATGGCAAAGATCCTGTTAGTGGCACCGCAGGGGATGACATCCTCAATGGTGGTAATGGGGAGGATATCCTACTCGGCTTAGCAGGGGACGATATCTTGTCGGGTGGCAATGGAATCGATAACTTGCAAGGTGGCGAGGGCAAAGATCGGCTGTGTGGTGGGCGCGGCAACGATTTACTAGCTGGTGGACTGGGGAGCGACATCTTTGTGCTGATGACCCAAAGCGGCACAGACACCATTCAGGATTTCATTGATGGTGAAGACAAGATCGGTTTAGCCGGAGGACTTACCTTTGGGCAACTGAGCATTAGTTCTACCAACGGCAACACCTTGATCAGCAACAATGGTGGTGACGTGCTGGCAATCCTAGCGAATACCAATTCTAGTCTGATTACTCAAACAGACTTTATCAGCGTCATCTAACGCCTCAACCGTGATCGCTTCGGCTTTATCTAGGAGCGATCACGGGCTTATATCGTGTCTGATTAATTACCCATAATTAGGTTTGTAGTTGCGCTGGGCGATCAAGCGCAACTACAAACTTATTAATATTTTTATTAAGATTATATAACCGGATACGATTATTCCACCCTCCAGGCAGTTGAGCGCAACTTGATTGAGAGTTTATTTAGCAAACTCAAGCAGCATTGTTGAGTTTTTTCTCGCTTTGAGAGATTAACTCGGAATTACTGGAGTTGTCTGCGCTTTGCCGGCACCTTGACCTCTGCACTGAAATGTCCACAAAATCAAAGAATTCGGGTTTTATTCAGGCTCAGCGAGCCAAAATAATCTGAAAATCTGAGGCAGCAGGAATTTTAGTCGTTTAAAACTCCCATCTTGCGCCTTTCTCAACAAGTCTAACTCCCCCTGTCTCTCTGCCCAAAAACTTTTCAATTTAATTAGAGGATGGCAGCCAATTGAGAATTTACGCAAAATTCAAAATTGGCTGATTTTTAGCTAAATTTTGAGAATTTTAGTCAGTTTTATAAGCAAGGGTTTATTAATATCGCTCAGTGTGAAGTTGCCAGATTTTAAAACTTTATGTTAATTTAAGTATATACACGGAAATGTCAAGCTTAAACAATTTTGGGCTGACTTATAGTAAACGACAAATATGACAAGCCGGCTGTAAACGATTTGCCGGCAGCTTACGCAAAAATACGGGTGATAGAGGCATAGGAAAGATGAAACTCAAACTTTTAGCGGCGACAGCAATGCTAGCAACGACATTGGGTTTGATGATGCCGGCGGTGGCAGAAAATCCAGTCCAGGTACAGCAGTTATTAGAAACCAGACGCGGGCCGGGTTTTAACTTAAGTGGTGCGAATCTGAGCGGTGTAGATTTGGCAAATGTCGATCTTAAAGGCGCGAATCTCTCGAATGCGAATCTTGCCGGCGCTAATTTAAGTGGTGCGAATTTAAGAGGTGCCAACTTGACTGGTGCAAACCTCAGTAAGGCGAATTTAAATGCAGCCGATTTATCGGTCGCGAATTTAGTGAATGCTAAATTTGATGAAGCAATTTTAACCGATGCCAACTTGAATGCAGCTAACCTGCAAGGTGCTGATTTAATTAGTGCCAATTTAAGAAATGCTGATTTGTTTAGGGCAAATCTTAATGGAGCGAACTTGAGAGGCGCTGATTTGTATAAGGCAAATCTTAACGCGGCTAATTTGTATGGCGCGAATCTACTTGGGGTTAAAGGTGCTAATCTCACCAATGGAATTGGGTTGGTGCGTTAGCCGTACACTGTACTATTACTAAATGTGATAGAGGTGGCAGCAATAAGCTGAACGTAACGACTGGCGATGAGCCAGTTTTTTTTTGCTTTTTTGAGATTTCTCGTTAAAAAATTTAGAAATTAAAAGGCTTTTAAAGATCCATAATCATGCAACTTAGATGTAAAAACTGAAGATATAACGCTGTGGTAGCGTTAGCCTGCCGGCGGGAAGACTAAAGAGCAAGCGTTTTGATAAATGAGGAAAATATGAAATTTAGCTTTTTACTTGTTTTAGTGCTGCCGCCAACACTTTGTTTAGCTGTGCCGGCGGTTGCGGAAAATCCTGCACACGTTCAACAATTACTGAAAACTAAACAATGTCAGGGATGCGATCTCAGCGGCGCTAATCTACAAGGTGCCGATTTAGCTCAAGCTGATTTGAGCGGTGCAAACTTAAGTCAGGCTAATTTGCGTGAAGCTAACCTATTTCAAGCGAATTTAACAAATACGAATCTGATTAATATCAACCTTATTAATGCCAATTTATTTGAGGCAAATTTTACTAATAGCAACCTAAGTAATGCTGAGTTAGGAGATGCCAATCTTTGTTATATTAATTTGAATCAAGCTAATTTAAAGGGTGCAAATTTAACAAACGCCAATCTCGGTGTTGCAGATTTGAGTAATGCTAATTTGAGCCATGCTAACCTGAGTGGCGCTAATTTAATGGATGCCAAGCTCAATGGGGTGCTTTTAGAGAAAGCTAACTTAGCGGGTGTAAATCTCAAAGGCGCTAGCTGGGATGAAGGCAGCCTGCTGGGTACAATGGGCCTTAACAGCAATGATGCAATTGGAGCCGGCCAAGCAATTGCTAAATAATTGTGTTTCCCGATGGAATAATAAAAATTCCCCCTGATTGACCTATGAAAAACAGGCTTGAGGGGGAGCAATATAGAGCCTCTTAAGAGAGAGGTTGAACTGTTGAAACTGAGCTAAAAAGGCGCATTCAGTGGTTCAGTTGTCGGTTAATTAAACATCGAGACTCAACACTGTTTGAGCGTTACAGCAGCCCAATAAAGTGCAAAGGGCCGTGGCCGGTGATTAACTCCACCATCAATCCCAGGAAGCCCAGCATAGCTAGACGCCCGTTCCACACTTCAGCGGTGGTTGTCATGCCCCACTCCCAGCGTTCTTGGGGATACATTTTCACCTGTTTCTTGGGGTGCATCACAGAAGCCAACTGCAAGCTAGGAGTTTCAAGGGCTTCAATGACTAAATTAGCCAGATCGTCAATAAATACGGGGTGCGTATTGAGCGCCGGCACGCGGTTGAAGTTATGAATACCGGCTTCCTCCGCCAATTCCCGATACTCCATATCAATTTCTTGCAGCGTCTCGATATGTTCCGAGACAAAACTGATCGGCACAACCAGCAAATCTTCAACACCCTCGGCTGCCAGTTCCTTAATCGCATCCTCAGTATAGGGCTTGAGCCATTCCACCGGCCCGACACGACTTTGATAGGCTAAGGTGTGAGGGTTAGGCCGGTTGAGGGTCTGCATAATCAACTCGGTGCAGTGTTGGATCTCTTCTTGGTAGGGATCGCCGGCTTCTTCAACGTAGCTGACAGGAACACCGTGGGCGCTAAAGAAAATGTGAACGTTATCAGGGTTGGGAGACTGGTCTAATTCTTGGGTAATCAGTTGGGCCATTGCTTGCAGATAGCCGGGCCGGTTGTACCAGGAAGGAATTGCTGTATATTCCAGCCGTTCGAGAGATGGATCTTCTAGCCACAGTTTTTCTAGCAGCCGGAACGAAGAACCGCTCGTGCTAATTGAAAATTGAGGATAGAGGGGCAAAATCACCAGCTGTTCAATCTGGTCACGCTTAATTCTGGCAATGGCTTCTTCGGTGAACGGGTGCCAGTAACGCATTCCCACATAGACATGGGCATCTTTCCCCTTTTCTTGCAGGTTCTTTTGCAGGGCTTGGGCTTGCTCGTCTGTAATGCGACGCAGGGGAGATCCGCCACCAATTTGCTGGTAATTTGCCTGAGATTTCTTAGCTCTCATGGAGGAAATCAGCCATGCCAAGGGTTTCTGCAGCCAGGGAAACGGTAGGCGGATGATCTCTGGATCGGAAAATAGGTTAAACAGGAAGGGACGGACATCCTCTATTTGATCTGGCCCTCCCAGATTTAGCAATAAAACCCCTACACGGCCCATAGCAGTTACAGCTTCCCAGTATTTTCATTTTTGTTACCGATTTTAACAATATATCCTTTTTAGCAGTAAGAGTGAAGATTAATAGATAGATATTTTTAATAAGGGTGGAGTAATGGCAACAATTTTAAGAGACTGGAGTTATCGATATCAATGGCTGTACGATGGGATTTCCCGTATTGCTGCCCTTAGTGTCGGTGGAGAGAGCAGATTTCGCCGGCTTGCTTTGCAAGATTTGTCAATAAATCAAGATACAAAAATACTCGATCTTTGTTGCGGCAGTGGTCAGGCGACACAATTTTTGGTGAAATATTCCCAATCTGTTACCGGCCTTGATGCTTCTCCCTTGTCACTCAAACGAGCTGAGCAGAATGTTCCTCAAGCTAAATATGTGGAAGCTTTTGCTGAAAAGATGCCCTTTCCTGACAATCAATTTGAAATTGTGCATACGAGTGTGGCGATGCACGAGATGGAAACGCAACAGCGCCGGCAAATTTTTCAACAAGTCTATCGGGTGCTAAAACCGGGCGGCATCTTTACAATGGTAGATTTTCATCGCCCCACGAATCTTTTATTTTGGCCGGGTTTTGCTGTGTTTTTGTGGTTGTTTGAAACAGAAACTTCTTGGCAGCTCATTGAAAGTGATGTGCCGGCTGTGTTGTCGGAAATAGGGTTTGAAGTGAGCCGGCACGCTTTGTATGCCGGTGGCAGTTTGCAAGTCATTCAAGCAAAAAAGTGAACGGCAGATGAACAAAGCACTATTCTAAAATAGGATAGCGTTATCATAAATAAATGCATTCATCAAAGCTTAGCTTCATTTACAGTTATTTTTTCAACCTCAAAATTTGATGAAGATTTTGCTAATATTTACCTGATGAAATTAAGCCATGAGCAACTTACCAACTAAAATCAAGAGTGATATTTGGATGCCGGCTACTTGGGAAGAATACATCCAAATCATTGAAAATACAGTTTATGAAAAAGCCAGATGCTACTACTACGACGGACATTTGAGGATTGAAATGACTCCGATTGGAAATGACCACTCCCTCGATCACACAATTATTATTTTTGCCGTAAATTTATACGCGACACTGAAAGGCATTCCTTTGAATGGACGGGATAACTGTACTTACCGGCAAACAGGGTTTCAAGAGTGTCAGCCTGATATTTCCTATTACATTAGCGAGAATTCTCAAGTGATTCCTTGGGGAACATCCGTTATTAATTTAGATGACTATCCATCGCCTGAGTTAGTCATTGAAGTTGCGAATACCTCACTTGCCGATGATCAAGGACAGAAACGGCTACTTTATGAAGATTTACAAGTCAAAGAATACTGGATTGTAGACGTGCAGAATGTCCGAATGCTTGCCTTTGCGATTGAGAATGGGGGAAGCCGGCGCATTTCCGAGTCTCTGGTGTTGCCGGGGTTAGGAATGCCGGTTTTGGAAGAAGCGCTACGGCAATCTCGCACGATAAATCAATCCCAGGTTGGTGCGTGGTTATTACAGCAATTTCAATAGGAAAAAACCAGTAATCGGACATCCGGTTTTAAGAAAATACTTATCAAAACAAAAAATAAATCCGAGAAGAAATCATGCAGAGAAAGCCTACTTGGCATTAGGTGGGATGACCTGAACTGAAGGAATAAGTATTTAAAAAGTTACGAACGTAGAGCCGGCAAGTATAAGCTTTGGTTCTAGAAAGATCAACAAAGTAGACCTCCCCCTTTTTTCGGTCATCCGTACGCCTTTGACGGGGCGAAGCCGAGAATCGAGGATACCTGCACTCGCTTGCGGCTTCTTGTCCATCGCCTCTCTTCGTGGGGTGCGTAAACAATCATGCACACTCTGCCCGATACCAAGTTTCTGCCATAGATGCAGGTAGCCGTAGACGGTTTGCAGGGGGGAACATCACCGACAAGTGCCGGCTAGATGTAGCGTTCTCGTTGCACAGAGAAGATGGCATCAACGACTTCTCTAGGATGCCCAATGGTAGATTTAGCCGGCACAGTCGCTTCAATCAACTGCCACTTGGCATTGCTGAGGTCACTTGAAACGGATTTGTGCATTACCTAAAGTAGAAAAGCTGACCGTTTCATCCTGATTCAAACGCCCCGTCAGGTCTCTCGACTCTTGTCGAGATTAAATTTTTTCTAAGTCTACTGAACGAATGAGCATAATCTACGGTAAACTCATGGGCAAACCGTAGTTTATCCTTAGGAGTCTCGATTAATCGTGGACATCATCATTGATAACGTATCCAAGCATTACGACAGTTTTAAGGCTGTTGACGAAGTTCAGTTAGAGATTAAAAGTGGTTCTCTAGTGGCGTTACTGGGACCCTCAGGCTCTGGTAAGTCCACTTTGCTGAGGCTGGTTGCCGGCTTAGAAACTCCCGATAGCGGCAGAATTTGGATCGCGGACGAGGAGGCTACTCATAAGAGCGTCCAAGACCGCAAGATCGGCTTTGTGTTTCAGCACTACGCTTTGTTCAAACACTTGACCGTTCGCCAAAATATTGCGTTTGGTCTGGAGATCCGCAACGCTCTCAAGGCCAGAACAAACGCAAGAGTGGAAGAGCTGCTGCAGTTAGTACAGTTGAAGGGAATGGGTGATCGCTATCCGTCCCAACTCTCTGGGGGTCAGCGGCAACGGGTGGCGCTGGCGCGAGCGCTGGCCGTTGAACCGAAAGTGCTGCTGCTTGATGAACCGTTCGGGGCGTTAGATGCGAAAGTCCGCAAAGATTTACGGGTTTGGTTGCGCCGGCTCCACTCTGAAGTCCACGTCACAACCGTTTTTGTCACCCACGATCAGGAAGAGGCAATGGAAGTTTCTGATGAAATTGTGGTGATGAATAAGGGCAAAGTTGAACAAGTTGGCACGCCGGCTCAAATATATGACCAGCCGGCTACGCCATTTGTGATGAGTTTTATTGGGCCGGTAAATGTTCTGCCCAGTAGTTCGCGCTTTTTCTCTAACAATAAGGTTGATAAAGCCCCTCCAGAAGTTTTTGTGCGCCCTCACGATGTAGTAGTAGCTACCCAGCCAAAAGAGGCCGCTGCTCCTGCAAAGATTAAACGGCTGATTAATCTTGGCTGGGAAGTTCAAGCCGAATTAGCATTAGAGGACGGTCAAGTGGTCAATGCGATTCTCAGCCGAGAGCGATTTAATGAGTTAAATTTGGTGCTACAACAACAGGTTTATGTAAAACCGAAATATGCCAAATCTTTTCCACCCTCATACTCAATTTAATCGCCCCATCATGTCATAGTTGCTAACGTAAAGACTTTTGTTTCAGTAGAGCGATGATTAAACCGAATTTTCAGCAGTTGCTTCCCTCATTCTCCAGCTTCCTAAAGCAGCTATTTATTGCCCGATGGCGTCCTCTGCTGGCGCTATTTGTAGGAGTGTGTTTACCTTTGCTGATCTTTGAGGAGCTTGCAGTCGAGATATGGAAAAATGAAGGTGCCTTTCCGTGGGATGTATCGATCCTCTTAGCAATTCACGAAACTACACAGGCGCAATTGGATGCTTTTGCGCTTTTCCTAACTCAATTTGGGGGGTTTCACGGTGTCTTTTTAATTGCAAGTGTACTTTCGCTGGTGCTATTGGTTCGACGCCGATGGCGATCTTTAGCCTATTTGCTAACCACTCTTGTGGGAACCGCTATTATCAACCGCACAGCAAAAAGTTTAATGCATCGAATACGCCCTCATCTGTGGGAGTCATCCTTTCCACCAGCCCATGACTATGCGTTTCCTAGCGGTCATGCAATGTCCAGCATGGCGCTGATCGCAGTTTTAGTCATTCTGACTTGGGGCAGCCGGTGGTGCTGGTTCGTGGGGATATTTGGCAGCTTTTTTGTAGTGGGAATTGCTTGGACACGGCTATATTTAGGCGTTCACTTTCCCAGCGATATTTTAGCCGGCTGGCTGGTTTCAGTGGCTTGGGCAGTGGGAGTCAGCCTGCTCATTAAACCGCATTTAATTAAAGCCAACCCACTGAGCGATCAAACCGTCAATGATTCAAGTTTTTCTTCCTGAATCTCTGGTGGGGTTAACCGGCTGTATTTTTGTGGAAACTGGAGAGCGTGTAAATGGGCGTACCGTCCTTCTTTAGAAAGTAATTCTGCATGAGTTCCAGTTTCTACAATGCAGCCTTCTTCCATAACAACAATCAAATCTGCCCGCTGGATAGTTGAAAGCCGGTGAGCGATGACTAAGCTAGTTCGACCTTGAAATAGTTTTTCTAAAGACTCTTGAATCAGAGACTCAGACTCAGTATCGAGAGCAGAAGTTGCTTCATCCAGTACAATAAATTGAGGGTTTTTGAGCAAAACTCTCGCAATTGCTAAACGCTGCTTTTGCCCCCCTGATAAATTCACCCCACGCTCACTGATCAGAGAGTTGTAACCATCAGGAAAGCTTACAATAAAGTCGTGAGCATTGGCGGCTTTAGCGGCTTCTTCAATTTCTTGGTCTGTAGCATCTAGCTTTCCATAAGCAATGTTGTCGCGCACAGTGCCATAGAGAAGTAAAGTTTCTTGAGAAACAATCCCCATTTGCTCTCGCAGCGACTCTAAACTCACATCTCGCAGATCGTAGTCATCAATCAAGATCCGGCCTTTTTGAGGGTCATAAAAACGAGCCGCTAATTTAGCGACTGTGCTTTTTCCTGCGCCAGAAGATCCGACCAATGCGACTGTCATTCCCGTCTTGATTTCTAGGTTAAAGTTATCGAGAACTGGCTTTTCACTGTTATAGGCAAACTCAACATCTTCAAACTTTATGCTTCCCTTCAAAGACGTTAAACTTACAGCTTCTTCCTTTTCAACCACTTCTGGTTTTGTATCAAATATTTCAAAAATTCTATCTAAGGCAACGACAACTCTTTGCATCAGGTTTATCACTTTGCTAAACCGCCTGATAGGTTGGTTCATTTGATTAATATAGGCGAGAAAAGCCGCAAGTTCACCAATGGTTAAACGCCCAACCATTACTTCCCAAGAACCGAAAACGAGAACAATAACGGTGCTAAGGTTGTTTAAAATGTCAATTAATGGAAAGAAGACTGACCAAAGGCGCGTAGCGCGAATATTTGCATCTCTATAATTGCGGCTTTGCTGCGAAAAACGGTTAATTTCATATTGCTCATTCCCAAAAGACTTAATTATATTAATATTAGAAATAGTATCTTGCAGGTGATCATTAACCGCTGCTGCTTGGATTTGAACGTCGAAGTAAGCCTCACGCATAGATTTACCAAAAACTTGGGTCAGATAGATTATCAGAGGCCAAGTAATCAGCAATAGCAAAGTCAGTTGCCAATCAGCGGTAATTAGATAACTGACAATCACCACAAACGTAAAACTATCTGCCAAAATATCCGCAATGTCAGCCGTCACTAAATTGCCAATAGTATTGACATTTTGAGAAAGACGGGTCATTAAATCCCCGGTTCTCTGGTTATTGAAGAAGCCTATCGAAAGTTTCTGAAGGTGTTTGTATAAGTCGTTTCTGATCTGATCAATCGTTCTCTGTCCAAACAGAGACATCATGTAACTACGGAAGAAATTAAGAACTCCAATTAAGAAAGAAATGAATAAAATTGCACCGGCTACCCAAGGCAAGTAATTAAATTTTTTTTCTGGAATGACAGTATCAATCACATAGCGAGTAATTTGGGGGAGGAGGACTTGAAGCAGAGAAAGACAAACAATCGTCCCCAAACCGATTAATAATGGGGACTTATTCTGCCAAATGTATGTGAAGAGACGCCGGCACAGTATTTTAACCGATACTCTGTCCGGTAAGTCACCGGGGTCATTCGTGGCAACCTTGAGAATTAAATCTGCTTTCACTGAAAATTTCCCTAGTTTAGATATCTTTAATTATATAATTCCTGCTTGATTTTGCCTTTTGTAGAGCCTTTACTCTTAAACGGATTATCTAAAAGTGGTTGATTTAAAAATGCACTTAACCTTTCCCATCCTTCTCCAGTATCTGCGTTCAGTATTAACAAAGATTCTGGACGATCTTTAAAGTAGTCAATAACATTTTTACAATGCAGATCATAAACATAAGAAAAACGCTCTTTATTAAAACTATACGTGCCGTAGGTTGCAACCCGCAGTAATCTTCGATACTGCATATTTCTGTCTTGCTCTGAGAGTAAATCCTCCCCAGGCTGCATATTCCACTGAGCTTCTAGGGACTTGAGCCAAGATTCTTTATCTGATACTAGAGTTAAAATAAATTTACTGTTTGGAGACAGTCGATCTAACTGAGGATAAAAAGGGGCAACTGTTATATCAGTTATTCCATCAAAGTCATCTAATATTGAAAAATTATACTTTCCTGTGAGGAGTTCTTTTAATGTTAAATCGTCATCGGGAGAGTGTATGACACTGAATCCTAGCGTTGTCAATGCTTGGGCTAGATATCTTGTCCCAGTTTGGCTAAGTCCAATTCCAAATATTTTATAGGTTTTCCGAGGAATTTCGCTTTTAGCTTTGAATGTCTTTGATAGGTTTTCTACTTCTTTCAAAGTTAAATCATGCTTTTCTGAAATGTTTTTTTTATTTAATTCGCAAATAGCGATATTGGGTAAATTTTCAATAAATTTTGCCGTTTCTTTAACAGACGCATCACATCTGAGGTATTCTCTGGCATAGCTAATTGCCAACTTAGCCACTTGAAAGTCTAAGTTTTCATCTTGCATTTCCCAATCTTCTTGAATGAAATTGAGCTTTGCTCGCTGATAATCGGTACGGCTTCTCAGTTCCCTCAGAGCGTATTTGGCAAAAATATCTCGATAATATTGACAGAAATCATGAAAAATATTAAATCGCTTGAAATCTTTTTTAAAGTTTAATTGGTTCATCGCTAAATCCCGAATTCTAGATTCAGGTCTTAGCACATATTTGGGATCATCCTTTGGCTCCTTGATATTTTGCATTGCTTTGACGACATCTATTCTCGCAATGTGAACACCACAATGAATATAGCCTCGGAATTTATCCAAAACGTAACAGTCTACATAAGGTGCATTATTTTTTTGAAGAAAAGGTGCTAAATTCTCCACAATCAAGCAATCAGCATCCATAAAGACGACAAAATCGCAATGATAGTCAATCTTCAGCATTTGTTGAACAGCTAAGGAAAAGGGTTTCACTCGATCAATAATATGCACTTGATCAGGTTGGATATTCTGGATGGCTAAGTCTAAAGCAATATTAGAGGTTCTTTCTCCAACGGTTCTAAAAACCAGAGATATTTTTTTCATGACTTAAGCCTCTTATTTAAACCTTTTATTCTTGCATTTTTTCCTTCAAGTCGGCCCTAACCTGAATTCTTTATATTTCCCAATTACTAAATATGGAAATATAGAAAATTACCTTTAAACAGGACGCAGTTCAGCTTGAGCAACCGACTGACTTTTCAAAGCTTTTAACATCGCTTCATATTGATAAGTGACTTCAAGAGGTTGGGGGAATTGTAGCGGGGGCAAAGGCTCTGGTTTTGAGCGTAAATAGGTTGCTAAATCTAAAATTGCCTGACTCGCTGCCTGAGTATTTCCAATCGGGATCAGACGGCCTAAAGGCCATTGAGTTGACCATTCAGTAAGAACCTCGCGGGAACCGGCATTGTCATAGGCAACAACTCCCTTACCGGCTGCAATGGCTTCTTGAAGGATGCGAGGCCGGCCTTCATTTTCTGAGCAAAGCAAAACGGTTTCTACGCGATTAAGACAAGAAAGCACTTCCTGCCGGTCAACACGACCTTTAACGAGAATATGTTTTTCTAAGCCGTAATGATTGATCAGATTTAACATCGCTTTCATGTCAGATCCATCCCCACAAATAGTCAGATGAACCTCAACTTGCTGCTCCACCAAAGCCCGTATAATTTCAATGGCGTCTAAAGGTCTTTTTCTCGGCTTAATTTGAGCAGCCATCAATAAATGAATCGGCTCACCGGCTGCCGGGATTTTGCTATCAGCCCGGTTGAAGGAAGGGAGTACAATTGGGTTAGGTAGAAAAAAGGTATTATTGACCCCAATTACACGATTAATAGATTTAGCAAGATGGCGAGCGATACAAACGATGAGATCGCAATTTCGGTATAGTTTGATCAGTTGTTCTCGGAGCGTTTCTTCAATCGGATCGCCGCTAGCTAGACGGTTGATATATGCTCCCCGACAGATCAAAACAACCGGCTTATTGTAATGAACACGACGGATAGCCGGCAGATGCCAAAGAAATGACTCGCGACCTAGAATTACATAATGGAAAGGGCCGTGCTTGAGATAAGCAGCTTGAACGTAATTATCGATATCTAATTGACCCTGTAAACTAATGCCAATATCCGCAGGAAAATCAGCGGGAAACCAGTTTAATCCCTGATATTCGGCTCTAGGTGCTGCCGATTTATAAGGCGACAGGTGAAGAACTTCATGGCCAAGGCAGCGCAGTCCACTCGCCAGTTCTTGACTTGAGTAGGCTGAGCCACCCCCTTCTGGTGGGTGAACGCTTAGCAGCAGAATTTTCATAATGTAAAAGTTTGTTGATTTAAAAGTAGCTTGAGCTTGCTTGAAGCAATGTTTAGGTCAGCTCAATTGCAACCCATTACTACTTTTTGATTGGAAGTGATATTGATGCGCTCTTTACCGAAATTACTCAGGCACCATAAAACTCATAGGGCTGAGGGGCGCTGTAAAAACATAATAAATCACGCCGGCTCCTAGAAGCGTCACAGCAAGGCTAAACAGGATGACCCAGCGATCTGTTGGTTGATAGGTATCTTGTTCAATGTGCTGGCAAACGGAAAAGTAGTGATGGGTGGAGAGTAATACAGTTACCAAGCCCACCAGAGAAAACAGTAACCCTAGTTTCCAACCATTCCCAGGTTGGGGCAAAATAGGCGGATGAAAAGTGCGAAGACGTACAATGACAACACCAAAGCCCATCAGAGAAATCGCAGTACGCATCCATGCTAGGTAGGTGCGCTCATTCGCTAAATGAGCCTGCACACGCGACGGATTCTTTTGCTGGGGCTTCTGTATCTCTGTTTCTACGGATTTGACCATTAATTGCATCGATAACACCCTCTATTCTCAGTATAGATGTTTTAATAAAGCAAGCCTTAGAATCTTAAAATTCTTTTCAATTAGAATTTCATCTTTAGTTCCGGGCGTCTTCGTCTTCAGGGGAAGGCTACCAGTCAAAATCAAAGATCGTTTTAGAGCCGGCGTTTTCTCTGATTTTGACTGTAACCCTATTTAGAAAGACATTTTCACGGGTCAACCACTCTGTGAAGTTCAAGACTTATTGGTAGGTGCGTCTGGAACTCGCGTGTCTATCAGGGCTTGGGACACATTTGGAATAAACCAGTTAACTTCATCAGCTTTCACGACTTTAGCCGTGGGAAGATTAAATTCGACAGCAGCAGTATCGGGATTCGTCTTAAGCACTAACTGAGTGCCGTTCGTGATTTTGATAGCAGCCGGCACTTCTAATGTTTGATCTTGCTGATCCGCGCTCAAATTAACAGCTTGGGCATCATTGGCTAGATAAACTCCTTCACAATCCCATTTATTTTTTGTCGTTTGTCCATCTGCTAAGAAATACAGGGTAGCGCCGTAGGCCTTTTGGTAATCGTCATCATCGTCCAAGTCCGGTTGTGGGCCGTAAACAGCGAGGGTTTTCCCGGTTTCATTGCGGCACTGCCCCCAGGTACGCCCAGTTTCTAGAGCGTATTTTTGAAACTCTAATTCATCGATTTTTTTCTGAGTTTCTTCAGGAGAAGCAGTTTCTAATTGAGCTTGAGAGTTTTTCGCATTATTTAGACTATTGAGAGCTTTGGTTATCTCTATATACTCAGGATTTTTGACAAACTTCGGCTTGTCGGCAAACGAGGGTTGAGCAAATATTAAATTCGCAAGAATGACTAAAGCAATGACAAAAGATTTGAAGAGTTTCATAATTTTCTCCTTTCAAGATCGAAAACTTTTCTTTGAGCGAATGGCTCTTGGGAGCAAGCTGATCAGGGTTCTGTTTTCACCGGCTTTAATTTTTTTCTACTTCCGGTGAAACCTCATTATTTCTGCCCACAGTTACTAACCAGACGTAACTAGCAGCTAGAGCGAGTAAAGTTAAAGTAAGACTTTCCTTGACGATGAAAACGCCTAATCCAATCAAGACACAAGGAACCAAACTACTACCGTAACCCGTTAAAAGCTGAGTGATTGCCGGCAGTGTCGTTAA
The DNA here is from genome assembly GCA_019359355.1 of Microcoleus vaginatus WJT46-NPBG5. GTDB lineage: Bacteria > Cyanobacteriota > Cyanobacteriia > Cyanobacteriales > Oscillatoriaceae > FACHB-68. The sequence goes on along the minus strand of JAHHHM010000031.1, from coordinate 45,615 downwards.
TTTATAAGCAGCATAACACCAAGCTCCAACCATTGTCAAAAATACGCCCAAAATTATCAAAAGGCTTTCCCATTCACTACTCGCAAATAGTGGAACGTAAACGCCAATATTGTCACTGCCATTGGCAATTGTAATCGCAGCTACACTGTAAGTTTGAGGAGAAAGAAATCCAGCAAGTGAAGAGGATTTAGATTGCTCAATTTCTATCTCAGCTTCTGGCGAATCTTCTTCATCGGATGCAAGCAAGGTGCTGATACCAATTGCAATCGGCACTAAACCCAGGAGTTTAATCCAAGCGTGCGGGACAATAAAGCTGCCAAAAAAACCGGGAAGACTCGCTGCCAGCAGTGCGCTGAAGCCTAAATATTGACCGATCACAATGTGTCGCCGGCGGAACGTCGCATTCACCTGGGCGAAAAACAGCGTTAAAATAACAATGTCATCAATATTGGTTGCCGTGAAAGCTGCTAACCCTGTGGGAATTGCTGTGATTAACTCGCTCATTTCTGCCTGCCCTGATTTTCAAAATCAAATCTGTACACGTTGAGGCTGTGGGGTTTACCCGGCTTTTTAAGCCAGGAAGCAACTTTGTTAAAAGTTTTCTGGGTCGTTAAATCTGACGTGAATCGCATCAATCGCTTCTTCCATTTCTTCAACCATTTCCGGAGAGCGCAATCGTTGCATGATAAACCACCCACAACCGGCAAGTAAGTACATGAGGAACAGAAACGGAAACACGTTATAAGGGTACTCTGGTACGGGAAAAAGTTCACTACCAGGAATTCCAACCGTCCCCAAAACGGGAATCATCATAAATCCAACCCCTAACACTGAGAACACCACATCTAAAGGCCGCAGTTTTCCTAGCCGGTAGAGATAAACGGGTGCAGCGATAGAAATCAGAATGTATACAAGCAAAAATCCGTAGGTGCAAATTGTCCCCAAATAGCCCATACACTGAAACAACTTGAGGCCGAACAAAGACATCGTTGCCGGCACCAGAAATGTGATGAGCGATGACATCGTGATCGCCACGTAAGGCGTTTTATTTGACTTATGCGCTTCACCCAAAGAAGTGTGAAACAAACCGTGACGCGCCATCATGAAGAAAACTCTGGCCGCCGGGTTAATACTGCCGAGAACGCAAGCGAAGAACGACAACAGTGCGCTGAAGCTAATTAATTCTCCTAACAGACCGAATCCCACTTCATTCGCTAAGAAAGTTAGCGGTTCTTCGCTGTCAGCCAGAGACGCGGAACTACCACTAAACCCCAGCACTTCCACATAAGCCATCATGATGAAAAACAGACCCGTCAGAATCGTGCTGGACATCACAGCTTTGGGAATTGTTGAAAGCGGTTTTTTCGCTTCATCTCCTAATGACGTGGCGCTTTCAAACCCAGAAAAACCGAAGACAACTAAGACAAGTCCCATCGCCACTCCGCCTGGAGTTGCGCCTTGCAAAGTCAGTTGAGCGGGATCAAATGCGAAGCCTTTATGCGCCCAAACAATCATCCCTAAAACCAAGATTAAGCCGGCAGAAACGCCCTCTATGATCAGCATAGTTGTGGCGGATAGCTGAATGTCTCTACAAGCCATATACCAAGAGAGTCCAGCGCCAATTGCTAATAGGGTGATGCTGGAAATATGAATTCCTAAATGACCCATCAACACTTCGCTAAAGTTGGCAAAACCGCACAAAACGGCCATCCCTGTAAATAGATAAGCCAGAACTAAACCCCAGCCGCAAAGGACGCCGGCAGTGGGTCCCAAACCTTTGGCGATGTAAGAGTACAGCGAACCGGGAGAAGCAGAACGGCTGGCAAATTGGTTAATGTTGACACTGACAAAGAGTAGGCCCATCATTCCCAGCAGGAAACTCAACCAAGTCCCGTTTCCTGACATGGCGAAGATTAAACCTAAATTCGCAGCCGGTGTTGTGGTGGGTGCGATGACGGCAAATGATTGTGCGAGGACTTCCTTGTAAGGCAGACATTGTGACCTTAAGCCATGAGCACTCTGATTTAATCGGATTTCACTGGTCATACGGCATTTTCTAAACGTACAGGTTTACCTTCAGTGCCGTTGGCGAAGTGTTACGAGGTGAGACACTTGCTTGTGCACTCGAATTGAACTTGTCGGTACTACCTCAGCTCAAGCCTTTGTGAAAGGCTTGACTTTACTCTACGCAAACCAAAGCATAGAATCAAATGTTCTTTTTTGTTGGTATGATAAATAAAATTGATTAAAGATTGAACGCAAGGTTTGAGGAGTCTCACAGATGGCCGGCATGACGCTAGACCAGTTGCGAATTTTTCTAGCTGTAGTGGAACACCTGCACTTTACCCGTGCTGCGGAGGCGCTTTACATCACCCAGCCGGCTGTCAGCGCAGCGATTCAAAATTTAGAGCAGGAATACGGCGTAAAACTGTTTCACCGAATCGGTCGCCACATAGAGATCGCTGAAGCTGGACAATTGTTACACGTGGAAGCACAGAAAATACTTGACCAAGTCGCTTTAGCAGAGCGGGGTTTAAAAGAATTGAACAATCTGCAACGGGGAGAGTTGAAGTTGGGTTCGAGTCTTACCATTGGTAACTATTGGTTACCTGAAAAAATTAGCCAGTTTAAGCGCCGGTATCCCGGCATTTTCGTTAACTGCACTCTCGCCAATACAGAAGCAATTTGTGAGGGAACGGCGACAGGATTGTTTGATTTGGGTTTGGTAGAAGGAGAGGTAAAACCTTCCCTTAAGATTAGTCTAGAGGAAGAAGTTGTCGCCAGAGATAAATTAGTAATTGTTGTTGGTAAATCTCATCCTTGGTTTGAACGTAGGGAAATCCTTGTAACAGAATTGGTTACAGTAGATTGGGTAATGCGCGAGTCTGGATCGGGAACACAGCAAAGTTTTGAAGAAGTTTTACAGAATTGGGAAATTGAGCCAAGGGAACTCAATACAATTATAATTTTGAACAGCGGAGAGATGGTCAAGGCCGTTATTGAACGCGGTGTTGGCGCTGCTGCAATTTCTGAATTAATGGTAAAAAAGGAATTACAGCTTGGCACTCTCCGGGCGATGCGAGTCATCGATAACAGAAATGGCTCTCCTGTGAATGCAGAAATAGTCCGGCCCTTTTTAAAATTGAAGCACCGGCAGCGCTTTCAAACTCGCCTTTCAAAAGCTTTTGAGCAGCTGTTAACATTGCCTTTTTCCGATAATTCCAGCTCGAATGAAGGAGAATTTACTTAATCGGTGTTCCTCATCCTCACGACTAGAATGGCATTGAGTCATTCTTGTCAATCAAGGAAAATAAAACAGGAGCGTCGAGAATTTTTAACTGAATCAGTGCCAAAATTGCAATAGTATAAATCGTTGAAGACACCACACCTGTCAGTAACTCTTTTTTCAAATTCCGCTCTTCAGGTTGCTTTTGAAAAATATCAACAGTTCCAAATTGCATCAAAAGAATCCCCACAATATTAGAAACCCAGTACCCAATAATCGAGCAGGGTAGTAATAAATTTGGAGAAAACAAACTACACACATATCCAAAAAAATAGGCAATTGGTAAATTGAAAAAAATATCGTTCCACCAGCATAGGGGCGACAGCAAATATCCAATCACCAGAAAAAATCCACCTCTGAGTTTTTTTAACATATCTCCTATTTTCCAGCGTGTGAGCATTTAGGCTCATTTACAGTTGATGTTGATTGAAACTTACAGCGTTTACTCGGAAGCTACTTTTCAAGGAAAAAAATAGCAGCAAACCGTGGTGCCGGCGCACCAACTAACTTTCGCAATCTTCCAACAAGTTGAACGACTCCTTGTGATTCTTTTACTGGCTTTGTTTGTGAAAACCTGTTTTACCAACGGAAAACAGGGCAGAATAGTCAATTGAATCCCGCTTAAGCAGCCTGTTACAACTGCTCAGGGATCGCTTGTCTTATTATGCGTAAGTGTTCGGTACTTTTTTAAAGTACACTATTTTGGTAGGATTATCGTAGTTTAAGCAAAAATTCCTGTAAAAGTCTAGTCTGCTGCTGAGATCGCTTATGCCTAATGCTTCTGGATCGAGTCGCTTGCACGCTTGCTGCAACGAACTTTTAGCAGCTCTGTTTTGATGTTCTGCACGCCCAGGCAAATGAATGGTAGGCTAGATTCTCGCTCTAATCTGGCATACTCACCTTATGCACCGCGATCTCTCTGCTGACAAAGTAGGGATTTGCCGGCAGAAGGTGGCGCTGCGTAAGTTTTACAGCCTCCATTGTATTGAAATGCTTTAAACCCAGCTATGACAAAAAAGAAAACTCTATATAATCCCGGCACGCTCGCTTTACTTTTATTTCTGGTCGTTATCCTTTTCAACCCTTTTGTCATCGTCAATGCTGGGGAAAGAGGGGTGCTGATGCAGTTTGGTAAAGTGGAAGAAAGAATCCTCGGAGAAGGAATTCACGCAGTTATCCCGCTTGTTAATACTGTCAAGAAGTTGAGTGTTCGAGTGCAAAAGCAGGAAAGTTCCGCTGAGGCTTCCTCGAAGGATCTTCAAGAAGTTTTCACTGATGTAGCGCTGAATTGGCATATTCTGCCAGAGGAAGCCAATGCTGTTTTTCAACAAGTTGGAGACGAGAACGCTGTTGTTGAGCGAATTATTAACCCAGCCGTTGAAGAAGTGCTTAAGGCAGTCATGGCAAAATACACGGCTGAAGAAATTATTACCAAGCGAGGTGAAGTCAAAGCTGGGGTAGATAATTCTTTAACTGAACGCCTAATCGGCTATCACATTAGAGTTGATGATATCTCTTTAGTACACGTCCACTTTTCTCAGCGATTTAGCGATGCGGTCGAAGCCAAACAAATTGCCGAACAGGAAGCTAAAAAGGCGGGATTTGTCGTGATGAAGGCATTAAAAGACGCAGAGATTAAGGTAAATTTAGCAAGAGGAGAGGCTGAGGCGCAAAGTTTGCTGCGCGAGACTTTGACTTCAGAACTCCTGCTGAAACAAGCAATCGAAAAATGGAATGGTGAGCCACCCTTGATTATTGGTGAAGGTGGAGCAAAATTGCTCAACTTGAGTAAATTTGCCAAAAACAAGGAAAATTGAGAGAATTTGCCCAGTTAACGAGAGAGTTTTGACAGGGATTTACTGAAACAGTGGGATGAGCCGGTAACTACCGCTTTCAATCAAGATAAAAATACCCAGACCAATCAGCACAAAGGGCGAAATCGCATTACCGTAACGCGTTAAAATTTTGGCAACAGCCGGCTGGCGAGTTAACAAGTAAGCAACAGCGCACCAAACTCCAATAAGAATATAAAAAACGCAGAGAATGACTCCTAAACTAACCAAATTATTACTGGCAAATAAAGGGATATAAATACTGATATTATCTCCTCCATTTGCCACCGTAACCGCAGCAACCTTGGTAACTTGCGGGCTTATAAGCTTAGTAAGTGCAGCTACTATCGGGTTGCGATTTGGAACTTGGTTCAACTCATCGGAAACGGCTTGCACTTCCAAAGATTCATTTTCCCGGCTCAGTAATTGTTTAATACCGATAATAATAGGAAGAAATCCCAATAACCCAATCCACATTTTAGGGATAACTAATCCCCCTAAAATACCGGGCAAAGTGGCAAGAATAAGTGCGGTGAAACCCAGATACTGACCAATAATGATATGTCGGGGACGGAACTTCTCGTTCACTTGGGAAAAAAACAACATCAAAATAATGATGTCATCTATGTTGGTAGCAACAAAGCTTGTTACTCCGGCGGCGAGGGCTGTGAAAAACCAATTCATTGATTAAAAGATGGAGAGAAATCTGAAACTATTTAATGGTTCAAACTAGGATTATGGTACTGCAAACAGTCACAAAGGCAAAACTTGGCTTTGTGAGTATTTGGAATGAGGAGCAAACTAGATTACCAAGGGCTGCCAATTAGGGTAAAACTTGCCCAGTAGTAGGGATGTGAGAAATCTTGATCGTCTTGTCGGCCTAATTCTGCCGGCACCGGCACGCTTTTGGATTCAGAAGCCGACCAGTGTAGTTGATTTCCCTCAACCCGTACACGACCTTGAATCATAGCAATTTGCGCCTGTTGCAGTGCCTCTGCCTTAATGGGCGCATTCTTTAAATGCTGGTAAAACTCACTCATCAGACCCAAAGTTCCTAAGTCTGACACATACCACAAACTCGCCAGCGCCGACTTGACGCCGGCGGCCACCGCCAAACCCCCAAAGCCTAACTCCGCTTGTTCATCCCCTAACGCGGTGCGGCAGGCACTCAGTACCAATAACTCGACCGGCGGATCGTTCCATCCCATCTGACGCAATTGATTTAACCGTAGCTGGGAATCCCATAATTGAATATAAGAATATGCCGGTGAGCGCGGCTGGAATTGTCCATGTGTTGCTAAGTGAATAATCCCAAATGGTTCTTTCGCGCGTTCTAACTTCAGATTTTCTAAGGTAAAACTCTCATTCAGAAACGATTTTCCTTCCCATAATTGCTTGGTAATCATAGACAATTCCACCGGCACTGATGGCAAGGCTTTTTGATCAGTGAATCGTGACGCTCCCATCGCCAAAACGTGAAAATTTCTAATATCCGCATAACGCGTATCAACCAAATTGATACTCGGAATTAAGCCAATTGTGTACTTTTCGACTAAAAATTGTTGTCCATCATGCAAGGCAGCAACCGGCAGCGAACGCACACCTGTATCTAAAGAGAAAACCAGAGTGTCTATCCCTTGCGCTACCAATTCTGCTTCCAGGGGTGCAATCAGCCACTGATAAAGTTTTTGAGATGATGCTAGATATTCAGTTGTCTGACTTTTTTGTGGGTTGCTCACTTGCAAGCGAAACGCTTGCACCATTTTGAGCAGCGCTGCACGATTGGCTTCGGGTAAAGTTATGAGAACCGGCTTACTTTTAGGGCCAACTAATATCAGATACAGTTGTTCTGCCTGAGCAAAAACATAAATAACCGCAGGCGTTCTGCCGGTTTGATCCGTCAGTTCGGTGAGGGTTTTTTGGATTTCTTCAATAGAGACTGCTTCTGAGGTGTTTCCAGGGTTTATGCCTTGCTCCGACTCGGCTAAAGCAGTATTGCGGGCATAGTTTTCCCCAAAGTAATTTTTAAATTCCTCAGCCCTAAGTTCTTCAATCAGCGATACTGCCAGGTCTAATTTCCCATTCTTTAGCGCCTGCTCCAAATTTTGACGCAATTGTGGCGTTGTATCAAAAGCGAGGGTCGCTCTTCCTCCCGATGTATCTATCTTTGTACGAATTTTTGTCGATTCAAAAAATACTTTCTCCGTGTCTCTTGAGTTACTAATTTGGTCTGATTCTGCGTCTGGTTGGTTCGGTAGGAAACTCAGTGTAGAAGTTGATGTCTGAGAGGGAACAGCTATCCCGCCTGCCCCTGTAAGAATTGATCCCTGAAATGGAACAGGTGTCAGCGTTGACGTCGGTGTGAGTGCCTGCCTTGTAGTGGCAAGTGATGCCAGCGCTTGCTGTGTTTCAGGTATTTCAAGTGTTTCAAGTGGTTCGGGTGTTTCAGGTGGTTCGGGTGTTTCAGGTGGTTCGGGTGGAACCGGCCCAGTAATCACTCCCACAATTCCTTGGGTAAAAGGCCCGAAATAATCTCCAGGCTGAACCGTTTCTCCAACTTGAGCGCCAGTGGTGATGTTGCCGGCAGTTCCATTTATCACGCCTCCCCCCACAACAAAGGGAATATTTGGACCACCCCCGTGCCGGATCGTGATTCGGCCCCCTCCCACTCCACCGGCAGTGGAAATGCTGGAAAGGATGCCATTTCGATCTGTAAATGTTCCACTTGCCCCAAAGAACCGTTGGGTTGTAATGTCAACCGTTCCGCCAACACCCTGGCTTCCCCCCTGTGCATTAATAAAGCTAATCTGGATATCACCTTCGGGGTCGAGAGTAACATTGCCGGCATTCCCTAAGCGAGCACTGGAATTTATCTCTGCGGCAGTAATTTGGATAGGCGAGAGGACTTTGATTTCCCCACCTCGCGTGTTTCCTGACGCATCCAAGTTGCCGCTGACAATCGCGCCTCTCTGGCTTTGCAGGGTAATATTACCGCCGGCAGCAGTATCAGAATGAGTGGTGATATTGCCGGTTTTGATCTCGTTATTTGCTCTGATTTCGACATCCCCGCCATCCCCATTTGTGGAACTGGCGTTTAAATTTCCTGTGGTGATGCTGCCATTTATCGTATTCAGCCGGATATCACCGCCGGCACCCACTGCCGGTGAAGAAATAATGTCACCTGATCTAATATTGCCAGCCGCACTTAACCGCACTTCACCCCCAGAAGAGGTATTAAGCGTGCCGGCACTGGTATCGATTTCGCCTTGATTACTGGTGATCGAAATATTTCTAGTCGAGGTAATATTACCCGTGGTGATATTATTGCCGGCTCTCAGTTCAATTCCGCTGCCGGCAATTGCTCCATTTGCCGTAATTGAACCTGAACTCATTGGAGACTGAACGGTTAGTAAGCTATTGAATGTCACATTATTGAGAATTCTGATAGCACCACTGCTATCTTCCCGACCAATCGTAATTGAATTAAAAGCATCTTGCAAACCGCTAATCTCTGCTGCCGTCAAGTCTAAAGCATTTGTATCGCCAGCTCCAGCCATTGTAATATCTAGATTAGCCGTCGTCGGTTGCAGTACAAGATTACCTGTGCCAGTGATTGCTGTAAAGTTAATCTCGTCTGCGGTTAGTGTGAGATCGTTACTACCCGCCGTTAAGGTATTTGTAAATCCAATTGTAGCAGTGCCGGCGTCAAATCTTGTATTACCTCGAAGGCTAACAGCGCTATTAAAAAGAATGTCGCCATTGGTAGTCGTGATAATGCTATCACCTTGCGGCAGCAGCGTATTCTGTGCATTCACTTCCAGCCGGCTTAGCTGTCCGAGACTTCCGTTAAACTCGACATTCCCAATGCCGGCATTCAAGAATAACTCGCGGATGCCATTAACTGAACCATTAAAAATAATATTACCTGCGCCCAAGCCGGTGTTTAACTCGACATTATTATTCAGTGCGGTATTACCGTTGAGGGTAATGTTTTGGTTTTGGGTGCTTATATTATTTCCCAGATTTATATTAGCGGCATTGAGGGTGACTGAAGCATTATCAACTGCCCCAATTAACCCATTGACATTAACTGTGCCGGCAGGAGATAGAATGGTCAGCGGATCTTTAAATAAATCTGCTGGGGCACCACTTTCAAAGTTAATTGTCCCGTTGCCATCCGTGCGTCCGATGGTAATTGAGCTAAAGCCATTGGCTAAAGCTGCTAGCTCATCTGCTGTCAGATCCAGCGCTGAAGTTAAATTGCTGGTTCCGCCGAGTGTGATATTTTGATCGGCAGATGCAGGTCTCAGAACTAGCGAACTATTACCCGTCACCGGCCCGGTAAAATCAATTTCACCGGCTGTTAAAGTCAGCGGATTACTGCCGGCTGCTAAGCTAGAACCGAAGGCAATTGTTGCCGTCCCCAGATTAAATGTTACGTTTCCATCTAATGCGACGGGTCCAGTAAATGTGATATCGTCATTGGTTGTCGTAATATTATCTGCGATGGAAACTGCTCCTGTGCCGGTTTGATTGAATGCTCCATCCAAGTTCAGGGGTGCATTGCCGGCAATATTGAGTGTGCCACTATTGTTAATGCTCAATCCCCCACCATTAGCAGTTGTAACAGGACTGTTAATGGTAAAGTTGTTACCTGTCAGGTTAAGCCCGGCGGCATTATTCGTATCTAATGCTCCATTAAAAGTCGTGGTGCCGGTGCCTGAAGTTTGAGTAATGCTATTTGCAGTAATTGCCTGTGTTAGGACATTATCCGCGCTATTAATGGTTAGAGCGTTTAAGCGATTAATATTGCCGACTGAATTATTGAAAGTAATATTTCCGGTGCCGGCTGCTAAAGTCAGGTCTTGAATCCCAGAATTTGTGGCATTTACAGTATTATTGAACAGAATATTACCGTTGCCGGCACTGCTATCAAGCGTGAGACTATTCTGAAGAGTCAGGGGGGCGTTAAACAAGATGTCGCCCAATGTTCTGACATTATTGCTTAGAAAAACATTGCTAGCACTATTGACATTTAGACTATTTAATGAAGCTGTCTCTCCCAGCGAATTGTTAAAGAAGATGTTGCCTGTACCGGCTGCTAAAGTTAGGTTTTCATTGCCATTTACAGTATTGTTGAAGGTAATATCACCATTACCGGCACCCGTGTTGAGGGAGAGATCGTCGGTTAAGTTGATTGGGCCGGTAAATCTGATATCGTCATTGGTTGTCGTAATATTGCCTGCGATGGAAACCCCGCCTGTGCCGGTTTGATTGAATGCCCCATCCAAGTTCAGGGGGGCATTGCCGGCAATATTGAGTGTGCCACTATTGTTAATGCTCAATCCGCTACCATTAGCAGTTGTAACAGGACTGTTAATGGTAAAGTTGGTGCCTGTTAGGTTAATATCGGCGGCAGAGTTAGTATCTAACACTCCATTGAGTGTGGTGGTGCCGGTGCCGAAAGTTTGAGTAATGCTGTTGGCAGTAATTGCCTGTGTTAGAACATTACCGGCGCTATTAATGGTTAGCTCACCTAAGCGATTAATATTGCCGACTGAATTATTGAAAGTAATATTTCCGGTGCCGGCTGCTAGAGTCAGGGATTGAACGCCTGGATTTGTACCATTTACTGTGTTATTGAACAGAATATTACCGTTGTCGGCACTGGTATTAAGAGAAACATCATCGGTAAGCGTCAAAGGACTTGAGAATTGAATACTGCTGCCGGTGATATCTCCCCCTAGGGAAACTGCACCCGCACCATTTTGCAGAAAAGCTCCTGCTAAAGTCATATCAGCATTAGGAGCAATATTGAGGATGCCACTATTGCTAATGCCTAAGCCGCCACCATTAGCAGTCGTAATCGGACTGTTAATGGTAAAGTTGGTGCCTGTCAGGTTAATACCGGCAGCATTATTCGTATCTAATGCTCCATTGAATAATGTAGTGCTGTCCGTGCCGGAAGTTTGAGTAATGCTATTAGCAGTAATTGCCTGGGTTAGCAGATTCCCCGCACTATTAACTGTTAAATCACCTAAGCGATTAATATTGCCAACTGAATTATTAAACGTAATATTGCCCGTGCCGGCTGCTAAAGTCAGGTCTTGAATCCCAGAATTTGTGGCATTTACAGTATTATTGAACAGAATATTCCCGTTGCCGGCACTGCTATCAAGCGTGAGACTATTCTGAAGAGTCAGGGGGGCGTTAAACAAGATGTCGCCCAATGTTCTGACGCTACTATTTAGAAAAACATTGCTAGCACTATTGACATTTAAACTATTTAATGAAGCTGTATCTCCCAGAGAATTGTTAAAGAAGATGTTGCCTGTACCGGCTGCTAAAGTCAGGTTTTGATTGCCATTTACAGTATTGTTGAAGGTGATGTCACCATTATCGGCACCCGTGTTGAGGGAGAGATCGCTTGTTAAATTAAGTGGGCCACTAAAGCTGATGTTATTGTTATTCGTGACGAGGCTGCCGGCTAGAGAAACTGCTCCTGTGCCGGTTTGAGAGAAACCACCATCTAGGTTTAAGTTAGCGCCGGCAGGAATATTCAGTGTGCCACTATTATTGATACTCAAGCCGCCACCATTAGCAGTCGTGACAGGACTGTTCAATGTAAAATTATTACCTGTTAAGTTAATCCCGGCAGCCGAATTAGTCTGTAATATTCCATTGAAATTCGTCGTGCCGACGCCGGAAGTTTGAGTAATACTATTAGAAGTAATTGCTTGTGTAGTAACATCACCTGCGCTGTTAACATTTAAGCTATCCAAAGAGGTTATGTTACCAACAGCACTATTAAAATTAATATTGCCACTGCCGGCTGCTAATGTCAGAGATTGAGCGCTTGGATTTGTCCCATCTACCGTGTTATTGAAGAGGATGCTACCGTTGCCGGCACTGCTATTGAGAGAAACATTATCCGTAAGTGTCAAAGGACTTGTGAATTGAATGCTGCTGCCGGTGATATCTCCACCTGTTAAAACTGCCCCCACACCATTTTGGAGAAAAGCGCCGGCTAAAGTCATATCCGCAGTGGGAGCAATACTGAGCAACCCGCTGTTGGTGATATTAACGCCACCGGCATTGGTGGTAGTAACGGGACTGTTAAAGGTAAAGTTGGTGCCTGTCAGGTTAATACCGGCAGCAGTATTAGTGTTTAGTGTGCCGTTGAAATTCGTAGTGCCGGTGCCGGAAGTTTGAGTAATGTTATTGGCAGTAATTGCCTGTGTAATGACATTATTTGCGCTGCTGAATGTCAGGCTTCCTAAAGGCGTGAAGCTGCCGGCAGCGCCATTAAGGTTAATATCACCAGTGCCAGCTTCTAGGGTAAGGTTGTTGTTGCCATCAAGCGTTCCATTAAGGAGGATATTGCCGGCTGCCGCTGTGCCGGTGCTGAGTGTGGCATTGCCACCAACGGAGGTATTACCGTTAATCGTGATATTTTGGTCAGCAGTAGTGATGCCGGCATTTAAAATCGTTGGCCCATTAAGGGTGACGGCTGCATTAGCTCCCCCTGTAATGAGTCCATTGACTGCGATTGAACCATTGGGAGACTGAAGGGTTACACTGTCATTAAATAAGATGGGGTTAGCAATGCTCAAGATGCCGGCACTATTTAACCCTCCAATGGTAATTGAGTCAAAGCCATCGGCTAGAGAGCCAAGTTCACCGGCTGTGAGATTCAAAGTATTTGCAGTTAAACCATTTCCAGCTATTTCGATATTTCGCGCTGCTGTGAAAGGTTGCATCAAAATAAAAGCTGAATTGGTGCCGGTGACTGAATTCGCAATGCCTGAGAAGTCGATTTCGTCTGCTGTTAAAGTCAGTGTCCAACCGCCGGCAGTTAAAGTTAAAGTATTGTTGAATGCAATTCTGGCGGTGCCGGCGTTGAGTGTGGCATTACGTGTGAGACTAACAGGACTGTTAAAAATGATGTCATTGTTGGCAGTCGTGATATCGTCTCCCACTTCAACAGTTCCACTAGTGGTAATGTTCAACCCTCCTAAAGGAGTTACGCCGCCAACAACATTGCTTAATTCAATCGTGCCTGCTGTGCCGGCATTCAGTATTAGCGCTGAATTTGCGTTGAGATTTCCATCAAGTTTGTCATTAAAGGTGATATTACCTGTGTCTGGGCCAGTCGTCAGGCTGATGTTCGTTGCCGGCATCGTCACAGGGCCGGAAAACTGGATATTTCCACCCTCACCACTTAATGTTCCTTGCGCGTCAATGTTGCCGGGGGTAATGTTACCCCCGGAAGCAAGCGTAATATTACCCCCAGCAACATCACCGGCAGATGATAAAGTGCCGGCACTGGTGTTAATATCGCCGTCGCCCCTGACAGCTATGACAATAGAACTGCCAATTGAGGCACTAGCCCTGACATCTCCAGTTGTAATGTTCCCACCGGCAGTTAGTTGAATCGGGCCGGCGTTAACATCAACTCCAGTATTGATAAGCCCAGCAGTTGTATCAATTGAGCCTTGGCCGCTGTTGAGGGTAATACTTTGTCCTGTAATGTTGCCTGTTGTAATATTCTGATCAGCAGACACTTGAATCGAGCCGCTATCGCCGGCAACTCCAGCATTTATAAAACCGCCTGTCGTATTAATTGCACCCAAATTACTGGTGAGGGTGATACCTTGAGCAGTTCCGGTAATGTTGCGGGTGAAAATATCACTTGTGGCTTGTAGCTCGATGGATGCGCCATTTGTGCCGACAATTGCCCCATTTGCTGTAATCGAACCGTATAAAGCTTGAATTGTTACTGGGTTGTTGAATGTCACATCATTAACGACTGTAATCGCGGCATATTCCCCTCCGATAGTAATGGAGCTAAAACCTGGCTGAAAGACAGCAAGGTCGGCTAATGTCAGATTCAAAGTATTGGCTGTAGCGCCACCCCCAGCAATTTCGATAGGCCAATTTGACCCGAAAGAAGGCTGTAGCGTAACGGTGCCGTTGCCGGTGACTGAATTAGCACCTCCTAAGAGGTTAATTTCGTTGGCTGTAAGTGTTAGTGCGTTAGTGCCGGCTGTCAGCGTATTGTTGAATGCAATTGTGCCGGTGCCGGCGTTGAAAATTGCATCGCCGGTAAGAGTAACCGGACTGTTAAAAATCTGGTCCCTATTGGCAGCAGTCTCATTATTGGCAGTGCTAATGCCGCCTGACACTAAAATATTCCCGGCGCTGATAATATTTAGCCCACCCAAGGGCGTAAAGTTGCCGACAAAATCGTTAAATTGAATTGTGCCTGTTGTGCCGGCGGTGAGTGTTAGAACTTCCCCACCATAAAACGTATCAACCGTATTATTAAAAGTGATATTCCCAAGGGTTGGGCCTGTGGTAATCTCTACAACATCAGTTTCAGAAAGAATTACCGGGCCGGTGAAGCTAATATTGCCTCCACCTTCGGTGCCATTGACCCCAATGGTGCCACTGGCGTTGATGTTTCCTGTGGTAATTCCATTGGGGGCGCTAAGGGCAATCGCCCCACCTTGCCCACCTGTAGAAGAGGTATCTAGAGTCCCGGCAGTTGTGTTAATTGTGCCGCCGGTGCTGGTGAGGGTAATATTCCCCATATTCCCCGACCCATCACTGGAGGAAATTGTATCTATTCCCCCAGTGATAATATTGCCGGCAGCTCTAATACTAATATCCGGTTCATCGTCAAAAGTAGTCGGATTGCCTGTACTCAGCCCACCTGTATTGACATCTCCACCGCTAATCAGCCTGATATTTCCGCCGGCAGCAAACATAGATCCACCAGTAGCTGAGATGTATCCATTAACAATGATGTTGTTGCGTGCATCAATCGTGACATTACTACCATCTACCACCTCCTCCCCCGATATATAACCTCCTTGAATTGGCCCCGTGGTAATTGTTCCACTTAATAGCAATGGGTTGGGAGCATACTGGTTAGTTAAAAAGATAGCTCCCCTCTGATTTGTGATACTACCTATTGTGATATCTGCACTCGTTGGATTAGCACCCGTAGTAGGTGGGTTAGGTGTGAAACCGGCAGTACCGCCTGTAATTCCAGCAGTGCCGAAAGCAGTGGTTCCTGCACGAATATCAAGGGTCGCTTGAGTCCCGCCATTGATGTTAACCGCACCGTTGTTATTACCCGATAGAGTGACCGTCTCGTTAATAGAATTTGTCGCGTCCGGGCCGGTAATTGTGACATCCCCTGAAATCGTTACACTGCCCCCTGCAAAAATGTGTAGGGAAGCACCTGTGTAACCCTCAAAAGAGACATCTCCAGCCGCTCGAATTACAGGGTCATAAGGACTGAATAATTTTCCCAGTTTTCCATCTAATGTTTCAATTTTAAAATTGCCGCCGGCTGAGTAGTGAGCATCACCTCCAACCGTTTGATTTGAACGCAGCACCAAATCGCCACCGGCATATAAACCACTGCTTGGATTATTTAAAGCAAAAATATCAACATTTTGATTGCCCTGAACCAGCAGCCGGCCTCCTGCGCTGGCAATAAAGGGATTTGAAGCACTATCGCGTACTCGCAACGTATCACCGGCAAGCAAATTTAAGTCTCCCGTCGTAGAAAGCCGACTCTCAACTAACGTTAAATTGTGACCGGCTGCTAAAGTTGCCGTGCCGGCTGTTACCTGCCGCGCCACAACATCATTACTATCCACCCGGATACCAGAACCGACGAGCTGCACCGTGCCATCATTGTTAACAACAAAATCGTTGGCATGATTAATCTCGCCGCCTCCTGTCAGTAGCTGCGGCAAGGAGGCAACCGGCAGCGTCCAATTACCCGGTTGATTGCTTGTTCCTACCAGAGGTTGCACATCTAAACCCAGCAGCATCCCGGCTTCCGAGATTCGCACCAAACTTTCACCGGGAACTGCGGCAACTGTAATATTGCCACCGGGTGCAGAAAGGGTGCCGGTGCTGAGAGTGGTGCCGGCTAACAACGTGAGATTTTGCCCAGGCTTAACCGCCAAATCGCCAAAGTTGAGAACTGCACCCGGTTGCGACATTGTGAAAGCAAACGTGCTGGGAGTCCCAACAAGAGCGGCATAATTATTAGTACCCTCAGCATTAAACCAATTTGAGCCAAACCCAATCCCGCTAGCAGTTGTCGCTAGAAAGGAAGCCGGCACGTCTAATCGAGCATTTGGGCCAAAAACAATGCCGGCAGGATTCATTAGGAAAAGGTTAGAGTGACCCCCTGTAACCGAAATTAAGCCGTTAATAAAAGAGGCGTCCCCGCCATTAATTCGGCTGAAAATATTAAGAATTGCAGGGTTCGATTGAAAGTTGGCAATCTGATTTTGAGTGAGGCCAAATTTCTCAAAACTATGAAAAAGATTGGCCCCATCTCTCGATTTCGATCCGCCGGTGATGTTGAAGCGGTTGCCATCAGGAAGAACAAACGTATTCGTCCCGTCTGCTGCCGGAACAATCGATTGTGCGAGTGCCGGATAGGTGCCGGTGAGCGCAATTAAACTTCCAGCGACTAGCAATTCAATCAGACTTGTTCGATGCAACCGCATACTTTTTTCCATCACAAATTTATTGCTTTCAACTGTTCTTCAACTTCCCTTGCCCGTTCCATATTTCCCATCGCTTTATAGCTATTGTGCGCCTCGGTTAACCAGCGGACGGCCTCTTTATTTTTACCCAATTCAGCACTGATTCCTCCTAACTCAGCTTTCACGACGGCTTCCTGTTCACGATCACTTGATGCTGTTGCGAATTCAACCGCCTTGAGCAAACTTGACTCAGCTTTTAGCAGCAGTCCGATTCCCATATATTGCTCACCCAGCGAGTGGTAAATCTCGGCTTGTTGAGTCCCACCGGCTACCAGTTCTTCCAGGGTATCAATTGCTTCAGCTTTCAGGTTGTGTTTAATGTAAACTTTAGTCAAAGCTAGGGCTTTTTCAGTGCCGGCTAACCCCTGTGTGTCGAGTTGTGCGATCTCGGTTTGCACCGGCAGCCGTTCAGCTTCATCTAGCAACCTGAATTGCAATTCGCTGACATCTTCCTCTTCCTCCTCTGAGGAGCGATCATTATCGGCACTCACCGTGACTAAATAGTTCACGCCCGATTTCAAAGCCGGTTCCCCAGGATAAACAACCTCAGTTGCCTCCACCTGTGTTTCCCAAATCAAATCACCTTGATCAGTCTTGATGCTTACCAAATAACTTGTCGCACCGGGAGAAGCATTCCAGCGCAACACCGGCTTGTCAGTCAGCAACAGTGTATTGCGAGGGCTGATAATGTACGGAATTAAGGCATTCGTATCCCCGCGAGGAGGAATTGTCGAACCTCCCCGGCGTTGCGGTTGTTCGGGTATGGCGGTTTGGGCCAAATATTGGGTTTCGCCCCCAGACGGTACGCCAACGCTAGCGATTCCCCGTAGTGCCGGTGTCAGCACCAAGCCGAGAACGAGGATAAAATATAAATTCCATCGATGTGTCATTTTTTCTTTCCTGCTTCTTTAATACGTTGTTCTGCCATTCCTTTCCAGGTATCCTCATCAGAGCTACCCTTTAAAGCATAACGCTGACAGCTTTTCCACTCCTCTAGCGCTCTTTTTTGATCGTCCTGAGCTTCTAATACCTGAGCCAACAGGCAATGAGCAGCAGCACGGTTGGGTACTAAATCTATGGCAATCTGAAGTTGTTCTTGAGCCTCTGCGTAACGTTGTTGCCCTAGTCTCGCCCAGCCTAGATTTTTATGCAAAACATATTTCTGTTGTCTGCTGGGATATAGCTGCTTCATTCCTTGCCCAATGAGATCGACAGCTGCTGTATAGTCTTTATTTAAAATATAAAGACGAGCAAGGTTATTGTAAGCTTCAGGAATCCCAGCTTTTGCCGCACTTTGGTATTCGGTGCGAGCGCGGTCAAAATCTCGCAAGTCTTCATAAATCACCCCTCGATTGTAATAAGCTTCTCCATAGTCCGGATCAATTTTTAGGGCACGATTGAAGTTTTTAAGCGCCTGAACCGGCTGATTGTTAAGGTAATGTTTCACTCCACGCTCGTTGTATTCAAAAGCCATCTTTGGCAGTCCTAACCGAATGCCAAATAACCCTAGCAAAAGCAAAGCGGCCAATACAAAATATTTTCCTTTGTGAATATAACGCAACCAGGGAACTTGAGCGACTTTCAACTCTTGCAAAATTACTTGCGTATTTTGAGGGCGTTCCTGTGGAGAGGGAGCTATTAGATGATCAATTAAGTCTGCCAGCCCTTTGGAGACTGCCGGCGCATGATTTCGCCAATTGAATTCACCTGTTTCTGGGTCTTTTAGTGCAGGATCGCAGGGATGTTTGCCAGTTAATAAATGGATGAAGGTGCGACCTAGTGCGTAGAAATCAGATTGAAATACTGCTGCACCTTCATACTGTTCGGGCGGGGTGTAACCGCGTGAAACTAGCTGTGTAACATCCTGTCCTTCTACCTTGATCAAATAAGTATCTGTAACTTCTCGAACTGCCCCAAAATCGATTAATGCTAATTGCCCAGTTGGGGTGAGCATAATGTTTGCCGGCTTGATATCCCGATGCAAACACTGCCGTTGATGAACTTGAGCTAAGATTTCTAGTAATTGTTTTAACCAGTTAACTGCGAGATCAGTTGTAATCGGTTGATTTCCCTGATCTCGCAGCCATTTTTCCAAGTTCTCGCCGGCAATTTTTTCCATGACTAAACAGTGCACCGGATCTAACCTATTTTTGGGTTTCCAAGTGAAATATCCCTCAGACTCCACTTTCGGAATTCCTGGATGATCTAAGTGCCTCAGAACCTCGGCTTCCCGCAGAAATAATTTGACAGCCGTGGGATAACTTGTGAGTAGCACTTTCAAAACTTTTGACGTGCCGGCATCATCAATTTCAAAGGTCTTGCCGAAACCACCTTTCCCTAATTGCCTAGTCCCCCGATAGCGCCCAAGAAGCAAAAGCTCTGACCCACAAGTTTGACAGGTCTTTTCCTTAAAGTTTAATGGATTATCGGGATTTTCACAGTCGGGATTGAAACAATAGCTCACAAAAATCACACCCTTAATTTAGGCTGCAAGATTATCAACCTTTACTTATATAGTTTGTAACCTTGAGATGCCCCTACCCTCAGCGATAGACTCTTTTTGTTGTTGATCAGTTCCGTACACTTTGACTAAACTGCGTATAAAGCGTTACTTCTATACATTTACTTGTATTTTCTCGTAACATACTTCGCTAATGCCGGTTGTAAGGTGAAAAACGTTCCACTTTCATTATTAATTTTTTCAACAAGACACCTTCGGTTCAAGGATTCCAAAGCTTTGAGTAATTCTGTTACGGATATCTCTGAACAGAAAAATTCTTGTAGTTGAGAACGCGAAATGGGTTCCGCATAATTCCCCAGATAAACTAAAAACTTTTTCTCTAATTGGGATAGTCGCTCAAATTGTTCCGATAATAAATATTCAAAGTCTCCTAAGAAAAGAGTTCCGTTTAGAAAATCAGAAACACTGCCATCAAATAAATCTTGAATGGTTGTCGCAACAATTTTTAAAGCAAAAGGATTTCCTTTGTAAAGTTGAATGAGTTCTTCCCAAAGCGATTCTTCCTGCAAACCTTTTTCCTTAAGAATATTTTTGGCTTCTGCTCCTAAACCCTTCAGTTTCCAGGAGCGCACCGGCAGGTTTGGGCCTTCGATTGCGGCAATTTCTTTCGGTTTTTCCCAGCTTGTGAGGAGGAAGCAGCTATTGTGTTGAGATTCTCCTACTCGTTTTAATAGCTCACCATAGCCTTCGTATCCCTGCCGTGGGTGGCCGGCTAGTGAGCCGGTGTCGAGCACTGTCTCCCAGTTATCTAATACCACCAGACATCTCTGGGAGCGCAAGCACTCCATCAGTTGAGAAAGTCTTCCCTCTAAAGTATGAGATAAATCAGTTTGGTGTTGGTTGGATAGAGAAAGGATCAGCTCGCCTAAAAGGTCTTCAAGCGGTGGATCGCCCCTCAAACTTCGCCAAATCAGAGCTTTAAAATCATCTTGAACTTGTTGTGCCAGCTTGACGGATAGGGTTGTTTTGCCAATTCCCCCGATTCCCAGGACTGCGAGGACGCGACAGTGTTCTTTAACAATCCATTGCTCTAGCTGCTCAAGTTCCTCGCCACGTCCGTAGAAAACCGAGACATCGGGTGCGCTGTCCCAATCTTGGCGTTCTAGGGGGTTAGCCACTTCTTCCCAGTTGAGTTTAAGTACCTCGCAGTAGGCTTTGAAGGCGGGAGTGTTGATGCGTTCTGTGCCGGCTAAGAAGCGGCTCCAAGTCCCTTCGGAAATGCCGTCGGCTAAATAGCCTTTTTCTTCCCAACTCACGCCCAAAATTGAGCTGGCTTCCTCCAGCCATCTGTGATCCCCGATTGGCCGGCCCAGTTCTTTCCTTTTTTGCCTAATTTTTGCGAGTCCTTGCTTAGATGCTTTGAGAGTTGTCATAGAACACACTAACTAACCGTTTGTCAAGATCAATTATAAGCTGGCTGTTTTCTGATCTGAAGCTGAGCTGGTGTTATCCGACCCAATCAACGATTTTAAATATATGAGGTTTTAACCCGGCAGCGTTGCCTAATCGCCCAAGCAAGACGCGGTAAGTTCGCAGACTGCCTCTTAAATATGCCTCATTTTTGTAAAAACTGGTTGTAAACCTTAACTCTCCTTAACTCTTTTCAACATAGTAATTTTTTTGTAATCAATGGCTTATTTTCAGAAAAAGTGAGCCGGTAATCAGCGAAATTAGGGTAAACAAGTTAAGTCATCTAAAAAACCACAGAAAGAAGCAAGTCAAACAACTTTTGTACGAATGGAGCTAAGTCTTATGACGACCTTATTTAACGAACAGTTTTCACCTTTTCGGAATGTTCTTGAGCCACTGGTAACCAATGAAGTCATCCGACAAATGGAAAACCAACCGCTTAAATTAATGAGATATCTTGACCCGAACCAAGTAATTGCTTACGCGCTCAATCGTTTGCCGGCACTCTATGCCACCAGTGTAGAGGGATGGAACTGGCAACAGCAACGAGCCAAAGATCAGTTAGCCGGTCAGATTTGTGTGGCAGTCCGTCAGGGATTGGCTGCGGTGCAGCGAGATCCTTTAAAACTGTCAACCCCGCTGATGTTTTCCGAAGACGAAGACTCTGAATTGAGGACAGTATCACTCGCTTCGGTTGAACGTTAAAAAATTCATCCCTAAAAAACTGGGTGTACTACTAATCAATTTTCTCCGATTTTGCTCTAGCAACTGCAATTATTTTTATTTCATTCAGCAATTAAAAGTATTTGCAAGCCAAGTCGGCAAATTCCTCATCTCTAATTTAATAGGCTTTCATCCATTTCAGATAGAAACTGAGTTTTAATCAGGGACTTCTATCTACAGAAGCTCACAAATTTAAAAATAGGACATTTCCACAATGGAAAATTTAGTGAGTATCGTCTTTATAGATGCCGCTATTGAAGACAAAGAAAGTTTGATTGCTGGAGTGGCTGCCGGCACAGAAGTTGTGATCTTAGACTCAAACCTTGATGGAGTTAAACAAATCACTTATTTCCTGGCAGATCGCGCCGGCATCTCCCACATTCACATTGTCTCCCACGGTGCGCCGGGAAGTTTGCATCTGGGATCGGCAAGCCTAAATTCGACCAATGTTGATATTTATACCCGTGAGTTACAGCAGTGGGGAAGTGTTTTAACAAATGATGGGAATATTCTCCTATACGGTTGCGCTGT
Organism: Microcoleus vaginatus WJT46-NPBG5; assembly: GCA_019359355.1. Lineage (GTDB taxonomy): Bacteria > Cyanobacteriota > Cyanobacteriia > Cyanobacteriales > Oscillatoriaceae > FACHB-68. The sequence goes on along the minus strand of JAHHHM010000031.1, from coordinate 23,733 downwards.
GGCAGCCGGCGAAACAGGTGCCGGCTTTGTGAACAAACTGAGTCAGCTAACCGGCGCTGTGATTGCTGCATCTATTAGCCCAACAGGTAATGCGGAAAAGGGCGGGAATTGGGAACTCGAATATACCACCGGCAACCTTAACACTTACTTAGCATTTGAACCGGCAGTTTTGGCAGCTTATAGCTTTATCTTTATGAACTCGATGCCAAATCAAACGTAATCACACGGCGAATTTCATCCGTTTTAAATCCCAGCGCCATCGGACGCCGCACACCCGGAATAATCGCCACATCGTATAATTCCTCAATCATCCCCTCAATTCGCAACCAGTGCACAATATCGCCGGTGCGTAAGTCAATAACTTGCAACCCGCAACGTGCTTCTGCATCTTTAGCCGCGAGATTTTCATCAAGAGGCAACCCTGTAAACGTTTTGTTATGCCTGGGTTTCGATAAACCCACGACGGCGAAATCCCCAATAAAAGCCAATCCTCGCAGATATCCAGGGCAAAATGTCACCGGCTCAAAACTTCCCCGTTGCAAATCCACATAGCCGAAATAACCGGCACCGGAATTAAGCACCCACAGTTTATTTTGGTAAACACGGGGACTGTGTGGCATCGACAAACCACTTAAAATCACTTCGTTGCTGGCAACATCAATTACACAACCCCCATTGCGCCGGCGATCTCGCCAGCCATCCGCCACATCCGTTGAGGAAACGGCTGTAACATAGCGGGGTTGGTTATTTTCCATTGCCAGCCCATTTAAGTGGCATCGATCTTCAGCAGCCAGCTTGGAAATAAACGGCGGTTGCCATAAGGCGACAAAACTGTATCGTTCGCTTACTGTTGCCAGACAGCTAAACAAAGTATTGACAAAAACAATGCGATCTGAGTTATCTACGGCAATATCGTGCGTGTCAATATCGCCGGTTGTGTAACCGATTTGGGGCACATAAAGCCGGTCATAACCTTGATGAATCTGACCGGCATCAAGAGCATTTTCAAACCGCCACAGTTGATATAGAGAACTCATATATAAGCGATCTGGGGTGGCATACAGCCCCATCGCCCGGTTAAACGTGCGTTCAAAAATAGAAAGACGCCCATTCGGCTGCAAGCCAATTAAAAAAAGTTTGCCGGTTTGGTAAGTCGTGAAAGCAAGGCTAATGCCTTGTTCAGCCAGCCATTCCGGGAATTGGCGGGAACCTGTTAGTTCGAGTTGCGGGGTATCTTGTGGTGGGGGATTGGGCATGGGGGATTGGGCATGGGGGATTGGGCATGGGGCATGAGGCATAGCAAAGTCTCGCACTCTCCTACTCATCCCTAGCCCCTATCCCGTGTACTGAATGCGGTAAATGCGACCGTTTTCTTCTTCAGTAAACAATAAACTGCCGTCTCGGTGAACTTGTAAGCCGGTGGGGCGTCCCCAAGTTGCGGGTTTTGCGGGATCGACTAAGAAGCCGGTGAGAAAATCTTGATAGTCGCCACCGGCATTGCCACCGGCATCGAAAGGAGCATACACCAATTTATAGCCGGTGCCTTGATCCCGGTTCCAACTGCCGCGAAATGCGACAAATGCGCCATTGCGGTATTCTTCCGGGAAGGTTTGCCCGTCGTAAAATTGCAGTCCTAACGGTGCAGAATGCGCTTGGAATAGAACATCAGGGGTTTGCGTGCGACTGGCTAAGTCTGGGCGTTCACTTTGGCCATTTTGTGTGCGGCGGGGATCAAGTTGATCCGGTGTCAGATAAGTGTAAGGCCATCCGTAGAAATCATCCTGACTTAACCCTGTCAGATAGTCTGGCACCAAGTCGTTGCCGAGTCCATCCCGTTCATTAACGGTGGTGTATAACTGACCTGTAACCGGGTTAAAGTCAAGTCCTGTGGGGTTCCGCAAACCAGAGGTGAAAGTTTGCCGGTTGGAACCATCCAAGTTCATCACTTGTACGGATGCCCGTGGCAGTTCTTCTGGTTCTGCATTTGAGGCTGAACCGATGGCAACGTAAAGCTTCTGCCCATCGGGCGAGACAGCAAGATTGCGCGTCCAGTGTCCACCGGCAGGTAGATCGGCAATTTTTTCACCGCTGCCGGCAATCTGTTCTTGACCGGCAGTATAGGGAAAACGCAGCACCGCATCCTCGTTACCCACATAAAAATAACTGCCGGCGAATGCCATACCAAACGGCATATTCAACCCATTTTCTGCCCCGGCAAATGTTTGCTGCACATCCGTTACGCCATCGCCGTTGGTATCGCGCAGCAAGCGAATGCGATTTTGGGGTGTTTCTGTCACGAGTACGTCGCCTGTGGGTGTGACAGCCAACCAGCGCGGGCGATCTAAGGCTTCGGCAAACACATTGACACTAAAACCTGCCGGCACATTGAGCAGAGGATTTTCTGGCACCGGCAGCACTTGGGCAGGGTTGGAAACGCTGTTGCTGGCAAAGGGTGCCGGTAGATCCTCCGGCGTAATGCGCGTCTGCAGGGGCACAATTTCCTGCACCGGCAGCAAATCTATGGCAACGGGACTGGCAGACAGATGGAGATTGTACAAAGTCTCGCCGGCACCCGCTGCTGGGTAAATTGAGACGTAATAGGTGCCAGGATTTAACAGGGTTTTAATCGATTCAGCGTCAGATGAGCGAATCGCCACACCCCCCGCATCCAGCAGTTGTACATCGACATCCCCACTCATGCCGGTTAAAGATAAATTGAGATTACTCTGCGTTGACAAACTGAAGCGGTACACATCGCCAGCGTCTCCACCCCCCACGGCATCCCGGTAAGTTACCGTATCGGTGCCGAGTGCAATATTTCTGGCGCTACCGAGCGTATTACCTGCCGCATCTGGAGGCGCACTGTTGCTGCCGGCGCGCCCTTCTAGCAAGCCGTAGCGGACAAAGTGTTGCAACGCCTGCCGGTAATTAAATCCTTGTGCTGCCAAATCGGCATGATTATTCAGGTAGTCGCCGGCATCAAACCATCCAGAGGCAGCACGTCCCTCTGCTAAACCATGAATTTGGAAATGTTCATACAATTGCCGGTTATCCATCCCTTCCGCAGCTAAGTCTGGGGAGTTGGTGCGGTAGAAATTGGCATCAAAGACTTGAGAAGTGCTGCGTCCCTCAGCCAAACCGTGGTTTTTCAGGTGTTCTAGCAGTTGCCGACTATCCATGCCGGTTAAGTCTGGGTTGCTAGATTGGTAAAATGCTAGGTCAATCAACGGAGAGAACATCCGTCCCTCAGATACGCCGTAGGTTTCTAGGTGTTCTAGCAGTTGCCGACTATCCAGGCCGGTTAAGTCACTGTTGCCCGATTGGTAAAATTCTAAGTCAACCAAGGGCGAAAACGCCCGTCCTTGAGGCAAACCAGAGGTTCCCAAATGTTCTAAAAGCTGCCGGTTGTCCAAGTTGGCTAGCTCAGCATTGCTCGACTGGTAGAAGTCGAGGTCAACGAATAGGGAGGATTCAAGATTAAAAACCACGATTGAGTTTTTGATGATTGCCGCATTAACACTGTAGCGCTAGAATGCCGGCATTCTGCTTTTGAAGTTTTTAGCAAGCAGCACAGTTCTGGGTCGCCGATCCTGGCAGTGTTGTATCTTGGATTTAATTAGGGAATCATCCTAGAAGATGATGTCGAATTGACCGAACTCGCGTAAAACGAGACATTATCGGCAATCCATCACCCAACGCACTCATTTTTCAACCACTCAGCGGCTTTGTTACTTTAAAATTGCCAATGTCTATCAACCTGACAGCCTATGTGTTATTTGCCTTGACTCGCTTTTTGTCTCGCGGACTAGAGAGTGATATCGAGCGCCTCAATTGCCAAGCCTCACCGCCTGGTTATCTGATAGCAAGCTCGGTAAAAATTGCTAAATCAACTTAAATTAAGATTAATAGAAATATTCCGCAATATTTTTTACGATCTAGTTAGGCAAACTTGCCGGCTTTTGTTCAAAAATACCCATTTATTTGAAGGTTAAATCGTTATTTCTTAAAGTTTGGGAGCGCCGTCACCAAAAACGGCTGTAGGGAATGAAAATGGAAGCACTCAGTCATCCTAAATTTTTCGGGATGTGGCAATTGTGAGAAGGGGCAACTGGAGAGTCAAACAGGGAAAACCATCCGCGACACCCGCCACCTTGAAACTGCCGGCAGTCAAAATTTCCCGCCACCGCCCCAATTCTGCATACCGAACCGATTCAAATCCCCCAATCCCCTAATGTCGGCCTATTCCCAAAAATTTACAGATTGAATTTGTATATCCGAACGCGTGCATCTTCTACCAACAGACATTCCTGAGTCCCAGATTACCCGGAATTATTCTCACAACTACTAACTAAAAGATGAGTGGGTTATTGAATAGCAAAGATTTAAATAGCCAGGACTTATATACCGCCAACCTCCTGCCGGCAAACCTGAAGGAAGAAAACCTTAGTGGTGCCAACCTCAAAGGTTCAAACCTCAGAAGCACCGATCTGAGTGGGACAGACTTGAGTGAAGCCAACCTGAGTTACACAGACTTGGTTGATGCAGATTTAAGTCAGGCGAACCTGAATGGCGCTAACCTGATGAAAGCCTGCTTAAACTTGGCCAATCTCAGTGAGTCTACCCTCAGAGGAGTCAACTTAAGTGGTAGTAACTTAGTTGGAACCAACTTTTGTAAAGCAGACTTGAGTGGAGCCAACCTGAGAGAAGCCAAAATCATTGGAGCCAACTTGAGTGGAGCCAACTTGAGCGGGGCCAACTTGAGTGCAACCGACCTCAGCGAGACAGATTTAGCCGGCGCAACCCTAGAAAGAGCGATTTACGATGCTAGGACTCGGTTTTCAAAAGAAATCGATCCCGTTCAAAGAGGCGCTTACTGCATTAACGCCAACGTATCCCTACCCGGAGTCAATCTTAGTGGCGTAGATTTGAGCGGATCGACCCTAAAGCGAGCAGATCTCAGAGGTGCGAACCTCAGAGGGGCGAAATTGATGGGCGCTTACCTAGAAAATGCAAATTTATTTAGAGCGAACTTGAGTGGAGCCGACCTCAGAGGCGCAGTTTTAACCGGCGCGACCCTCCAAAAAGCTGTCTACGATATTAAAACTCGGTTTTCTGAAGAAATTGACCTGACAGAGGCGGGGGCTTATTGGATCGCGCCTAACGTGTCACTGGCTGATGTTAATTTAAGTGAAATTGATCTCAGCGGTGCTGATTTGAGCGGGGCTAATTTAAGTGGCGCTAATTTCAGTAAAGCTAACTTGCTTGGAGTAGATTTCACGAAAGCCAATTTGAGGAAAGCCCACTTAGAAAAAGCGAATTTGCAAGATTCAGAAATGAGAGGAGCCGATTTAGTTTCAGCTTGTTTAAATTGGGCTAATTTAACTCAAGCTGACCTCAGAGAAGTAGACATGACGAGAGCAGAGTTAAGAGGAGCCAATCTCACAGGAGCAGATTTAAGAAAAGCAGATTTAACCGGCGCTTTTTTAAATCAGGCAAACCTGAGTGAAGCTGACTTGAGAGAAGCCGATTTAACGAAAGCAGATTTGCGGGGCGTTAATTTTAAAGGGGCTGATTTAAGAAAGGCGGATTTAACCCGGGCAAACTTGGAAGGCGCGTTGTTCGATGGGGCGATTTTGAGCGAAGCAGATTTGAAGCCGGTGGATAACCATTCTTCTTTTTCGCACCGCCATGTGTAAGGCGTTGTCACAAATTTAATCTGGACAATGTGTTACGGGAAAATAAAAATGTCGTCAACCTGCCATTAATTATGCCATCGACAACATCCTCAACCCTAGCGCACCGAGGACATAAATTGGTCCCCACTTACTCAATGACAAGATTATGCTAGCGAAGACTCTTAATTTCTCACTGTCCAAGAATATTTAATTGGGTAATGGGGGCGGAGGGACTTGAACCCACACGACTTTTTATAGTCAACGGATTTTCATTCTCTTGCAGCTTTCGCTACTGCCAATCGGCTTTGAGAATTGGACTCTCCCTTTACCCTCGGCTTTACGTTAGGGTAGCTCCCGTCGAGTCTCTGCACCTTCCAAATCGTTACTCGTTTTGGCTTGGCTCAGGATTGCCTTATCTGTTGCCAGCTTTAGGTTTCCCTGAATTTGAGAGCGGTCACTTGAGGGATTTCTCCTTCAAGGCTCAGTTTTCTAAGTCCGCAGCGTCTACCATTCCGCCACGCCCCCTAGTCGGCTGCCTCTAGATTTGTGTTATCTAAAGTACAAACCTGACTTGCTTCATTATTTGAACACGAGTTGGGCGATCTATGCAACGGGTTGACGTTAACTAATTTAAGTGCATAGCACCGGCGTCCCCTCAACCTGGGAATTTTTGGGTGCCGGGATAAGCACTTCAACTCATTCTTGTCGCAAAAAAACAAGCTCTACAACTGCCTAGGCAGTAAAATAAGGAAGTCTGCAACACCGGCACGCGTTGGATCAACGGCGTGTCTGACAGCGATGGCGTGGACTCTGCCCATAGCCAAGCTCGCTGGTACAGTTGTTTTAGCTGGGGAAAAAAGCATGATGATTGCGCTACTGTATCTGATTTTAGGAGGAGCTTACCTGGTGGTAGTTCCTTTTGCTCTCTATATTTACCTGCAAAAACGCTGGCACGTGGTAAGCTCCTTTGAGCGAGCTTTCATGTACTTCTTAGTGTTCTTTTTCTTCCCTGGGTTAATCTTACTCGGCCCATTTTTAAACTTTCGGCCCCATCGCCGGCAGATAGAAGTTTGAAAAGTGTGACTCGCTTCCTAACTTAAAGAATGAAGGGGAGAGAGGAAGAAAAAACAACGGCGATCATTAATCTGATTCCGGGAAGGGAGTAACAGGAAATTGAATTTCTGACGTAAGCCGAAAATACGATAATCAACTACAGCCGAGAAATGCGGCTTAAAGGTATTAAAAATCGGTGAGTTGCTTCCTCCCCTTATATTCACGATTCACTTTTCAAATGAAAATAGTCCTAAATGCGACGAATTGATATCATCGGAATTGGCTTCGGCATCTTTGCCGCCGGCGGCTTAGCTTATCTGATTTTGCAGGCAGCCGGTTTCAATAGTTTGGAAGCCGGCATCTGGAGTCAAGTCTTTTTAGTGGGTGGATTAATCGGCTGGCTATTGACCTATTTATTTCGCGCCCTCACTAAAAATCTCACCTATAACCAACAGGTCAAAGATTACGAAGACGCAGTCTTACAAAAGCGCTTAGAAGAAATGACACCCGAAGAACTCGCACAGATCCAAGCTGAGATTGAACAGGAAAAAGGCAATGGATAATCGTGTGCTGTTCACAGTTTTGTGTGACAAACGCGCAACTGCAAATAATTATCCATCACTCACTTATCCCTGTACCGCTGGGTTTACGATATAAGCCGGCCCTAGCAACTGACAACTGACAAAGATGACTTCTGTATCTCATTGCTTTAAATCTCTGCGCGAACGCGGCCAATGTGCCTTAATTCCATTTATTACAGCCGGCGATCCAGACTTAGAAACAACAGCCGAAGCCTTGCGGGTTTTAGATCGCGCCGGCGCTGATTTAATCGAACTCGGCGTCCCCTACTCAGATCCCCTCGCAGATGGGCCGGTGATTCAAGCTGCCGCCACCCGCGCCCTGCAACGCGGAACCCGCTTGGAACAGGTGTTAGAAATGGTTGCCCATGTCAGCCCCACCCTACAAGCGCCGATTATTTTATTTACCTACTACAACCCAATTTTATACCGGGGTGTTGATAAATTCTTGCAGCAAATCAGTGGGGCCGGCATCAGAGGATTAGTTGTCCCGGATTTGCCCCTGGAAGAGGCTGAGATTCTCTTAAAACCGGCAGCGAAATATTCTATCGAGTTGATTTTACTGGTCGCTCCCACCACCCCACAAGAGCGGATTGAAGCGATCGCCCGTCAATCCCAAGGATTTATTTATCTGGTTAGTGTCACCGGCGTTACCGGCGTGCGAACTGAATTGCAATCTCGGGTTCAGGATTTACTCCACCAGATGCAGCAAACCACCGACAAACCCATCGGCATCGGTTTTGGCATCTCCGGGCCAGAACAAGCCCGTCAAGTCAAAGATTGGGGTGCAGATGCCGTCATCGTGGGCAGCGCCTTTGTCAAACGCTTAGCAGATTGCCCACCAGCCGAAGGATTGCAGGCCATTGAAGCATTTTGTCAGAGTCTCAAGACCGCGATCACAACTGCTTAAATTGCAATCGCTGCCGGCGCAAATTGTCCCCTTGAGATAGCCAAGTAAAAACAAAAGCGCAAATCATTGCCGGCTAGGCATCACTGTGCCGGCGCACAACCGCAGTGGTTTGTGCCATTTGCCAGCCGGTCTTTATAATTCAGTTTCAAGTAAAACCCTGAATTTTTTGGAAAGACTTAAGAATCTGCTTATAATCTGTACAGGAATCTTTGTATCCTCTTAACGGTTCTTATTGAACCTTAAAAGAAACACAGTAGTAAAAATTTTTAATGATGCCCCGGATACTTGTCATCGACGACGACCCAGCAATCTCAGAACTTGTAGCTGTCAACCTGGAAATGGCCGGCTATGAAGTCAGCCAAGCCGAAGATGGCATCAAAGGTCAAGCCCTAGCCATGCAACTGATTCCAGATTTGATCATGCTGGATTTGATGCTGCCTAGGGTCGATGGATTTACGGTATGCCAACGCCTCCGTCGAGATGAACGCACCGCAGACATTCCTGTGCTAATGCTGACGGCTTTAGGTCAAACTCAGGATAAGGTGGAAGGCTTCAATGCCGGTGCCGACGATTACCTGACTAAACCCTTTGAAGTTGAGGAAATGCTGGCGCGAGTGCGGGCTTTGCTGCGGCGCACAGATCGCATTCCCCAAGCGGCCAAACACGCTGAAATCCTCAATTATGGCCCTTTAACCCTTGTACCAGAACGCTTTGAGGCTATCTGGTTCGATCAAACCGTGAAGCTGACTCATCTGGAGTTTGAACTCCTGCACTGCTTACTGCAGCGTCATGGCCAAACTGTCTCGCCCAGCGAAATTCTTAAGGAAGTCTGGGGTTACGATCCAGACGATGATATTGAAACTATCCGGGTGCACGTGAGACACTTAAGAACCAAACTGGAACCTGATGCGCGCCATCCTCGTTACATTAAAACCGTCTATGGTGCCGGCTACTGTTTAGAGTTGCCCAGCAATGGGCCGGCTATGGACTTTGGCGAACTGGCAAGTGTGGTAGATCAAGAAGCCAAACCTGTACAAGAGTCTTAAACCGCTCTGTAAAATATCTGTTAGCCAGCATTCTTTGTTACTTAGAGCCAGAGAATGCCGGCTTATATTATTTAAATTTAAATTTTTTAGAATCGCCCCTATAGTGTTGCCGGCGGAAATAACTTTACCTTGCCGGTTTCTTTTTTTGCAAATCAATTCAATCGCCCAACTTATTTTTAGCGCGGCGGCGAACAGTCAAATAAACCCCCAACAGAGCCAGACCGACTCCACTTGCCGGTTCTGGCACAGAAGTGGTGTCAGCCGGCTGAACCGCAGTAATTTGCCCGTATAAAGATGCGTTGGCCGCACTGCCCTCAGGAGAGTTGAATTCACTTAAAATAGTCTTGCCACCGTCGGTAGAAAAGCCACTCAGTTGCAGCGTATAATCCACACCGGCATAGTTAAAGGTTTGACTCGAAAGACCGGCACTTGCAAAACGCAGCTTATCACCATCCACAACGGGATCGCCGGTCACATTGGGTGTGTTGAAAATGTTAAATCCAAAGTCAAACGTCTGGGTGCGGCTGAAAGGGTAGCTCAGAGACAAACTAACATGAAGTGGAAAGTCGCCGTTGAAACCGTCCCAGGTTGAACCATTGCGGTAAGTTAAATTCCCAAGATTAAACAGGGTATTTGTATTAACATTAAAACTCACACCGTCATACTGAACATAATTGTTAAATGGGGTGCAGTTCGCACAGTAACCAGTTTGGCCCCATTCCAGATAATTGTTGATCCCAGCATCTTGGTTGGAAAGAAGCGTACTCTCAGATGGCTGAACCGGCATTGCCCATTCGCCACATGAGGTGCCGGTGAAGCTCAAAGCTTGGGCTGGACTGGCTGTGGCAATGAGTGCCGTAGCGGCCAGAGTCGCCATTGATGGTAAGTGATCTAGCCAGCTAAGTGGTTGCACAAATAAGCATCCTTGAGAGAATGCTATCACTTTATAAATTTATAAAGGTTTTTTAAATTAGCAAAAACACTGAGCTTTACCCGATCTGTACAGAATTTTTAATCAAAGCTCAGGAGATCCCCCGATCTCTATCGCCAGGGAGTAGAAATTTTGGTTCTATTGAAAAAGCCAGCCTTAGATATCTAAAAATATCTAAGCGCTGGCTAAATAAAACGGCATTGTAAACGAGCAGGTTCTTCTAGGGAGCGAGGGCGTTACCCCGCAGTAAGCTACCAATTGTCTTGGCAGTAATTTTCATCTGAATCAGGGGGTTAGCCGGCACCACCGTCTTGTACAAATAGCTATCAAACGTCATCTTCTGCACATCGCGATCAGCGCACATTTCCACGAATGCTTCGCGGGTGGCGTCAGAACGATAAAAGACGGTTTGCAGAATGTCGAGCACCTTGTAGGTGAGTCCGTACTTCTTATCCCACCGCTTCAGGTACTGCTTGAGGTCATCTTCCGTCGGAATGCGAGTCCCACCGTTAGAAGCTTCCACAATGGTTTCAGCACACATCCGGGCAGACTTGGCGGCAAAATAAATGCCTTCGCCCGAAGACTTGGTCACTGTACCGGCAGCATCGCCAACCAGGGCAACGCGACCCCGGACGCGACGAGGACGGGGGTGTTCAGGGATGGGATGAGCTTCCACCTTGATAATTTCACCCCCGACAAGGCGATGGGCAGCGCGGGCGCGAATACCGGCTTGTAGCTTTTTAATTTGGGCTTGGTTAACTTTCATCGTGCCGGTGCCAACGGCGACGTGGTCGTATTTGGGGAACACCCAAGCGTAAAAGTCGGGGGAGACATCGTTCCCCACATACATTTCCGCCCGATCTTGGTAGTAGTCCATCATGTGCTCTGGAAGGCGAATGCGTTCTTGGAACGCGATCGCATAGTTGTAATCTCCAGCATCAATGGCTTTGGCAACACGGGAATTCGCCCCATCAGCGCCGATCACAAGATCCGCTTTCAGGGATTTCATTGTCCCTTCCAAGCTACCATCCGAGTGATCGGCATAGTGCAGAGTGTAGGGATCGGTATTGTTAGTGGGGATATCAAGTTTATGAACCGTACCGTTGATCAGTTTTGCCCCTAAAGTGGCAGCCCGATCGCGCATAAATCCATCCATGATTTCGCGCCGGCACATCCCGATATATTCTTCTTCTTTTTCTATGTTGATATCGACCTCTATATTCGATGGTGAGATCATCTTCATTTTTCTCACCCGCCGGTCAATGATATGCGGCGGCAGGTCAAACTCACTCACCATACACAGCGGAATCGCGCCGCCGCAGGGCTTGGCATTGTCTAGCTTGCGCTCAAATAGATAAGTTTCAATCCCAGCTTTTGCAAGCGTTTCAGCGGCAGAGGAACCCGCTGGCCCAGATCCAACAATAGCAACCCGTAATACCAAAGGTCGTCTCCCAATCTATTACGATTACAAGGTGTGATGGTATCACGGACTTTTGGTTTGATTACCCACCTTGCCCCAGAATTGTGCCAACTTGAAACACTGCTTAACAAACACCGGCAACAAAGCTTCATATCTCGCGGCTAACCCAGTGAGTTGTTATAGTCTTTCTACTCTGAGCAGTCCATTTATGATATAAATCTACAGTAAGTACATGGTTGAACCGTAGTATGGCGATTTGGGCCATTCTTTGGATGTTAGATTTAAGCACTCAGACTCAAAGCGATTCGCCTGTCTGTGGGGAAAATGCGCCCGCGCCCGCCCGGACAAAGGGGAAACCAAGAGCGATCTCGCATATTAGCAACAGACCGCATTGAAAACTTTACACTTTTCATATCCAACTTCTCGTATCCAAAGGTGGTAACAAGTGGGCATTTTCGTTGAAAACGTATCCAAACAGTTTGGTAGCTTTCAAGCGGTTAACCAAGTCAGTTTAGAAATAAAAACCGGCTCGTTAGTCGCCTTACTCGGTCCATCGGGATCTGGGAAATCAACGCTGCTGCGGCTGATTGCCGGTTTAGAAACCCCCGATTCCGGTAAAATTTGGCTCACCGGCACCGATGCTACCCATCAAAGCATTCAAGAACGTAACATTGGGTTTGTATTCCAGCACTATGCACTGTTTAAACACCTCACCGTGCGACAGAATATTGCCTTTGGTTTAGAGATCCAAAAAATAGCCAAAGCCAAAGTGAAAACGAGAGTCGAAGAACTGCTCGAACTCATTCAATTAAAAGGTTTGGGTGATCGCTATCCTTCCCAACTTTCTGGAGGTCAGCGACAGCGAGTTGCCTTAGCGAGGGCGCTGGCAGTGCAACCGAAAGTTTTATTATTAGATGAACCATTTGGTGCATTAGACGCTAAAGTTCGCAAAGACTTGCGAGCTTGGCTGCGCCGGCTGCACGATGAAGTTCACGTCACAACCGTTTTTGTCACCCACGACCAAGAAGAAGCAATGGAAGTGGCTGATGAAATTGTTGTCACCAATAAAGGCCGGATTGAGCAAGTCGGCACGCCGGCAGAAATTTATGACAACCCAGCCACTGCCTTTGTCATGGGCTTTATCGGGCCGGTGAATGTTCTGTCAAGTTCTTCCAGACTTTTTCAAAACAGTGGGATTGAATCGCCTCAACCCGATATGTTCTTGCGTCCCCACGACGTATTGGTGCATACCACCCCTCACGGCGACACCGCGCCGGCGAGAATTAATCGCCTAACTCATTTAGGCTGGGAAGTTCAGGCAGAATTAGCCCTAGAAGACGGCCAAGTCGTCATCGCTCATCTTACCCGCGAACAATTTGACGAACTACAGTTAAAACCGCAACAGCGAGTTTATGTCAAACCCAAGGGGGCGAAATCTTTTCCGCTCTCTTACTCGATTTAAAAAGAATTAAAAATTACACTTCTTCCACCAAAAATTTGATTTAAAAAAAGAAAAATCAAGCAAGCGGTGGAAGAAGTCTGAACAAAAAGGTAAATTCCATTCTATAATCAGCCGGCAATTATGAGATCAGGAAACTGTTGAGTCTGGTGTCAGCGAGTCTTTACTTGCTGCGATAACCGAGCTAAAGGTTTCCTGACCTTCACAAAAATATAAAGGACGTATCAGCTACAATATTTGAGAATCTTTAAATCTTAAATTATGAAACCTTGGTAAATCTGGCGAGGAAGCTTAATATATAGTGGGTAAGGCAAAAAAAAAGACCTTGGGCCGCGATTGCTCAATGGCAGCTAAATGAACTTATCTCCGCGCTTCTTGCTGATTGACGAGAACCCAAATGACGGTGTTTTAGCACTGCGCCTGCTGGAAAAGGAATTTGCGAACCTTCAGGTTAAACAACTTAGCAATGCTGAAGACTTTTACCGAGTGCTGGAAGAATTTGACTTTGACTTGGTAATTACCGAGTGTCGGCTGCGCGAGCTCGAGGGCCGGCAAATTCTCAAAACCGTAAAAGATCGCTTCCCCAACTGTCCGATCATCGTATTCACCGGCAGCGGGAGCGAAGAACTTGCCGTAGAGTTTATCAAAGCCGGCGCAGATAATTATATTACAAAATCGCCCAATTCCTACAGTCGGTTAACAAAAGCAGTGCGCTCGGCGTTAGAAGAGTCAAAACAACAACGGGCGCAACAAGAAACCGAGAGCGTGTATCGCAGCTTATTTGACCGCGTACCAGTGGGACTGTACCGCACAGCCCCCTGTGGGCAGATCCTAGACGCCAACCCAGCAATGGTGCAGATGCTAGGCTATCCCAACCGGGAAACCCTGCTAGCTGTTAATGCCGGCAATTTCCTGATCAACTCCAAAACCCTCGGACGCTGGCAAGTTTTGATGGAACGCGAGGGAATTGTCCGGGATTTTGAAGCCCAAGTGCGCCGGTATGACGGTACACCGATTTGGATAAAAAACAGTGTGCGAGCGGTTAAAGATCCTCAAGATCAAATCCTCTACTATGAGGGAGTCATCGAGGATGTGACTTCACGCGTGCAAGCGCAAGAAGCCCTCAAATTCAGCGGACAGCGGTTTCGGATCGCCCTCCAGCACTCATCCATTGTCGTCTTCAATCAAGACCAAGACTTGCGCTATACCTGGATTCACAACCCGCAGATGGGGTACTCGGTTGCAGAAGTTTTGGGACGAACGGATATTGAGCTGTTTGCACCCGCTGACGCCCAGCGCCTCCACGAAATTAAGCGTCAAGTTTTGGAAACCGGCATCGGGTTTCGAGAAGAAGTCCGTCTATCTTTACTCAACGGACAGGCTTTTCACTATGACTTAACGGTTGAACCGCTGCGTGATTATCATGGCAAGCTCGTCGGCATCAGCGGCGCAGCAATGGAAATTACCCAGCGTCAGCAGATGGCAGAAGAACGGGAACAACTGCTGCAAGAAATTGATGAACAGCGCCGGCTGTTTCAAATGGTCGTCGATCACGCACCTGCCGGCATCGCCGTATTTGATGGCAGGGATTTACGAATCAAATGGGCTAACCAAGCTTACGGGCAATTTTTAGAAGAACCTTTTCGCAACACAGATATCACCGGCTTGCGTCTGCAAGATTACCTCCCCGCTGCCGAAGAAAATGGCTTGGCCGATATTTTCCGCCACACAGCCGCCACAGGGGAAGCCCACATCGACCCAGAATACCAAATGGAGGGCTTTGCGCGAGGCGTCACCTACTGGCGCTGGTCGCTGCTGCCCTTGTTTTCATTAGGGCAAGTCAACCCTGATCTGATGGTATTGGCCATAGAAATTACCGAGCAGGTATTGGCCCGCAAACAACTCGAAGAACTAGCCACACAAACTGAAGCCAACCTTGCTCAACTTCAGGCGATCCTCACCGGCATGACAGATGGGTTAGTCATCGCCGATCTCAACGGCAAGGTTTTAGAAATGAACCCCGCCGGCCTGCAACTGCATGGGTTTGCTCGCCTAGAAGAATGCCAGCAGCACCTGCACGAGTTTGACCAACTCTTTGAAGTCCATGACCTAGAAGGGAAAGCACTGCCGATTGAAGAGTGGCCCTTGGCACGGGTGATGCGGGGAGAAACCGTTTCCAAACTAGACGTGCGAATGCGGCGCAAAGACACCGACAGGATCTGCATCGTCTCCTACGCCGGCACCCAGGTGCGGAACTATGCCGGTAAGAGCATTTTGGCAATTTTGACCGTGCGAGACATCACCGCCCAAAAACAAGCCGAAGCAGAACGCTCCAGTCTGCTGAGCGAACAGCGCCGGCAGCGCGAGTTTTTGGAAACCTTAGTAGAAAACGCCCCCATCGGCATCGCTGTAGTCAGAGGTGCCGAGCATCGTTACATTTTGGCGAACCCAACCTATAATGCCATTCCCGGTGTCCAGGATCGCTCAGTCGTGAGTCAGACGGTGGCTGAAGTTTTCCCAGTATCTGCCGCCAGAAGTGCCCTAGTATTTATCGCAGACGTTTACCGCACCGGCAAGAGCGTGATCGTCCGCAATTACCAAATTTGTGCCGGTTCGGGAGGCGAGCAAACCTACTGGAACATCGATCACGTCCCCCTCTTCGGGCTTGAGGGCCAAGTCGAGTCTGTCCTAATTTTGGCGCAAGAAGTCACAGAGACAGTGTTGATCCAAAGAAGACTCGCCTTTCTGTCGGATGCGAGTGCCCTTCTGGCTGCCTCCCTAGATTGTGAAATCGCCCTCGCCAATGTCGCCCGCCTTGCGGTACTCCATCTTGCTGACTGGTGTGCCGTCGATCTGCTGGATGAAAACCAGTCGATGCGGCGCGTGGCGGTGGTGCATCAGAATCCAGAAAAGGAGCAGTTGCTTCAAGACAATGCCAGCGATTTGCAGGCAACGCTTGATGTCGGCCAAGTATTAAGCACCGGCAAGGCGCGGATATGGGAGGAGGCGGCAGACTGGGCGCGTCAACCAGAAATGGGCGAGGCGGGCGACCGGGTTTCAGTCACGCAATTTAGGATCAAATCTGCGATATGCGTCCCCTTAACGGCTCGTGGGCGAACCCTCGGTGCGATTTGCTTCGTTTCCGCAGAATCAGGCCGGCAATACGGTACGGCTGACTTGGCGCTGGCTGAAGAGTTGGCCCGCCGCGCTGCCTTTGCCGTGGATAATGCAAGGCTTTACCGCGAGGCAGAGGAAGCGAACCGCATGAAAGATGAGTTTCTGGCTACGCTTTCCCATGAGTTGCGAACCCCCCTCAGTGCAATTTTTGGCTGGGCACGGCTGCTGCGAGGCGGCCAGTTGGACGCAGCAACCAGTGCTCGCGCTTTTGAGGCAATTGAGCGCAATGCACGGGCGCAAACCCAGCTCATTGAAGATTTGCTGGATGTGTCGCGGATCATTCGCGGTCAACTTCAGTTGAATGTTGAGCCGGTGAATCTCAGTGCGGTCATCGCAGCCGCCACCGACGCAGTGCTGCTAGCGGCTGAGGCGAAAGGAATTGAACTTTCCTCAGCCTTCGATCCCAAGGCTGAGATTTTCTTTGGCGATCCAGACCGGCTACAGCAAGTTGTTTGGAATCTGCTGTCTAATGCGATCAAGTTTACCCCCAAAGGCGGACGTGTTGGGGTGACGCTTGAATGCGCTGTGGACTCCCGAACAGGTCGCCCTTACGTCCAGATTCAAATCAGCGACACCGGCAAGGGCATTCCTCCGGAGTTTCTGCCTTTTGTTTTTGAACGCTTCAGACAGGCAGACAGCACCAGTATCCGGCTTCACGGGGGTTTAGGGTTAGGTTTGGCAATTGTGCGTCATTTGGTGGAACTGCATGGCGGAACCGTTAGCGTAGACAGTGCCGGTGAGGGGCAGGGGGCAACGTTTACGGTACAGTTGCCGCTGATAGGTACTTATGGTGCAGCAGAAGTTGGCAAAACCGGCAATTGGGGCAGTGAAGGCGAGAGTGAGCGCCAAGTTCCACTCACGGCTTCCTCTGCTTCCCCTGCTTCTGAAGCGCCTCTACCTCTAGAGGGCTTGCGAGCACTGGTTGTGGATGATGAAGCGGATGCCCTTGAGGTTGTGACGGCGGCGTTGGAACAGTATGGTGCCCAGGTGAGTGCAGTTACCAGTGCCGGTGAGGCGCTGGCTGAGATTGAGCGATTGTGGCCTGATATCCTGATTAGTGATATTGCGATGCCGAGACAGGACGGTTATGCGCTAATTCAAAAAGTGAGAGCGCTTGAGGAAGAACGCGCTTTGAAGGGTGAGGAAATTGCATCGGTGCCGGCGGTGGCACTCACTGCCTACGCCCGCGAACAGGACCGGCAGCAAGCGCTTTCAGCGGGCTTTCAAATTCACTTAGCAAAGCCGGTTGAGCCGGCGAAGTTAGTGGCAATTGTTGCTCAGCTAACCGGACGAACTTTATCCAATTGAAACTTTACTTGAAGCAAAATGTCACCATCTGGTTCACAACCCAGCGAGTTGCCGCAAACTTCCCCCTCAGGGGTTAAATATTCACCTTGGTTTTTATTAATTGTTACTGTTTTTGTCACTTGTTTAATTACTTCCAACATTATCGCTGTCAAGCTGATTAATGTGTTTGGATTGGTGCTAACTGCGGGGATTGTAATTTTTCCAATTAGCTACATTTGCGGGGATGTTTTAACGGAAGTTTACGGCTACCGGCAAGCGAGACGGGTAATCTGGCTAGGCTTTTTCTGCAACCTGATCGCCACCGGCACAATTTGGATCACGTTGTTGTTGCCGCCGGCATCATTTTGGGATGGACAAGATGCCTATGCACGCATTTTAGGTTACACTCCCAGGCTGTTGCTAGCGTCATTCTTGGCTTATTTGGTAGGTGAGTTTGCCAATTCTTTTGTCTTAGCCAAAATGAAAATAGCAACGAGAGGGCGGTTTTTGTGGGCGCGAACCATTGGCTCAACGCTGGTGGGGCAGGCGTTAGACTCGCTGGTGTTTGTCACGTTGGCTTTTGCAGGAACAATCCCGCCTTTGGGGCTAGTTTCAGCCATTGTTACCCAGTGGCTTGCTAAATCGCTTTATGAGGCTGCTGCAACGCCTTTAACTTACTGGGTGGTGAATTTCCTCAAGCGGCAAGAGCGGGTAGATACCTATGATTACGATACGCGATTTAATCCACTGTCATTGTCGGAATAAATGTTCAAGAATAACGTCTCAGTTCTTTATTATCTAGCAGATTAAAAAAATGCTAAAAATCTCGCAAGCACCAACTGAACCAATTCTTGCTCAAACCAGTTTTTCTGTTTCTGGAACTGCCGATATCGCAGATGCCGGTAAGCCTTTGTTTGTAACCATTGATCGCCAGTTTAAGATCACAGGGCCGGTTGTCACATCTGACGGAACTTGGCAAATTGAAATAGCCTTCCTGCAATCGGGTAATCACAATCTAGAAATTACCCTTGATCGGGATAAAGTCGAGCTAGGGATTCGGGTGATTGCCGAAGTGTTGGTGGGGTTTTATCTCGGCCAACAACTTGACTCGGAAGGGCGAACGATTCAACAAATTTGGTCATGGAATTACCAAAACCTTGAAAACAAACATGATTATATTCAATGGCTTTTCCCGCTGCAAGAGAGAAGCCGGTATAACCGAAAAGCGCCCATACTCAATGATGAAATTATTCAAGAATTCCGAAGTAATAAAATTTTAAGAATTCATTTACTTAAATCACTAAACGTGATGCTGGGTTTCTACGGATTAGAGTGTCTTAATCCTGAAAGTGAGGATATAGAAATAACCCGATCTGATGCCTACAGCGAAAGAAAACAAGAATGGCTGAATTTGGGAAATCATAATTACCTTCGCTTGACAAGGATTTTAACTTGCTTAAAAATCCTGGGTTTAGAAAATTACGCGGAAGCTCTTTTTGAATGTTTAGAAAAAATTTATAAACAAGAAAACCAAAGAATTGGAAGAGAGAGTTTCAATTACTGGAAAAATGCCATTAGGTGATTGGAGTTATACCAATACTTTAGGAAGCTTCCTTATTATACCAAATCCTTTTTGGTATAACTCCTTTCACCTAAGCCAAAACCTTTGCTCCAAGAGGATTTGGTCAATCTGTAGGGTGTCTGTCATAACCGGATTTGGTATTACTACCCCAGCGGAGAAGATAACTCTAGGGTGTTGGCATCCTATTTTGGGTAGCTTGGAACTTTCTTTTTTATTATATTATCGTCCTAACCTTAATGGATAGTGCTATATAATTTCAATTTTTAAAAGCTGGACTAAGAAGCTGATTACAAACTTACCTAACAGTTGAGCTAGTTGTAAATCAACATGATACTCAAAACCACAGAACGTTAAAAAATACTGCTATCATCGCAATTTGAAGTTGTGAACTCTTAGCTAGAATTTTTTGGATCTGTAATTTTTCATTGAAATTAATAACTTCTCTTCTGAGTGATAATAACTTATCAGTCAGGACAGCTATTGTTTAAATAATTTTTCTAGGGCTGCTAATTCTGTCTCTGTTTCTGTATCAACGGCTGGTAAAGGTCGCTGCATGATGGAATAGAGTGAGCGCTTTTGCACTGTTACTCCTTGCAAACTAATCTCACGCAGATAATCTTGAATTTTCACAACCATGTCTTGGCGATCTACCTTGATCAAATCCGGACTACGAAAAATTGTCGCCTTGATAGCAGGCAAAAGAAAGGCTTTTACCTTGTCGTATTCACCGTTAAACACAGCATCCTGAGCCTGGAAAACTAAATCCTTTATTTGGGTCAGCGACTCCCAATCTTGATGTGGATGCTTTTCTATACGGAATAGCATATAGCTATAGCCTTCAAGAGGTTTACCATCGCGCACAAACACCTTGGTTTTTCCAGGAGACCCCACCTTTAGGCTGTCATTCACAACACACAGTGTATCTGGTTTAATCTGGTTTTCCTCAGCCAAGATAGCGACGAAGTAACCTGCCTTCAGGTCATTGTCCCCCCCACCACCAGCAGCAGAAAAGGTTTGTTGATACCCCAACTCTAACTGACCCTCCCCAGCACCGATTAAGTCTTCAATCCCCCGATACACAGGTTCTGCTAACTTCAGCACAGTTGAGAGGTCTGGCACGGGCAATAACTCTGAAAATCGCCCCATTGTTTTGATAAATTTGCCGATTGGGTCACTATTCACCATACTGAACAACCCAGCCTGCAACTCCATTAAGCCATCATTAAAGGGAAAGAAGGATGTCAGTGCATAGTTACATTGAATTACTTTATTCAGATTGTCTTTCGCCAGTTCTTGCAGGTGTCCTGGCTCAGCCAGATAGGGAATCGTAACGGATTTACCGCCATGATTGAAGCGAATCGCCGCATGAACGACTGGATACCGTTCCCTAAACCAATCTACATCTCTGGCTAAACGCATCTCCACTAACCACAGGCGACAGTACGCTTCCCCCGCGTTTATCGGTGTAGCATCGTAATCTACATCAATCCGATATTCCGGTAGGAAAAGGGCTTGATATTTCGGGGAGTCTCGCCTGACCCTTTCTGATAACTTCTGCCACAAGTTCATTAATCACTTCCTTGCCAATATCAAGATAGTTGAGTTTGAATGTTTTTCCAGAAGGCACGAAGCGGAACACCAGACGTGGTTCCTGGCTCAAGCGAGCGACCTGCACGCCCTATACCCCAGTTTCCCCGATGAATAGCCACTAATTGCCAATCACGATTAAAAATTGGTGCACCTGATGAACCCTCATCGGTACTGACGTTGTGGTCGATGTAATCTTCTCCCACTTGCACAATCTTACCCAAGCCGGAAATTACAACAGGTTTTCCCTGTGGATGGTGAATCAGACGAATTTCCTGATTACTATCTAATATGGCATCAATTACCTCAGTTGTCCGTTGTCTAGGCTCACCTTTGACCTTGACCAAAGCGTAATCGGGTTGGCTAGAGCGTATCGCCGTATCCAGATCGAGTTGAAAGACATTTGGGTCTAAGGGGAAGCTCTCAGATGTGTAGTTAAAACGCACCCAGGCTTCTTTGGCCTGACTTTTGCTAAAAATATGGTCACAGGTGAGCAGCCCACTCTTCCCGATTAGGACACCAGTACCAATGCCAGTTCCTTTAGGCGACTCAATTCTGCCAACAGCACTGCGAGCTGCTAAAGCCTTGAGGTTTTCCTGTCCCTGCTCAGCTAATCGGCTGAATAAAGCTACATCTTGATCTGCCAGTCCATAGATGGGAGCCAAATCGCACAAGTGATTGAGTAGACTTACCATCGGATGATAATCCAAGCGCTGATTAGAGATGGGGTAACTTTTAAACGCTGCGACTAAGGCTTGAGCAAATCTATTGGGCTGCGTATCCAGCCTCAAGTTGCTTAACAGAGCATTATCGACTCCCGCACTGTCCAGAAACTCCTGGCGATCGCTAGCAACGTTAACCCTAAGAGCAAATTGGTTTAGCGCAAAAGTTAAAGGCACAACATCTCTCTGCTCCAAAAATAATTCAGGATTCATAACACTTTCATCTGTCCAGCTTGAATTTGAGTGTGTAAATTGAGATAAAACTTCAACAGCTTGATTAGGCTCTATTGAAATAGAACCAGTTGTCTGAGCCGATGCTTGCGGGTTGAGGCGACGCTTCAAATCCTGAATAAACCCCTCCGAGGAAGTTGCTTGAACCTTCTGTTTGTATAGAGATTTCTCAATTGGCTCAGCAACTCTTACGTAGAGGTCACGGATGTATTTCCGCCGTGCAGCATATGTACCGTCCAATTCTGATGACCAGTACTCATACCAGTCCCAGAGAGACCTGAATTCGTTTGGATTTGAGATAGATAGACCCGCTTCCTGTAGTAGCTCAAATCTTAGTGCGACTTCTCGGTAAAGTTCGGTGTACTCCTCCTCCTCATGCTCAATTCGAGTTCCAGTAGCAACGTCGATCATGATTGATTGCAGCTTTTTAATTTTTGCTAGAAACTCTTCAAGTTGTGCAGGTTCCATAAACTACATCTAAATTTTCCACAGACTACTCCTCGTACCTCTACAGCGTAACCTCTGCCTATGTCTGAGAGCGAAGATGCTCTAGTTGCTCAACAAGTTGCTCTATCTGAGTGTTCCTGTCGCGAAACCACTCTGTAGACCAAATTCTGTGAATGCGCCAGCCAAGTCCCTCCAACACCAATTGCCGAAGGTGATCACGATCACGAACAGTTGGGTATGTGTGATAAGTTACCCCATCACACTCGATGCCCAATAGAAACTTATTCCCCTGTTCGTCTTTTACGGCTAGATCAATTCGGTAATCTGAACAACCTACCCGTCTCTCTACTGAGTAGTTCCGCTCGATCAAAGCCTGATAGATGTCGTCTTCTAAAGGAGAATTGAATCGAGTCAAATCCTCAGATTGATTCCCCTCCAGTTTTTTACCATCACTTGCAGCGTAAGCAAGGTACTCTTTTAGCAGAGCCACGCCTTTACTGCTAGTCCGGCTGAGGTCTAAATTATCTGCCTGAATCGAGGCAACCAATACGAGCTTGCACTTGGCACGGGTTATTGCCACATTCAGCCGCCGTTCTCCTCCCTGCCGGCTGAGGGGACCGAAATTGTGGATGAACTCACCCTGGCTATCAACTCCATATCCAAAGCTGAGTATAATCACGTCTCGCTCATCACCCTGAACCTGTTCTAGGGGTTTAAGGAAGAATTTAGGCGATTCGTCTTGGCAGAATTCTTTCAAGTCTGGATTAGTAGCACTAAGTTGATCGAGCTGTTCTTCAATGGCATCAGCTTGGGCTTTACTGAACGCAATAATACCCAGAGGCTGGTGGGGGTTTTGCTCAATATGCTCTAGGGTCAGCCGCGCCACTTCCTCTGCTTCACCGATGTTGTCTCGCCGCCCTCCGCGATCGTAGATTCCCTCCTTGACGTACCGGAAATGGACACCTCGATTGGGGTCTTTCACAGGGTTGGGGAAAGAGATGAGCCGTGACTCGTAGACTTTCTGGTTGGAGAAGGCAATCAGGCTCTCGTCTTGACTTCGGTAGTGCCACATCAGGGTATGGTATTTCATGAAAGTCCAGCACTCGTCAAGCACGCTCTCGTAGATATCCTCATCCTCATCTTCTTCCTCATCGGAGGCACTGCTTGCGAAAAATGGAGTGGGCGGAAGTTGCTTGTTGTCCCCAACAATAATTACCTGCTTGGCTCGCATGATGGAGGGAATTGCTTCTTCTGTACGGATTTGGGATGCTTCATCAAAAATAACAACATCGAAGTGAACCGCTTGCGGATCTATGTACTGGCTTACTGCAAGTGGACTCATTAGCCAGCAGGGCTTGAGAGTAGTAACAAGTTCGGGGGCACTTGCGATAAACTCTCGGATTTCCTTATGCCTCTTTTGCTTTCCAGTCTCTTTCTGAAGCAATTGCATTTGTTGCTTCGCTTTTGGTTGTCTAGACCACTCTCGCCAGCACTCAGCATGGGGCGTTGCTGAAAGAGTAATGCTAGGTGGAGTACAATAGAGTCATGAAATGTCCTCAATGTCACTCCACTCAAACCGCTAAAAACGGGCATCGTCGTGGCAGACAATGCTATAAGTGCAAGCAGTG
>JAHHHM010000001.1 GCA_019359355.1 Microcoleus vaginatus WJT46-NPBG5 | reverse complement strand
CCGTCGGCAAAAATCATCGACATGGCAAAACAAGGCTTCTAGACTAAGCATGGGGTGGTCAGATGGGTTGAGAATTAGGCACTTTCAACTGTATCTGTTCCACCCCTCCTTATCCCGAACTCACGTTAAACTAAACGGCGACGGGTGCGGGTGTAGCTGTAGCTGTGGCAGTGCTTGCGGCTGGCTCTGCCTTTGGCTCAGTCACTTCCTGCTTGATCGTCAGATAACGAATCACTTCATCACTCAAACGCATCGCTCGCTCCAGCAGCGCCACGACGGTGCCTGGTGCCTGGTAATTCATTTGAATATAAATGCCTTCCCGGTAATTCAGGATTTCGTAGGCTAAGCGGCGCTTGCCCCGATGCTGAGTATCCACCGGCTCTGCTCCGTTATCGCGCAGAATCTTTTGGTACTTGGCAATTGCTTGTTCTGTTAGCTCTTCGCCCATATCTGGACGCAAGATGTACATGGTTTCGTAAATGTAGTTCATGAGTTCCTATCCTTTGGACATTCTCCCTGAGTCAAACCTTCAGGCTTAAGCGGGTAATATTGTTGTGCACACGACAGACTAAACCTACGGTGCCTCCTTTAAACTCAACAGGCGGTGCAGCCGCCTGCGGAGGCATTAAGACCCCCAGCCACAGCAAGTTGAGTGCGCTACAGCAGCCGCTTCTCTTGACTTGCAAAACCTATATCTTAGCATCCAAAACATCTAACTCACAATTGAATTTTTGTTGAATGTCTCTCGACACCGGCATCGCGATCTTTTTTAGAAGGCACCAAGCACCCAGTTAAAACAAATCCGGTTAATTAATTTCAAATATTGAAAGAGCTTCTAATCGCTAAAACCTTGGCGGCTTATGGATTATGACAGACTCTATCCCACCTGAAATCTAAAATTGAACCCTAAAAATCGATACAATTCCCCAACGTTACTGAAGAACTGAGGCATTACAATATTGTGGATTTTGATCGGATAGTCGTTCATCTTTTCTTATCAACGGGTGCCTCTTAAGCTGTGAGCAGTGAAAATCTACGTTTGAGCTATCTATAGAGAAGCTCAACAATCAATCCTAAAACATAACGCAAAGTCATGGCACAGCGCTACGTCCGCGTCCAAACAGCACAGGGACAGATTCACTATGGTTTATTACAACTAAGCAGAGGCGTTCAGTTACTTGATGCGCCTCCCTGGTTAAAAGGGCAACCGACTGACTTGCACTTAGAACCCGATAGTTACCAAATTCTCGCTCCCTGTGCGCCTTCCAAAATTGTTGCAGTTGGCAAAAATTATGTCGATCATGCTGCCGAAATGGGCACACCCGTGCCGACAGAACCCCTGTTATTCCTGAAACCACCAACTGCTGTGATCGCCACGGAAACACCGATCATCTATCCCCTCCAATCAAAGCGAGTAGATTACGAAGGAGAACTGGCCCTGATTATCGGCGAACCTTGTGCCGACTGCACCCCAGAACAGACACAAAATAAAATCTGGGGTTACACGATCGCCAATGATGTGACGGCTAGGGATTTACAGCAGCAGGATGGGCAGTGGACACGAGCCAAAGGATTTAATACCTTCTGCCCCCTTGGGCCGTGGATTGTCCGAGAATTAAGCCCTGGTGCACGTTTGCAAACCTTTGTGAATAACAGCGATCACCCGGTGCAGTCCTCCTCGATTGATCGCATGGTTTTTCCACCGGATGTGTTGGTATCCTATATCTCTCAAATCATGACTCTTCTGCCCGGAGATGTGGTGCTCACCGGCACACCACAAGGCGTTGGGCCATTGCAAATCGGCGATCGGGTTCGCGTCGAAATAGAAGGGATTGGTGCACTGGAAAATACTGTAGTGGCACGGCCATCATCGAGCCGGCCATAAAGCCTTAAAGTGCTATCAGGGTGTCTTCGCTCCTCACAACTCCCTAACGCACTTGCATATGAACTGCCTCGGAAATCGTCGGGATTTCTGCATAACGCCCCATCGCCGACTGTACCACAGCATAGATAAAGGCTGCCAACACGCCCAGAAATATCATGTTATATAGCGTTTCCATGACAAATTGGATTTGGAGACCCTTGCCTAAAATGGGCACAATTATCCCGCACAGCATCAAAACAATATCTAAAAGAATTGCCTGCATGGTGTTGAAACGAATAAAATGACTGATCTTTTCGTTTCTGACCACAAGGAGAAACAAGGCAAAGAAAATAATTAAGCCGGCGAAAGGAATTGTGCTATAAATCTGCAACAAGGGCAGTAGGGGCAGCAAAAGTAGTTGTAGGGGTGGAAATTGTGCAAACAAAAACCTTCCAAACTCTAACCCATCAATGAGGGGTAGCAGATAAGGTAGGCAGGCAAAAATTCGATCTGAAACAGTCGTAGAGCTGCGCCAAGACATGAGGTATCCTCCAGAGCCAGAGTGTGTATCATCAGTTGCGTCTGAACTCAGGATAACGCAGTTGCCGAGAACGCTGGAAGGTCGCGCCGGCTCTCTGCCAAGAGATCGCACTTGAGTTTCACAGCCGAATATCACTCAATATTGGCAATTCGGAAACCCATCTGACATTCATATTGGGCTGGTTGGTGTTCTGCGAGTTGGCTAATTTGGTTGCCACAGCAAAGTTGACCTTTACGCCAGCGAGGTTGACCGCTTTGATCGGCCATTAAACAGGTTTGGCAAACTTGCTGGGGGGAAAGTAACTGATTGTCCATCAAAATAACTAACATTCCACACCTCCGGTGATCCCCTACACCACTGAGTTCATTCTATTCAGGCTTTTTGGGAAATCGGGCAAATTAACACACAGCTTAATGTGCCCATCAACGCGTTAAAGTATCTGTTGCGTCATTTCTGACAGCGGGCCTCAGTAATCAGTGGCTAAAACTGACCTTCGCGATTGGCCAAGGATTTTCAGTAAAGCATGGTATATAATCAATGTTTTTGGGAAACATAGGCTGGCTGAGAAAGCAACCACATTCTTCGTGAATGCAAGCGCCACTGACCTGAGATTAAAGCCATTGTCGAACATTTTTCCTGGGGAGAGAGCTTCCGTGACTCAGACTAATTTTGACTTCCTCGCCAAGAGCGATCCCGATGTTGCCGGCTTCATCGAGCAAGAACTCCATCGGCAGCAGGATCACTTGGAACTCATTGCAAGTGAAAACTTCACCTCACCGGCAGTTCTGTCCGCCCAAGGCTCAGTCTTAACAAACAAGTATGCCGAAGGCTTGCCCGGTAAACGCTATTACGGCGGTTGCGAATTTGTTGACAAAATCGAGCAATTAGCCATCGACCGGGCTAAACAGCTCTTCGGTGCCGCCCACGCTAACGTGCAACCCCACTCAGGCGCACAAGCAAATTTTGCCGTTTTCCTGACTCTGCTAGAGCCTGGGGACACGATTATGGGGATGGATCTCTCACACGGGGGACATTTAACCCACGGTTCTCCAGTGAATGTGTCCGGCAAATGGTTCAAAGTTTGTCACTACGGAGTCAGCCCGGAAACAGAGCAGCTAGACTACGACCAGATCCGGGAATTGGCGCTGCAACACCGACCTAAATTACTGATCTGTGGCTATTCAGCTTATCCCCGCGTTATTGAGTTTGACAAATTCCGTGCGATTGCCGATGAAATCGGTGCCTACCTGTTGGCCGATATCGCCCACATTGCCGGCTTAGTTGCAACCGGCCACCATCCCAACCCCATCTCCCACTGCCACGTCGTCACCACTACCACGCACAAAACCCTGCGTGGCCCTCGCGGTGGCTTAATCCTCACTGGCGATGCTGAACTTGGCAAGAAACTGGATAAATCCGTGTTCCCTGGCACCCAAGGCGGGCCGCTAGAACACGTCATTGCCGGTAAAGCAGTTGCTTTCGGGGAAGCCCTCAAACCAGAATTTAAAACCTATTCTGGCCAAGTGATTGAAAATGCTCGTGCCCTCGCCGCCCAGTTGCAAAAACGAGGCATCAAAATTGTCTCAGGTGGCACCGACAACCACCTGATGCTCCTCGATTTGCGTTCTATCGGCATGACCGGCAAGCAAGCTGACCAGTTAGTGAGCGCAGTCAATATTACAGCAAATAAAAATACGGTTCCCTTTGACCCAGAATCGCCGTTTGTTACCAGTGGGTTACGGTTAGGTTCGCCCGCGATGACTACACGCGGCATGGGAAGTGTGGAATTCACAGAAATTGCTGACATTATTGCAGATCGCTTACTGAATCCGGAAGATGAAGCCATTGCCCAAGATTGCCGTCGGCGAGTGGGTTCTTTGTGCGAGCGTTTCCCTCTGTATCCCCACCTAAATAGTCCTGTGCCGGCTTTAGTCTAATTCAGCCAGGATTAAGGTATTTGCAGAGGTGAAAGATCCAACTCCTCTGGAAAAATTGAGCGGATGAAATTTTAGCAAATACTCAGGCCGGTTTGCGAAACCCTTAAAATGCTTCACCTCGGCTGCTTAGCAAGAGGTGGAGCATTTTTTATGTGGGGTTTGATTCCTGATTGCTGAGCTTATTTTTCGTATTTGAAGCGTTACAAATACTGTCCTCTTTTTTTGGCTAGAGTTGAGAGTATCTGTTAAAATCATACAGATATTTCCTACCCAAGATCGAGCTATAACAAGCTGTAGCAGAGTAGTAGAAAAAGTTATTATTTTTTATTTTGCATTGCATTTGCAAGAAAACTGATCAGATTAGAGATCGCTACAGCTTTAAACTTATTTCAGTTTGAAGCAATTAACGCTCAAGATAAAATCTAAACCTGAAAATACAAAATTAGATGCAGCGTGTTCGAGGGTATCCTTAGCAAGCTATTGTTAAGCCCGTCAAGGCTCCTGCCAGCTTCAATTCTCAAGTTAATTTTGCTGGAATATTGGCAGGGCAAGGGGAAAGGCGACCTAAATTTTAAGATTAGGTTTCCTGGTCAACCAAAAGTAACTGTGAATGTCTGAAATGTAGTAGACTCTGCCTGATACATTCTTCGGCTCGCACCCCAATAATTTTCAGATGCCTTACCATCTGTATCACTTGCTCGCCTTTCTGGTGTCCACCCTCGTTGTCCTCTGGAGTACACCAGTTGTCAAAACAATCGGTCTTAAAAGTGGCCGCGTAGACCAACCGGGCGGACGCAAAGTCCATCAGCGCCCAATGGTGCGCTTGGGAGGCGTATCTATTTTTGCCGGCACTGTTATCGCACTCCTTGTAGTTTGGGGGTTAGGAGGTTTTGTAGACGCCAGTGGCGAGATTCTCAATCGCGATCAAGAGTATGAAATCTGGGGCGTTACCCTGGGCGGAATTGCTTTTTTCCTCATCGGTTTGGCAGATGACTTGTTTGGCCTTTCGCCTATCAGCCGGCTGTTGATGCAATCAGCAGTTGCCACAATGTCTTGGATGGCTGGTGTCAGTATTGATTTTCTGACAATTCCATTCACAGGACTTACCCAACTGGGTATCCTAAGTCTGCCCATTACCGTGATTTGGTTGGTCGGCATGGCCAATGCCATCAACTGGATTGACGGTTTGGATGGATTAGCTGCCGGTGTCTCTGGCATTGCCGCTGTTGTCATGCTGTTCGTCAGTTTGTTCATGAAACAACCGGCAGCTGCCTTGATCGCAGCAGCTTTAGCCGGTGGAGCACTGGGTTTCCTGCGCTACAACTTCAACCCAGCTCAGATTTTTATGGGAGATGGAGGGGCCTATTTTATGGGCTTCACCCTGGCTGGTGTCGGCGTCATTGGTTTAGTTAAAGGCACCGCTGTAACAGCGGTGCTGATGCCCTACCTCATTCTGGCCGTCCCGATTTTGGATATGTCTGCTGTCATTCTGTCTCGCTTACGCAGTGGCAAATCGCCTTTCACTGCGGATAAACGTCACCTGCATCACCGGCTGCTAGAAGCCGGTTTGTCCCACAGATTAACCGTTCTGTTTATTTACGCCCTTACCTTATGGGTGGGGAGTTTAGCCCTCGCTTTTTCCGGGATACCGAGTGGCATCGCTTACGCATCGGGTGCGACGGCATTACTAAGCTATGCTAGCTGGCGAGTTTGGAAGCACGCCCGACAATCTTAAGCGAAGGTAGATTTTAGAAGCGAAGGTAGATTTTAGATTTGCGCTCTCCGACACCGTTTAAAATCTACAATCTACAATCTAAACTCGAAAACTCCATGAGTGCTGAAATTATCTGTGTCGGCACAGAACTTCTACTGGGCGACATTCTCAATAGCAATGCCCAATTTCTGGCGCAACAACTGGCCCAACTGGGAATCCCTCACTATTTTCAAACGGTGGTGGGAGATAATCCAGACCGGCTTAAACAAGTATTGGCCATTGCCTGCGAACGATCACAGGTGCTAATTTTTACCGGTGGTCTTGGCCCAACGCCTGATGACCTCACCCATGAAACTTTAGCCGACTTTTTTGGCGTTTCCTTGGTTGAACGTCCAGAGATTCTAGAAGATATCGCTCACAAATACGCTCAGCGCGGGCGCACAATGGCTCCCAGCAACCGTAAACAAGCGTTAATTCCACAGGGAGCTGAAATTTTACCCAATCCTGCCGGCACTGCCCCAGGCATCATCTGGCAACCCCGTAACGGCTTAAGCATTCTGACTTTTCCCGGTGTGCCTGGGGAAATGTATGGGATGTGGCGAGAAACTGCTGTGCCTTATTTAAAAAGTCAGGGGTGGGGTCAAGAAATTATTTACAGCCGGACATTAAAGTTTTGGGGCATTGCTGAATCGACCTTGGCGGAAAAAGTTTCTGCTTTTCTTAATTTACCTAACCCGACGGTTGCGCCTTACGCAAGTCGCGGTGAGGTGAAGTTGCGGGTTTCAGCCCGTGCCGGCTCAGAAGCAGAAGCCATAGAGTTAATTACGCCCGTTGAGAAGCAACTGCAACAAATTTCGGGACTCGACTATTACGGAGCAGATAATGAGACGCTCCCGGTCGTGGTAGGTCGGCTCCTGCAGAATGCCGGTGAAACCCTGGTTGTGGCAGAGTCCTGTACCGGCGGCGGACTGGGACAAATGCTGACTGAGGTGGCCGGCAGTTCTAATTATTTCCTTGGTGGTGTCATTTCCTATGACAATCAAGTGAAAATTTCCCTCTTAGGTGTGAATTCTGAAGATTTAGATCAGTTTGGTGCCGTTAGCGATACAGTGGCCAAGCAAATGGCCAGCGGTGTCCGATCTAGACTGGGTGCGGGTTGGGGGCTAAGTATCACCGGCATTGCTGGGCCTGGAGGGGGGAGTGAGACTAAACCTGTAGGGTTAGTTTATATCGGTCTGGCTGGGTCTGCCGGTGAAGTGGAAAGTTTTGAATACCGATTTGGTCCGCTACGGGATCGGGCTTTAATTCGTCACGTCAGTGCCTGCGCGGCCCTTGACCACCTACGGCGAAAATTGTTAAGCCGGCAGCCTCTCGAAAATTTCGTTCCTTGACCTATTGGGATCATTCGTTATGATCGAATAAAGAACTAAAATACTGCTTGCCTCACTTAAAATCTTTCGTGGGTAAGCAGTCGCTCAGGCTGAAATTAAGGAGCTTTGTGTTCAATGGATTTCATTGATAACATACTGGAAAAACTTAAGGAATGGGCGCGAAAGCTAATTGAAGCACTGTTAGGGCCAGACGCTCAGCCCGAACCGGAACCGATTCCAGTCCCAGTCAGCGAACCAAAAGGCCGGCGGTAGTTTGTTGAGTAACGAACAGGGACAGTTGCGCCTGTTAAGTATCCTGGTGCTGCATGGGCCAAATCTCAACCTCCTGGGTCAACGAGAACCGGGAGTTTATGGCTCTGTAACTTTAGATGAAATCAACCGCCTACTAGAAAATGAGGCAGGAGCGCTAGAAGCGAAAGTCTCTACGCTGCAGTCGAATCATGAAGGCGCGCTTGTCGATGCCATTCATTCGGCATCTGGGCATCATCAAGGGATTTTAATTAATGCAGGTGCTTATACCCATACCAGTGTGGCAATTCGAGATGCAATCGCAGCGGTGGCGATTCCTACGGTAGAAGTGCACCTGAGTAACATTTACCGCCGAGAAGCCTTTCGTCACCACTCTTTTATTGCGCCGGTGGCTATCGGACAGATCAGTGGCTTTGGCGCGGACAGTTATCGCCTTGGTTTACACGCTCTGTTGGGCCATCTGAGAAAGGATGAAGCATGAAGGGACAAGACAACGGGCTAAAGGCAACGGCAAAAAGCAAAATTCTTATTTTTAATACAGCCGCCCGGTTAATGCTTGTGTTCGGTATTGGGCACTCAGCAAGGGGCGCTAGGCGATGCAATACTCAATCCTAAGCCGGTTTGAAGCAGCCTTATTGGGGGCGGCAGTTGGAGAAGCTTTGGGGGCTGAGTATCAAGTTAGCTCACAGATGTCATTGGCGCATTTGTGGACGGGTGTGAGCCACCAAGGATTGAGCCAGTTGAGTCGTGATTCTCAAAATTGCCCTGTGCTACCAAGCTGGGGAGGCATCGCAGTTGCCGGCGCTCAAAGTTTGATTCAAGCCGGTGCGTTGGATTTAAATGAATGGCGTGCCAAATGGGAAAACATCCGTCCTGAGCTTTTCACCGGCACTGAGGCAGTCGTGGCAACGCTACCAGTGGCGCTGTTTTTTCATGAAAATGAGGCCAAACGGCAAGCCCAACTACAACAGGCGGTTGCAAGTGTGCCGAATACCTTGCAGTCGCGCGATGGAGTTTTGGCGGTTGGGTTTGCCCTGACTCAGGCGCTGAAGGAGAAACTCGACGCTGCAACTTTGATTCCCCAAATGATCGATTATCTCGAAGAAACCCTTGCTGATGAGGTGGATCGAGCTTTTGTGTCGCAATTGGGGCAGGTTCAGACTTTGTTACAGCAAAGAGCCGGTTTAGAAATGGCTAAGCTCATGCTGGTGCGACATCAGGAAGCCACACCCAACACCACGCCCATTGCTTTAGCGCTGTATTGTTTTTTAAGCACGTTAGAAGATTTGCGTCTATCTGTGATTCGGGCTGCTCGCATCGGCAGAGCACCACAAATCACTTGCGCGATCACCGGCGCTTTATCAGGAGCTTATAACAGCACTGCCGGCTTTCCCGTGGCATGGCGCACACAATCAAGCCAACCGGAAATGGATTCTAATACCCGGTTGTGGGGTGTAGGGGTGACAGAGATTCTACAGCTCGCAGCTCGCTTGGGGGCTGCGTGGTCTGGTGTTTATCAGGTTTCAGAGGTTTCACTTGAATCGGGCCGCTTGAGGGCAGTTGCAGCGCCCCAAGTCATGAGGCTTCGTTAATGGGGTGGGATTGAAAATAAACAGTTGACAAATTATGTAACAAATTCTTGAGTGAGCTAGATTCAGGCCGCCTTCAACAGGGAAACCTTTCATGTTGAAGTGAGCGCCCAGCCTAAACAAAATAACTCCCGCCTCCTTTTTCAGACACGCCCGTATCTATCCGGTAAGAGCAGAGCGATAGCCCCCTCATCCTGTCGTATTGAAATCATCCTTAAGGGGGATTTTCTTGAACAACAAGACACATTAAATGTAAAAGGGCTTACTATAGCTGTAGCTGTTAGCAAGTGTTGCCACTGTGGGTTTAAGAGCGTGGCGTACGTCCAGTTTTATAATAATGCCTGCGATAAAGTTCCTGAAAAGTTCCTGACCAGCCCGCTCGTCAAGTTGGAAATAGTGGCAACGAGTTTGCAAGACAATCAGGTTTAAAGCTTTGCCACGCAGGCAATAAACGTTCACATTCAGCGAATTTTGTGCTTCTAGGGGCTGGCAACAATAGAGACAGATGCGTTGTATGAGCGTGGTACTCACTGACCCACATTCTTCCTTAGCTAAAGTAGGAGTGTGGAACAAACAAGCCCTCATCAGCAACGGGGTATCGCGCGGAGAGTTCAGATGAACACGCTTTCTTCATTGACGCGGCAGATTGAACAACTTCGCATTCGCTATAGTACCCAGTGGCGGCGAGGGCTTTTAGCAAAAGTGCTGACAAAGAGCTTAGCTGAAGTTGCCGGCAGCACATCACCCAAGTCAACCCACAAATCCTTATCTCGCTTTTTGCCCTCCGTGTCGTCCAATCAACCTGCTGTATACCAAAAGCGCTCAATAGTTTCACAAAGCCAAAACTACAGAGCGCACACGCCCATTTCGCTTGTGCTGGCAGTGGTGTGCCTCACCGGCTCCATCGGTCACCGCTTCTACAATAAGCCAAAACTGGATGTTGGCACGAAGGCTCCCTACACGATCATTGCGCCAACAGCGGCGAAGGTGGAGGACACCAAAACTACGGAAGAAAACCGAAAAGCCGCTCGAATAGGCTCTGTCCCCATATTAAAAATCGATCACGCAGTTAACCAGCAGATATACAACGACCTGAGACGAGCCATCGAACAAGGTAACGAACTCCGACGCATGGCCGGTGTGGTGCCTTTCACAGAGACTTCCAGCTTGTCAACTGAGACGCAGTTGTACTTGCGTCAAGCGAGGGAAGCGGACTGGCGCTCGGTTTTAGCCGCGCTCAAAGCTCAAAAAGACCCAAAGGATAGTAAAAAGCCCAATAGCAACCCCTTGCCACCTAATGCGAGAAAACCCTTAGAGGAATCCTTGGAAGCGCTGCGCCGGCTTGCCCGCCAAGATCCTTATAGCGGCGTCATCAAGCAGATCCGCCCTCCGTTAAATATGGCAGGCCAGCAAGCCATTGCTGAACTTCAAGTCTATCGGCAAACGGCCTCAGAGGAAAGTTTTTCTACGCTGTTAGAAACCATTACTCAAGCCCGCCGGCGTTATATGATGGCTGTCGCGGCTCTTTCTGAACCATCGGTGACTGGACTAGCTAACCGATACGATGCTGAGCTGTTTGCCATGTCGGAAGCCGATTGGCAGAAAATGCAAGTGGGCATTTATCAGGCGGCAGAGCGTCTTCTGGCTCAAGGGATTTCTCCTGGGCTGCCGGATAGCATTTTAAAGCACGCGGTGAGCATTCAAGTTAGAACAGCCGTGCCAGCCGAGACAGAGTCGCTCTCGACAGATATATTACTGGCAGTTTTACGGCCCAACTTAACCAGGGATGCGGAACGTACTAGGCTACGGGCAGAGCAAGCCGCTTCTGAGGTAGAACCCGTCATTGTTACCATTGATCGGGGTGAAGTGGTTGTCAGCGCCGGCCAACAGATTAGCCAGCCGGATTTTGTGCTGCTCGATTATTTCGGCAAAAGTCAGCGAGAGCCGAACTGGGTGGGGTTGATCAGCTTGGGCGGGCTAGTAGCCGGTGCCGTCGGCGTTTTATGGGTGGTAGAACGGCGGTTTCATCCAGGTTTGCGCCGGCGCGATCACATCTTGGTACTGCTGCTAACCTTAAGTACGCCCCTGTTAGTGGCTTTGCAGGTGCCTCACACAAGCTTGCCCGCGATTGGTTTATTACTAGGCAGTTTCTACGGTTCAGCCGTCGGAACAACCGTCGTCGCTTTGCTGGGTTGGGTACTGCCGGTGGGCTTGGAAATTGATGGAATTCATTTAATCGCTAGTGCCGCCGGTGGGTTGATCGGTGGCTTGATCGCCGGCAGATTACGCTCACGCGAAGAACTCGCCCTTTTAGGCGGTGCCGTCGGATTGACTCAGGGAGCCGTCTATCTCCTCTTAACGCTGATGGCTAGTGCGAGTGTCGGTTCGATTTGGTATACCGTTGTGGGTGCGGCAGCGCTGCAAAGTCTGGCCGGCTTGGCTTGGAGTATTGTGGCACTCGGCCTTAGCCCTTACCTGGAACAAGTCTTTGACCTTGTTACCCCCATCCGCTTAGCTGAATTAGCTAGTCCCAACCGGCCTCTATTGAAACGCTTAGCCTCGGAAGCTCCAGGCACATTCCAGCACACTCTCTTCGTTGCCACCCTGGCCGAAGCAGCCGCCAAAGCCTTGGGCTGTAACGTGGAGCTAGTAAGAACCGGCACCCTATACCACGACATTGGTAAAATGCACGATCCATTAGGGTTTATTGAAAATCAGATGGGTGGCCCTAACAAGCACGATATTATCGATGACCCTTGGAAAAGTGCCGAGATTATTAAAAAGCACGTCATTGAAGGCTTGGTGATGGCTCGTAAGTGTCGGCTGCCTACGGCGATTAAAGCGTTTATCCCAGAACACCAGGGAACCATGCTCATCGCCTATTTTTATCACCAAGCCCAGCAACTAGCAGCCCAAGACCCTAGTTTAATCGTGAGGGAAGAGGATTTCCGCTACGATGGCCCAATTCCCCAATCCCGTGAAACAGGGATTGTTATGCTGGCAGATTCCTGTGAGGCGGCGCTGCGATCTCTTAAGGATGCCACCCCAGAAGAAGCTTTGAATATGGTTAATAAAATCCTTCGCGCCCGTTGGCAGGATAACCAGCTGACAGATTCCGGTTTAACCCGCGAAGAAATGCCAAAAATTGCGGAAATTTTTGTGCAAGTTTGGCTGCAGTTCAATCACAAACGCATTGCTTATCCGAAAGCGGTTTTAGCGGCTAAATAAAAACATTTGACCGGCAGCACAACAAATCTCAACTAAGTGGAACAGCTATTTAACCCTTCACTCCACTACCGGCATCTGTGGGAACAATGTAGCGCTGCACGAATAAGAACAGAAAGAGTACCGGCAAAATGGAAATCACAGAACCGGCAGCAATTAACCGCCAATCTAAAGAAAAGGTGGTGCCGGCTAGGGTTGCCACGCCTAAAGGCAACGTATAGTATTCAGGCTTATCTAAGACAATTAAAGGCCATAAAAAGTCGCTCCAAGAACCGATAAATACAAAAATGGCTAGCGTTACCAGTGCCGGCTTGATGGCAGGTAACATGATATGCCACCAAATCCCCAACTCAGAACAGCCATCTATTCGAGCAGCTTCTTCTAATTCTTTAGGCACACCCATAAAAGCTTGCCGCAATAGGAAAATGCCAAAGGCAGAGGCAAGAGAGGGAAAAATAATGCCGAGATAAGTGTTGATTAGGCGAAGTTTTACCGTCAAGATATATAGGGGAATCATCACGATTTGGAAGGGAATCATGATGGTAGAAACGATAGCGGTAAAAATTAAGTCGCGCCCTCGAAAATCTAGCCGTGCTAAAGGATAGGCAGCGAGAGAGCAAAACAGCAGATTTAATCCCACCGTCAAACCGGCAACCAAGGTGCTGTTAAACAAATACTGGCCAAAAGGTTCGGACAGCCAAACTTTAACAAAGTTCTGTAATGTTGGTTGAGCCGGCAGTAATTGCGGGGGAAATTGGAAAATGTTTTCTGTTGGCGACTTTAGGGACGTACTGATCAACCAAAACAGGGGAACAAGCATAATAAATGCCAGCGTACTCAGTAGTCCATACATCCAAATGTATTTCCACCCAGACCAATTTAGACTTTGAGGTTTAAATTTTAATTTTTTATTTTTTCGACCAAGCATGGACTTTTTAGTAAATTGGTAACAGACTTTTTAATTTTAAAACAAAATTTCACTGTCTCAATACTAATCTTTTTTTAAGAGCTGAGCGTTAAATTTTAAGGTAACGGAAAATTTTTCATTTTTTTAAAGAAAGTCATAAAAAAAGGTTGCAAAATTATAAGGAATGCCATATTATAGTAATTGTATTTGTCTGACTAAATACCACTAAAGGGTAGGTAGTTGGAGTGCGACGGACAATAGTCCGTCGCGCAAGGTTTAGATAAATTGCTTAAACAAGTGAGGATTTTATTGCATCATTTTAATCCCCATTTCTGTGCAAACGCCATGCAATTGTTTATCCCAAGAATCAACAGGCAACTGGGGTAAGTAAGCAAATTCAAACACAATGCCGAGGGTTGGTTTGGATGCCCACTCCGGTGAACTAAAGAGCCGATCATAAAAGCCACCGCCATAGCCTAAGCGAGATCCTTGCTGATCACAGGCGACGGCTGGGACAAGAATTAAATCGACATCAGCCGGCTGCAAAGTTGGGGAATCTGCCGGTGGTTCAATCAGACCATAACTGCCCGTTTCCAAGGCTTCTCCGGGCTTCCAGAGGTGCCAAGACAGGGATTTACCGGCACATCGAGGAAATCCCCATCTGTGATCATCACTAAATAAAAGACTGAGGTCTGGTTCTTGGCGAAAGCTGAAGTAAGCCAGGATGGTTTGTGATTGAGCGAACAAAGATGAGGATTGCAGGTGGCTACAAAGCTGCGTACTTTTTTGCTGCCAGATATCTGCCGGCAATGATTGCCGTTGCTGCAAAAGCCCACGTCGCCATGTTGCTTTATCTAGCCGGGAGTCAGTGCTGCTCATGGCACGGTTATTAAAACATTTTTGGCTTGAGATAGCAAGGTAGAGCTAATTCCATTAGCAAACTAAAGATATTAAGTTTAACCAAGACAACAACCACAATTGTAAACAGCGCTGAATTCGCCAAACTGGTTAGCAATTTTTTTATTGTTTCTTGGTTTTCATAAAAGTATCTACCGATCCCACTTGCATGAAACTAAATCCCCAAATATATGCGAACCCGTAGCAGGCAGTAGTGAACGGTAATAATAGAGATTGAAAAGGTAGGCTTAGGCAATAGACAGGTTACAGAAAATATCGCTTTCCTAAAATAGGGTAGTTCAAAGATATCCTAATCCTATTAACGACACCTCTCTGACCTTTTTTTACCTAGATTTCTCAATTTTATTTTCTTTTTGCTGCTGAGGATATATTAATTCTATGGGTAGGGAAAGGAAAGACTAAAAAAGCCTGTTTTGTTTGAGAAAACAGGCTTCTTATACTTAAGCAGCGTGCTGGCGATACCAATCAATGGTATTTTTCAGCCCTTCTTTAAATTCAACTTCGGCAGTAAAACCAAAAGCTTGCTTTGCGCGTTCGGTATCCAAACAGCGACGCGGCTGACCATTCGGTTGATCAGTTTCCCAAATAATTTCTCCCTTAAATTCCATCAATTCGCAGATCAGTTCTACTAGATCGCGGATGGTAATTTCATAGCCGGTTCCCAAATTTACGGGATCTGGATCGTTGTATTTTTGGGTTGCCATGACAATGCCCCGCGCTGCATCGGTTGAATACAGAAACTCGCGGCTGGGAGTGCCGTCTCCCCACGCCGGCAGTTGTTTGTCTCCTCGCTGTTGGGCTTCGTAAACTTTACGAATTAAGGCGGGAATGACGTGGGAACTGCTAGGATCAAAGTTATCTTCTGGCCCGTATAAATTCACCGGCAGCAGATAAATTCCATTAAAGTTGTACTGTTGT
The DNA here is from genome assembly GCA_019359355.1 of Microcoleus vaginatus WJT46-NPBG5. Lineage (GTDB taxonomy): Bacteria > Cyanobacteriota > Cyanobacteriia > Cyanobacteriales > Oscillatoriaceae > FACHB-68. The sequence goes on along the minus strand of JAHHHM010000001.1, from coordinate 608,015 downwards.
CGGTAAGCTTGGAGTTGCACTAATAAAGCTTTTTTGGCAACTCCATAAGGCGCGTTGGTTTCTTCTGGATAGCCATTCCAAAGATCATCTTCTTTAAAAGGCACCGGCGTGAATTTAGGATAGGCACAAATCGTGCCAACACAAATAAATTTCTCGACACCGGCTTGATAGGCGGAATGAATGAGCTGAGTGCCCATCATCAGGTTGTCGTAAAACAATTGGGCCGGCTTTTCCCGATTTAAACCAATGCCACCGACGTGCGCTGCTAGGTGAACGATAATATCTTGTTGTTGGACAACTCGTTGGCAGGCATCCATTGAACACAAATCATACTCACGTGAGCGCGGCACTGTAATTTTTTGGGCGTCAGCGCCGGCTTTTACAAGCTGATCTATCACCTGCCGGCCCAAGAAACCAGCGCCCCCCGTTACCAGAATTCGTTTGTCTTTTAGCTCTAGTGTTGTCATTTTTGCGTCCTCCCGCCTGCGTCTTGGAATTTTAGATTTGAGGTTGATCTGGTGAATCTCTAATCTCAGCTTCTCAATCTAAAATTAATCAAATCTGCCCCCCGCTTCTTGACGAATAAAAGCGTGATCCTTAAAAACTTGGGTTAAATCTTCATTTGGTGAAATTACACCCAGCACTTCTAAGTCAGCTTTGACCATCAAACCCACTAACTCTTCAAAAGTAACGGTCGGTTCCCAACCTAATTTTTTCCGCGCTTTTGTGGAATCTCCTATCAGCAATTCAACTTCCGCTGGCCGCAGGTATCGCTCATCAAACTCTACATAATCGTGCCAGTCTAAGTTGACGTATTTAAAGGCAATATCAAGAAACTCTTTGACTGAGTATGTTTCGCCGGTAGCGATCACATAATCATCGGGTTCTTCTTGCTGTAGCATTAGCCACATGGCTTTAACATAGTCCTTTGCATAACCCCAATCTCGCTTAGCATCTAGGTTGCCCAGATAGGTTTTTTTCTGCTTGCCGGCAACAATTCTGGCAATTGCCCGTGTGATTTTGCGTGTTACAAATGTCTCACCCCGACGCGGGCTTTCGTGGTTGAAAAGGATGCCATTACACGCAAACAGCCCATAAGACTCCCGGTAATTTACCGTTTGCCAGTGGCCGTAAAGTTTTGCACAGGCGTAGGGACTTCTTGGATAAAATGGGGTGGTTTCCTTCTGAGGAATTTCTTGGACTTTGCCATACATTTCCGAGGAACCGGCTTGATAGAAGCGCACTTCAATGCCGGTGCGCTGCTGATAGTCTCGAATTGCCTCTAGTAGGCGCAGTGTTCCCATTGCCACTGTATCAACCGTGTATTCTGGCGAGTCAAAACTCACCCTTACATGGGATTGAGCACCCAAATTGTAAATTTCTACAGGTTGAACTTCTTCTAAGATTCGCCGCAGAGTTGTGCCATCGGTCAAATCGCCGTAGTGCAAAAATAACCGTGCGCTTTCGTTGTGAGGATCGACATAAATGTGATCAATCCGATCAGTGTTAAAAGTGGAAGTCCGCCGGATAATGCCGTGAACTTCATACCCATTTTCCAGCAACAACTCGCTTAAATAGGAGCCGTCTTGACCTGTAATGCCGGTGATCAGCGCTCGCTTCCGTTGCGTCATCCTCAGTATTCCTTATGGTTGGTTACAAAGAAGAATCTGAACGTAAAATTCAGTTCTTTGATAGATAGGCCGGCTGCCCATAACCGGCAAGACTGAGTGTAGAGTTCCCATTTGTGATTAGCTGATATCATCTGCCACACAGCTTGTCGGCCACCGGATATTTACCATCTGGGGCATCAGATAGCTCACCGATGCTCAGAGTGCGGTCGTTTTCCCAAGGCTGATGGATGGCACTTTCCCCTGCTTTGGCGTCTTGTGACCCTGAACTGGGGATGAGTGCCAGTTTGAATCTCAACTGCTCTTGCCGCACCCTCTCCCGATCTGAAAATCTCCCTGATGGGAGTAAATGGGGAGTGTCAATCCCTACGTTAACTTCAAATCGGAAATCAAGCACCCATCAACTTTAAAATGTTTGTAAAGAATTCAAAATTTTTTGGATGTTTGCCACTCCTTGAACCGTCGCGCCTGAGAGATTGCTTGTGTCAGACTCAATAGGGCATTGCGTCTTTCACAGACTTTCTGCACCGAGCGCACCCTACTTTTGGCTTTAGTAGGCTCCATTATTTTTTGGGAAAATAACAACGCCAAGGGTTTTGAAAATTAGCCACAAATCCATCCAAAAATTCCGGAAGTTGACATAATAGACATCCATTTGAACTCGGCGGGGGTAGGGAATGTCATTCCGCCCAGATACTTGCCACAAGCCTGTAATTCCAGGCCGGATGGTTAGCACCTTATCTATATGCCGTCCATATTTCGGCAGTTCCTCTTCAACTAAAGGTCTAGGACCCACAACGCTCATGTCCCCTTTTAAAACATTCCAAAATTGAGGAAATTCATCCAAGCTAGTCAGCCTTAAAAATCGACCGATCCAGGTAATCCTGGGGTCTTGCTTAAGCTTGAAATTATTCTCGAATTCTTGACGAAGATGGGGGGACTCTGTCATGAGTTCTAGCAGCATTTCGTCAGCGTTTTGAACCATTGTTCTGAATTTAAGACAGCCAAAGGATTGGCGGTTTTTTCCCACACGCTCTTGTCTGTAAAAAACTGGCCCTGGTGAGGCCAGAGCGATCAGCATAGCTAAGAGCAGATAAACTGGGGAAAACAGGATCAGAACACATAGAGAAAACAGAATATCGAACAACCGCTTAGAAAACTCTCCGTCTAGACCACTCAATGCGAGGGGCGGAAAGCCCCGTTTAACCATCGCCCGAATGACCTTGCCGGAGATGAGTTGGCTTTCGGCAGTCATCTTACTCCTTCAATTCACACCACACACAGTCCTGATCATAAAGCCTCTAGACGCTCAAGGGCGGCGAAGAGGCTTTCAAAGCTATGGACAGTAAGATACAGATTTTTAGCTGAGATTTCTAGCCTCAAATTCTTGATAGCAGTGATCTAAATAGCCCAAGTAGCGCTCTTTAAAGATTTTGGGGCCAAATTTTTCTGCGTTTGCTCTCACCTTGTCGGGACTAAAAGCCGGTTGAGATGCCTCAAAAGTCTCCACCGCCTCCATTAAAGCTGCTGGGTTTTGCTGGGCAAAAAACACGCCTGTCCCTAAATCTGGGTGTTGCTGAATATCTCGCACGGTTTCCAGTGCACCACCGGCACCGTAGGCGATCACCGGCGTCCCGCAGGCTTGAGCTTCCACTAAAGCCATGCCAAAATCTTCGCAGGCTGCATACACAAAGGCTTTCGCCTCAGCCATATACTTCTGTACAACTTCAGCCGGCTGCCAACCCAGCACTCGCACATTGGGTTTAGCCATTTTGCGAATCAGCGGCAATTCCGGCCCACTGCCAATCACCACCAAGGGAAGTCCTAAGTGGTTGAAGGCTTGGACAATTAAAGATACTTTTTTATAACTTACTAACCGGGAAACGGTTAGGTAAAAATCCTGCTTGTGCGGTTGAACGGAAAATCTCTCGATATTCACCGGCGGATAGATCACTTCGGCTTTGCGCCGGTAGCAGCGCCAAATGCGTTGTGCGGTATGCCGGGAGTTGGCAATGAAATAGTCAACTCGGTTCGCGGAGATAGCATCCCACTGCCTGAGCCGGTGTAGCAACTGTCGCGTTAAAATCCCTGGAAGCCCTTTGCCGGCTGCACTGCTATTGAGATAATCAAACGTCATCTCCCAGGCGTAGCGCATCGGCGTGTGGCAGTAGCAAATATGTAATTGCTGCGGACTTGCTAGCACTCCTTTTGCCACCGCGTGGGAAGAAGACAAAATCACGTCATACTCTCGCAAATCCAGCTGTTCAATCGCCACCGGCAGCAGTGGCAGATATTTTTGCACCCCCTTCCTCGCTAAGGGAAAATGTTGCAGAAACGTTGTTCCAATTGGACGCTTGAAGAGATAGCTTTCTGGATTGGTCGATTCAAAATCGATGAGTGCGTAGAGATCGGCATTGATGTGCTGCAAAATTTCCTGCACAACCAATTCTGACCCGCCGGTTGCCTCTGGCGTTAACCATTCATGAACGAGAGCGTACTTCATACTTTTGGATTTTCAATTTTGAATTCACTCTCAAATCTAAAACCGTTACAGTTTACCTTGTCCGGGCTGCCCGTTTGCCTCAGTCAATCAGCTTTGTCCATTTTTCCCACCTCATTGCCGATAGTCCATCTACAACTTCTTTGCCAATTCCATCCCCCCGATAAATTCTTGTCTCGATTTTTTAAAAGCAGCTCACTTAACCTCTGGCCCGCTGTTCAGGTGTTATAGTAAGAAAGACTGAACAAGTATTCAGATATTTAACCCATTAAGAACTGAACCGGAGAAAGTTATGGCCACTGTAACCCAAATGAAATGTGCCTGTGAGTCTTGCCTGTGCGTAGTTGCCCTTGAAAATGCGATACATAAAGATGGCAAGCCCTACTGTAGCGATGCTTGCGCTAATGGTCATGCTGACGGAGAAAGCTGCGGTCACACCGGCTGTGGATGCCACTAGAGGCTAAAAGCTAGGAGTAGTTCTGTCAAGGTGATCTCAACGGTCTTTGCGTCATTGACGATTGGTTGCTCAACAAAAAGTTGACGGGCAAGTGCTTCTTGAACTGTAATTGAGCGACTAACCCACACAGAGCAAACACCTTGACAGGCCAATGGCTAGGAACTAATGAGTTTTTATACTCTATTTCTCACAGCAAAACCCTTCTGCCAAGCCATAATCCCGACAAATAGGAAAAACTGCACCAAGACGATGCTCGGTCCAGAGGCGAAATTGAAAAGACCCGAACCCAGCAAGCCAACGGCACTGCTAAAAACGCCCAGAATCGCACAAAGGGTCAGAAATTGCGAAAATTTGTGGCAGAGTAGCTTAGCGGTAGAAGCGGGAATCACAAGAAAGGCGTTAACGAGGAGTATTCCCACAGCTTTTATTGCTACAGCAACCGTTAGAGAAAGCAGCACCACAAATATATATCGGTGCAAGTCTACAGAGACGCCTTGAACTTTTGCCAAAGCAGGATTTAAGGTTAATAAAATTTGCTGTCGCAAAGTTGACAGCACAAACACCGCGCTAGCTAGAAGCAGCAGCAAAATTAAGATTAAATCCGTTTCATTGATGGCCAAAATATCGCCAAACAGAACCGCCAGCAAGTTGCCCCGATAACCGGGAATGAAACTGGTGAGGATGACACCGATAGCCAAGCCTCCCGATTCTGCAATACTGAAAACGCTGTCGCTAGCTAGATCGGTTTGATCAATTAAGTACAGAACGCTGAGGCCAAAAATGATGGTAAAGGGCAGCAGCGTCCAAGTTGGATTCACGTTGATTAAGACGCCCAAAACAATCCCAACTAGAGATGCGCTACCAACAGCATCGCTGAAATAAGACAACCGTCTCAGGGTGACAAAGCTGCCGAGTAAGCCTCCCAAAATGCCCATGAGGATACCACCGGCGATCGCACGCTGCATGAAAGGAAACTGCAACAAGCTGAAAAAATCAGCGCTGCCGGTGACGGCGAAGTAGGAAGTGTTATACATAAATGTCAGCAGGGCTGCCAGGATAAAGAATTGAAGCTTAGCCGCTAGCGCCTCATGGTGAGCCAAGTTTATCAGAACTCATCCCAGAACCGTCGAACTTTTTGTCAAGCTTTTATACTTGGTTGGCTATCCTTTTTGAGTTCCGCTACCGTTTAAATTTTCACGATTGATAGCTTGTCGTCATGACATTTAGTTTCTAAGCTGCCTTGGGCATAGATTGAGGTGCGAGTACAGCTTGATAGTACCGGCGCAGCTGAGCTGTAGCAGCAGCCCATCCCCAGCGTTCGGCTTCCCGGCGGGCGTTTTGCCGCAGGGTTTCCCGTTCTTCGCGATGCCCTAAGAGGCTGAGAGTAGCTGCGATTGCCCCATTTTCATCTTCTGGGTTGAAGAGGTAGCCGTTGACGCCATCGGTGACGATATCGGGAATTCCCCCGGAACGCGCCGCGATGGCAGGGCAGCCGGCAGCCATTGCTTCTAGCAGCACCAAACCCAGGGTTTCGGTGCGCGAGGGGAAAATAAAAGCATCGGCAGAGGCATAGGCGGCGGCTAATTCTAATCCTTGGAGATAGCCGACAAAATGGGTGGGCGTGCCGGCAAAGTGCTGTTCCAGGGCTTGCCGGTTTGGGCCATCTCCCACTAAAGCAAGACGGGCATTAGGAATCGCTTCTAGCACCGGCTTAATGCGTTCAATTTCTTTTTCAGCACCCAACCGCCCAACATAGAGTAATAACGGGCTTTCTGGATGGCCTTGGCTGAGGCGCACGCGCATTTCCTGGCTGGCTAAATCGGGCTGAAACATCTCCGTATCCACCCCTCTTTGCCACAGATCCACCCGTTCAATGCCGTGATCTGTCAGTTCTTGCACCATTGCCGTCGAGGTGCACAAGTTGAGCTGAGCTTGATTGTGGCCGGTTTTTAGCAATTCCCACAGCAAGGGTTCTAGCATTCCTAACCCGTAATGCTGAAGATATTTCGGCAGATGAGTATGGTAAGACGCCACCAAGGGAATGCCTAAAGTTTTGGCGTAGTAAAGCCCGCCCAATCCCAAAACGGCTGGGTTGACAGCATGAATGATATCTGGCTGAAACTGTTCTAGCTGCTGCCCAATTGCCGGTCGCGGGAAGGCCATTTTCAGCTCTGGGTACAGCGGTAGGGGGACACCAGAAACGCCGTAAATTTTAGCTCCCTTGTACTCACTCAAGCCCCCATCAGGGCAAAAAATCAAGACTTGATCGCCGGCACGCTGCAAATGTTCAACTGTGTGGCGCAGGCGCGTCACGATGCCGTCAACTTTAGGTAAAAAAGTTTCGGTAAAAAGGGCAATTCGCATAGTTGTCAGTTGTCAGTTATCTGCTGTCAGCACCCAGCCGTCAGTTGTTCTTTGTCAATACTGGCTGACTGCTGGCAGCTGATTTATCGACGCCAAGAAACTTTGGGCAGAATTTGATCTTTATCAACGCGGTTTTTGTACTTAATCGCAAAGTTCAGCAATGAATCTAAAAGCGAATCAGAGAGATAGTGAGGCTGCAAACCGAGGTCAAGAAGATTAGTGTTTTTGGCATTAAAATAATGCTCTTCTTTTTCAACTCTGGGATTATCAAAGTTTTGAATTTCTACATCTAATCCCACTGTATTGCCGGCCTTTTTCACCATCATGGCTAAGTCGCCGATGCTAAACAGTTCCGTAAACTGGTTAAACACTCGAAATTCACCCGGTTGTGCTGGGTTAGCAATTGCCAATTCCATGCATCGAACAGTGTCGCGAATATCTAAGAAGCCGCGCGTTTGTCCACCCTTGCCATAAACAGTTAGAGGATGGCCAATGGCTGCCTGGATACAAAAACGGTTTAAGGCTGTCCCAAATACGCCATCATAATCCAGCCGGTTGATTAAAAGCTCATCCATGCCGGTTTCTTCTGTCAAGACGCCGTAAACAACGCCTTGATTTAAATCGGTTGCCCGTAAACCCCAGATCCGGCAAGCCAACTGGATGTTTGTGCTGTCATGGACTTTGCTTGCATGATAGAAGCTACCCGGTTGCTTGGGATAGGGTAAGGTATCCTTGCGCCCGTTGTGTTCGATGGTGATGTAGCCTTCTTCAATATCGATATTTGGCGTGCCATACTCACCCATTGTCCCCAGTTTCACCAAGTGACAATCTGGGAAATGTTCTTTCATGGCGTACAGCAGATTCAGCGTTCCCACGACGTTATTGACTTGGGTCAGAACTGCGTGTTCGCGGTCAATCATCGAGAATGGGGCGGAACGCTGTTCGCCAAAGTGGACGATTGTGGTCGGTTCAAACCGGCACAACGATTGTTTAAGGAAATCATAATTGTTGATATCCCCAACAAATAAGTCGATGGATTTGCCGGTGAGATCGCGCCAGCGCTGGATACGTTGCTGGATCGGCGCAATCGGAGTCAGGGTTTCCACGCAAAGTTCTAGATCCCAGTGCCGCCGCACTAAGCTATCTAAAATGCCGACTTCGTAACCTTGGTTAGAAAGATAAAGTGCGGTTGCCCAACCGCAATAGCCATCACCGCCAATAACCAGGACTCTCATAAGTTGATGAATCTTGCTTGCCAATACTCGGTAAATGTATCAGGTTTGTGTACCCTGTGACATATTTCGCTTGGGGTCTGTTGGGATTTGTTGTTTGTCCTTTGCCATCAATCTTTTGTCTTTATTTGTTGACAAATTTCTTTAACTATGCAATTAGTTTCATCAAGCAAAGGACAAAGGACAATTAAGCGTTCACAACGATCTCATCTGCAAAACTACCGCACCGTACAAATTCAAATGGGCCGGCAAGTGCACCCCAGAGATGTTCGTCGGTTTCTGGATCACGTCCCCGATCATGGCTGACGAATTTGTGTTCATCAATTTCAAAGAAACTGTCAAGATAAGTCGTTCTTCCTTTACGCACCACAATGCAACCTTTACCCGGTTCCACTTCGCCTTTAAAGCCTTTTCCTGTCCAGTGCGTGATAAACGTGCAGCCTGGTAAGAGTTTCAGCCGCTCAACCGTCAGGTCTTTTAACCGTTCGCTTTGGCGAGAAGCCCCATAAAACTGTTCTTCTCCCTCAACCGCATAATTCTCAATTTTGATGTGATCGTCTGCCGGCACTAACTTTAAAACCCGCACTCGGTACGGCTCATTGAGCATATAATCATACGCCTGCTCTAAATAAAGACTCATGCCACCAAGGAGTGCTACCGGCAGAGGTCGCATACAAACACGAATGTGAGCAAAAAAAGGAGGATTTTCAAAAGCTTGTTCCTGGTTGCTAAAGTCACAAGCCATCCAGCGGGCCAGCGTGGCAATATCCGTCGAGTGGGTCATAACGATTTTGGATTTTAGAGTTTGGAAGTTGGGTTGTAAATAGTTGACAAAAAGACAGTTTTAGTGGCCTGACGGCTACGTGAATTTTGCATTCATTACGTCCATCAGTGATATAAAGCGCGGAGAAAAAATAACGAACCCAACTATTTTAAGGGTCTGCGTTCGTTTCTGATCCGATAAATAAAAAGGCCGGTTTTGAAAAGGCGGGCCCGCCGAGATTCATCAATGCCCTTGTTTGAGACGAAACAACAAAAACTGCGTGACTTGCGCTTCATCGAAATTGTTATCACTGACCAAAAGTAAACTTTCTGTCCCATCTGGCAATCGAGGGCCAAGCGTCATCCCCTCCAAATTGTCTAAAGTAATTCCCAAAGTGCTCAAGTCCAGCAATAACTTTTTCCTCACCGGCTCAATTTTTCGCAATTCACCTTTGAGACTGGCAATGGCAGAGGTATCTGTTGCAGCGCCGGTGGCCAGTTGATAAATCTTGGCCCCATAGCCCAAGAAACCCAAAGAACGTTCCAAACTTAGAAAATGGCCACCCCGGCCCAACGTTAATAACTCAGTTAAACCATTGGCAACCGACCACCTTGGCCCTGTATCCATCAAGTAGAGATGTTCAGAAATTAACAGCGGTGGCAGATCACTAATCAAATAATGCATCAGCCGATTTTTGACCTCTTGATCGGCGCTTGGGGGATCGCGATCCTGTTCCAGCGGCATCTCGGTGGCTGTAAACAGGCGCAGCGGTTCTCCAACGCCGCCTGAGTCTACCGTTAAAGATTCAAATCCCAGATTATTTTGTACACCCTGCCGGTTATCAGGATTACTCCTATCGGGGATATACCGTGGCGGGATGGGTAAATTTTGCTGCCACTGGCCGGTATTGAGATCGAACTTTTGTACAAACGGAGGAATCTCCAGATTCGCAATTCCTTCGCTGGCAACAAATATGCTATTTGGAGGGGCATAGGCAATCCCTTCAGGATTGATCAAATCCCGCTCAAAAGGTTGCCCATCCTCACCAATCAGTTGGGTAACGCCTTCAACTTCAACATTTTGAATGCTAATTTCACCGGCACTGTCAGAATTAAGAGCGAGGCGCAGGGTGTAAAATCGAGCCGGCGCGAAGCCACTGGGATCGTCAGAGATTGCATAGAAACGGTCTCGCTTGCGATCATAGGCAATACCGGATAATCCCCCTACCGGCGTATCCTCAAACGTTTGTGGGGGTAGTTGGAACTCGCCTAAAAATTCTAGGGACAGATCAAGAAAAATCCGTTTCTCAGCCGCTAGTATCCTTCTTTCCTGGGCCGGCGACAAAGTTTTTTCCTGCGTCGGCAGCGTATTACCTTGTTCAGCCGTCACTTGGGGTAAAGTACAGCCGGTGAGTAAATTGGATAGAACGAGTGCCGGTACTAACAGCCAAGAAACGAACCAACGAACCTTCAATCTCGTCTTTTTGAAAGGAAGTTTCGCCAGAACGCCTGATATGGCCCGATAGCAAGCGCTAATGTTTACAAATTCTCTGCTCACTTCAAAATCCAGAAGTCAGTGGTCAGCGGTCAATGGTCAGTAGCCTGCGGTCGTAACAACGAACAACTGACAAACGACAATTTAGATAAGAACAGCTCGCTTTCAATGTAGCAGCTAGCTGGCCTTTAAATATAAAGGCAATACCTACCCTTTACACCCTACCACCTAGCACCAGGCAAGATTGTGGATATGCAAACGTCGCTTGAGCAAAAAACTTTATTTTGGACAAGCCGCACTCAAATTGTGAGGCTGGCTTGTTCCGCCGCCGGCACTCTTTTGCTGCTGTGGGTGGCAGCCGATGTTAGGCCGGTTTTTGCTCAGCAGTCCCAGCAATCTAAGCCCGATGAGCCTTATACTAGCCCCCTGGAGATTACCAAACCCGATCCCCTACTGCCTCAATGGCCTTTAAAAAAGCCGCTAACTCCTCTAGAAGTTCAAGCTTTAACCATTGCGCTGGATGAACTCAACAAGCAGGCAACTGCCCAGCTACAGGCGGGAAATTTAGCGGAAGCGTTTAAAATTTGGTATCGAGAACTGCGGTTACGCCGCTTTCTTGGCCCTCTAGCAGAAGTAGAAGCGTTAACAAGAGTAGCAAAAATTGCCCTGAGTCAAAATCAAACAACGCAAGTCCAGCTAATTACTCAGCGGCTGCAAGTTATTTATTTGGAAGCTCAAGCTCAACCCCCTATTACTCCCCAATTGCTGCAAGCTTTAGGGGATGTTTTTGTGCTAGTGCAAGCGAAACAGTCGGCTGTGGATGTTTACCAACAAATTCTAGCCAACGCACAGGCGAGGCAAGATGTGCCGGCGCAAGAAATTGCCCTTAAAACAATTGCTGAACTTTACTTTGGCGGATTAAACTTTTTAGAGGCAGCCGTTGCTTACGAGCAACTACTAGCACTTAGTGAGATCAAAGTAAATCGCAGTGAGCAAACTCGCTTAGAAGAAGATACCTATCTCCAACAACTAGCCTTTATTTACGCGCATTCCCTGCAACATCAGAAAGCCCTAGATGTTCGCACAAAAATTTTAAATCGCTACCGAATTGCCAAAGATCCAACCCAAGTAGCAGCGCTTAAAATTGCAATGGGAGAAGATTATGAAGCATTAGGCCGGCTCGGTAAAGCCGCCCAGTTTTATCAAGAAGCTTACACCTTAGCATGGCAATTGCAGCAATATGCGAGAGCCGGCGAAGCATTGCAAAACTTAGCCGCGCTTTATCTCTCACAGAACGAACTCGAAGCAGCACTGCAAGTTTATCAAATTTTAGTCGTTGTCGATCAAAGAGGTTACAACTTCTTTGGAATGATGGATACTTATGATAAAATCGGTAAAATATATTTAGATCTTCAAGCTTTTCCTCAAGCACTAGCCGCCTTTCAAAAAGGATTAGAAATTGCCCAAGAACTGAAATATCAAGAAGATTATTTTTCTCGTCAAATTGAGCTGGTCAATCAAAAACGCTCTCCCTAAATATTCAATGGTATTGCTTAAATATAACTTTTCATTGGTTATTTGTTTGATTAAAATAAATTTTAGAAACTTTCTCTAATTCGGCCATAAAACTTATAAAGGCCAACAATAAATTGGTCTTTATTTGTGTACATCTGTGATTTAAAAAATCTTCTGAAAACTCCAATATTTTACTCGAAAACCAAATAACTCAGACACCAACCGACAACACATCTGCGTTGATCTACAGTTAAAAAAATCATCCCCAACCCCCAACTGGCACCCGAAGGAAAGAACATCCCCGCAAAATGAGAATAAATCTCATTCTTCATCTAGAATAAAAATCATACTCAAAAATTTTCCGCAGATTCTAGAAAAACCGTGAAAAGCCCCAACTTGCAGCACTTGCTGCCGGCATTATTGCTGCTGACTATCGCCATCGGCTGCAACCAAACCCCCCCCACACCTATATCTGGCGAACAAGATACAGCCCCTAACTCAAAACAACTGAAAGTCGTAGCAACCTTCTTACCGATCTATTGGTTCACCAAAGCAGTAGCCGGGGACAAAGCAGAAGTAGAAATTTTAATTCCCCCAGGCACAGAAGTGCATGAGTACCAAGCCACACCGGCAAACGTGCGATCACTAGCACAAGCCGATGTGCTCGTTAAAAATGGCTTGGACTTAGAAGAATTTTTAGAAGCAACCGTAAAAAACGCTCAAAACCAGAAGCTGAAGCAAATAGAGGCAAGTAAAGGCATTCAAACCTTACAGGAAATTTCCCCAGTCGTAAAGCCAATTGAAAGTGCCGGCAAAGAAGACGACGATCACGACCATAATGAAACTCATAACGGAAGCGGCAACCCCCACGTCTGGATTGATCCAGTCTTAGCCAAACAACAGGTACAAAATATTCGCGATGGCTTAATTGCAGCCGATCCAGGCAATAAAGCCTCCTATCAAGCCAATGCTACTGCTTACATCCAGCAACTCGAACAGCTAGACAGCCGGTTTAAGCAGCAGCTGCAAAAGTATCCCAACTGCACCTTCGTCACATTCCACGACGCCTATCCTTATCTCGCCAAGCGATATCAGCTGCAACAAGTTGCCGTTGTTAACATTCCAGAACAAAGCATTTCCCCTGCTGACGTGGGAAAAACCATTGCAGCCGTAAAACAATACAATGTCAAAGCGCTATTTGGGGAACCGGGAGTAGATAATAAGTTGCTGCAAAGTCTTTCCCAAGACCTCAACTTAACTTTGCGTCCTCTAGACTCATTAGAATCTGGCCCGCTCGATCCGCAGCATTACTTTACAGCGATGCAAACCAATCTGCAAACCATTGAATCTGCTTGTCAATAGACGTGAGCAACCTCGATCCACCAAACGGTGGCCCATTACCTTCTCCCAATCCCCAGATCCCGATCCTGAAGGTACAAAATCTGACGGTATATCAAGGCAACTATCCGGCGATTCAGGATGTCTCATTTGAGTTGCTACCTGGAACCGATACAGCGATTGTTGGACCCAATGGTGCCGGTAAAAGTACCCTGGTACAAGCAGTTTTAGGTTTAATTCCGCGCACAGCCGGCCAGATCCAAATATTGGGCCGGCCTATGGAACGGCTGGGAAACCTGTGTCATCAACTCGGCTATGTGCCGCAAAACTTTCTCTTTGATCGCTCATTTCCGATTACTGTCTGGGAATTGGTGGGGTTGGGATGGGTGGCTGGGTTAAACCATCAAAATCCAAAATTCAAGTGGTTTTGGCAAACCAACCCAGAAAAAATAGCAGCAGTAACCGCTGCCTTGCATCGAGTGGATGCTTACCGGCTGCGTCATCAAGCTATTGGCACCTTAAGTGGTGGCCAAATGAAACGGGTGTTGCTGGCTTATTGCTTGGTTATGCCACGCCGGCTGTTAGTGCTTGATGAAGCGTTTGCCGGCGTAGACGCGCAGGGAGAAGCCGAGTTTTACGCCTTGCTGAACCAGCTAAAACGCGAACAGAATTGGACTGTGCTGCAAATCTCCCACGATCTGGATATGATTAGCCGGCATTGTGATCGCGTTATTTGTCTCAATCAGAGAGTTGTTTGCACTGGCAAACCTGATATTGCTCTAGCACCCCAAAATTTATTGGCCACTTATGGGCCGGCCTTTAGCCGGTATCACCACCATCACTAAACAAACTAGGTCTAGTGAGTTTATGATCTCAAGCTGTGGGAGAGCAAGTATAACTACAACCGCTTTCCTCAGAGTTGTGGAAGTTAGACACCGATGGATATCTATTGCTGTGACTATCAGCGTGAACACTGCTTGCAGAGCTACCTTAGTGTAGTTATGTAGAGCAACAGAGGTAAATCTTTATGAGAAACCCTCCTTGGCAAAGAGATGAACTAATCCTAGCTCTTGATCTTTACCTACAACACAGACCATCTCTGCCTGCCAAAAATAGTCCCGAAATTTTGAAACTTAGTGAGTTATTGAATCAGCTTAGAGTGCATACTTCTTCATACCGTGACGAGCGCTACCGGAATGCAAATGGTGTATACATGAAGCTCTGCAACTTCTTGAGCCTCGATCCTCAATATCAAGGTTCCGGGCTTCAAAGACGTGGGAAAACTGAAGAAACGATCTGGACAGAATTTTCTAAGAATCCTGAAAGATGTCGTCAGGAAGCAGAAGTAATTCGGACGTTTGTCCAATCAGATATAGAACTACAAGAACTAGCAGCGGAAGATGACAATGAAGGAGTTGAAGAGGGTTCTGTTCTAACAAAAATTCACAAGCGAAGAGAACGAAGTCAACAGATAGTAAAGAAATGCAAAGATAAATTCTTGAAAGAACACGGACGCTTATTTTGTGAAGCGTGCGGCTTTGACTTTGAGCAAACTTACGGCGAGCGTGGTAAAGGTTTTATCGAATGCCATCACAAAAAGCCGCTTCATATTCTAGAACCTGGAGAGAAGACATTTATTAAAGACTTGGCTATTGTTTGTTCAAATTGCCATCGGATGATTCATGCAAAGAGACCTTGGCTAACAATAAGCGAACTAGAAACGCTGATCAAAAGTCATCAGACCGATATCATCGGCTGAATCTCCCTGTATAACCCCGAACTGTTGCAACAACTGCGACAAGATTGGGGGCAGAGAAAGGTATATCTGCATCATTATTAAGTAGCTGAGGCAAAGAAATTGAAGAATTAAATCATTCCAATGCCCCATGCCCCATGCCCCATTCCCATTAAAAAATAACAGTAGGCGCGAGAGGAACAATTCCTGGAACTTCACCGCCCAGCATTGCTCCCTGACAGTCCACCATTGTGGCACCATGCTCAAGTAAAACCTTGAGCAGTTCTATTTCAGTCCGGCGAGGCACCATTGTTTTCCAAGCCTTGAGTGCTTCGAGGATGCTGGTAGGCGTGATCGCACCATCTTTCAGGTGCGCTGCCACATATTCGTTATCCCCGCGCCAACTTTTTGGAACAATTCCCAATGGGATGAGTACGGTACTTTCAACATCATTAAGCAGTGACTCCAGCCGGCGAAAACGCTTTGCTTCATAACTGTTGGGGTTACTATCAAGCCAGGTTTTTACCACAGAATCGTTAAGAACTTCATTCTGCAACCGCCTGCCGGCAGCAAATAAAGCCTGACTGGAATCCTTGACACAAGAAGCTGCCGGCGTGACGAGAGATGCGCCATTTCCCCCGCCGGCACGGTATTTGGCGGTCATCAGCGCTAGTTCTTGTATGATGACCATCAGAGGATTAAACGTATGATTGCCTAGCCGGTAGGGAACCGTGAGTTCTGGAAGTCGCACGAGTACATCAGAAATTGGCAGCGTATACATCCATCCGTGCTTCAGACTGCCCATATATAGGTGCCAGCGCATTGCACCGGCAATCACACCCTCGCGGTTGTGTGCATAAACTTGCCGGTATACCAGATCAAAACGCAACTCGCCGGTAAACTCATCCCTCACAACTTTGGCAAAACCAAAAGCAAAGTGTCCCGGAACGATTCCCAACGGCACCTTATCTCCCCTTTTGCCTCCCCGCCAGCCGTAAGTGTGAACCACAAGCGCCACATCACCGGCATACCAAAGTTCTTTCGTGCGCTTTGCGATCAGTGCCGATGTTCGTTGGTTAGGGGGAACCATTCCCCCGTTATTATCCAAAAGCGTTCTTCCAACCCAGTGCAATGGGATGTTATCCCATTTCGAGTCTGTAACATAATCGCGGCTTTCGTCCCTTCCGATTAACATCCGCGTTGGCAAAAGTTTGAAGACTTCTGCCGGTTCCAATGCTTTTACCGTGAAAGAACCAGAGGCATCCTGCGAGCCATAAATATACCAGCCAGAAGCATTCAGGGGTGACTTTTCAATATTTTTGATAGAAGTCTGCTCAATGCGGGTTCCCGGTAAAACTGTGCCGGCATCGGGGAGGGCAACTACTTCTTCATGGCCATCAAAAGTGCGACTGCTGGGGTTATAATGCCGAACACGATAGCGCTTTTCTCCTGCCGGCGCGATAAATCGGATTAGTGCTTTCTCAATGCCGGCAATTTGATACGGTTCGTCTCCAATCGCCAGAACCCAGGAATTCCCCTCTTTGTCTACGCTGACAACATCCAATTCTACTTGCACATCATCAATCGAACTGCCACCGGCTAAGGACTCCAGAGGACTAACTTTTGACCATCCATCCAGCCGAATTGGGTGGATAAAATGATTTTCCTTCATACTCTTACGAGTAATTTCATCAAAATGGATGTCAGTGACAGCGCGATGCAGCCACTTGCGGTGACAAGAGGTGGAATGCCAAGTCACCCAAACTTTTTTACCTTTAAGCTGGGCGTAAGAATCTGGAGTATTCTGAACTTCCATATAAACTCCGCCATCACTTTGCCTTTGTGCCAGAGATGGCAAAATCAACCGTCCACTCCACTTCGCAATTGGGCAGTAGAAGTTTTTACGCTCTAAGCTAATATTCATAAATTGTGTATCACCAATACTTTCAGGCATATCAACCTGTTTCACTCGCGCAACCGCAGTTCAGCGTATTTCTGTAGGGCTTGGATGTGGTTTTTTAACAAACGCTGGCTGCCTATTAGCTAAAATAACATCTGCGTTGAAGCAAATTTTCTCGATAAACTCGTCATACTAAAGCTAGCACTCTTACTTCACCGACCTTAACGATGTGTGGACGATACAGCTTGAGCGTGCAAGCCGAGAAAATAGCGGAATACTTTGCGGTTAAAGACGTACCGCAGGTGCCGGTGCGCTACAATATCGCACCCACCCAACAAGTCGCAACAGTGTCTCTAGCGGATGGACAAACTCACCGGCAGTTTCAGTGGATGCGCTGGGGTTTGATTCCGAGTTGGGCGAAAGATATTAAAATTGGGGCGCGTTTAATTAATGCCAGGGCCGAAACCGTAACAGAAAAGCCGGCCTTTCGCACTGCCTTTAAGCGTAAACGCTGCTTAGTGATTGCTGATGGATTTTATGAATGGCAAAAAGTCGGTAAGCAAAAACAGCCTTACTATTTCCAGATGAAGGACGGTTCACCGTTTGCTTTTGCCGGCTTGTGGGACTCATGGCAACCCCCTGAAGGAGAAACGATCATATCCTGCACCCTTCTGACAACTGCTGCTAACGAAGTTTTGCAGCCGGTGCATGATCGAATGCCGGTGATTTTGCAGCCTGAAGCCTATACTCAATGGCTTGACCCTCAAAATAAGAATCCAGAAGAACTTTTGCCCTTACTGGGACCCTATCCAGAAGCAGCTATGAAAACTTATCCAGTCAGCACCTTAGTCAATAGCCCCGCCAACGATGTACACGAGTGTATTGAAGAGAGCGCTTAAATTGAGCATATTCACTAAAAATTATGATCATCAATAATTAGAAAAGTTAGGGATAGAAACAGTAAGTTTATTCCATTTAAAACGTTATCAACGTTGCCAGAACTAGCAGATTTATGCGAAGGATATCTAGTTAAAATTTATTCAATTTTTATAGCAATTTTATTTAAATTTAAGCATCCTCAAAAAACTTATAACAAATTTGTGAATTAAACCCTTTTTGCTAAGGCTAATTCTGCCTAGGCAAACATTCTCAATCGTTTCAAAAACTCAATTAGCTATTATCATTCTTGTAAAGAAGACTTCAGCTATTAGGCTAAAAATCGATGTCCAGGTCTTTAGGTAGTAAGGCTATTAGCCCGCCGCCGGAAATTAAAGTTTCGTGATTTACAGCTTAAGCCAATTGAAACGAACTGAAAGATTATTGATTTAAAAGCTAAAAAGAAAATACCCCAACCGATTACTAATCGTTTGGGGTGTTTAAGGATTTGGAGTTCATCCTATTTAGGAATGTTTCAACCTGTAAATGCTTTTTTGCGGGTCAAAATTTTGTATCCACACTTGAGTTTTACAGGTTGAGTCGAGATGTTGTGAGCAAGAACTGGGGGCGAAGAAAGTAAGCCGCCCCCAAGTTGGCTGTTTTAGATCAGAGTGAAATCAGCGCTGGTGATTGAGCTGGCTTGCACACCTGTGAGGGTAGCTACCAGTTCATCACTGCCGGCAATCTTGATCAAGGTGTCGTTAGCTTGCGCGTCGCTGCCTTGAACAATCGTTAACCCCTCGAAGGTTAAACCGGCAGACAAGCTGAAGGTATCTTGACCTATGACGAAGTCAACGACCGTGTCAGCACCCATATCGGACTCGAGTGTGAAGACATCGTTACCTTCACCACCGATCAGCACGTCTGCGCCAGCGCCACCGATGAGGATGTCATTACCCATGTCACCGTAGACTACGTCATCACCAATGTCACCAGTGATCCAGTCAGCATCTTGACCGCCCCGGATAATGTCGTTACCTTGGCCACCATACAGACTGTCGTTGCCGGTGTTGCCGTTGATAGCGTCGTCTTCGGTGTTGCCATTGATGACGTCATGACCGTCGCCGCCACCGATTGAGTCAACGCCTTCACCGCCCAGGGCAGTGTCAGAACCCATGTAACCGTCAATCATGTCATTACCCGAGTCGCCAGAACTCAAGTCTTCGCCTTCGCCAGCCATGACAGTGTCGTTGTCTAGACCGCCATAGATGGAGTCGTTACCTGTGCCACCATCGATAGCATCGTCGCCCTCGTTTCCGTAGCCAGCGTCGCCACCATCGCCACCAGTGATAGTGTCACTACCGCCACCGCCGAGGCAGGTATCTAAACCGGCATCACCCGTAACGCTGTCGTTACCCTCATCACCCATAGTGGTGTCGTGGCCTTCGCCACCGAGGACTGTGTCATTGTCGCCTCCACCTTCAACGATGTCATCGCCGGTGCCAGCGTCGATTACGTCTTCACCCTCATCGCCAGTGCCGACATCGTTGCCGTCGCCAGTGACGATCGTGTCAGAGCCTTCTCCGCCTAGGCAGGTGTCATAGCCGCCTTCACCCTCGATTACGTCGTCGCCTTCATCTCCACTGGCGTTATCGTCGCCGTCGCCACCTTCAACAACGTCATCGCCTTCTCCACCTGTGCCGATGTCATCGCCGGTGCCACATTCAAGTGAGTCGTTACCGATGCCACCATCAACAACGTCATCGCCTTCAGCGCCATCAACAACGTCATCGCCTTCAGCGCCATCAACAACGTCATCGCCTTCGCCAGCATCAACAGCGTCATCGCCTTCGCCAGCATCAACAGCGTCGTCGCCTTCGCCAGCATCAACAGCGTCGTCGCCTTCGCCAGCATCAACAGCGTCGTCGCCTTCGCCAGCATCAACAGCGTCGTCGCCTTCGCCAGCATCAACAGCGTCGTCGCCTTCGGCACCCACGATAGTGTCACTGCCAGCTCCACCTTCACAGGTGTCATTGCCGACTCCACCGTCGAGATCGTCGTCACCTTCGCCGCCTTCTACTGCATCGTCGCCGTCACCGCCGGAAGCGAGATCGTTGCCAACGCCACCGATGACTGTATCGTTGCCGGCTTCACCGTCGAGATCGTCGTCACCTTCCTCACCGTCGATCACGTCGTCGCCACCGCCGCCGGTAGCCGTGTCGTCGCCACCACCACAATTTAGGGTGTCATTGCCGGCTCCGCCTTCGATGGTCTCATCGTCTTCGCCACCGCCGATGGTCTCATCGCCTTCGCCACCGCCGCCGTTGCCGCCGCCTGGGAACTCACCGCCGGTTGCACCACCGCCTGGGAATTCACCGCCGGTTGCGCCACCGCCTGGGAATTCACCGCCGGTTGCACCACCGCCAGTTGGGAAGGTTGGACGAGGAATCCCACCGCCACTGCCACCGCCGACAGGTTCTTCGCCTTCACCGCCGGTAGGTTCTTCGCCTTCGCCACCGACAGGTTCTTCGCCTTCGCCGCCCTCTACAGGTTCTTCGGCTTTGAGGTCTTCGATGAAAGTTTGACCGACTTCCTCTTCGCGCCAATCTTTATCAGGGTCAATATATTCATCAATGGAGGCTGCTTCTCCAACAGCACCAGTGACTTTGAAGATGAGGTCGTTGTAGTCTTTATCGGAGTTTTCGTTACCAACATACACGTCTTCCATGACAAAGACACTGCCTGCGCCGGTGACATCCGCAAGCTGGCCAACCTGGAAGGCATCATCAGGGTTGGCTGTGGTCATTGAGAATAAGGGCCTGTTGTCGACAACGGTTGGATCGTCATAGACTTCTTGCACTGTGCCATTGGGCACTAGGAAGACACCAAATGTACTGCCAGGTGTCATTTCAAAGGTTTTAGGGCCTGCGTATTCTCCTTCGTTGTAGTTTTCTTCCCAAGGCAAGACTCCTTCAGACTCAGCTCCTTCTGATGCGTCGGAAATAACGACATGACCCATTTCAGCAGAGTTGCTCTTCGCCCGATTAGCCGCTTCTTTGATAAACTCTTCAGAGCCTGGTTCATACGCTTCCATTCCTTCCAGGTTAAAGATACCGACTTCGCCTTCATAGCTGCCGCCGTCCCACTTAAAGTCGAAGCTGACTTCGCCGGTTTCTCCAACTAGGAACGTTCCAGTTTCAAATGGGGAGCTGGTGCTTGTTGGAGTGGTGGGTTCACCCCCGGTGCCATCGTTTTGGGTATCACCACCAATGCCTGTGCTCTCAGGCGTACCGCCGTCTATTATGTCTTCGCCCCCCTCGCTGCCGGTGCTGCCGCCCTCTAAGGTGGGGGTGCCGGTGCCGGTGGTAGCAATGTTGCTATCGTCGACTGTGCCGCCCTCTAAGGTGGTGGTGCCGGTGCTACCTTCTGTTGTGTCGGTGCCGGTGCTGCCGTCTAAGGTCATAACGGCTGTCTCGTCAACCGGCTCGGTGGTGGTTGTTGGTTCGCCGGTGGTGCTCATGAGACTATCGTCGGTGGGTGTTGGCTCGGTGGGGGTGGCTCCGCCGAGACTATCATTGGTGTCGCCTGGTAAGGTGTCGCCTGGTAAGGTGTCGCCTGGTAAGGTGTCGCCTGGTAAGGTATCGTTCGGTTCCATGTTGAATCTCCCTTGATTGACTCTTCTATTAGGATTTGATATTGGCTAGACCAGCCTTAGATGCTAATACCCTAAGATGCTCGCTCGTTCTTAGTTACTTCTTAGAAAAGAGCGTTTTATTTTGCCCTTTCCCCTCAAGACGCCCCCGATTTAGAAATGTTTCCCCGTTTCAAAAAAAATATTTTAAAGAAACGGTAAAGCTTTAAGCACAGGCTTTTCCAGCTTTTCTCCTAACAAATCTTCCCCTGGGGCGATGCTCAAAAATAAATGTCCTTGACTTCTTTATTTAACCCTATTACTCCAAATTAGTTTTCAGTTAATACACCGATTTCTTGGAAACAAGTTTGGCTAAAGTTAGGTGTTTACTAAGTGGTTATATTGTGCTTCAGTTAATACGCGGAAGCCTTTTATAAAGTTATCTTTAAAATTTAAGTAAACTTACGGAGCTAACATCTTTAGTTTCAGGGTGTTCTTTTTTAAAAAAATTCTGCCTGAGTAAGGGCAATCTCCAAAAAATTAAGATTTTTATTTTAATTATGCAAAGAAAGGTAAATATAAATCCTATATACAGCAGGGTTTCTAGAAGATGTTACTAGGGAAAGAATAGCAAAACAGAGAAAAAGAATGACTGGAGATAGCCAGTAAACTCTGCCGGCTTGCCGTGATCACCTGCAAGCCGTTGAAAACCTCGCACTGCTATGGGAGAAAAAAAACCAACCAGTTACGACTGGTTGAGGTGATTACAGGATCAATTCACATCGTCTTCAGCAAATGGGCTTCCCAATAGTAATTGGCTAGGGACGGACTCATCCTTAGCAAATCTGGGTTTCCCAAATCAACCGGCACATCTGAAACCTGGGGCTTAACTTCCAGCGCCTTAATCACTTCACCGGCAACGGCACGTCCTAACAGGGGTGGCAGCGCGTTACCCACCTGCCGAAACCCATGCCACTTCGTGGTGTGGAAACGAAACCAATCTGGAAATGAATGTAACCGCGCCGCCTCGCGCACAGTAATCACTCTGGGGTGCAAAGGATGGATTGGACGCGGGGACGTATGCCGGCCTCCTTCTCTGCCGGTACCGGCACGCAAAGGGCTACACAGTCCGTCCATATCTAAGCGACGCAACCGGCTGTTATTTTCCACCTTCCCCATCAGCGTTTCCTGAAATCGCCGTACACAATCAGCAGTGTGTGCGGTTCGTAGGCAGCCGGTTAAAAGCTGCCGGTTCCATCGCCGGTGATAAGCGCAATCTTCCTGATCGCGAACCAACTCCCGCAGGGATTGCACATACTCACTTGCCCCATCTTCCAAAGCCTTCAGTTGCGCCTCCGATAGCAGCAACTCGTCGGTATCTAGCAATTCAGGAAACTCATCCACATCTGGTAAATCTGCGATCGCATCCCTTACCGTCACCTTACGATCTATAAGGGGTTCTGGATAAGGTAACAGAACTTGACCGCAACGAGACCCCAGCAAAAACATCCGCTGCCGGTCTTGCGGGACGCCAAAATCCGCTGCATTCAAGACTTGCATCGGCAGCGTAATTTTATATCCCGCTGCTTCCAACTGCGAAATCAGCCGTTCTAAAAAATCTGTGTATTGGTCTGTTACCAGACTCGGTACATTCTCCATAATGAAATATCGCGGTTGCAATTCGCACACCACCCGTGCGAACTCAAACACGAAATCATTCCGCTCATCCTCAATAACCCCTTTGCCCATAATGGCGAACCCTTGAGAAGGTGGCCCGCCAATTACCAAATCAATCTCACCATCCCAAGCCGATGACTGCCGCTGATTTTCCGCAACCGGCAATGACGCCCAACTTTGCGCTGCGCTATCTGCAATCACTAGACTCGACAGAGTGGAGATATTAGCGCACAGAACCTCTGTGTACGGGAAATTGAACGTATAAACTGCTGCGTGAACCGAGTCAACCTCTACTGCTGTTAGGACATCAAAGCCGGCTTGCTCAACCGCTAGGGAAAACCCACCGGCACCTGCAAATAAATCGACTGCAAGGGGTCGCCGATCAGAATGGTATTGAGACTTGGGCTTTAAAATTTTGGTCACATTGAAGATTAGCCGTGACAATGCAGACGGGGTTGCTTCCCATTAAAAGTTAAAAAATCAATTTGAAAAGTTAAGAATTCTTTTATTTTGAGAGCATCTGCAGAATAGATTGAGCTGCGCGATCGCACACTCCCACGTCTCCCAGGTTGGAGCGCATTTCCTGGTAGGCTTTCAGAGTTTGCTGACGCCGGCCTTCATCCAGTAAAAGTTCTAAAGCTTCCCTGACAATGTTTGCCGGTGTTGCTTGCTCTTGCAGCAACTCTGGGACAATTGGTTGCATTTGCACCAAATTAGGCGGTGACATAAAGGGAATCGAAAAATTGAATAGTCGGCGGGCAACCCAGTAGGTGAAGGGATGGACTCGGTAAAGCACCACCAACGGCACATTTAATAAAGCAATTTCTAAATTAACCGTACCCGATTTAGCGATCGCTAGATCCGCCGCTGCCAGCACGTCCTGAGACTGACTGGTAACTAAAGTCGCCCGTAACCCGTAATGCTCAATCGCTTGTTCTATGGGGCGTCTGAACTTCTCCAGAGACAGGGGAATCCAGAAATGAGCTTGCGGCAATTTCTCCTGAATTTGCTGGGCTGCTTCACAGATTGCCGGCAATAGGTAACGCACCTCTTGCTGACGAGATGCCGGCAATAGAGCAATCGCAATCGCTTCTTTGTCAACCCCCAAATTAGCCCTGGCTTGTTCACGCAAAGGAAATGTCTGTAAGCGATCAACCAACGGATGACCCACCCAGGTTACCTTTGCCCCTTGCTGTTGAAAATAACGTGCCTCCTCTGGAAAAATCGCCAGCAGCCGGTCTGTGACACTGACAATTTGCTCGGTATAGCGCGGGAAAGGCGACCAAACCCACATCTGCGGCGCAATGTAATACACCACCGGCACAGTCGGTAAATGCTGTTTTACATAGCTGCCGATGGCCAGATTAGGACCCATATAGTCAATCAGTACGACTAAATCGGGGGGATTTTCCCGCAGGTATCGCTTCGCGCGACGCTGAACTTGAAGGGTAGGCAAAATGTAGGGTAAAGATTCCAAAAGCCCGACAGAACCGATGGCGCTAGTATTGCCTAACAGCGTTGCGCCGGCCTGTGCCATGCGCTCCCCCCCCAGCGCCACAATTTCTAATTTGATGCCTGTCGCATTCGCTTGCCGGTGCAAAGCCTCTATTAGCAAAGACCCTTGCAAATCACCCGACACCTCGCCGGTGCTGATAAAAATTCGCAACGGTGAGAGAGTCTTCGGAGGTAGGGGCAAATTCAATACGATATTTTCCGATGATGCTTCGCCCATCTGCCCCTCTGTTTTGGCATTCCTCACTCCTCACCTCTCATGTGAAGACGCCGGCCCGGCATTGGCCCGCGCCGGCCTTTCATTTGAGAAAGTTGCAGGAACCGGCGCAAATGTTGCACGTATTCGTTTTCGGGGAATAAATCTAGCTGTTCTAGGGCTTCGTTTAGTGTCAGTCCAGAACGGTAAATAATTCGGAATGCTTTCTTAAGATAACTGCGATCAGTTTCCGTCAAACCGGCCCGCTTCAGGCCAAGCGAGTTCAGCGTTCGCACCCGTGATGGGTTGCCCTCAATGAGCATATAAGGCGGCACATCCTGAACAATCCGGGCCACACCTCCGATCATCGACAATCGCCCGATATGGACAAACTGATGAATACCTCCAACGCCCCCAATCGTAGCGCGAGATTCAATATGGACATGGCCTGCTAGGGACACCGCATTGGCAATTACGACCCCGTTTTCGATCTCACAGTTGTGGGCCACATGAACGTAAGCCATGAGCAGGTTGTTATTGCCAATCGTCGTCGTTTCACCGGCACCCGTGGCGCGGTTAACTGTCACATACTCACGCAGCCGGTTGTCGTCTCCGATTTTTACGCAACTCAAGGACCCATCATATTTAAGATCCTGAGGTTCCAACCCGATAGCGGCACCTGGAAAAATTTGATTGCGAGCACCAATTTCCGTTTTCCCTTCAATGACGACATGGGCACCAATCGTCGTTTCCGGGCCAACTTTTACGAGATCCCCAATGACTGCGTAAGGTCCCACCTGCACTGTCGGGTGCAGTTGAGCGCCGGGATGAATGACAGCGGTGGGATGAATTAAAGTCTTCATTTGTCAGTTGTCAGTTGTCAGTTGGTAGGGGCGGGGTTTGTTTATACGTTGTCTGGAATTAAGCAAAAATTGTCTGCTTGCGCCCGCCCGTACAGTGGTCAGTTGTCTTTAGAAGCGATGAGTGAGTTGCGCCAACGAAGGCAGCCTCACTTTTCCCTTACCACTGACGACCGATCAATTAACAGTGTTTTCAGTCCACCAGGGAGAACAATAGTTCGCCTTCTGTAACCCGCTGGCCATCTACTTCAGCACGGCCCTGCATTTTAGCGAACCGGCGGCCTTTGACGCAGATCAGTTCTACTGTCATCACCAGCTGATCTCCGGGTACGACAGGTCTGCGGAACCTGACTTTATCAATGCCGGCAAACATAAACAATCCGGGTGGCAGATTGGGCAGTTGCGTCATCACAACCCCGCCAACTTGTGCCATTGCTTCCACAATCAGCACTCCTGGCATGATCGGACGGCCTGGGAAATGTCCCTGAAAATGGGGTTCGTTGATGCTGACGTTTTTAATCCCGACAGCCATTTTTTCCGGGACATAGTCAATAATCCGATCCACCAGGGAAAAAGGATAGCGGTGGGGGAGAAGTTTATGAATTTCTTCAATGTTGAACACAGTTTTGGGTGATGCCGGCACCGAAACGCTCTGTGCAGCCTCGCTGGCCGGTTCATGCTGAGCCGAATCAGGGGCAGAGGAGTGATTGGAATTAAGATCAGTCAGGGTGGACATGAGTAGATATTGATTTTGGATTTTAGATTGTAGATTTTAGATTGGGGATGAATCTGGACATTACCATATCTAAAATCCCGAATGCGACTGAGCCAGCAACCGGGCAAGCTGTATGTGCAATTTGTGACTTGCTTTGTAGGCTAAAAAGTGAGCTGAGGGAAAAGCTCCCAACAAGCTGATATCTCCTACTAAGTCTAAGATTTTATGACGCACTGGTTCATTTGCAAATCTTAGTGGTGGATTTAGCCACCCGCTGACGTCGCAGACAAGGGCATTATCTAAGCTCCCGCCTTTAATTAAACCCTGTGAACGCAGATGCTCGATTTGGGCGGCAAAGCCAAAGGTTCGAGCCGGCGCGATTTCGGTGGCGAAGCGCTCGGTTGCCGGTGTCCAGCTATACCACTGCTGACCAATTGCCGGCAAATCAAAGTCTATGCCGTAGGTGAAGCGCGTTTGCGGGGCCGGCAGCGCTGCGACAAAGGCATCTCCTTGATGCACCCAAACCGGCTCTTGCAGGATTGGGGCGTTAGAAATAAAGGTTGGGTCATTTTCTCCCACAACCCCCACAGAATTGATCGCCTCTACCCACGGATGAGCTGAGCCATCTAGCAGCGGCACTTCTGGGCCATTGATCTCGATTCTGGCGCTATCAACTCCTTGTGCCGCCAAAGCGGCTAACAGGTGTTCGACCGTTCGCACACAGGCGTCTTCATTGCCAAGTTCTGTAGAAAGGGTAGTTTGGCGCACAAACTCGACGCGGGCGGGGATGACAGGAGAGCCGGCCAGATCCACCCGCACAAAATAGCGCCCTTCATGGCGTGAAGCCGGCAGGACTCTGACTTGAGTTTGAGTGCCGGTGTGCAGTCCTACACCCGACAGATCAAACGGTGCCTGAATGGAGTGCCCAGTCCCCATTTCTGAGTTCTCAGTTAAAGAAATACTCATGCTTCACGACATCTCATTTTTGACTTCTCACTGGAGACCTTAAAATCTTTCTCCAATTCCAAAGTGAAAGCGGCCCTCTCCTTCATCATTAAAGCCATAATCCACGCGGATCGGGCCTAAAGGAGAATTGATGCGAACACCAAGACCGTAGCCAAAGCCACTCCCTGGCTTGTCTCGTACCCCTGCCGGGTTGCCCGGTACAGAAGATCCTGTGCCGAGGTCGGTGCCAAAATCGGCAAACAGCGCCCCGCCTACAATCGCAAAAATTGGGAAGCGATACTCGGCAGTGGCTTGAATAAAACTGCGACCGCTACCCAAGTCGCCTTCGTCATAACCCCGCACTGAGTTACTGCCACCTAGAGCAAACGCTTCGTAGGGGGGCAGATCACCAACCACTGTGCCGGCTTGAACATTAAAAGCTAATGTCTGTGGCCCTTCGGAAAAGCGAACGTAGTTAACGGGAATGTAGTAGCTATAGCTGCCCCGTAGACGATTGAGTAAGATGCTGCCTTTACCAATGGGCACAGACTGCTCCGTTCCAAAACGCAAAACAGACCCTCGGGTGGGTTTTGCGCGGTCGTCGCGCAGATCCCGCACAAGTCCAAACTGCAATGTTGTCAGGTCGTCTTTGCCGTCGCCACTGAAGCTCAAGTCATTCCCCAGCTCATCTTCGGGGCTGATGTCGCCATCGGAATTGCGGATGGTAATTCGTTGGTACTGCAAGCCCAAGGATGCCTGCCAATCGGCATTTAGGGGGTCTGGCCCTAGAGGGCGATTAAAGGTGACGCCGCCACCCAAACGCAGAAGACGCGGGCGATCTCCATCGGGAAGATAGACTTGGTCTTCGCCGCCGGTGTAGATCAAAGAAATGGACCGGCGTCTGAAGCCATTGACGGTATAAGAGGTGCGGTAAGGGTCACCGGCAATCCAGGGATCTGTGAAGTTTACGTCGAAGAGTAACGCGCGTTCACCGACTTGCAACTGGGCACCTAATTTTTGGTTGTTTCCCCCTAAGTTTTGCTCTTGATAACTGAGGGTGCCAAATAGCCCTGTGGCGGAACTGATCCCAGCACCCGCCGCGACAGAGCCGGTGTTTCTTTCGGTGATATCGAGAACCACCAAGACTTTTCGCGGATCTTGGCCTGGATTTAGTGAGGGTTCGACTTTTTCAAAGATGCCCAAACCAAATACTCGCTGCAAGTCTGAAACCAGGGTATCTCGATTGAGCACGTCCCCTGCTTGGAGCTGCATTTCCCGCGTGATGATGAATTCGCGGGTACGTCCGTCAACGGGGTTGCCTTTATCGTCGGTTGTCTCGCCTTCTTCTGTGAGGAAGCGGACTTGGATATCTTCAATGATCCCTTCGGCTACTTGCAAGGTGACAGTGCCTTGGGCATCGACTTGTGAGGCGTTAACGACCTGAGCCAAGATGTAGCCGTTGTCTTGATACCACTTATTTAATTGTTTGACGCCTTCTTGAAACCGGCGCAGGTTGAGAATTTCGCCGTACTGCTCGCCAAAGATGGTGTCAATCACGCTTTGGGGCACTACTTGTTGGCCTTCGCCGACAGGGACAACATTCACCGTCACATTCCGCAATACGGGGTTCTGCTGTACCGCAAAGGTCACCCGCACGCCTAAGGGGGTATCCTCTGGCTGATAATCGACTGCGCCGAAGAAGCCGGTGGCAAAGATGGCGTTCACATCTTCTTGCAATTGGCATCGATTTGTGGTGCGACCGGGCTGAGTGCGAATGGCTTGGTAAATTTTATCTTGCAGCTCTCCTTCCACACCGCTAACGACGACCTCTGCGACTAGCACTTGCGGCGCGTTGGGATCGGGGCAGCGATCACTGGTGGGTGTTGGAACGGGTCCCGGCGCGGGTGGGGCTGTCTGCTCAGGTGCAGAGGGAGTTGGCGTGGGTGCAGTTTCCTCAGGTGCAGAGGGAGTCGGCGTGGGCGCAGTTTCCTCAGGTGCCGGCAGAGTTGGCGCAGCGTCTGGGTTTTCCTCACCCGCCCCGGGTTCAGGAGATGGGGGCGTCTGGGCAATGGACTCTAATGCGGACATAGCCGCCCATGTACTCTGCGGGGTCGAGAGATTAAGGATTCTGGATGGGGAGCTTATTCTCCGTTCTGTGTTTTTGTGCCCCTGTGCCGGCACGTTTTCTTTTCCGGAGTCGGGAGTATTTTGAACCGGCAACTCTAGCGCTGATACGGCAACTGGTTCAAGAACCTCAGCCGCAGTCAGTTCTCCAGAAACGCTTGGGCTACTAGGGTCCTGGGGTTCTGCTTGGCCGATCAATTGCCACAAATCACCTATCCCTTCTGGGTTGCCCAGTGCCCCCCCAGTTTCAGGCTGTGCCGGCATTAAGTCTGCCAGTTCAGAATTAGACTGTGTGAAGCTGATGGTTTGCCCACTAACGGGGTTCGATAAACTCAGGGTGGCTGAAGCCGTCACAATTGCCACCCATACCGGAGGTATCCGCATTTTGTTCACGTTTTTTTCCACTCCCACACACCTTTGAGATCAAACTCCGAAGGCGAAAACACTTCGGCTCAGCGACAAATATCATAAATGTTTCGAGTTTGACCTCGAAAACCCAATTTCAGCAGCCCCAAGGATATCACGCCAGAACTGTCACTGAACGGTGACAAAGGGCAACTGTACGGGCTTTTGGCAAGAACCTTTACGGGCGGGTTTGACTCAACATTGTCTATTTCTAGAACGCACCACACTGCTGAACCCGCCCCTGCACCCTGACTATTTACTCTGATTGTTGGTTGGTTTGAGCTAGCACCCGCTCTAAAACCTGCTGATAAGCTTCTTCTACATTGCCCAGATCGCGGCGGAATCGGTCTTTATCCATCACCCGCCGATCTGGATCGTCATCTGAGTTATTCCACAGTCGGCACGTATCAGGACTAATTTCATCCGCCAGTCGCAGGGTTCCGTCACGATCTAGACCGAACTCTAGTTTAAAGTCAACTAGGGTAATCCCGCATCGCTGGAAAAAGGCTGAGAGGATGTCGTTCACCTGTAATGCCAAGGTTTTGAGTTGCTCTACCTGTTCTGGGGTGGCTAACTCCAGCAGGAAAAGCCGTTCACGGGTTAAAAGCGGATCTCCCAAGTCGTCATTTTTATAGAAGAATTCCACCAGTGGTTGTTTCAGGAGGGTGCCCACCGGCAACCCGGTTTGTTTACACAAACTTCCTGCTGCTATGTTCCTCACTACGACTTCTAACGGTAAAATTCGGACGCGCCGGACGCGCATTTGGTTGCCGGTTGGAGAGTCGATGAAGTGGGTGGCGATGCCGGCAACTTCCATTTCTCGCAATAAATGACTGGAAATGGTGCAGTTGATCTCACCTTTGCCGGCGATGCTGCCCCGCTTTTGGGCATTAAATGCAGTGGCATCATCCTTAAAGTGGGCTAGCAAAATCTCTGGATCATCGGTGGTGTAGAGAATTTTGGCTTTGCCTTCGTAAAGTTTTTGATGGGCGGACATGAGGCGTCTCGTGAGTAGGGAACTGAATGCTATCTCAGGCAATTGGCTCAATTATTTTATCTTTCAGCGGCACGCTTTGACGCTCGAACCCATCAAAACTTTCTATCTATCGGGGGATGTGAATCCGCTATGCCCATGTTAATTGCCTAGAAATTAAAGATTCCTCTGGCAAAGTTGCTATCAAAAAAGTCAGCAGCTATGTTAGTTGAATAAGATGGACGGGAATATTTAGATAACAAGCTTGAGCTTTTAAAAGACGGTTTGATTCTGCCCGGAACGAGCGCGTTGCCGGTTTCTTGAGTTAAAGCTTAAAATCTGCTGAGTTTCTCAAGGCTTTCGGCTAAAATTAAGCTGAATTTTTTGGGTTATTCTTAAGATTAGATTAACCTAATATTAAAGGCCGGCAAAGGTAGATTATTTTTACGCTTGCTGTAACAACCTCTGAAATAGCTCTAAGGGCAATGACCTTTACCTCATAAAAGCAGCTACACCTTATTTTAAATGTTTGGGCTTAGACAGAACTTTGGTTAACTTGCCTAGGAAATCAAAGAAAGACACGAAAATGTAGTGATTAGGTTAATCTAGATAAAGCTGAAACTTAAAAAATTTTATCAGGAGAAATTTATGGCAAACTCCTCTAATTTTCTTTATCCGCGCAGTCGATATTATGGAAAGTTTACGCCCGAAAACTTAGTTTTTAATGCAAATCTCCAAGAATTTGCCCATAAAGTGACCTACCTTTGTGCTTTAGAAATGAATGGGAAGATTGCGCCAGAAGTAGCTTATGAAGAGATTAAAGCCCTCTGGGAACAGCTAAAACAAAGTAAAAAAGAGCTAGGAATTGGTGAACAACCGCCTGCTAGCGAAAGTTAACCTAAAAATAAGGAATGAAGAAGTGCGAAGGAATTTTAATTCAATTTATGCCTGAAAAATTTAGGGATAGGTAGTAGAAAAAGTGAGAGCCGATTTATCTACTAGACGGGATTTAAAATATTCACTTTTTTCCTATTTAAACCCCAACTTTTCTGAGCCGGCTTAATTTCTAAAAAATCAACCCTGAGAAAACTTTCCTTTGCCCTTTACTTCGTTGTCATCGTATGCACCCCATTCCAAGACGCAGGAGGAGGGTTCTTAAGATAATTGTGGCAGCGTTCTAAATGAATCGCTACCGCCCGGTCTTTTTCTCGAATTTGTGCTGCCAATTCAAAGTAAACAATTGCTTGCTGAAAATCCCTCGCTATGTAAGCAGCGCGGCCATCCTTGTAGAGTTGTAAAAAGTTTTCAGTAGCGCTGTCTAGAGGCTGCTGGCGATCACCAATTAATTCATAAATACTTACTGCTTCATTTTTACCCTTCACTCGAATTTTGTCTAACTCACGTACCCAGATATTATCACTACAGAGTTCATAAGTATATTCGCTCAAAATAATATCGCAGTTATACTCTTTGGTTACACTTTCTAGGCGAGAACTTAAGTTAACACCATCACCAATAACGGTGTAGTCCATGCGTTTTTGCGACCCAATATTGCCCGAAACCACATCTCCAGAACTGATACCAATGCCAATGTGAATCTGCGGCTGAGCTTCAATAATGCGCTTTTTGTTAAACTCTACCAACCGCCGGCGCATATCTAATGCAGACTCAACAGCCATCCTTGCGTGATTTTCCAGGGGCAGTGGTGCCCCAAAAACGGCCATTAGGGCGTCACCAATAAATTTATCCAAAGTGCCTTCGTGGTTAAACACCGCCTCCACCATTGTTTCAAAATACTGATTCAGCAGCATTACCACTTCCGTCGCACCCAGATTTTCTGTAAGGGTTGTGTATCCTCGGATGTCGGAAAATAAAATAGAGACTTCTTTGCGTTCGCCCACCATGAGAGAATCCTCACCTAGCGCCATGACTCGTTCTGCCACACCTGGAGTCATGTAGCGGTACATGGTCGTTTTCATCCGTTTTTCGCGGCTGATGTCTTCGAGGACGACTAAACCGCCTCGCACGCCTCCTTCAGGGTTGGTGAGGGGGTTGACGGTGAGATTGATGCTGCGTTCGATCTGTGTCACCTGATCTTTAAAGAGTTGCGTGGGAGTTTGGATATCACCGGCATCCCAGATCAGCTGGTTCCAGGGAATATAAATGTCCGGGTTGATGCGATCCGGAAGGGCTAGGATGTAGAGTTTAGACACTTCGCCAGAGTCTGGGAGCAAGTTGGGCGGATCAATATATAAACCTATAACTAAATTTTGTTCTGGTACATAGTGCCTAGAAGCTGTTGTCAGACTGTCTTGTAACCGCCATCGCAGATTCTCAATCGGCACAACCTCCCAGAGAAAGCGGTCAACAAGCTTCTTTTCCCAGAGAGCCAGGTGTTTACCGGCTTCTATTCGCACAGGGCAACCCAGTAACTCAAGCGCTGCTTCGTTAATCGTAACAATCCGGCCTTGCATATCTGTAGAGATGACGGCGTCAGAAAGACTTTGCAAGATGTCTTTCTGATACTGCTTCTCGATCAAAACATTTTCAAACAGTTGGGCGTTTTCGAGGGCGATGCCGGCTTGAGCGTTAAAAGCCCGCATAAACGCTTCATCAGAACTGGTGAAACTGCCTTGGTTCTTATTAATTAGCTGAGTCACCCCAATCAATTTACTCGTCGAGTTATACACCGGCATACACAAAATCGTGCGAGTGCGGTAGCCGGTGCGGTTGTCGATACTCGGATCGAAACGGGGATCTTGATAAGCATCCGTAATATTGAGCGTTGCGCCGGTAGAAGCCACATAGCCGGCGATTCCTTTATTAGCAGGAATGCGGATTTCCATCATCGTTTTGCCATCCGCCGTCGCCACCTTTGTCCACAGTTCCCCAGTTTCTTCACTGAGCAAAAACAGGGTACTGCGATCCGCCTGCATCAGATCACGGGCTTGATCCATCACAGAACGCAGCGTCGCTTCCAAGTCTAGACTTTGGCCCAGTGAAGATGTCGCCTTCAGAAGGGCGGAAACCCCCCGCTGATTCCGGGCAGCCACATAAAAAGACTGACAGCTTTCCAAGATAATGCCAATTGAATTGGCAAAGGTGCGAAATTCCTCCTCATCCTCACTATCAAACGGCACATCACCAGCTTTATTTAGCAACTGCACCACTGCCACCACTTGCTCGGGGTTTTTGTTACTAAAAATTGGGATGCACAGCAAGTTACGCGTGTGATACCCCGGATGTTCGTCAACTTCTTTCTTGAATGCATCGGTAGTGCTGACATCGGCAATATTCATGCATTTGCCGGTGGTGGCCACATGGCCGGCAATTCCAACATTAAGCGGAATGCGGATTTCCAGCGGCTTGCCATTTTCGCTGGCAGTGAGTTTAGACCATAATTGGCGTTTTTCGGTGTCAACCAAAAAGATAGTCGTACGATCCGCCTGGATAATTTGGCCAATTTTCAGCGTAAAGGCATCCAGCAGCTGCTCAAGCATCGTTTCCAGGGCTTCGTTGTTGATCAGCTCAATCGCCCGGAGAAACTGTTGAAATTCGGCGGTAATAAAATCGAGCAGGCAGACAAATTCGGCAACTGGCAGATTTTTAACGCGACGGGCTAGAGCACCCATGCGATTGGCTTGAGTCAATGTGGCCAGAACGCTACCAGCATCGGAAAATGTCATAGTAATA
Source organism: Microcoleus vaginatus WJT46-NPBG5 (assembly GCA_019359355.1). Lineage (GTDB taxonomy): Bacteria > Cyanobacteriota > Cyanobacteriia > Cyanobacteriales > Oscillatoriaceae > FACHB-68. Next base: position 573,482 of record JAHHHM010000001.1, on the reverse strand, counting down.
ACCCCTCACAGGGTGCAGGATAACCCACGATTCGGCACAGAGGCTCGCTCGAAGACAAGTCAAAGCGATTGGTGAATGCCGAAGCGATGCTGGGCACGCGCCAATGTGAGTGTTCCTTGAATCGGATGACGGTCAAACTCTGTGTGAGCAACGTGATTGCCGGACTCGGATGATATGGGTTTGAAGCCCCTTAATTAAGATAATCTCTCGCTCAACTTAGGGCGAATGCGGGTAGACAACCAAATTAACACTATCCATCGATAAGGAGTACCGGGAAAGTTACTCAATAGAAATAGAGCCGTGTAGCTCGATCACTCAGGATGAATACCGAGCGACCTATTACGAATTTATCTGGTTGTTACCAGCCTAACAAGGCTTGAACTTTATAAAAGTAGACATAGTTAAGGGGCGAGGGCGAGAGGGGCTAGTGGAGTCTAGCGAAACTAACCTACCAGAGATCAGCTTAGGATAGGAGTTCTAGCCAGGCCGGCACAACTGCTCTAAGCTGCTTCAAGGGTTTAGTCATACCCAGATTCGCAACCCGTGACAACTGGAACAGGGTTAGGTGCGCTTGTGGCGGACGAGGTGGGCAATCATTACAAAGCAACTGGAAGCTGCCGCACAGGAAAAGGTCAGGGATAAAAAGTGGGTGGGGTTCATTACCCAAATATTAACTGAAGAACATCGTCCCGGAACTCCTAAGTTTTTTAGCACTTAAGAGGTGGCGCAAATAGTAGCGCTCGCCTGTGAAACGCCACCCGCTTCAGAAGGCCCTGTCACGCATGGGAGGGCGTGCCAATTCGCTGAAGAAGCAGTTAAGCGTGACATTGCCCTTAAAATTTCAATGAATTGGAAGTCTAAGGACAATTGAGGAGATGGGTGACTTTTGCTAGCCGGCACTCGCTTCTTATGGAAGTCTACCCTTTTTTTCTAAAGCTTTTTCTAGCCGGCTTTCTTCTGTCTGGCAGCCGGCAACACCCTTTTATTTATCCATATTTTAATAATTTCAAGCGTTACCTTTCCCACAGCTAACTAGCGGTAAAGCACAGGAAAAAACAGACACCTTACTAGAAGATTGCTGAATTGGAATTTCAATGATAAACTCTGTTCCCTGCATAGAGGTGGAAGCACATCGCAATTGACCCTTATGTTTTTCCACAACAATCTGATAACTAATTGACAAACCTAATCCCGTCCCTTCGCCCACCGGCTTTGTGGTAAAGAACGGATCAAAAAGGCGTTTTTGCAGATGTTGTTCCATTCCTGTCCCATTATCAGCGCTCCGAATTACAACTTGGGAATTAGAGAGGGAAGATTCCTTTTCTTCCGTCTGATGTCTCTCTTTCATCTTCACAGAAGTGCTGCTCGTAATAATTCGGGGAGCCTGTTGCTTTTCTAGTGCATCAATCGCATTCGCCAGAAGATTCATAAAAACTTGATTGAGCTAGCCGGCATAACACTCCACAGATGACAAATTACTCTACTGTTTAATAAGTTGAATTTCACTGTTGCCGGTATCTGCTTTCAAGCGATTTTGCAACAGCAGCAGTGTACTATCTAACCCCTCGTGAATATCAACTGGCTTCATTTCCGATTCATCTAAACGGGAGAAATTTCGCAGCGATAAAACAATCCCTCGGATGCGATCAGCTCCCATTTTCATCGAACTCAAGAGCTTAGGCAAATCTTCTCCAACAAACTCAAAATCCATCTACTCTGATACTTCCTTAATTTCAGTGGCCGGATTTGGATAGTGCTGTTGGTAAAGCTGTAGCAAGTGTAACAAGTCGTCAATATATTCCTTTGCAGGCGTCACATTGCCGTATATAAAGCTCACCGGATTATTAATTTCGTGAGCCACACCGGCAACCAACTGCCCTAAAGAAGACATTTTTTCCGTCTGAATTAGTTGAGATTGAGTCAGCTGAAACTCTTGCATCGCCCGTTCGATCTGGCGCGCTTTTTCTTTCAATTCAACCTCCGACTGCTGCAACGCTTCATTTGCCAGCATTAAAGCCGCCGTGCGTTCCTCAACTCTTTGTTCTAGCTGCTCATTCGCCCGTTGCAAGCTAGCCTCCGCCTGCTCGCGTTCTACAATCACTGCCGCCCAGCCCAGACTAAAAAGGGAATGACCAAATAAGCCACCGCATAGCCGCCGCCGAAAGCCACCTCGCAAACACCCGCCAGTAGTACCAACAGCAGTACAGTTTCAAACAATTTGGGATCTGCCATTGCAGATTTAAGATAGGGCGGCAAAGTCGAAAATCTCAAATTTGAAATCGGACGACTCCAAATGAGCAATGCCGGCGTCAGAACCAAAATTCCGACGGTATCTCCTAAAAACCACGTTCCCCAGGTTTGTCCATAGGTATCCCAGCTACAGATGCCGGCCTAGCACAAACTCGTCGAACCAAGTGTTGCGCTCACCGCGCAGATGAGCATAGCTCCCAACAGCACAAACTTAAAAACATCCGCTGCCCGATCCAGCAAATTTTGACGTCCCACAAACCGGCGCAGCAAAAAGGTTCCCGACACATAAGCCACCGTTACCGCGACTCCAATGGCAGCCGCGACAGCAATGCACGTGGTCACGGGGGGTGGGTTTGCTTCACCAAGTAAAGCCGTCATCGCTTCTAAAAACTCACCTAGCCAAATTCCCGGCCAAACTTCATATCCCAACAGGAAGACTGCTGCTAAGGAAATTCCAGATGCCGGCCACACCGGCATGACAGTCCCAGGTTGATCCGCCAGTGAGCGCGCGAACATCGCTGCAGCATAGTAGACAGTCGCAAGAACCAGCACTTTGGTTAGCCATAGTGACCAATAAAGGTTTATTGACTTTTATTTCTCAAATCCCTGCAATCTTTATAAACCGACGAGGTTATCCCCGCAGTACAAGGAATTGATTTACGTGGTTTAAAAGATTGTATCTATCTAAAGATTGATTTAAGTAAATCTTCTAGAAATCTTCAGAATTGCTAGGCTTACTGCCCTCACCAAAATGGGCAAGTGGCCATTTATCCTCCCATAAATTCAAAATAAAACAGCCCTAGAAAATTTCCTGGGGCTGTTTGCTATTTATCTTAAGTTACGTTCAGATGTTGGAATTTTCGTTGGGGCGAAAAATTTTTCGCCCCCAAATCAAACCTTACCGCTCACGGTTAACAGACCAAGCTTTAACCCAAATTCACTTTAATAACGCGGTTCTTTTCTTCTTCTGCTTTAGGAAGCCTTAGCTGAAGAATGCCGTCTTTATATTCGGCTTGAACTTGGTTGTTTTGAACCCGTCCCGGTAAAGGAATCACGCGTTGAAATTTACCGTAGCGGAATTCAGAGCGCACCATGCCGTTTTCTTCTGTTTTGTTTTCGCTCCGGCGTTCTCCGCTAATGGCAACGGCTTCTGCCGTGACTTGCACATCTAAATCCTTAGCTTCTAAGCCAGGAACTTCCAATTTCAGGTGAATCGCTTCCGGAGTTTCCTGCATTTCTGCTGCGGGAATAAAGGCAACGCCATTGGTGCGTCCCTCAGCAGCGGGGGTGAGGGTATCAAACAGCCGGTTCATTTCGCGTTGCAAACTATCAATCTCGCGGAAAGGTTCCCAACGAATGAGTGCCATAGTAGCTGCCTCCATTACCTTTTCGTTTAAGAGTTTTAACGCTCTCAATTGAGCTTGTTTTTAATATATTAAAACCTACCGAATCGGGGTATTCGGTTCTTTGGTAGGGAGAAATCGCAATTCCCGAACTTTTTTAGGAGGTGGAGATTCGTAGCGCCGGCACACTGAGTCATCTGCTGTATTTAACAGTGGCAAAGCGTTAGAGAAAGCTGCAAAGAAATTTACTGGCGTTTGTTGTGTTTTTTAGCGATAACCTTAAAAATTATTGGTAGAGCTTGGTCAAACGATTTGTGCCATGTTAGGGTGTTCCTCTAATCACTGCAATCGGTACTTGCGGAATAGATGCCTCCCTTAAAATGATTGCAATAGCCCTGTGGGTTGAATTTCTCTCTAAAACCTAAAATCTAAAATCGCATGAGTGAAAGCGTTACTAGCTCTAACTTGGGATTGTGGAGTCAGCGGTTAGTAGCCGCGATTTTCCTGGGTGGCCAAGTTATTGTTCACCTGTTTGCCGGCAAGATCCACCGGCGCAACACCCTCGACCAAATGGCAGCAGTTGGCCCAGAATCATTGCTGATTGCCCTAATAACTGCTGGCTTTGTCGGCATGGTGTTCACAATTCAGGTAGCGCGGGAATTTATTAACTTTGGTGCGGCAAATGCTGTAGGCGGCGTACTGGCCATTTCCCTAGCCCGTGAACTAGGCCCAGTTTTGACGGCAGTGGTCTTAGCGGGGCGCGTCGGATCAGCGTTTGCTGCAGAAATTGGCACGATGAAAGTAACTGAGCAAATAGACGCCCTGTATATCTTAAAAACTGATCCGATTGATTATTTGGTACTTCCCCGCGTTATTGCCTGCTGCATTATGCTGCCGGTTTTAACCATCCTGTGCCTGATCACCGGCATGGCAGGAGGAATGTTGATCGCTACCAATATGTACGGCATCTCCCAAAATATGTTTTTAAGTTCTGCCCGTAACTTCCTCGATATTTGGGACATTTGCAGTGCGGCTATTAAAGGAATTTTCTTTGGTTCGTTAATTGCCGTGATCGGGTGCAGTTGGGGTTTAACGACAACGGGGGGCGCTAAGGGCGTAGGGCAGTCCACCACGACAGCCGTTGTTACCTCACTGCTGGCGATCTTTGTATTCAACTTTTTTCTGTCCTACTTGATGTTTCGTGGCACCGGCAGTGCTGTGATGAAAGGTTTGTAAGGGCTTGAACCTTTAGAATTAAATGAGGTAACGTAACTTTACAGACAAAGGGATTTAAGAAAAGTGACAACTGCCACATCTTCTCGCCTGCCGGCGCAGACAGTTGAATTGAGTCCCAGCTATACAATACCGCTGGTTTTGGTGTTCGCTGCCCTTCCGCTTTTACTGGTGCAACCTTGGGTGGCTAGCGTGATTGCGATTTTTGGGCTGTTTCTGATGTTTCAGGCACTCACGATCCGCCTGAGATTCACAGAAACTGCCTTGGATGTCTATCGTTCGGACAAGTTGATCCGCAGCTTTCCCTATCAGGAATGGCAAAATTGGCGGATTTTTTGGCCTGCTGTCCCCATTCTGTTTTACTTTAAAGAAGTCAAGAGTATCCACTTCTTGCCAGTGTTATTTGACCCTAAGATGCTGCAAACCTGTTTGGAGGAGCGCTGCCCAGTTAATCAGTGAAGTAGGGATGGCTTTGCTATAGCTAATCGAAGGCTAGGCATACCGCCCAGACAACAGATTGAGTTTCTACTCGGTATGCACTCGGTGACGCACGTTCCCTGAAATTTTCAGGATTGCCCTATTAATTTATGAGTTCAGACGAAACCCAAAATCCAGAAGAGTTACAAGATCAAGCCATTGAGCCGACAGATTTGCCACAGGAGCAAGGTTTGCCGGCAGCGTTAGATAGCGAAAATTTGCCGGTTGAGCTGCCGGCAATCATTTCTCTTGATGAGGCGGCAACGTTGGCGCAACGGGTGGCTGAATTGCAACAGCAAGAACAAACCTTGAAAGCTGAAATCGCTCAATTGCAAACCTCTCGCGCTCAACTGCTGCAAACTCAGGCAGACACGCAAGCTGCTTTAGGCCGGCTCGTCCAAGAAGGCTTGAGTGAGCTAGAACAACGCAAGCAGGCGCTGCAAATTAGTGTCGAACAACTGGAACGGCGTCAAGAACGCATCCGTGCTGAGATGCGAACAACCTTTGCCGGTGCTTCTCAAGATTTGGCGATTCGGGTTCAAGGCTTTAAAGACTACTTGGTTGGAAGTTTGCAGGATTTGGCCAGCGCGGCTGAGCAGTTAGAACTAACGCCGCCGGCACCCACTCCTCAAAAGCAAGCTGTTAGAGAAGCCAGGGTCGATCAAAAGTCCCCATCGCCTAAGTTTGCTGAGCAAGGATTTCAAGATCAAGCCAAACAAATTCGGCGCATTTTAGACCAATATCGTACGATGCCGGATTATTACGGCCCGCCTTGGCAACTGCGCCGCACCTTTGAGCCAATTCACGCTGAACGAATTTCTAACTGGTTTTTTACTCAAGGAGGCCGGGGAGCCTTGCGGAGTATGGGGAGCCGGTTGCAAAATATTCTTATTGCTTCATCTGCGATCTCGGTAATGCGCCAGATTTATGGCAATCGTCTGCGGACGTTAGTGCTGGCGACGACGCCAGAACGTCTCGGAGAATGGCGTCGCGGCCTGCAAGACTGTCTAGGGATTACTCGCAGCGATTTTGGCCCAGAACGGGGAGTTGTTTTATTTGAGGCGGCTGAACCTCTGGCGCAAAAAGCAGACCGGCTGGTGAAAGATGGTCAGATGCCGCTAATTGTGATTGATGAAACGGAAGACCAAATTAATCTTGCGTTATTGCAATTTCCCCTGTGGTTGGCTTTCGCGCCTGAACCTCAAATTATGCCGGCGGCAAGGGAGTTTTAAGGGTGAGTTGTGATTGGTTTGCTTGCAGTTTCGGCAAAAATGTGACCCACAGATAAACACAGATATTTTTGGTATCTGTTTGCCGGCTGAATGTAGGAAGTTTAATTCACAGTTGTTGACAAATCTAAAATTGTAGAATGGCTCTTTGGTTAAGTTTTAATTTGGGATTGCTGATAGCGGCTTATCTGTTGGGTTCAACTCCCACCGGCTATGCGATAGGACGATGGCTTAAGGGTGTTGACATTCGGGAGGTGGGTTCAGGATCAACCGGCGCGACGAATGTGCTAAGAACCCTGGGAAAAGGGCCGGCGCTATTTGTCCTCTTGGTTGATATCTTAAAGGGAGCTTCGGCGATCTTGCTAACTCGCTGGGCTTACACGCTGGATATAACTTCTACCCTGGTTGCGCCCCCAATTCTTGATAATTGGCTGCCTTGGATGGTGGTGGCGTCAGGATTAGCTGTTATGTTGGGTCACAGTAAATCTATTTGGCTAGGCTTCAGTGGCGGCAAATCTGTGGCGACGAGTTTGGGCCTTTTGTTAGCACTATACTGGCCGGTGGGCTTAGGAACTTTGGGCACTTTTCTCGCTGTTTTAGCAATTTCCCGAATTGTTTCTCTTAGTTCAATTTCGGGGACGATTGGCTGTGCGATCTTGATGATTGTGACCCATCAACCACTGCCTTACTGTTTATTGGCGGTTGCCGGCGGTTTATATGTGATTTGGCGTCATCAAAGTAATATTGAGCGCTTGCTTGCCGGTGTTGAGCCTCGCTTGGGGGAAAATATAGCGCAAGATGCAGAAGCCGGCAGTTAACGTGTAGAAAAACTGGTCACATTGTTATCAATGAAATTAATTAAGTTCTTTTAGCCGGCACCCTGCTACTTTTACTCCTTCAATTAAAGTGGAACGGAAGCCGGCGTTTTCTTATGGGGTGATGCCGGCATTGCCGAATCTGCCACAACTGAGAAAATGAAGCCATATCAATATAAATAGCTATATTTTCGTTAGGGGCGCTTGACCCCTAACGAATAACAATTACTGGCAATCTTTTATTCGGCTCCAGTTGATTCAGGGGTTGAAGTTGAATCTATTGGGTTCTCCGGTTCACCTGGGACAGTTGGATTATTAAATGGAGTCGTCTCCCTAGGTGAAACTGGATCGCTAAGTGGATTTGTCTCCAGAGGTGAAACTGGATCGCCAAGTGGATTTGTCTCCAGGGGTGAAGTTGGTCGAATGGGATCAACTGGTTCGCGATTTAAGTTCTCACGTTGTTCTTGTTCGCGTTGTTCACGCTCTCGCTGTTCTTGCTCCCTCGATTCTTGTTCGCGTTGTTCGCGCTCTCGCTGTTCTTGCTCCCTCAATTCTTGTTCGCGTTGTTCACGCTCTCGCTGTTCTTGTGCGCCTTGTTCGCGTTCTCTCTGCTGCTGGTCAGCAAGTTGACGTTCTCTTTGTTCGCGCTCTCTTTGTTCCGCAACTTCACGTTCTCTTTGTTCGCGCTCTCTTTGTTCAGCAACTTCACGTTCTCTCTGTTCGCGTTCTCTTTCTAAGTTACGCTCACGCTCACGAGCTTCACGGTTGAAGTCAGAACCCCTAGTAGCAAAGTTAACTTGCGCCCTCAAATCTTGTTTTCCGCTGTCTGAGGATGTGAACTTCCACTCGTTTCTAACAGTGTCTAAGGCTACTTCATCAAGAATTGGGGAGCCACTGCTTCTGTAAATCTCTACATTTTGGACATCCCCATTTTTGTCAATATCGATTAAAACGTCAGTCGTGCCTTCTATACCTTCAGCATCAGAGGGATATTTTGGTGGATTACAGCGGCGGCACTCTACACGACTCGATTCGGAATCGCTTGAACCGCTGTCCTCCTCTCCTGTGCCACTGCCTGGATTTGATGGCCCTGTGGCAACATTTGTACCATTGCCAGGGCCGGTTCCACTACCGTTGCCAGATCCACTACCAGTACCGCTGCCACTGCCAGTGCCGCTGCCACTACCCGTCCCTGTGCCGCTGCCATTACCGCCTCCTGTACCGCTGCCGGTACCTTCTCCTATCCCAGTGCCGGTGCCTGTGCCGATACCGCCGCCTGAGCCGCCGCCTGAGCCACCGCCTGAACCGCCGCCTGAACCGCCGCCTGAACCGCCGCCTGAAGCTCCAGCATTGGTGCGAGCGCTTGTAGTTCCTGACTGATTGCGACGATTGTCTCCAAATCCTAGATTGTCTAAAAGAGAGCCAGTCCTTGGTGGAGAAAAGCTTGACGAAGGATTTTGCGTCTGCGCCGGCTTAGAGTCCGCAATTTGTGGAGAACTCGTTGGCGTTGGTTGTGCTGTCTGAGCTGGTTTGGGAGTTTGGCTAGCTGCCGGCTTGGGTGTAGGTGCCGGAGTAGGTGTTGGTGTTGCCTTAGGTGTCGGTGTGGGAGTTGCCTTGGGTGCCGGTGTTGGCGTTGGCGTTGCCTTGGGTGTCGGTGTGGGCGTTGGTGCTGGTGCCGGTGTGGGAGTTGGTGTGGGAGTTGGTGTGGGGGTTGGTGTGGGGGTTGGTGTGGGGGTTGGTGTGGGGGTTGGTGTGGGGGTTGGTGTGGGGGTTGGTGTGGGAGTTGGTTCTTCTGGCGTGATGCTATCCTCCGACGTCGGTTCTGGTGTCGGGGTCGGTTCTGGTGTTGGGGTTGGTTCTGGTGTTGGGGTTGGTTCTGGTGTTGGGGTTGGTTCTGGTGTCGGGGTCGGTTCTGGTGTCGGGGTCTGTTCTGGTGTTGGGGTCGGTTCTGGTGTTGGGGTCGGCACTGGCTGTTGCTCTGCAACAACTGGTTGAGCAGCCAAAGCTATTTCTGATGAGGAATCTGCTGCTGTAGATAATGCATCAGCTTCAGCGCCGCCGCCACCGCCGCCGCCACCGCCGCCACCGCCGCCACCGCCGCCGGCAGCGTCTTCTTCAGATAAAGTCTGTTCGATTGCTTCCTCAGCTTCGAGACTGGGAGCTTCTACGAGTACCACTTCTATAGGTTCCGCTGCCAGCAAATCCGGCGTTTTAACTCCAAAATTGGTCAGGAGCAGCAACGCTGCGTGTAGCGCCAATGAACCTAAGACGCTGTAGGTCATAAAAGACCTCAGCTCCTCCTCTTCTTTTTCTCGTTGCTGTCTAGCAATGCTTGAAAGACTCATCTTTTATTGCAAACTATTTGCACTTGCTCAGAGTCAAATTAAGACGATTGGCATCTTTTGTCAAGAGGAGAAACTGAGTTATTTTTAGGGTTGCAGTCTCTATAATGCTTATCAGCCAGCTTTTTCAGAAAAAAATAGAATTTTTCCTTTAAGTAACTATACTTGGCTACTCAGCGAGGTTAAGGCACACAAGCAGATAGGGGTTGACATAGATTTGCATTAGGGGTAATCTCGCATGATGAAGATTTGCTTTGCCAGTAGAGTATCTGGTAAGCAATGGTAGCCTTGTCAATTGCCCTAGAAACAGTACATGGGAATCAGTAAGATTTTTGCGGACGGCGGCGTGGTTATGTGGCCGCTGCTTGGATTTTCAGTGTTAGCAGTGGCCCTAATTATCGAGCGGGTGGTTTTTTGGTTTCGAGTCAATCGCCGGCAAAATCGTGTGGTGCGAGAAGTCTTAGGTCTGTACCGACGCGAGAATGTGGTAGGCGCGTTGAATAAACTCCAGCAGAATGCCGATCTGCCCATCTCTCGAATTTTTCTAGCTGCTTTGGAACTCGAAGAACCCACCCCAGAAGAATTTCGCCTTGCTTTGGAAACTGAATCGCAAGCAGAAATTCCATTGCTGAAGCGGTTTAATAACATTTTTGATACAATTATCCAACTTGCACCCCTGCTAGGTCTTCTCGGCACCGTCTTGGGATTGATTACTTCCTTTGCCTCTCTCAATATCGGTGATGTGGGTGGCAGTAAAACAGCAGGCGTCACCGCTGGGATCAGTGAAGCTCTAGTTTCTACAGCTGCTGGATTGATTGTTGCAATCTTTGTTCTCCTGTTTGCCAATTCATTTCGCGGGCTTTACACACGCCAAATCGCACGGATTCAGGAGTATGGTGGGCAGTTAGAATTGCTGTATCGCCATCGCTATGAAAGAGGAGAGAAGTCTTATGCGGCTACCCGATGAACCGGAACTGCCATTTCAAATTAACATCGTGCCGTTGATTGATGTGGTCTTTGCAATTCTGACGTTTTTTGTTATGTCTACACTGTTTTTGACCCGCTCTGAAGGGTTATCAGTGAATTTGCCCAATGCCGCAAGCGGACAATCTCAGAAACCGGCTCAGGTGACAGTGACGATCAATCCCGAAGGAAAGTTGGCATTTAACCGTGAACCGATTCAGCTAGATGCGCTGGAAAGTGAAGTTCGCAAACAGATAAAGCCGGATGAGGACTTGCTGGTGGTATTGAATGCTGATAAGGCTGTTGATCACGGTGTGGTTGTTGAGGTGATGGATCGCGTGCGCCGGATTAAGGGAGCAAAATTGGCCATTGCGACTCAGAAGCCTTAGTGCTTGTCAAATTTTTTGCTCGGCAAGCCTGGATGAAGATAAGAAATGAGCCGACCGGCTAGAAATAATTTATAGAGTCGGTAATTGCAGAATTTGCCAGTGGAATCAAGATCGAACGAATGCCGTTCAGGCAAAGCGCTCGGTTCAGTTGGCTATCTGTTGGGTGAAGCTCAAAAGACAAATCGAGTTTAATGTTGACAATTCTATTAAGGTTGTCCGCAGCCGGTTGAGCGTCTGCGATATGAGAAGATAGAAAAGCTGTCTTGGCAAAAAGCCCCAGGCTCTTGCAATGGCAGTTTTTCAGCTTGTTGGAGAGGGAACACTAGGTCTACATTTATGAAAGTTGGCGATCGCGTTCGCGTCAAAGAGTCTGTGATTGTTTACCACCATCCCGATCATCGCAATCAACCCTTTGATGTCAAGGGTCATGAAGGAGAAGTTCTGGGCATTATTCAGGATTGGCAAGGGAGACCCGTCAGCGCCAACCTGCCTGTTCATGTCAAGTTTGACAAAAAATTCAGAGCACACTTTCAAGGAAATGAGCTAGAGCTGATCGAATAAGGAGTCGATTTAAAAAAGGCAACAGTAATAAGAAAGAATTCTTTGCTTTGCCTTTTTAATTTTTATTTTCGTCCTCGGAAAAACCAACCAAAAATATTAATATCACCCCGCATTTTTTCTAGCTCTTGCTGGTTTTTCTGGGCGGTTTCGTAATACCACCGGCAGTATTCATTAAACTCTTCGCGCTGCTCAACTTCCCGGTAAAACTCGCGGCTAATTTGATGGGTTTCTAAAATTTCGATGTCGGGCTGAGGCGCAGGAACGATCCATCGCAAGTCGTTGAACTTCATGGGTGTTACAGGCAACAATGCCAGGGTTGACAGGGAAGCAGACGAAAACGCAATAATTCGCGCTAAAAGGGAGAATTCCTCAACCTTAATCGGTCGCTCAGATGAACTTCCGACTTGCTTTTGTGTGAAGAGGAAAGATTAAGCTCACCATAACATACCCGCTAAAGAATCAACTGCGGCCCTAGAAACGGCTGAACTCACTCGCTACATCTGGCCGGTTTAAAGCCAACCGCGCAAGCGATAGACAACAAGACCGATGTATTCTTTTAATGCTTTGGTTGTTTGCTGGAGGTTGTCGGCATCGGGGAGAATATTGAGCAGTGTTGATTGCCAGCTACTATTAATTTCTTGCAACTCTTGTTCGCTGACTAAAAAGTCTGTAGGTGCAGGAGTTGCTTGGATGCCTTGCCGCTTGAAAATGAGGAGCGATCGCGGCATATGCATAGCTGAGGTGACAAGCAATACCTGCCGGCGAATCCCTTGAGAGTCGAGGATTTTTCGCACATTGACGGCATTTTCGTGGGTGTTGAGTGAAGTGGGATCTTGCAGAATCGCGTCTTTCGGTACGCCCATTGTTTCAGCGATTTTGGCCATATCTTCGGATTCTGCCGGCCCGCCTCCTTTCCACTCAATGCGCCCACCACTGAGGATAAGAAACGGCGCTTTCCCTTGCCGGTAGAGTTGAGCACCGTGAAGAATTCGATCACCAGCTTCACTGACATCAACCCAAGGACGAGGTGAGAAAGCCGGCTTGACTGCCCCGCCTAAGACAACAATGGCATCCGCTTGAGGTAATTGCGTTGCCGGCAAATTCTGCCACTCCAAGGAACGAACTAAACCCTGCGCTACCCAGCCGTTACTCCCCAGCAACAAAATTATCCAAGCCAGAGAAATCACTGCTGCCGCCCAGCGAGGGCGCTTCCATACTATAACTAGGGCAACGAGCATCAGCAGGCAGCTTAGCCCTAAAGGATAGATGAATATCGGCAGCAACTTAGACAAAAACAGAAACATTGGTTTAGCAGGAGATGTTTGAGCGGGGGATACTATTGCAATAGGGTAGCAGAGCCAGATACCCCCTGCGGTTGCTCATTCAGCGTTAAATCAGTTAGCCCTAGCCTTTGCGAAGTGTCCCGTTCCTAGAAGCCGGTGAAATCCATCCTGAAAAAAATGCCTCTCAAAGTGGCTTATTTTGTTCACATCCCCTAAATTTCATTTTTACTTGAATTGCCCAGCCGGCGTGGCACTGGGAATGGAACGGGGTCAAGCAACGACTGATTACCCAACATTTAGTAAGTCTGCCAAAATAGAAAAAGTCTTAGGTCTAGCACACGCTCACTGTCATCGCTCAGTCCTGGGATGATGCGTTGAATTTCGGCCTCCTCACAAACAATCAGAAGAAGATGAAGCTAAGGACTGCTTTTGTTTCGAGTTTCTTGGGGCTGGCTTCTTTAGTTGCCCTTTTAGGAATCATTAACGTACTTTTAGAAAAGAATAATAATTCTTATTTATTGCATATTTCTCAAACGACTCTTCCCAAAATACTTGGATTAGAACAAATTAAATCTGCATCATCCCGAATGATTGCAGAAACTTTAAGTCAAGCTTTAATTAAATCAGAATTAGCTCAGACATCCTCCAAGACGAATGAAGCACAAAATTTGGCAAAATACCGGAAAGAAGAAGAACAAGAATTTGCCGCAGCCCAAAAAGAAATGGATGCCTGGATGAAAAAATTAGAATCTCTTCCCCGCGATTCTAAATCAAAGAAGTTGTTTCAAGAACTTCAAGAATATCAAAATATATTTTTTCAAAAGAATAAATTACTCATTGATTTAAAAAATACCCCAAATACAAATGCAGTTGTTTTAGCAGCCACCAAGGGTTTGGAAGAAACAGAAGAAGAATTTCTTGATTTAATTGATCGAGCGATTGCCATAGAGATAGATAATCTAAGGCTTGCTGAAGAAAGATCTGCTCGAAATGTAAAAAATGCCCTGCAACTCAACTTGGCATCAATAATATTAGTTACTATTTTAGCCATTTATCTAGGATTATTTTTAGCAAAAAAAGTTGTTCAACCGATTATTGAAATTAAAGATGCTGCGGTTAAAATTGGTCAAGGTAAATTGGAGGTCAGGTTAAAATCTAAAAATCTAAGTGAAATCGCTATCTTGGCAGATACTTTTAATACAATGGCCGACAATTTAGCCAAGATTACGGTTTCTCAATCTTATTTTGATAATGTTTTAAGGTCGATGATAGACGCTTTGATCGTCCTCAATCCTGACCTGACGATTAAAACTTTTAATTTTGCTGCTTTCTTGTTATTGAGATATGACGATGAAAGCGATTTAATCGGCCAGTCATTAAAAATTATATTAGGAGATAAAAGATTTTTAAAAGATTTAGAAGAGAGCGAACTAACTCAAAATAACAGTTTTTTAGGTCGAAAAGAAACAACGCTTTTAGCTAAAAATGGTGAGAAAATTCCCGTCTATTTTTCAGCTTCAGTTTTGCGGGATGATGAAGGTCAAATTCAAGGGTTTGTCTGTTTAGCGCAGGACATCACCGAGCGCAAGCGGGCGGAGACGGCACGACAGGAATCAGAAGCGAAATGGCGTTCCTTAGTAGAAAACGCACCGGATACGATTATCACCGTAGATGCCACCGGCACGATTCAGTTTATCAATCGCGTCCTGCCGGGATTAACCATAGAAGAAGTTATGGGAACCAGTATTTATGACTGCGTTCCCCTAGAGTCGCGCGAACCATTAAGACAGCGCATCAACAGCGTTTTTGAAACCGGCCTACCCCAGAATTGTGAACTTGCTTGGGTTGGTTCTGCCGGCAACTATTGCTGGTATTCCAGCCGGCTTGGGCCGGTTCACAACGGTGGTAAAGTTGTTGCGGTTACCCTGATCGGCAGCGATATCACCGATCGCAAGCGCATGGAAGAAGCACTGCGGGAATCGGAAGACCGGCTAGAAGGCATTCTCAACTCCCTCACAGATATCGTATGGTCTGTTTCTGCACAAACTTTTGAAACACTTTATCTCAATCCCGCAGCAGAAAACGTTTACAGCCGGCCCACCTCAGAATTTTTCCAAAACTCTAGTTTATGGCTGGAAGTCATTTATCCAGAAGATCGCGAACGAGCAATGTTTGCCTCCCAGCAAATGCTCACCACCGGCTTCAAAGAGATAGAATATCGAATTGTCCGGCCTGATGGAGAAGTGCGCTGGCTGCATGATCGGGGACATCTAACTTGCACCGCTGACGGTATCCCTCTGCGTCTCGACGGCATTGCCACCGACATTACAGAACGCAAACGGGCTGAAGAAGCGTTGCAAAAGTTAAACGAAGACTTGGAAATTCGAGTTCAGGAACGCACCAAAGCCTTCCAACAAGCTAACAAGCAATTGCAAGAAGAGATCGCTGAACGGCAGTTGGTGGGGGAAGCGCTGCATCAAAGCGAAGAAAGGCTTAACAGTATTCTCAATTCGCTTGATGACGTAGTTTGGTCAATTGATGTAACAACCTCTCAGTTGCTTTATTTGAGTTCCGCCGTCGAAACAGTTTATGGACGCTCAGTCAACGATTTTCTGACAAATCCTAACATTTGGGTAGAGGTTATTCACCCAGAAGACCGGCAGCGCGTTCAAAAGTTGATGCAAAAGCGTTTTCAAGCCGGCACCGTTGAATTAGAATACCGCATCATCCACCCTAGTGGGGAAGTGCGCTGGCTAAGTGAGCGGTCTCGAATTCTTTACAATGCCGAGGGTAGCGCGATCCGTCTTGATGGCATCTCCACTGACATTACCGAAGCCAAGCAGGCACAAGAGGCACTCTTAACCAGCGAAAAGCACTATCGCGCAATTGTTGAAGATCAAACCGAATTAATCTGCCGGTTTTTGCCGAATGGAACCCTAACGTTTGTCAATGACGCCTACTGCCGGTATTTCGGCAAGCCGCGAGAAGACGTGATCGGAGATCGCTTTATCTCGGCAATCCCGGAACGGGAACAGGCGATCGTGATCAAAAACTTAAAATCTGTCTCCCTCAAAAATCCCGTCCTCACCTGGGAAAACCGGCTCGTTTTGCCAAATGGGGAAATCCGCGCCCAGCAGTGGACAAATCGGGCCATCTTTGACGAATCGGGTGATGTTATAGAATTTCAGGCAGTGGGGCGCGACATTACCCAACGCAAGCGGGCTGAGGCAGCCTTGCGGAAATCGGAAGCGCGATTTAGAAACTTGGCCAAACGAGAAGCACTGCTCAACCAGCTAGCCAGTCAAATCCGCAACTCCTTAGATTTAGATACGATTTTGGACGCGGCTGTGCGAGAAATTCGCAGTTTGTTGCAAATTGATCGATGTCTGTTTATTTGGTATCGCTCAAATGCCGGTGGCAGTCATCTGAGAGATTTTTCTAGCCCAAATTCAAATTTTAAAGGTCAAACCGCCTCTTGGGAAGTGGTCAAAGAAGCCCGAAATCCTGAGCTTCCCAGCCTCTTGGGTCACTATCCGAATCATCCAGAAAATCACTACCTGGCAAAGCTGTTGAATCGGGAAATGATTCGGGTGGACGATCTTACCCTGTCTGCCGATCCAGAATATCAGCAGATGCACACAAGTTGGGGCTATACCTCAGTTGCAATTATTCCCATTGTCACACTGGCCGGAGAAATGGGTTGGCTTAGCTGCGCTCACTGTAGTGGGCCTCGTCCTTGGCGGGATAGTGAATTGACGCTGTTGCAAGCAATTAGTGACCAGGTCACGATCGCCATCAGCCAAGCGGAACTCTACGCCCATGCCACCGAGGCAGCGCGGGCGGCACGAGAGCAAGCCCAACAGCTTCAGCAAGCGATGAAAGCGCTGCAACAAACGCAAGCGCAACTGATTCAAACGGAAAAAATGTCGTCTTTGGGGCAGATGGTTGCCGGTGTTGCTCACGAAATTAATAATCCGGTGAGTTTTATCTATGGCAATGTTGACCCGGCGATGGAATACATTGAAGATTTGCTTAATTTGTTAGAGCTTTACCGGCAATCCTATCCGGAACCGCTGCCGGTGATTCAAGATGAAATTGAAGCGATAGACCTAGAATTCTTAAAAGAAGATTTACCGAAACTTTTATCATCCATGAAAGTGGGGGCGGAACGCATTCGCCAGATCGTTTTATCGCTGCGGAATTTCTCACGACTGGATGAAGCGCAAATGAAATCTGTGGATATTCATGAGGGGCTTGATAATACCCTTATGATTTTGCAAAATCGTTTGAAAGCTAAGGGGGCAACTTCTGAAGTTCAGGTGATTAAAGAATATGGAAAGTTGCAGCCAGTCCACTGTTTTGCTGGGCAATTAAATCAGGTGTTTATGAATATCCTGGCGAATGCGATTGATGCTTTGGAAGGGGACAGAAAGCTGGGAAATGCTTCATCGCTGCCGACAATTCGGATTCACACTGGCCTTTTAAATGGACAGCGCGTGGAAATCCGAATTTCAGATAATGGCCCAGGGATGAGCCAGGACGTTAAACAGCGCGTTTTTGATCCGTTCTTTACGACAAAACCTGTGGGTGCCGGCACGGGTTTGGGGCTATCAATTAGTTATCAAATTGTAGTAGATAAACATGGAGGCGAACTGAGTTGTGTTTCAGCACCTGGTGAGGGAACAGAGTTTATTATTGAGCTGCCGGTGCAGCAGCAATATCACGAACCGGCTCTTTTTAAATAATCTATCACTTTCAAATCTAAAATAGCTTATTCTTTTACCTTTTCATCGTCATCATTATCATTTTCATCGATTGGCTCAGGAGGATCGTCAAATAAGCGCCGGCTTGAACCTGCTTGACGAGTCCACCGGCTCTGTTTTGCCAAACTAGAGGTTTGCTGTTTTTCCAGCGTTTCTAAACGCGCTTTAGCCAATCTAGAAAGCTGATTTTCATTTTCTTCACCGACTGGAAAATCTGGATCGTTAGTTCGCCACCAAGCGTTTATAAAGCCGGCTGCAAAACCTCCAATGGCCCCTAAAAAAACACTCAAAGCAATTCGATATCCCAGAGAAAGAAAAGCAACAAGAAACAACATCCAAACTTGCAATCCTATATAAAATCCTTTGGAAAGGCCGGCAGGTTTTCGCTCAAACTTTCGATTAACTTTCATAAAATTTTTCTAGATACAATTTTTAGATATACAAAGCTCTTCACAACATAAAACCCATCACTAATCGCTGAATATTCGTATTTTTATTAATTGTTGCTCTAAATCTTGTGTAGTATCTATAATTTTTACATAAGATTGTTCAAAGTCTGTGAAAGGTTCAGCCGTTGCTTGTTGCGCCGACAGCAGATCGGCAGTTGCGTCGGCAATATCACCACTGCGCCGGTTGAGTCGATCACGCAACACTTCTGCCGGCGCAGTACAGTAGACGATTTGCAAAGGCAGTTGATGGGTATTGCATTGGATTATTGCATTTAACCTAAATGCCTGCCGATCATATTTCCCATCTAAAATTACCCGCCAACCTTGTTGAGCTAGAATAACTCCTAACTCTAACAGCCGGTTATAAGTCTTGTGAGTCATCTCCGGTGTATAAAGATTCTCCCCACCCCGCTGATTTAAAGAAATCCCTCCTAAATGTTTCCGAACGGCATCTGATCGAATGTGAATAGCATTCGTGTGACGCGCTAAATACCGCGCTACTGTACTCTTACCAGAACCCGATAAACCTGACATTAAAATAATCTCACCTTGGCGCGGTTGAGTGTATTGCCAAGCCAGGTTGTAATATTTTTTAGCAGTTTCCAACGGCTTCTCTTTTTCTTCAGATGAAACACTCGGATCGTCTAGCAAAAAAGATGTTACCATCGCCCTGACATACGCTTGCCGAATTAAATACAGTGGCAATACCTGCAATCCTTCCCAATCACCTGTTTGCTCAATATAAGTGTTTAGATAAATATTGCCCAAATCCGGGCGCTGTCTTACCTCCAAATCGACGACTGCATAAGCCAGATCGAACATAACATCGACGCAGCGTAGACGATCATTAAATTCAATACAATCAAATAGCAAAACTTGATCCTGACACCAAGCAATATTACTTAAATGCAAATCTCCATGACATTCTCGAATCCAACGATTCTCAATTCGACTGTTAAATACTGCTTGATATTGAGCGAAAAAATTATCTGTAAATCTTCTAATTTCTGCAAATTGCTCCCGACTTAATAGCCAATCGACATACTTTTCTGTCCGCTGATAATTTTGATCAATTGCCTCGCGAATCTGAGAAACATTACCAAAACTCCAAATCCGCTCATTACTTAAGGATTTTTTATGAAAACTTGCGACACAACGCCCCAATTCTTCTAAATGCTGTTCTGTTAACAAGCCCCGCTGAAGCAAGTTAATAAATAGAGCGTCTTGGGGAAACTGACGCATTTTAAGTGCATATTCAACCGGCTCACCTATGCCACCTAACTGAAATTGACTGCCTAGTTGAGTAATCGGTAGAACTTCTAGATAAATATCTGGCGCACCCCACTGATTCAAAAGCAATTCTCTTTTGCAAAAAAAACGGCGTTTTTCCAAAGTCGAATAATCCAATAAACCAAAATACACTGGCTTCTTGATTTTGTAAACGTAATCACCTGTCAGCAAAACGAAAGAAATATGGGTTTGAATCAGTTCAATCGGCTCTCTCACCCGATGGTAATAAAAGGTCGGTTGCAACATCTGCTGAATTAAAACAGGAACACAAGCATCACTCATATTGTTTCAAAATTAGACCTTAACTTATCCTCTAATTTTGGATTAAACAAAACTTTTTAAGCATAACTTTTTAATTAAAATTAAACCTCTACGGTGTATAATTCTTAAAAAGAAAAAAGTTCTATGACAGAAAACAACCAGCAGTCAAAACCAGTCGGTGTATTTGGCGTCGGCAACGCCTTAGTAGATATTCTTGCATTAGTGCAAGATGATTTTGTCCAGGAACATTCCCTAAATCGTGGCTCAATGACTTTGGTGGACGCGGAAAGGCAGGCCGGCCTTTTGCATAACTTGGCCCACACCTCCCTGCAACTGCGATCCGGCGGATCGGCAGCCAACGCCATGATCGCCCTCGCCCAAAGTGGGGGCACCGGCTTCTATTCGGGTAAAGTTGCCCAAGATACCAACGGGGAATTTTACCGGCAAGACATGATAGCCGCCGGCATTGAATTTGACGTGCACCCAGCACCCCCCTCAAATGGCCCAACCGGCACTTGCTTGGTGCTGACAACTCCCGATGCTGAGCGCACCATGTGTACCAATCTCGGAGTTTCCACCACCTTAGCCGCCACAGATATCGATGTGGAGCGACTGAGCCGGTGCCAATACAGCTATATTGAAGGCTATCTTTGGGATGCGCCAGAACCCCGAAAAGCTTCCATTGAAACGATGGAGCAGTCTAAGCGTAACGGGGTCAAGGTTTCGTTTACCTTTTCCGATTCATTTCTCGTTGATCGCTTTGCCGGTGATTTTCACAAGCTGGTAACGGACTATTGCGATACGATTTTCTGCAATGCCGATGAAGTGCGCCGGTTTTGTGAGATGGAATCGCTAGAAGATTGCGCTCGTAAAATGGGTGAACTCGTGGATCTGGCTTTTATCACCGATAGCGAGAATGGCTGTCTGGTGGTGGAAAACCGGCAAATCGTCCATGTGCCCGGATTTCCGGTGCGGGCGATAGATACGGTAGGGGCGGGAGATGCCTTTGCCGGCGGTGTGTTATTCGGCCTCACCAACGGCTACAGCGCCACTCAAGCGGCTCGTTGGGGTAATTACCTCGCATCCTCTGTGGTGCAGGTTCACGGGCCGCGTTTGGAAGAATTGCCGGCTAAAAAAGTTGAGGAAATCGTTGCCGGCTAAAACAAAGCCAGGATTAGAAAATTAGGGAATAGAAATAGAAAAGCCTGAGACTCATCCCAGGCTTTTCTCCGTGCAGTTCTAAAATTGCTTAAACTGCAGCAGCCGCCGCATCTGCTTCGTCGTCTACAGCGTCGCCTTTACCCAAGAGGACACTAACCACAACCCGACCCGGTTCCCCAACAGCAACGACGCCATCAGGCAAGGAGAGTTGATCGACGTGCAAGGCATCACCCACATGAAGCTCAGAAACATCAATATCAAGGGATTCAGGGATGCTCTCTGGCTTACATTTGACGACCAGTTGCGTGAGAACAGGGTCTAAAATCCCATTCTCTAGTTTGACCCCAACAGGTTCACCCACAAAATTCAGGGCGAGTTCAACTTCTAAGGTATCTTGAGCGGACACCGCAAAAAAGCTGAGGTGGTAAGGATAGTTTTTCCAAGGATGGGTCTGAACTTCGCGTAACAGAGCCTTGCCATTCCAAGGAACCTCGGGGATATTCAGCTCGATGAGCGTATTGTTAACGGTGGCATCTCTCAACAGATGCTCAACTTTCTTTGCTTTAACCGTGAAAGCAATCGATTCTGCTCCGTTATGGCCGTACACAACTGCCGGAATCAATCCTTCGCGGCGAAGTGCATTGGGTTTACTGCCTTCAACCCGTTTTTGACCTTCAAGTGTGAGTTCCATATCAGTTGCTAATTGTCCTTTCTTCTTGATCTTTTATCATCTGCTACCCGTCACTGTTGACTCTTCCCCTAGTCAATAACCGGCGAGGGATTGCTAGAAGTGCCATTCGCGTAAAGCAGCGCTCGTTTCGGCCCGTGAATCGGATCTTCTACTATAATCGTTTGGTCGCGGCTTGCGCCAAGGGAAACGATCGCAATCGGAACTTCCATCAGTTCGGCCAAGAATTTGAGATAGTCCAGCGCTTCGGGTGGTAAATCTTCTAGAGACCGGCAGCTATCGGTTGATTGTTTCCAACCGGGCATCGTTTCATAAATCGGCTTGCATCGAGCAAATTGACGGGCATTGCTGGGGAAATCTTCGCAACGCACCCCATCAATTTCATAAGCAACGCAAACTTTGATTTCTTCTAGCCCATCTAAAACATCCAGTTTGGTGATGGCTAAACAGTCCATGCCATTGATGCGAACCGCATAACGACCGATCACCGCATCAAACCACCCACACCGGCGCTTGCGTCCTGTGGTGGTGCCAAATTCCGCCCCACGTTCGCACAAGACTTGCCCGATGCCATCGACCATTTCCGTTGGGAATGGCCCTTCACCAACCCGTGTCGTGTAGGCTTTGGCAACACCAATCACGCGGTCAATCATGGTTGGCCCAACACCGGCACCGACGCAAGCCCCACCGGCAACGGGATTTGAGGAAGTTACATACGGGTAAGTGCCATGATCCAGGTCTAGTAGGGTTCCTTGGGCACCTTCAAATAAAATATTGCGCCGGCGCTTAATTGCATCGTAAATCTTCAGGGACGCATCCACGACATGAGGCCGCAGACGTTCAGAATATTCTAAATATTGGCCGATGACCTCTTGCGGGTCAAGGGGCGGCAAGTTATATAATTTTTCGAGGATGACGTTTTTGTAATTAACGGTCCAGTTAATTTGTTTGCGTAGCCCTTCCGGGTCCATCAAATCTAGAACCCGAATGCCGGTGCGTTCTGATTTATCTGCATAGGTTGGGCCAATGCCGCGCCCGGTTGTCCCGATTTTGTGATTTCCCCGGCGTTCCTCCGATGCCTGGTCAATCAGCCGGTGGTAAGGCATCGTGATGTGAGCGGTTTGGGAAATCAGCAGGTTTTTCGTCGAGATATTGAGTTCGTCTAGCCGGTCGAGTTCTTCAATTAAAACTTTAGGATCGATCACCGTTCCCGATCCAATTATGCATTCTGTGTCGGGATACAAGATGCCAGAAGGAATCAGGTGCAGCTTGAACGTTTGATCTTTAACGACAACCGTATGGCCGGCATTCACGCCGCCTTGGTAACGCACAACAATATCTGCTGACTTGCTGAGCAGATCGGTAATTTTACCTTTTCCTTCATCGCCCCACTGGGCACCAATTACAACGACGTTAGCCAAGGGTCTTCTGCGGTAAAGTTCACACAAACTATAATTATTAACAGTTGCGGTCATTCGAGTCAAATTAAATTTTGTTAAGATTTAAGGGTTAGCTACCCGCATTTAGCCATCAGCTTTTAGGGATCTCCTTTAAGCGCCCGTATTCTTGCTTATTCTCAAGTTTTCGTTAATCTGAAGAGGTTTTTGTGGCTTTACACGCTGAGTTACACCGGCATCTGGGTGGTTCGGTTGTACCGCGTATTCTATGGCGGTATTTCCAACGCCATCACTCCCACCTGGCTGAGCAATTTCCTGAGTACCCAACGTTTGAGGAGTTTTACACCAAGCCTCGCAAAACGCTTGATGAGTATTTAGAACTACACACACTGGTTGAAAGTGTCCAAACTGCCGAGACGTTGCCTTACTTCATCTACCGGCTAATTCGGGGCGCTTATATTTTTGAAAATTTAGCGTATTTGGAGTTACGGTACACGCCCTATCTCCGAACGCCGGAACATTTGAGTCAGTCTGAACGAATTGATCAAATGACTGCAATTGTGGACATTGTCGGCAAGGCAAGCCAACTGACTGACTGTCCCATTGTAACCAGTCAAATTTTGTGTATGCACTCGCGTTTGCCTTATGAGGTGAACCGGGCAATTGTTGATTTAGCCGGCCAGTTTCCGCAGTATGTGTGTGGGATCGATTTAGCCGGCGGAGATGCTCAATATGCTGAGCGTTTGGATGAGTTTATCGAGTTATACGCTTATGCGCGAGCACGAGGTCTTAAAACCACTGGGCATCTCTATGAAACACCTTCTGGCTGTTATCCAGAATTGCTACCTTATTTAATGCGAATCGGCCACGGCATTCAAATTCCCCTATTGCATCCAGAGTTATTGCCAGAAATTGCTAGCCGGCAGCAGTGTTTGGAAGTTTGCCCCACCACGTATTTAAAAACCGGCACGCTTCAAGATATGCGTCAGTTAAAACTGGTGTTTGATCGGTGTTTTGATGCTGGTGTTGATATCGCGATTTGTACGGATAACGCGGGCTTGCATAACGTCCGTTTGCCGTTTGAATTTGAGAATTTGCTGACCTTAGATATCATTGGTTTTGATGAATTAGAAGCGTGTAAGGAGGCCGCTTTTCGTCATGCTTTCGCTTGGCCCCACGGTAAACCGCCGGCATCCATTTTAACGGGTGTTTTGAAGCATGAGCCGGTGTCAGCAACGTGAAGTGCAAAAAATTAAATAAATAACAAATAAAAGGCAAACGGATTTTTTTATTAATTCTTTTGTCTTTTATTTTTTGTTTTTAAATTAATTTAACTCAGGCTGTTCAATTGCCCTTTCGTCCTCTAAACTGCTTGCGCGATTGGTGGTTGCCGTTGAGCTAACGCTATCCCAATTCCATCCAGAATTAAAATTTCTACAAATACCCCCATTTGCGGCATTTTAACAACCTCCGCAAGTGGCATCAAAGGGTAACTGATGTTGAGGATAAAAATCCATGTTGCAGGAAGTATTTTGCTGATTAATCGGCTGCTAAATGCTGATCTTTTTAGCTTCTCAAGCTAGTTACTGGCACCGGCACAAAACTTTTCCGCTGCTACACAACTTCAGCCGCAAATAGCAAGGCAGCTTTCATACTTGAAGCATCCGCAATTCCTTGGCCGGCAATTTCCGATTCAAACTTTTTGCTAACAAGCAAAGTTTAATTATATCTTTGCTCCAGAAAGCAACTCAGCTACTAAGGGCTTATCTGTTGCAAGTTTGCTGACTTGCATGATAGAAAACCCCAGAAGATTTCCTTGCTCATCAACTCGTTCCATAACAGCGTCGCTATCTGTTTCTCGCATATAACCTGGTTTATCGGAAAACAAAACTTCTAAGAAATCTCCTTCTTTGTCAAACCAAACTTTTACGGTTGTGGCCATAGTTGTTCTCCTTTTTTCTGTTTATCCGTGAAATAAGCGGTTAAAACAAAAGCATCTTCAACGGTATATTTCACCACTACACACAACCACTTATCACCAACTAAAGTTCCAGTATAGTAGTGATAGTGCAAAAGAGCCGTTTCATCCGTTCTTGATTTCCTGACAACTTCTGGGTTTTGTAAGGTTTGCTCTATTGCAATCTCCATGCCGGCCATTTCGGGATGTTCCAAAATGTGCGCTAATCGTTCGTCAGTAAGCCTGATCTGCCGGCCCTGGTAATCGGTTAAAATTTTCATTCACGACACCGGCACAAGATTTTTCCGCTGCTGCACAACTTCAGCCGCAAACAGCAAAGCCGCTTTCATACTTGAAGCATCCGCAATTCCTTTGCCGGCAATATCAAACGCTGTTCCATGATCCGGAGAAGTGCGAATGAAAGGCAAACCAATTGTTGTATTCACTGCCCGATCAAACGCCATTAACTTAACAGGAATTAACCCCTGATCATGGTACAATGCTAAATAGGCATCAGCAGGATTTTGGATATTAGATTTGGCATTTCCAAACCAAGCTTGTCCCGGCTTTACCCAAAGCGTATCCGGCGGCACCGGCCCTTCTAAAATTAAATTAGGCCGGCGCTTGCGTTCTGCTTCTAACCAGGGAATTAACCAATCTTTTTCCTCATATCCCAATTGCCCATTTTCGCCACTGTGAGGGTTTAAACCGGCAATCGCAATTCTTGCCTTTTCTAACCCAAAATCTTGCCGCAAACACTCCACCAGCAAATCAAGTTTCAGAGTCAGTAATTCTGGGGTTAGCGTTGTTGAAACTTGACATAAAGGAATATGTGTGGTCGCAAGTAACGTGCGGAGTGTCCAGCCGGTGTGGGGAGAACGCGCCACAAACAACATCCCAAACCGCTTAACTCCGGAAGCTTCAGCTAACAATTCAGTTTGCCCCGGATAATCATATCCTGCGGCCTTC
Source organism: Microcoleus vaginatus WJT46-NPBG5 (assembly GCA_019359355.1). Taxonomy (GTDB): domain Bacteria; phylum Cyanobacteriota; class Cyanobacteriia; order Cyanobacteriales; family Oscillatoriaceae; genus FACHB-68. Next base: position 547,662 of record JAHHHM010000001.1, on the reverse strand, counting down.
CAATCGGTCTTAGAAATCGGGCCGGTGACAATGCCTTGAAACTCGCCGGCAAGGGTTCGCTTAATGGCTACTTTCATATAAGCAAAACTTGCCGCACCACTTGCCGCATTGCCGATGCCGGTCTTAATTTCACCCAGTTCCCCATTCACCGGCACATCTAAAATATCCAACTGTTGCGGATCTGCCAGAATTTCCCCCAGTTGAGAGTGCCGGCTTAGCTGTGTGTGAGTTTCCAGCAAAAGCGAGCGAGATCCAACCACCGTCACCTCGCAACCTTGAATCACTTGCGGATCTGCCAAAGCCTTCAAAACCACTTCTGGGCCAATGCCGGCAGGATCTCCCAACGTGACAGCAAGACGAGGACGGATATTGTTATTCATCGTAGGCATTGTGGGGGACTAGAGAGTGCTGAGTGGGTACGGGAGACAAAAATTATAACGGACACAGGGAAAGCCGGCAGTCCTCAACCGTCCACACCGGCTCTACCAACGCACAATTGAGGATTCAACCCCGAACTGTTTTACAATACTTCCTGCTAGGCTAACACTTCCAGGTAGGCTGCCCCTTACGCTGTGGTGATCCCAGCTCACCTTCCATCCATCCTAAAGGAGCATTAACAAACATGAGCGGTGAAATTTTCAACGCGGCATTGATTTCTTTTTCTTTAGTCTTCGTTGGCATCGCTGCCGGCTTTCTCTTGCTGAAAATCCAAGGCGCGGAAGAAGAGTAATATCAGCGGCATTGAGTGCTCACCGGCTGCTCAGTGCCGCTTCCCTTTCCTTAGTCTTCCGGTTCATCCAAGTGTTCAGCCACTTCCCGATAAAGGTTGAGTACGTGAGTGTCTTTAAGGTGGTAGAAAACATTCCGTCCCTGCTTGCGATAACCGACTAAACGCATCGCCCGCAGCATTCGCAACTGGTGAGAAACCGCAGATTCACTCATTTTAACTGCAGCCGCCAGATCACAGACGCACAGTTCTTGCACAGCTAGGGCAGACACAATCCGCAAGCGGTTAGCATCGCCCAGCAAACTAAAAAATTCTGCCATCCGCTGGGCTTTCTCAGGATTAAGAATATCCCGATGCAACAGACGAACACTGCTGAGATCGACAGGATGCACCACGCTGCAGTTCAAGTCGTCTGCGACCGGCAACGAAGCGATTTCAGTTTGAGCGTCAAGCGGTTTGGACATAACAAAATTTAAAATATTGCACCAGAGTGTTAACTTAACCTTAGCTTTAACATCGGCAACCGGCTAGCAAGGGAACTCTAGAGACTGAGGGAGATGCCCCCTGCGAATCTTTGCGCCAAAATGCTTCTTTTCTACTCATTCACTCACTCGATATAGCCGTGTTTGTCCTTATTCACAAGCACCTTTCGGATTACTTCAGCTTGCCCCTTCATTTGCAGCGCCTCATCTTCAAAACGTGCTGCAATTTGCCCTTGCTTGCGATCTTGCGCCCGTTTAGCCAGCCGGCGCGACAAAGCAGAACTTTCTTCTAAAGCTCTAAATGCTGTCCACAGCGCCTCTTCAATTGCCTCAGACTGCTGTGCTATCAAACTGTCTGCTGACCAAGCGTGGCCGACGCGGCAGCGGAAGCGCAGTAGATCACCGGCATTATGCTCCCATAAAGTCCCGCCGCAGGTCGGACAACCCAGATTGGCCGGTGTCCCTATCTCTGTCTCGCGGTTCATTGCAGCGATATCAAATTCTGCAACGTCCGATTCCAATTTTATTTCCTCAGACACCGGCTCTGCGTCTTCATCTTGCACGAGCTGATCGGCAAGTTGCACCAATCGCGCCGCAATTTCGCTAATCGGCAGAACATGATCAACGCTAACATTGTTGATCGCACTCTTTGGCATTCCAGAAAACATCGCCTCTTCAGGGCTTTGCACAATCGCTACGCCGCCGCGACTCTTCACTGCCATCAGGCCGGCAGTCCCATCGTCAAGCGTGCCCGATAAAATCACCCCCACAACTCGCCGACCGTAGGCCCGCGCCGCTGTGCGAAATAAAGGATCAACTGCTGGCCGGTGACAGTTTTCTTTTGGCCCTTGGGATAAGCGGATATAGCCAGACTTAATTAGCAGGTGATGGTTTGGGGGTGCTATATAAATATGTCCATGTTCAATTACCTCACCGTCTTTGGCCGGCACGGCTTTTAAAGCACCCACACGATTTAAGATGTCCGCCATGAGACTTCTAGCGTTGGCTGACACATGAAGAACAATAAAAATCGCTGCCGGCAATTCTGAGGGCAATTCGCGAACCAGATTTGATAAGGCGTCTACTCCGCCGGCGGAGGCACCTATGACGATAATATCGTGACCGGGCATTTCTTTATTCCTTTGAGCAACACCGATATTTTTGTTTTCTTTGGCAAAGGTGCGCTGCTTTATTCAGGCTAGCAGAACAGCTGACTCAACCGCTGAGTTGCATAAATTTTGCAATAATCAGTGATTTGTTGGTGAAATTCACTGCCAAAAAGTAGAGCCTGCTTATTTGTGAACCCTCAGTCGCCGAGGCAGTTCAACACGAAAGGTCGAACCTTCTCCAACTTGACTGGTAACCGTAATCGTTCCTTGCATTAAATCTACAAGCGATTTGCTGATAGCTAAACCCAAACCTGTGCTCTGATAGTTGCGCTTCGCACTTCGATCTACTTGTTCAAATGCCTCAAAAATGCGTTCTATATCCTCTTTAGGAATTCCAATGCCGGTGTCTTTAACCTCAATTACGAGCCGATCTAAGTCTCCTTCCACTTCACTTACCTCTATCCGCACTCCGCCGGTTTCAGTAAATTTAATGGCGTTGGCAAGCAGATTCACTAAAATCTGACGAAGACGAGAACGGTTGTTAATTGTGATCGGATTTTGCAGATCAGTATGAACCTGCAAAAATAAATGTTTTTCAATAACCAAAGATTGCAATTCGTCAGTTGTTTTATGAACTAAATCCACCAAATCAACTTCTTCTAATGGTAACTCCATCCGACCGGCATCGACTTTTGAAAGGTCGAGGATGTCATTAATCAATCCCAATAAATTATGACCATTATCATGAATGCGTTCCACCATTTGAACTTGCTTGGGTTCTAAGGACAAGTGGGGGTGGCGCAGCAGCAGTTGGGAAAAACCGAGGATCGCGTTCATCGGTGTGCGAAGTTCGTGAGAAATCGCTGATAAAAATTGCGATTTAATCTGCGTTATCTCTTGCAGCCGCAAATTTTCTAAATGCATTTGGCCGAGTTGCGCCTCAACTTTCTTGCGTCTAGTGATGTCGCGCAGCATCCAGCGCAAGTTAAAACCTTCCGGGTTCCAGACTGCACTCACGGTGATGGCAGCCTCAAAGCTCTCTCCTTTACGCGGCTGCATTCGCAATTCCCACTCCCGCAGTCTCTCCAATTCGCCGATTCTCAGCTGATTGATTCGCAAACGAAAATCCCGACGTTCTTCTTCAGGGACAAAAATGCTTAGGGGTTTGCCCACTAAAAACCTTTGAGAAACGTTAAGAAGAGCGGCGGCAGTGTAGTTGGCTTCCCGGATCGTCCCATTCTCATCGGTTACTAAGTAGGCATCCGGTGCAAACTCAAACAGCTCTTTATAGCGCTGGCGCTCACGTTCTAATTGCTCTCTAGTAACGCTTAGCTGTTCGTTTTGGTGGCTTAGCTCTTCTCTAGCAACCCTGAGTTCTTCTAGAGAAACGTTAACTTGTTCGAGGACTTCTGTTATCACTTCTACTTTATGTGCCGGCAAGTCTTGAACACACTCGTGCATTTGTGTCAAGCGCGAACTGACATTTTCTATCTGCTGGAGTAACTGATTGTCTGTGTTCACACTACACCTGCCGCCATTATTGCGTTTTTGTCGATTTAACCGCTTTCTAAATTGTTGGCTTCATTAGACAGCAACAAATTAAGGCTTCTGAATAAATTTCTCATAGTTCTTTCTAAGGCATTTTCATGAAGCGCTGCATCAACTAGAAGGCTGAAGACAGGTTTATTACCCAATAGATGTTAACTGTGATCTCCTGAATCCTATTTTTAGTAACCGCAGATACATTCTCTCTTGTCGTTTTGGCGCTTCCCTTCATTTCTCCTGCCGGCTCCTCCCCATGCTACTGTCTCTCGGAGCTGGGGAAGAATTTCTGCCCCTATTGTTGCACCGGCTCCTCCTGGACAATCGCCTCCATTAGCAAGATTGCCCCCTCAAGTTGTTTTTGGCCATTCAGCAGGGGCGTGCAAATCACTTTACACTGCATCATCCTGCCACGTCTGTTTGTAGCATCCAGTATTATTTCAGACAATTGTGCCTCTCCATTGACACAATCGCGAATGGGCTGCCTCAGTTGGCCCACCGGCAGGCCGATATCCAAATTGAGAAAATGCTCGCCTTGCACTTCATTAAACCGCAAACCCCATAAATCTTCAGCTTTGTCATTCCAAATTTGAATCAGCAAGTCTCGATTCAATACCACAACCGCACTCCGCAGGCTGGTGAGGATAGATTCTAAAAACCCATTAACTTGGTTGAGTTCGTCGCTGCGGTGACGCAGTTCGTCGTTAATCGTTTGCAGTTCTTCATTGGTGGATTGTAGCTCCTCATTCATCGTTTCCAACTCTTCGTTGGTGGATTGCAACTCCTCGTTCGTCGTTTCTAACTCTTCGACGGTTGATTGCAATTCCTCGTTCGTCGTTTCTAATTCTTCATTAGTGGACTGCAATTCTTCATAAGCCATTTCCAACTCTTGGTTGGCTTGTTGCAATGCCTCTTGCAGCTGTTTAGTCCGGCTGATATCGCTGAAGCTAATACTTGTACCCAGCAAAACTCCAGTACCGTTTAACAGTGGAGTTATCTCAACTTCTAAATAGTGCATCGCACCGTTAGGCTGCAACCACTCAATATCTTTTAAGATAATCGAGCGGCGTTCTGAATAAACTTGCGCGATCCGAGAGCGTAACTCCACTGGCCGGTAAGAAAATTCTAAATCTTGTAAAGGCCGGCCAATATCTTTAGCTTTGAGGTCAAAAAGCTTACGTGCTCGTTCATTAGCTAGCACGACTGTACCGTTAGTATCCACCACAACTTGGGCTGAGATGCCGGCATCAAAAGCAGCTTCACGCATACGCACCTGATTTGAACGAAAGTTGGACGTATCTGGAGTTTCTGCTTGGGCCAAAAGCAACAGGCGATCCCGCAAATTTCCTTTTTGCACTTGTGTAAAGATACGCCGTTTTAAATCCACTGGCGCAAAGCTGTGGTTGTGGGTGAGCAATGTCTCTGCTTTCCCTAAAAATAAAATGCCGCCGCTATTCAAAGCGAAGTGAAAGCGTGTCAGTATTTTTGCTTGAGTTTCGGCGTTGAAATACATTAAGGCATTGCGGCACGTTAGTAAATCAATCCGAGAAATTGGCGCATCTTGGACTAAGTTGTTGCGGCCAAAAATAATTGATCGCCGCAGATCCTTACGAAATACATAGCGGTTATCAATGAGATCGAAGTATTTTTTTAGATATTCTTCAGGAAGTCCTGTAACTTCTTTGCTGCAATAAGCGCCCAGTCGAGCTTGGTTGAGCGCTTCTTCGTCAATATCGGTGGCGAAGATTTTAACTCTCTCGCGAAATTGCTCGAAGCCAAGCGCTTCTGCCATGATGATCGCTAAGGTATAGGCTTCTTCCCCAGAAGCGCAGCCGGCACTCCACAGCCGGAAATTTTCATACCCGTCTTTGTCGGCAATGATCTTGGGAACACTCTCACTCGCTATATAATCCCAGGCTGAGCGATCTCGGAAGAAGCCCGTAACGTTAATTAATAGGGTGTTAAATAAATGAACAAATTCTTCTGGATGCACTTCCAGATAGTCTTGATACTCGATATAACTCTCTATGCCTACTGTCTGTATCCGTTTGTTGACTCGCCGCATCAAGCTTGAACGTTTGTAGCCAGTGAAATCTATGCCCCGACTATGTTTTAGATACTGTATTAGGCTTTCAAATGTTGGGTCTATGTCTAATTGATCCATCTGTCCTTCCTAGATTACCTACCTATAAGAAATTACTCACACAAAAGATATATATATATATATATATATACCCAGCTATGAAACTTGACAGGGTAATCTTTTGCAGTATCAACGGGTCATTTGGAATGTATGCCGGCTTTGCTGATCAGGGTAAATATTTATATTGTAAGTCACCGACAGCGTTGATATCCGTGGCTCAAACTCTTATCCTTTCGTACTTTCTTTCCATCTCTGCCCTACTCCCCCCCCGTTGGCGACTTCAAGGTTAAAACCCTACAGATGTTAAGTGCCGACTTTATCTTGTTTGTCGCTTTATAAATTTTATGAATTCAGGCCGGTGCTCAAAATGTAAATTATTTCAATTTGTTTGATGTCCCGATGAAGGGTGGCAATCGTTAAGCCTATCAAAGCGTAATAAGAGAGTAAATATTTTTTTTCCCTTTTCCATTGTCCCTCGTAAAGGTGCCGGTGCCCTATCGACTTTTCGCTCTAATTGTTAAGTTTTGTGTCAAAATGAGAAAATTCTGATACTATCTTAGAGAAAGTTTTAAGAATCGTAATCAATTCTTCATGATTTTATTGGTTGTCGGTGCCACCGGCACTTTAGGGAGACAAGTCGCCCGCCGTGCCTTGGATGAGGGCTATCAAATACGCTGCTTAGTCCGTAACCTGAAAAAAGCTGCTTTTCTAAAAGAATGGGGCGCTGAACTGGTAAGGGGAGATTTGTGCGATCCCGAAAGCTTGCCACCTGCCCTGGAAGGGGTGACGGCAGTAATCGATGTCGCAACCGCTCGACCGACAGATTCCTTAAGTGTGAAAGAAGTAGACTGGGATGGCAAAGTCGCGTTGATTCAAGCGGCGAAGGCTGCCGGTGTCGAACGTTATATATTCTTTTCTATTCTAGACGCCCAGAAATACCCCCAAGTCCCGCTGATGGAAATCAAGCGGTGTACGGAGCTATTTTTAGCGGAATCGGGCTTGAACTATACGATCCTGAAACCCTGTGGGTTCATGCAGGGGTTGATCGGTCAGTACGCGATTCCGATTTTAGAAAATCAAGCGGTTTGGGTGACGGGTGAAACCTCTCCTGTGGCATTTATGGATACCCAAGATGTGGCCAAATTTGCCGTCCGCGCCATCTCAGTTCCGGAAGCAAAAAACAAAGCCTTTCCCATTGTCGGGACACGGGCATGGAGTGGCGATGAAATTATCCGCCTGTGCGAACGCCTTTCAGGGCAGCAAGCAAAGGTGACGCGGCTACCCTTAGCTGTATTGCGAGGGGTTCGTAACGTGACTCGGTTCTTTCAGTGGGGATGGAATGTGGCTGATCGGCTGGCTTTTGCGGAAGTCGTCGCCAATGGCAAACCTTTAACCGCAGAAATGGACGAGGTTTATCAGGTGTTTGGGCTAGATCCCCAAGAGATAACAACCTTAGAAGCTTATTTGCAAGACTACTACAGCCGAATTATGAAGAAGTTGAAGGAATTAGATTACGAGAAAGGAAAACTTAAAAAGCAAAATAAACGAAAAGTCCCGTTTTAATCAAAATGGGTGAAGAACTGCGCTGGCTGAAAATCCTACCCTGTGAGGTTTTGTAGTGAATCGGTGGGATAGAAGCAGCCGCACCCGATAGCCAGCCGGTGCAAAATATGCAACGATAAACCTAGCAAAGTAAAGGCGCTGAGCCGGCGCGGTAAAAATTGGCTGAAATGGTGAGGAGCTGTTTCTTGCAGCGATCGCAAAGCCATTGCCCAACCTCTCACAGCTTTTTTTAAGATGTGAGGTGTTAAAATTCCTCCTTATATTCTGAACCCTAACCCGGACTCTGAGTGTGCCCAAAGCTGGCATTATTTACAACGATCTTAAACCCATAGCTTGTCGCGCCGCAGCGGATCTCAAAGACAAGCTAAATAGCTGTGGGTGGGATGTTTGCATGACCACCGGCATCGGAGGGATTCTCGGCTATTCTACCCCCGGTAAGCCAATTTGCCACACCGCGATTGAGCAACTGGCACCACCCGGTTTCGACGATGACATGAAGTTTGCCGTGGTGATGGGGGGAGATGGGACGGTGCTTTCGGCATTTCGTCAAGTCGCGCCTTGGGGTATCCCCCTGCTAGCGGTAAATACCGGCCACATGGGGTTTTTAACCGAGACTTATTTAAATCAACTGCCCCAAGCGCTCGAAAAGCTGCTGGCTGGGGATTATGAAATTGAAGAGCGCACCATGCTCTCAGTGCAGTTACTTCGAGACAATGTTCGACTGTGGGAAGCGCTGTGCCTGAATGAAATGGTGCTGCACCGAGAAGCGCTCACCTGTATGTGTCACTTTGAAATAGAAGTGGGCCGGCACGCGCCGGTTGATATCGCGGCAGATGGGATTATTATCTCAACGCCAACCGGCTCAACCGCCTACGCCTTGTCTGCAGGTGGCCCGGTCGTGACGCCTGGGGTGCCGGTGTTGCAGCTATTGCCGATCTGTCCTCACTCCCTGGCTTCTCGTGCCCTAGTATTTGCTAATACAGAGCCGGTGACGATTTATCCAGCCAACCCTAACCGGCTGGTGATGGTGGTCGATGGGAATGCCGGCTGCTACGTCTTACCAGACGATCAAGTGCGGGTTGAGAAATCCAACTACGGCGCTCGATTTATCCGCCTGCAATCCCCAGAATTTTTCCACATCTTGCGCGAAAAATTGGGCTGGGGTTTGCCTCACATTGCCAAACCCACCTCAGTGGAACTACCCTGATGGGTAAAGTTGTCTTCTGTTAGCAGTCAGTGGTCAGTCGTTATTGGGTTATGGGTTTGGAGGTGGCTGAGTTCCTAAACCCCGATGAGATTGCCCATTCACCGCTGATGCCTAACCACTCACCACGAATCACTAACAAGGGCTATTATGCTTGATCGAAATCCCTGTGTCCTGCTGATAGAAACGGATGCCGCTTTGGCTCACAATGTCAGTCTGGATTTAAAAGAATCTGGATATGAGCCGGTTGTGGCTTATGATGCAACCACCGGCCTTTCTCAAGCCGATCAACTCCAGCCGTCTTTAATTGTTGTGGATCGGATGCTGGCAGGAGAGTCGGGGTTGCAGTTGTGCACCCAACTGAGAAGAGTGGGTAATCGAGCGCCGGTGCTGCTATTAATGGCTCGTGATAGCGTTGATGATCGCGTGGCTTGTTTAGAAGCGGGGGCGGATGATTATTTTCTCAAACCCTATCGCAGCGAAGATTTTTTACAACTGGTGCGTCTGTACCTACAACCGGATGCGCCAGGGACGGAACAGTTGCGCTTTGGTGATCTGGTACTGGATCTGTCTACCCGCCGCGCGTTGCGGAATGGACGGGTGATCGAGCTGACGATGAAGGAATATGAACTGCTGAAGTATTTGATGGAACACCCCAGAGAAGTGCTAACCCGCGACCAAATTTTAGAAAATGTTTGGGGTTATGACTTTATGGGTGAATCGAATGTGATTGAGGTGTATATTCGATATTTGCGTCTCAAAATTGAAGATGAGGGTCAGAAGCGCCTGATCCAAACCGTGCGAGGTGTGGGCTACGTTTTACGAGAAGCGTAGGGAATTTGAGATTTTAGGGGTGAAAAATAATTTTTAAACCCACTCTCTAAAATCGATTGTAAAAAGGAGCGAGCGCGAGGTGATTGATCACAATAGTTTGGTAGGAATAACGCTTAGTGTTTTGCTAATGGGATGCTCACAACCGGCACCAGAAAGCTCTCAGGCTGGCTCGCAGGAATCACCGCCACTGCCGGCTGTGGTATCTCCACTGCCGGTGAGTACCTCCCAAGGGCAAGCGTTACCGATTTCCGCAAAAGCAACCATTGCCGGTGAACGCATTGCCCTGGAAGTGGCTAAAACACCGCAACAACAAGCCACAGGGTTAATGTACCGAACCTCCTTAGCAGATGATCGCGGGATGTTGTTTCCCTTTAACCCGCCCAAAAGTGTCAGCTTTTGGATGAAGAATGTTGTGATTAATTTGGATATGATCTTCTTGCGCGACGGGCAAGTGCAAGCCATTGAGGCAAATGTGCCGCCTTGCAACACCTTACCTTGTCCAACTTACGGCCCTGATGGTACACTGGTTGACCAAGTGATTGAGCTGCGAGGCGGCAGAGCTGCTGAACTAGGCTTGAAAGCCGGCGATCTAATTGCTATCGAGTTTTTAGAAGCCGGCACCGAGCAAGCTCCTCAATCCCCGGCCAAACCTTATCCAAACCATTAAAATTGCATAATCTGTGATTGTGGACAGAAGGACCGGGATTTGTTAATCTGTCTATCTGAGGAGCAAAAAATTTATAAAATGCTTCTTGGAAACTTCACAAAATCTCTGTACAATCTTTACTCGACTGCGGCAAGAAATGGATACAGTTGGAGTAAATTTGTACAAGATACCGACGAGCGCTCAAACTCAATCGATAGTTAAGTGTGGGGCAGTTGCCTCATCCTGAAGTTAGCGGTTGTAGTCAAAGGCGGAAATTGGGGGAAGGTACACTCAAAGCGTATTTCTTTTGGTGTAGGAGTGAGACAGGAGTGGACCCCCATAAAACCATCCCGAAAGGGAAGGAATATTGATGTAGCAAGGGTTTGGCAAATGTAAGCCGGCTCTAGCTCATAAAAAGTTTCAGTAGAACAGCTGAAGCGCCCATCCGGTTCTGGTCTAAAAATCTGTAAATTTACAGATGTTGTTGCTCGCAGAACCTGATGCACTAGGGATTAGCGAATAAGTTGTCTGCGGCGGCAGCAAAGCTCCCAACGAATTCGGAGATCAGCGCAAAACGCACGCGAAGAGGACAAGTAGCTCTAGAGCTTTCAGTCCTGGGCGTGACAAAGTTTTAGCAGCCTCTGGCACACAATAAAGCGGCGTATCGTCCCGTCATCGGTACGAATCGTCGGCAACCCCTGTGTACAGATCCCATACTGGCTACCTGCACGCTTTAAAAGCAGGATTGATGTTACAAAATTAGGTTTAATTGAAGAGATGGAAGGCAGATATGGCACCCGCAACACATAATAAATTCATTCGATTTTTACAAGAAGATTTAGCGATTTCAGCATCTTGTCTTAAAATCGCTCTGCGGCATCGGGAGCAAGATCCAGGCCCATTGCCCATGATTCTCTGGCAGTATGGCTTGGTAACGATTGAACAGTTAGAACGAATCTACGACTGGCTGGAAACAGCATAAGATTTGATTTATGTTATCTAGCTTGTCCACCGGCTTAATCCGGATGCAGGAGAAAATGTCTTTGAAAATTGACTTCGGCAACAATCAAAACAACATAATAAAAAGAGCGGGTTTGTTAAACAGCCCGCTCTTTTGATTTTGAAGCCTAAATATTAGATTTAAATTCTCGCCTAAGACTGGGCAAAAATTTCAGCAGCAGCGGCAACACCGGCACCCGGAGTGAAGCTTTTATGACCCAATTCTTTAAAGGCAACTTCTAGAGAAGCAATTGCCGCCAAGATATCACGATCACTGACAAAACCTAAGTGGCCAATTCGGAATATCTTGCCTGTCAGATGATCTTGTCCACCGGCGAGGACAATATCAAACCGCTTTTTCACAATTGAACGCACTTTTTCCGCGTCTATTTGTGCCGGCCCTACGGCTGTGATCGCTGGACTAGCTGCCTCATCCGAGGTCAACAGGGGAAGATCCATTGCTTTAATTGCAGCGCGAGTGGCCTTCATTAAGCGCTGGTGCCGTGCAAAAATGTTTTCTAGCCCTTCATTCCGCATCATCTTCAGCGAGGCTTGCAGGGCAAAGAACAAGTTCACCGGCGGCGTAAAGGGCGTGGTGTTTTTCGCAGCATCTTTACGATACTTACCCAGATCCAAGTAGTAGCGCGGCAGTTTTGCCGTTTTGTAAGCCTCCCATGCTTTCGGGCTAACTGCCACAAAACCCAGCCCAGGAGGAATCATATAGCCCTTTTGTGACCCAGATGCCACGACATCCAATCCCCAGGCATCCACCGGCACATTAACCGCCCCTAAGCTGGTAACGGTGTCTACCATCATCAAAGCTTCACCATGATCTTTGACGTGCCGGTTGATTGCTTCTAAGTCATTAAGCACGCCGGTGGACGTTTCGCTGTGGGTAAGGATCACCGCTTTAATTTGTTTGTCGGTGTCTGCTGCCAGTTTTTCTCGGAACTGTTCAGGTTCGAGTGCTTTGCCCCACTCTGCGGAGACTTTCTCTACCGCGAGTCCGTAAGCTTCACAAACTTCAGCCCACCGATCGCCAAATTTACCATTACAGCCAACCAAAACTCGATCGCCTGGACTCAGAAAGTTGATAATTCCTGCTTCCATCGCGCCGGTGCCACTGGCTGTCAAAATCAAAACATCGTTTTCCGTTTGGTGCAGCCATTTGAGGTTTTGAGTAACCTCGGCCATGATTTTACTAAAATCAGCACTGCGGTGGCCAATTGGGTGCCGAGAGAGCGCGAGTAATGCCTGCTCTGGCACCGGCGTTGGGCCAGGAATCATCAGCATCAGCTTATCGTCCATGAGTCCGTCCTACTGTCTCAAAAATCTTTTTTTAGTGGCTAGGGGTGTTTTTATAGCACAAAGCGATATGCAAAAGTAACAGAAAAAATCACTGATTTTTTACTTTTTACTTTCTCGTCCCCTTGTGGTAAATGCCGGCAACCGATCCATTTAGAAAAACGAGCGGCAGCAGCATTCATCATTTCAAATCCGCCCATTGCTCGATCCAAATATCGTATCAGGCCGGTGGCTGCTGCTGTGCTTTCCGGAAATTGTGAGTAGAAGCCTGTTCTCCGTTGCTGTCATTGAGTGACCAACGGTACTCTATAGGTACATTCGCTCGTTCACAGCTATCTTCTAGTTGCTTCTGTTGAGCAAGCGCTTTGCGGAGCGTCGAAATCAGCTGATGTACCTGTTCGCGTTGAGAAGGCTTTTGCCCAACAGCAAACATTGTTTGACGCTCTAACAGTTGCAATAACAATTCGTAGTGGATATGAGAAGGAAGAGGAATAGGCTCCATGAAAGCTGATCTACCTCAAGTGAACCGAGACCCGATCGTCATAAAATGAGGCGTTGCAGAACCAAGCATATTACTGGATCTGGGCGTTTCGCCGCCATTCAAAGAAACCTAAGTTTCCAAAATGCAGAGTCTAGTATTGCATCATACTCTATACCCGCCCCCCCTGCCACGGCAAAGTGATCCGCACTCCTGCTTCAGTGGGAGAAAGGCGCACAGGAAAAGAATTTATTTTCCTTAATTAATATGTTTTTGAACGCTAACAGCTCACATTTATGCTTCCAAAAATAGAAATTGCCGGCATTAAAAACCTGACTCGCTCCGAGCTGTCTCCACAATTTTTGTTTTGCCGACAAGCCCTAGGTGTTTAAAAAAAGCTTCGCGATGGCATCGGCTGGGTCTGGCTGTTTCACCAAAGACTCACCAATGAGAACCGCAGTAGCGCCGGCATCAGCCACCCGACTCAGATCCTCTCTGGTATGTAGTCCCGATTCACTCACCACTAAAATCCCACGTTCGCGTAACTGCTCGCCTCGTTCTGCCATCAGTCCAACAGTGGTTTGCAAATCTACCGAAAAGTCTTCCAAATTGCGATTGTTAATCCCCACCAACGTTACGCCCTCGATGCCCAGCACCCGATCAAGCTCCTCCAAGGTGTGCACTTCTATCAGGGCTGTCATTCCTAAAACCTTGACAATTTTGACAAAATATTGTATATCTTTGTCAGAGAGAATCGCCGCAATCAACAGCACCGCATCAGCCCCGTTGAGGCGAGCCAGGTAGATTTGATACGGATAAATTAGAAAATCCTTGCACAGCACCGGCAGCTCAACTGAGGAGCGAACCCGCCGCAAATTCTCAAAGCTGCCTTGAAAGAATTTCTCATCCGTCAAAACCGAGATGCAGCTTGCACCGCCTTGCTGATAAGCCAGCGCAATCTCCACCGGCTCGAAATCCTCCCGGATTACGCCCTTACTGGGAGACGCTTTCTTGACTTCCGCAATCAGTGCCGGTTGCGTTTTGCCTTCCCGCAACGCCGCCAAAAAATCGCGGGGTGCCGGTGCGCTTTTTACCTGATACTGTAGCTCAGCTAAAGGCAAGCGTTCCCGCAGTTGGGCGACTTCAGTTTCTTTTTGCCAGACAATTTCTTCTAAAATATGGCGCGGTTCCGAGTCAGCCATTTTCACCTGATAGCGCAGGGAAGTAACGGCAACAGATGGATTTGGAGGACGGCGTCGAATGTGCATATTAAGGGAATTAGGGATTGGGAATTGGGAATTGGGAATTGGGGATTGGGGTAATCGCTGTTTTTCTTAGACTCTCCCGACTCAGCACTGAGCACTATCTCCCCTTCTTCCCCGCTTCCGACTCAGCACTGAGCACTCAATGTGGTGCCAGCGCTCGCTTATAGGCTTCATCCAACACTTCCGAGAGGGTGGGATGGGTGTGAACCAAAAAGGCTAAATCGTGAACAGATTGCCGATGGGCAATGGCATTAGCGGCTTCTTGGATTAAATCGGCGGCGTGGATACCGAGAATATGAACACCCAGTAATTCGCCGGTGTCTTGCCGGTAGATCACTTTGGCTAAGCCGTCGGTTTCTCCTTCGGCAATAGCTTTAGAATTGCCCTTGAAGTATGTCCGTACGGCTGCCACTTCAAATCCTTCTGCTTGGCCCATTTCCTTTGCTGCCGGCTCTGTCATACCGACAAAGCTAATTTCCGGGTGAGTGAAGGCAGCGGCGGGGATGCAGCGGTAATCAACAGTACGAGGACGCCCACAAATATTTTCCACGGCTGTGATGCCCTGTGCGGAGGCTGCATGAGCGAGCATCATCTTGCCGGTGGCGTCGCCAATTGCCCACAGGTGGGGCACCGGCTCACCGCCAGATAATACCGCCATGCGGTCATCGACGGGGATAAAGCCGCGCCGGTCAATTTCAACGCCGGCAGCTTCCAATCCCATATCCTTGGTGGCTGGGATGCGTCCTGTTGCCACCAAGCAGGCATCCACTTCTAAAACTTCTACAATTTCTTTGGTTTTGGCGTCGGCAAGTTCAATCACCACCGGCGATCCGGGCGTTACTTTTTTCGCCAAAAGCCCCACTCTAGTTTCAATGTCGCGCGGTGCGATCAGTATGCGCTGAGCTTGTTTGGCAATATCTGGGTCAAACGTGGGCATCAGCTGGTCGAGGGCTTCGATCATCGTGATTTCGCTGCCCAGTGCGGTGTAAATATCGGCAAACTCTAGCCCAATATAACCACTGCCAATAATTGCGATCCAAGACGGCAGTGATTCTAGCTTGATGCCACCATCACTCGTAAATACGGTTTTTCCGTCAATTTCAATGCCTGGGGGGACAAAAGGAACCGAACCGGGGGCCAAAATAATCTCGTCGGCGGTAACTGTTTTTTCACCTTTGTCTGTCGTGACGGTGACTTTTTGCGTTCCAGCCAGCCGGCCCCATCCCTGAATCACATCAACGCCTAAACGTTTGAGGCTATTGGTCATATCGCCGCGAATTTTGCTGACGATGCTGCCGGCATGGTCTGAAATCGCTTGCCGGTCAAACGTCATTTCCCCCAATTGAATCCCCAGCGTCTTGAGATGGTGGGCATCCCGCAGTTCCCGTACGCGACCGGCAGCCGCCAGCAACGCTTTTGAGGGAATGCAGCCCCGGTTAATACAGGTGCCGCCCATTTCTGCCGATTCCACAATCGCCACTTTTAAGCCGCAGCTGACTGCGTGCAAAGCCGCACCATGTCCGCCCACACCGGCCCCGATAATTAGCAAATCGTAATCAAATCCCTGACTCATAGCAATTTTAGATTTTAGATTTTAGGTTTTAGAGTGAGCAGACTACCTATTCAAACATTTTTACTGTTTTGTTTCAACGAAGCTTACGGGGAAATTAGGGGCACCTCAAGTTAGGGGTGCGTTCCCCTCCTTATTGTCAACTGGAGGCGCTCGCTCACACAAGATTTTTTTGCCGCCTCTGCTGCTGCACAGGTAGGACGCTTGCCATCCTCTGCGAGGGGTTAAAAATTAATTAATGTTTATTTTCCAGACATTCTCTGCGCTTCTCCCCTCGGCAATTACCGGCAGATTGATCGAAGGCCGGCTTTATCCCCTTAATATTCCCACTAGCTACACCACAGAAAAATAGATAAACTCAGCATAATGCTTGTTGTAAGTGACAGCTAGATTGGCGACATTTGTGAATTCTAGAAATTTGCCTTCTATCTTGCAACACTTAGCCGAGGTGAGCAGTTGGAGTCGTTAGTTGTCGAATTGGGAGTCAAGCACTATGGATCGTGATAATCAGCGAGATCTGCGTCGAGAGGCGACGCGATCCTTTTTCGACTCACTTGACCAATTGCAGAAAACCTTAAGCGACGCGGAAGCTCAACAGCAAAAATCAGAACCGACTGTTGAACGTGAGACACCTGCAAAAGCCGACAAAAAGCCGGTAAAAAAAATTGATCTCACTGAGCTAGAACAAGCAGCAGCAGATATTGAGCAGTTTTTTCAATCTAAGTATCCAAAATCGACGGATTCTCAGAATTCTCAGGAGTAAAGCCGCGCTGCCGTTGAGCTTCGTATAATATTAGGGCGGCAGCAATGGCCACATTCAACGACTCCACACCGGCTTTGAGAGGAATTTTGACTTGCCGGTCTGCTAACTCCACTAAATCAGCAGATAAGCCAGCCCCTTCATTACCCAGCAAAATCAGCGTAGGGCGGCGGTAGTCAATTTCCCAATAAGTTTCTGGGGCATTGCTGGCAGTTGCGATTACTTGCATTCCCTGCTGCCGGCAGCGACCAACGTCAGCTTTTAAATTTGAACTAACGATTATTGGCAACCGAAACCATGCCCCTGCTGACGCCCGCAGCACCTTTGGCTGATCTGCATCTACACTATCCCCACTCAGCCATAAACCGCCGGCCCCGGCAGCCGTTGCCGTCCGGATAATGGTGCCTAGGTTGCCCGGATCTTGCAACGTTTCCAAGGCAATACCCAAATCTGTGGCAACTGAAGGCGAAGTCGTTGCTGTCCGTTGTGCTGTTGCGATAACCCCATCCGGGTTAACCGTGGTTGCCAATGCTGCGAGCACTTCAGGACTTACCACTTCTGAGCGATCAGCTTTGTCTGTGGCCATTTCCCACAAATTGGGGTGGCGTTCCTGCCATTGCGGGGTACAACAAACCGTGACGAGGGGGAAGTTCACCGCACAGGCTTCTTCGAGCAAATGGGTTCCTTCGATGAGAAATAGCTGTTGTTCCCGCCGGCCTTTGGCAGCGTGCAACTTCCGAATTTGTTTGACTAAAGAATTCTGAAGACTGGTCAGCATGGAAAAAATAAAAGATGAGGGATAAAGGGTGAAACTTCTTTGCCTGAATCCGAAAGCAATCGGTTATCGGTCAAAACGAATAATTTCACTGATCTTTTATCTCTCATCCTTAAAAATGCGGAACCCGGGACTTGAACCCGGAAGGCTTGCACCACATGAACCTGAATCATGCGCGTCTACCAATTCCGCCAGTTCCGCTTACTGGTTTATCTCGTATCGCAGTATATTACCGTAGCGCCATTCACTGTGGCTGTCAAGCCTGTTTGCTAAATATCCCTAATTTCAGCAATCATGCGGAAGAAACTGCTAACTTATGGAAGCATAAAACTGGACATCTGACATCTTTCCGGTAAAATCGGAACCAAATCAGAAGTTACAAAGTATTAATTGATCCTGGAGGGTAAACATATTACTTCCTCTCTCAGCTTGAAAGATAATCACGCATCTCCTGAAAAAGCAGACAACTCGATTCTGCACATTTGGGGCCGGTCTACTCTGCAAGGCCATGTCAAAATTAGCGGGGCGAAAAACGCGGCCTTGGTAGTAATGGCTGGCGCATTGCTCTGCCCAGAGGATTGCCGAATCCGCAACGTTCCGTTATTAGCCGATGTCGCTCGCATGGGCCAAATTCTTTCAGCCCTAGGAGTGAAAATAGAGCGAAATGGGGACGCTTTAGACATTAATGCCAGCGAAATTGGTCAATCGCAAGCGCCTTACGAGTTGGTAAGCCAGCTAAGAGCAAGTTTCTTTGCAATTGGGCCAATACTCGCCCGGTTGGGGGCCGCTCAAATCCCTCTACCTGGAGGGTGTGCCATCGGTGCGAGGCCGGTTGAGCTTCACGTTCGCGGTTTGCGGGCGATGGGGGCGGATGTGCAAATTGATCATGGCATTGTTCATGCTTATGTTACCGGCCCGAATCGGCGCTTAAAGGGTGCCAAAATCTACCTGGACTACCCCAGCGTAGGAGCAACTGAAACCCTGATGATGGCGGCGACGCTGGCTGATGGCGAAACCACAATTGATAACGCGGCACAAGAGCCAGAAGTGGTGGATCTGGCGAATTTCTGTCGCTCAATGGGGGCGAAAATACAAGGGGCCGGCACCAAGACTATTGTGATTTCTGGAGTGCCGAAATTGCACTCGACCGATTACAGCATCATTCCTGATCGGATAGAAGCTGGGACATTTTTGGTCGCGGGGGCGATTACCCGTTCGGAAATTAGCCTGTCGCCGGTGGTGCCGGATGATCTGACGGCAGTTATTGCTAAACTGCGGGCGATTGGGGCGAAAATAATCGCTGATGCGCCCTACCAACTGCGGGTTATCCCAGGGGAAAATAATATAGCAACGGATATTGAAACATTGCCATATCCCGGTTTCCCCACTGATATGCAGGCGCAGTTTATGGCTTTGCTCACCATGAGTGAGGGAGACAGTGTTATTAGCGAGACGGTGTTTGAGAATCGTCTGCGTCATGTGGCGGAATTAAACCGCATGGGGGCAGATATTCGCGTCAAAGGCAATCACGCGATTGTGCGAGGTGTACCGATGCTTTCAGGTGCGCCGGTGGTGGCAACTGACTTACGCGCTTCTGCCGCTTTGGTGCTGGCTGCGCTGGCAGCAGAGGGCAAAACCACGATTCAGGGATTGCAACACCTAGACCGGGGTTACGAGAGGCTAGATGTCAAACTACAGCAACTCGGCGCTAAATTACAGCGGACACAGGGTGAGCCTGAAGAGGCGAAAGTGGAAGCAGAAGTGGACAATGAATCGGCGGCAAGCAAGCCAACACAATCGGCATTAAAATAAAGGTCTGGGACTGTTTACCTGGTGGATGTGGCCGGCATGGACTTCTTGAAAACACCGCTAATCGGTCTGAAAGCAGACCAATTTCGTCACCCGCTCGATCTGGAAGCGACAAATTCCCTCAAGCAACTGCCTGGGTTAGACCTGCTGGTGCGAAATCTGCTAGGGCCAATCGGTGAGCAGTTTTTTTACCTGGACAATATTGCCTCTAGTGTTTTGGTGGGCGAACAGCAGTTGCCGCATTTGCATCAACTGCTGTTAGAAGCCTGCAAAATTTTGGATCTAGAACCGCCGCAACTTTATGTGCGCCAACATCCGGTTCCCAATGCTTATACTTTTGCGATGCGGGGCCGGCAACCGTTTATTGTCATGCACACCTCTTTGATTGAGTTGCTGACTCCGCCTGAAATTCAAGCGGTAATCGCCCACGAATTGGGTCATCTCAAGTGCGATCATGGGGTGTATTTGACTTTGGCAAACTTGATGGTGCTTGCCGCCAATCAACTGCCAAACCTGGGCGGAGCGATCGCCCAAAGCTTACAAGCCCAACTGCTAGAGTGGGTGCGATGTGCAGAATTTACGTGTGATCGGGCGGCGCTGCTAGCTTCCCAAGATCCGAAGGTCGTGATTTCTTTGCTGATGAAGTTGGCAGGGGGTTCGGCGACTCTGGCACCGCAATTGAATGTGGATGCGTTTCTGGCTCAAGCCCGTGCTTACGATGACATCAGCAGAAACCAGTTGGGGGAAATGCTCAAGCAAGCGCAAACGGCTCAACTGACGCATCCGGTGCCGGTTCTGCGGGCGCGAGAAATTGATCGCTGGGCAACTACAAAAGATTATGAATCTTTGTTGCATCAGCGAGAAATGCGCTATAATAAAAACTCGGAACCCAAGGGCGGGTGGCGGAATTGGTAGACGCATCAGACTCAAAATCTGACACCGAAAGGTATGAGAGTTCGATTCTCTCCTCGCCCACTTTCTTGAGCACTGCGTGCTCAGAAGTGACTGAGTTGAAAGAAGGTAGTCATTATGGCTCAACGGTTGAAAAGCTGGGAGTCCCCTCGCCGTGAGGGAAGAAACTCCAAAGGCAAAGGCGGCGCTGCACGAGCACGACAGCTGAAGAAACAGCAGCAAATACTGCGGAAGAAGCTACAAGGGGAAACCCAAGACAATAATCAAGGGAAGAGACGCGATGTTCTCTTCCCTTTTTGTTTGGGGCTGCCAGCCGGCAGTATTGCGGGACTTACAGCGCGATATTTTACAAAATGTTGAAACAAGGCCGGCTTTAACGCTTCATGCAGTAGCTTTGAGCAAGTAGGGTTTGGTAAGCCAGATGGCCGTTGGTAACGAAGATCAGGGTCGCAAGTTCATCACTACAGAACCGCTAGAAGCAAGCACACAAGCCGGTGAACAGAAAGTTTGGGATGCAGTGCGGAGTGCGTTCGCTGATAGATGTTGTATCGGCTATTGGCGCTATCCTCTTTTTTCCAAAGTAGGAGAAACTCGAAAAGAGCCAGATATTCTGATTGCTGATCAAGAACTTAATCTAATCGTTATTGAAATTCTATCTATCACCATTGATCAAATTATTGAGATTAACGAAAATGTGTGGCGTTTCCAGAACTTTTCTGCCACAGAATCGAACCCTTATCAGCAAGCTGAAGGACAACTAAACGCTTTAATTGCCTATTGTAATCGGGAGCCGGCTATTTGTGGCAAAGTTACAGGACGAGCGCTTGTTGCACTGCCTCTGATTATACAAAAAGAATGGCAGGAAAAAGGCTTTGAGCAACTTCCAAATTGCCCTCCTATTATCTTCCAAGACCATTTGAGTGAAGCCGGGTTATTAGAACGAATTCAACAAACCAATTCTGCCCTAGTGGGGAGCAATTTAGATGAGGAACAGTGGGAGTTAATGCTCGCAGTTATCGGCGGGACAACAGTGTTAAGAAAACCTCCCCGCACCCTTGGAACTAACAATAATAAAACTCGCGCTAGCATTATTGCAACTTTGCAAGAAAAACTTTATGAATTAGATTTTCAACAAGAACATATCGGTAAAGGAATTCCTCCGGGTTTTCAGCGGATGCGAGGAATTGCTGGCTCAGGAAAAACAGTCTTGCTGTGTCAAAAAGCAGCACATATGCATTTAAAGTATCCAGAGTGGGATATTGCCTTAGTATTTTTTACTCGCACTCTTTACGATTTAATGATTGGATCGGTCGATCAATGGTTGCGTCATTTCAGTGGAGGAGATATTCAGTATGATCCAAAGACAAATAAAAAGCTGAGAGTGCTTCATGCCTGGGGAGCGAAAGAGCAACCGGGACTTTATAGTACAATTTGTGAATTCCACGGAATTCGACGCAGGACGGCAGGTGACTCTAGGGAAAAACAGCCTGGGCGCGGATTAGCTGACTTGTGCAAGCGGTTAGCTGAAGAGATAGAAATTCAACCGCTTTTTGATGCAATTTTGATTGATGAAGGACAGGATTTAGTTGCTGATGGTGATTTAAAATATCAAGATAAACAAGCAATTTACTGGCTAGCTTATCAAGCCTTGCGTCCTACCGATCCAGAACATCCAGAGCAGCGTCGGTTAATTTGGGCGTATGATGAAGCTCAAAGTTTAGATAGCTTAAAAATTCCTACGACTAAAGAATTGTTTGGTGAAAATATCAGCGGGTTATTAACCAAAGGAGGGCAATATGCAGGGGGAATTAAAAAGTATGAAGTGATGCGCCGGTGTTATCGCACGCCAGGGCCAATTCTTACAGCCGCTCATGCGATAGGAATGGGATTACTTCGTCCAGAGGGAATGTTAACAGGAATTACCCGTGCAGATGACTGGAGGGCAATCGGCTATGAAGTCACCGGCAAGTTTATTTCAGGTCAGCAAATCACGCTTCACCGGCCTCCTCAAAATTCACCGAATCCAGTTAATGAATTGTGGGGAGAACCTGTATTAGAATTTAACACTTATAGCTCTCGCAAAGCGGAAATGAGCGCACTTGCTGAGAAGATTTGGCATAACCTGAGCGAAGACGATCTCAAGCCCAGTCGAGACATTTTAGTTGTCGTTTTAGGCGCTAGCGAGGATGCAATTGAGTTAGAAAATCAAGTAGCGAGTTTCTTGATAGAAAAAGGCATTGATATCTATATTCCAACTGCTTTAGAATTAAATGAACTAAAACCTCAGTGGCCACACCACGAACCCAATCGTTTTTGGATGGAGGGTGGGATTACAGTGTCTCGTGTTCCCCGCGCCAAAGGCAATGAAGCAAATATGGTTTATGTGGTTGGCTGTGATAATGTTGCTCGAAATGAGAGTGATGTTAGCTTGCGTAACCAGTTATTTATTGCCTTAACACGAGCGCGAGGTTGGGCAAATCTTAGTGGGGTTGGTGACTATGCAATGTATGAAGAAATACAGCAGGTGATGGATAGTGGAGACACTTTTTCATTTACTTATAAGCGCCCCTTAAAGCGAGATATTGGTGACAAAGAAGCAGTTTGATTGAAGGTTATAGCAATCTAAGTAGATTGTAATATTTCTAGCCGGCAAGATGCCGCCACTCCAAGCTTTTCAGATAAAAGTTTAAATTCCGTTGCCGGTTAAAACTTCTTGAGGCGGCGGACTAGCTTGCCAAATCTTAATCAAGCTGTCAAATCCCCCAGTGGCAAGCGTTTTCCCATCTGGACTAAACGCCAGGGATTGCACCCAGTCGGAATGGGCGGGAAACTTGATGATGAGCTGCTGAGTATTTAAGTCCCAGATTCGGATACCATCATGACCGGCACTTGCTAAGGTTTGCCCGTCTGGATTCATCGCTAGAGAATCAATCTGATTGGTATGGTCAAAAAGTGTGTGTATCAGTTCTCCTGTTTGGATATTCCACACTTTAATTGCATTATCGTAACTGCCGGTAATTAATGTTTGACTGTCTGGTGTGAAAACAAGTGAACTCACCGGCTGTGTATGCCCCTTGAGGCTTCCGATGAAGTTGCCGGTGGACAAATCCCACACTTTCACCGTTGCGTCTTTGCCACCACTCACTAGCAAACGGCCATCGGGACTAATTGCAACTGAGTAAAAAATCTCATAGCGCACCCAATTTTGCAAGGGTCGTTGCTTCGTTAAATCCCATAATTTAATGCCATCCAAACCGCCACTGACGAGGGTTTGACCGTTCGGGCTAATCGCTAGAGATAAAATATTGCTAGCCGGCTCTGAGAACGTATGATTTAGCTTGCCGGTTTTAAAATTCCAAATATTGAGTAGGGAGTCATCACTGCCGCTGGCGAGTGTTTCACCATCTGAGGCAATGGCTAGCGCCAGCACCCTCGTTTTATGTCCTTTAAGGGTGCGAATTTTTTCCCCTTTTTGTAAATCCCAAATTCTAATCCTCGGATCTAAACTACCTCCCCCACTGGCAAGAATTTGCCCGTCTGGGCTGAAGGAAAGACTTTCAACAGTTCCTTTATGATCTTCCAAAATCCGAATTAGTTGCGGGCTTTCCCAAGCACTGGTAAGGGGGACGATTCGGGAAACTTCAGTGCTGGGAATTTGGCTTTTTGGCGTAGGGCTAACCGATGAAGCATGAGAAATATGAGCAATGCTAACTGCCAGGAAAATGCCCAACAAAAAAATCTTCCATTTAGGAAAATGCCAAACTGAAAAGGTAGAATGCAGAAATTTTTTCATCCTTCATCATTCATCATTATTCGATTGAATGTTCGGACATATTGTTTGGGCAATTAGGTGAGCCGGCGGTTGTTCTTCCCATCCGCTTAGCAGCCCTTGCAATTCAGCTTTTAGCATTTCCAAGGCGGCAATTTGCTCGGCAATTTCTTCTAATTTTGCTTGCAGCCGGTGTTTAACTTCGCCGCAAGGTAACGTTCCGTGATCGTGGATGAGCAGCAGTTCTTGTATTTCACTGAGACTAAGTCCTAAAGATTGCGCTCGCTTAATAAATGCTAACCGATTCATGATCGCTTCATTAAAAAGTCGGTATCCTGAATCAGAGCGTTCTACGGTAGGAGCCAACAAACCAATTTCATCGTAGTAGCGAATGGTTTTAACCGGCACCCCTGTGCCGGCTGCTACTTCGCCAATTTTAAGCAATTTGGCGATAGCGCGAGTGCTCATAATTCTCGTTCTAATAAGATTTGCCTGGTGATGAGCGACAAAGCTCACTAAGTTTCTTTTTTTTCTAGTAAGCTAATCCGCTCTAGCCGGCAAGCAGTAAAAATTATTACAAGAAAAAAATGGGACGCGCCAGCCGGTGGAAGGCTGGAAACTTTTGCTATGCTGCTACCGTGAGCGGATTTCTATCTCAACTTTTCCAATGAGCGGGTTTAACCACCGTGCTAATCACACATTCAAAATTCTCAATCAACCCGCTTTGAAAAATTTCTGCATTCTTTATTGAGGACGCCGTTTCTTAGCCGGTGCCAACTGGGGCAACTGAGGGCGAGATGAGCTTGCCGGCAGATACAGTTCCGGGACTCGTTCTGGTTGTTCAACTTGACTGCGCTGGAATTGCCACCAACGCAGAGCCAGGGCAACGCCGGCCATAGTGAGTCCGAAGGTGAGCAACGATCCGCGAGAGCCGATTCCCCCAATTACCGCATCTACAGCTCCAACCGTAATGATAAAGCTGGTAATGGGTTCTCTACGATAGGCTGACTTCAAAATTCGAGGCCATACAACGTTCATCACAGTCTGCTTGGTTCCTATTTATTTCCGATCTTAAAACTTACAGTGCTAACAACGCTTTAACGCTTCTAGCTCAAGGATACTCTAGCTTAAACTTACACCTTAAAGTGTAGGGAATCTTGACAAAACTTGAATTCCTTCAATCGGTGTAGAGCCAGTCACCCTTCCCGAACAAGCTTGTAAGTGCAAAGACTCGCAGCAATCGCTGCTTGTTTCAGTTTGGGAAGGGTGACTTGCTGAACTTACTTAAGTCCAAGCCATTCCAGCAAACCCTGGCCGGTGACATACTCAATGATTACGGTTAGCGCAAAGCCAATCATCGCAGCTCGACCGTTCAAGCGCTCGGCGTAGTCATTGAAACCAAACTTTGGCTCCTCAAGTTTGGGTGTGGTGGTGGGTTGTGGTTGAGTCATGGTTTTGTCGCTTAGTTACAATTCTTTACCTTTTATTGTCTTCCATTGTAGAGATGCTTGGTATCGCGTCAACCACGACTTTGAGGAACTGAATCTAATCAACCGCTTTGATAACCATGACTTCTGTTGCTTTGATCAGGGCTGTCACTTCGTCCCCTATGGCAATTTTAAGATTTTCAGCAGACCGGCGCGTGATCACCGCATCGATCAAGTTATCTCCAACTTGAATTGTGACTTCTGCCAGGATATCTCCCAGCTGAATATCCGTCACTCTACCTGTGAGCTGATTGCGCCCGCTAATTTTAATCGTCACTGCCGGCACCTCAAATATCGCCAAACTCTGTCGATAGGATAGCAGCAAACCATGAGCCGGCTGGCATACAGTGAGAGTATTCGCAGCGCAAGTCTGTAAAGACATAAGTTAAAAGCATGGGTCATAAAGAGGTGGCAGATGGAAATTGGCGTTCCTAAGGAAACGAAGGATCAGGAGTTTCGCGTCGGGCTGAGTCCGAGCAGCGTTCGGGTATTGTGTGAAAAGGGTCATTCGGTGTTTGTGGAAACCGGCGCGGGTGCCGGTGCCGGCTTGGGGGATGAAGATTATATTCAGGCCGGCGCTAAAATTGTTGGCAGCGCCAAAGACGCTTGGGATCGGGAACTCGTGGTTAAAGTCAAGGAACCGCTGTCGCCAGAGTACCCGTTTCTCCAGAAAGAGCAGTTGCTCTTTACCTATTTGCACTTAGCCGCTGATCGGACTTTGACAGAGCATCTGATTGATTCTGGCGTCAGTGCAATCGCTTATGAAACCGTCGAACTGCCAGATAAACGACTGCCTCTATTGACGCCGATGAGCATTATCGCCGGCAGGTTGGCAGTGCAGTTTGGATCAAGATTTTTAGAGCGCCAACAGGGAGGGCGAGGCGTTCTCTTAGGGGGTGTTCCTGGGGTAATGCCCGGTAAAGTCGTGATTTTAGGTGCCGGTGTTGTTGGCACAGAAGCGGCACGAATGGCTGTAGGAATGGGCGCTCAAGTTCAGATTTTAGATATCAATGTTGAGCGTTTATCCTATCTCGAAACCCTTTTTGGCTCTAGAGTTCAGCTCCTTTACAGTCAGTCTCTGCAAATTGAGTCCCTCGTTCCAGATGCCGACTTGCTGATCGGTGCTGTTTTAGTATTAGGACGACGCGCGCCGGTGCTTGTCTCTCGAAACCTTGTCGGAAAAATGCGTCCGGGTTCTGTGATTATTGATGTTGCAGTGGATCAGGGTGGCTGTGTAGAAACATTGCGCCCGACTTCTCATACCCATCCCACCTATGTAGAAGAGGGCGTTGTCCACTATGGCGTTCCGAATATGCCTGGGGCGGTTCCCTGGACTGCAACCCAAGCCCTTAATAACAGCACATTACCGTATGTGTTCAAGTTGGCAAATCAGGGGATCAAAGCCTTGGATACAGATCCGGTCTTGGCCAGTGGGCTAAATGTGCGAAACCACCAGATCGTGCATCCGGCGGTGCGGGAAGTTTTTCCTGATTTAGCTGCAATGTCCTGAGTCTAAAGCACTTTCTTCTCGTGTTGAGTGGTGAGTGCTGAGTGTGGAGCGCTCTATAAACTTATTCAGTCCAAGGATTTGAGCAATACACTCGGTTACTTACTCACCACTGATCTGCGCTCCGCGTAATTGCATAGGGGGCTGCTCAGCTTACAGGTTGCCGGTTAGGGTCAGTTCATAAAAGTCTGCTTTTTGGAACCATTCATCAATGCATCCAACCAATCTGTTGGACTCAGTCGTTGTATTTCTTCTGCTTTTATAATATCTATTTAGTCATTTAGTGATTTATCTTTACAAAATCTTTACAGAACTTTCGGTTAACAAAACTACTTATTATTAATTTATTCATTTTTTTAAAATACACTGAATCTAGTAGCTATTAAAAATATCCGCTACTTAAGTATAACTACAAAAACCTAAATATTTTTATTGATAAAATAAACAAATCTGGTAATTATAATTATTTAATTAATCAAAGTTTTGTTTTAAAATTAATATAATAAACAATTTTTGCGGTCATTCAGTCAGAGCGAAATGGGTTGATGGATAAGCACTTCAAGGATTTTGTAGGATAAAATTCTTGAAATTTAAATAAATTTAATAATATTTAGCTATGACTCACTACACTAAAAAAATAGAAAGTTGAACCAATAAAAATTCTAGCTTTTCCTGAAATAGCTTGCAGGATTTATTGATTTATTAGCAATATTTTTTAAGAAAAGATGGGGAAGCGTAGGGGAAATTACCGCCTTCTTTTTAAAGCTCAAATTATTTTTCCTAGGATTAATTTATAAAGATTCCGTAAAAATACAGAGATTTTGAGAGTGAATATGTCGGGATGGCTTTATCCTAGGATAAGCGTAACCACAAATCTCTAAAGAACGCGGGCTTAATTCACTAAATATTTGTAGCTCAGGGTCAGCCGAGAATATTGCGAATGTCGTTTAGAATCCAGCCCTGAATTTATATTGTGTTGGAAGGATAATTACATGAATCTAAAACGCGCTTCTACCTGGCTCGGCTTAATCACAGGCAGTGCTATCGTGTTTGGTGCAGTACAAGCACAAGCATTTACTTTTACCCGCAATTTTTACACACCAAATGACGTTCTGGACTTTAGAGCGCTGGGTTATACATACAGCGGTATAAATGTTCCTGGCGGCACGGCAGGTTTACAGGTCAGAAGAAACGCGGCTACCTTGAATGCGACTGAGATAGAGCGGTTCGTAAATGCTATCCGGATGTTAAAAACCAGGACGGTGACGGCTGCGAACGGTGTTGTCATCAGTGAGTATGACCAATTTGTGGCAGCCCATTTGGGAGCGATGGATTTAGCCGGCCGGCCTGGGCCAGATGGGCGTCCTTTAGTTAATGCGGCACATGGCAGGGCCGGCTTTTTGCCGTGGCACCGGACGTTTACATATGAATTTGAAAAGGCATTACAAGTTGTAGATCCGACTGTAACCATTCCCTATTGGGATTGGACGGATATTAGTGGCTCTCAAAACGTCATCTTTACAAACAATTTTATGGGAGGCAATGGGAGCACCAATGGAAACCCTGGTGGGGCGGTTCAGAGTGGGCCTTTCACAACTGCCCGCGGATGGGTTCAGAGAAGTGACTTGAGTCGTGACGTTTGGCTGGGAACCTCCACCGGCACACAAGCACTGACACGCAACTTGGGTTCGTTTGCCCCTGGACCAACGAATCGGGGGATGATCACTGCCGCCCAGGAAAATACAGCCCTCAATACAACTAGCTACCTTACGTTAAACAACAGGATCGAGTTAAACATACACAACCCCATGCACAACTGGGTGGGAGGCTCAATGAACTTGATGACTTCTCCCAACGATCCCATATTTTGGATGCTTCATGCCAACGTTGATCGCCTCTGGGCCAGATGGCAGACTGCTGTTGCGGGTACTGGTCGTTTGAATGGTGCAGAGGCTTATGCTGCTAATTTCCAGGGTTACGGACACAGCCGGCTCGACCCAATGTGGCCTTGGGATCGAGGTCAATCAAAGATTGCCGCTGACTTGGCCGCTCTACTCCCTGGGTTACCAGGTGTTGCTCCACCCAATTCTAATTTCTCATCATTTTTAATGGCCAGCGCGCCGGAAGATTTGTTTTCAGATACCACCGGCAATACGTACAATCCTTGGGGTCATCATGCCTATCATGGAGATGAACCGTGTCCTGACGAAATAGATATGCCCTGTGATATGCCTTGCCATCAATCAGAACACGTTCCTGAACCGGCTTCTATATTTGGTCTATTAGCATTTGGGGCATTGGGTGCCGGTCGCTTGCGTAAGCGTAAACAACCGCAAAAAGTTTAAGATTACAGCCGGCTAACTTGACCCAAACTCACTGAATCAGTTTGTTAGTTGGCGACCAGACCCTACTGTTAAACTTCAACCAGCTTCCTGAAATTACAGATGGATCAAACAAACATTAAAAAAATAAGTAATTTTGAACGCTTTGAGGATTCATGGACTCTTCAATAACTGCCCCATCTCGCCTCTATAGTATTTTTCAGGCAGTTTAGTCTACAGTTCGTCTACTTCTATGCCGGCTCTCAGCGGTAAAAAAAATCATGTTTCGATGAGCCGGCACCTATCGAAGGCCCCTCCTCAGTTAAAAACTTTTCCAAGGCTTTGTTTTATTCAAAAAAAGCTGCCATTTTGGCAACAAAATAGCAGAAGATACGTATATACTTACTTACATAGATAATATAAAAAGTCAAGCTCTTAGAGAGTCGGGGTTCGAGATTCTTTCCGCTCGTGAAAACTCGAAGAAAACACTTTTGTCAAGCTTGTCAATATAACCAACTAAACATAGTTGCTAATCCTGTTGAGAAGAAATTTGTTGTAATTCTCAGCCGGCTCTGCTTTGCATGAAGTGAAGCCAAACTACTCGCGTCACTGCACAAAGCAGAGTATTGGAACTTATCGCCTAGGCGCTAGCTAAGCAATCTTGGCAGAGCGCCAACGACATTTTAAATATGCCTATATTAATTTTGCGCTTTTATTGGGGGAATCTTATGGATCTTAAACGTGCTTTCACCGGCATCGGTTTAGTCGCCGGCACGGTTGTAGCCTTCTGTGCGAATCCGGCTCAAGCCTTTACTTTTGCTAGAAGCAATGTCAGGCCGGCAGACGTTATAGATTTCACGCGTCTGGGCTACAGATATGACACCATGCCCAACTCTGGGAATACCAGTGGAACTTTGCAGGTGAGAAGAAATGCCGCGACGATGACCCGCACTGAAATAGATAGGTTCGTCAATGCCGTCGTCGCCTTAAAAACCCAAAGATTCGTTACCACCCCAAACGGCGTTCGCATCAGCGAGTATGACCAGTTTGTGGCCACCCATTTAGCAACAATGGATATGACAGGCCGTCTCGCTCCAAATGGCACGACATTAGTGAATGGCGCTCATGGCAACGCTGCCTTTCTGCCGTGGCACCGGCAGTTTTTAGATGAATTTGAAAGAGCCTTACAAACAGTAGACTCCAGTGTGACACTTCCCTACTGGGATTGGACAAATCAAACCGCCACACGAAACATTATTTTTCAAAACAACTTCATGGGTCCCAATGGCGGGACTGGGGGTGTTGGAGGCGGAACGGTTCAGTCTGGGCCTTTCTCCCGCGCGAATGGATGGCTTTTGAGAAGAGACTTGAGCAATACCCTTAACAGGGGCGCATGGACAGGACTATCCACCGGCACTCCGCGAGAACTCACACGCAGTCTGCGTGATTGGACAACCTTAGGCACACAAACTCAGGTAAATGGTGCACTTGCCCAAACGACCTATAACGCATTTCGCTCGCGTATAGAAACCGGCACCGGGTTGCACAACAGTATGCACAATTGGATCGGAGGTTCGATGAATCTTCAGAATTCTCCCAATGATCCAATGTTCTTCCTGCTTCATGCCAATGTGGATCGCCTTTGGGGACAATGGCAGCTGAACGGACGCTGGGGTAACAGTTTTTATCCCTCCAGTGGTCAGCCTTACGGACACAACCTGCTCGACCCAATGTTCCCCTGGAACACAGCAAACATTCCCATTGCCAATGATTTGAGAGATTTAATGCCCGGTTTGCCTGGAGTTACCGCAACGGCTACTCCTACAGATTCGTCTCTGTTTATGATGGCCAGCGCCCCGTCAGATTTGTCGGACAACACAATCGCTCAGAGTCAGACAGGTTATATGTACAACCCTTGGGGCCACATGGCTTATCACGGGGACGGGACAGAACCGTGTCCTGACGAGATCGCGATGCCCTGCGATATGCCTTGCCATCAATCAGAACACGTCCCTGAACCTTCTGTCGCTTTAGGGTTGCTGGCCTTTGGGGCCTTGGGTGCCGGCTCCCAGTTCAAGCGCAAACGTAAGGCATTGGCCAAGGCAAATAGCTAATCGCTCATTAATACTGAGCGATTAACTCTTTACCGTCTAAGTCTTTTTCTGAGTGGTTTTGCGGGTTGTCGATTTCTTACCGGCAGCCTTAGTCTTAGTCGCGCTATCCGATTTTGAGCCACTCGATTTAGACGAACTCTTGCCAGATGAAGCCTTTGCCGCCAAAAGTTCCACGGCCTCTGCCAGCGTTAGATCCTCTACAGATCGATCTTCCGGTACAGAAGCATTAGTTTTCCCGTGCTTCACATACGGCCCATACGGCCCATCATAAACATTCACCGGCTCCCCGTCGGCTGGGTGCTGGCCAAGTTCCCGCAAAGCTGCCTTCGTCTTGCTCCGAGTGCCGCGCCCGCCCTTCTTCGGCTCCGACAGGAGTTCCAATGCACGTTTAAGCTCAATTGTCAAGACATCGTCACTGGCCTTAAGCGAGCGATAATCTTTCGAGTCTTTTCCCTCCAAGTCTTTTCCCTGGTTATGCACCACATAAGGGCCAAACTTGCCCAAACTTGCTTGGATTTTACCGCCGGTTTCTGGATGGGTTCCTAAGGTGCGGGGCAGGGAAAGCAGCCCCACTGCCATTTCCAGCGTCACGTCTTCCGGCTTCACGCCTTTAGGCAAAGAAGCACGTTTCGGTTTCTTGTTCTCCTCAGAAACTTCACCTAACTCGACATAAGGGCCGTAAGTGCCGTTTTTGATATAAATCAATTCGCCAGTGAGGGGATGCCGGCCTACTTCATCCGGGCCTTCTGTTTTCTGCCGCAGCAGCACCTCTACCTTCTGCGGATCTAAGTCTGCCGGTGTCAAATCTTTGGGGATCGAGGCAGTCACCGGCCCATTGCCATTTTCCACTTCAATGTAGGGGCCAAAGCGTCCGATCCGCACTTTAGCCGCCAAGTTCTCCAGTTCCACTGTCCGCGCTTCACTGGGGTCGATCTGGTTTTCCCGTTCTTTGACTTGGGTTTCTAAACCCTTTTGGCCCAGGAAGAATTCGTGCAAATAGGGCAACCATTTCGCTTCGCCGGTGGAAATGTCATCCAGGGTTTGTTCCATGCGGGAGGTAAAGCGGGTGTCTACCAATTCGGGAAAGTGTTTTTCCAGCAAGCTGGTGACTGCAAACGCTGTGAAGGTAGGAATGAGGGCGTTGCTGACGAGTTGGGAGTAGCCGCGATCAATAATGGTGCCAATGATGCTGGCGTAGGTGCTGGGACGCCCGATGCCTTCACTTTCCAGGGTTTTTACCAAAGAAGCTTCCGTGAAACGGGCCGGCGGCTGGGTTTCGTGACCGATCGCTTCGAGATCGCGGCATTTGGGGCGATCTCCAACTTTGAGGGCCGGCAGAATCACTTCTTGATCTTCAATAGCAGCATCCGGATCATCGGAACCTTCCACATAAGCCCGCAAGAAACCGGGGAAGTCGATGCGCTTGCCACTAGAACGAAAGCCGGCATCTTCAACTTGCATTTCTACGGTGATGTGAGTTTGGCGCGAGTCTGCCATTTGGGAAGCAACGGTGCGTTTCCAAATCAAATCATACAGTTGCAGTTCTCGACCGGCTAAGCCGGTTTGTTGCGGGGTACGGAAACTGCTGCCGGCGGGACGAATGGCTTCGTGTGCTTCTTGTGCACCTTTGCTCTTAGTCGTATATTGCCGAGGTTGCGGACTGAGATACTGCTTGCCATACATTTCCTCAACGCAACTGCGTGCTGCCGTGATCGCCTGGTCGGATAAATGCACCGAGTCGGTTCGCATATAGGTAATATACCCTTGCTCGTACAGACTTTGAGCGGTTCGCATGGTATCGCGGGCAGACATCCGCAGTTTGCGGTTCGCTTCTTGTTGCAGAGTTGAGGTAGTAAACGGAGGGGCCGGCTTGCGGGTAACGGGGCGTTCTTCTAAGTTAGAGACTGCCCAAGTTTTGCCGAATAATCTATCCTGTAATGCTCTCGCCTCGGCTTCGTTGAGCAAAACCACGCGCCGGCCGGCAATAATTTGACCTGTGGCTTCATCGAAATCGCTGCCGGTGGCTAATTTGGTGCCGGCTAACATCACCAGTTTGGCATCAAAAGGCGTTTTTTCGTGGGTCAGAGTCGCCTTGAGATCCCAGTAGCTACCTTGGCGGAAGGCGCGACGCTGACGTTCCCGCTGCACCAAAAGCCGCACCGCAACCGACTGAACCCGCCCTGCAGACAAACCAGAGGCAATTTTTTTCCACAGTAGGGGAGAGAGGGTATATCCCACAAGCCGGTCTAAAATTCGCCGCGTTTCTTGGGCGCGTACCAACTGCTCATCAATATTGCGGCAGTTTTTCAAGGCTTCGCGGATTGCCTCTTGCGTGATTTCGTGAAACACCATCCGCTTGGTGGGCACTTTAGGTTTTAGCAATTGCAATAAATGCCAGCTAATGCTTTCCCCTTCCCGGTCTTCGTCTGTGGCCAAAATCAGTTCATCCGCATCTTTCAGTGCATCTTTGAGCTGTTTGACTATTTTCTTTTTGTCTTTGGGGACAACGTACAAGGGTTCAAAGTCGGCCTCCACATTCACCCCAAGCTGCGCCCATTTTTCTCCCTTAACAGCTTCGGGAATTTCTTCGGCAGACGACGGGAGATCGCGCACATGACCCATTGAGGCTTCCACACGATAGGTGGAAGGCAGGTAAT
This sequence comes from Microcoleus vaginatus WJT46-NPBG5, assembly GCA_019359355.1. GTDB lineage: Bacteria > Cyanobacteriota > Cyanobacteriia > Cyanobacteriales > Oscillatoriaceae > FACHB-68. Next base: position 513,684 of record JAHHHM010000001.1, on the reverse strand, counting down.
TACGGATGGTGCGTGCTTTGGTGGGAGATTCGACGATAACTAGGGTTGACATGGCACCTTTTTTGGATAGCAGCTTGGCTAGAGAGTCAACTTGAGAGATTTTGGGCGAAATGTCAAGAGTGACTTTTTAAATATTAGGACTTCTGGGCCGGCTGTGATGGCACTTGTGCCCTAACCGTGCCCTTGGTTTCTGGGAGATTATCAAATTACCTTATTCTCTTTATATCCAATATGAACGACTACATAAGCGTTGCCGGCAGACGGGTTTCTCACTTTAGGGGGTTTCTTCAAATACACATAATTTACTTAAAAAGTCAAGTTTTTTCGCTGTGCAGCGAGTTTTTTTTGGGTGGTAGGCCGGGTATCGTGATACGTTTGCATCAGAGTGCAGGGTTCTTGGGTTATGAGCCGGCAGCGTTAGGTTATTCACACTTTGTATGGCAGAAGTCCTCTATTAGTGATGATGGCGAGGCTGAACTATAGATTCACAAGCTATTCCGTATTTAAGTGAATTTTAATAAAAATAAAAACATCCCACATTGGCGAAAATATTTGTAGTGGGAGTATCTTTCTGTCTAATGTGACAAAAATATTAGAGCATCTTACTGCTACAGATGGCAGCAAACGGGCAAGATGCCCCCTCACAACAAATTGTAAGAAATTAGATGCTTTAAATTCATTTAAGCTATTTAAAAATTAAAAAACTTGAAAAATAAAAAATAATATTTTTGGCTGGAATAAATATAAAGCAATGTTAAAATATTCCTGAGATTTTCCCGGAGTGCTTTCGCGTAGCGTGTGCGTTGAGCTGCTTTTTAGATGCCCGCACCCCAAGTTTTTACAATTCAAATAGGATTGCTATAGATCAGCCGTTAATTAAGTTTACTTAAAATATTAAGTTTATGGCGCTTCTAATTGATTTATATTTTTTGCCTTTAGATATTTCAAGCAACGTCTTTAGAAGGCAAATCACCGTTTACATTTCAATTAGAAACGCTATCGGTGTCTATATCTGCCGGCACGATACCCAATCATCTGTAGTTTCTTAAGCAAAAATCTCAACAGCCATAAGGAAGTTTATCGAGATTGCGCCGGCGGGAAAAGTCCATCACGTAGTCGCTCAAAACCTGGACGATCAAGTTGCGACCAAGCAAGCAACCCCACAACTCCGATTCCCAATAATACGCCTAACAGCACTACAACACTCACCAAACTTTTTTGACGCTTCGGGGGTTGTGCTTGAACGGACACAGTTTGCTCACCGGCAGCCGGTTCATCATAAAGCAGCGCTTTAGAAGCCTCTGAAAGTTCAGACTCCACCGGCTTGTTTAAAGTCGGGATTTGCACCGGCTCAAAAAGTACCAACGGTTCAGGAGAGAACCGGCAGTGAGCCAGAACCACCGACGTATTATCATGACCATTCTTATCATTCGCCAGATCAATCAAAGCCTGGACTGCTGCCTCAATAGGCATTTCCCCCTTAAGCACTGCCGGCGCATAATTCGCCCAAGCTAGCTCCACCCAGTCATTATCACTCAAGCCATCCGAACACAGCAGCAGCAAGCCATCTTCTTCCACAATGAACCGCCGGATGTTCGGACGCAGAAACTCAGCATCCCGCGTTCCCAGCGCTTGAGTCAGCGCACCGGCATCTGATCGCTCTAGCGCTTCCCGATACAGACAACGTCCCAAACGGACTTCCCGAACCGATACATCATCATCCACCGTCAGCCGCTGGCAATAATCGCCCGTGATCCAATAGGCGCGGCTATCTCCCACATGAGCAATATAAAGCTCATGACCATTGCCAAACTCCACCCCACTTGCCGCCCTGACTTTTTGCGGTAGCTGCAAAGCCATTACCAACGTCGTTCCCATGCGCTGCCGAGATGAGCGACCCTGAGCGTCATTCTGAGCGGCAATCGTATTATTAATCACCCGAATGCTTTCTTCGAGTTGCTGCATTACCACATCAGGAGACGTGATATCTGGTGCTTCAGCCGTATCTGCAAGTAAAGTCTGTACCAGTGCCTTTAGGGAATGTACCGCCAACTGACTGGCAACTTCTCCGCCCTCATGGCCCCCAACGCCATCACAAACCACGAAGAAATGAGGAATTAACTGGTTATTAGACGGAATATTTCGCGCCTTTACATCCGCCGTTGTCGGATAACAGGTATCTTCATTGTGTTCACGGATCGGGCCGGTATCTGTAGCGCCGGCAACCCGCACACGTAAGGGTAACTCTGCTGCTTGTTCTAGCAATAGCTGATTAAGTTGCGCTGAGATATCTTCTAGGGTCGCATGACCGCGCCGTAGCATCTCGCAAATCTCTTTAAGTTGGTCTGCAACTTGCGGCTGTGCTCCAGAAATCCAACTCAACCAATAGTATCCCAAATCTTTTAAGCGCATCTTAGAGAGCGCCTTCGTTTTGCCGGTGCCGGTGTCATCGAGATAAAGTTCTTGCAACCACACCCGCCAACCTTCAACCCGGATGTTATCTGTAGCCAGCAGACTCGCCGCCACCCCCTGTTCTGATAAAGGCGTCCAAAGTTGCAGAAGTTGCCACAGCCAGTAAACCTGGCGCACCGCTGATGCCGTGGGCCACGCCTCTACCACAGAAGGATATAAGTTCCCGACAGGATCAACCGGCACATTTTCCAGCAGCAAAATCTGAGTTGTCTCTGATCCCTCCCCGACTTCGGCAAACCCATACACCTCCGGAACATGGAGCCGGTGAGGATATAAATGTAAGTATGGGAGAATCGCCTCCGGAAAATCTTGGGGAACAAAGGGTTGCGCTGCCGGCTGAGTATCTAGCCAGATTTGCGGTGCAACTACCGAGTAGCGGTTGTGAATGACTTGGCCGATGGCAACCTGCGCTGCCTCTGGGCCAACTGCCCAAAGATAGCGATACACCAGAGGCGTTTGGCAACTCGCACAGACTTGACCCCCAAGGGAATTGTGGGGATTCGCGCAAGCGGGATTAATACAGTAAATGGCCGGCTCTGAACTGCTCATGCGTCCCAGAAGTTTCTACAGAAACACTTTTAAGTTAAGTTGATCAAGATAGCGAATCACTGAAAGCTAGCATAGACTGAAAAAGCTACCTCTAAATTTTCAATCACCTAGCTTAATTAAAAATTGCCGGCATTAATTAGCGAGCGATAACCCTTGGCCATTGCAATCAAGCCGGCCACGTCAAATCAGCCTTGATCAATACCCACTCTGGGGAGGCCGGTCTGTCAATGGGTTTGAGTGTGATTTGGTTAATTCCACAGGTGGCAGCAACAGCATCACCTCCATCGGTTTTATCTATGTTATTGACCTCAACAATACTCTGGTTAGTGGCAGGGGCGGTTCTTTGCTTGATGGAGCTATTTTTCCCCACCGCCTTTGTGGAATTTACAATGGGACTGAGCGCCTTTGCCGTCGCGCTTGTCTCCCTGACTGGGTTGAATATGAGCTTGCAGATCGGGCTGTGGATGGTACTTTCTCTGGTTTTAACGGTTCTGTCCAGACGGCTGCTGCCCAACCGCAAGGTGCCTACTATCGAGGATGCGAAGGAAGCACAAACTCTGACAGAGATTTTACCCGGACAGGCCGGTCGGGTGATTTATGAAGGAAATTCTTGGCGTGCCCGGTGTGAGGATTACCAAATGGCAATTGCCCCGAACCAAAAAGTTCTGGTAGTCAGGCGTGAAGGCAACACCCTGATTGTAGTCCCTGAACATCTCCTGCATTCCTAAATCACACTCATTCAAGTTGTATCTAGTGCTATAGGAATTTTTCGGTAAGGAAACCCGCTAACTGTAATCCCACATAACCTCCTAAATTCCTAGGCTCAACCTGTTTCAAAATTCAAATGCAAGAGGTTCAAAATGGAACAGCTATTTCTTATGGTATTTTTGGCTCTCGGTGGTTCTGCACTTGCCGGCTCGGTCAAAATTATCAATCAAGGTAACGCAGCCTTAGTAGAAACGTTAGGTAAATATAACGGTAAAAAACTCGAACCCGGTCTTAACTTTGTCACCCCATTTTTAGATCGCGTCGTTTACCAGCAAACAATTCGAGAAAAAGTCTTAGACATTCCACCGCAACAGTGTATTACCCGTGACAACGTTTCCATCACGGTTGATGCAGTCGTTTACTGGCGGATAATGGATTTGGAGAAAGCCTACTACAAAGTGGAAAATCTTCAGTCAGCAATGGTGAATTTGGTATTGACTCAAATTCGTGCAGAAATGGGGCAACTCGAACTCGATCAAACGTTTACCGCCCGTTCACAAATCAACGAATTGTTGCTGCGGGATTTAGACATTGCCACTGATCCTTGGGGAGTGAAGGTGACGCGGGTAGAACTGCGCGATATTATCCCTTCCAAAACCGTGCAGGAATCGATGGAATTGCAAATGTCAGCAGATCGACGCAAACGGGCGGCAATTTTGACCTCTGAAGGAGAGCGAGAGTCTGCGGTAAATAGCGCTAGAGGCAAGGCTGAGGCGCTAGAACTCGACGCACAAGCCCGCAAAAAAGCGGCGGTTCTGGATGCAGAAGCTCAGCAGCAGGCGATTATACTTAAAGCCCAAGCAGAACGTCAGCAGCAAGTGTTGAAGGCGCAAGCCACCTCTGAGGCGCTGCAAATTATTGCTAAAACGCTTAAGTCTGATCCTAGTACCCGTGAAGCGCTGCAGTTCTTACTGGCTCAGAATTATCTAGATATGGGCGTAAAAATTGGCAGCAGCGATAGCAGTAAGGTGATGTTTATGGATCCGCGTAGTATCCCAGCAACGTTTGAGGGGATTCGCTCAATTGTTGGAGAACACGTAGAAAGTAGGGAATAGGGCATGGGGCATAGGGCATAGGGCATGGGGCATAAATAATAGAGAATGCCCGACCATTCTTTCGCTCTTCCCCTAGTCCTTAGCCCCTATCCCCTCCTCAAAATTCTGAGGCGGTGGCTTGAACGGGCTGACATTGGTCGCACAGTCCAAAAAATTCTAAGGTATGGTAAAAAACTTTGAAATGGTAGGACTGTTGCAGTTGGGTTTCGAGCTGATGAACGGGGCATTCGTCAATCGGAATGGATGTCCCGCACTGCAAACAGGTGAGGTGGTGCTGATCTTGCTGCATGCAGCCGTAGAGGGATTCGCCGTTGGCTAAGGTTCGCACCTGAACAACGCCTTCAAGTTTTAAGGATTCTAAGGCACGATAAACGGTGGCTAGCCCCACGCCTTGGCTGCGGTTGCGTAGCTCCACATAAATATCTTGAGCTGAAACGGCTTGTTTTAAGCTTTTGAGCAGGTTCAGAATCCGATCCTGGCTGCGGGTGCGAGCGGCTTTCATGGTAATAGGGTGCTTTATCTGTTCTGGTCAAATTAGGGGCTTTTTCTAGGCTAACTCAGGGGTTGACAAGTATGGCTGGGTTTGGTAAATTCGCTCCGGCCAAAACCCACAAAAAAATTGGTTAAACTGAACAGCTCCCGGTTTTAAAATAGGGAGATGGTGACATCGGCTTTGTCTATAAAATTTAGGGCTTTATTGTGACTCAAACCTATCACGCTCAAATCTATGTTACTCTTCGCCCTTCGGTCTTAGACCCGGCTGGTGTGGCTGTGCAGTCTGGCTTAAAGCATTTAGGATATGACAATGTAGGGCAAGTCCGCATTGGCAAGTATGTTGAGCTGACGCTCTCGTGTGCCGGCGAGGATGAGGCACGCCAGCAGTTGGAGCAAATTTGCGATCAGTTACTCGCCAATCCGGTGATTGAAAATTATCGCTTTGAGTTAACTGAGATCGCGGTGCCGGCGGAAACGAGTATTTAAGTTTCTGGGTTTCACGGTGTGGGGCATTTCTCGCTTACGCCTCCAGGGATAGGGAAAGTCAGGTAATCATTAGCCGGATTAGGTTATGAAATTTGGGGTTGTTGTTTTTCCGGGTTCAAATTGTGATCGCGATGTGGTTTGGGTGACTCAAGGGATTCTTGGCCAACCGACGCGCACGATCTGGCATGAAGAGACGGATATTTCTGATATCGATGTGGTGGTGATTCCTGGCGGCTTCAGCTATGGGGATTATTTACGGTGTGGGGCAATCGCTCGCTTTTCACCTGTGATGCGGGAGGTAGTGAAGCACGCATCTGAAGGGAAGTTTGTCCTAGGAATTTGCAATGGCTTCCAAGTGCTGACGGAAGCGGGACTTTTGCCAGGGGCGCTGACTCGGAATCAGGATTTGCATTTTATTTGTGATCGGGTGCCGGTTAAGGTTGAGCGCACCGGCACCCCTTGGACATCTGCTTATGCAGTCGGTGAGGTGATTGAGCTGCCTATCGCTCATGGGGAAGGCCGGTATTATGCTGATGCGGACACGCTGGCTCAGTTGGAGAATAATGGCCAAATCTTGTTCCGTTACTGCACGGCAGGGGGTGAGGTGAGCAAGGCCGGCAATAGCAATGGTTCTTTAAATAATATTGCGGGGATTTGCAATCAGAAGGGAAATGTGTTGGGAATGATGCCCCATCCAGAGCGGGCATCAGATCCAATGGTGGGAGGTACAGATGGGGTGGCGCTGTTTGAGGGTTTGTTAGCCTCGGCAGTACGTTTGCGGGTAGCCTCTCGGCCATAGTCTATCGTCGCTTAGTCGCGCTAAAGGGATTTTTATTTCCTTCGTATTTGCCCCAGCGTTGAAACGCCCAAGTTCGGGAACAGAAGGCTGTTAGGCAGCCTTATTCCCAATTCTATTTTTGCCTTGCCTGTAACAATACTGACGGTAGCGCCACAGATAATTCTGTGAGAGAGCTAATTTCAGTATGAGCTTGCAAGATATTAAGCGCCCGATCTGCGCTAACTTGCCGGCGAGAGAAAAGGGTGTCAACATTTCCTGTGAACGTCTTTTGGGAGGCGGGATTGGAGTAATATTGACATCCTTTGCTTGTGTTTTCGGGTTTGCACGTTTTAGGGGAAGCGTGTAAAAAGCAGCTCATTACTTTTGAGGGGAGGATTGACCTCAACTGTGTTGCAAACCTCTACCAATATGAGAAATATCCTAAAAACAGAAAGATAGAAAACTTAATCGTTAAAATGAGTAGTGGGTTATTGTGTTAGGGGCTGCCGGCTCAAGGCACGAGCGCTCTGAAGCCTTTAATAGTGACAAACCATTAAGTAATAGTGACCTTAACCAAAAATTGGGCACTATAAAAATGTCTACAGCAGAGGGTGAGGAAAATAGACTCGGATATTAACAGATGAGGCAACCGCTTGCGGTATAGCGCTTAAGCCTAAATAAGAAGCCGGCGAATACAGCAGCCTCAATCGTTTACCCGAACCGTCTCAGGTAGGTTCCCATAGATCCACACTCAGGAGAGAAATATATGCCGTCTACAAGTAGGAACTCGAAACCGACCATTATGGCTGTGGATGATAGTGTTGTGATGCACAACCTAGTCAAACGCGCGTTGGAAGAGGATTATCGGGTTTTAGTGGCAGATAATGCAGTGGATGCGCTGTCTTTGATTTACCACGAGCCAATATCAGTTTTGTTGCTGGATGTTTCCATGCCGGGAATCGATGGTTTGGAACTTTGTCGCACAGTGCGGAATTTACCTCAATTTCAAAAGTTGCCGATCATTATGTTGACTGCACGAGATGGAATGTTTGACAAAGTACAAGGACGCCTTGCCGGCGCGACAGAGTATTTAACGAAGCCATTTGAGGCAGAGCAACTGTGCCAGGTGGTTAAAAAATTTACGGAAGCTTTGGTGCCGCCTGATGTGAAACCAACTTTCTAAAATACACTTCACATCTAATTGAAGCGATTCAAAGTCGCTTCGAGCTTGCTTTAAGTGGGAAAACGCTAGGGAGCTGGTTCTGTGTTCGCTTTGCCGGCACAGATTTTTCATCAACCAGTGCATTTATAAGTTTAATATAAAGATTTTTTAGATAGGTTTCATTTGATTGTAAAATAAAAAAGAAAATTTTCAATGTTCACCCACCATTAACCTTTTGATTTTCACAAAATTCCGCGAGAGCAAAAGGTTAAAAATGAAAAAAATATTGAACCTGAATTCCGTAAAATGGCGGAGAGTAATTTTTCTAAACGCAGAAGTTATCTAAAAATAACTTTTATCTGGTAGTAGAAACTTTGTAGCCGAGAGTAGGTCAATAAGGAGCGAATCATGTTAAAAATTTTAGTCGTAGACGATGTTCCAAGTGAATTGGAGCTAATTTGCCGTATTTTACAAGAGGCAGGAATGAGTGTTATTCGTGCCGGTGATGGAGCGGAAGCAATTGCGAGCATCCGAAAAACCCCGCCGGATTTGGTAATTTTAGACGTTGTGATGCCTCGAATGAATGGATTTGAAGTAATCCGAGAGCTGCGAGAAAATGAAGAAACGAAAAACTTGCCGGTGGTGTTTTGCACTCAAAAAAACACTGAGCTTGACCAAACTTGGGGGACAGATTTGGGAGCAGATGCCTATCTCGGTAAACCCTTTGAACCGCAACAATTGCTTAACATTGTGCGGCGTCTAGCGTGAGAACAGCGAAAACTGGGGAAACATCGGAAACCCAAAACCAAGCAATCAGAAAAAATTTAAAGCGGCAAATTTAAAAGCGGTATGAATGTATCTGTTTCTGCCGGCTCTTATCCAAACGTATCTACAGATTTACACCACACTGCTCCTACACAGCAGTTCCTGCTTTTTGGACAAGAAGAAAGTCTTTTTGCTGTTGAGCTAATTACCGTTCGAGAAGTGCTTTGCCTGAACGATCAGTCGATTTCTCCAATTCCTAATGCTCTCCCTTTTGTCCTAGGCTTAACCAACTTGCGCGGTGAAATCTTGGCAGTGGGAGATTTTGGTCGTTTGATAGGAGCCGAACCTGTTGACACCCAACATTCTCATAGCCGAATCTTAGTCATAGAAGCCCCAGAACCTCAAGATGTGAGCTTAAGAGTGATGCGGATGGGATTAGCTGTTTCTCGGGTTCAAGGGGTTTTGTCGCTGAATACAGAGGAAATTGTTTCAGCCGTAGAAGTGAGTGAAGAACTCGCTCCTCTGCTTAAAGGTCTTTATGACTCTGAGGGACGGTTAGTGATGATTTTGGATGTTGAAGCGATCGCGCAATCTGAACGCTGGTAAGCTGTCGTGCTTGATCATTCAAAGTTGCAGATGAATTAGCGAATCATGGGTGCATCTAGGATTTGCCAAAATATGGAATTGGGCGCATCTTCTGAATAATTTTGAGCAAATTAAGGGTGGGGTAGCTATTAAATTAATGAGCTTAGGGCTTAGTGTCACCTTAATAAAACCATTTTTATTTTTAGCAATCATTTCAAGCAAAGCTAAGTACGAATAGACAGAAAGTGCTAAGGCGAAAACAAGAGAAAATTGAGTGTATTTGTAAACTCATTAAAAATCATAAAGTCTGTTATGCGAGTTTTAAAAAGCGATCAAGCTCAGCCTTATTGCTTTGGGGAAAAGCTGGTATTGAATTAAGAGTTAGGAGTGGGTATGAACCGGCATCAAGATCCCCTCATTTCCAGAGCTTAATCAAGGAGGTGAGCAGGCGGGGGCAATATCATTACAAAGTAAAAAAGGTGGATAATTTATTGTTATTGTGATAAAAATCAGCCAGTGAAGGGTGCGAAGTGCCGGCTAGGGCGCTATGACAGTATGAGCTAGGGTGGATTCTACGAAAAAACCGCTTTACCTTCAAAAGTTAAAGGGGAAGCGGTAGGTAACTTAGTATTCTATGAACTTAATATTTTGTAACTCAGTTATCAGTTAAAATATTTGGCAATTTAGATAATTTTGAAAAATAATCAGTTTTTAAAATTTTATGCCGGCAAAGCGTTTAAAACTTCAGAGAAACATTCATTAATGAGGCAAGAAAATGGAACAGATATATCCACAAATTCAGGAAACGCAGACCCAAAACCTTATTCCTTCACTGCAAGCCTTTTCTAGAAAAGCCAGTGTTGCTGTTATTGTCATTGGCAGTATGGTCATTGTGGGTTGGATGTTAAACATCCCCACCCTCAAAACCGTAGTGCCTGGGTTAGTCACCATGAAAGCTAACACAGCAGCGTGCTTCATCATGGGTGGGACGGCTTTGTGGCTGTGGCACCGGCATCCAACCGACCAGTCTAAGCGTCTGTGGGCGCAAATCTTAGCCGGCACTGTTCTCGGCATCGGTTTGCTAACCCTGCTGCAGTATGGCTTGGGGCGAAACTTCGGCATTGACGAACTTCTGTTCAAAGCTGCAACAGACACCGTTGGCACCTCTGCCCCAGGCCGAATGGCACCGAATACAGCCTTCAATTTTGTCATCTTGGGAGCGGCGTTGCTGCTGTTGGTCGGACCCTATGCCTACTACCAGTCCATGCAAATTCTGAGCCTGATCGCCTTGCTGGTGGCATTGTTGGGGTTGCTGGGTTACGTTTATCAAGTCAAAACCCTGTATGGCGTTGGCTCCTACACCCAAATGGCTGTGCACGCCGCTTTCGGCTTTATCTTGCTGAGCTTAGGCATTTTGTTTGCGCGTCCAGATCGAGGATTGATGGTCGTTGGCACCGCGAATAATGCCGGCGGTTTGATGGCGCGGCAACTGTCGCCGGCAGTGATTGCAGTTCCACCCATTTTAGGTTGGTTGATTTTAAACGGCTATCGCGCCAAGTCTTACGATACGGAAGTCTCGATTTCCTTGGTGACGATCCTGAATATCGTCGTTTTTGCCGGCCTGATTTGGTGGAATGCCAGATCCCTAGGATTTCTAGATAATCAACGCCGGCAGGCTGAAGCGGATCTTCGCCAGCTCAATGATCAACTGGAAGCGCGTATCAGCGACCGCAGCAACGAATTAAGCCGTTCTACCGAAGAACGCGATCGCTTCTTTAGCCTTTCCCTGGATTTGCTGTGCATCGCCGGTTTTGATGGTGCCTTCAAGCGTCTTAACCCCAGTTGGACAAAAACTTTAGGTTATAGCACAGAGGAACTGATAGGCCGGCCTTTTCTGGAGTTTGTCCATCCCGACGACCATGTAGCAACCGTTGCTGAAGCTGAAAAATTATCTGCTGGTAGTTACACCCTATCTTTTCAAAATCGCTACCGCTGCAAAGATGGCTCCTATCGTTGGCTGTCTTGGACTACAGGTGCGTCTACTGAACATCAATTGATGTATGCCATTGCCCGCGATATTACCGACAGCAAACAGGTAGAAGATGCCCTACGCCAGAAGGAAGAGCGCTATCGTTCTTTAGTTGCCGCGACCTCTCAAATCGCTTGGTCTACCAATGCAGAAGGCGAGTTTATCACAGAACAGACGGAGTGGACGACCTTCACCGGCCAAACTTATAGCGAATACAAAGGATGGGGATGGCTTAAGGCAATTCACCCCGATGATCAGGCTCATACATCCCAAGCGTGGACTGCTGCCTTGGCTAAGCGTGGCATTTATGAAGTCGAGCATCGGGTACGCCGGCATAATGGTGAATACCGATATATGAGTATTCGTGCCGTGCCTATACTTAATCCTGACGGCAGTGTTAGAGAGTGGGTGGGGGTTCACGATGACATCACACAACGCAAACAAGCCGAAGCTGAATTAGCGCGTTCCGAGGCACAGTTGCGGCAGCAAACCCAAATCTTGCAGTCTGTCCTCAACAGCATGGGGGATGCGGTAATGGTTGCCGATCAAAATGGCAAGTTTTTGCTATTCAACCCCGCCGCAGAAAAGATCATGGGGGTTGGCATAATCGATACGAACCCGAACAAATGGTCAGAGCAATTCGGCATATATTTAGCCGATGGAGTCACGCGCTACCCAGATGCGGATTTACCTCTAGCAAGAGCGATCCGGGGAGAAGTTGTTGACAATGCCGAATTATTTATCCGTCATGCCGGTGCCCCAGAAGGCATTTGGGCGAGAGTCAATGGCAGTCCCCTCAAAGATGAAACGGGTGCGCTCAAAGGTGGCGTTGTTGTTTTCTACGACATTACGCCGGCCAAGCAAGCCCAAGAACGCCTGCAACAGCTGGCTGCGGAACAGGAACGATTGTTGCAAGAGCTGAAAAACCGTCAAAATGCTTTGGATGAGGCAGCCATTGTCAGCGAAACCGACGTGAAAGGAACGATTACATATGCCAATGACAAGTTTTGTGAAATCTCTGGCTACAATCGGGAAGAACTGATGGGGCAAAACCATCGGCTTCTTAACTCTGGCTATCACTCCATCGCGTTTTTTAAAGAGATGTGGACAACGATTTCTCGTGGCAGAGTTTGGAAAGCAGAAATCCAAAATAAGCGCAAAGATGGCTCATTCTACTGGGTAGACACGACCATTGCGCCGATCTTTGATCCCTTCGGCAAGATCGTTAAATATATTAGCATTCGTTTCGATATTACCGAGCGCAAACAGGCTGAGGAACAACTGGAAAAACTCGCCGCCGAACGCAAAGCTGAAGCAGATTCTCTCACTCAACAAGCACTGAAACTGTTAAATGAAGTGAAAGGGGCTGCTAAAGGAGATTTAACGGTCAGAGCTGAAGTGAATAATGATAGCTTGGGAGCAATTGCGGATTCTTTTAATTTTCTGATCAGTTCTCTAAGAAAAGTTGTCATCGGCATTCAGGATGTGGCTAATCAAGTCCGTTCTGCCACGAGTGAATCGATTAATAACACAGATGAATTAGCCACACAAGCTCGCACGCAAGCGCAGCAAATTGAGGGGGCACTCAAACAAATTGAACGAATGGTTAATTCAATTAAAGATGTTTGTGATGTTTCCAACCGCACCGAACAAGTTGCTCAGCAGGCATCAGAAACAGCCGGTGCCGGCGGCGTTGCGGTTGATCGGGCGGTTGAAGGAATTAATACGCTTCGCCAAACGATTGCCCAAACTTCTAAAATGATGAAACGCTTGGGTGAATCTTCACAACAAATCGGGAAAATTGTTACTTCTATTTCGCAAATTGCCGCACAAACAAACCTGCTGGCCTTGAATGCAACGATTGAAGCTGCTCGTGCCGGCGAACAGGGGCAAGGTTTCGCCGTGGTTGCGGAAGAAGTGCGAAAATTAGCGGAACGTTCGGGTAGTGCGACTGAAGAAATTTCCGAGATTGTTGAGCAAATTCGCAGCGAAATTGGACGGGTGATGCAGGCAATGGAAGCCGGCACTCAAGAAGTGGTTGCCGGCACACAATTAGCCACAGAAGCCAAAACTTATTTAATTGCCATCATTGAAGTTAGCCGGCAGATTAATGCCTTGGTTCAAAACATTACCCGCGCTGCGAATAAACAAGTAACTTTTGCCGAAGAAATTGCTAGCAGTATGCAACAAGTCAATACCATTTCTTCCACCACTGCGGAAAAATCTCTGGAAGTTCGCACTTCCCTTGATGGGTTAGCTGTGACTGTCACTAAACTCCAAAGTTCTGTGGCAAATTTCCGCAGTTAGTCATGAAATTGATTGCAAAATTGCTATTTTTTTGCAATCAGTTCGCCCTTGCAATTCCCAGACGAAAGACAAATGAGCAATAAAATCTCATGAACTCTGAAGATTTTCATCACCTAATTGGTGCATTTTTTGCTGAAACTCAGGAATTTCTCCAATTGCTAGAGACAAATTTATTAGCGATGGAAAGCAGCAGCGCTAGTAATGATCGCTCGCAATTGGTGAAAGAAATGTTTCGCGCCGCCCATTCTATTAAGGGATCGGCTTTAATGTTTGGGTTTGAAGAACTTGCTAAGGCGGCTCATGTCCTGGAAGATTGTTTTGCCATTGTGCGTGATGGCACAAATATATCGAACCTCAACCAAGCAACGATTACTGCTTTGCTGGAAGGAGTAGATCACCTTAAAAAGATTACCAGTAAATCTTCGTCAGGAGACAGCAATATAGAGGAAGATTTTAAGGCAATTGCTCAGATAAAAAAACAGTTGGAAACTGAATTTGGCAAAAAAACGTCCCCTGCTGCCTCAGTTTCTAAAAACCCTGCCGGTGCCGGCCTGCTTAAAGCGATTTTTGAAAATGAAGTTCCACCGATTATCAATCGTTTAGAATCAGAAATTTCTCAAGCTAAAACAGAGACTTTAGAAAAAACATTAGTTGTTATTAATGAAATTTATTATCAGCTTTCTGGGCTGGCTGGGATGCTGCAATTGCCTGAGTTTGGAGAAATTGCTGACCGATTGCGCCCCTTAATCGATGCTCCTAACCTCAGTTTAGAACAGTTGAAGTCTTCGGGATGGGCGGTTGCACAAAATTTGCAAACTGCCCGCGAACAAATATGTTTGGGGCAGGCGATCAATGTGCCGGCAGTCATTGCAGAAGTAAAGGTAGAGGAAGATTTAGTTTCCACCCAGATCCCAGAAGCCGAAGTTCTAAAAACTGAAGAAAAAATCATTCATCTAGAAGAAACCGTTGTCATTTCGCCACATCCAGCTCCTAATCCTATCTCTTCAACGACAGTACAGCGACCGACAATTCGGATTGATTTAGAACGTTTAACTGAGCTAGTAAATTTGGTTGGCGAATTGGTGATTAATCGAACAAATTTAGAACTTCAAGAATCACAGTTGCGGTCAGAAGTCAAGCGAATTCGTCGAAAGATTTTAGATTTAAATCACTACGGCGGTCAACTGCGTGAAGAGTATGACCGCATGAGTATAGGAGATGGAGAATGGAAGGTTAAAAGTGAAGAATTAGTCTTGAAGAAATCTGCCTTATCAATTTTTAATTCGGTCTTTGATACGTTGGAGATGGATGAATATACAGAATTCCACTCCACAGCTCAAGAAGTGATAGAAACCACTCAAGCCATCTCTCAATCAGCCACTAAAATTGATGAGTTAGCCGGCAAATTTGAGCGCAGTACCGATCATTTGCGTCGCATTACCGACCAACTGCGGTCACGAGTGATGCAATTGCGGGTGGTGGCGTTTAGTCGGGCGGTGGATCATGTGCCTAGAGCATTGCGAGATTTGTGCCAAGCCTACAATAAGGAAGTCAATTTACTGCTGCTGGGGCGCGATACGAAAATTGATGAAAGCTTGCTCGATGCCTTACGTGACCCTTTAGTGCATTTGGTGCGTAATGCCTTTGATCACGGCATTGAACCGCCGGAGGTTCGCAAAGCTGTCGGGAAATCGCCGAGTGGCCAAATTGAAATTGAAGCACGTCACCAAGGCGGTCAAACGATTATTACAGTCACGGATGATGGTAAAGGCATTGATCCGGAAGCCATTCGTCGGCAAATTGTGGCAAAAGAGTTTATGACGGTGGAACAAGCGCAAGACCTGACCACGGCAGAACTCTATGAATTTCTCTTTTGGCCTGGGTTTAGCACAGTGGATAAAGTGCAGGATCTTTCCGGTCGAGGTGTAGGTTTGGACGTGGTTCGCACCAATCTGCGGCAGGTTCGGGGAACGGTGAAAGTGGACTCCCGTCCGGGGAAAGGCACCAGTTTTATTTTGAAGCTACCGCTGATGCTTTCCATCACGGAGGCGTTGCTGGTGAAAACTGATCGCAATACCGTTGCGGTGCCTTTGGATGCAGTAGAAGAGATTTTGCACCTTCAAGGCCATCAAGTCCACAGGGCCGGCACTCAACCGATGGTGCGTTGGCGGGATGAATTTGTCCGCTTGGTGCGTTTACAGGAGTTGATTCACTACAGCATTCTTCATCCTGATGGCCCTTCTCCCGATCCGATTGCTCAAGATTACATCCCTGTATTGGTTTTAGCGTCTAGTGAGGGGATTTTAGCAACGGCTGTTGAGCGCATCGTCGGTCAGCAGGAAATTGTCGTCAAACCCTTGCCGGCTCCTTTGTCGAAGCCTCACGGGGTAGTTGGCTGTACGATTTTGGGAGATGGTCGAGTGGTAACGATTCTGGATGTGGATGATTTAGTTAGTCAATTTCAGACGAGAAATGTTACAGCCGTTGCGGTTCCCGATAAGCGACCGACAGCCGGCCATGCTGGACAGGCGACGACAGTGCCGGTGTTGCCTCCTTCTAAGTCACAGCCGCAAATTTTAGTAGTGGATGATTCTTATGCGATCCGCCAATTGCTGGGACTTGCTTTAACACGCGCACGCTATCGAGTGGTTCAGGCGAAAGACGGTCAAGATGCTTTAGAAAAGTTGCAGACTAATCTAGATTTTTCTTTAGTGATTGCTGATATTGAAATGCCGCGAATGGATGGATTTGAATTGTTGCGTGAGATTAAGTCTGATCCCAAGTTTGCCCCCATTCCTGTGGCGATGCTCACTTCTCGCAGTGGGGCAAAGCACCGGCAAATGGCTCTAGAATTAGGTGCTTCTCATTATTTTACGAAGCCTTATAGTGAGCCACATTTATTAGAAGTGGTTGCTCAATTGATTGCCGGTTATGTTAAATCCTGAGTGGAAGAGTAAAAGAGTGAGTTAAAAAGATTTTTTTACCGCAGATTCCGTAGCTGAAACTTGAATGTGCAACGCTCTTCATTCAAGTTCCACCTACGTCCGCAGATGCACGCAGATGATAGCGCAGCGTGCCGTTAGGCATAGAGGATGGCTTGATGGGTTTATGTAAAATGGTGTTTAGAAGAGTAATTTTTAGAGTTATTCCACTAAGTGATAAATAACAATGAATAGTCCTAAGTACAGCCGGCGGTTTCGCACTAGGCACGATGAACGCTCTCGAAAAACAGCTCAGAAACTTGTTACGTTTCAATTGGGAAGTGAATACTATGCAATTCCGATTGAGCGGGTTCAGCGTGTTCTGAAAGAATTTACGGCTCACGGGACACTTCAAACCGGCTGCCGGTTGGTGCGAGATCACAATGAAACGATTACAATTATCGATTTATCCACACTATTTATTAGCAGTCATGATGAGCGAGAACGTCACTATCTCATCGTCTGCACCCTTTATCACGGCGAACGGCTTGGCATTCCTATTCCAGAAATGCCGGCTATTTTGGAAGTCCCGAAAGACCAATTTAGTGAGATTCCAGAATTATACCGGCAAGGCAATCTCGCAGCAGCTATCCAAAACATAATTAATACGCCGGAAGGTAAAGTAGTCTTTTACATTAATCTTGATCTCTTAATTCAAGAAGTTCTCCCCAATCTACACAATGAGCGCGAGAAATTAAATCCTTAAAAAATCCCGGATTTATTCCTATAAAAATGCTAACTCTATCCTCGAATTTTAGCGGTTAACCAATTAAGCCGGCACGACCTTCAAATCGGCCAAATCGTTTGAAATGCTCAAACCCATTGCCGTAAACTCCAGCCGCCACAGCAGCCGCTACATCTGCATTTGCTGCTAAATAAGCTGCTTCATTAAACTGCAAAAACTGCGAGTCGCGCCCAGCTTGTAAACCGACTTTTAGGAATTGTTCAAACCCGCTGCGATAAATGCCGGCAGCCACAGCCTCTGCGATATCTGGGTTTTCAACTAGATAGCGTTGGTTATCAAATAAAGCACAGGGATTGCGCCCTTCAAATAAACCATGCTTAACAAAGTGTTCAAATCCACTGCGATAAATGCCGGCAGCCACAGCCTCTGCGACATCAGCATTTTCAGCTAAATAGAATTTTTCATCAAATAAACTGCTAGGCTTTCGTCCTTCAGTTTGTCCATAGCGTTCATAATGTTCAAATCCACTGCGGTACACACCTTTATCAACTGCTTCTTGAACATCTGGATTATTGGCAAGATAGAAACGCTCATCGAATAACAAGAAGCGGCAATCGCGTCCTTCAAATAAACCGAATTGCAGGAAGTGTTCTAAGCCGCTGATATAACTTCCTTCTGAGACTGCATAAGCAACATCTGAGTTTTCAGCGAGATAAGTTTCTTCATTAAAGAATAAAGAAATCAAACCCCGTCCTTGTGCCGGCGCAAATTTGAGGAAGTGTTCTAAGCCAGTGTTAAAATCTCCGTTGGCAATGGCTTCTCTGGCATCGGGATTTTCAGACAAATAAACATTTTCATCAAAGAATAATGCCAATGCTCCTCGACCGGCAGTTGATAAATACTCGGTCATGCTTTCAAAAGTAAACACTTGCTGACTCAGCAAAAGTTGAGGCGAACTTCCCTCAAATAAGCCGATTTTTAGGAAATGTTCAAATCCAGAATTGAAAGTGCCGGCAGCCACAGCAGCAGCTACTTCTGGATTTTGAGTGAGATAGGCTTGGTTATCAAACAAAGCGCTCGAATTTAAGCCGGCAAACAAACCAACTTTAATGAAATGATCAAACGCAGAATCGTAAGTGCCGGCAGCCACAGCAGCCGCAACTTCTGGATTTTGGGCAAGATAATAGCTTTCGTTAAACAAGATGCTGGGATTTCTTCCCTCAAATTGACCGTATTTAATAAAGTGTTCGTAGCCACTATCATAGACACCCAATTCTATGGCTTCAGCAACATCACGGTTCATGACTCGATAATAAGCTTCATCAAATACCAGTAGTTTTAGATCGCGTTCTTCAAACAATCCGTGCTGGATAAAGTGTTCAAAACCGCTTTGATAAACGCCGGCAGCGATGGCTTCTGCAACGTCAGTATTAGCGGCAACATACTGCTGATTATCAAAGAGTTCGCTGGGATTGCGACCTTCAAATAATCCAAAATCCAAGAAATGTTCAAAGCCGGTGTGATAAACGCCTTTCGCCACAGCTTCGGCAACATCTGGGTTATGAGCAAGATAGTAGTTTTCATCAAAGAATAAGTTGATAAAATCTCGCTGACGAGTTGCGAAATACTGGAAGAAATTTTCAAAGTAAACCGCACCAGAAGCGGCATTTGGCGCTGTCCCCGGCTCATTCGGCAGTGGAGACTCAGAAGGAATTGGTATGGAAATTGGCGTGGGTTCCGGAGAAGGTGTGGGAATGGGTGCAAGAATTGGCGTTGGTATGGGTTCCGGAGTAGGAATGGGTGTTGGAATTGGCGTTGGTATGGGTTCTGGAGTAGGAGTGGGAATGGGTGTGGGAATCGGTGCCGGTTCCGGAGTCGGCGCTGGAATGGGTATTGGAGTCGGTTCTGGAGACGGTGTGGGAATCGGTGCCGGTTCCGGAGTCGGCGCTGGAATGGGTGTTGGAGTCGGTTCTGGAGTAGGCGCTGGAATGGGTGTTGGAGTCGGTTCTGGAGAAGGTGTGGGAATCGGTGCCGGTTCTGGAGAAGGTGTGGGAATCGGTGTTGGAGTCGGTTCTGGAGAAGGTGTGGGAATCGGTGTCGGTTCCGGAGTAGGTGCTGGAATGGGTGTTGGAGTTGGGTTAATTGTGAGGGTAACAATGCCGGTGTCTGTGCCGCCTTTGCCATCGCTGATGTTGTAGGTAAAGCTATCGCTGCCGGCAAAGTTGGAATTGGGGGTATAGGAGAAGGTGCCGTCACCATTGTTTACTAAGGTGCCATTGCTGGGTTGTGTAAAACTGGCAATTGTTAGCGGATCTCCATCAGCATCAGTATCATTTGCTAGTACGTTAATTGTCACTGCCGGCGCGTTTTCGTTCAGCGTTAAACTATCGTTATTAGCTGCCGGCGCAACATTCACAGGATTAATTGTAATGTTAAACGTATTGCTCAGTGATCCGCCGGCACCATCAGAAACAGTGAAGTTAAAACTGTCGCTTGTTGTTTCACTGCCGTCATGAGTGTAGGAAAGCAAGCTATTATTAATATCTGCTTGGGTAAAAGTATTACCAACTTGTAGCGCCGCACCATTTAACCTTAATGCGCCATTTATTGGCAAATTTGTCAGCGTGTAAGTGATGGGATTAATTTCTGCATCAGTTACGTTTAATTGGCTGTTTGTGAGAGTAATACTTCCTGCTTCTAGGAGTGTAATACCGGCATTACTTACTAAAACGGGTGCGTCATTTACTGGGTTTACATTAATATTAAATGTTGTGCTGTTAATACTGCCGCCGGCACCATCAGAAACGGTGAAGGTGAAACTGTCTGCTGTAGTTTCACTGCCATTATGTGTGTAAGTAATGCGGTTGTTGTCAATATCGTCTTGTGTGAAGCTGGTTGTGGCGACTCCATTTAATAAGAGAGTGCCGTTATTTGGCGAAGCTGTTACTGTATAAATTAACTGTGCCGGCAGGTTATCTG
Source organism: Microcoleus vaginatus WJT46-NPBG5 (assembly GCA_019359355.1). Classification (GTDB taxonomy): domain Bacteria; phylum Cyanobacteriota; class Cyanobacteriia; order Cyanobacteriales; family Oscillatoriaceae; genus FACHB-68. The sequence continues at coordinate 493,588 of JAHHHM010000001.1, read as the reverse complement.
CATCGGTTATTTGTAATACTGTAGAACTCAGGGTGACATTGGCACCTTCATTTAAAGTTAAGCCGGCATTTCTCGCCAACACCGGCACTACATTCGCCTCGTTAACGGTAATGGAGACAGTGACAGCATTAGAATTCAAAAAACCGTCATTTGCTTGATAGGTGAAGCTGTCATTACCAACAAAACCGGCATTCGGTGTGTAAGTAAAGGAACCGTTAGGATTTAAGCTCAGTGTGCCATTATTCGTACCTGTGATCACGAGTGCTGTTAACGGGTTATTTTCAATATCGCTATCGTTGGCTAAAATTCCGGTGCCGGCGGCTATGGTGAGGGGGATATTTGTGTTAGTGCTGTAGCTGTCATTCACAGCAACCGGCGCGTCATTAACCGAGTTTACTGTAAGGGTAATTGTGGCAATATTTGAGGTAGCGCTGCCATCGCTTGCTTGATAAGTAAAGCTATCTGTGCCGGCAAAGTTTGGGTTGGGAGTATAGATAAACGTGCCATTGGCGTTGAAACTAACTGTCCCGTTATTCGGGTTGGTGACTAATGCTGCTGTCAGCGGGTTGTTTTCTAGATCCGTATCGTTGGTTAAAACACTGTTTGCTACAGCAGCGGTAAGAGGAGTGTCTTCGGTTGCGATGTAACTGTCGTTATTAGCTGCCGGCGGATCGTTTACCGGAGTGATATTAATCGCAAAAGTTGCAGCAGTTAACGTATTTGTACCATCAGAAACCGTGAAGGTAAAGTTGTCTGTAGTCGTTTCACTGCCGTTGTGTAAATAGGTGACACGGTTGCTATTGATATCGTCTTGGGTAAAGCTAGTTGTGGCGACGTTATTTAATAATAGAGTGCCGTTAGTTAGTGAATTGGTAAGGGTGTAGATGATTTGTGCCGGCGCAGTGTCAACATCTGTTACTTGTAGGATGCCGGTGTTAACAATTCCAGTCGCACCTTCATTTAAAGTTAAGCCGGCATTGGTAGTTAAAACCGGCACATCATTGACCGCATTGATGGTGAAATTAAACGTAGAAGCACCTAAAGCATTTGTGCCATCTGACACTGTAAAGGTAAAGCTGTCAGTTGTGGTTTCATTTCCGTTGTGCAAATAAGTGATACGGTTGTTATCAATATCGTCTTGGGTGAAGCTGGTTGTGGCGACTCCATTTAAGAATAAAGTGCCGTTACTTGGCGAAGTGGTAATGTTGTAAATGAGTTGTGCCGGCGCAGTATCAATATCTGTTACTTGTAATATGTCGGTGTTAACAATTCCAGTCGCACCTTCATTTAAAGTTAAGCCGGCATTGGTAGTTAAAACCGGCACATCATTTACAGCATTGATCGTGAAATTAAACGTAGAAGCACCTAAAGCATTTGTCCCGTCAGACACTGTAAAGGTAAAGCTGTCAGCAGTTGTTTCACTGCCGTTGTGTGTGTAAGTAATTCGGTTGTTATTAATATCGTCTTGGGTGAAGCTAGTTGTGGCGACTCCATTGAATAATAAAGTCCCGTTATTTGGTGAAGTGGTAACGTTATAAATTAACTCTGTCGGCAGGTTATCAGCATCAGTTGTTTGCAATACTCCTGATGAGAGAGTTGTGCTACTGCCTTCAGTTAAAGTTAAGCCGGTATTGGTAGTTAAAACCGGCACATCATTTACAGCATTGATCGTGAAGTTAAACGTAGAAGCACCTAAAGCATTTGTGCCATCGCTGACTGTAAAGGTAAAGCTGTCACTTGTGGTTTCACTACCATTTTGTAAATAAGTGACACGGTTATTATTGATATCGTCTTGGGTGAAGCTGGTTGTGGCGACTCCATTTAAGAATAAACTGCCATTATTTGGTGAATTAGTAACGCTGTAAATTAGTTGTGCCGGCAGGTTATCAGTATCAGTTGTTTGTAACACTCCTGATGAGAGAGTTGTGCTACTGCCTTCATTTAAAGTTAAGCCGGCATTATTTACCAAAACCGGCACATCATTTACAGCGTTAATCGTGAAGTTAAATGTAGAAGCACCTAAAGCATTTGTGCCATCGCTGACTGTAAAGGTAAAGCTGTCTGCCGTGGTTTCAGTGCCGTTATGTAAATAAGTGACACGGTTGTTATTAATATCGTCTTGGGTGAAGCTGCTTGTGGCGACGTTATTTAGTAATAAAGTGCCGTTACTAGGCGAAGTGGTAACGCTGTAAATCAGTTGTGTCGGCAAGTTATCAGTATCAGTTGTTTGCAATACTCCTGATGAGAGAGTTGTGCTACTGCCTTCAGTTAAAGTTAAGCCGGTATTGGTTGCTAAAAGCGGCACATCGTTGACTGCATTAACTGTAATACTTACACTGACAGGGTTTGAATTTGTAATTCCGTCATTTGCTAGATAAGTAAAACTATCGCTGCCAAAGAAATTGGCGTTTGGCGTGTAAACAAATGCACCATTAAGATTGAGCGAAAGTATCCCGTTAGACGGGTTAGTTAGCACCACTGCCGTCAGCGGATCATTCTCAACATCGCTGTCATTTGCTAACACACCAGATGCCGGTACAGTTAGCGGTGTATCTTCGTTTGTGCTATAAGCGTCATTCATCCCAACCGGCGCATCATTTACCGGATTAACGGTTAAATTAAAACTTGTGTTATTAATTGCGATGCCATCGTTAACATTAATTGTAATCGTGGCAGTGCCATTTCGATTGCCGGCAGGCGTAATGGTGACAGTACGGTTATTTCCCGATCCGCCAAATACGATATCTGCATTCGGAATTAAAGTGGTATTAGATGAAGTCGCAGTCAAAATGAGAGCATCGGCTGCGGTTTCAATATCCCCGATTGTGAAGGTAATCGGAGTTGTTGCCGTATCTTCATTTGTGGTTTGAGGTGCGATGGCGCTGATTGTTGGTAGATCGTTTACTGCTGTTACATTAATGACTTTATTTACCGGCAACCCAATTCCAGTATCTCCATCCGTCATCTGGAATTGCAAGGTACGGGAAGCAGTTGAAGGATTTTCTGAACTATTTAGATAGGTGATATTTTGCAGTAACGCTGAAGCTGAGGTGATATTAGCATTGCTATTAAAATTAATAACTAAAGGTGTCGCGCCATTTGTGCCACCGCTAAAGGTTGCAATCGCAACGCCTCCATAACTTACCACATTACCGGCAACGCCGATTTGACCGGCACCTGTTCCTTGGTTGCGAATGGATAAACTATCTTCTGCTAAACCCGTCGGATTTGCAAATTGAACGGTTAAAACGCCGCCGTTAAAATCCGGTGAATCTGGATCGGTTACAGTTGCACCGGCATCCACTAATACTGAACCATTATTCTCAGTATAATTGATCGGGCCGGTTGAAAAGTTAATCACTGGTGGTGTTGAGTCATTATCGCTAATATTGGCATTCACTGAAGCGATGGTAATGCCGTTGTATCGCGAATCGGAACTGCTAGAAATGTGGTTGATCGTACCAATATGGTTGCCTTCAACTGTCGTATCATCAACAGCAGAAACTGTAACGGTTTGCGCTACATTCCAGTTATTGAAATCAAACGTTAAAGATGTGGCGCTAACGCTCGTTTGTCCAAAAACTGTGGCGACATTAATCGTCACCGGCGCGGTTACCGGCGTTTTCAAAACGACTGTATAAGTATCCGTGACTCCGCCTTCAGCAATATTTGTACTTCCCCCAGACTCGGTAATCACAACCCCTGGAATTGCATAGACCGAATTTTGCGCTCTTGGTGTGCCATGAATCGCGTTATTACCGGCATCTAAGCCATTTTGAATTAAGCCGGTATTGGTTAACCAATTGCTGTCGATATCGGCAGAAGTTGGATCGATTCGTTCCATTGTAAACCGAGCGGTTGCTACGGTGTTAGAACCTGCCGGCCATGCGCCACCATTTCCGTTAGCGGTGTCAATCGTATTGCCGGCACTTTCTCGTAAAACTAAAGAAATTCCGCCGGTATTATTAATCCCACCCGTAAAAATGGCATCCGCTGCGATATTGTTAACGGTTGTATTCGCTGTGCGCTCTAAAAGAAAATATCCACCGGCTGCAATCACACCATTTTGAATAGTATAATCAAGGGTTCCTCCACCTGCACTTTGCAACGTCCAGCCGGTGAGATCAATAGCATTATTTGTTGGGTTATAAAGTTCGATCCATTCATCTGTTGCCGCAGCCTGCGTCCCCATCCAGGCAACTTCGTTAATAACGACCGAAAGTGCCGGCACATCAACTGTATGAACCGTGCCAGAAACCGTGCCGGTGGTGGCTAAAGGATATAAATTCGTATTACCGGCAGCCGTAATATTTGCCGTTGTTAAATTAAAGGTTAACCGATCACCGCCTAATAAATTATTAACCCCAGAACTCAACAAATAATTACTCGTTCCAACCGGCACAGTCAAATTACTAAATGTCAAGCCATCGGCAATATTAACCGGACTTTCAACCGTTCCCACCACCACATCGCCGGCATCATCTACCCCGTTATTATTCACATCCTGAACCAGCCGTAAGCCCGTTAAATCAGTGTTGGCAATGCCAGTTTGTGAGGTTGTGAATGTGAGATTGCTGACATTGATCGATTCATTACTAGCAGTGAGGCGGAAGCGGTGCAAAACAGTCCCCGCCGGCACTGGTGAAGTCGGTGCAGCAAATTGATCGCTAACTTGACCTAAATTGTGTTCTGCTATTGTTAGCTGTCCGATATTATTTGAATTGCCAAGAGTTGCCGCTTGTTTGCGAAAGTCAGTTGCATCATTATTCGTATCTGTTCCATTCGGCACACGAGCAACTGCTTCATCAACAACCCCCGTTGCAGCACCACCAGGCGCACCGGCACCGATGGCAACTTGATCAATAATATTGCCGGTGTGATCTTTAATAACCAGCGTGATAGTATTATTCATCGCGCCGGCACCTATCACATCTCCCAATAGGAGATAATCTCCCGCAGCAGTATTCGTGAAACTGCTACCGGCTGTATTGGAAATATAACGAGATGTTTGAAATGCACCCCCAGCCGATAAATTGCCGACAACATCGCTACCATCAAGAAGTTCAATTGTCCAGCTTGTCAAATCCAAACCGGCTTGCCTGATGTAAAGTTCTACCCATTCATCGGTGCCGTCAGTAATCGCACCCGCACCCACAACCCCATTAAAATTAGTGGTACTCCAGTCTCGCTGCGGATTGGTAACAACTTCATTAACCAATACTGAATCGGCAGCATAGGGAACAGCCGTCACATTCACCGGAATTGAACCGGATGCCGTTAAAGCGCCTCCTGTGCCGGTGTTTCCCAAGTCACTGACACCGAGGTTAATGTTATCAATTCCAGAATAATTGGAATTGCTGCGATATGTGAGATTTGCAAGTGCGGTGTTAATATTGGTGAGAGAACCCGTAAAAGTCATGCTGCCATCCGCAGTGCCATCACCCGTTGAAAAAGTGAGGCCAGTCAGCGTCCCAAAAGTGAGGGTTCCATTGGTGGCAGAAAGCGTGACTTGTAAATTTCCCGTGCCGGCATCAATATCTGCTAGGGTAATGCCGGCAATCCCTAAATTTGTGCTTTGGTTCACTGCTTGAGCGCCAGGAACCGTCAAAACCGGCGCATCATTCACGGCATTAACAGTAATGCTGGCGGTTTCCGTTGCTGTGCTAAAAGATGCTAATCCGCCCGTGCCGCTGGTAGTAATATTTGCCGGCGTGCCATTCGTGCCGGTGGTGCCATCCCAAGCGCGGAACGTAATATTCCCCGCGACGCCGTTGAAATTGGCATTGGGGACAAACCGAATTCGAGTATTCGCATCTGCCGCCAACAGCATCGCCGCACTTTCTGAAGGAGTGGCGAAACCTGTCCAAGTGGTGCCATTAGTTGAATACTGCCAAGTGCCGTTGGTGGTATCTAAACCTGTTACAGCAATACCTTCCACCTCGTTATCTAAGTCTGTGATGCTGCTGCCAATCAGGGTAGAAATTAGTGTGCCGGTATTAATCGTTGGATCTTCATTAATTGCCGTTAGGGAGATGTTGCCGGTGTTATCAAGGACGGGCGCACGATTCACAGAAAATGCTGCAACCTGCGTGGCAAGCTGAAGAAAACCGGCCCCATAGTTGTTATCGCTGATCAAAATAAGCGATCGCTTCCCACTTGGCAAAGTCGGGCCAAGTGTCATCCCTTCAAAATTATTAATCGGAAAACCCGCCGCCTGAAAATCCGCAACTAACGTTTTTTGAACGGCTGTAGGACTGCCGGCAAGGGGGTTTAAACCTGAAATATCGGTTGCGCCGGTTAAAGATACTTGGTATAACCGCAAGCTACCCGTTTGGGCTGCTGGGTTCATTGAGCGTTCCAGCACGAGCAGCGTCGTGCTATCGAGCGCTAAGATTTCAGAAATTCCGTTACCGGCATCCGTGTTGTAGAGATATTCTGCCCCTGCTGTGCTAGTGGCTAAATTGTAGGTCAAAATCCGAGAAGGGGTGCCGGTGGAAGCCGTGGGAACTGCACCGTCTTGTTTTAAGGCGTTTTCCGTTGCTGTAAATAAAAATTGCCCGTCTGGACTAATGCTGAGGCTTTCAAAGGCTGCGTTGCTGACAATACCGTTGGTGGTATTTGTGGCAGTAAACTTGCTCGGAACCGGCAAGGCTGAGGTTTGAATTCCGCTTGCAATATTAAACTGGTTGATAAACGGCTGTGCGGTAGGAGTAGTGCCACTAAAAACCCCTTCCGAAGAGATAAATACACTGGTTCCGCCTGGTGCAAGGGCAATTCCTTCGGTATCACTCGTGTTTGCCGCAAAGGCAGTCGGATTTCCCAGTAATGTAACACCCGTTGCCGTTGCGCCATTGGCTGCGAGAGTTCCCGAACTCACATCGACATTAAAAGTATAAAAACGAACCGGGCCGGTTCCGTTGTTGCGAGCATCGGCAATCACATAATATGCATTGTTCGCACTATTGTAAGTAATGCCCGACAACCCACCAATTAACGTGCCCCCAAAGGTGGCATTAGACGCAAAGGAGGCTTGCCCGATTGAATTGATAATGGCAAAAACCGATTGATATGCTAACCGCGCCGGCTCGTTAAATGCCAAGTCTGCTTCAATGCTGCCAGCTTGATATTCCAGCAACCAGTCTCCACCTTCTATTGCGCTGCCGGTTTTATCTGTAGAGGCGGCAACATCTGCGCCCGTTAATTCCCCCAGTTTTTCGACAAACGCCTCACCTTGCGTCCCCGATGCCACATCGCAGCCGTAGAGAAGGATATCTGCATTTGGAGTAAGGGCATTTGCCCACTGTTGCGTTTGGGCAATACCGGCCAGATTTAAGGTTGAGTTGCCTAATTTCAAACTTGCGGGTTCACCGTGAGAGAGAATGTGAACCACAGAGATATTCGTTTTTTGCGCTAAAACTTCACTAATTTGCGCTGTGCCGTTGCGGTTGGGTTCTAGGATGACAACTTCCGCCCCAGACTGGATGCCGGCCACCAAACTCTGGTAATCTTCAACGGCTGCGTCAACAAAAATAATCTCGCGAACCGCCGGCAGATCCGCCGGGTTGCCAAGCTGCAAATTGCCGGCACCCCTCATTTCCCGCAGATCAATTCCTGTTAGCGGATCTTGCCCCCCGATGGGATTGGCGAGTGTCGATGTGTTCGGCAGATAATTGACATTTAGAAAAATTTGTGCATCAAATGCTTCGGTGCTTTCTATCAGGGAAAAAAAGGGATTATCAGACACGCTGCCCGATGCCGGTGGCAAGAAAGGCTGAATTCCAGAGACAAAGACACCACCGGCATCTGCTGGCAGTAAATTGGGAGCGTGATCGAGTGGTACTTTCCCAAAAGACAGCAGATTTTCGTCAAACAGTGGCATCGTGTTTTACCCTTACCCTTAGCAACTACAGGAATATTCGCGAGATTTCTTACCTGAGTCAAGCTTATTTAAAGTTCAGGGGTGGGTAGAGATTGCCAAATTTTGGAGCAAAGATGCCGGTGAAACCGTGGACTTTTACCACAAGAGGGCAACACATCTGTGCTACCTTACCAAGGGAAATTCTTGATTCACAGAGCCAATGCCAGCCTATTGGATCGCTCTCCCCAACAAACACCCCTAGAAATTAATCAAGCCTTTCATTTGGTTTCTACAGTCTTAACTTATCCGCGATTAAATTGAATCCGAGTTGTTGCGTAACTTTATATAAAGATAGTGTGAAGCCAGCGCTATCATGAAGTTCTGTAAAACCGGATACCTAATAAGGTTTATGTTGGTGTAGGGCACGAGGGGAACAAGTCATCAATGAAAGTTCACTCAAGCAAAATGTAAAGACATTTGGATGACTCATTCACTGCGTGCATCAATCGTAGTTAGCATTTAGCGTGACTGAAAAAACCAAAAATGTTGGTAGTAGACGACGCAGCCTGATAATCTCGACCGGCTCTACCGCATTTTCTGCCGTCAATTTACAGAAGTAACATTAACCGCAATAGAACCCGATGCCATCAAAGCACCTCCCGCACCGATGTTCCCCAAGTCGCTGACACTGAGGTTGATGTTATCAATTCCGGAATAGGTAGAATTGCTGCGATATATGAGATTTGCAAGTGCGGCATTAATATTCGTGAGAGAGCCAGTAAAAGTCATGCTGGCGTCAGTGGTGCCATCACCTGTCGAAAAAGTGAGTCCAGTGAGCGCACTTAAATTGAGAGTTCCATTGCTGGCGGAAAGCGTGACTTGTAAATTGCCGGTACGGGCATCAATATCGGCGGTACTAATGCCAGAAATCGCTAAATTTGTGTTTTGGTTAATCGTTTGACTGCCAGGAACCGTAAGAACTGGGGCATCATTGACGGCATTTACTCTAATGCTGGCAGTTTCCGTTGCCCTGCTAAAAGACGCTAATCCGCCCGTGCCGCTGGTAGTAATATTGGCCGTAGTGCCATTCGTGCCGATTGTGCCATCCCAAGCACGGAACGTAATATTGCCGGCAACGCCGTTAAAATTGGCATTGGGGATAAACCGAATTCGAGTATTCGCATCTGCGGTCAACAGCCTCGCCGCGCTTTCAGAGGTAGTGCCGAAACCTGTCCAAGTGGTGCCATTAGTCGAATACTGCCAAGTGCCGTTGGTGGTGTTTAACCCTGTCACTGCAATGCCTTTGGCATCGCTAACGTTAAAGTCTGTAATGCTGCTGCCAATGAGGGTAGAAACCAATGTGCCAGTGTTCGAGGCTGCCGGCACATCTTCATTAATTGCCGTTAGAGTGGGGCTGCCGGTGTTATCCAGCACTGGGGCGCTGTTAACGGCAAATGCCGCAACCTGTGTGGTCATCCCATAGTTGTTATCGCTGACCAAAATGAGCGACTGCTTCCCACTCGGCAAGGTAGGGCCAAGTGTCATGCCTTCAAAATTATTAAGCGGGAAACCCGAAGTCAAAAAATCGGCAATTAACGTTTTCCTAACCGCTGTAGGGCTGCCGGCAAGGGGGTTTAAGCCTGAAATATCGGTTGCGCCGGTTAAAGATACTTGGTATAACCGCAAGCTACCTGTTCCGGCTGTTGGGTTCATTGATCGTTCCAGCACGAGCAGCGTGGTGTTATCGAGCGCTAAGATTTCAGAAATTCCGTTACCGGCTTGCGTGTTGTAGAGATATTCCGCGCCTGCCGTGCTCGTGCCCAAATTATAGGTCAAAATCCGAGAACGGGTGCCGGTGGAAGCGGTGGGAACTGCACCGTCTTGTTTTAGGGCGTTTTCTGTTGCTGTAAACAAAAACTGTCCGTCTGGACTGATGCTGAGGCTTTCAAAGGCGACGTTGTTGACAATGCCACTGGTGGTGTTGGTGGCAGTAAACTTGCTCGGAATCGGCAGCACGGTTGAAGTTTGAGTTCCTGTCGCGAGATTGAACTGGTTGATAAACGGCTGTGCGGTAGGAGTAGTGCCGCTAAAAACCCCTTCAGAAGAGATAAATGCGGTTGTCCCACCCGGTGCGAGGGCAATTCCTTCGGTATCACTCGTGTTCGCAGCAAAGGGTGCCGGATTTCCCAGTAATGTCACACCCGTTGCCGTTGCGCCTCCGGCTGCGAGGGTTCCAGAACTTACATCGATATTAAAAGTATAAAAGCGAACCGGGCCGGTAGTGGTTGAGTTGTTGCGAGCATCGGCAATCACATAATATTGATTGTTCGCACTATTGTAAGTAATGCCCGACAACCCACCGATTAACGTGCCCCCAAAGGTTGCGTTAGACGCAAAAGTGGATTGGCCGATGGAATTAATAACGGCAAAAACCGAGTCATAAGCTGACCTCGCCGGCTCGTTAAATGCCAAGTCTGTCTCGATATGGCCGGCCCCGTATTCCAGCAACCAGTCTCCGCCTTCTATTGCGCTGCCGGTTTTATCTGTAGAGGCGGCAACATCTGCGCCGGTTAATTCCCCCAGTTTTTCGACAAACGCCTCACCTTGCGTCCCCGATGCCACATCGCACCCGTAGAGAAGGATGTCTGCATCTGGGGAGAGCGCATTTGCCCACTGTTGCGTTTCGGCAATACCGGCCAGATTTAAGGTTGAGTTGCCTAAGTTCAAACTTCCGGGTTCACCGTGGGAGACAATGTGAACCGCAGAGATCCCGGCACGCTGTGCTAAAACTTCGCTTATTTGATCGGTGCCGTTGCGGTTTGCGTCAAGGATGACAACCTCCGCCCCAGACTGGATGCCGGCGACCAAACTCTGGTAATCTTCAACGGCGGCGTCAACAAAAACAATCTCGCGTTTCGCCGGCACATCAGCCGGTTTACCCAGTAGCAAATTGCCGGCATTCCTCATTTCCCGCTGATCAATTCCTGTTAGCGGATCTTGCCCCCCGATGGGATTGGCGACTGTCGATGTGTTCGGCAGATAATTGACATTAAGAAAAATTTGTGCATCAAATTCTTCGGTGCTTTCTATCAGGGAAAAAAAGGGACTGTCAGACACGCTGCCCGATGCCGGTGGCGAGAACGGGTGAATTCCAGAGGACAAAGCACTACTGGACTCTGCTGGCAGTAAATTGGGAGTGTGATTCAGCGCTTCTTTCCCGAAAGACAGCAGATTTTCATCAAACAGTGGCATCATCCTCTATCCTTACCCTTAGTAGCTACACGACGGATTTCCGCGAGATTTCTTGGCTGAGTCAAACTGATTTAAAGTTCAGGAGTGGCTGGGATGTACCGAATGTTGGAGCAAGGATGCCGGTGAAACCGTGGACTTTTACCATAAGAGGGCAACACATCTGTGCTACCCTACCAAGGGAAATTCTTTATTCACAGAGCCGGTGTCAGCCTATAGAATCGATAGCTCCAACAAATACTCCTAGAAATTACTCAAGCCTTGCATTTGTTCTCTACAGTCTTAACCTGTGCGCGATGAAATTGAAACCGAGTTTTTGCGTAACTTTATATAAAGATTTTGTGAAGGTAACATTATCATAAAGTTATGTAAAGCCGGATCACTAAAAGGTTTATGTTGGTGAAGGGCGCAAGGAAACACGTCATGAATGAAAGTTTGATCGAGCCAAACGTAAAGACATCTAGATGACTCATTCACTGCGGCATCAATCATCGTTAGCATTTATTAAAGGATTCGGTTGCTAATCCAAATTTGCTTAAGGAGTTTGTTATAACGTATGGATAATGCTATTCCAGAACTTGAAACCATTAGACGCCAGTTAATGAGTCTAGCGCGACCGAAAAAACCAAAAATGTTGGTGGTAGACGATGAGCCTGATAATCTCGACCTGCTCTACCGCACCTTCCGCCGTGAATTTCAGGTACTCAAGGCGGAAAGCGGAGTTCGCGCCTTGGAAGTGCTGCAAAAAGAGGGCGAGGTGGCCGTGATCATCTCCGATCAGCGGATGCCAGAAATGAAGGGAACTGAATTTCTTAAAAAAACGTTACCTCAGTTCCCGAACACAGTGCGGATTATTTTAACCGGCTTCACCGACATCGAAGACTTGGTCGAAGCGATTAACTCCGGACAGGTGTATAAGTACATCACCAAGCCTTGGGACCCCAATGAACTCAAAGCTGTGGTGGAACGGGCGGCAGAGAACTATGACGTTCAAATGCAACGCATGGAAGATTTGCGCCGCGCCCAGACGCAAACCAACCTGATCTCAACGATTTTGCAAGTTGCCCAAGATGCTGACAGCACAGAAGCTTGTTTAGAACCGATTGCAACGGCATTTGGCAAAAGCTTCTTAACGGATGTCTGTATCTTGCAGATGGTGGAAAGCAGTGCTTTAGCGACCAGCCAAGGCACCTACAGCGCCGATGGGATAGAAGATAACTGGCTGGCGAGTGATCCCTTGGTTAAGGAATCGCTCACCTCTCATCAAATCCAAGGATCGGTGAACGTGCCGGCAGAACCAGAACTGGCCGATGTGCCTCATTACCAATCTTCAGGTATTCAAGCCCATTTAGTGATCCCCGTCACTTACCGAGACACAGTTCTCGCGCTTTTATCCCTGCAGTGGAAGCAACCTTGCAGCCTCAGAGAAGACGAACTCACCCTGATTCATTTATCCGCCAAGCAGGTTGCCCTGGCCCTCAACAGCACCCGCTAAAGCTAAGTTAAGCGTCGCTTGTTCTTTATTTGGTCATCTTATTCGGCAAAGGAGTGATTGTTACTCACTCTGCGTACACTTCTGACAAAAGTCTTTTTTAACCAAAGATCCTAGCGCAGCGTGCCGGCAGGCATACACAGATGCGTTAAGGGTTCGTGCAATGGGTTAATGGGTACTGAAAGATTTTTGCCAGAGGTTTAATGCCCAATGAGTGCTGAACAAGTTCAAGCGATATTCAACCGCATCGCGCCGGTTTATGACCAAATGAATGACCGGCTGAGTATGGGCCAGCACCGCATTTGGAAGCAGATGACGGTGAAGTGGAGTGGTGCAAGTTCTGGAGATACTTGCCTGGATTTATGCTGTGGCAGCGGCGATCTGGCGCAGGTGTTGGCGCAGCAAGTCGGGGTTGCCGGCCATGTGTATGGGGTGGATTTTTCCTCGGCTTTGCTGGCGGTGGCACAAAAGCGCGAGAAACCTTGGCTGTGGCCATCGGCGGCCATTAGTTGGGTTGAGGCTGACGCGCTGAATTTGCCCTTTGCGGATAATTATTTTGACGCCGCGACGGTGGGTTACGGTTTGCGCAATGTTACAGATATCTGCCGGTGTCTGCAAGAGTTGCACCGCGTCCTCAAGCCGGCAGCCAAAGCCGCCATTCTCGATTTTCACCGCCCTAGCAACCCCCTGCTGCGAAGCACCCAGCTGTGGTATCTGAACAATATTGTGGTGCCAATGGCCCAGCACCTTGGCCTGACAGAGGAATACGCTTACATCAGTCCCAGCTTAGATAAATTTCCCACCGGCAGCGAGCAAGAGGTGTTGGCCCGTCAAGCCGGTTTTGCCGGCGCAACACACTACCCGATAGCAGGTGGCATGATGGGAGTATTAGTCGTTACTAAATAACTCTTTGTCATTGGTCATGGCTACGCCACCCGAAAGGGCCGGTCATTCGTCATCCTGCGTCATCAGTTAGTGGTTTGGACAAAAACTACTGGCAACTGAGAAGGCAATAGACACCTGACTGGGGACGCCTGACAAATGACAAAGGACAAAAAGCTGATAGCTGATGAACCTTTCCGATCTCTGGCTTTACCTCACCCCGCCGATCGCCGGTGGCATTATTGGCTATTTCACCAACGATATAGCCATCAAGATGTTATTCCGTCCTTACCGAGCTTACTATGCCTTTGGCCGGCAGATCCCCTTTACACCGGGTTTAATTCCTGCCAACCAAGAGCGTTTGGCCAATAAAATTTCCAGCACGATTATGGGATCGTTGCTGACGCCGTCGGAACTGCAAAACTTGGCGCGTCGCTTGCTAGAAACAGAACGGATGCAAGCAGCAATTCTGTGGTTACTGCAACTGGCACTCGACCAAGTAAAGTCGGATACGGAGCAGAAAACCGCCAAAATTATGGCCGGTGTTATGCGCGATTTGCTGGGTCAATCTTTTCCCCGAATTCTCAAAGTTTTAGCTCGCCGCGACGATTTTTTAGAAGCACAACTCAATCAAATTTTTGACCAAGTTTTACTCGATTTTCAGCTCACTGAAGCCCAAGCAAGCCAGCTTTCAGATTGGCTGCTTCAGGCAGTGCTACCCCCAGAAGTGCTACGTCAGGCTTTGGTTGATTTTTTAACGGATCGCAATATTCAAGTGATTGATGAAGGCTTTCGGGAAAAAGCCAGCGGCACTTATTGGGTGGTTGCGAATTTGCTGGGCTTGCGTAACACCTTAACGCGCCTGCGGACTTTTTGTTTAGATGAGAAAGAAGAGGCAAACGCTCGCTTAGCAGAGTTAATTAAATCTCTCGGAGTGCGTTCGCGCTTAAAAGAGTGGCTGCAAAACGTTTCTTTGCAAAATCTGCCGGTTTCTACCGTGCGACAATTACGCAAAACGCTGCGAGATAGTGTCCGGGGTTATATTCAAAGTCGCGGCACAGATTTAATGACAGGATTAACCCAATCTCTCGACTGGGAAAATATTGCCAAATTAATTCTCAGCCGACTGCGTTCTTCGGCGGTAGTCAGTTCATCTTTACAACTTGTTAGTGTCGAGCTAGCCTTGATTTTAGAGCGATATTTAGAGCGGGATCTGGAAAATATTGTGGCTAAAACAATTCCGATTTTAAATATTGACCAAGTCATTATTGATCGGGTAAAGGCCACCTCTGCCGAAGACCTTGAACTGGCAATTCAAGGGATTGTTAAAAGTGAATTACAGGCCATTGTTAACTTGGGCGGTGTGTTAGGGGTAGTTGTGGGTTTTATTCAAACCATTTTACTGCTATTTCGGTAGTAAAAACTTTAGGTAAAAAGGCGTTACAAGCAACCGTAAACTATGAACAACGAACCGTTGAAAATCGTTTCTCTCTTACCCAGTGCGACCGAAATTATAGCCTCATTAGGTTTGGTAGACGCACTTGTGGGGCGTTCCCATGAATGCGATTTTCCAGTAGGCGTTGAGCAGTTGCCGGTTTGTACGCAGCCTAAAATGAATCCTGAAGGCAGCAGCCGGGAAATCCATGACCGCGTCACAAAGTTGTTGGAATCAGCCATCAGTGTTTATCAAATTAAAACAGATGTTTTAGAGCAACTGAACCCCACCCACATTATCACTCAAGCGCAGTGTGATGTTTGTGCTTGTACTTTACAAGATGTTGAGGAAGCGGTTAGCAAATCTCTCAGCATTCAACCACAAATTATTTCTTTACAGCCCAATCTTTTAGCAGAGGTTTGGGCAGATATTGAACGGGTTGCCGGCAATCTTAAGGTTGACAGTCAGCCGGTGATTGAGAAATTAAAATCTCGTGTTGAAGCGGTTTCTTCCGGGGTGGGGGGTGGTCATTTTCCCACCGTCGCCTGTATCGAATGGACGGAACCGTTGATGGCTGCCGGCAACTGGATTCCTGAATTAGTTTCCCTTGCCGGTGGTGAGTCAGTTTTTGGGGTAGCCGGCAAACATTCTCCTTGGTTGAAATGGGAAGAATTAGCCGCCGCCGATCCAGAAGTGATTATTTTTATGCCTTGCGGTTTTGATTTGGAACGCACGCGCCAAGATGCCGCGCCATTAATTAAAAATCCAGAATGGCAAAATTTGCAAGCTGTTAAAACCGGCAACATTTACATTACGGATGGCAATGCTTACTTTAACCGGCCAGGGCCACGGCTAGTCGATTCCCTAGAAATTTTGGCGGAAATTCTGCACCCTGATAAGTTTAATTTTGGCTATCGCGGTGCCGGTTGGGAATTTTTTGGAGGCTAGAAGTCCCAGGCAATGGAAAATTGCTGGCAAGGGCGCTAAGATAACGCGGCCATACAAACCAAGTCCCCCGCTGTGGACTTTGACAACCTGCGCCGGCGTGATGAGTCTGTGTTATACCAACTCCGGTTATGATGGGCCTACTGATTAACCCTGGCCGCATCAAGGGTTTGAGCCTGAAATCAAGAGTCTCAGTAAACCGGAGTTAGGATTAAACGTTGCATAACGAGGGTCAGTTCTCGTATTTTCGCAACCCGTTGAGAACGACTCTTTCAAAGTCAACAACCACAGGACTCATCATCATGAAAAAACTAGAAGGAAAAGTCGCTCTTGTCACCGGCGGTAGCAGCGGCATCGGTCTTGCAACTGCTAAGCGCTTTGTCGCCGAAGGTGCCTATGTTTTCATCACGGGTCGTCGCCAAACTGAACTGGATGCTGCCGTCAAAGAGATTGGTGAAAACGTCACGGGTGTTCAGGGCGATGTCTCTGTTATGACAGACCTTGATCGCCTATTCGCCACGATTAAGCAAGAGCAAGGACACCTCGACGTGATCTTCGCCAATGCCGGCGGTGGAGAACTCCTCCCACTCGGAGCAATCACCGAAGAACACTTTGACAAAATGTTCAACACTAACGTCAAAGGTCTGCTGTTCACTGTGCAGAAGGCACTGCCTCTGTTGCCAGAGGGCGCTTCCATCATCCTGAACGCCTCTCAGAGTAGTACGGTAGCCACCCCAGCCTTCAGTGTTTACAGCGCTACCAAAGCCGCCGTGCGCTCGTTTGCTCGTAATTGGATTCTCGATCTCAAAGAGCGCAAAATCCGGGTTAACGTCATTAGTCCTGGCGCGGTTCCTACTCCTGCTCACGATCTCCTGGGACTGAGTGATGAGCAGCTACAGGAATTCATAGCCGGCTGTGTCAGCGCCATCCCTCTGGGAAGAGTCGGCACCCCCGATGAGATTGCCAAAGCCGTTGTCTTTCTCGCTTGTGACGACAGCAGCTTTGTCAACGGCATCGAGCTGTTTGTCGATGGCGGTAGGGCACAGATTTGAAGTGCCCTAAAAGCGGTTGGTCATGTTGCAAGCGGACTGTGTATCGTTCACTTTCCGCTCAAATCAAAGCACTCAAGGAGGGAGGAATAAACCAGAGGAAATCTCCCCTTTAACTTGGGGCTAGCTCATAGAAACGCTTGAAATGCTAGTTTTACAGCACCCTACTATGAACAAACCTGAAAATCCTCGACTACCCCTGCCGCCTTTCGATCATGAATCCGCCATCCAAAAAGTCCGAATTGCAGAAGATGCTTGGAACACACGTAACCCGGAACGAGTATCACTCGCTTACACCTCGGATAGTGTTTGGCGCAACCGCTCAGAATTTATATCCGGTCGTGAGGCAATCGTACAGTTCTTGACCCGTAAGTGGCTTAAAGAATTGGACTACCGTCTGATCAAAGAGCTTTGGGCTTTTGGGAACAACCGAATTGCTGTTCGGTTTGCTTACGAATGGCATGATGATACCGGCAACTGGTTCCGTTCCTACGGCAATGAAAATTGGGAATTCAACGAACACGGATTCATGCGACGGCGTATTGCTAGCATTAACGACCTGCCAATTCAGGAAAGCGAGCGCAAATACCACTGGATACTGGGTCGTCGTCCCGATGATCATCCCGGATTGTCCGACCTCAATCTTTAACAAGCCGGAGCAATGACCTGATCATACTAAATTCAGTTGACTCAGACTCTTTGTTTCAGGGTCAAAACCTAGATTAGCAAGCGTTAATCAGTTGCTAATTATAACTAGATTTGGGATCAATATAAATTTTATTCTCCTTTTTGAAAAAGTTTTTTTGTCGCTTGTTTCTAGGGTTTAACTCCGCCAAAAACAGCCAAGCCGTAATATTTCCAAGGAACTGCCACCGGCTCAAATCCTGCCGTTTTTAGCATCCCTAAATGAGCCGCTAAAGTCGCTAATTGATCGGGATGAGAATGCCCCTGTGGGGTGCTGTTGCCGATCTTGGCGCGAACCTCTGCCAGAGTTTTTCCCTGAGTGTTCGCCCACTCCTCACGTACCGCTTTATAAACTTCCGCCATTGCCGGCAATTCCGGCAAAATCGGATCAGCATTCCAGAAACAGCCGCCGGGATTAAGATTTTGGTTAATCCAATCCAATAATTTCAACTTCATCTCATCCCTGAGATGGTGAATGGCGAGGGAAGAAATCGCGCTATCAAAACCCTCTCCTATCGATTTTTGATGATTTGCCAAGTCACCAAAATCAGCTTCAACCCAAGTGACTCTGCCGGCATATCCAGCCGCGTGAATTTTTTCTTGGGCAAACTGAAGCATCCGGGGCGAATAATCAACGGCGACTAACTGAGCATTGGGATAGCGGTTAAGGATTTTCAAACTCAGTTCGCCCGTACCACAGCCAAGTTCGAGGATGCGAAGGCTATTGCTGGGAATACAACGGACAACTGTATCCAGCATTTCATCGTATCGCGGCAAAAGTTGGCGGATGCCGGCGTCAAAATCAGCCGTATTGCCAAAAACTTCGCCGGGAAATATCTGTTTCGGTTCGGCTGCCGGTGTTTGAGGGCGCTGGTCGTTTGGTTGAGACGTTAAACTCGAACTCACAATAGGTAATGGGGGTGACAACTCCGATAAATATGGTAGCTAAATTTACGGAATAAATACGAGCCTTAAGTGCTGGCCTTTTCTGAAAGTTATTAAGATTCACTGTGATTTTATGGAGATGTCTTTCAAATGTTGAAAGATAAAGCAAGAAACACCTTTTTGTTAAGAATGCTATGCGCCAGTTAATTGATAAATTCTTGGCTGCGTTCACACGCCTATTGTATAAACGAATTATTCTAATTCTGGCAATTTTGTTTTGCGCTGGCGTTGGCGTGGCGATGTCGAATATGTCCCGTCTCTCATCTGATCTAATTGAATCACAAGCACGCCAGAATGCCGCCCTCTACGCTCAAGCCATGAAAGAGGCACGCACACTCTATACTTCAGAAACGGTAGATCGTTTAAAAGACATTAATGGCGTAATTGTTACCCACGATTACCCAAAGTACACTGGAGGAATTCCTGTGCCGGCAACGTACTTGCTAGAACTCGGTCATAGTCTTAGTGAAAAAAATAATGGAATGTCCGTTCGGGTATATAGTGACTATCCCTTTCCGTGGCGAAAAGAGGAAGGAGGCGCAAAAGATAAATTTGAAGAACAAGCATTAAAATATTTGAGACAATATCCCAAAGAAACATTCGCTCGGATAGAAAACTATCAAGGCCGGCCATCCTTCCGGTATGCAGAGGCAGACACTCTTAAACCTAGCTGTGTCGGCTGTCATAACACTCACCCTGATAGTCCTAAAACAGATTGGAAAGTGGGAGATGTGCGGGGAATTTTAGAAATCGTGACTCCCCTCGATAGCTTCATCGCAAAAACGCGCACGGGCTTAGGGGGAACCTTCGCCATGCTCAGCGTATTATCTGTGTTAGCACTTTCAGGATTGACGCTGGTCATTGGGCGGCTGCGTCAAACTTCCAAAGAGTTAGAAAGGCGCGTGATCGAACGCACGGCACAATTGCAGGAAACCAATCAAGAACTAACATCAGAACAAGAAAAATCCGAGCGGTTGTTGCTGAATATCTTGCCCCAACCGATTGCAGACCAGTTGAAACAAGGACACCATACTATAGCCGATTGGTTTAGCGAAGTCACCGTTCTTTTTGCCGATATTGTTGGGTTTACGCAGTTGTCGGATCGAATTTCTCCAACAGAATTAGTGAATGTTCTCAACGAAATTTTCTCAGGATTTGACCGGCTGACTGAGAAGTACGGGTTAGAAAAGATCAAGACCATTGGTGACAACTATATGGTGGCAGGTGGCCTCCCCACCCAGCGCCCTGATCATGCAGAAGCCATTGCTGAAATGGCGCTGGATATACAACAGGAAATCGAGCAATTTAATGCCAAGCATAAAGCAGAACTCAGCATCCGCATCGGCATCAATACAGGGCCGGTTGTTGCGGGGGTAATTGGCACCAAAAAGTTTATTTATGACTTGTGGGGTGATGCGGTGAATACGGCTAGCCGCATGGAATCTCACGGCATTCCGGGTGCTATTCAAGTGACAGAAAGCACCTATGAACGTTTGCAAGATAAATTTGCATTCAAAGAACGGGGGGTGATGGAAATTAAGGGCAAAGGACAGATGACAACTTATTTGCTCACCGGCAGAATAAAAAGTGAGCTTCAGGCGAGTGGGAGAGGAGGAGAGTAAGATGTGAGTGAGGCTTAAAAGGGTAAGGGACTGTGGAGAAACACGAACAACTGACGATTGCAGAGTACCAGCTAACGGCTGAATCTTTCCGCGCCGGCACATGGGATCATGATGTGTCCCAAAATCGGGAGGCATTAGTGGCAGCAATGCCCAGAAATCCCGGTAAAATTCTGGATTTAGGTTGCGGCCCTGGACGCGATTTGGTAGCGTTCAAAGGTCAAGGACATACGGTGATCGGTTTGGATGCGACACCGGCATTTGTGGAAATGGCGCAGCAGGCAGCCGGTTGTGAGGTGTGGCAGCAGTCGTTTCTCAGTCTAGATTTACCGCCGGCAACGTTTGATGGGATTTTTGCCAACGCCTCGCTGATCCACGTTCCTAGCAGCCAAATGGTGAAGGTACTGCGGGATTTGCACAACTGCCTGGTTGCCGGTGGTGCAATTGTGATGTCGCTGTGTCGCGGCGATACGGAGGGTTACAGTGCACGCGCTACCGGCTATCGCTACGTTGCAGGCTGGGAATATGAAACCCTTTCTCCTTGTTTAGAAGCTGCCGGTTTCGAGATTATCCATCATTATTATCGCCCGCCGGGATTACCCTGTGAAGAGCAATCTTGGCTGGTAATGGTAGGGCGTAAAAGTCATTGATGAAATTAATGTATTTTTAATAGAGTGCAGATTTTTTATCGTGCATTTTACTCTAGTAAAACGTAGGTTGGGTAGAGCGCAGCGAAACCCAACTAATATAATACTTCTACAATAGCAATCCCGCTCAGAGGTTAGGCGAAGTGAAACGAAGGGTTTATGCGTTAACCCAACCTACGGCTAGGCGGCAAGTTAACACCGGCACTATAGTATATTGTGATCAACCAGGGTTAGCTAAAGGATGGAAAAATGACAACAGAATCTTATGTTTTTCTAGCCGGCGCGAGTCGGGGAGTAGGTGAGCAAATCGCTTTCTGTTTGATGAACCAAGCATTAAAGGTGAAAGCGCTACTGAGAAGCGAGACAAATCGGACTCAACTCGAATCAATGGGTCTTAAAGTCGCCATAGGCGATGCTTTAGATATGGCGGCTGTTGAGCAGGCGCTGCAGGGAGATGAGCCGGTTTATGCCGTGATTAGCACAATTGGCGGTTTACCGAAAGATGGGGAAAGAGCAGATTATTTAGGCAATAAAAACCTGATTGATGGTGCCGTGAAAGCGGGTGTGCAAAAGTTTATTTTGGTTTCTTCTATTGGTGCCGGCGAGAGTGTGGTAGCATTGCCCCCGCAAGCTTTACAAACTTTAGGGCCGGTTTTGGTGGAGAAAGAAAAAGCTGAGCAACATTTGATCAATAGTGGGCTGACTTACACAATTATTCGACCAGGCGGGTTAAAATCGGAACCGGCAACCGGCAATGGCCTCCTCACCGAAGATCCTCGAGTTGCCGGCACGATTCATCGGGCGGATGTCGCGCATTTAGTGTGTCAATGTCTGGGTTCAGAAGCAGCAAATAATAAGATTTTGTCAGCGGTTGATCGCAATATGATGTACGGTCAGCCAGAGTTTGCGGAATTTAAGTTAAATTAAGTGTGCCGGCAAAATAGACTTTTCTTTTTGCTGTTTTGAAATTCGCCTAGCCGGTTTAAAAAAGGGTTTGTAAGGGAAGATTTTCTCCCCTTCCCTCACACTTAAGCGGATAGGGGTTAAGCCTTTCAAATTCACCGGCTTATTTAAAAGGCTTGACCCACCGGCTCTGAATGGCCAAGTCTAGGGTGAAACGGGCAATCGCAAAGAGCAGCACACTCTCCAGCGCCAACACGACAAATGGCCACAAGCTGTCCTGAAACTTCAGTCCCACATCTAGCTGGGCCAATCCGCGCACCAGTCCGAACGCGAGCACCGCGCCCTCTTGCAGGTGAGAATTATTGTCCTGCCGGATAATGTAGCGGTAAGTGATGCCAAAGAGAAAGCCACTCAGCCACGCAACTGCGCCACTAATGAGCAAATGAATATCGACAGTCGCGATCTGCAAACCGGCAAGGGTGTCAAACTGCTTGGCCAAAGTTAGCTGATTGATCGCGGTGATTGTACCAAAAGCCAGCAATAGGGCAAAAGCGGACAAGATGCCGGCTTTGAGCGATTCTATACGTTCTGCTGCGAGATCGAGTTCTGAGGAGTTGTTCACGATAATGTCACTGACCGAGATGGCTCAAATTGACATAATATAAGGCTTGGAGTTATTTTGGACGGTTTTTCTTAAGGCATAGCTATGGATATTCTGACGCTTGGTTGGACTTCGCTGCTGGTTGTATTCACGTTCTCTATTGCAATGGTGGTCTGGGGCCGCAACGGTTTATAGAATCGGGGCAACAAGGGAGAGACTCCCCTAAATGTCTGGCGGGGTGGGCTGTTTGCCGGCCCCTTTTTTGTGCAGTTCTGGGCGTAATTTGGGAAAAAAGTGACACTGTCGGCTTTTGGCTAAAAAGTTCGAGGTTAATCTTCGATGCTTGCAGCAAACAAGGATTAGATGTCTGCAATACATAAGCCAGTAGATTACTGGGTGAGAATATATCTGAATAGTAAAATTTGCCACTACCCAGCCGGAAAGAAAAGCAAAAGCTAGATGTACCGGGCGGTAGATTTGCCAGAGGCACTGCCGGTGTTAATTTATTGTCAGGATGGTGGTATTATCGGCTGCTGTTAGAGTTCTCAATTAATTAGGACTCAAAACAGGGGAGAGATTGCCGGTCATTTGCAGCCACAAGGATTGCTATTCAAGTTGCTGGCCTTTGTGCCGGTGCTTAAATGCCTATTACATCAAAAACTATTTCATATCTTTATTCAGGGCCGGTGATAAAAATGAGTGCTCGTGCTACCAAAGATGTCTGGGATAGGCTAACTAACTTAGTATTGATCCGTTTTTTACTTTTATTTGCTGTTGGGTGGGCCGGCCTGCGGCTTTTACAATATTTTGAAACAGTTATTGTTGTTTTTACAATTGCGGCAATTGTTGCTTTTTTGTTGAGCTATCCCG
Source organism: Microcoleus vaginatus WJT46-NPBG5 (assembly GCA_019359355.1). Classification (GTDB taxonomy): domain Bacteria; phylum Cyanobacteriota; class Cyanobacteriia; order Cyanobacteriales; family Oscillatoriaceae; genus FACHB-68. The sequence continues at coordinate 470,409 of JAHHHM010000001.1, read as the reverse complement.
TGAAATGGCTGCGTCGATTTTTACCCCACGGGGCAGCAGTTGGCGTTGTTTTTTTACTGGGATTTCTAGTAATTGGCGGTCTAACTGTTACCGTAGGCGTCACACTTTTATCCCAAGGGCAGCAATTGATTGATAGCGTCACGGAGTTTGTCAACGCCCTTGCCCCACTCTCAGAACGAGTAGAAAATTTCTTGCGAGAGCGAAGTCTTCAAGTTAATTTGCGGGTTGTTGAAGAACAATTAAGAAATCAAGCTTTAGCAGGAGTTGTTTCTAGTCTTGCCGTCTTACAAATATTTTTAACAAATTTGTTGAACTTTATATTAATTATGGTCATTGCTTTTTTCATGCTTTTAGATGGAAAAAAGCTTTGGACACTGATGCTTAAAGTTATTCCCCGTCATTTACACAAGCGCTTGACAGTGATCGTTGAGCGTAACTTCTTAGGTTTTTTTCAAGGCCAAATTGTGTTGATGTTATTTTTAGTGACTTCAACTTTTATCGTCCTTTTAATTTTACAAGTAAAGTTTCCTTTGATTTTGGCGGTACTGGTGGGAATTTTTGATTTAATACCAGGAATTGGAGCAGCCGTAGGAATTGGCTTAATTTCTTTTATTGTTCTAGCGCAAAATGTTTGGCTAGCGGTGAAAGTTTTGCTGGCTTGCATCGTTCTTCAGCAGATTCAAGATAATATAATTTATCCAAGAATTATGCAAAATTCATTGAATATTCATCCTGTTGTTGTATTTTTTGCCTTATTGGTAGGGGCAAGAGCCGCAGGTCTCCTGGGCATTTTCATTGCGATTCCCTTGGCAGGAGTTTTTATTAACTGGTTTGAAATAGACGAAATGAAAGGGGATGCAGAATTAACCACTGAAACTTAAATATTTTCACCCTAGTAAATTGGCTGAATCCTTTTTTTGCTATTTCCATCGTAGCCGCATAGAAAGCGGAGACAGTAAAGTTTATTTTCATCGCTCTGTTGGATTAAAGCGATATCCCAGCCCATAGACGGTTTCTATTAGCTGATCGTAGCCTTTTTCTTGCAGTTTGCGTCGCAACAAACGCATCTGAGCTGCCACTACATTACTGGCCGGTTCTGCACCCAATTCCCATAGTTGATTGAGCAGTTGGTCGCGGGTAACAATTTGATTAGGATGCCTGATGAAATACTCTAATAACTGAAATTCTTTGTTCGTCAAAGAAATAACTTGTGGCTGACTGGCAGCGTCTTGAAAACCTAGCGTGCGGGTGCCATAATCTAACGTGAAATTGCCAAAGTGCAATTGTTGGGATTGAATTTGGGGAGATCGTCGCTGCAATGCACGCAACCGCGCCAACAATTCTGCCATGCCAAAGGGCTTTACTAAATAGTCATCCGCGCCGGCATCCAATCCAGCCACTTTATCTTCCATCCGATCTTTTGCAGTTAGCATCAGCACCGGCATTGAATTGTTCCGCTTTCGCAGCCATTTACATAACTCCAATCCCGACACTCCAGGCAGCAACCAATCAAAAATTCCCAGCGAATATTCTGTCCACTGGCTTTCTAAATAACCCCAAGCTTCATCGCCATCTTGCGCCCAATCAACTACATAGGCTTCTTGATGGAGCGTGCGTTTAATTGCCGCACCCAAATCTGGCTCATCTTCAACTAAAATAATTCTCATAAAAATAGATTTTTCTCACTTCTAAAAGATTAGATTTTATCTAGTGTTTTTGGCAGCGCTCAAAATAAATTTGCGCCACCAGATCGCCCTGATTCTGACACAGACAATCCTTAAACAGTCGTGCTGCCTCGGTTAACTTTCCTTCCGAGTAAAATGCCAAAGCTTCTGCAAATAATGGCAGCGTGGCTAACTTGGCCTCTTTAATTTCTGGCGGGTTAGCATCAAACACCTCATAAACTGTCACCGCTTCAGATTTTCCCTTAACTTTCACCGTATCGATGGTGCGGATTGCGTATTGGGACGGATTTTTCAAGCGTGAATAAGTTTGCTCAGTAATTAACAGCGATACGCCGTAATTTTTGGTCAAACTTTCCACACGAGAAGCTAAATTAACAGCATCAGAAATTACGGTGCCGTCCATGCGGTTTTGTCCGCCGACTGTACCCAGCATCAGGGTGCCGGTGTTGATACCGATGCCATTTTGAATCGGTGGGTAGCCAGATTTACGGCGATGTTGATTGTATTCAGTGAGCCGGCGCAGCATGGCAATTCCCGCTTTCACCGCATTATCCGCCTCCCCACTAAACAGCGCCATAATCGCATCACCGATGTATTTATCAATAAACCCGTGATTCTCCGTGATAGCCGGCTCCATACGGCTCAAGTAGGAATTAATAAATTTAAAATTATCTGCCGGTGTCATACTTTCACTGAGGGTAGTGAAGTCACGAATGTCGGAGAACAGCACCGACATTTCTAACTGCACCTGATCGCCTAATTCCACATCAATAATGCTGGATTTTTCTAAAAACTGGAGAAACTGGTTGGGTACGAAACGCTCGTAGGCTTGGTTGAGTTGAGCCAGCCGGCTTTCATTCTCGCGGACTTCTGTATAAAGCTTAGAATTTTGAATCGAAATCGCTGCCTGTCCGGATAGGAGTTGTAAAAGCTCCACTCGTTCAGGAGTAAACGCTCCTGCCGTCAGGTTATTTTCCAAGTAAACAAGACTGATGAGTTGGCCTTGGTTGATCAGTGGCACGCACAGAATAGATTTTATCTGATTATTTTGGATATAGGGTTCCTTAGTAAATTGCCCCTCTTGAGCCGCATCATCCAAAACTACGCTTTCTTTGGTTCGCGCAACATAATTAACAATCGCTTCGGACAGTTTCTGACAGATTTCAATGGGGATTGACTGCAAGACAGTTACCTGTTCGTTATTGATTGATCCTTCCGCTTCAACCAATAGCTTTCCCTGACTTGGTAAAACCAGGTAGCCTTTTTGCGCTCCCGCATTCTCCATCAGAATCTTCATCAAACTAGAGAGTAACTTATCCAGTACAATTTCGCCGGAAATCGCTTGAGAAGCTTTAAGTGCTGTCGCAATATCCAAGTTTGAAGTAATACCAGTAGTTGTTACGGATACGGAAGTTTTAACAGCTTTAATTCCTGATTGAGTTGTGGTCAGTAATTGAGGATATCGTGTCTCTAAATCCTTGATTTTAGCAACTGCCCCCCATAGCTGATAACAATAACGAGCTTCCTGCATATAAGCTTTAGCAACCAGTTCTTTCCCTTTGGATAGGTTAAACTTGGCGGCGAGTTCGTAAGCGATGGCCGCTTCGTGGATGTATTCGTTATCTTTGGCGAGAGTAATGGCTTTGTCGTAATAATCTATTGAGAGGGCATCTTTTCCTAAAAGCCGGCAAAGTTCAGCCTCCACAAGCTGATATTTATGCGAGTTATTCCTGGGGGCATGATGCGCCCATTTTTTCATTTTTTTCTGATTGCAAATTACCTTTTGGATTGCGCGTTTTTGGAGAGACTTCATCACCGCTTTGCTAGAGGGCTTCCCAACATCAGTAGCGGCTGCAAGACGCGCTAGAGAATCATAAAAATAAAATTGAGGAATCCAGAGAAGGGCTGTTCCGCCATCTATGTAGTGTTCGGCTAATTCGGCATTGGCGACCGCTTGTACTTGCTCACCAAACAGATAGCAAAGCATCAATTTTTGGAAGTACACAAAGTAACTTCCAGTCCGGTCATTCGCCTTTTCAAGTACAGGCAGCATCGCTCGTTCGTCGTAAGCTGTGCCAATCAAATAACAGGGATTTTCTGAGCGGCCTAGCAAGTTCAAGGCTGCCTGACTGAGCAATTGTAGAGCTTCCTGATAATATAACTCATCTCCCTCATCAGTTCTTTCTTGCCCAATTTGGCGCATAGCTTGGGCGTAAGTCGCTATCTCTGAATCTAATTGCTCCAATTCCTTTCCACTTAAAAAGGCATAACAACAGTAGAAATGAACGGAATAAGCAGCGTATTCTAAATCTCCAGTTTCGAGCGCAACGGCATAAGCTTCCCGCAGTGGATTCAATGTTTCTTTAACCGGCTCTATCCAGTGTCTGATAAAGACATGAACGATGAATTCTGTTCTGGCTTTAACTTCTTTCGCATTGAGTCGTGAGAGTAGGTTAAGAGCGAGCTGACCGAACTGATAGCCGGTTTCAATATCGCCGACAACCCCACAGAGAATTAATCCATAGAAACTGTAAGCGAAAGCAGATTCAGAAGCATTCCCCCACTGGATAGATAACCGGATCTTTTGAAACACAATCAGCGGCATCAGCATCGGTGCACTTGAGTAAGTCGCGGCGGCGATTTTCGCCAGAATACGCATCGCTGCTTTTGCGTAAGGATCGGTCATCACCGGCAGGTCAACTAAGCTAGCAATCGGTTGCAATCCTATTCTGAGCTTTGTCTGTAGTAGTCCCCACAAAACATCGAGATTGCTAGGCTGTTTAGGCAACTTAACTCCCAGAAAATTTAGGATCTCTAATGCAATATTGATCGCTTGATTCAACTTAGCTTGGGCAACGTGTGCTTGAATTTTCACCTCATAAGCTTTCACTTGATCTAGCACGGTTTTAACTCGTGACAGTATCGTCTCAATGAATTGGTTCATCAAGTTAAAGTCCGCGTTGAGGTAGGCGGCTTCTGCGGCCTGTTCGTATAGCGAGAGAGTCAGATGATACTGTTGCTGCCAGCTATCGCTTGCTAACAGTTCTATCCCTGTTTGTAAATAAGTCAAAGCCGGCTCATACGCCGCCGATAGCTTCGCTTTTTTGCCGGCAATCAGATTTAATTGAGCGAGGTCATCTTTTTCGGTGCGCTCAGTAATTAACTTTAGGGCAAAATTAAATTTATTAACGATGTCAAATATTTTTTCTTCTCGCTTATCGGGAGGAGTATTTTCTAGCAAAAATTGTCCGATTTGCCGATGTACTGCTTCCTTGGTATTTGTGGGAATCAGGGAATAAGCTGCCTGCTGAATTCGGTCGTGGACAAATTTGTACTCAAGGGATTGAGATTGGGTAATGGAGAACAAAGAATCTGGAAGCTCCACAGCGATTAGTGCTAATTCTACATCTCCCATATTATTAAGAGGCGTTACTAAACTTTCGGTGACTGCTGCAAATAAAGCGTTTACCGTTTCTCTTAAAGGTTTTTTAATGATCGAAGTTAATAAATTCAAATCGAATTGATTGCCGATACAGGCCGCGAGTTTTAACATTTCTTGCGTTTCTTTGGGCAGCTTTTGAATTTTACCGGCCATTAGTTCAACAACGTTATCTGTAAAGTCCCGCGCTTTAATTTCTTCTAAGTTCCACTGCCAGCTTAGTGATTGAAGGTCAAATTCTAATAAGTTTTCTGTATAGATTGATTTCAGAAATTCATTCATAAAAAATGGGTTGCCCCCAGTTTTAACCTCCACTAACTCAGCAAAGAGTTTAACTTTTTCTTCAGAGCTGCTCAGCGCCTCACTAATAATTTTGGTAACAGTGGAAAAGTCTAAAGGTGACAGGAAAATTCGATTGACTATTGCCCCTTTTTTGGCTATCTCTTCTACTGCAAACATTAACGGATGCGCTGCTCCAACCTCGTTATCCCGATACGCCCCCATTAAGAATAATCCGGGGGAGGCAGCATTCATCAACAATTGCATTAGTTTCAATGATGCTCCATCGGACCACTGCAAATCATCCAAAAATAACGCTAAGGGATGTTCCGGTTGGGTAAAGACTTTGATGAAGTTTTTAAACGCTAAGTTAAAGCGATTCTGGGACTCGTCGGGTCCGAGTTCTGGCACGGCGGCTTGCTTGCCAACGATTAATTCCACTTCGGGAATGACTTCGACAATCACTTGCCCGTTTAACCCTAGTGCTTCTAATAGTTTCTTTCGCCATTGATTCAGTTGAGCTTCACTTTCGGTTAGTAGTTGCTTAATTAATTCTTGAAATGCGCGAATGATAGCACTATAGGGAATATTGCGTTGATACTGGTCAAATTTTCCTGAAATAAAGTAGCCACGTTTTTTAGTAATGGGTTTATAAATTTCTTGTACTAAAGCTGATTTACCAATGCCGGAATATCCAGCAATTAGCATTAACTCGCTTTTAAAATCGCTGGCTCGTTCAAAAGCAGCAAGCAAGGTTTCGATTTCTAATTGTCGGCCATAGAGCTTTTGGGGGAGTTGAAATTTATCAGAAATATCGTGACGCCCTAAGGGAAAATTTGAGATAATGCCGGCACGATGAACTTGCTGCCGGCATTCTTCTAAATCGGCTTTTAATCCATAGGCGCTTTGGTAGCGATCTTCGGCAGTTTTCGCGATCAGCTTCATTACAATGTCTGAAACTAATTGGGGAATTTCTAGATTGACTTCAGACGGGGGTAATGGCTGCTTGGCAATATGACAGTGGACTAATTCCAGAGGATCTGTTGTTGTAAAGGGAAGTTGGTTGGTCAGCATTTGATAAAAGCTGATTCCGAGGGAGTAAAAGTCGGTGCGATAGTCGAGAACGCGATTCATCCTGCCAGTTTGTTCAGGCGAGATATAAGCGAGTGTGCCTTCCAAAACTCCAGGCGTTTTCAGCACGGGATTTTCCCTTGTTAGCTGGGTGGAAATACTAAAATCAATAATTTTTAACTGTCCCGTCTGCCGGTTGCAAACAATATTGGAGGGGTTAATATCTTTGTGAATCACGCCGGCTGCGTGAATCTGACCTAAACTTCGAGCCGCTTCTATGGCGATTTCCAAAAACTCTTCTAGGCTAAACCGGCACCGCTGCATCCAGAACGTCAGCGACTCTCCGCCAAAGTCCTCCACAAACATCACGAGGGTGTTTTGGTACTTCTGCAAGTCATAGACTTGCACGACTCCGGGTTTTTCCAGTGATCGGGTGATGCGGTATTCAGTGCGGTAGCGCACTAACTCTTGAGGGGTGGGATAGCTGTCTTTAAGGAGTTTGAGGATAACCGGCTGGCTGTCGGGTTCCCGAACGGCTCGGTAAATTAGAGAACTGGCGCTTTCGTAAAGAAGCGTCTGGACGGTAACGCCTGGAATCGAGAGCATACTTGTTATTTTTGGAAAATTAACTGGTCGTAAAGCGCACCCGACTGTTTCGAGAATAGCCTTTGCATCTGGCAAACATGACCTATTTCCCTGTGATTCTCATCTTTGCCTGTTGACGATTTGCCGGTTTTAGAACTCGATTCAATTGTCCTGTGCGCGGCTTTTTCAAGGAAGTGACGCTATGATAATGATAGCCTTTGTCAGCAAATAGCTGATTTTTTTGTCTAATATTAATTCTACTTCCTCTGCTGGGCCAATATTTTTTTGACGACTTAGTTTTAGATTAAAAAAGTCTTTATTTTTATTTAAAATATTTACAACTCAAAAGCTTTATTGCGGTTTTTTGTACCTGTGTAAGCTTGATTGATGCAAAAAAAATATTGAAATGCTAAAAACCCGGTTTGAAAGAAGAACCCGGTTTTTAAGCTTCAGTTTATTAATGTGCGTTTACTTCCAAGCTCGCTGCCATTTTTGCATCTGCTTGATTTCTGCACTTTGACTTTCGATAATTGATTTTTCCAAATTACGAATTTCGGGATTTTCGGCAGTGTCAATAACCATTTCAGCCATCATTAGAGCGCCTTCATGGTGGGCAATCACTTGCCTGAGAAACTCCTTGTCAAAGTCAGAGGCAGTTTTTAGGTTTTGCAGGTGCGTCTCCATCATGTCCATACTCATCATCCCTTGATGTGCAGAATGATCCATTGAGGATGAAACCGCGATTTCTTTGCCGTACCACTGTTTGTACCAGTCCTGCATTTGCTGAATTTCTCTTTTTTGATCTTGAATGATTGATTCAGCTAGTTTTTTAATTTCAGGTCGTTTAGCTTTAGTTAAGGCCATTTTTGCCATTTCTATTTCACTTTGATGGGGAATCATCATTTCGATAAATTTTTGATCGATCTGAGTTTTTGCTTCGGCTTTAGAAGAAACGACGAGTGTTGCGGTTGCAGTCGGTGCCGGCGTCAAATTGCCCCGACTTGCATCAGTGTTGCAGATGCTTAATTCTACATGGTTTTACATCCTTTGTATTATAGTAAAAAGTTAGCGATTAAACGCAAAGCGACCGTTTACTTTTTCACCCTTAATGTCGGTTAAAATAACAACCTTATACTCTCCAGGGGCTTTTTCTGGTAGAAAAACAGCATAGTGCTTGCCGGCAGCGTCATAGTCAAACTCTAGAGTTTTTTGTTCTCCTGCCGGCAACTGAATTTGAGCGGTTACTTTTGCATCAGGGATAGCTTCATGAGTGTCACCTTTTTGTAGAAAAAAATCGATATGTGTGCCATTTTCTTCAGAAACCGGCACCATTTCCAAATGATACGGGCCAGATTCTATAACTTGACCCCCTTGGGAGGTTTGGGGATGATTTGTTTTAGCAGATATCTCCGATTTACCCTCTGTCGCAGTGGTGGTTGTAGCTATAGTTGTGGAAGAAGACGTTGCAGGATTAGCGGTTGCAGCCGGCGAATTCGTATTACTAGAATCGGTTGCCGGTGTTTCATTGCCACAAGCCGCCAAAAATATCAGTCCTATACTTCCTAAGCCTATTATACTTTTCTGCAAAGCTTTCATATCTTTCCCTCCTCTATTTTCTGTTTTTCCGAGCTAAATTCGTTTTTATGCAAGTTCCTTGAAATCGGTTGGATTCTTAATTTTAGTCACTCAAACCTTCCCAAGCTGAGTCGGTTGGCGATTGCCAATCTGGAGAATCCCCTTCTAATATTATTTGACACAGCAAAATGAAATCAGGATGAAATTCAATCAAGCCATTTGCCCGATCTCACCCTCACAGCCTGCACACACCGTAATTTCATAAGATCAATGTGAGATAAATTTTTCCTAGATTGCTTCACCGGCTTCAAAGGTGAGACGGTGCAAACGTAGATAAACACCTGAAAGCAGTCTTTAGCAAGAAGTTGGTTAAATCGAAAAAATTACAAAATATAAGCTACGGAAAAAAATGACTGTTTGCGGCGATTTTGAAGCGCTTTGGAAAAAGCATCGGAACCGGCTAAGGTTTAAATGCTGCCACAAACGATAATGCAGAGAAATTCTTCTTCATCCGTTCTTTATCTGCGAGAAATCACTGAGTTATTGAGATTAAGGAAAAAATATTTACGTGTTCCTTCGGATAGGGCTACTCGAATATGTAAAGAGCTACTAAGAATTTTATTTTCTTATGAAAAAGTTCGTAAGATATAGAAAATAAAAAAGCTACCAAGTCCGGATTCCCCAGGTTTGCTCCGTTAAAGGAGTTGTTTTGGTTAAAATCAAAGTTCTTTTGGAGCAAAAGACCCTCATGAAAGCTATGAGCGACTCCATACTCAATAAAGCCATCACCGCCAATCAGCCTGCATCTGTTCCTTCCCACTCTTCCTTAGAATTGCCCCACGGGCACCTCTTTCAACTGCCTAAGGCCATTCTCAAAGCCCTAACTCATCAAAACTTGTCCTTAGAAATGCTGCCGGTAGAAGAGCAGCCGCCACGTTTGCTGAGCCGGCCTCGTGCCATACAACCGCAAACATGGAAATGCTTACAAACACTCGCTGACCATTCTAAAGAAGTATTTGCGGTCGCCTTTAGCCCAGATGGAAGGACTTTAGCCAGTAGCAGTGATGACACGACGATTAAAATTTGGGATCTGGAGATCGCTCAACTAAAAAATACCCTGACACTACATTCCGAATCAGTTCGGTCTGTCATCTTTAACCCCGTTCACGCAGCATCGCTAGTCAGTGGCAGCGATGAGTGTGACATTAAGATTGTGGATCTTGAGCCAGAGAAGCTTAAAAGTACCTTAACAGGCCATTCTCATTGGGTTGCCTCTGTCGCTTTTAGTCCGGATGGCAAGACGTTAGCGACTGCGAGTTTTGACAGCACGATTAAGATTTGGGATTGGGAAAAAAGGAAACTGATCAGCACCCTGAAAGGCCATTTAGAATCAGTTTTCTCGGTCGCTTTTAGTCCAGATGGCAAGATTTTAGCCAGTGGCAGCCGTGATAACACCATTAAGGTTTGGGATTTGAAGAGAAAAAAACTGCTCTACACGCTTACCGGCCATTCAGCGTCAGTTTTTTCAGTCGCTTTTAGCCCAGATGGAAGAACCTTAATCAGTGGCAGCCGTGACTGTACGATTAAAATTTGGAATCTGGAAAACCAGAAATTGACCGGCACACTGGAGGGACATTCAAATTGGGTTTGGTCCGTGGCTTTTAACCCAGATGGAGAGACGTTAGCCAGCGGCAGTAGCGACCACACGATCAAACTTTGGGATCTCAACAGCCAAACTTTGCTCAACACCCTAACTGATCATTGTGATGAAGTTTTGTGCGTCGCTTTTAGCCCGGATGGAGAGATGTTAGCCAGTGCCAGCCGTGACACAACTATTAAGATTTGGGGAAGTGCGACGGAATCCACTCACTAGGGGTAAAGCAGGCAATTGCGGTGGGGCAGTGTTGCCGGCACAAAGCTCACATTGAGTAATCCAGATGTGGGAAGTTTAAAAAATGGCTAAGCTAATAATTATATATCTAAAGAAGCAGCCATTTACTGAAATAAACTTCCATACTGAAAGAAACCTCAGCACAGAGACTTAAAATATGAATTCACCTTACAATCGCCCTTCCGATTCAGTTGAAGTCAACTCAACGCCGGTGGAAGAAGATACTACCGTTCGATTGGAAACGATTACTGTTGAACCTCAAGCTCATTCTGCAGAAAACGTTCGGGTAGAAGAATTCTCTATCACTGGCGAGGCTCTAGTTACCAAAGTCAAGGAACTCATTCATCAAGGCAACATTCGGCGGATCATTATTAAAAATGATGAAGGACGCACCCTAATAGAAATTCCTCTGACTGCAGGAGTTGTTGGCGGAGTTGTTGCGACCAGTTTATTTCCAATCGTAGCGGCAATTGGTGCAATTGGCGCACTGGTTGCTCATCTCAAAATTGCCATTGAAAGAACAGAATAAACTCGTTTGGTGCCGGGAAAGGGCGGGTAATGCAGCTGATTAAATCGTTATTATTCCCTGGAGAATATGAAATCACCCGCGCCTCTGCTCTTTGCCGGCTCTTCGTTAGATTGCTACTCACACATCTCTCATCCGCGACGAGTTGAAGTATCGTTTAACGATAAGCGCGGCGGTTAATCATGTGCCACAACCAGATAGCAACTAAGGCACCCAAAACGGCCACAAAAAGACCGGGAAGACTAAAAGTAGTCGCTGTCAACTGGAGACTTCCTGTTGATAAGAACGTTGCCAAGGTTCCACCCACAAAAGCTCCGACAATACCCAACAAGATTGTGGCAAGAATGCCGCCGCCTTGATAACCGGGATAAATGGCTTTAGCAATTGCGCCGGCAATTAGACCTAAAACAACCCAGGCAAGAATATTATTCATCGCTTGAAATCCTTGAATGTCTAAGACTAATGTTCTTTATGTTTTAACCTTAACAGCGAGCGCCACTATTAAGCATCTACCAAACGATATAAGCACTTAGATAAAATCTGGATTATGCAAAAAATCGCACCGGCTCGACTTTAATTTCCAAGAGAAATTAAGAACTGTAAATCAACAAATGAAGATGACGCCGGTTTTGAGGGTAAGCAAAACCGCTTTTCCGAGTTATCTTCTCAAGGTGCATCAAATTCCGATTGCCGACAAGCAGTCAAACTCCAAGCATTCCTCCTCCTCTCACCTCTTCTCCCTTCTCTTGCAATAGACGAACTGATTTGGGTGAGCACTTCGCACCCGCGTTAGCGTGAGGGTTTGCTTGCATCCCGCTTCACACTTTGTCATCGTATTAAGCCGGTGTCGCACCCGAATAGTCGTCGGGTACGTGTAACGTAGGAAGGGTGAGTTTGTAGGGACAACGGCTGAGAGCCGGGAGCTTGAGCTTCTTTAAAAGAGCGTAGCATTTTAACCTAATCGAAGCCGATCCGGTTGCGTGTAGAGTCCGGCTGGTTGGTTGTCCCATCAATGGCAACAGCAGAGTGTGCTTGCAGCTACCTTAGGGACAATCGCGGCTTAGTTTTATCGGATCTGTGACGATCCGCAAGGGGTAGGAAAGAATGGAAGTTTTACTGCCGGCTTCTTTTTTGTGAGAAAAACTCTCATCGTGCTGCCTGTAGTTTTTTACAGTGGAAGCATTGAACTTAACAAAAGTGCTACTGAGTTAATCGCTACCTGACTGCCTATTTATCAGTAGTTATTCTGATGTTTCAGCCTTTTTATTCAACTAAAATATAAACCTGATTGAGGTACAAAAACTGAGCTTTATAAAAGGAACAAAAGCCAGATTATGACCGACATGACAGCCAGAGGATGCATCTGATTACAGGCCACAATTCCTGATATCGCTCAATTCCAGTTATTTTTATCCTTTCTTATTTCTTGTGAAAATCACGACTTACCAAAGAGAAGTGCAAACCAATAGAGTTGTCGAATTCAGCCGATTTAGCTAAAAAACTAGGGCGCTACTTTACATCCACTTGTCTTTTGTGTCAATCACTTGCGGCTGTCGGGTTATCAAGTGAAGTCCATTTGCCGGCGCAAAGACAGCGCTTTCGGGTTGCCACTTAGCCAAGTGTCCACTGGAATGGTAGTAAAAACCGCTATCTCAAGCGTCATCAGATGCCATTGAGATAACCACCTTTGATAGTGATACGTTGCCGAGACTGTACGCATTGAGGAATTCGTAAAGTTGAACCATCGCATTCAAGAAGGTTCACATGGAATTTCTAGCCTACTTTTTCCCAATGCCCAGCCGGTTCGATTATCCGACTCCTGTTTTTCTAACGAAGACTGCTGCCGGCGAAGGAACTGAAACAGCCTCGGCGGAATTTCTGATGCGACTTGCTTAATTTTAACAATTCTCTCACCCAAAGAAGGTAGCAAAAGCAATGTTTAACCCTTTTAAGCTCTACAATGCCGTTAAGCCTAAATATAGAAAAAGAAGGAACTACTACCTCAGACATTTGTTAGGAAAACCGGGAGAAGAAGCCATTGTTGAAGAAATTATTGAAGGCCCATATAAGCCAGGACGGGTCAAGTTTAGAGGCAGCTGGTGGCCGGCTAAATGTGAGCGATCACTGACCCTAAATCCCGGCCAAAGAGTGCTTGTTAAGGGAATTCATAACATCACACTGCTGGTTGAACCAGTTGTGTCGAATTCTATAAAATAAGGAGTCAAACTCAGCGATTACAGTTTCTAGATGAGGGGAAACTTTTTTAACTTGTTGTCGTTTGAGTTTTGAGGTTCCATCAAGCTTTTAATTATATCAATCTACACTGCACTAGAGACGATGCGTCACGGCTAATCAATGCTTCTCTACGATGTGCAGGATTGTTAAACCAACAGGATCTGAGTAGGGAGATGTAGGGGCGGGTTTAGCTATACACTTTTTACTCTAACGGTTAAATCTCGCTCGAAACTCGCCCCTACTTTTGATGTCAAATGAGATTTTGAGAAAATGGCTGCAGTAATTTGCGATTCTGCGCTGTTCGCTATCTGGTAAATCGCCGCTTCCGCCTTCTGGCAATCGCTTTGCGCTTGCGTTTCTCAATTGGCGTCTCGAAGTGACGCTGGCGCTTCATATCAGCAAAAATGCCTTCTTTAGATACTTCACGCTTAAACCGGCGCAGCGCTGACTCAATTCCTTCATTTTCACCCAGAATAATTTGGGTCATTCTGTCTACTCCTAAGCGTTGAACTATTGTTGGATGATTGCATTCACCCAAGTGAATCAAACCGCGAAATAGGATAGAACAAAAATTCAAGGTCATTCAGTTCTTGGCTTGGCTTTCAATGGCTGAATTTGCGCTAAACGGCGCAGACTCATCGCCCTTGATCGCTGACGCCCCATATCCCTAAGCAAATCTCAGCGCTTTGAGTGTAAGACTGAGGTAAAACCTAGTGATTGGAACTGAATGACCCTGGCAAGAAGTTCACCTTATTAACTGCATTGTATGCTTTATGACTAAAGCTTAATAACGTCGCGAAGAATATCCGCCGCGATTTTTATCTCCCCAGCCACCACCGGCACCCGACCGCTTGTTTTCTTCACGCGGTTTGGCTTTGTTCACTTTTAGATCGCGGCCCATCCACTCCGCACCATCTAAAGCTTCAATAGCTGCAGTTTCTTCGGCTTCGGTTTCCATTTCTACAAAACCAAAGCCCCGCATCCGCCCGGTTTCACGGTCGGTGGGGAGTTGAACTCGCTTCACGGTTCCATATTCCGCAAAAACGCTTGTTAGGTCTTCTTGGGTAACTTTGTAGGATAGGTTGCCTACATAAATTGACATAAAGTCTCTCCAGACTTAAATCAGATAGTGTAGAGATTTCGATCCGGAGATGCGCCTGTAACAAAAAATAACAAACACTGCCGCCGAACTTACTTCTCGTTCAGAATTATAGCACAAATTATCGATTTAAATTCATTTTTTATACTTTCTTAAAGCTTGTGACAGCGCAGCTTGATGGGCGCTATCATTCACCCAGACAGATTCAATCCCCGCCGCACTTGATGCCATCTAGCGATCAGTTGAGTCGGGTTTGCCAGAAGGAGCCGAGGCGTGCTATCAGGGTGAGTGCGGAGATTGCAGCAAGTGACTAGGAACCGCTTCCACCAGCTTGATGCCTCAACAATCGGCAATTGCAAATCTGAGGCGGGTTTGACTGAGTGATGGGTGATCGATATTATCATTTCTTGGCAGTCTCTCAAGCCGGCAAACCCCACCGGCATCCTCAGAAGAAACTGCTGCGGTGTTCGAGAGAGGCGATTGCCTTCTGCAGGCGATAGGGAAAGCCGGCTTTGTGCCTCTCTAGATAGAGCGAGACTTTCTACCAATTGTACCTTCTAATTTTTGGCGTCTTCATATTTAAAAAAGGTTTCAACCGGCTTGCCTTTGCCGGCTGCTGCTTTTGTTGGAATAGGGCACATTTTGACACGAACGCAATCCTATCGCACTCGATGAATTGTGACGCAGTATCCACGCGAACATCCCCCTTAAGATAGATATTCCCACAGCCGCCCCAATTGCCAAGTTTTTCTCAAAGCTCTACCCAGAGATAGGTTATAAAAGCCGGCTGTTCGATATGCTAGCAGTAACTCATAACGATTCTCTAACAGTTTTAAGGATAAAGTTACTATGGCAGAAGGTTTTTTGCTGAGTCGGGTTTTACTTCGCTTTGCTCCTGAATTTACGGATATTCTTGGAGATTTATCAGCAGCCGCTCTCACCCCTGATGGAAGCTTATGGGTGGCTTCTGATGAAACAACTACAATTGAGCGTTTATCTCAGCTTGAACCCTGTATTTTTGGAGAACATAAGCGATTTGCCATTGGAGATTTTATTGAGCTTTCTAATGAGAAAGACGAAGTTGATATTGAAGGGATGGATTATACCAATCACTATCTTTGGTTTATCGGTTCTCACAGTACGAAGCGTAAAAAAACCGAGGGAAATGAACCCGAAAAAGATATTCAGCGATTGGCTGAAGTTAAAACAGAGTTAAACCGCTACTTACTCGGTCGAATTCCGGTTTTTAAGGAACAATTGTTTAAGTCATGTTCGCATCCAAAGAACTCGGAAGAAAAACTAACGGCTGGATGCCTTCAAAAAACTGACTCACTGCTCACTATATTGAAAAATGATAGCCATCTCGGTTCATTTATAGCAGCGGGTATCCCGTCTAAAGAAAATGGGTTTGATATCGAAGGATTAGCCGTTCGCGGAGATAAAGTTTTCATTGGGTTGCGCGGGCCGGTGTTGCGAGGCTGGGCAATCATTTTAGAGATAGAAATTGAAGAACCCAAACCCGGTATTTTAGCCTTAAAAGCAATCGGCTCGGAAGGTGAGCGGTATAAAAAACATTTTGTGCAGCTGAATGGGTTGGGGGTGCGCGAACTGTGTATCGATGGCAAAGATTTAATCATTCTTGCCGGCCCAACTATGGAGCTAGAAGGTAATCTGAGACTATTCCGTTTAAAAAATGCATTAGAGCTTTCAGGAAACAGTCTATTTTCACAAGAGTCGGGACAGTTAGAAGTTTTATTCGATCTGCCTTTTATACTGGGTGCAGATCACGCTGAAGGGTTGGCACTTTTTCCCTGTTTGGGGCAGCCAAATTCTCTTTTAGTGGTTTATGATTCACCCGATGTCGGCAGAAAAGTTGAGGAGCATGGTGTTTTTGCAGATGTTTTTAAATTGCAACGATAACAAGTGCTTTTGAAAGTTTCTTTGTCGTTTAAGTGAGGGCAGCCTTAAGAAAAGCGAAATCGCTCTAAGTAACCTCTGTTCTCTTATATTATAAGGAATTGCCAAACTTGATAAGATTTTGGTAACTCCCGTTCACTGCTCCTAAGGGGTTGTAAATGCTGTTAGAAACCTCCGCACGCCAAGAAGGCAAAGATTCGGACTCTTTTGACTTTTGCAACAGTCGGGTGGCTTCCTCTGCCGGTAAAGGCCGGCTGAAAAAATAACCCTGCATATACTGACATTGCAAATTGCGGAGTAAATCCTTTAATTGTTCTGTTTCTACCCCTTCTGCAACCACCCGAAGATTCAATCCATATCCCAGGGCAATAATTGCCGTAACAATCGCAACATCATCACAGTTTGCGATCAGATCCCGAACAAAAGACTGGTCAATTTTGATTGTGTGAAAGGGAAACTTTTTTAGATAACTAAGCGAAGAATAACCGATGCCAAAATCATCTAAAGAAAGGCGAACTCCCATTTTATATAATTCTTGCAAAATGGACTGAGTTGCCTCTATATTTTGCATCGCCACAGTTTCCGTCACTTCTAGTTCTAAAAACTGAGCATTTAACCCAGTTTCTAATAAAACTTGCCTGACCGTTTCCACAAAATCTGATTGTTGAAGCTGTCGTGCAGAAAGGTTAATTGCAATCCCAATTGGGGGCAAACCGGCATCCTGCCAAGCTTTATTTTGAGCGCAGGCAGTCTTTAACACCCACTCGCCTAGGGGGACAATTAATCCATTTTCTTCAGCTAGCGGGATAAAAGCTGCGGGAGAAATCAAGCCTTGAGTGGGGTGCTGCCAGCGCACCAAAGCTTCCATCTGAGCAATTTCTCCGGTCAGCGTATTAACCAGAGGTTGGTAATAAATTAAAAACTCTTCTCGCTCTAAAGCATGGTGCAAGCTATGTTCCAAAACTAGCAATTCCGAGGCTTTAGAATTGATAGCCGGCGTATAGAGTTGAAACGCATTTCGTCCTTGTTCCTTAGCACGGTATAGCGCCGCATCTGCATTTTTGAGCAGTGTTTCAGCATCTACGCCGTCACTGGGATAAAAGGCAATTCCAATACTGCTAGTAATGTGAAGTTGATGGCCATCTAAATAAAAAATTGGCTTTAAGACATCTAACAGTCGCTGGGCAATTTTAACAGTATCTAGCACACAACTGACTTGAGGCAATAACAGAGTAAATTCATCACCTCCCCAACGGGCAATTGTATCGCCAGAACGCAAACAACTTGTCAATCGCAGAGCAACAGCTTCTAACAAGCGATCACCAACAGCATGACCTAGGGTATCATTGATTACCTTAAAGCGGTCTAAATCCAGAAACATGACAGCCATTATGCCCCCGGAACGCTGGCTAGAAGCCAATGCAATGGCAAGCCGGTCATTAAATAGCATTCGGTTAGGTAAGCCTGTCAGGAGATCATGCAATGCTTGATAGCGAATTTTTTCCTCGGCTCGCTTACGCTCAGTGACATCCCGAAAGCTCCAGACTCTACCAACAATATTTTCTCCGATTCGCTGCGGCTGCGAATAGCGCTCGAAAATGCGACCGTCTTTGAATTCAAAAATGTCATAGCTTTCGGCTTCTGGGGTGGCGTACAGTTCCTTAACTCTGCAAAGAAACCCTTGAGGATCTGCGAGCTGGTCGAGAACAAAATTCAAGACAACGCCGTGTTCTGGCGCTGTAATAACAGAAGTTGGGACTTGCCACATTTCTAAAAACTTCTGATTGTAACTCTCTATTTTTCCTTCTCGATTCACAACAAAAATGCCATCGGTCGTTGATTCCAGTGTGGCACGGAGCAAAGACAGGGATTTTTCAATTTCGTCTTGAGCTTGTTTACGCTCCGTGATGTTCCGGGCGATCACGAGGATTTGGCTTTCTAGTAAGGGAACAAACCTTGCTTCAAAACTTGTTTTTATATTTTCAATGAGTCGCGAATACTCAACATCAACTAAGGACTTTGTCGCCAGAACTTGCTCAAGTGCTTCAGCACATTGTTGCGCTGCGCTCGGTGTAATCACATCTTGGATTCGCTTACCAATTAATTGGGCGGGTGGCTCAGGCCAATCAGCATTTTGCGGCGTGTGACAGTCAATAATCGTGCCATCAGAATGCAGCCGGAAATAAATGTCGGGAAACGCTTCAAAAATAGCTTTCAGCTCAGCAGTTGTGCGGAGTAACTCTTCTTGGGAACGCTGGCGCTCAGCAATTTCCCTTTGGAGTTGTAAGTTGGCATTTCTTAAATCAGCAGTGCGCTCCTCAACTCGGTTCTCAAGCGCTTCATAGGCTTGTTTGAGTGCTGACTCTGCTTGTTTGCGTTCACTGATATCTCGCCAGCACCCGACAATTTCCACCACATTGCCGGCTTCGTCTACAATCAGCTTCAGTTCATCTTGCATCCAGTGATACTGTCCGTCTTTGCAGCGGAAACGGTATTCATGGGAGTGGAAACCGGCTTCAAATAAATGCGACATCCCTGCCATCACACGAGGGGCGTCTTCTGGATGAAGCCGGCTCGCCCAAAAGCTAAAATCCTCTAGAAAATCGTTAGGTTCAAAACCCATCTGTGTCGTCACGTTTTCGCTGATAAACGTTGGGCTAAAGTCGCCCTCAGCCTTGCAGCTGTAAATCACTGCCGGACTGGTATTGAGCAAATGCTGCAACCGTTCCTGAGTCTTGAGCAGTTCTTGCTCTGTCTGTTTGCGCTCTTGCGCCAAGGAAATGGCTGCTGCCGCTGCCGCCAGCAGGTTGACTTCCACCGGCTCCCAAGCACGTGCTTCTATACAGTTATCAAAACCGATAATGCCAAAGAACTCACCATTGACTGTAATCGGCAACACGAGAATTGAAAGAATGCCCTGAGGTTCTAAGACAATACGCTCTGATTCCGGAAATTCGGAGACGATGCCGGCAATGATTTCGCCCCGTCCCAGAAACTCGCCCCATCGGGGGAAGAAATCGTTGTATGAAAGGTTTTGTAGTTCAGGATTGTCAAGTTCAGGCTGGACACCTTCGGCACACCACTCCGCACGCTGGCTCATCAGCAAGCCGCCTGTTTCGGAGCGATGGTTCTCAAACACGTAAATGCGACTCGCGCCCGAAGCTAGCCCCAGGGGCGTCAGTAGCCCTGTGTAGCAACTGGGACTGCCATTAAACTTTAGCAGCCGGCGCTCAACTTCCACTAACGCCCACAAGTATCGTTCACGCTTCGCCAGTGCTGCCTCTATCCGCTTGTGCTCGCTGATGTCACGGGCGATGGTGGAGAGAAAGTCAACGCTGCCATCCGGCTTTTTGTGAGCGATGATTAACTGGCTGACAGGAATGATGCGCCCATCACGGCTCTGTAGCGCTGATTCACCTGTCCAGACTCCATCGCGGATAGCAGCGGGAATCCCCTCCTCTAGAATAATTTGACCGGCCCCTTGCGGGTGATAAGTCGCAACGTTTATTTTTGAGGTATCTTCTTGTTGGCCGATGCCCACCAACTGCCGGCCTGCCCGGTTGATGTAAAATACAATTCCTTGGGAATTTGCAGTTCCGACAAAGTCGCTTGTCGCTTCTATGATTGCCGCAAGGCGCGTCACGGTTTCCTCGCTCTGTTTGCCAAAGGTGATTTCGCGGTAAGTTGTCACAATCCCCGCTACACTCGGCTCAGCTAACAAGTTATTTGCAATCACTTCAAACTCTCGCCAAGAACCGTCTGTGTGCCGCAACCGGAACTCTGCGGCAATGTTGGTCAATGGAGCAAGCAAGGCTTCTGCTAAAAGGCGTTCATAATTGCCTAGATCATCAGGATGAACCAGGGCAAAAGCCTTTTTTCCCAGCCAATCTTCAGGTTGATAACCCAAAATCTGTTTGAGTGAGGTGCTGATGTAACCAATAGTGCCATCGGCTGCAAAGGTTGCGATAATGGCGGACGTATTTTGCAACAGGGCACGTAAGCGCTTTTCGCTTTGATGTAGAACTTGATTTCGGGCAATCTCGATACTAAGACGCCGATCCAATAACAATGCCAGCAGTGCCAGGATGAAGAAGAGGGTACCAGCAATCTCAACCCCCCCTGCCAGCATTGAGTTATTCATGGCATGGGACACCGGCACGATGGGATAGGGGGTTGGTGTGAAGCTCACGGCTGCCATTGCTGTATAGTGCGTGCCGGCTATGGCAGTTCCCATCAAGATGCTGCTGGCGAGCTTTTGCACGATGAGCTGCCACCTGGTAGATTCTAAAGGGGGCTGGAATTGCAACCACAAAGCGGCACCGGATGCACTAATAGCGATCGCAACTGACAGTGCAACCCAGATTAAATTGTAGTGAGCAAATGCGTCTAGTTGCACGGCTGCCATGCCAGTGTAGTGCGCCCCAGCAATACCGGCACCCATGAACACGCTTGCCGGTAGGAACTTCAGCCAACTCGTCTGCCTTGAGCCGACTATCCCCAAAG
This sequence comes from Microcoleus vaginatus WJT46-NPBG5, assembly GCA_019359355.1. Classification (GTDB taxonomy): domain Bacteria; phylum Cyanobacteriota; class Cyanobacteriia; order Cyanobacteriales; family Oscillatoriaceae; genus FACHB-68. The sequence goes on along the minus strand of JAHHHM010000001.1, from coordinate 449,604 downwards.
CCACTGCCGATGCAACAATCGCTACGACTGCCGATATTAAGACGATAGGTAAGTTATGGCTGGAAGAAATTGGCAGTTGATCCGCCAGCATCGCGATAAAGTTCATCGACCAAATGCTAATACCGAATGCGAAGGCACTGCTCACTAGCCACAGGTGCCGGCTAAACCCTTGGGATGCTGTGATTCTTCGCGCCAGAGCGAGTGCTGCGTGGGAAGCGATCATGGCTATGGCAATCGAAAGAACCACCAGACGAATATCATAGGTGGCTCTCAGGGTTACGCCTGCGTCAATCATGCCGCTAGTCTCCATCCCATAATTCTTACTTTTTCTTTAAGCATGGTTTTTTATTTCACGTTCGAGTGTAAAGTTTTGGCCGGCTACTATAAATTTTTTGTAATGTTAAAGCTAACTGCTCAGGGATTATAGAAGTCTAAAATCAACAGTAGGTTTAGAAATAGGTTCAAAGTTTTTAAGTTAAATTCTTACAAACCCGTTAAAACTGTTCGGATGAGCAATACGTTCTTGCCGCAGTTGCTTGACTGAATTACACGCTCAACCTCTCTGCTGTCTTAAATATTAAGGCAAAAATTAGTAATTTTATTTCTTCAAACGTAGAAAATTACTTAAGGCGATTGTGTCTATAGCCACGAATCGGCTTAAATATACTGTCGGCGAAATAATTAACGGTTCAACTAAGTTTCGTTTTCAGAATGCGATTTTTACCAATCTGTTGTGTCAAGATTCGTGATTGGGCTTAACCGACACATAACGAAGGATTACTCCTTCCCGGCAACCGATGGGTGATGGTGATTATTCTCAGCCAAAACCGGCAAGTCACAAAACTCCCTGATTTGAGAAGCCGGCAACTCAGCAGCGCCCCGGCTGCTTTGGGTACGTCGCCCCATCCAAAAAGCGCCGCCACAGAGCGCACCTGCTGCCGATATTGCCGACCACCAAGGCAAGGATGAAGGATTCAGCGGAACCTGTTGCTTTGGTGCGTCCTCCCTTTTCTGCTTCGCCGCGCCCTTATGGCCGCCTCGCAGCGATTGAGCGTACAGGGCGATCGCACCTTGAGTGACGATGCGATCACCCTCAAAAATGCCGGTTTTTACTTCAACCAAATCACCAGAAGTTTCTCCTAAAGCTACCTCAACTGCCTCAAAATTCTCACCGTTTTTTACATACACCAATGCCTTGCCATTTCCCTCAACCACCGCGCTGCCATGAATTACCCCCATAGCCGCCGAAGTTTTATCCGTTAAAACCTCTAATTGCGCAAACATTCTCGGTTTTAACTGTCCGCCGCCCGTTTAATTTCTGCCTCAGCCTCCAAAACGTCCCGACGCTGCTGTGCCTTCGTCACCAAGGCTTGGGCTTCAGCGTATTTGCCTTGGGATTCCCGCATCTCCCGTAGGGGCAGATCTGCCTTGGCTCAGATTGGGCTTTGAGAACATCAAGGCGGCTGTTTGCCTTAGCGACTTGGGCTTTTGCCTGGTAACGGATGAAGAATTTCCATCCCTTAGTTTCACAATGATTTGCTGAGACTTTTGATTTTGTTGGGGGAAGAGTAGGCGATGGCATGAGTGAGTTGCGCTGATAGGGCTACCGAATCTGAGGGCGCGGATGTGCCGGCAGCAGGAAAACACTCTTTCAGCTTTGCACAGAAAAATGAAATCACCATGAAATCTAGATCACAGATAGGAGTCCCTGTTCCTGCTGAACTGGATAAGTAAGATTGCTTAGGACTTTTTATGTAATAAGAGATACAAAGTTAGGGGATGGTTTTTACGGAGAAAACTCGTTCGCCTAAACCGAGTTCCTATTAAAATCTAGTGGAACTACTAAGGATATTTGCTAATAAATAGAGTCAATGTATAGATCAGCAGAGTGCATGACGCAGCCGGCAAGGAAAGGTTTCCCATGAATACTAATTTTTTAGCTTTTAATCTATTGTCCGATTCCAACAATAATAACAATAAAGGGTTTACGAATTTTGATTTGTTAGCCCATCTTTTCGTCATAGTCATTTTGCTGATGGCCGTGCCTATGTTATTTTTCCCATCTCAGCCTGGAAGTGAGCCGGTGTATCGAGCCGGTCAAACAGTCCTAATTCGCTTCAAGTATTAAAAATTTACTTCTTGAATCGATAAGAAATCTCGAGTAAAAGTAAGGGATTCATTCAAAATAAAAGTATATTCTACAAGAAAAAATATGAGATAAACTCGCCTTCAAGGCTGCAAAAGGTTGCTGGTGCGCTCAATCAATGATTGGAGGTTCATCTGATGATGTATACCGAAATGGTCAACGCCACCGACCTGCATTATATTAAGCAACTTCCCAAAATTATGGAAGTTGACCCCAATAAACAACCGATCAGCATTCAACTGTTTGATTGCCGGCCAGATTTTTTTGGCAGAAGCAGACCAAATGATATTGCAAGAAGGGGCGGATACCGTTGATATTAATATGGGATGTCCGGTGAATAAAATCACTAAAAATGGGGGCGGTTCTTCCCTGTTACGAGACTCCGAAACAGTAGAAGTCATTGTGCCAGCAGTTGTCCAAGCTGTTGAAGTGCTGGTGACAGCCAAAACCCGCAGTGGTTGGTCTGATAAAGAAATTAATATCCTCGAATTTGCTAAGCGAATGGAAGATGCCGATGCCCAAATGATCACCATTCACGGAGGCACTCGCCCTAAGGATATAATGGCAATGCACGATGGGAATGGATTGGTAAAGTCAAGCAAGTTTTATCCATTTCAGCCATCGGAAGTGGCGATGTTTTTCAGTCGATGCCACCCTTCGTTGCCTCGAAGAAACCGGCGCAGATGGAGTGATGTGTTTGCGCTAGTTAGATCATCTTTCTAAGCGTTCCTTAGCATATCTTTAATATTGTCTGGTAGGTCACTTTGATTGAATGTCTTTGAAAATTCATAATAGTAATAGTTTCGCTCATCTGTCGCCATGTGATCTCTGACTTAATTACTCACATTTTGACTTATGTGTATATCAGGAAGACAGGAAAATTGGAGTTTTTGTAATAGACCCACGAGCTTCCTTCCAGTTCTGGGTCAACCTAGCTCACAACTTTCCAATCATCCATCATATGTTTGCTCCCTTCTCAGAAGTTGGACAATTTCCTATTGAGCGGATGACAATAACCTATGTAACATAACAAAGTTTATGTTCGGTCCGCTCCAATAGGGTTGTTAGGCAGGTTAAGATTAAGGTGCGGGTTGAGGTTGAGGTGTGGGTTGAGGTTGAGGTGTAGAACCATTACCATTACTACTCGAATCATCACCCGAAATCATCAGGTATTTATTGGGATAGTACTTAGCAACCCACATCTGTGCAAGTTGTGCGCGTGTGATGGATTTCAAGTAAAAATTAATCGGAACACCCAAATTACCTACAAGAGCTTTATTAACATAGTCTTCAAATGCTGTCATCAAGGTATCTGTATCTAGCAATTTATTCTTTCTTTCGTCAATAGGGGCTAGTCCAGTTACGACAGATTTGATCTCAGCATCGCGAATAGCTAACATTTGTCCACCAGTTCTAGCAGACTGAGCGCTCTGCGCTACAGAAGCTTGTTCACTGTTAGTAGCAGTAGCTGCCACTGCCAATTTATCCATCATTTTTGCAGGATCAAAGTCAGCAAATTTTTGGACACCCATTTGGGTCTCATTAGACTTGATCACAGGAATTGATCCCATCGTAACAATGCTTACAGTAGAGGTTAGAGATTGAGAGCTTAGTAAGCTTTTGACATCGTTTGCGAAAGACGCATCTATGCCAAAACCACCAGACAGACTAGCAAACCAGTTCCCAGTTTCCATCTGTGCCTGCATGGATGCCGCAACAGTAGTCATATTCTGGCTTGATTGAGAACTTGACGACTTAAGGACATGAACCATGCCAATAAAACTAGATCCATAAGTGACACCTGACAACAGATGCAACTTCTTCTCATCATCAGTACCTTCCTCAGCGGCGATCTTCTGAAAATTTTTCACATCATTAATCTCAATTTTCTTGTCTTTTGGAATATCTTCATCATCGCAAAGAGAATTCCACACTCTGATAGCCTTATCAACATCAAGCACAAAAGGAGCAAGAAGTGCAGCATCCTTATGGGTACAGGTTACTGTTATAATAAGTGTGCCTTCAAGATCATTTGTTTCTTTCTGGGTAGTCAGATGTCTGGCAACAGAAGATGTCAGCTCGGCTGACCTTTTCGTCCCCAAGAAACTAGTCATTGCGCTTACAAAGCCTTTAGCCTGTTCAATTGAGCTGTCAGAATTTTGCTTTTCTTCCTCATGCGAGAAATATTGTGCATTCATGTGCAATGAATCAGAAGAGAGAGGCATCTTCTTGATCTGTGTTTTGTTGTAGTCAATAGGACTTTCAATATTACTCGAAATAGCACCTATTTGCCCTTTTTTCTGAATTATTATTTTTAGCGTACTAGCTCTTTCTGTTGCGTATCTCTGAGCAGATTCAAGAACAGATCTATCGGCGTCTTCTCGTGCTGTATTGAGACCACTAGTATCAATACCAAGATTGTTCATTTCAGCAATGGTCAGGTCCAAGCTTCTCCGCAACTCCATGTTTGAATTCATGGCATATTCCAATTCATCAATCGGTCTTTGCAGTTCTGATATTTCAATAAGAGCTTGTATCTTTTTATTAGGAACCAAGTTCCCTAGGGTTAGCGACGGATCGTAAGGGATAGACTGTGGCATGTTTTTATGAACCTGTGAGGTAGTGTACGAATGGACGAAGCTACGGTATTTCTGGAATTCGAGTCCGTGTCTGGCGCAAACTTCGATTGCGTTGTTACGCAATAACTTTAGGCTTATTAACCGGCAACTGATTGAGAGTATTTTTGCACAGCAAAGCTACCCAACTGAAACCGTCTACGAGTGTTGCTAACGTTATGTAAATGCTTCCCAATTAGAGCAGATAACCTGTCGATGCATTGTCTTTCGAGCGGTTATCCATAAAGAGTTGTAGATGATTAAGCTTTCAAGCCTTGGAACCCCTGCTTATTAATAATCTATCAAAGCTTTGTGGAGTCGTCTTTACAGGAAAGTATGGACTTGACGTATGAAAAGTATGGGCTAGGTTAGATTAATATTGCCCAGAGTTAGAAAATATGGAATTTGAACCGGCACTTGCGATTGTCAACAATGCTGTCAATCGCAAAATTGCTAGAACGCTCAGTGAGGTCGAAATTTCTCTTCTGTTCGGTGCCTGGAACAGCTTAACCTATGATCACATTGCCGAACGATCAGGCTATTCCATCAACTATCTCCAACGGGATATTGGCCCTAAGTTCTGGAAGCTCCTCAGTAATGCCTTGGGTCGCAAAGTCAACAAAACCAATCTACGCGGCATTCTCACTCACTTTAATACCCCACTTCCCAATCCCTCACCTCCAGTACGAAGTGCAACAGATTGGGGCGAGGCCATCAATGTTTCCACTTTCCACGGTCGGGTTGAAGAGATTGAAACCCTGACGCAGTGGATAATTCACGACCGATGCCGACTCATTGGGGTGGTAGGAATGGGCGGCATGGGTAAAAGTACCTTAGCAGCAAAAGTGGCTCAATTGCTACAAAGAGAATTTGAATTTGTAATTTGGCGATCACTCCGCAATGCCCCACCCTTAGAGACATTATTATCTGAACTGGTGCCTTTTATTTCCCACCGGCAAGATATCCAAGCCAAACCAGAACGGTTATTATACTGGCTGCAAACTTATCGTTGTCTGGTGATTTTAGATAATCAAGAAACGCTCTTACAAGGCGGCAATTGTGCAGGATATTATCAACCAAATTTCACAGACTATGGCGACTTATTTCAGTTGCTCGGAGAGTCAAATCATCAAAGTTGTATCCTCCTGACCAGTCGTGAGAAATCAGCAGAAGTCGGAACATTTGAAAATTTGGAGGGATCAGTGCGATCGCTTTCCCTAAAAGGTTCCAGGGAAGCATCGCTGGCAGTAATTGACTCTAAGCGACTGGTGGGAACCAATGCGGAAAAACGCCGACTATGTGAAATTTATAGTTGCAATCCGCTGGTATTGAAAATGGTTGCGACCTCGATTCTGAGTCTGTTTGATGGGGAAATTGTCGCATTTTTCCAAGAAGAGACACTTGTATTCAATGGCATTCGTCGATTGTTAGACCGACAATTTGAGCGATTGTCGTCCGTAGAGCAGACCATCATGTATTGTTTAGCGATTAATCGGGAATGGACGGCGATCAACGAACTGCAAGCAGACATTGTCGCTACAATTTCCCGCGCCAGCCTGTTGGAATCCCTGGAATCGCTCACTTGGCGCAGCTTAATTGAGCTGAGGTCTTGCAAATATAGCCAGCAGCCTGTGATCATGGAATATGTCACAGACTGTTTGATTCGGCAAATTGTCCCCGCACTGTTAATTGACTAAATCAAACTGAGATATTGTCATTGATAAATCCCTGTCAATTACAAGTGAGATACCTTCTCAGGTTTTGTGTTGTGGTTGCCGGCTTTCCCATCTAAGCTTGTATCCTCCTCTGGCTGAGGTGGCTGCGGCGGCTTCTTTTTGGTAAAGCGATCTTGAATCGATATAATCACCACATACAAAATCGGCACTACAAACAAACTCAAGAAGGTAGAAACAACCATTCCCCCTGCAATCGCATTACCCAGAGATCGCCGGCTTGCTGCCCCTGCACCTTCAGGATTGATTAAGGGGGCAATCCCCAAGATAAACGCTAACGAAGTCATCAGAATCGGTCGCAAGCGTTCTTGAGAAGCTTCAACCGCCGCCTTAGCAATTGAAAGTCCTTGCTGCCGCAATTGGTTGGCAAACTCCACAATTAAAATGGCATTTTTACTCGCCAACCCGATCAACATCACTAAACCGATCTGGCAGTAAACATCATTCGATAAACCCCGCATTGACTGCGCTAACAGCGCTCCTAAAATAGCCAAAGGAACAGAAAGCAGGATAATCAGAGGATCAACATAATTTTCGTACTGAGCAGCTAAAACCAAAAACACAAAAACAAGTCCCAGACCGAAGATTATTGGGGCTTGACCGCCCGATTCAATTTCTTCTAATGAAGTCCCCGACCATTCATAATCAAAACCGGCCGGTAACACTTGAGCGGATACCTTTTCCATTGCCTCAATTGCATCTCCAGAACTAGATCCAGGCGCAGGGGAACCATTAATTTCAATTGAGCGGAAGAGATTATAGTGGTTAATCGTTTGCGCCCCCACTGTGGGAGTAATTTTTACCAAGTTGCTCAAAGGAATCATTTGGTTTCTTTGAGAGCGAACGTACAGTTTCCCAATATCTTCTGGATTAGCGCGAAACTCTTTATCTGCCTGGATATACACCCGATAATTGCGCTGTTGCAAATTAAAATCGTTGACATATTGCGAACCCAAAGCGCTTTGCAACGTACTAAAAATACTGTCGATTGGAACGTCTAGTGCTTTGGCCTTGTTGCGGTCTACTTCAACGAGTAGTTGAGGTGTATTTGCCGCGAATGTGCTAAACACCGCTTGCAAGCCAGGGGTTTGATTCGCTTGCTTGAGTATAAGACCCATCGATTGCACAAGGGAATCTAATCCGCTGTTGCCTTGTCGATCTTGCAGTTGAAATTGGAAGCCGCCAAATTGCCCTAAACCTTGAATTGCCGGCGGATTAACCGGCAAGACTCTCGCTTCTGTAATTTGGGAAAAAGTCCCCTGCAATTTGCCAAGAATCGCTTGCACGGATTGATCTTCTCCGTGGCGTTCTTTCCAAGATTTGAGCGTGGTAAAGATAATGCCACTGTTAGATGTGCTGCCGCTAAAACCAAAACCCCCCACTGAAAAAGTCCCTACTACTTCAGGAAGTTTGAGAATTTCTTTTTCAACCCGATCCATGACCTCGCGGGTGTATTGCAGCGAAACCCCCTGCGGCCCTTGGATAATTGTGAGAAAATAGCCTTGGTCTTCTTCTGGGATAAATGCGGTTGGTACTGCTAGGTAAAGCCAAACCGTAAAACCAATAGAGACCACAAAAAGCCCAACAACGAAGAGTTTAATTTTTGTTAGAAATAACAGGAATTGCCGATAGCGCCGGCGCGTCCAGTCAAGACCCCCATTAATTCGGTCAAACACCCAACCAATTGGGCCTCCCTGATGCTGTCTCGGTCGCAATAAAATGGCCGCAAGCGACGGCGTCAGGGTAATCGCCAGAAAGGTGGAAAGTAGAACAGAAAAGGCAATTGTCAGGGCAAATTGTTTGTAAAGTGCGCCGGTGGTGCCGGGGAAAAACGCCACTGGAATAAACACGGCCATTAACACCAGTGAAGTTGCAATGACAGCGCTGAACAGTTCGTGCATTGCCTCAGATGCCGCTGCACGCGGATTCATCCCCTGAGTTTGAATCAGCCGGTCAATATCCTCCACCACAATGATGGCGTCATCCACCACCAACCCCGTGGCTAATGTCAGGCCAAACAGAGACAAACTGTTAATTGAAAATCCGAAAATCTTGATAAAAGCAAACGTGCCAATTAAAGAAATCGGAATTGTAATCGTTGGGATTAAAGTCGTTCTCCAATCTTGCAAAAAGACAAAAATAACGATAATGACTAGCAGAATCGCTTCAAATAGTGTTTTCACCACTTCTGAAAGTGATTGTTCTACAAATAAAGTGGTATCTAGCGCCACTTGATATTTCAATCCGGGGGGAAAGCGTTCGGCCAGTTTTACGATTTCGGCTTTCACACCTTTGGCAACATCCAAGGCATTACTGCCGGGAAGTTGGTAAATTCCTAACCCCACCGCGTCATTGCCGCGAAATCTCAGGAACGAGTTGTAATTTTCCGCTCCCAGTTCCGCTCGGCCCACATCTTTAAGCTTAGTTAAGGCTCCGCTTTCTTCTGTTTTCAGAACAATTTCTTCAAATTCTGTGACGTCTGTTAACCGGCTCACCGCCCGCAAATCCAGTTGATACATTTGCCCTTCAGGAGCCGGCTCCTGACCGATTCGCCCAGCACCAACCTGAATGTTTTGTTCAGTCAGCGCCCGCACGACATCTTGAGTTGTTAAACTCCGACTGGCAAGCCGGTTGGGGTCTAGCCAAACGCGCATCGCATAGCGGCGTTCCCCAAAAATTCGCACGTCGCCTATGCCTTTTACTCTTTTTAAGGCATCTGTTAGGTAAAGGTCAGCGTAGTTGCTTAAAAATATGTTGTCGTATTCATTATTTTCGGTAAATAAACCAATGGCTAATAGAAGGCTACTAGACTGCTTTGTCACCCGGACTCCCGTGCGCTGCACCACATCTGGCAGTTGCGGCTGGGCAACAGAAACTCGATTCTGAATATCAACAGCGGCAATATCTTTGTTGCGTGAGGGGTCAAAGGTGGCGGTAATACTGCTGGTGCCGTCATTACTGCTACTAGACGTTAAATACCTCAGCCCTTCAACCCCGTTAATTTGTCTTTCTAAGATGTTCGTAACGGCGTTTTCTACAACTTCAGCACTGGCTCCGCTATAGTTCGCGCTCACGTTGATTTGAGTCGGACTGATGTCCGGGAAACGTGCGATAGGGAGCGTAGGAATACTAATCGCTCCGACTAATATAATAATTAAGGCGCAAACGGTGGCAAAGACAGGTCTCTTAATAAAGAAATCTGCAAACATAATTTTATTAAGGGTTAGTTTGCTGGATCAGTTGTTAGTAGTTAGTTGCCGGTTATTTGCCAAACTTACCCTAACTACTAACTCCTAACTATTTTCCGGCTTCGGGGATGATGGGTGCGCCATCTGTCAGATTGAGAATGCCAGAGACAACGAGGTTTTCTCCAGCCTTTAATCCTTCAATCACTTGGTAATTATTTCCTTGAATAGATCCCAACTTCACCGGCTTTTGCCGAGCGATCAGTTTCGATTGTTCGTTGGTTTCAGCCACAAACACAAAGGTTTGGCCGCCCAACCGGCTGATTGCGTTAACCGGCACTAAAATTCCAGAACGCTTATCCCAAATCACTTTGGTTCGCACAAACTGCCGGCTCAGCAAATCTCCTGTGCTATTGCCAAAGGAGGCTTTAGCCACAACGGCTTGTGAATTTGCATTAACCTCTGGAGAAATAAAACTGATTTGACCCGTTGCCGCCGGCTCCCCTTGGGCATTTAACAATTGCACCGGCAGCCCCACCCGCAAATCTGAAGCCCGCTCTAAGGGAATGGACATCCGCAAGTCCAGGGCGCTATTTTGCGTAACCGTGGTAATTTGAGTGCCTTTTGTGACGTAGTCTCCCGATTTGATGGAGAAATCGCCGATTTTACCGGCAAAGGGAGACAAAATTTGCGCTTTTTCCAACACCGCTTCATTATTCCGCACTTGGGCTACGGCTGCGGCCACATCCGCTTCTGCTTGAGCAATCTCTTCGGGACGGGTGCCATTCTCTAGCTGCTTCAAGGCTTGCTGCTGTTGAGCTAATTCTGCTTCAAGCCGCTCGATGTCGGAACTTCGGCTTTTTTGCAATTCTTCCAAGCGGCGTTGTGCTTCTTCCAATTTGGCTCTAGCACTGCGATCTTCTTGGATATATTGATCGAGGGTATCTTGGGGAATTGCCCCCTGTTGCGCTAAGTCCTGATAGCGATTCACCCGCTGCCGGGAGAGTTCTGCATCTGCTCTCGCCCCTTGGATTTGAGCTTCTGCCTGAGCGATTTCTTCCGGACGCGCCCCACCTCTAGCATCTGTGAGACGGGCTTGGGCTTGAGCGACACGGGATTGCCCTTGGGCAATTTCCTCAGGACGGCTGCCGGCTTGCAAGTCTCTCAGGCGCGCTTCGGCACGCATTTGGTTGGCTTTCGCTTGTCTGAGTTGCGCTTGGGCGTCCTCATTTTCAATGCGAGCGATCGCGTCGCCTTTTTCAACTAAGTCGCCATCTCCAACATAAATTTCTTTGACTAAACCCTCGATTTCAGACTTGAGCGCAACTGATTGCTGAGCGTCTAAGGTTCCGACAAATTCCGTGCTGTCTTCGACGGTGGAGAGTGTCACCGGCGCGAGTTTAACCGGCACGCCTTGAGGTTTACCGGCTGCCTGCTGTGGCGCACCACCGGCACCGCCGGCACCCTTGCGCGACTGCCATTGCTGCCAGCCAAAACCTGCCCCAGCTAACAGAATGATCGCTCCCAGAATTCCTAGCCAGATGCGCCCACTTTTTTTACCCGATTTGGGTGGAAGCTTATCTATGTCTTTGTCTTCATCGGGTAGAGAGACGAGATATTCTTTTGTCTCTGTATCATCTGAAAAGTGGGTCGATTCCGTCTCAGATGCCACTACTTTTTCAGAGAATTTAGAATCATTTGTTTTCGTCATCAGCTAGGACTCCTGACCTTTGGCCAACATTGATATCAATGACAAGGATTTGCTGCAACAATGCTTGGTGCATAGAACAAGCTTGCTGAGCGCCTTAAATTTTTTTTGCCGGCGTCCGCTCTGTTTGCCTAACTTGACCTTTGGCCAGTTGCGGGAAAAGATGAATGGATACCGCTGCTTATTCGATTAGTTATTCAATGAGTTGGCAAGCTCTTAATTCATCACCCTTTGCTCCTGCATCGTGTTTAAGTTACTACTAATTGTTGAGAGCGCACTTCCTCCTCTAGGGTGAAGGACTCGCAGCGGGAAGGGTGTAAATTTTTCAACGCTTCCCTAGGTGCATTCAGTTCAGCCGACTTTCAGTTTCCCTTACCCTTCACCAATGCTTTAGTTTCCTTTTTTGCGCCGACACATTTGGCCACCGGCAGGTTTAAACGTTCCTTCGTGAGTTGATCGCTTAACCATTGCATCTCAGTGCCATGTATCTCTAACGATCTCTGCCATGCTGCCGCTTGATAGGGATCGGCTGGGTTGTGTTCGTGTTCTTGATTTTCTAGATACTCTTGCCGCAGCCGGCACACCATCAAGCGGTGTTCGAGTAACTTAATTCGTTCTGCCGGTTCTAAATCGTTAAAAAAGAAAAACTTGATCATGAACCGAGATCGGCTGTTTACCCAGCTTTCCTGGGGATGCTCCAGCATTTTTTGCCGCCAGCTAGCGCGCCCTTTGGCAGTGATACTGTAAGTTTTGCGGCATGGGCCGGCTTCCGATGTCTCTTCCGCACTCGCCTCAATCTCACCCCGCTCTTCCAAACGCTTCAGCAGCGGATAAATCGCTCCATAGTTAACACTTATGCAACTGCCCATGAATAGCTCTAGCTGTTGCTTCAGCCGATAGCCATGCAAAGGTTCGCGCTGCAATAAACCCAATGCTGATAGCTCAAGCATCTATATCAAACTGGTATACTAATAAGTAAATCTTCCTCTAAGTATATAACTTTTCACATAAATCTTGAATAAACTTAACAATAAACCCGTAACTCCCAGTCTTATGAGTCTAAGGATTTTCAGCTTCACGGTTTTAGCTGGATTGCTGGTCGTTTCCACCGGCTGCGGGCTACTGCCTAAGCAAGACGCAGATGCCCAATCTCAACCACCAAAAGCAGAACAAGGTGGAGGAGCAACGCCGGTGGATGTGGGAGTTGCCCGCACCGGCTCATTGGCCGAAGAATTGGAATATGCCGGCACCACTGCCCCCGTCCGGGAAGTGTCCTTACGTCCTCAAATTGAAGGCAAGTTGCTGAGCCTCAACGTCAATGTGGGAGATTCGGTTGAACAAGGCCAACCCATCGCCAGACTGGATAACGCCCTGCAAGCATCTGCCGTTGCCCAAGCAGAAGCCGAACTGGCGACGAGCAAATCTGAGGTGGCACGCGCCCAAACAGAAGTGAGCAATGCTCGCACCCGCGTAGAAGAGGCAAGACTGCTACTTCAGCAAGCGCAGGCAGATGCGGATCGCTTAGCACCTCTGGCTAGGGAAGGGGCAATCTCGCAGCAATCCGCCCAACAAGAACAAACTTCAGCCCGCGCAGCCGAGCAGGTTCTGCGCTCTGCAGAAGCCCAAGTCACCACACAGCAGCAAGCGGTTGCAGCCGCTCAAGGGCAAGTCGTTGCCCAGCAAGCGCTTGTTGATCAAGCCAGAGAGCGACTTTCCTATGCAGCCGTCAGTGCTCCCATTAGCGGCATTGTTACCCAGCGCATCACAGAACCGGGAAACCTTGTTCAGCCTGGAGGGGAAATTGTGAGAATCGGGGATTTTAGCAGCGTGAAAATCGCGGTTGAGGTGTCGGAACTGGAACTGTCAAATATTCGGGTTGGGCAAAGTGTCAAAGTTCGCTTAGATGCTTTTCCCGATGAGGAATTAACCGGCGATATTAGCCTGATTTCTCCAGCAGCCGATCCGACGTCACGGTTGGTGCCGGTGGAAGTTGTGATTCCCAACAGCAATGGACGAATTGGTAGTGGTTTGCTAGCGAGAGTTAACTTTGCAACCAGGCAAGTTGATCGCGTCGTTGTACCGGATGCGGCGCTGCAAGCCGGTGGCAGGCAGGGGGGCAAAGGTGCCGGTGGGCAAGCGAGCAAGGGTGCCGGTGAACAAGCGAGCAAGGGTGCCGGTGAGCAAGCCAGCAAGGGAGAGGGGGAAAGAGGGAGTAGAGGCGCAAATGCAAAATCGAGTCAGGGAGTTGTCTTTATCGTGAAGGGAGAAGGCGAGAAGGCAACGGTAGAAGCTCGTAGTGTTCAAACCGACGAACGAGCGAATGGACAAGTGGAAATTGTCTCAGGATTGCAACCTGGAGAGCGATATGTTACCCGCAGTGGCAAGCCTTTAAAAGATGGCGATTCTGTGCGCTTTAGTGTTTTGTCGGAAAAGTAGGGCGATTTTTTTCAGGTTGAGCATCTACTTCTTCTATAGGATAAAAACTGAGTAATAGATTTAAAGTTATTTTGTTAACCGCAGATCGTAGCTTAGAACTACTCCCCATATCTGTTATCACAATGGCTCAAATCAGCGGAAGCAGACAAGCTTGAACTCAACGCCAGTAGCTTTCAGCCGTCCGCTGTATTTGAATGGATAGCTGCGTCAATATGAAAGCATACCTATGCGCCAAAGTGGGTAAGGGCTGCGCGAATCGCGATGAACCAAACCGCGAGAGTAGCGAACAGGTAGAGGTAGAACCGAAGCATAACAAGATTGAAGGTACAGTGGACGGCGCTATGCAATACACGAAACACAACGAATATCCACGCGGCGGTTACATACACTGTATCGACTTGTTTTGTGACGAAAAGGTATAGCACGAGCGCATAGAAAAGTACCGGAATCTCAAACAGATTTTTTAGGTTATCTGATGGATTGGATACGTTTCTCGGCCAGATTTGCACGGGTGCGTTAGATGCAACAAGGTCTTGCGGACGGATCTTCTGGCTTTTGATAAAACTGAACCGACGAATGTACATATACACCCAGACTAGGAGTGTCAAAAACATTGTTGCAAAGAATGGACTAAAGATTGCCTCTTGTGTCATCTCTACCTCTTAAACTTGCGGATTGTGCTGATGATTGAGCAATAGACTGCGCCATACATGATGGACAAGGCTTGAAGAAACGTATAGTAACGAAAACCCTATCAAAGGGTGTAGTATCTCTAGGTGCAAAGGACTCTTGAGATGAATGCTGACAAATTGTAGTCCCAGCAGCACGGGTAGACTGGCAGTAAGGCGTTGTATTTGAGGTGGAAATGGGGTGATGAATGACCATCCTAGTAATACTAATGACAGTCCACCATATCCTCGAACTAGCCAAACGTGAATATTCCACCATGCAGGATTAATAAAGTAGGCGATTCCGACTGTTAGTAATTGAGTAATCAAGCATAGGTTAAAGACGACTGAAGTCGCATAAAAGCCGACCGGCATCGTGCTTCTATCCGCGTGATCAATTTCTGGATTGATAGTCATATCAGGCGATTGTTGAGATTAAAGCTAATATAGGCTGAGCGCCTTAATGCTTCTAGACCTCGAACGGGTACACTTTAGACCCCTTCCCCCTTCACCTATGACAAGTTCTTTAGAGCCTCTGTTGGAAGCCATTCGCCAAACCCATAGTAAATCCGACCTGCAAGCGCAAATCGCACCAAAAATTGGTGAATACTTTGCAGCGAAACGATGGGCGATTTTTTTCTTTGATCAACTGCCTTTAAATGATCGAAATTTTCAGGATTTTCTGAAAATTGCACTCTCAATCGAGCATAATCCTGTGGCGCGTTATTTAGCGGAGCGCTATGCTCCGGTTCACGAAGGATTAGTGACAACTCCTAAGGCTTGGAAATTAATCTGTCCTCGTCCCGATCACTGGCACGTGATGGCGGGACCTATCATCAATCACGGTCAAATCGTGGGCGTAGTCGGCTGCACACGTGAAAAGGCAATGCCTGCCTTTGATAGCGAAAATCTAGTCGATTTGGGTGCTATCTGCTTGCACTTATCGGGTTGGGTTGCAACAGCAGGTACAGAAGGGATTTTTGCAGGAAAGTCACAGCAGCCAACGTTTAACAACGGTTTCCTACAGAACAGCAAAGCCGAACGTTTGACACCTCGGGAGTTGGAAATTGCACAATTGGTGGCGTTGGGCCAAACCAACGCGGAAATTGGCAATCAACTTTGGATTACTGAAAATTCTGTGAAGCAAGCTTTAAAACGAATGTTCCGTAAGCTTGAGGTTTCATCCCGTGCACAGATGGTTGCACAGCTTTCAAATACAAGGCTTCATTCATCGGGAGCAAACTCAGATTTATTTAATTCGGTGCTGAATACCCGCTAATAACCTTTCGGCTTACCGTCATTTCAAAGTCTACTATCAGGAATTGATGCTTTCGTCAGGCTCAGACTGCCTTTCCCGGTCTGGTCAGCTAAGGGCGATTTGCCCTTGTGGATGCCCAGTGCTCTGCTGCCATGTTATAGCACTACGCGATAAGGTTAGGACAATAATACAATAGAGAAGAAAGCTCCAAATTCCCCAAAATAGTATGCCAGCTCCCTATAGTTATGATCTGCGAACAAAAGCCATTGAGGCGTTCAAGAGAGGACAAAGAAAAAGCGAAATATGTCGTCTGCTACAAATTAGCCGTAATAGCTTAGACTTGTGGCTAAAAAAAGAAAAAGAGACGGGAGACTATCAAGCCAATACGAACAGACAGAAAGGCCGCCCCCCCAAAATCAAAGATGAGACAAAGTTTCAAGAGTTTATCAAAGAACAGAAAGAGCTAACTCAAGGGAGAATGGCCGAATTATGGGGAGAGGGTTTAACTCAACAAAATGTGAGTTCTGCGTGTAAGAAGCTAGGCATAACTCGAAAAAAAAAACTTACGGGTATCAAGAAAGAGATGAGGAACTGAGAGCAGAGTTCATCAAAAAAATGTCAGAAGTCGCTCAAGAAAAATTAGTCTATGTCGATGAAGCTGGATTTGATGAACGAGAAGACTATCCCTATGGTTATAGTCCTAAAGGGGAAAGATGTTATGCACTCAAACTCGGAAGAAAAAGAGAAAGAAGTAATTGGATTAGTGCGTTAAGAGCTGGAAAGTTATTAGCGCCATTAACATTTGTGGGAGGGTGTCATCGAGATTTAGTTGAGGCTTGGCTCAAGCAAAGTCTAGTGCCTCACTTAGAAAGAGGAGATATTGTTATTCTTGATAATGCCACATTTCATAAGGGGGGAAATATCAGAGAAATCATTGAATCAGCCGGATGTGAGGTATGGTATCTACCACCTTATTCACCGGATTTAAACAAAATAGAAAATTGGTGGGCACTCTTAAAAATGTGGATGAAACAGAGACTGAAGGAATTTGAAACAGTCAGGGAATGTGTAGATGCAGCTTTCAAGCAATGTCCTAACGTTTTTGCGTAGCGCTATAAGTACATAAAACCAATTATAATCTTCTATCTTTTTAACTTTGAATTGGTATAAGGAGCGGTCGCTTGCTGATAAAAACGGTTGCTGGAATCGCTTTTTGTTTTAAGTTGCCGGTTAAAGAATCATTCTCGGCGAGTTGTCAAACTCAGACTTAAAATTTCCGTTGATATCATTAAGTTCGGGTTGAATGATTGAGCAGCAGTGATCAGAATCAAGTGATGCTGATCACTGAAAACGCTTCAATCTATCACATAGCAAAGTTCAGTAAAATCACAGATAAAATCTTCACAAGAGTCCATTATAAATATACAAACCTTTTGTGATAGGGACTCTTGGGAGGCTTAAATATGAAAATTTTTACCCAATCCTCAGAAAATTATCTCTTTAATCATGAAAATCCTGTTTCGGCAGTACCAGATGTTACGGAATGGATGCAGGAGCATCACTTACTGCTCAGCCTGATGGACGCTGTCAACAGGATGAAACAGATATTAGCTGAGGCCGGCTTTAGAGAATGGGTAGAGTTTCCCGCTACTGCCGAGGGGAAATTGATCCTGACAGATAAAGCCAAAGATGTTTTGAGAGCGAACTGTCAGGATGAACATTGGGCGTATTTCGAGAATTATCTACTAGATTAGGATAATTTTAAAGAAAACGGGGACAACTTTTTGCGGGCTGCTGTTAACTTAAGGTTTTTGAAAAGCTGTTTTTTTGGCATTTTCCTGTACAGAGGCTGAGCTGCCTGTATTTACAAATATCTCACTTAAAAATGACTTGTCGCTGCTAAAATCGGTTTATGCTGGTTTCCGTAGCGGCAAGTTGTGGCTTTTTAAGAGCAAAATACTGAGTTTCCCATAAAAACTTGACACATGGTTTCAGCGACGGTCTTAGATAATTCTCAACTTCCAGATCCCAATTTAGTTGAGCCGGCACTCCTAGCACTGGAAAAGTTTGAAAACTCGAAAGTTGGCGGAGTTTGGCCAGGATTAGCGAAACAAAAAGTAGTTGAACAGATGCGAGCGCGGGTCACAAATCCCTTTAATATTAATCAAGGCCGGCAGCCGTTTTGTGGCCCCGCTGCAGTTTTATTTGAGTTGGTTCGTAAACATCCCTCACGTTACGTTGAAATCTGTAGCAATTTATTTCAAATTGGTGGATTTCACGCGCAATCAAAATGGATATCGGCATCAGATAGCCTGCGAGAAAATCGAGGGGAACTGCAAATGGATGAAGCTGATTGGATGGTTTTATCCACCCTCAGAGAATCAGAAAATATTCTGTTTGCAGTTGAACCAGACGCACCTGACATCATCCGCAATCTTAGCGGCATGACAAAGTCTTGGGAGATGAAAGGATGGGTGCGAGAAGTCTTAGGATATGGTGAGGTAAAATATCACCATGCCTTTGTTATGGGAGATTTCAATGCCATGCGCGAGGCAGCAGAAGTCATTGATGCCGGCGGCGTAGCGTTTGCCTTAGTTAATTCGGATGGGTTGTTAACAGACAAGCCACCTCTCATGCCTTATCCGAGTCACTGGATAGCATTGGTGGAGAATATTTCCATACCAAATAATCACATCAGTGGAAACATCAGTTTTGATATTTATACGTGGGCGAGAAAAATGCACGTAGAAGCTGATGCGGTTTCATTTAAAAAGTATTTTTGGGGAGTTGTAACGGGGCGTCCATGATGAAACATGATTTACTTTTACAAGGGTGCCGCTCACTTGCCGGTGAACAAATAGATATTGCAATTCAAGATGGAAAAATCGCAGCCATTGCGCCTCACTTAGACGTTGAAGCTGAAATTGTGATTCCGATTGATGGAAAGCTAGTGAGTCCACCCTTTGTAGAATCGCATATTCATCTTGATTCTGCCTTGAGTGCCGGTGAACCGCGTTCAAATCAAAGCGGAACCTTATTTGAAGGCATTCAAATTTGGGCAGAGCGCAAGCAAAATTTAACTTTAATAGATGTAAAAAAACGTGCCATAGAAACGCTTAAACAACAAGCTTGTAAGGGTGTTTTATTTGTTCGCACTCATGCTGATGTCAGTGAACCCAGCCTTACAGCTTTGCAAGCCTTATTGGAAGTGCGAGAAGAAGTTAAAGACTGGATAACTGTGCAAGTCGTTGCCTTTCCTCAAGATGGAATTTATGGCAAACCAGAGAATGAAGCACTATTAGAAAAAGCTTTACAAATGGGGGCTGATGTGGTGGGTGGAATTCCCCATTATGAATTTACCCGTGAAGATGGTGTGCGTTCTGTGCATCGGATTTTTGAGTTAGCCGGCAAATATAACCGGCTGATTGACATTCACTGCGACGAAATCGATGATGAGCAATCACGTTTTTTAGAAGTTGTTGCTGCTTGTGCAATTCGCGCCGGCACGAATTCCAAAGTTACCGCAAGTCACACCACTGCCTTTGGATCGTATAACAACGCTTACGCTTATAAATTGATGGGATTGTTGCAACGTTCCCAAATAAACTTTATTGCCAATCCCCTAATTAATATCACCCTTCAAGGACGAACAGATACTTATCCCAAACGCCGGGGTGTCACACGAGTCAAAGAATTGTGGCAACAAGGACTTAATGTATCGTTAGGACATGATTGCATTCAAGATCCTTGGTATAGTTTAGGCACCGGCAGTATGCTCGATGTTGCTTACATGGCTGTTCATGTCTGCCAAATGACCGGCATGGCAGAAATTGATGCCTGTTATGACATGGTGACGACGAATGGATCGCGCACGTTGCAGCTAGATGATTACGGTATAGAAATTGGCAAGCCGGCAAACTTAATTGTTTTAGATGCCGGTGATCGGTTTGAGGCTATCCGGCGACGCGCCACAGTTCGTTATGTCATTTCTCGGGGGAAGTTGTTGGTGGAAACAGAAGTGCCTCAAACTAAGTGGCGATGCTAGGTGAAAAATAGATTTTTTTTATTTAACCGCAGATGCACGCAGATAAACGCAGATGGGTTATCGGTTGGTATTAGAGATTTAGTTATAGATAAACACAGATAAAATCCAGTCTTAATCTGTGTCCATCTGTGGTTAAAAAAATCATTTCTCTTCAACTCTCCAAAAGAAAAGCGTTTGGCAAACCAAAAATCCCGATACAATGAACCCTGTGCCGTTTGCGCTAGGGTTCCATGTCTACCACCACCTCCACTCCCTTTCCCCCCGAAGAAATCGCCGCTGAAGGTCTAAAACCGGAAGAATACGAAGAAATCGTCAAGCGCCTAGGACGCCACCCAAACAAAGCTGAGTTGGGAATGTTCGGCGTCATGTGGTCTGAACATTGTTGCTACAAAAACTCCCGCCCCCTACTCAAACAATTTCCCACAGAAGGCGACCGCATCCTCGTTGGCCCTGGAGAAAATGCCGGTGTTGTAGACTTGGGAGAAGGCTTGCGACTCGCGTTTAAAATCGAATCCCACAACCACCCCTCAGCCGTCGAACCCTTCCAAGGTGCGGCAACCGGCGTGGGAGGCATCCTGCGCGACATCTTCACAATGGGGGCGCGTCCCATTGCTGTGTTAAACTCCCTGCGCTTCGGTTCCCTAGAAGATGCACGAACCCGCCGCTTATTTGCCGGCGTTGTTTCTGGAATCTCCCACTACGGAAATTGTGTGGGAGTCCCGACAGTTGGCGGAGAAGTTTACTTTGACCCCGCCTACACCGGCAACCCCCTCGTTAATGTCATGGCACTTGGCTTGATGGAAACCTCCGATATTGTCAAATCCGGGGCATCAGGCATGGGAAATCCGGTTTTGTATGTCGGTTCCACCACCGGCAGAGATGGTATGGGGGGCGCAAGTTTTGCTAGCGCAGAACTCAGTGACGCCTCAATGGACGATCGCCCCGCTGTGCAAGTTGGCGATCCGTTTCTCGAAAAATCCTTAATTGAAGCTTGCTTAGAAGCCTTCAAAACCGGCGCAGTGGTTGCCGCCCAAGATATGGGGGCTGCCGGCATCACTTGTTCCACTTCGGAAATGGCAGCCAAAGGCGGTGTCGGCATCGAGTTTGATCTCGACAAAATCCCTGTCAGGGAAGCCGGCATGGTTCCCTACGAATACCTGTTATCCGAATCCCAGGAACGGATGCTGTTTGTGGCGCACAAAGGGCGAGAGCAAGAATTAATTGATATTTTCCATAAATGGGGGCTACAAGCAGTCGTTGCCGGCCAAGTGATTGAAGAACCCATCGTCCGGATTTTGTTTGAAGGTAAAATAGCTGCTGAAGTGCCGGCAACGGCTTTGGCTGATAATACGCCCATTTATCACCGAGAGTTGTTGACAAGTCCGCCAGAGTATGCATTAAGAGCTTGGCAATGGACAGCCGACTCGCTGCCGACTTGCACAGAAGCCGGTATTGAAATTGCGGGAAGCCACAAAAACTGGAATGATATCTTGCTGCAACTGCTCGATACGCCCACCATCGCCTCAAAACAATGGGTTTACCGGCAGTATGACCATCAAGTGCAAAATAACACCGTGATCGTGCCGGGAGGCGCAGATGCCGCCGTCGTGCGGTTGCGTCCACTGGTAGAGTCTGGCGAGGGTGCCGGTTCTGCCAACCGATTACTCAAGACTCCGCCCTCAACCTACAACACAGGAGTTGCCGCAACCGTCGATTGCAATTCCCGTTACGTTTATCTCGATCCTTACGAAGGCGCAAAAGCAGTGGTTGCAGAAGCCGCCCGTAACCTCAGTTGTGTAGGCGCGGAACCGCTAGCAGTTACCGATAACTTAAATTTCGGCAGTCCGGAAAAGCCAATCGGCTACTGGCAACTCGCTTCAGCTTGTCGCGGTATAGCAGAAGCTTGTCGGGAGTTTAGCACCCCCGTCACCGGCGGCAATGTCTCTCTCTACAACGAAACCCTGGACTCAGCCGGCCAACCGACGCCCATCTATCCTACGCCGGTTGTGGGCATGGTCGGTTTAATTCCCGATTTAAACTACATTTGCGGTCAAGGTTGGCAAAAAGAAGGCGATTTCATCTATTTACTCGGAAAACCGGCAAATAAAGCGATAACGCTGGGTGCTTCGGAATATTTAGCAACGATTCACGGAACGATTGCCGGCAAGCCGCCCGTAGTAAATTTTGACCAAGAACGCCGGGTGCAAAAAGCCTGCCGTGAGGGAATTCGCCAAGGATGGCTGCGTTCGGCACATGATTGCGCGGAGGGAGGTTTGGCCGTTGCACTGGCTGAATGCTGTATCAGTAGCGAGTTAGGCGCGGAGATTGATTTATCTCAACTCTCGCAGCAAGACGGCGTCCGCTGGGATGAAATGCTGTTTGGGGAAGGTGGGGCGAGAATTTTAGTTTCTGTTATGGCAAAACAGGCTGTTATTTGGGAATCCTATTTAAAAGAGCATTTAGGGGATGAGTGGGAAAAAATCGGAAGGGTCGGAAGTTCCCACTCTAATTTACGGGTTTCCACCGCTGATAACCGACCCGTCATTGACGTTAGCATTAGAGATATGGGCGCTTGTTGGCACCATGCCATTGAACGTCGCTTAAGTGTGTAGTCACGCAGTCTTTAATTTGTTGCTTTCTGGGATAAGATGACCGATACCTGTGGGGTTTTCTCCCCTTCTACCCCTCTTCCCTACAGGTATTTTTGAGCGAGAAGCAATGAATTTTTGATCTGCCGGTAAAAATCTCTAGTGCTGTTAATCCCCATTGCGCTAACGTTAGGGTGAGATGTTAAGAAACGGTTAAGTTTCTTTTATGCCGGTGTTTAGCGCGGCTAATTCTATCTCCATCTCACCCCCATCCACTCTCCCCCATCCCGTTCACGAGCGGAGCTGAAGCATGATCCCCAATAGAACCCTCTCCTCTGAGGTACAGCCGGTTGAATCCAATGATTCGCTGGCAGATACTTCAAATGCGACCGAGCAAGTTTCACCCCGACCGGATAAGCCAGAAGAAGCCTGTGGTGTTTTTGGCGTCTACGCTCCTGGTCAAGATGTTGCTAAGCTGACCTACTTTGGTCTTTATGCCTTACAGCACCGAGGTCAAGAATCCGCAGGGATTGCTACCTTTGAGGGTTTAACGCATTTGAATGAGGGGCAAAAGACCTCATCATCCCAATTCAAAGGCAAGGTGCATTTACATAAAGATATGGGGTTGGTCTCCCAAGTTTTTAGCGAATCCATCTTGAACGAGATGCCGGGAGACTTAGCGGTGGGTCACACACGCTACTCAACCACCGGCTCAAGTCGAGTGGTGAACGCTCAGCCGGCAGTTGTGGAAACTCGTCTTGGCCCCCTTGCGCTTGCACACAATGGCAATCTTGTCAATACAGGAAAGCTGCGTGAGCATTTGCTGGAGCGCAACTGTAACTTAATCACCACCACAGACTCAGAAATGATCGCTCATGCGATCGCTTATGAAGTGACCTCCGGCAAAGAGTGGTTAGAGGGAGCAATCAGCGCTTTCCACCTATGCGAGGGCGCTTTCAGTTTAGCAATCGGCACGCCGGCAGGTTTGATGGGCGTTCGCGACCCCAATGGCATTCGTCCCTTGGTCATCGGCATCATGGAAACAAGCCCCCAGCGTTACGTTCTCGCCTCAGAAACCTGTGGGTTAGACATTATTGGTGCCCAATACTTACGGGATGTTGAACCGGGAGAGTTGGTTTGGATTACTGAGCAAGGATTAGCTTCCTTCCACTGGAGCAAGCGCCCAGAACGCAAGCTCTGCATTTTCGAGATGATTTACTTTGCCCGTCCCGATAGTTTGATGCATGACGAAACGCTGTATAGCTATCGGATGCGGATAGGCCGGCAATTGGCAATGGAATCACCGGCAGATGCAGATATTGTGATTGCAGTGCCTGATTCCGGCGTGCCGGCGGCAATTGGTTATTCCCAAGCGTCTGGGGTTCCCTACGCCGAAGGTTTGATTAAAAATCGCTACGTGGGGCGTACATTCATCCAGCCGACTCAAATGATGCGAGAGTCGGGCATTAAGATGAAGCTCAATCCCCTTAAAGACGTTTTAGAGGGCAAACGGGTGATCATTGTGGATGACTCGATTGTTCGGGGCACCACCAGCCGCAAAATTGTCAAAGCGTTGCGGGATGCTGGGGCAATAGAAGTTCACATGAGAATTTCATCGCCGCCGGTGACTCACCCTTGCTTCTATGGCATTGACACCGACAGTCAAGATCAATTGATTGCAGCAACAAAAACGGTTGCAGAAATTGCCGAGCAAATTGGCGTTGATTCCCTTGCCTATCTCAGCTGGGAAGGAATGCTGAAGACAACCAAGGAAGATCCCAACAGCTTCTGTTCTGCCTGCTTCACCGGCGACTATCCTGTGCCAGTGCCAGAGCAGGTTAAGCGCTCTAAGCTGATCTTAGAGAAAGCCGGCACAGTTTAATTTATAGGGCATTGGGCTAGGGAGGTAGTAATTCACCACATCCCTAGCTTGCTTAATGCGAAGCCGTGGGATTGAGGATTGTAAAATTTCTTTCCTACCCTAGTCCCTAGTCCCCATAGAACCCAGGTATTTAGTCAAATAGGGCGAAAATACCTCATAAATCAGGGTCAGGGGCTTGCCGTGATGCCAAAACAAATAGTGCCGACCCCAAAATGGCCCTTTTTGCTCAAAAGCAGTTTCTAGTGCCGCAGAGTGACCGTAGTATAGCCCTTGCACATCTCGATACAACTCAGTTCGCAAGCGAGCTAGACTGGCCCAAATCGGCAAAGAGCGGTTTTGTAAATATTCATCCACATGACTGGCTTCCCACCAAGACGTTGCGTAAGCTAAACGCTGGCCTGATGCCTTTCTTAGCCACACTTGCCGGCGTAACCTAGGCCCAGGCACTGCTTGGATCAGGTCGGGTGCGCCATCGCTGTCCATGCCAATTAATGACATATCAATAACATCGACTTCTGTGGGTTCAGTCGTGAGCAGTTGCAGGTGACGGGTGGGAGAACCGTCCCCCAGGAGCAATATCTGCCATGCCGGCGCGAGTTGAGCGTGGGGTAATCCTTGCTGAACAGAGTTTTCTCCCCCTTGCCACAGAGGAGTGAGCGCGTGCCAGGATTCGTGTAGGGATGGATCTTGGACTGGTTCGCTATCTTGCCGGTTAAAAGTTGCGGTCAAGGGTCTTTATAAAAGTTAACATCTATCTAATGATAGCGTTCCTTGTCCAGTTGCCGTGTTCATCTAACGGAGTGTGAAATGGGGGCAAGCAAAAATGCCCACCCCGCTTTTTTTCTAGCAACTCAACCGTTTTACTGCTGGTACAGTACAAAACTTTGCGGTTTGATGGTTAATTCTTTTTCCTGTGTCAGTTCGTCTGGCAATGTGGAACCCGAACCCATCCATTTAGGTTCAGAAGAATCTAAAATTTTATTCCAGTTGCCCTTAGGAACTGCTGCCTTAAACGTCACCTCTTTATCATTAAAGTTCATGATGCAGAAGATTTGGCTTTCGTTAGTCCAGCGGTGAAGAAACAGAAGCTTATCTTCTTCAATTGCAGATGCTTCTAAATTCTGCTTATCAAGCTTTTTCAAAGCCGGCAGGTTGCGACGCAGTTGAATTAAGAACTGGTATAGTTCCAGCAGAACTTTATTTTTGCCTTCTTGACGCTTTTCCCATTTAAGCTGAGATTCTTTGAAGGTATCTACACTTTCAGGATCTTTGTATTCTCCTTCTAAATGAAACTCAGCAAACTCTTTTTTCCTTCCTTCTCGTACCGCCTTAACTAAGTCTGGATCAGTATGGCTGACAAAGTAAAGAAACGGAGATTCTTCTCCATATTCTTCACCCATAAATAGCATAGGAACATTAGGCGCGAGGAGAAGCGCCCCGGCAGCGAGTTTTAACGCCTCAAAAGAAACCAGGTTAGATAATCGCTCACCGAGCATTCGATTCCCAACTTGGTCATGATTTTGGGTGCAAATGACAAATTGATGACCAGGCCGGCTGCTAGCATCGTTGCCGTGATAACGCTGCCGGTAAGGTGAGTATTTCCAGGAGTAAACAAAACTTTCTTTATAGGCAGTCGCTAACTGTTCGCATTTGCCATAATCGCTGTAGTAGCCAATCGTTTCCCCTGTGAGTAAACCATGAAGGACGTGATGGAAATCATCACTCCATTGGGCATCCATCCCATGCCCTCCCAACTCGCGTTCGCGAATAACCCGAACATCGTTTAAATCACTTTCAGCAATCAGATAAAGTTTTTTGCCGGCAGTTTTAGAAAGAGCCTCAACTTTCTCGGACAGTTCCTCCAAGAAATGCTTTGCCCCCAAATCATAAATTGCATGGATGGCATCTAATCGCAATCCATCAATATGATAATTTTCAAACCAGTAGAGTGCGTTTTCAATAAAATAGTTACGCACCCCTTCGCTGTGTTTGTCATCAAAATTCATCGCACAACCCCAAGGGGTTAGATACGTTTCCGTAAAGTATGGGCCATATTCGTTGGTGTAATTTCCTTCTGGGCCAAAGTGATTGTAAACGACATCAAGAATGATTGAAATTCCCTGCCGGTGAGCCGCATCAACAAGTTTCTTCAATCCTTCAGGGCCACCGTAG
Organism: Microcoleus vaginatus WJT46-NPBG5; assembly: GCA_019359355.1. GTDB lineage: Bacteria > Cyanobacteriota > Cyanobacteriia > Cyanobacteriales > Oscillatoriaceae > FACHB-68. The sequence goes on along the minus strand of JAHHHM010000001.1, from coordinate 423,168 downwards.
GAATTCTGCACGGCATAAGGATACGCCCCATCATATCCCCAATTACGATTGCCCGGAAATTGAGCAATTGGCATAATTTCAATAGCATTTACCCCAAACTCTTGCAACTCTTTTAAGCGGGGAATAATTGCCTCAAAGGTGCCTTCTGTGGTGAAAGTGCCGACGTGCAGTTCATAGATAATCATTTCCTCCAAAGGAACACCAGACCAATTCGTGTCATTCCAGCTAAAATTGCTGTGATCTACAACACTAGAAGGGCCGTGTACATCCTGCGGTTGAAAATGTGATGCTGGATCAGGTCTCTCTGCCGTTTCTTCAAGTCTATAAAAGTAAAGCGCTTCGGGATTAATATCTTGAGCTTTTGCTTTCCAGTAGCCTGACTCGTCTTTTTCCATAGGAAGCACTTGTTCCTCTGGAGAAACAATTTTTACGGCTACTTCTTTTACAGTCGGTGCCCAAACAGTAAATTCACAAGTCCCATTACCCAAATAATTTGCCCCAATCTTCACCTGTAATTCTCCTATTTTGACGAGAAATGTAAATTTTACTCAGAACAGTTTTTTCTCTGCTTCCCAGCTAAGGAGCAAGCCTTTATCTTCCGAAGTTTTTCTTTTTAATTCCGGCTTCTACCAGCTGCTAAAAACAGAGATTCAATTAGCAATTTTGTGTTTGCGACATATTAGGCCGATTTAAACCGGCTCAGCAAATAGTCTGCAAACCTTGTTGCAACAACCTGGTAGCTGAAAATTCACTAATTAGCTTAGTTAAGTTTTTATAATAAAGCAATGCAATTTTGGTAGAATGTTTCTAAAGTAAGAAAGGATATCTATCTTAGGGAATAATTAGTAATTAATTGTTTATGTTAATTAGTATACAGACAGACTCTATAAAAGATGTAATTACTAAACTTTTAAGGCTCTAAAAATTTTATATTTTTTGTAAGGTAAAGAATGATACAAATGAGAACTTTGCATCAATAGCTGAGCAAGTTCTCAGTTATTCGGTTGGCGAATTTATCCTGAATCAAACCCAAGTTAGTAGAGTGCGTGAGTCACGCACCCTACTGAGATTTAGGATTTATAGCCGGCACTTCTGTAAGCGAGATGAAGGCAACGACGGCTTATAACGGATCATTTGAGCTTGAAGAAAACGATTCCCAACGGAGGTAAAGTCAGGTTCAACGAATAAGGCTGGTTGTGACAAGGAATTGCTTCGGCTGTTAATCCCCCAAAATTGCCCAAACCGCTGCCAAAATAGTCAGCAGCATCGCTGTTAAGTAACTCTTGCCAGAACCCCTCTTTCGGCACACCAACGCGGTAATTGTAGCGAGGCACCGGCGTATAATTACAGACAGCTAACACGACTTCATTGGCAGACTTGCCCTTGCGAACTAAACTAATCGTGCTTTGATCCGCATCATTGCAATCAATCCACTCAAAACCTTGCCAATCAAAATCAAGTTCATGCAGCGCCGGTTCTGTGCGATAAATATGGTTTAAATCACTCACCCACTTTTGCAAACCGGCATGAGAGGGAGAATCCAAAAGATGCCAATCCAAACTGCGATCATGACTCCATTCAGACCACTGACCGAATTCCCCGCCCATAAATATCAGTTTCTTCGCTGCCTGGGCGTACATATAGCCAAAAAGTAAGCGCATATTGGCAAACTTCTGCCATACGTCTCCCGGCATTTTATCGATCAGTGAGCCTTTGCCATGAACCACTTCATCATGAGAAAGCGGCAAGACAAAGTTCTCATTAAACGCGTAGATCATCCGGAAGGTGACTTGACTGTGATGGTGCTTCCGGTAAACGGGATCGCAGGACATATAGCTGAGAGTATCGTGCATCCAGCCCATATCCCATTTCAATCCAAACCCTAAACCGCCATCATAAAGCGGGCGAGAAACCTTTGGCCAAGCCGTAGATTCCTCTGCAATCGTTTGAACACCGGGGAAATGTTCATAAATTGCCGCATTAAACCGGCGCAGGAAATCGATTGCCCGTGAATTTTCCCGTCCGCCGTGTTCATTGGGAATCCATTCTCCGTCTTTACGGGAGTAGTCTAAATACAGCATCGATGCCACCGCATCCACCCGCAGTCCATCAATGTGGCACTTATCCAGCCAGAAGAAGGCACTGCTGATTAGAAAACTCCGGACTTCATGCCGGCCATAGTTAAAAATACTACTCTGCCAGTCTGGATGGAAGCCTTGGCGGGGATCAGAGTGTTCGTAAAGGTTGGTGCCATCAAAATAATTCAATCCATGCAAATCAGTGGGGAAGTGGGAAGGCACCCAATCTAAAATCACACCAATGCCTTGCTGGTGAAGATAATCCACCATATACATGAAGTCTTGGGGACTGCCATACCGGCTCGTTGGGGAGAAATAGCCGGTGGTTTGATATCCCCATGAGCCATAGAATGGATGCTCAGTAATTGGCATCAATTCAACGTGGGTGAAACCGAGCCGGTTCACGTAGTCAGCCAGTTTTGAGGCCAGTTCCCGGTAAGTGAGAAAGCGATTTCCCTCTTCTGGGATTCGCATCCAAGAACCTAAGTGGACTTCATAAATGGACATGGGGGCATCGAGGGCTTGCAAGCGTTCCCGTTTACCCAGCCACTCGCTGTCATGCCAACTGTATTCACTATCCCAGACAACAGAAGCTGTCCGAGGCGGCGCTTCTTGAGATTTGGCAAAGGGGTCGGCTTTGTCCACCGCATAGCCGTTATCGTGGTTGATAATGCGGTATTTGTAGAGGCTACCTTTGGTCATTCCCGGAATAAAGCCTTCCCAAATTCCTGATTGTCCTTTGCGGGAAAGCGCATGACCCTCATCTTGCCAACCGTTGAAATCGCCTTTAACACAAACATGGCCGGCATTGGGTGCCCAAACAGCAAAATAGGTTCCCCTAACGCCATTAACAACGATGGGGTGAGAGCCTAATTTTTCGTAGAGGTGAAAGTGTGACCCTTCATTAAAAAGGTAGAGGTCATCATTGGTTATCAGGCTAACGTTTCCGTTCGTTTCCTGCAGTTGTTCTTGGTTGATTGTTAATTGGTAGGTCATAATTCATTCAAAAGTTTACGACTGTTGAAAAAGGTCTAATTCGCCCAACCTTTACGAGAATTAGAGATGTTGGGCGAAGTCAAACGGAGGGTTAGTCAGCCGAATTTACGGGGGAAAACGTAAGTCTAATGCAGTTGGAGAATGCGCCGTAGGGGAATGTGTACCCAGTCAGGGCGATTGTTGAGTTCGTAGCCTAATTCGTAGATAACTTTCTCCAAAACATAGGCATCTAAAAGCACTTGCAACTCGGCTTTTGTTTTTGGCAAGAAAGAGTCAGCGCCGGCAACTGTGAGATAGCTATTTAAGAAAGCCGTACTCACCCAGGTGTACCAAAACTCTGCCCATTGCTCCATCACGGGAAGATTTTCTTCGCGGATCATGCCGCTTTCAACTTCATTGCGGAGTCCCATACTGGCAGCGTAGTTAAACGATTGCAGCATTCCCGCAACATCTCGCAGAGGTGATCGCTTCATGCGGCGTTCACTTAAAGTGCGAGCCGGCTCTCCTTCAAAGTCAATGATGATAAAATCCTTGCCGGTGTAAAGCACTTGCCCCAAATGGTAGTCCCCATGACAGCGGGTGCGCTTGGCTGTAATTTTTTGGTTAAGGACTAACTGGTAGCGCCCCATTAGCTGTTCTTGACGTTCGAGAACTGTGTGCCCCAACTTCTGGGATTCAGGTGAAAGTGATTTCAGCCGGTTTTTCAACAACAGTAAAACTTGGCCGGTTAGGTTCCGTGCGGATTGATAGATCGAGCGCTGATAGAAGGTTGAAAAGGCTTCTGGGGCAAAATCGGGATTCCCTGAATCGGAAGCGAGGGCGATATGTAGTTCAGCGGTGCGCTGTCCTAAAAGCTGAGCGCTTGCCAGGTAAGAACCAATGGTTTGACCGGCTAATTCGGGAATTTCCAGCGCTTGCAAATCTAGCAGAGATCCGGAGGGGATGGGAATCTCGGTGATCTCCGTCTGCTGCACAGTCACGCGATCAAAGTAGTCGCGCAGACTATCGAGTGTGTACTCCCAACTGCTGCGGGTATCGAGGATGAACTCTTGCAAGATTCCCACAGTCATCGGTTCAGCTTTAGGCCGGCGATACTCTAGCGATCCCGCAATGGAAGCAAAGTGTTCCAGGCGTTTTTTCGCCCCCAAGAATAGCCCGATCTCTAGATCCGGGTTGATCCCCTCCTCCAGTTTGCGGAAGAGTTTCAAGATAAAGCCATCCCCATAAATCACCGAAGTATTGCTCTGTTCGCCCTTAATGAGAGCCGGCTCCAGGTTAGAAGCATCTTCTTTGATCTGCTGGAAGATATCTGTCGCCGTGGCAACTAATTGCCCTGCCTTGCCTTTGTAAACTTGATTTTGAGCAATTGCCTCCAGTGGGAAACTCAAGAAATGCTTATCAACTACGGCCTCGAAGAGGATGCCTGGTAACTCTTTGCCGGCAAGCTGAAGACGGGCCACGACGGCTTGAGGCATTTCTGCCTGGATCAGCGCCGCTTGCTCACCTTCGGCGTAAGCCAGTAGCAGCAGGTAGGTTTGAGGGTCGCCTTGGGTGTAGTCAACCTGCAACCAAACGAGCTGAGCTTCCATGTCCTTGTAGGACACGGGGATCACTTCACCGATATGAGTCGATTGTACAATCCGGGCTTTGCCGCCAAACCAGCGACAAGTCAAGAGGTAATTGGGCAGAATTGACTCTAATGTTCCTTTAACCTGGGCTTGGGAAAACACGTTTTGCCATTGACCGCTGACTGCTAACATCGGCAGTTCTGCTTGGGGTTTTGCCGGCTGTAGTTCGCTCAGTTGCATCTGAAGCGTAAACCAGTAGAACGTGTATGGCCCAACACTCAAGAAATAGGGCGACTCGCCAATGCTGGGGAACTGAGTGCGCCCGAAAATTTCCACCGGGATCATGCCTCTAAAGGCGGACAAATCTAATTCCACCGTTTGCACAAACCGGGACAAATTCGCCACCACTAAAATGTGTTCGCCGTTGTAGGTACGGGTAAAGGCGAGAACTTTGCGGTTCTCCGGGTGCAACAATTCAAACGTGCCTTTGCCTAATGCCTGGAAACGCTTGCGGGTTGCCATTAGGCGTTTCATCGAATACCACAACGAGTTAGGATTTGCCCGTTGTGCCTCAACGTTAATCGCCTCGTAATGGTATTCCGACTCAACAATCACAGGTAAATAAAGCTTGTGGGGATTGGCGCGACTGAAGCCGGCGTTACGATCGGCACTCCACTGCATCGGTGTGCGAACGCCATTGCGATCCCCGACATACACGTTATCTCCCATGCCAATTTCATCGCCGTAGTAAAGCACCGGCGTCCCAGGCAGAGACAACAGCAAACTGTTGAGCAATTCAATTTGCCGGCGATCATTTCCCAATAGCGGTGCTAAGCGCCGGCGGATGCCTAAATTAACGCGCATCTCCGGATCTTGTGCGTAAACCCGATACATATAATCCCGGTCTTCATCGCTCACCATTTCCAGCGTCAGTTCATCGTGGTTGCGAAGAAATAATCCCCACTGGCAGTTATCGGGAATCGCCGGTGTTTGCTGCAAAATATCAGAAATGGGGAAGCTATCTTCCATCCGCAGCGACATAAATAAACGAGGCATCAGGGGAAAATGGAAGTTCATGTGGCACTCGTCCCCAGCGCCATAATATTGAGCGGCATCTTCAGGCCACTGGTTCGCCTCGGCAAGCAGCATTCGGTTCGGAAATTTCTCGTCTACGTGCTTGCGTAGTTGTTTCAAAAAGTCGTGAGTTTCCGGCAGGTTCTCGCAGTTCGTTCCCTCCCGTTCGTATAGGTATGGCACCGCATCCATTCGCAGTCCATCTACGCCCATCGCTAACCAAAAATCAAGCACCTCAATCACTGCTTGACGCACTGCGGGATTGTCGTAATTTAGATCCGGCTGATGCGAGTAAAAGCGATGCCAGAAGTAAGCTTTGGCGAGTGGGTCCCACGCCCAGTTAGAAGTCTCAAAATCCTGAAAAATAATCCGCGCTTCTTGGTATTTTTCTGGGGTATCACTCCAAACATAAAAATCCCGTTCCGGACTGCCTTTTGGTGATCTCCGCGCCCGCTGAAACCAAGGATGCTGGTCGGATGTATGGTTAACAATTAACTCGATAATGACTCGGATGCCCCGCTGATGGGATGCTTCTAAGAAGTCTTTAAAGTCTTCTAAGGTGCCATAGATCGGGTTGACACTGGTGTAGTCTGCAATATCGTAGCCATCATCTTTGAGGGGAGAAGGAAAGAATGGCAGCAACCACAGGGCTGTGACACCTAAATCTTGCAGATAATCAAGTTTTTCCGTGAGTCCACGAAAGTCTCCGATCCCATCTCCATTACTGTCAGCAAAGGCGCGAACCGGCACCTCGTAGATGATGGCATTCTTAAACCAGAGGGCATCGTCTTTCAAAATCGAGTTTTGCATGGAGTAGATTTTAATTTTTTACGTTCTAGTGATATGTTGCAGCAGCTTGGTGGCTGGGTTCAACCGTCAAGGGAGATACGCATTTGGTCTGACTTTGTTATCAAGAAATATATCTGAATTGTTCAGTTCAGATATATTCCTTGGGTTGGAGATTTGTTCAAACCAAAATTCCCTAAAGTGGGTTGCCGGCTGAACCAATGAAAATCGCCCCTACTTCTGTTCGACGCGGAAAATATGACCGGGCGTTACATGAGGGTTAATTTCCACATAGTTATATTCACCCCGCCAAGTGTACTGGGCATCATTGAGTAGATCGTAAATTTGGTAAGGCCGATCTGGTTGCAGTCCTAAAGATTGCAGGGGTAAGTGAATCCAGCCACTTTGCTTGTGGTAAGGATCGAGGTTAACCACCACTAAGATTAAATCCTGAGAATCTTCAGCGTGTTTGCTGTAAGCAATAATCTCTTCGTTATCAATGTTATGGAATTTGAGACTATTGTTACTTTGCAAAGCTGGATGTTCTCGGCGAATGCGGTTCACCCGTGCGATTAAATGTTTAATGCTGTAAGGACTGTTTAAATCCCATTCCCGGATTTGATATTTCTCAGAGTCAAGATATTCTTCGCCGCCTGGTTTTAAGGGCCGGTTGTCGCAAACTTCATAAGACGGCCCATATATACCATAGGTTGCGGCTAAGGTCGCGGCGAGGACAAACCGAATCATAAATGCCGGCCTACCGCCATGCTGGAGATATTCGGGTAAAATATCTGGCGTATTCGGCCACACATTGGGGCGAAAAATATCGCGGGCTGGATAGGAAGTTAATTCCGTGAAATATTCGGTCAGTTCCCACTTGGCATTGCGCCAAGTGAAATAAGTGTAAGACTGGGTAAAACCTGACTTTGCCAAGCGATACATGACCTTGGGACGAGTAAAGGCTTCGGCTAAGAATAGAACATCAGGATAATCTCTTTTAACTTCCCCAATCATCCACTCCCAAAAGGGAAAGGCTTTGGTGTGCGGGTTGTCTACTCGGAAGATTTTGATTCCCTGATCAACCCAAAACAAAACAACACTTTTTAATTCTTCCCAGAGGTTTTGCCAGTCTTCGCTTTCAAATTCAATCGGGTAAATATCTTGATACTTTTTTGGGGGGTTTTCGGCGTGTTGAATTGTGCCATCGGGCCGGCTGCGAAACCACTGGGGATTCTCTTTGGCGTAAGGATGATCGGGCGAACATTGATAGGCCAGATCCAATGCGATTTCAATTCCATATTCACCGGCTTTGGCGACAAACTCATGAAAGTCTGCCATTGTGCCTAATTCGGGATGAATCGCTTTGTGTCCACCTTCGAGGGAACCAATCCCCCACGGGACTCCCACATCTCCAGGTTCAGCAACAACGGTGTTATTTTTACCTTTACGAAAGGTAACGCCAATGGGATGAATGGGTGGCAGGTAAAGCACATCAAAACCCATTTCGGCAATGTAGGGAAGTCGGGCTTCAACGTCTTTAAAGGTGCCATGTTTTCCGGGTTCGCCGCAGGAACGCGGAAACAGTTCGTACCAACTGCTGAATCGGGCTTTTTCCCGATCTACGACGATAGCGAGTTCTTTTTCGTAGGTGGTGGCAAATTTCCGATCTGGATACTTGGTCATTAAGCCGGCCAAGTCTTGTGAAAGGACTTTTTCCTCTAAAATAGGAAAGTCTTCTCTTTGAATGGAACGCAGGGTTTGCGCCCAGGTTTGCAGTTGGGATCGCTCATCGCCGCCGGCCCTGAGACTGGCTTCTTCAACGAGTTGCGCCCCAATTAATAAGTCTACGGCGACATCTTGTTTGGCTTCGAGTTTCTTCGCCATCCCTTTTCGCCAAGAAAGAAAATGGTCAACCCAGCCGGTGACGGTGTAGAGATAACGCCCAATTTCCGTAACGGTGAAGCTTCCTTGCCAGCGATCGTTAACTAAAGGGGTGAGTGGGGCTTCCAACCATTGAGAAGACTCTTCCTTTCGGTAGAGAATGAGTCCGGCGATCGCATCGTGACCGTCGCCGAACATATCTACCTCAACGCGGACTTTTTCGCCGGCGGTTCGTTTGATGGGGAAGCGACCACAGTCAATCTCTGGCGAGACTCCTTCGATTTGAACTCTTCTCCTACCTTCTTGTAACAGCATTTGAGATGCTTCCTGTGTTTGGGTGGTCTGGGACAGGCGCAATTGTCCCTGTAGGGGTGGGTTTATTACCATTTTGTGATTCCTGCAAATATCTCCACATCAATGCACCCCGACAAAGTTTTTTCTCCTTTCAACTGTTCTTGCGAGAACACCTGTGAGCGTGAACTTGCGGGATTCAAGTTATTTCATGAGGTTAAGCTTTTTTGATCAACCTACACAATTGTTAAATTATTAGACTCGTTAGGATTGGTATAGAAATTAACGTCAAGTCAGCGAATCGCGCTAATTTTGAACGTATCTTCGCCTAACACAATAGCTGAAATAGAAAATTCGCTCATCTGCCTTAGGTAAGAGCGATCCTCGAATGTCGTGAAACACTGGAACCGTAACCGCTAGAATCAGGGAGGGAAAACCTGCCGTCTCAGTATAGCTGGCTGCAAAAATTAGTCTTCAACTCAGAATCAAGCTTTGTCTAGGCAACCTTCTATTCCGCTGCGCCCAATCAATCCTTTCACAAGAATCTCTGCAAAACTCAGAGGTTGTACATAAAATATCGGGGGTGAATCAAAGATTATTTATGTAATCAACCAAGGTTCAATCCATCAACTGAATTCCTTTCTCTAATCGGCCCAACACAAGCCCAGAGAGACTCTAACCTTGGTTAGAGGTTGTGTTTAATCCAACTGACCGACTTGCAAAAAGGTTAGAAGATAAGCCGGGATCGGCTACCAAAAAGTAAAGGCACTGTGTTCAGCAGTGCCTTTAGCTTAATATGCGGATGGCGAGACTCGAACTCGCAAGGCAAAGCCACACGCCCCTCAAACGTGCGCGTATACCAATTCCGCCACATCCGCTTGGAGTTTTTATTATACATGAAAGTCCTTGGCTTTGAAAAGATTTTTTTCTAAACGTCTGAATCGCTTTGCCGGCAACGATTCTAGGCTTCGGTTGCCAGTCCTTGAGCCGGCAGGGGGTTGGCTGGCTTTTGCAGGAGATTTTTGGTTAAGAGGTTTTTAACCACAGATAAACACAGATGCGTTACGGGTTGGGATGGATGGTTATTGGACTGTTTTTGATTTCGACTGCGTTTCTGTGCCGGCTCGGCTCTTTTATCGTCGCCAGAGTTTAATGCTATTATCTTTGCCGGCGCTGGCTAGCATCTTGCCATCGGAACTGAATGCAACTGAATAAACTTCATCTGAATGCCCAGATAAAGTATTAAGCAGTTCTCCTGTGGCGAGATTCCAAATCTTAATCGTTTTATCTTTACTGCCACTGGCTATTGTTTTGCCATCAGGACTGATTGCCACAGAAACCACATCATCTGAATGTCCCTCTAGCGTGCGAATTAATTCTCCAGTTTCCTGGTTCCAAACTTTAATTGTATTATCATAACTGCCGCTGACAATTGTTTGGCTATCCGGGCTGATTGCCACTGATCTTACGTCTGCTGAATGATCGGCAAGTGTGTCTATGAGGGTTCCTGTCCCTAGTTCCCAAATCTTAACGGTTGCGTCTTTACTACCACTGACAAGCGTTTTACCATCGCGGCTGATTGCCACAGAATACACATAATCTGAATGATCTGAGAGTGTATAAATTCGTTTGCCGGTTTCCAGATTCCAAACTTTAATTTTCTTGTCTTCACTGCCACTTACGAGGGTTTTACCATTCGGACTAATGGCAACTGTCCAAACCGCTGCATCATGCTCAACGGTGCGAATTAATTCACCACTATTTAAATTCCACAGCAAAACTCTCCAGAAAAAACTGCCGGTTGCTAGTTGTGTGCTGTCGGGACTAAAAGCCATTGCCCAAACCGCTGATGAATCGCCTTCTAATGTGCGGTTGAGTTTGCCGGCTGCCACATCCCAAAGTTTGATGGTTTTATCTTTGCTTCCACTTGCAAGAATCGTACTATCCGAATTAAAGGTAACAACGCCAACTGCATCAGAATGCCCGGTTAATGTTTGAAATTGAACGTTTTTCCAATTTAAACCGGCCTGACATTGTTTCAGAAGATTTTGAGCCGGTTGATACTGATTTGAACTTTGGCTAACATTGCTGGCTTCTTTAATACAACTGTCGTAGTCGCCTTCTTTATAAAATGCATTTAAGGCAGTTAGCTTACTGGTTTCTCGCTGCTGTTGCTGAAAAAACTGTTGCAATTTTATTCCTGCATAAATTAAAGCAAAAAAAGCCAGCACTGCCCCGATAACCGATCCAATTAATCGCGGGTCTTTTTGTCCTAAATTCGGTAGACGCTGGGGTAACTTGAATTGAGGGAATCGCGGGAAATTAGTCGGAACTTTTTCTTCAATTTTAGCAATATCCTCATCTCTAAGTCCTAAAACTTGCTGCAAGCGCTTTAACTCATCACGAGTATCCTGACTGAGAGGATATTCCTGGTTCATCGCTTCTGTTAACGCTTGCTGATATCTTTGGAATTTCTGCTTATAATCTTGATAAGGTTTTAAAACCTCTTCTTCAATCTCTTCAGCGTCTTCTGGAGGCAATTCTAGGCTACTGCGAAGGGCATCTAATATGCTTCGACCGACCACAGAAATTCCACCGCGGCTGCTAGCGCGACGCTCAACTTCTTCGCGATAAATTGTCAGCTTAGGAACCTGAATCCCTGACCGATCCGTAATTTTTATTAGATCGGCCAAAACTTCAGTTGCCGACTGGTAACGTTGCCGGTAGTCGTAGCGCACCATTTTATCTAAAATCTCTGCGAGTTCCACACTCACGAGAGCTAGGTGTCGCCAAGAAAGTTCTCCTTTATTCGGATTAAGATTATCTCTAAGTTTTGGTAAGTCGTAAATCGGTAAGCCGGTGAGTCCTTGAATCGCAATCATTCCCAACGCATAAAGATCGCTATTCAATTGGGGATTGTATTGAAATTGTTCCACCGGCATATATTCTAAAGTGCCAATCCGCATCGTCGGCGGCATTTGGCGCTGGGCAAATTGACTGCCGATTTCTTTAACTGCGCCAAAATCAATTAAAACTAACTTATTGTCTGGATGCCGGCGGATTAAATTGCTGGGTTTAATGTCCCGATGAATTACTCCATGCCCATGTACAAACACCAAAATTTCTAACACCTCTCTCAAGATGTTTACAACTTGGTTTTCAGTGAGTGGTTGCCCAGTCAAAATCTCATTTCCTAAGGAATGACCAGGAATGAATTCTTCTACCAAATAGAATTCTTTATTTTCCTCAAAATAAGCAAATAACTGAGGAATTTGGTCGTGCTGACCTAATTTTTCAAGAATCTCTGCTTCTTTGTCAAATAGGCGACGCGTTGTTTCGAGCATCTGTGGATCATGACTCGAAGGCTTCAGATGCTTGACAAAACATTCTGGATGCCCTGGACGGCGCGTATCTTTTGCCAGATAGGTTTGTCCAAATTCCGCTGAGCCGATAACTTCTGTGATTCTATAACGTCTATCTAAAAGTTGTCCGATCATAACGGAGCACCCCAGCGCTTTTTTGGTAGATTATGACATGAAATACTTACATTCCCAGTAACTCAATTGCCTGAATTGAGCAATAATGCCCACCGGCACCGGAATGCGTTGTTAAAATCTTGCCATTTGGCCATTCAAGGAAGCCCGATGGAGATGTGTTAAATACAAGCCGGTTTTTCTAACTGCACCTCAAAACCACAGGGGCAAATATGCAAAACTACGGGAAAACCGGCCAAAAGCAGCAAATTTATCAACATTCCGCGATCAATCTTACCTAAAGTATTATTCTGTAATTGTTACGGCTGGGAATCCTCTAGGCTGCCGCCTATTGCTTTGTTAGTTTTTAGTTATTGTTGTTAGCAACTGGCATTTTTTGCGCCGGCAAGCCCGATAACCCAGCAAATCTAGAGGCTGTGAGCCGGCTCGGCGATGCGTCAGTATTATACTCTTCTGGGCAACAGGTGCAAGAAGATGCCTGCAATCTGCCATCCTGGGAAGGATGCCGGTGTCTAAAATTGCTCACTAAAATTAGGCTTAATAGAGTTCAAGTCCAAATTAACCAAAGGCAAACGCTGCAATGGCTCAAATCATCAAAAAAATTTACCTACACTGGACAGCTACCCCTTATGATTGGGCGCAACCCGGTCATTATCACACGGTTATTTTAGGAAATGGCACGGTTAAACATTTAACCGGCTACGATCAAGCGCTTAATTACCATACAGCCGGTCGCAATCTAGAATCTGTAGCGTTAGCGGTCTCTTGTATGGGCACAGAGGGTTGGACTTCTCCTCCCACAGATATTCAAATCGAAAATATGTGCAAAGAAACTGCCCAACTCGCCTTTAAACTCGGTTGGCAGCCAGAAGATATCAATATCTATCGCGTCATGACTCACGCAGAAGCCGCAGCCAATCGAGATTGCCCCATCGAAAAAGCCAGACAGGTTTCAGGGTTGCGCTTCCCCACTTCAACCCCTCAAGCCGATGAATACATAGAGAAAGCCCGTCAGTTAGGTTTACCTCACGAAAATTACGGCCCCTCTTCTTGGTTTGATGGCTGGCCGGGGGGATTTGTTGAGCGTTGGGATTTATGGCAATTAAAGCCTTCAAATCGAGAAGGGGAAGGAGGATTTCTTTTACGAGATAAGATTAAGAAATACTTGGTTAAAATGGCAGTTCCCGAAGTTATTGTCAAGCCAGCCACGAGTGACAAGAAAAATGAATGTCCGATTTATTTAGGTTCTCAGTTAATTGCTACCGGCTATCTTCTGTCAGACAATCGTTGTTATGTGCAACTGTCAAAACTTACTACAGCTTTTGGCTTTTCCATAACTTTTAATCAAAAATTCCGCTACGTTAATCTACAGGCGAATTCTCTGAAAGCTAAGTATTTAGCGAATTCTCCTTTAATCTTGGGTTATCCAGTTCTCGATATTTATCTCAACCGGCCTCAAGATGGACAAGGAGAAACGATTAGCGATCAAGACTTCCCAGTTCAGCCATTCATGCAAGGCATCATTATTGAGAATTCTACTTACGTTTTAATCGCTGATTTCTGCAATGAGTTAGGGATTCAGTACGCCTTTCAGACTTCTGATCGCTCACTTCGGTTGAAACCTCTGCCGGTGACCAAGTGAAAAATATTAACTCCTGAAATCATGTCCTTGCGGCTCAATTGTCAACCCGTTTTTTAAAGAAAGCGGGTTTTTTGTTGCTCAAAATTAAAACTCTCGTAGCAATAATATCAAGGATTTTAATTGCGGTGATTGTTACTATAGCGAATCCGCGCGCCGGCCCACCGAAGCTTTTCCCGCAGCGTTTCATAGTAAGAGTAATTTTCCCGGAGAATAATAAACTTTGCCTGACAGTCGGCCATCCGCACATCAACGCGCTGTCCAGGCCAGATAGAAGTCGCCAGCACGCCATCCATCCAAAGCTTGGTGTTGAGATCGCGGTCTTCTAGGGGCCAAATACTGACGACAGAACCTGGAGGCAGAACAATTGGTCGGCTGGAGAGGCTGAGGGGACAGATCGGCGTGACGGCAATCGCTTCCATGCCAACGTGCATAATTGGGCCATTGGCTGAGGCCATGTAGCAGGTAGAGCCGGTGGGAGTGGCAACAATCAACCCATCTCCTTGGTATTGATCCACTACTTGGCCATCCACTTCCATTTCTAGAATAGAGGTAGGCATCCGATCAATCGAAGCCGGTTTGACACACATTTCATTGAGTGCCAGAAAGCGATCACTAGCCGGTTCCTGATTTGTGCGACTGCCTTCAAATATCATCGCTTGCAGCATCATCCGCCGCTGAACCGCATAGCGATCCTCTAGCAAGCGATCCCAAACCTTTTCACTCGGTTGAAATAACTCTGTCGGCTCGGTCAAAAAACCTAAATGACCGCCGACATTTACGGCCAAAATTGGGATGCCATCGGTTGCCAGTTGCCTTGCTGCTGCCAATGCCGTGCCATCTCCCCCCAAGACGAGGGCCAAATCAATCGGTGAGGTAGCAGATGCTAAAAAAACCGGGTAGGGATTATCCTTTGCCCCACTGGGACCCATCAAAACATGACAGCCGCGACTTTCGAGCTGTCGAGCGCACTGTTCTGCCACTCGCCGGCTCCCATCGTCTCCCGCCTTATGTGCGATAATGACCTGCTTGAGTTGCACGTTTTGCGATTTTAATGTTTAAATTTTAGATTTTTTAACCACAGATGATAGCGCAGCGTGGCGCTAGCCATACACAGATGAACACAGATTTCTAGAATAGTTATCTGTCTATGCCGGCTGGCACGCTCCGCTATCATCTGCGGACGCAGGTGGAACTTGAATGATGAGCGCAGCACGCTCCGCTATCACCTGCGGAATCTGCGGTTAAAAATCTAACCTTATTTGTCACCACTTCAACAAATTAAACTGTTCCATATCCACCGTATCGCGGTTGCGATAGATAGCAAGAACAATTGCCAGACCTACTGCCGCTTCGGCTGCAGCCACTGTCAGCACAAACACGGAAAACACTTGTCCTTTGATCTCTTGCGGGTCTATAAAGTTGGAAAAACCCATTAAATTGAGATTGACAGCATTAAGCAGCAACTCAATGGACATCAGCACTCGCACTGCATTGCGGCTGGTAATTAATCCAAAAATACCAATGCAGAAAAGTGCTGCCGCTAATAATAGGAAATACTGGAGTTGCAGTTGCATGAATCCGGTTACTCTCTATCAATCAAAACTGCTGTAGCCTAAGTTTGTCTTATTTACTGAGGGGAGTGGGGGAACCCTGAGTGCTATCTCCCGCCGTTGAAGCCAGTTCACGAGGACGTTCTGGCAGCGTCAACACCGGCGGCTGAGCTAACTGGTTAGACCCGGGATCGGGCAAGAACTCCCGACGCGCTAAAATGATCGCGCCGACCATTGCGATGAGCAGCAATACGGATGCTAACTCAAAGGGCAGTAAAAAGTCGGTAAAGAAATGCTCTCCAATCACCACAATGGAGGTTCCACCGGCTGCGGTTTCCGTGGAAATCGCCCAAGGAGTGGTGACAACCATCGTACCCAAGAGTGCAAACAGGCCGGCACATACGAGTCCGGTTGCCCCCCGGCGTATCCACGCATTGGGAAGGTAGACAAAATCTTCGCGCTTGTTTACCAACATGATGGCAAACAGAATCAAAACGTTAACCGCACCCACGTAGATTAGCACCTGCGCCGCCGCCACAAAATCGGCATTCAGCAACAGGTACAACCCTGCAATGCTAATAAATACACCGCCCAACAAAAAGGCTGAGTAAACAATATTGGACAATAGCACGACACCTAATGCCGCTCCAATCATCATCACAGCCAGCAGGCCAAAAGAAACAATCTGAACGCCTTCTGCTATATTCACTGTTTTGTCCTTTGTCAGTTGTCAGTTGCCAGTGGCTAGTTGCTAGTTGAGGGTTGCTGTAGCCGCTAGCCCCCAGACCTTATTTTTCCATTTCCTCAAGAATTTCCTCTGGACGCTTACCGGCACGACGGGCATTTGCCGGCAAGTCGTGGGGGCTGTCTACGCCTTTGGGCAGGTAGGCAAATTCTCGCAGAGGCGTCACCATTGGGTCATCTGTGACTTTGTAAGGCAGCCGTCCGAGGGCAACGTTGTCAAAGTTCAACTCGTGCCGGTCATAGGTTGCAAGTTCATATTCTTCTGTCATAGACAGACAGTTCGTTGGGCAATATTCCACACAGTTGCCACAAAAGATACAAACGCCGAAGTCAATGCTGTAGTGCTTGAGCTGCTTCTTTTTGCTTTCCTTAATAAATGTCCAATCCACCACCGGCAAGTTGATGGGGCAAACCCGCACGCAAACTTCGCAGGAGATACACTTATCAAATTCAAAGTGAATTCTCCCCCGGAAGCGTTCCGAAGGGATGAGCTTTTCGTAGGGATACTGTACTGTAACCGGACGCCGGCGCATATGGTCAAAGGTAACGGACAGTCCCTGACCAATATACTTCGCAGCTTGAACCGCTTCTTTGGTATAGTTACCGACTTGGTTAAGAAACTTTAGCATGATGTTCTCAATCTGTCTTTTCAGGTTTTAAGCGATTTGCTTTTTCTAAGCGGTTAGCTCTAAGCTTTCAGTTGTTTGAGCCTTACTTTTGGGGAGGGTTTAGCAGATTATTGGTGCTTTAAAATCCACCCCAAAATACTGAGTGCCGGTTAACCGCCGAAAGCAAAGGGAAATGCCAGCTTCAGTGCTGCAGTGAGCAGCAGGTTTACCAGCGCCACCGGCAACAGGAACTTCCAGCCCAGATCGAGCAGCTGGTCAATGCGGACGCGTGGTACAGTCCAGCGTAGCAGGATGGCTAGGAAGACAAAGAAATAAGCTTTGAGCAGGGTCATTGTGATTCCCAGCGTTGCGGTAATCATCTGTACCCAAGGAGTTGTTTCACTGACGCCTAACCAGCCGGCGAGCATCCCGATGGGAATCGGAAAATCCCATCCTCCCAAATAAAGCACTGCCACCATCAGGGAAGAAAGGACGAGGTTGACATAGGAAGCGAGATAATACAGAGCGAACTTCATGCCGGCATACTCAGTCTGGTATCCCGCCACCAACTCTTCTTCTGCTTCTGGCAAGTCAAAGGGTAGGCGTTCGCATTCTGCCAAAACCGCAATCCAAAAGATCAGTAACCCCACCGGCTGACGCCAGACATTCCAACCGATAATTCCATAGCCAGATTGCTGCTGCACGATGTCAATGGTGCTGAGGCTATTGGACATCATGGCGATCGCCAGTACCGACAACGCCAGGGGAATTTCATAGCTGATGGACTGCGCTGCTGCCCGAAGTCCGCCTAGGAGGGCGTATTTGTTATTCGAGGCATAGCCTGACATCAGCAAGCCAATGGGCTGAATGCTAGACAGGGCAATCCACAAAAATACGGCCATTCCCACATCTGTAATCACCAGATTCTGTCCAAAGGGTACGATCAGGTAGGACAGAAAGACTGGAATGACGACAATAATGGGTCCTACGGTAAACAGCAATGGGTCAGCTTGGCCGGGAATAATATCCTCTTTGAAAACCAGCTTTAGACCATCGGCAACGGGTTGCAGCACGCCAAGAGGGCCAGCAAATTCTGGGCCTATCCGCTGTTGCGCTGCTGCTGAAATTTTTCGCTCTAGCCAAACAGCCACCAGCACCCCTACGGTTGCACCAACTAGCATCAGCACCATCGGCAGGGGCAACCAAAGGACTTGGGCGATCTCTGCCTGCAGCCCCAAATCTATGAGGGACTGAATAAAAGTTCCTTGCAGATCAATTCCTGGGTTCATGTTTCCCGTTTAGATGATAGATTATGAAGATTTTTTACTGCCCCACTGCTTAGTATATCGCTCGACGGTTTACACCAGAAAATTCAGAGTGAGACATTTTACTTATTCATCCCCCCGATAATCTATTATCTTTTTGGCTCATTATCTTTTTAGTTATAAATTTAATTTATGATTTAGCCGAGACTGTTCAAACCCCTGACTTAATCACAGCGACCCTCGAAAATTGATATTCAGATATAGCGGTTCTCAATTGGATGAAAGATTGGGAAAAGTCGGAAAGACCTTAGGGGAAGCCCCCCAAACCCCCCTTTGGAGAGGCAGGATGGGATGTGCTGTGCCATCCCCATCACTGCCGTGGACGGTTGCGTCCCCCAAACCCCCTCCAAAAGGGGTAATCTGTTGAGCGTCAAGACCCGGAAGGGCGATTCTGAAGGAGTCATAGGGTTTGAAACCCTAGATTGAACAGTCGTGAGAATTGCAAAAAAAAACCTTCAGACTGAAAAGGCTGAAGGCTTTTGTTGTTAACAAATGGCAATGCCGCTCGAAGTGGGATTTAGCAAGCCTGCGTCCTCTTCTTCAACTAACGATCTTCGATGGGAACGTAAGGAGCAGCATGATTGCCGGTGTAAATTTGGGTAGGCCGGTAGATCCGGTTTTCCGCCAGCTGTTCTTTCCAGTGAGCTAGCCAGCCGGCAACCCGTGCGATCGCAAAGATCGGGGTGAACAAGTCGATGGGAATGTTCATTTTGCGGTAAACCAGGCCAGAGTAGAAATCCACATTGGGATAAATGCCTTTGTGAGCCAGTTTTTCCTCGACAGCTTTCTCTAAGGCAACGGCGATATCATAATAATCATCGTGGCCAAACTTCTCAAACAACTGTTCAGCGAGGTGTTGCAGAATTGTGGCTCGTGGATCTTTGACTTTGTAAACTCGGTGGCCAAAGCCCATAATTTTTGCCTTGCGCTGCACACAATCTTCAACGTAGGCATGGACATTGTCCACAGAGCCAATCTCTTCCAACATTGTGATCACTTCTTCATTCGCGCCACCATGCAAGGGTCCTGCCAGGGTTCCGACTGCGGAAGCCACCACGGCGTAAGGATCGGTGAGGGTAGATGCGGTCACTCGTGCCGAGAATGTGGAAGCATTAATTGTGTGTTCTGCATGAAGGGTGAGGCAAATATCAAACACCCGTGCTGCCAGCGGATCGGGTTCCTGCTCAGTCAGCATATACAAAAAGTTAGCCGAGTAGTCCAAGTCATCGCGGGGTTGGACAGGGTCGTTCCCATTGCGCATGAGCTGGAAAGCTGCAACCATTGTGGGAATTTTAGCGAGCAGCCGCACGACTGCATCGCGGATATAAGCGGGGTTATCTAAGGCGCGACGGGAATAGAATAAGCCAAGAGCAGCGGCACAGGCTTGCAAGGCATCCATCGGGTGACCGCTTTCGGGAAAACATTTCATCATGTCCCGGATGCGATATTTGATGCGCCGGTGGTAGCGAATTTCATGCTCAAAGGCTTCTAACTCTTCCTGGGTGGGAAGTTCACCCCAGATTAATAAATAGGAAGTTTCCAGAAAAGTGCTTTTTTCTGCAAGTTCTTCAATAGGAATACCCCGATACTCCAGCACCCCTTTATGTCCATCCACATAGCTGATGCTGGATAGAGTAGCGGGAACCCCTTCTAAACCGGGCTTAAATTCTAACCCTATCTTTAATTCACCGGCGGCAGTCATAGCTCTACTCTTTACTTGAGTGAAATATCATTAGGCTAACTTACCAGAAACTCTGGTGGTGTTCCTGGTTTTACATAAATTGTTGAACACCGGCTACACGAGTAGGAACTTGGGCGCTGTCAGCCAGAACATCAAACTCCGGCCCACCGGCAGTCCTGTGTCGGGCAGCATTAAACCGATAATACCGGCTTTTTTGAGGACGAGTCCCTCTCTTGCTTCCCCCCAAACCAAGATTTCCGCCCAATTGGCCAGATCCGGCTGATGACCAACCAGCGCTAAGCTGGTGCCGCCGGCTCGCAGCCATGTGTCTAACCAACCTAGCCAGCTACTGATGTCACCATTTGGAGCCAGGAAGGCTGATTCTTCGATTTTGCCAGACAAATCGGCTGTTTTCAGGATGTCGGCGGTTTGGCGAGCTCGCACCAAGGGACTGGTGAGAATTAAATCAAACGCGATATCCATTTGGTGCAGCCGTTTAGCCACCTGCTTAGTTTTGCGATGACCTTCTTCTGTGAGCGGGCGTTCTTCGTCATGATCGCAGTCTTGCGGGTCTGCTGCGATGCCGTGACGGATAAAGTAAAGTTTTGCGGTCATGGATCGTCAGATATGGGCGCAGGGAGATAGGACGGTATCTGGGGATGGGGCTTAAAGCCTCAAAGGTGGGGAAACTAAGCGCAAACTGCCGGCAACGGACAAAAAACTATTCTGTTTGGATCAAGTCGTCCTTAGGACTGACCAACCTGAGTAGTTTTTGTTTGATTTGGGCATCAAACACTTCCCACTTCATCCGGGCATAGTCTTTATTTTCGTTGCAGCCAGAGAGAAATCCCATCGGAATTTCAAAGCCGCCTGCCTGACTTCTGCCACCCCCAAAAAAGCGCCCGTAGGCATCTTGGCCAAAAGCTTCTTTGATGAATTCGTCAGGATCGAGGGTAATTTTATCAGTTCGCAGAGAGCCGGTGACGACTTCGAGTTCTTCGTCCTCATCGTGAACAATCCCGTAAACGACCGCAGTATGGACGTTTTCTTCGGTCAGCAAAAAGTCGGCAGCTTGCGGGATGGCATCTCTGTCGTCGTAACGCAGGTAGCCCACACCGGCAATGGAAAAGTTATTTTGAACAATCCGATTGTGCAGTGATCGTTCAATGACATCCATCACCCGTTTAGAGCGAGATGCCTGTAGCACTGCGCTGAGTAGTTGGGCGTCATAAAAGCGGCTGAGGTAGGCGGCTGCTAAGAAATCCTCTTCTTGAGCAAGTCTCATGCCGCCGGTATCAGATCGCAGCCCGTGCATTAAAGCAGTCGCACATTTAACATGATTCCCAATGCTGCTATCAAGCTTGAGCAAACCGGCTTGAAGATAATGCGTCAAAATTGTTGCGGTTGCTCGTGTGGAAGGGCGAATATCTAGAAATTCCGGTTTAAGATCGCCCTGCAAACTGTGATGGTCGATAACGGCGGTAATGGGGATGCCGGCTGACAGTACCAGCTGGGTTAGTCCACTGGTGGTGCCTTGGTTATCGATCAACGCGCAACCGTCATATATAGATAAATTTTTATTTTTCGCGGTTTCAACGGGAAAGCGCTGTACCGGCAACCCTGTGAGTTTGACCAGGGCGATGTTTTCTTGATGGCTGAGAGCGCCGGCGTAGACAATGTCACAGTGAATGTCATATTGCTGGGCGATTAACTGGTACGCCCAAGCACCCGAAAGGGCGTCGGGGTCAGGGAAATCCTGTAAAATTACCAACTGACGCTGGCCTTTATGTCGTTCTAGGGTTTGGCGAAAGGCTTCCACTTTCTTTTCTAGGAACTGAGCCGGCGTTTTCGCAAGGCCGTTAGACCCTGCGGGCGCTATGATCACCGCAACGTCTTGCTGACCCAGATTATTGTTGGGTTCTCCACCTGAGTAGGTCACTGGCTCCTCAATTTTTTTTATTAAACTGACACAGAACTTTAGTCTGCATCTTTTGGGTACGGGTTTTTTGTTTGCAGCCGACAATTTCTAGGCTGAAGAAGACGATTTGCTTGTGCGAAGCAAAAAAATTTTATACCAGTCGTGGCTCGACTGCTTCCAAGCTGCGCTGCCGACCGTTGCTCAATTGAACTTGCTCTTTCTAATCTTGACAAAAAAAATAGGATGGGGGAATACGTCTGCCGGCATGGAGAATAGGGAACTGTGGCTGGGCGCTCAAAACACCCCTAGGGGCGCTTCGGTGCTGCCATTGGCTACAGATGCCGGCAGATACATTATCGGCGAACTCTCGCCGCACAGCCGAGTTCGCCGATAACTCATGCAAAAAGCCCCCGCATTTCATTCAATGCTGGGGGCTTAGCTACTACCAATCACATATTTTTGCCATTCATCATGCAAGCCGGTTTTTAGGTATTTGCTAACCTCGAAGTAGAGACTGCTGTACGGTTGACGCGGCGGATAGTCCAAAATCATATTGGCTTCTTTTGGGGTGCGATTGCCTTTTCTGACATTACATCGCACGCAAGCTGTTACGATGTTTTCCCAGCTATCACCGCCCCCCCGTGAACGCGGTATCACATGGTCGAGCGTTAAATCATCGCCCGTATAACCGCAGTATTGACAGGAGTGACTATCCCGATGGAGGATATTTCGGCGGGTTAGGGGAATTTCCTTGTAAGGAACCCGGACGTAGTAACGTAGCCGAATTACCGTTGGAAGGGGGAATTCGGCATAGAGGTACTTGCCGTTGTGTTCGACTTGTTCCGCTTTACCCTTGAGCAACAAAACGACCGCACGTCGCCAGCTGGTGATGTTCAGCGGTTCGTAGGAGGCGTTAAGGACTAGAACCTTGCCCATTGATATATCGATATAGCGAGAAGATTTTTCACAGATGGTAACACAGCTGACACTCGGTCTGCGGATTTGTGAACAGAGGGGCATGGGGCATAGGAGTAGCGCAAGAG
Organism: Microcoleus vaginatus WJT46-NPBG5; assembly: GCA_019359355.1. Taxonomy (GTDB): domain Bacteria; phylum Cyanobacteriota; class Cyanobacteriia; order Cyanobacteriales; family Oscillatoriaceae; genus FACHB-68. The sequence goes on along the minus strand of JAHHHM010000001.1, from coordinate 400,489 downwards.
GGGTGAAATCACTCCTATGGCTTATTGCTTTAAATGTCTTCCTATAAGGAGATAGGTGGTCATTTCTCCTTTACCTTTAACTTGGATCGGGCCTCTTTGTTCAAAGTGATATTTATCGCGCAAACGTTCGTAAGTGCCGGCTGTCACTTGAATGGCACCGGGGATGCCCTGAGATTCCATGCGGCTGGCGGTATTTACGGTGTCTCCCCATAAGTCGTAGATAAATTTTTTCAGTCCAATGACGCCGGCAACTACGGGTCCGGTGCTGATGCCTACCCGGATTTGAAATGTTTCGCCGGTGCGGGCATTAAATTTAATAATGGCTTGCATCATATCTAATGCCATTTCGGCAACCGCTTCAGCATGATCACTTCGGATTATCGGCAATCCGCCAACGACCATGTAAGCGTCCCCAATTGTTTTAATTTTCTCTAACCCGTGCTTTTCAGCCAGATGGTCAAATGCTGAGAAAATTTGATTGAGTAACTCGACGATTTCGGTGGGAGAAATGCGAGCTGAAAGTTGGGTGAAGCCGACGAGATCCGCAAATAAAACAGTGACTTCCTCGAAGCTGTCGGCAATGGTTCTAGGATGCAGTTTTAGGCGCTGAGCAATCGGTTCTGGTAAAATGTTCAGCAGGAGAAGTTCTGATTGTTCTTGTTGATACCGCAGGGCTTCTTGCGCTACTTTGCGATAGGTGATGTCTACTACGGTGCCTTCGTAGTAAAGCAGTTTGCCGCTAGGATCACGAACGGCGCGGGCGTTCTCTGAAATCCAAATAATGTTACCATCTTTGCAATAAATCTGAGATTCAAAATCAGCGACAGCGTTGTGTTTTTCAATTGCGGCAATAAATTCGGCACGCCGGTTTGCATCAATGTAAATTTGATGGTTGATGTCACGGATATCTTCAACGAGTGCTTCGGGAGAGGAGTAGCCATAAATTCTCGCCAAGGCTGGATTTGCTGATAAAAATTGTCCATCTGGTGTGGTTTGAAAAATGCCTTCTGTGGCGTTTTCAAAGATCGTGCGATATCTTTCTTCGGCCTGTTGTAATGCTTCTTCTGCTTGCTTTCGCTCGGTAATGTCTACAGCAACAGCAGCGACTCCAATAGTTTTTCCGCTATCGTCAATCAGGGGAGTATTGTACCACTCACAAATAATAGTTCTTCCATCTTTTGTGATATTTTCGTTTGTGTTGCGAGTGCCGCCGGCTCTGGCTAAAAGGGCTTGTTGAATTTTCTTGACACGTCCTCTAATGCTTTCTTGCACAAGTAAGTCGGCTGCATGACGACCCATCACTTCAGTTTTGCTGTATCCAAAAATTGATTCTGCGGCTGGATTCCACGCAGTTATTTCAAAATCAGTATTCCATTCAATGACCGCGACAGGGGTTTGCTGGAAAAGCAGGGAAAGTCTTTGTTGGGATTTTCTAAGTTCTTCTTCTGCTCGTTGGCGTTCGGTAATTTCTGCTTGCAGTTGATTGTTGGTTTCTCTTAATTCGGCTGTGCGTTTTTCTACTCGAATTTCTAACTCTTCATTCGCCGTGCGAAGGGCTTCTTGGGCACGAATTCGTTCCTCCATTTCGCCCTGCAATTGGTTAACGGCTTCCTTGAGTTCTGTTGTACGTTCTTCCAGTCCGTGCAGAAGTTTACCCACTTGCTCGGCCATTGTATTAAAGCTACGGGCAAGCAAGCCAATTTCGTCTTTTGTTTGAATATAAGCACGCACTTCCAGGTTGCCGGCGGTGAATTGAGAAACTTTATTGGTTAATTGAATAATCGGTTTAGCCAGCAGTTGTGCGATACTGAATGCAACAATTGTGACAACACCGGCAATGATGGCAGCTAACAGTAATGCAACGCGAGTTTGGGCTTGAATGGGGGCGAGAAATACGGCCTGGGGCTGGGCAAAGACGACTAGCCAGGGTTGGGTTTTGAGTGGGGTGACGGCGATTGAGTTAATTTGATTGTCGGTTTTTAGCAGTTGAGTTTTGAAATAAGGCTGAGTGGGGGCGTTTTTTAAACCTTTTTCAAAGTCTGGTAGGTTGGTTGATAGTTCATCTGCCGGCAAATTGGGCAGCCGTCTTTGTGCCTGCAATTGTTTGACTAAAGCCGGCTTTAACGGTACAACCGATTTAAAAGTTGATGCCGGTCTGGTACCGTGGGCTAGGTGAATGTAATGTTCGTCCAGTAAAATTGCAAATGATTGCGGCCCTGCCAATCCGGTTTGTACACTCACTAATTGCTGCACAACTGTGGCGTTATAAGACACGCGCAGCACTCCGATCATTTCTCCGGTGGCATTGCGGACAGGACTACTAAAATATAGGTTAACTAAACCGGCAACGGTTGGAGAAAACCGCATTGTGGAGACATAGGGTAAGCCGGTTTTGAGCGGTTGAATGAAGTAATCGCTCTGGGATTCGTCTTTACCGATATAGGACGGATAGGTATCGAGTATATTCTGCCCCTGCAGATCCAGCAGTGCATAAGAGAAGATATTCACGGTATCTTTACGACTAAGACTGCGTAAAGTCGCCCCAGCCATTGCTTGTTCAGCGCTACCGGCTCGTTCTGAGGCAGGAAGGCTTAAATATTTAGCCAATCCGGGTAAAATTGCCTCGACGCGAACGGAGTTGAGATTGGTATTGATAAAGGCGTCTATGCTGGTTGCAGTTTGGGAGGCTGCCGCAAATAAAGCTTGGTTGGCATTGTCCCTTAGTGCCGCTTGTGTGGTGTGTTTGTTGACAACAGCCAATAAGCTCAAGGGGATGAGTGCAACAACCAAGAAAGACACGATCAGCTTGGTGCGAAGAGTGTACAGCCTGGACTGCCTCATACCATTTTGGGTTTATCCGTGGACTTTGGTTTGACTAGACTAGAGCGAGTAAATTTCCGATGAGCCTAGCATTTCCATTGGTCGGAAACAATGAAGGCTGCATAGCCACATGGTATCACTTGTTTCTAGGGCTATAGAAATGAGGGTTCTAGTAATTGATTAATGTTAGGATGCCGACTGAGACTGCCGGTTTTCACAAAGAAATTGGCGTATAATTGCGCCGTATAGGGTAAGGATTCTAGAGTGTTGCCCGGTACAAAGGTTTTCAAATTATCATTTAATGTAAGTAATTCGTAGCCCTTGAGAGAAATCATTTCTGGTTGAAGTTTCAGGGATTCGGCAATAATTTTTTTTCCCTCTTCTGGATTGGCTTTCCAGTAATCTACTGCCTGAAACCAAGCTCGGACAAATGCTCTGACATCGTCGGGACGTTCGCGCAGCACTGATGCTTGAAACACCATGACATCTGGAATTAATCCCGGTGTTTGGGCGCTGGTAAACAGGACATTTAAGCCTAATGCAGTGGCTTTTGACACAAAGGGTTCCCAGGTGCTGCCGGCTGCTATTTTCCCGTTTTGTACGAGTTCGGGGACGTTTTCTCCCTCTACATTGAGCAGTGTCACGTCTTCAAGCGTTAAGCCATTTGCTTCTAGCATTTTGGCGACAAACAATTCATTAAATCCGCCTACGGTAGTTCCAATTGATTTGCCTTTTAAATCACTTACCTTTTTGATTTGAGGTTGCGCGACTACTGCGTCCGCGCCGGCTGAGCGATCAATTGCGAAAATAATGTGTGCGTTCGGATTATCAGCACTGGCGATCATGATATTACCGAGTGCTAAGGTAATTCCATCCGCTTTGCCGGCATTAAAATCAGCAACTCTTTCTGAAGCATTTTCTGTAACGAGTGTTTCTACACTCACACCCTGCTGCTCAAAAAAACCTTTTTCTTGAGCGAGTATAATCGGTAAATATCCTGGCCACAAATCGTGAATTAGCCTTAAGGGGGGTCGTTCAGGTGCGGGTGAATCGATGAAAAAACACGCTGTCAGAAACAGTACATTTATGAAAAAGAGAGCAACGAAGCATAAATTTGAATTTTTCATGTTCACTTGCAACTTATTTTATTGCTCTTTTTCCAATGCTTTTAAAAAAACAGGATTGAGTAATTGATTAATCTCTAAAGGCCGAGCAATGCCTCCTGTACGGATATAAAAACTAGAGTAAAGTTGGGCGGTGTGATATAAGGAATCTGTGGTACTGCCTGGTGTAAAGGCTTTCAAATTATCATTTAAATTTAGCAATTCAACCCCTTCCAGAGAAATGGTTTCTGGTGAAATTTTTAAAACTTTAGCAATCAGTTCATTTCCCTCTTTAAAGTTAGCTTTCCAGTAATCTACGGCTTGAAACCAAGCTCGTACGAAAGCTTGTACATCATCGGGCCGCTCCCGCACCACAATCCCCCGAAATGCCATGACATCTGGAATTAACCCAGGCGTTTTATCGCTAGTAAACAGGTTGCGGCCACCTGATTTTACGACTTGCGAAACGTAAGGTTCCCAAGTTTGGCCGGCTTGAATTTCTCCGGTTTTAATTTGGGCTGGAATTTTGTCTCCATCTACATTGATCAGTGTGACATCATCAGTGGTGAGACCGTTTGTTTCTAGCATCGTGGTGACAAATAATTCACCAAATCCCCCTAAGCCAGTTCCGATTGTTTTTCCTTTTAACTCAGCAACACTTGTAATGTTAGATTGGGCGACAATGGCATCAGCGCCAGCAGATCGATCAGTCGCAAAAATAATTTGCACATCGGGATTTTTTCCGCTGATAATTCCAATGCTGCCCAGTGCTAAGGTGACTCCATCATAATTGCCGGCACTAAAGTCTGCCATCTGCGCCATTGTATCTTCTGAATAGAAGGTTTCTACTTTAACTCCCTGTTGCGCGAAAAATCCTTTTTCTTTGGCGAGTGCAACCGGCAAAAACCCAGGCCATGCACTGTAGGCAATCTTTAGTGGTGGAGATTCTGTTTTAGGGGGGGTAAGCGTTACGTTTTTGCATGAAATTAGCAGCAATAAACTGAGGAAAAACAAAGAAAGTATTTTTACTTGGATTCTCCCCTTTCCAACGCGAAATGAACCCCTAAACCAGCTTAATAATTTCATACTGCGTCCTCCTATTCTGAATCTAGAAAAATTGAAGTTTTGCCTACATCGAGCCGAATTGATTAGACGGGGTTGCTCCCCCCTAAAAGGATTAATTAAAAGCTAAACTGAGTTCTAAGATTGCCAACAAAGATAGTAGGATTGTCGCTAAAATTGTTAGGATTACCAATTACATAAAAGGCGGGAACAATTGCCAAGTTATCAGTGATTGGGAAATAGTAAGTTGCTTCTATCTCGAATTGCACGCCACCGTCGCCACCCCCAGAGGCGAGAAATCTTCTGCCATCTAAAATAGAAAAGGGGATGACATAAGAGAGCGTAGCCAGTGCGCCGGGGCGGCCTAAATTTGGAAAAGCAAGCCCTGCTTGTACAGATTGGGCGTTAAGATTTCCACCGGCAATCTCTGAACTCACAGGATCTAAATGAGTGCTGAGATAGCTATAGCGCCCAAAAATACCGATTCGGGGCGTAATTAACCAATCGAAGTTTAGGCCAAAAACATCGGCAGTTGCATCATTAAGACCACCACCAAAGCTATCATCGAGTACCCCGATCACTGGTTTAATGCTGCTAATTATTCCATTATCAGCATCAATATTGTAGCGGTCGTAGAGTAATCGAATATTAGCATTTTGGTTGGGAGAATAAGTTAACTCTGCTGTAATTGTATTCGTGCCGTTAAAAAAACCTTTGCTCGGATCGGCTGCGGGACGAGTACCCGGGAGAAACTCGTTATTCTCGCTGAGATAGCCAACTTGTAGAAGTAATTGCTGATTTAAATCCCACTGAAGGATGGCACCGGCACCGCGCAAAGGATCGTTAACCAATGTGCTGTTAACCGAGTTAAAGCTGCTTGCGCCGGTTAAAAAGTTGGTAAAATTGTTGAGATCAAAATAGCGAAACCAATCAATTTGTGGGCCAACAGTTAATTGAACAGAATCCGTGATAGGAAAGCTATAAGATAATTCTTTAATGACCAGTTCGTTAGCGTTCACCCCAGCAACTGCGTCAGTAAAAGGCACCCCAAATGTGTTAAAAAGACCGGCAGAGGCAAATTCATTGGCAGGAGATATCCCGTTTCCTACCGCAAGTTGGGTGATCAAGGCATCGTTGCCGGTGAAGGAAGTTGTGAGTTCTAGCCAGATTAAGTTGCTAAAGGTGGTGTTAGCATCACTAACTGTTTCTATTTCTCGCGCACCATTGATCCGGTTGCCGGTTTCTCGTTTTACATTACTGCCAACTCCAGCTCCTGTTAAGTTAAACCAAGCAAAACCATTGAGTATTGTTGTGGTGGAAAATTGATTGGCTTCGAGTTCAGCGCTGCGAATTTCTAAAGCATCCACACGTCCCCGAATGCTTGCAAGTTCAGCAGAAAATTCTGCTTGTAGTTGCTGCAATTTCGCTAAATCTTCTTGAGTAAGAAAGTCAGTGGAATTTGCAGGAATAACTTGTGCTAAACTCTCAAGCGCAGCATTTAAAGCGGCTGCAAATTCGTAACGCGTCATCGCTCGATTTCCCCGAAAAGTGCCATCTGGGTAGCCGGCAATCACTCCATATCGTTCTACCAGAGATTGCAGAGCCTGAAAAGCCCAGTCAGTCGGTTGCACATCAGACAGTTGAGAAACCGAAGTGACTTGTTCCATTGCCTCGACTACTGTTGGGTTAACCGGCAATGGTTGAACTGTTGTTTCAGAAGGACGATTATCTTTAACAGGCTCTGTCGCTGATAAATTTATACTTTTTTTTACTTCAGTTGTTTTCTTCTCGGCCTGAATTTCTGTCGCAAGTGCCGATTGTGAAATTACGAATTGTAATAAAGTCAGGTCAAGTAAAATTGCCAAGATGTAAGCAAAAAAACTCTTCATCAATTTAGACATTCTTGAAAAAACCGTAAAGTCAAGTTTAGCTAAGAAATTTGAGAACTGATAAAATGTTTTATGGAAATCACTTTTACAAATCTCTCTAAAACATTTTAATAGTTTAAAGCCTCCCTCGGCGTTTGCAATCACCAAAATCTTTTAGAAGTTTTCGGATTGCGAAAAAATAGCTCTTGTAGTTGATATCATGACATTACATTAGACAAAAGAGGAACTTTTCGACCTTTAAGTAAATAAGTCGTCATATTTCCTTTACCTTTAACGTGAATGACTCCCCGTTCTTCAAACAAGTATTTTATTTTTAATAATTCGTAGGTTGTTTCAGTCACTTGAATACTGCCGGCGACGCCGTGAGATTCCATCCGACTTGCTGTATTCACAGTGTCACCCCACAAGTCATAAATGAACTTTTTCGTACCAATAACGCCGGCAACAACCGACCCAGTGTTGATGCCAATTCGCATACTTAAAGGCTGGTCATTTTGGATACTTAGGCGCTCAAGGGTTCTGCACATATCAAGAGCCATATTTGCAACAGCTTCGGCATGATCTGCTCGAGGCAAGGGCAAACCCCCAACCACCATATAAGCATCCCCAATTGTCTTAATTTTTTCTAACCCGTGTTCTTCTGCAAGATGATCGAATATAGAAAATATTTGATTAAGCAAGTTCACCAATTCAATCGGAGAAATTTGAGCAGATAACTGGGTAAACCCAACAATATCAGCAAACAAAACAGTCACTCCTGAAAAGCTTTCAGCAATGGTACTTTGCTCATTTTTTAAACGATGGGCGATGGCTTCTGGCAATATATTGAGGAGCAATCGTTCCGATTGTTCTTGTTGATAACGCAGTGCTTCTTCAGTCTCTTTGCGAGCTGTAATATCTTCAACTGTCCCTTCGTAATAAATTAGCTCACGCTGAGAATTGCGAACCGCCCTGGCATTCTCAGAAATCCAGATGATGCTGCCATCTTTGCGATAGATTTCAGATTCAAACCCCGATATGGTATCGTTCTCTTCCATTGCGGCAATGAACTCTGCACGACGCTGAGGCTGGACGTAAAGCTGCCGTGCAATGTCGCGTAATTCCACTATCAATTCTTCTGGAGAAGAATAACCATAAATGCGTGCCAGTGCCGGATTCGCACTAATGTGGTGTCCTCTGGGAGTCGTTTGAAATATGCCTTCAGTGGCGTTTTCAAAAATTTTACGATATTTATTTTCTGCTTCTTGAAGCGCTTGTTCTGCCTGTTTGCGTTTGGCAAGATTACGCGCAAATGCTCCAAAAATATAACAAACTGTTGCCAATACCATTACGGCAAACACGAGTACAATATTTTTTTTAAAAGACAACTTATCGATGCGATCTTGCAACAATTTTTCTAAAGCAGGAGAGACTACATCATAAAGCTTAAATTGATCCGTAATCACTTGTGTGCCGGCCTCCATATATTCTACAGATTTAATCTCCACAGTTTCAGGAGTGATGACTTTTTTATTAATGAATTCTAGAAAATCATTCATGGCACCCAAGCTTTCTTTGGCATAAGTGTCTAGAGAAGATTTAAGGTGAGTATTTTGAGTGAAAGAAACTTGCAAACCTCTGTAAATTTCATCTTTCGACGCTTTAATCAAGCTAGAGAAAATGATTAACTGTGCTTTTTCATCCGCATTCATTTGCTGCCGGCTCACTATCTGCGAACCCAAATCTTTTGCTTGAGCTGTATTTTCTACCGAAGAGGGCAACTGGTTAACCGCAGCATCCATCAGATAATAACTCTCAAGCACAGGATCGAGGATGAGATTGGAGGTATCGCCTACGTGGGCCATTAGAGAAAGTAGATCGGCAATTAATGCGGTTTGTGCTTCAAAACTTTTTTGAGCCGGCAATTTCAGTGCATTGTTTTTAACTGACTGCCATTTTTTCTTAAAAGCTATCCATTTCTGAGTTGTGTCAAGTGTTGCCCCCATTTGTGAATTAAGCGTATCTATGACTTTTATCTCTTCTTCAATTTGATAGTGCAAAACACCTATCATTTCTTGACAAGATTCATTGCCGGTTAAGTAAGCTTTCGTTAGGCTACGATGCAGAATCAGAGGCTCTAGTGTTTTTCTGAGATAAAAATTATATTGCACTCCCTTTTTTTCCTTACCGGCAAATTCAATTCCTACATTAATTTCTGCAATCAGTTGATACACGACTACAGTAAAAGGAAGAATAAAAACGAGAATCATTCCAAAAAGACTGGCTTGCAGAGTGGTTGGCTTCTGAAAGATTGTTGACATGATCACAGTTTCCGCTCTTTAGGTGTGACTATTAAGTGCCAGGAATTTTATCAAATTACATATAAATTTTGATAAAACTTGATAAAATGAGCAAACTTTAACAAAATTTTAGAAACTTTTCTTTTATTTAAAGTTTTCTGGGTATAAATCAGCAAAAATGCTGTAATTGCTGCCGGCAGAAGACACAGGTTACGTCGTTATCTTTTTAGAACCGATTAAAATTTTACCAGTAACTTACACGCCAAAAGCTAAAGTTTAAAATTCTTATGAAGCGTGAGCAAAAAATATTTTTTCAGAGAAAAATAACTTGCTTCACTGCTATCAGCTCATCCGTCTAGTGTTGATCGGTTTTCCTCCCGCCAGAGAATGATGAATCCTTAACCCGTTAAGATTTTAATTGTCTTAAACTTAAACCAAGGTAGCTTTTTTTTCGAGAAGCAAATAAGTTATCATCTCTCCCTTCCCCTTGACAGAAATCATACCGCGATTCTCAAATTGATACTTATGCTGTAAAAGTTGATAAGTTGTTGCGCTAACTTGAATTGCACCCGAAATCCCATGAGATTCCATTCTGCTTGCGGTATTGACAGTATCACCCCATAAGTCATAAATAAACTTTTTAAGACCAATCACACCGGCAACAACCGGCCCTGAATTGATGCCAATGCGGATATTAACCGATAAGTTAGTTTCCAGGCAAAAATTGCGGATTTCTTGCTGCATATCAAGAGCCATATCCGCAATCGCTTCAGCGTGAGAAACTCGAGGCACAGGCAATCCTCCCACAACCATATAAGCATCCCCAATTGTCTTAATCTTTTCTAAATCATGCCGATCTGCCAGTTGATCAAATCTGGAAAAAATTTGATTAAGCAAGTTAACTAATTCTGTGGGAGAAATTTGGGAAGAAAGCTCGGTAAACCCAACAATATCAGCAAAAAGAACCGTGCTTTCTGGAAAACTTTCTGCAATCGGGCCGACTTGCAATTTCAAGCGCTCTGCGATAGCTTTGGGTAAAATATTCAGCAACAACCGCTCAGAATTTTCCTGTTCAGCACGCAAAATCGCTGCCGCTTTGTTCGATTCTGTAACATCTCTACCGGCACCCGTAAAACCAATCGCATTTCCCTTTTCATCCTTTAGTGACACCCCGGTAAATTGGTAGTCTAACAAAACCCCATCTTTACCAATCAAATGCCCCTCCGTCCAAGAACCTTCTGATCGTTCTTCCAAAGCTAATTGAATGGCTTGCGCGATGATGTCTCGTTCTGATTCTGGGAAAAAAGCCAAAGCCGGCCGGTTCTGAAGCTCAGCCGGCGAAAGTCCCGTAACAACCTCCGTGCGGTGGTTCCATTTAACAAGATTCAGATTCAAATCGAACACAAAAATAATATCTAACTGTGCCTCAAAAATGCTCTGTTGTTCCTGTAGCGCCCTTGCCAGCGCCTCCTGTGCCCGCTTGCGCTCGGTAATATCACTCGTTACGGTCAGAATGCAGCGCACCCCACCCAAATAAATAATTTCAGCGGATAATAACCCAACAATTACCTCGCCTGACTTTTTCCGAAATAAAACTTCCTGATTGCGAAGGCTTCCCAATACTTGAATCTGCTGCTGAATTTGGATACGATCCTCTGAATTTACCCACAAGTTCAATGATTCTGTCGTGCGACCGATCACTTCTAGCCGGCTATACTGCGTAATGTCTGAAAAACCATCACTCACATCAATTAAATGCCCATCGGGAAACGTAGAAATCGTAATTGAATTAGGGCTTTGACGAAAAGCCGTGGAAAACTTTTCCTCCGACTCCCGCAGGGCAACTTCAGCTTGTTTGCGCTCTGTGATATCCCGAATCGCAACCACCCTTACCTGATTTCCCTGGTAAGGAATTACCTTTGCTTGAATCTCAATGGGAAACCTCGATCCATCTTTTCTCAAGCCAATCGCTTCATAAGGATTTTCATTGCCGGCCAGCATATTTTGCCGCACCTTCGCTCGATTCTCCGGGGCAATATATTCTAGGACATCCGCCCCAATTTTTTCACTCGATTCGCAGCCAAACATCCGAGCAAACGCTTCATTGGCATCCGCAATTTTTCCGCCTTCGCCCACAACAATTCCTTCAAAGGTCGCCTCAGACAATTTACGAAATCGGTCTTCACTTTCTCTCAATTGTGCGGTACGTTCTAAAACGCGAATTTCTAAATTCTCCTTGGCTTTTTGCAGGGCATCTTGTGCAATAAGGCGCTCTTTGTGCAGTGCAATTGCTGCCGCCGCTGCTCGCAGCAAAGCCACTTCTGACGGTTGCCAAATGACGGCTTCTTGACAGTTATCAAAGCCAATAAACCCGAAGAATTCCCCATTCACAATTAGAGGCAAAATTAACAGGGAAAGAATGCCTTGGGATTCTAAAATTTGCCGCTCACTTTCGGGAAATTCACTGATATTGCCGGCAACCGCTTCGCCTCTAGATAAAATCTCCGTCCAGCGGGGAAAGAAATCGTTATAGGAAAGGTTCTGCAACAGGGGATTGTCAATTTCTGGCTCAATCTCCGGCGCACACCATTCTGCACGCTGACTTGTTAGTAACTGATTGGCTTCATCGCGGTGATTTTCAAAGAAATAAACACGGCTTGCTCTTGAAGCTTGTCCTAAAGGTTCTAGAATTTCTGTATAGCAATTGCCGTTGCCCTGAAACGCCAGCAGCCGGCTTTGTACTTCCACTAACGCAGCCAAATAGCGTCTTTCCTTGTGCAGTTCATTTTCTGCGCGTTTGCGATCACTAATATCACTGCCAATGCAGAGGATGCCGGTGAAGTTACCCTTTGTATCTCGCAATGCTTTCGTTGTCCAAGCCACCCAAACGCGCTCACCATTGCGTCGGATGTTTTCATTTTCATTGAGCTGATAAAGTTCTGGGTTTTGCAGAATATCCCCAAGCATTGCAACCAGATCAGAGCCGGCTGAATCAGTCTGGGGAATAATCGTCCCGATGGCTTTGCAACCGATAATTTCCGCTTCTGTGTAGCCGAAAAAGCTTTGGGCAAATTCGTTGAAAAAGGTGATATTGCCTTCGGTATCTAAGCGCAAAATGATGCTGTTGGCGTTCTCAACAAGTTCCCGATATTTTGCTTCGTTACGTTGCAGGGATTTTTGTGCCTGCATCAGTTCCACCACATTTGCTTCTAAATCGGCATACAGCAGGCGCAGTTGTCCCGTCATCTGGTTAAACGTGTGCGCCAGCATTCCCAGTTCATCTTGGCGTTCCACCGGCACGATCTGGTTCCAGTTTCCTTCAGAAAGGGCCACAGCAGCAGCATTCAACCGGAGAATAGGCCGAACAATCCAGCGCGAAGTCAGCAACCCCAGCAAGATGGCGATAAATAAGGCTGCCGTGCACAGCAGAATCGTGGAGCGGGTATTGGCTTCGATCTGCGCCATGAAATCGGCTTCGGGAATGACAACAACAATGAGCCAGTCTGGAGGATCTTGGAAAAGCTTGTTGGTTGGGCCGGCATTTAACAATTTGGAACTTTTCCCCTTCTCTCCTTCTCCCGATCTGCCCCCTCCCAGAGGCGTAATTTGCACGAATTGCCGTTCGCCTTTAAGGTTAAAAGTTGTGGAAATTGTGCAATTAATATTTTGACAGTTACGGTCTAGTTGGGTTAACTGTTCTGTTAATTGTTTGAGGTGTTTTGTTGTGGCACGAATCAGGGGATCATTCATTTCTGAAGCTTGACGCCGGATTGTGCCTTTTTTACTCATCGTAAATGGCTGCTCAAGCGTTGAAGAAGCCACAAGCATTCCAGAGCGTTCTATGATGAACGTTTCTCCTGTTTCACCAATTTTTAAACTGCGAAGAAATTCATCGATTTCTGAGACGATGAGATCGGTGATCACAACACCTTTCAATCTGCCGATGTTGTCGTAGATCGGTTGGCTGGCGGTAATGGTCAACTTCGGCTCGCCAAAAACTGGGTAAATTTCACTCCAAGTGGATTTTCTGGCTTGTTGAGCAGCTATATACCACGGTCGTTTTCGCGGATCGTAGTTTGGATTAATTTTGACTAATTGGGTTCGATTTCCTAATGCGTCAGTGGCATATTGATAGCCATCTCCCTTAGTGGTGCGGTCGGTAATGGCAATTCGCAAAGTGCCATTATTAGAACTTTCAACTCCAATATATTCTCCTGTCGCTGTGCCTAGAGAAATCGCGCTAACTGAATCGAATAAATGCATTTGCTGCCAGAAATGACGCTCAAAAGTCTGCAAGTTGTCAATTTTTAATTGACCCAGACGAATCGCATCCGCATTGATTTGATTGACGAGATGGGGTGTTGTTAAAAACGTTTGAAGTTGCAGTTGAATGCGGGCGGTAATTTCGTTGCGTAATTCGGTTGCAACGTCATTCACAGCTTTTTGCCCGTTGCGTAACGACAGCCAGCCGGTTAACCCCACAGCCACGAAGATTTCAATGACAAACGGCACGACGAGGACGAGACGAAGTGGTATTTGTTTAGAACGTTTTGAAATCCGGCTGGTGAGAGTTCTCGATGACATTTTATCAAGCGCTAATCGCTAGTTATTATTTGCAATTTTCATTGATTCTTTATTTTAGTTCCTAGCCTCTCACTTTTCTGCCGGTGAGCAGAAAAGCTTCCATTTCGCCTTTGCCTTTTACTTCAATAAGACCTCGTTTCTCAAATTTATACTGATTTTGTAATAACTGGTAGGTAGTCGTTGTGACTTGAATTGCACCGGCAATGCCGTGAGATTCCATGCGGCTAGCGGTGTTGACCGTATCTCCCCAGAGATCGTAAATGAATTTTTTAAGTCCGATGACGCCGGCAACCACAGGGCCGGTATTAATTCCAATGCGAATGTTAAAAGGTTGCCCGTTTTTTACACTAAATTTGGCCACTTCTTCCTGCATATCCATCGCCATTTCTGCGATTGCTTGTGCATGATCTGAACGCGGCATGGGAAGACCGCCGACTACCATATAAGCATCCCCTATAGTCTTGATCTTTTCTAAATCGTGCCGTTCTGCTAGCTGGTCAAAGGTTGAGAAGATTTCATTCAGTAACTCGACAAGTTGAGTAGGAGAAATGGTGGCAGAAAGCTGAGTAAAACCTACAATATCAGCAAACAGGACAGTGACTTCCTCGAAGCTGTCAGCAATAGAGCCGGTTTCTTGTTTGAGGCGTTCTGCAATCGGTTGGGGCAAGATATTGAGAAGCAGGCGCTCAACTTTTTCTTGTTCTTCCCGCAGTGCTTCTTGCGCTCGTTTGCGATCACAAGATTCCATTGCCAGAGAAGTCATGTAAGCTAAGTAACTTGCGAAGTTTTGTTCTTCTAGCGCCCATTGTCGAGCCGGCCCGATGTGTTCTAAACACAGCACCCCTACGCGTTGCCCACCCAGGCGAATGGGTACATCTAACATCGAGTTAATTCCTAAAGGCGTTAAATAGAATTGTGAAAACTCTTTTGTGCGGGAGTCTGTGTGGGCTTTATGTGCGGCGATGGCGCGGTAAGTTTCTAATGCTTTGAAATAGGCTGGATAATCAACAGCTTGTAGCTCAGTTCCCGATGAATGGTAGGAGCGAAGAAGTTCGTAGAGATCAATGCAAAGCAGTGCTGATTTATCTGGGTTGTAGAGCCACACACTGGTTCGTGCTACGCTCAAAGTGCGTGCTGCTGTTTCGGTAATCTCCCGCAATGCTGCCTTCAATTCGCCACTGTAAAGCGGCTGGCACATGGCTAGTTCCATCAGCGCGGTTTGCTGCATTCGCAGGCGTTTTTCACTTTCTTGTAGAGTGGCTTGCACTCGCTTACGTTCGGTAATGTCTTCTACAGTGCCTTCATAGTAGAGGAGGTTGCCGGCACTATCTTTAACGGTACGGGCATTTTCAGAAATCCAAATAATACTGCCGTCTTTGCAATAAACTTGAGATTCAAATTGCGAGATTGAATCGTTTTTCTGCATAGCAGCAACAAACTCGGTTCGCCGGTTGGAGTTAACATAAAGTTGCTTACTAATGTTGGTAACACTTTCAATGAGTTCTGCCGGCGATGAATAGCCATAAAGGTAGGCCAGGGTAGGATTGGCACTGATATATTTCCCGTCAATAGTCGTTTGAAAAATTCCGTCTGTTGAATTTTCAAAGATGCTGCGATATTTTTCTTCAGCTTCCTGTGTTGCTTCCAAGGCTTGTTGCAGTTCTTCTTTAGCCGCACTAACTATCTGGCTGGCTTTTCTTAATTTTAGAATAATGTAACTGGAAATGCTGCTAATTAATATAACTGAAAATACATAGAGCAAAATCCGATAAAATCCAACAGCTTTTAAAGCTTTTTCATACTGAAGGGTATAAGTTCTATATAGCTCATCACCGCGCTGATTGGTTGGTAAGGATACCAAATCCTCTAGCAGTTTATCGACGGCTGGTTTATTTTTTAAAATTATATTGACATGAACAATAGCTAGCTCAAGATCGGCAGCCCTCACAGTCAGTGCGTACCGCTCTTGATTGTTCAATAATTCTTCGATTTGAAGATTTATCTTTGGAGCAAGTTCTTCACTTGCCGTCAAGTTATAAATGAGTACGTCGCGCAGCAGATCGTTAAGACGGATAGCCAACTCATCATCCACCGTTGAAGCTTGTTGCGCTAGCTCAGTTGCTAAGATTGGGAAATAATACAAAGAGTTTTTAAGAACCGCATTTTTTGATTTAAATTGTTCTATTAACTCTTCTTTTTTTTGCTGAATTGATGTGTAGTCTTTGAGAATTTGCTTGAGCTTTTTTTGTCCTTCTGTATCAATATAATTTGGAGATTTTATCAATCTCTTTTCTAGAACTTTAAGTTTTTCAATGCCAGTAATAATCGGATCATAATGATTTAAATTTCCATATCTCAATTCAAAGACATTTTTATTGAGTGTAGCATCAATTTCGTTGAGCTGACCTAAATAGGTGTTATATCGATCGTGTTCGATAAAATCAACTGACAAAAATTTGATCAATAAAAAACTGAAGATTGTTAACGCAACTGAAGCAAGCGCAATTTTTACGTGCAGCTTGGTCAATTTCATAATGGCTTCCCTTGATATTCACCATTTAGGGTTCTCAGGAACTTGCTCATCAAATCGAGCTGTTCGGGTGATAGCTGACGTCCTAATTGATATTGTGCCATCACAGCAATAGCTTGTTCAATGGTTTTGATTGAACCATCGTGAAAATAAGGGGGGGTCAGAGTGATATTTCGCAGACTCGGCACCTTAAAAACATACCGATCTTCTTCATTGCCGGTGATATTATAGCGTCCTAAATCGGCTTTTTTAACCTTCCGACCGGCAAACGGGTCGCTGATAATGCCAAATTTCTGAAATAAATTTCCGCCCAAGTTAACGCCTTGATGGCAGCTCACACAGCCATAATCTTTAAAAATGTGATAGCCTTCTTTTTCTTCTTCAGTAATAGCATTTTTATCTCCTCTCAAAAACTTATCAAATCGGGAATTAGGCGTATATAAAGATCGCTCAAAAGTTGCAATGGCGTCTTTGATATTGTCGCCGGTAATGCCATTCGAGTACAAATCGTTAAAAACTTTAACATACTCTGGAGATTTCTTCAGTTTTTTAACAATTTCTGGCCAAGTCTCACCCATGCTGATCGGATTTTGAACAGTGCTATCAATCTGAGATTCTAAAGTATCAGAACGCCCATCCCAGTTTTGTTTAAAATTGAATCCGCTGTTATAAACTGTAGGAGCATTGAAAAAACCGACCGCACCGTTGATGCCAAAGGAAAAGGGTGAGCGATCCACGCCTCCTGTTTTCAAACCGTGGCAACTTGCACAGGAAATCGTATTATTGTGAGAAAGCTGCGGGTCATGGAAAAGTTTATCTCCCAAAACAACTTTTTTGTTATTTAGTTTGATATCCAGTGGGATTGGCTGAACGGGTTCAGCAACAACGGTGGTTTTTACCACTTCTTCCGCAACCGTAGCAATCGAAGATTCGTCTGTTTTGTAAAGCTGCTGCCAAGGAAAAATAATTAAAGAGACAAGCAGGGTAATGGTAAGAATATAAAATCGAAGTTTGAATTTTTTAACAAATTTAAGTTGTTTCATAAAACAAAAATAGATGAGTTGTTACTAAAAGTTATTCGTTATTTTAGGTTGTAGATGCCCACCGGCACAGCTGCGTCTAGGCTAAAAAAACGCTCGAATCAAATAGGAAAAATGGCAGAAATTCCTTGAATCGGCACCCTGGCAACTCACCCCTCTTTAACCCTGCCGGTGAGGAGATAAGTAGTCATCTTTCCCTTGCCTTTCACCTCGACTGCACCCCGTTCTTCAAACGAATACTTATGTCGCAATAGCTCATAAGTGGTTGAAGTCACTTGAATCGTGTCCGCAATACCTTGAGATTCCATTCGACTGGCAACATTAACCGTGTCACCCCATAGATCGTAAATGAATTTTTTAAGACCGATAACACCGGCAACCACAGGGCCGGTATTAATGCCGATCCGGATACTCAGCGGTTGATGGGTAGCATCATTAAACAGAGCAATTGCTTTTTGCATGGCGATGGCCATTTCTGCAATCGCCTCCGCATGATCCGCGCGAGGCACCGGCAGTCCACCGACAACCATATAAGCATCACCAATTGTTTTAATCTTCTCCAACTCGTACGTGTGGGCAAGCCGGTCAAAGGCTGAGAAGATTTCATTCAGCAAGTTGACCAGTTCCGTGGGAGAGATATGGCTTGAAAGTTCGGTAAAGCCAACAATATCGGCAAACAAAACAGTAACCTCAGCGAAACTGTCGGCAATTGTGCCTTCCTCCTGTTTTAACCGCTCTGCAATCGACTCTGGCAAAATATTGAGTAGCAGACGCTCAGATTGTTCTTGCTGGTAGCGCAGCGCTTCTTCTACTACCTTGCGCTTTGTAATGTCTTCAACGGTGCCTTCATAGTAAAGCAGTTCCCCTAGCCCGTCACGCACCACACGGGCATTTTCCGACACCCAAATAATGCTGCCATCTCTGCGATAAGTTTGAGATTCAAAATTTGATACTGCACCGTTGCTGTGCATTGCCTCAATAAATTGCTCACGCCGGCTAGGGTGAACGTAAAGTTGTTCAGATATATTCGTTACATTATTGATAAGTTCTTCCGGGGAAGCATATCCATAAATGCGAGCCAGCGCGGGATTTGCGCTAAGATATTTCCCCTGTGGCGTGGTCTGGAAAATGCCTTCAATCGCATTCTCAAAGATCATGCGATATTTCTCTTCCGCTTGGCCCAACGCAGCCTCTACCCGGTGGCGATCTCGCGCTTCTAAACTTAAGGAAACTAAATCTGCAATTGAGCCGGCAAAGTTTTGCTCATCCAGTGTCCAATCGCGGGGGGTGTCGGTTTGTTCGTGACACACAACCCCCACAATTTGACCCCCGACGCGGATCGGCGCATCGATCAGCGCGACGACATTCAGGGGGTTCATGTAGGAAGAGTTAAACTCAAGGGTTCTCGCATCGGTTCGCACATCTCTCACTACCAGCGTCCGCTCTTGTTCTAAAGCTTTAAAGTAAATGGGGTAATCGACCGCTGCCAGCTCATCATCTAAAGTATGTTGGTTGGCATTAAGTTCATAGGCATCAAAGCAATGAAGCATCGAACGATCTTCGTTATACAGCCACACACTCACGCGATCAACCTCTAAGGTGATGGCGGCAGTTTCGGTGACTTGCCGGCACACGGATTGCAAATCACCTTGAATGAGACTACGACTTTTTGCCAGTTCTACCAGCACTTGATCTTGTTTGCGAAGCCGTTCCTGGCTTTGTTGCAATGCCTTCTCGGCTTGTTTTCGCTCTGTAATGTCCCGCACAACTGCACATAAGACTTTTCGACCTCCATAAGAGATCGAGTTGGCGCTAACTTCTACCTCGACAAGTGAACCATCCTGCCGGCGGTAGAGTTGTTCACCAATTGTTTGGTCTGTTGCTGCCAAAATCTGGTCAACGTGGTGATCAACATTCTTGTTATCAGAGACGGCAATATCGTACAACTTTAGTTTGAGAATCTCTGCCGGCGAGTAACCTAGAAGATTGACAAATGCTTGATTAGCTTCCAAGATGCGGTAGGTATTTACGTCTATTAAGCAAATTCCTTCTGAAGATTGCTCAACAACCGCGCGATGGCGTTCTTCGCTTTCTTGCTGCTGGTTCTGAGCTTGTTGTAAAGCTGCCAGCATCTTATTAATCGTCAGTCCCAGGATTGACAGCTCATCTTTGCCAATCACCGACAGCCGCAGTGAAAGATCGCTGCACTCACCAATGCGGCTGACATCCTGCGTCAGATGTCCTAAGCGAGACAGAACCAATCGCTCTAGAAGCAGAATTGTGCAACCCCCAAACCCTAAGCCGACAACGGTTAGGGCCATCAAAAGATAGTTTAAGTTTTTCTGACCTTGCTTGTAAATTTCTCTGGGAATATCGACTCGCAATACTAGCGCCGGCTGATCGTAAATGTCACGGATGAGGGTGTAACCGGCAATCGTCTCTTCGTTTAACGGCTTGACATGAACGGGTATTGCTTGTCGGTTCTTTTCCGCTGCCGGGGTAGGTTGAGCCGGCAAATTGGCGCGATTAACCGCAGATGCCGGCTCAGAACCGGCCTTCAAAGGGCTAACCTTTAACAATTCTTCTCGCACTGCCTGAAACTCTGGCGGCAGTTTCGTGTCCTTAACGCGGTGCACCGTTAGCGGCAATCGCACGATCCGCACTAATTTCTCAACTTGAGAGACATCTAAATAGCGACCAAAAATCAGGCTGCCCACAATCGGGCCAGTACCTTGGGTGGTGACAATGGGCCGGGAGATAATCAGCATTGGCCCTTCAGGCAGCATGATAATTCCTACTAGGCTGCTATCTGGAGTCGGGTGTGTCAACAGCCGGTCAGAGACAGTCAAGTGCCTGCGTAATGCTTCTGGAATCGGTATGGTTTTTTGGTTTTTGATATCGAAGCCGGTGCCATAGACAATCTTGCCAGAAGTGTTGATAAATAAAGCAAGGTTGATCTTTAAGTTGGCCACTGTTACTGGGTCTAAGTTTGCTTCTATATATTCTGGGTTCGTGCCCTCCATAAAGTTGTAAGTCTCATCCCACGCCGACCAATCGGCAAAGCGGCTGTTAAAGTCATCTTGGGTTTGAGCAAAAACACTCAGGACGCCCTTAACCGTTTGGCGGGTGTTTTCCTCCTCGGCTTGCTTCATGCTGCCCGACAAGATCGTGGAACAGGTAGCATACAGCACGCCAACCAAGCCGACAAGCGTCACGCCAACGATTAACAGTGTTTTACGACGTAGGCTCATATTGTCACTCTCCCTGTGATGCTGCTACCTACTGAAGGCTGGATAATCATTGGTAAACGCATACAGGTGTATATTGCCCCGACAACACAACGGTTTAACCCAGCTATTTCTACAAGCCTTTTGAGTAAAATCACTTTCATCATTGTGTGGCATTCTCTGCTGTGCCCTGAGCCATTTGTTTTAACTGCTTATTCCTCACACTTGCTGGGAGGATTGGTATAACTTAACCTTTAGCCCCAAAAGAAGAATTAAAAAGGAAGAATTCAGAAAATCTCTCAACGCTTCCTGCCCCAGTGGGGGTGTTATGCGAAGAATGCCCTCTCCTCTTTTCCTCCTCTTCTATTCTCCCCTTCCTCCGGCAGTGGAAGGAACTGCTCTTTTTTGATAGGTTATCCAAAACTATAGCTATCCGGAGGAATGGGTAGGTCTATAGTTCATAGTGGTGTGTGAAACCAGGAGTGAGTTGAAATGCTGAGCTGGGATAAAACTCCAAGTCTTGCGTCGATGCGTTGTGATCGGGCGTGGGTAGAAATTGACTTGCCGGCGCTGGCGCACAATGTCCAACAGCTATGTCGATTTTTGTCTCCCCAAACAAATTTGATGGCGGTGGTGAAGGCAGATGCTTACGGGCATGGGGCGGTGGTTGTGGCGCAGACGGCATTGGCTGCCGGTGCGCGTTGGCTGGGGGTGGCTACGATCCCGGAGGGAATTGAGCTACGTGAGAACGGAATACAAGCGCCGGTGTTGGTTTTGGGGGCAACCAATACACCTGAGCAAATTCGGGCGCTGGTGCGCTGGCGTTTGCAACCGACTTTATGCACCCCGAAGCAAGCGCTGGTATTTTCTGAGACATTAAGTGCCAGTGAACGATCGCTGCCGGTGCATTTAAAGCTGGATACAGGGATGTCACGCCTGGGAGCACCTTGGCAGCAGGCAGTTGAGTTTGTCCAGTTGGTGTCTCGCTGCCCAAATCTGAAGATTGCCAGCATTTATTCCCATTTTGCCACGGCTGATAGTCTTGATCCAACGGTGATGCTGCAGCAGCACAGCCGGTTTCAACAGGCACTTGCGGAACTTCAAAATGCCGGCATTCAGTTGCCCAAGCTGCATTTGGCAAATTCGGCGGCAACGTTAACTGATCCTGCTTTGCACTATGACATGGTGCGCGTGGGCTTGGCAATTTACGGGGTTTATCCGGCTGAGCATTTGCGGCAGGTGGTTGAATTGAAGCCGGTTTTGCAGGTGAAGGCGCGGGTGACGCAAGTGAAGACAATTGAAGCGGGAACCGGCGTGAGTTATGGCTATCAATTTGTTGCCGGTGATCCGATGCGTCTTGCGGTTGTGGGCATTGGCTATGCAGACGGGGTGCCGCGTAATCTTTCTAATAAAATCAATGTTTTGGTGCGAGGGCAACGGGTGCCGCAAATCGGGGCAATTACGATGGATCAGTTGATGCTGGATGTAAGTGCGATTCCTGATCTGCAAGCCGGCGAGGTGGTGACGCTGCTGGGATCTGAGGGTGTTCACGAGATATGCGTGGATGATTGGGCGGCAATGTTGGGGACAATTTCTTGGGAGATTCTGTGCAGTTTCAAACACCGGCTTCCCCGTGTGCCGGTGGGACAGCCGTTTGAAGTCCCAGAACAATCAACTGCCCAATCTTGACAAGTCCTAGGGTGCGTGAGTCACGTACCCTACAATTTTGTTTTACAGTTGCATTTTTTGTACAATTGTAAAGGCTTTCTCTGTAAGCTTTTATTTATCTTAAACTGACGCTCAAACCAAGCACCCACCCCCGCATAACAGATACCTGCACTATATTGCTAAGTAGACATCAGAAGAGGGTAGGGCAAAGGTTATGGGTGAAAAAACTACCTCCAAATGGAATGCCGGCAGGTTTGCGCGAACTCTGGCTTATTTCGGGGTGATACCTTTCGTGGGTAGCATTAGCTGGTTGCAAACGTTGATCGGGATGGGTAAAAAAGCCAACGCAAGTGATCGCAAACAGGGCGTGATTTTGGTTGCCGGTGCCACCGGCGGCGTTGGTAAACGAGTTGTGCGAAAACTCCAAGAACGGGGTTACAACGTGCGAGCGCTGGTGAGAGAGGCGAAAAGAGCGAAGGAAATTCTGGGTAACCAAGTTGAGTTAGTAGAGGGAGATATCACGATTCCTGAAACCTTGACGCCGGCACTCTTCAGCGAAGTGAAAGCCGTGGTGTGCTGCACCGGCACTCGTGTGCAACCGAAAGAAGGCGACACTCCAACGCGGGAAAAATACTATCAAGGCATCAAATTTTATATGCCGGAAGTTGTGGATGTGCCGGAAGTTGTGGAATATCAAGGCATTGAGAATCTTGTGCGGGCAACGCGCACTCACTTCAGAGGTGCCGGTGATGAAAAAATGATTTTTGACTTTAGCAAACCCTCCCAAGATATTAAAGAAACTTGGGGTGCGCTCGATGATATTGTCATGGGTGGGGTGAGCGAAAGTTCGATTCGATTGGTAGATAATACCGCTTTTTTCTCCGGTAATGTTTCCACTGCAAATTCTGGTGGTTTTGCCTCTGTTCGCACTAAAAACTTTGATCCTCCTTTGAATTTGGCTGGGTATGCCGGCATCGATTTACGCGTCAAAGGTGACGGCAAACGGTACAAATTTATCATTCGCAGTGAAGTTAAATGGGATGGCATTGGTTACAGTTATTCCTTTGATACGGTTTACAACATTTGGATAACTGTCCGTATTCCATTTGATGCGCTCATTCCAGTTTTTCGTGCGAAAACGGTGAAAGATGGTGAACCGATTGACACCAGTCATATCAGCTCATTTCAGTTAATGCTGAGCAAGTTTGAATACGATGGGGAACTTAACCCGAAATTTGAAGCGGGAATTTTTCAGTTGCAAGTGGAATCTATCAAAGCTTATGGCGCTGAGAAGTTTCCAAAATTTATTCACATTAGTTCTGCCGGCGTCACTCGTCCCGGACGTCCCGGACTTAATTTAGAAGAAGAACCGCCGGCTGTTAGAATGAATGACCAATTGGGAGGAATTTTAACTTGGAAGTTGCGCGGCGAAGATAGTATTCGCTTTAGTGGAATTCCTTACACAATTATCCGACCTTGTGCGCTGACTGAGGAAGCCGGTGGTAAAGCCTTGATATTCGAGCAAGGCGATAATATTCGGGGTAAAGTTAGCCGGGAAGATATTGCTCAATTATGCGTAGAAGCGCTTGAGGAATCTAAGGCATGTAATGTCACATTTGAGGTGAAAGAAAGCCAAAATGATCAGAATTCTGAAGAATGGGAAAGTTTATTTTCTGGATTGACACCTGATAAACAACCGTGGTAAAAGTTTTTAAAATGGTTTAATTCAGAAAATAAAACTATCTTGGGGATTGGAATCAAGGTATTTATGGAATTGCTTGCGCGTCAATGAAAACTGATATTTCTAGCATAAAACCTGCTTACCTTGATTTTATTAACCAAGAACTTCAAGTTTCTCAAAAGCTAGAAAACAATTTTTTAGTGATTGACTTGTTTGCCGGCTGCGGTGGGATGGCTTTAGGTTTTGAAGCAGCCGGTTTTCAAACAGCCGGTTATGAAATGCTGGCGGATGCCTGCGCCACTTACCGGCACAACCTTAGCGGTTTATGTAATCAGGTTATCCTCACCCTAAATACAGATTTAGTAACGAAAGCAGATGTCATAATAGGTGGCCCTCCCTGCCAGCCTTTTAGTGTTAGCGGACATCAAAAAGGGCTTAAAGATAGCCGCGATGGATTCCCGATTTTTATTGATGCGGTTGACCGCTGCCGGCCACAAATTGCTATATTTGAAAATGTGCGGGGAATGCTTTTTCGCAACAAGACTTATTTTAAAGAAATTGTCTTGGCTCTTGGAAATTTGAATTATATTGTTGAATGGAAAATTCTAAACGCCGCCCATTATGGCGTTCCTCAACGAAGAGAGCGGCTTTTTTGCGTTGCCCATAAAGGCGGTTGGGTATGGCCAAGAAAGACTCATTTTCATTCGCCCTACACTGCCGGCGAAGCGTTAAGAGAACTGGCTTTTCTCGCACCTTCTAATTCAAAATTTCTTACTGCAAGTATGGATGAATATATCAGTAAATACGAGAAAGCATCCAAGTGTATTACACCTAGAGATTTACACCTAAACATTCCCTCTAGAACCGTAACCTGTCGTAATCTTAGTGCTCCAACCGGCGATATGCTGCGTTTGCGTTTACCCGATGGGCGCAGAAGAAGATTAACTGTACGTGAAGGTGCGCGTTTACAAAGTTTTCCAGATTGGTTTGAATTCAAAGGTTCTGAAGAAAGTCAGTGCAACCAAATCGGTAATGCCGTTCCTCCGATCTTGGCAAAAGTTATAGCCGGCTCTGTTAAAGTCTATTTAGAAAGTTGCAAACAACCCGCCTCAATCATCGCCGGCAGGCAGTGCCATCTAATCCACGATTAAAACTAAACCTTCTATCATGGAACTGTATCGGAAAAATTTGAGACAAATGCAATAATATTTGTCAAGAGCTGTATTTATGAAACCAACTTTCCTTCTCACCCTTGCCTTTGTGGTTCCCCTTGGGTTAGCCATCTTGTCGCACACACCGGCTCATGCTCAAACGCAACCAAATAGAGAGCAAGTTTTGCAAGCTTGCGCCGGCGATCAAATTCGCACTTTACCCATGCCATTTGTCGATGTAGCGCCAGAGCACTGGGCTTATGATATTGTCTTAAAAATGTACTACTGTGGCCCCGTGCGCGGCCCCCTAGCAGCTCAAGAATTGCGAAGATTGCAAAATCAGAGTTCACAACTCGGTGAAATCGCCGCACTTCCCGATGCGAACACTTTATCATCTGCCCAAGAAACGGTTGAAATAAAGGGCCGGCAATACCGTTTAGAAACTTATCTCTGGCGCGATGCTATGCCCAGCACGATGATTGATGGCAACCCAACAAATACTGTAGTTCGCGTGGTTGCAAAGGATCAACAAGCATTTCCCGTTTCACTGAAACTAGAGCGGTTGTGGCTGGTAAAAAATGATGGCCAAATGTGGACAACAACTTTAGACGGTGAAGCCCAACAACCAGCAGGGAATCAGATAGAAAATAGTGCCACAAATGCCCCTAGCTGGGAGTTGGGAGCTTTAGTAGATGTTGTTGTTAAATTAGTTGATGGGGAAAATAATACCTATTTTCTCAAAGCCACGGAACAACCCATCTTGCATACTGATTAAATTTGTCGGGTCAATGGCTGTTGATTCCAAGCAGTAGGGGCGTTTGCATGAGTGCATCCCATCATTGACAAAAATATTAGTAGTGGGAGCACCTTGCTCCCTGAAATGACAGCCAACCGGCATCTTGCCGACACTACAAATTGACAGAAATGAGATACACCCAACTCTCAAGCAGCAAGTTTATGGAACTTTATCACCGGGTCGGCACTAGGTCGCAGCGTGAATGGAGAATTCGCCCCTATGACTACAGATCTAGGGTTGACTTTTTACAGCGGCTAGCCTCTGAAACAGGTTTGAGCGTTCCGACTGTTCACCAGATGCGTAATGGAAGAAAGGAACGAAATCTTGCGAACCACTCCCTAACAAATACAATATTCACCTTAAGCCTTCTAGCTCGATCAACCCCAAGTTTTTAATCAATGTTTAGTTATCCAAAATATTCAAAAAGAGATGGCTCATAAGAAATATTTGGTAGATTAACAGCCCCTAATACACTTAATATATACATATATGGTTCATCTATTCCTTCTGCTCCCATTAAATCTACATTTTTCCAGTTACAAAGCAAGTTTTGACTCTCTAAAGGCAACCCTGTATTTGTATCAAGACTAATAAATTTTCCTTCAATCGTTAATAGTTGAACAATCTGGTCATCTGCATTACATCTCAAGAGTGAATAGGATTTAATTTTTTCTTTCCATCTAAAATTTCCATCAACGAACAACGCAACTATTATTTCATCATCCTGAAATTCAGAGCGTAACATTCGTAACATATTGAATTTTGGATCATCATTATATATATGATGAAGATTTGGATGATAAAGTTGAATTTCAATATTTTCAGAAATAGTAATCCTCACAGTTTTTATATTAACATAACGTCCTAATATTGCGCCCTTAAAATTTGCATAACGCATCGAGGCATTTAGTAATTCAACAGATTCATGAAAGACAGAATTTCTTAAATCAGCATAATCTAAAATACAATTTGTTAGATCAGCTTCGCCAAAATTAGCAGATCTTAAATCAACGTCAGTAAGATCTTGATTTTTCAAGGCTTCAGGCTGATAACGAACCAAAATACTTGCTATATTTCCACCAGTTGCACCTATATCTGTTGAAGACTTTTCACAAGTTTGTTTAATAAGAGAGATTAGACGCTCACTGACTTTAGTAGTATCAGAAGATATCATATTTAGCATTAGTTCTAAAATAGCACTTCTTCTAAGTTTTATTCCAGAGCCAGGAGATCCGGTACCCATAAAAGCCTCCTTACCGACTGTTTCAGCAAGTATACTCAGTTGTTCTGGAATAAACTCTTCCAAAGTCGGTATAAGGCTTAAATTGCCACTACTATCACAGTGACGACGGAAATATGTTGACCAGGAATAGGTAGACCGTATATCTCTGTCTACATGAGATTGCTCCCTAGCGATGTCTATAAAGTCAGGAGCTAATATTCCTAGTTCAGCAGCAAACTTATAAGCTACAAAAAATTCTAATAATGAGCGGTGAGCTGGTCTATAATCACCATCTGCATTACGGATAAGCATTGTTTGACCCATCATATCGTAATGCCAGTGATCAAGATTTTTTTGCTCTTGAACAACTTCTCCAAACAAACGACGCAACCGCTCAGGAAAAACTCTGTAATTAAGACTCATCTGATCAGTCGAGAGCATCTCCCATGATAACTCGCATAAAAAGTAGAGTTTATCAGCTAGAGAAGTGAAAGTGCGCTCGGCTTTAATATCTCGCTTCATCTTTTCTTTCACTGCATAAAGATAGATGCGAGACATATCAATTGGTTTTCCTGCCTCAATTTCGGGCAATGCTGCCAAAATTAGCTCTGTCATTACTGGGCGACGAGCTAAGTCGAGAAGTTGAGGATTTCCCATAATCTTTTCTACTGTAGATTCTGTTGTCTTAAAAGATAATACTTGACGAATTTGGTCATCACTAAATTTCTCTAACTCGACAACCTCAAACTGAGGAGGTTCTCCAGTTAAAGCTGAGATTGAAGCTTTTAGCTCAGCATTTAGTAAAGCACGACCTTCCTTAGCTTCGGGAAAATGTTCAGTGCGACAAGTTAGAATTGCTTTTGATCCAGGGACAACAACTCTAGCTAATTCCCAGAAATTATTGATCATTTTTTGGCTATCTACTCTCTCTGCCATCTCATCAAAACCATCAAAGATGAGCAGTAGCTTACCCATTCGATTTAATTGTTCAAAGGCTGAGTAGCCAGGTAACGGTATTTCATGTTTATGAAAGAAGAATTCCGAGAACAAGGATTCGGCACTAACAGCTTTAGCGTAATCGCGTAAGGGGATAACAAGTGGTATCCGAGGTCGTTCAATTCCTTGTTCCTTGGCAGCTCGATATTTTTGCAAAGCTGTCCAAGCATAGTGCAAAGTCAGCCAAGTTTTACCAGTACCGAACTCACCCAGGATTGAAATATGCTCTTTAGATGGGTCATCTAACCAACGGTCTATATAACTCTCAATTCCACCATCATCGCAATTATAGTTGCTAGTTCCTATTTTTTCTTGAGTAATTGGATCAAACTCATCTTTAGTACAGGCTAAAGGAACATACATTTTATCAATTTCTCTTTGCTTAACTTCAGCTTCTAGCCAGTCAAGATACTTATTAAAATCTGCATCTTGATCTAGAAGCTCATCAAAGGTATAGCAAAATATAACGTCCTGATTTTCTTCCTTCTTGGCTGCGGTGGAAGCAGCAGGGCTAATTCGTCGGGCTGCAACTAGCCAGCCCTCTTTAGTTTTTTGTGTATCTACAGCTTTCCGTAGGCTTAGAACATCTGCTAGTTTTGCTTCTCCTTCAACACCACGCACTAAAATGCGCTCATAGCCACGCCTTATAGGGATGTTAATAATTAATTCAAAATAGGTTTCTTCCTCAACTTCATAACTTTCTATGTTATATTTCAGAGCTGTGAACCAAGACCTCATTTGTTGAGCTAGAATAAATTTTCTGACTTTGCTGGCGCTCGCATTATTTACGAGTTGAAGTGATTGATAATTCTGTGTTTGTTGAGCGAATGTTAGTAAAATTTCGATTGGTGAAGTCAGTCTAGCTAGTTGATCCTGTAAATTATCAAGTTTTAGTAAAATTTCCATTGGTGAAGTCAGTCTAGTTACTTGATCCTGTAAATTATCAAGTTTCCGATCCCTTACAACCTCTGCTGGAGTGCGAGTTTTTTCTGTGACATCTCGAAAATGTGTTGCAAAAAGTACAAATTCCGCCAGAGGTTCAATACCTATTTTTTTAATCTCATCACCCAAAGCATATGCATCTATAAAATCTTCTCCTTTTTTTACTAAGATTGAAAGGTCATTTTGCTCGAATGCCTCACGAAATGCCTGTCGGATTTCATCCTGCCGAAATAATTCTAAAACTGGCCGAGGCTTTCCAATACCGTACTCTACAAGCGTGTAAGCATAAACACCAGAAAAATCAGCAGGTGGATGATCCTGCTCTAAGCCACAATCCTTCAACAGCTTAATCACTCTATCATTACGCTCAAGCTTAGTTTTGACAGGAGTAGCTACCAATGTAACTATTTTTGCCAATAATGGAGCAAGCTCAATAGATGTCATAAGCTCTTACTATCCTGTAAAGAATAAGTTAATTTTGCATATTCTAACACTTCAAACCTTCACAGTAGATACTTTTATAAACCCTGCGTTCACAGAGTTTGTTTGGAAAATATTCACATCATGCTGCTGGGATCGTCTCCAATGGCCTGGCTTCCCAGCACTGAACGAGGTATGTTATGCCTAATCTGGTAATGGTTATCTAGTAATTAATCCTTATAGAGGGTGATCGCATAGATTGGCCATTCGTTTGCGGATATTGGTACTGGCTACTATGTAGTAAATTTCATCCTGTGCAATAAGGATTTGTCGCCATTTTGCAGAAGATACCGGCGCTTGTTTCCCTGCTTCAACTCACCTGAAAAGCACCAGCATTTTGACATTAAATATAAACCCTAGCAGTAAAGGTGCCGGCACCTCTACCCGCAAAAGCAGCAAATGTGGCTTGATGGATAAGGGCATAGTGATTCGTTAGAGCGGATCGCTGTGCAGACTTGGCTGTGTGGAGAACCTGGACTAATCACTTATGGACATTCAACGTTATTACGAGGGGTTGCCCTTTACCTGGCAAACGAAATCCCCGGAAACCATTCGCAACGACTGCCGGTGGTTGGAATCAATTATTCTCAATGCTGCACCATTTTCTGACTGGTGGCTAAAGGCGCGGATTATTCAGATGGCTTATCCAATGCCTCCGGGTGCAACACCGGCAGCAGATAGTTTGCCAACCTATGCCGGTTTAAAATCTGAAGCAGAAATCGTAGATGCTTTGCGTTCTATCTGCGATTTAACGCAGTATCCTTGCTTGGCAGAAGCTGTTGATGAAACTTACGTGATTAGAACACTCAACAGTTGGAAAACAAAAACATTTGCTCAAGCCATCGGACGCAACTTTGAAGTTTATGCTGACCGGCTGCATGATAATGTTTTTTTAGTAACCAGTACCGCGACAATTTCCCTGCGCGTCAATCGGCATTTGCCGCCCCTAGTGCGCTATCGTCCCCTGTTTAATATTGAAGAATTAGCTCAAATTATGCAGGCGCGATCCTGTGAGCGTTTGACGTTGCGAACTCACGGCTATGCCAACGCAGCACAGGGTTTCTACAAGTCTTTTATGTCAGAAGCAGACACGCTCAATCACTCTTCTGATGAGACTGCCGGCAGAGGAACTTCTGAAACGTCTGCGCCTAACTCCCTGGGAAATAAACACTTTTATATTGGCTATCATTGGCCCAGTGAACAGCCCTTTGTTAGCCCCGGTTTGTGGACTGATTTTCGCTACAATTTGAGGATTGTCTTCAAATTTTTATTTGTCGTTGCCCTTCTTGCCGGCACTGTAGGTACACTGATTTATGCGTTACTAAAACTGTTGGCAATTCCCCTAATCCGCGTCTTAGGTTTAGTGCCGGCAATCGCTCAGTTTGAGGCTTGGAGAAACTTTAGCACCACCTTTGAGGCAACTGTATCGTGGTATTGGATTGCCCCCTCTGTGTTTCTCCTATGGGTGCTGTTTATGCAAGTTTTGCGCGTCATTGCCTACCAGCGTGATCGCTACCGCGCAATTCACTACGGTGCACCCGACTTAGCAGAGTTTTTTTGGCGCTTAGATAAAGCCATGAGCAAGCAGAAGGCAGTAGCGCAACAAAAAAGCAGGGAAGCACAGGCGCAAGAGAATACTAATCTAACTGCCGATCCCTCTTTGTCCTCTCAAAACGCTGAAAATCCTAATACTCCAAGCCGGCAACTGCTGATGGTGAATTTGATCGGCCACAGCATGGGAGGATTGCTCCTAGTGAATGTGCTGCGTATCCTGTCTGATCGTTTCGGGAAGGATGATCAAGGATCGCTGACGCCTGATTTAGTGCCGGTGCAAATCGAGCCAGGAAAAGACTTGCGACCCCAATTTAATCCGGTGTCTGATGCCGACCAAATTGGCGATAATTTGCAATTAGATAAGTTAATTTTGGCTTCTCCTGATATCCCTGTGGAGTTTCTATGCGAGGGACGCAATAACTACGTGCGTTCAGCGATGCGCCGATGCCGGCAGATTTATCTGATGTCAAGCGATCGCGATCTTGTGCTGCGCTATCTGTCAACATTGGGCAATTGGTTTAGCGAACCTAGCTTAGAAATGTCTGGTTTTCGGCTAGGAAACGTCTATCTAGAAATGACACGAGTTTCTAAAGCAGAAATCCGTTACCGTCCGTTTATTCGCAATATGTTGCGTTCTCAGCCGGCAATCGAACCTACCTCTGCTTATGATCTGTTTCAAAAATTCAACTATATCGATTGCTCAGAAATGGTTAAAGTTAATGGCATCAATCTGCCGCTCAATTACGCGACCGGCTTGCTGATTGACATCATTAACACGGTGCTTCACCTAGTGGGTCATATTGATACCCACGGCGGTTACTTCTTTACCGATACCCCCTCTTTCAAAATTTTAAAGTTGCTGATGACGCTTGATGATTGCTCGGATGAAAATATCGGGGCTGGAATCAATCAAATCATTGCCGGCACGCCACTGCGCTTTTTACCAAGTCAGCCCTTTACTAGCCCTCAGCCGGCAGACTTCAAAATTCAGAAATAATTCCGAATCTGTGTACAGTTAGTCTCTTTTTGAGAACGTCAATTTAAGGTTAACTTAGGGGCTTTAACCGGCTCCAGCAGAGGTAACTCATTGCAGCCGGTTAAAAAATCTCTGATACCCAATTTAGTTATGATTAGCGACAAATTAACCTTTGCCCAATCAGGGCTGCGCTTAAAAAAAAAAAATAATCCAAAGGCTTTATAAAAACTGCAATCCTCTAAAAACAGATAGTTTTGTTTTCAAGTTATTAAAAATATCTTTTATAATAGTAAAAAATTAGTTTTAGATACGCTTTTGATAACTCTGGCCTGCTCAGGTTTTGTTGCTCAGTCAATTTATTAATGGCCCTGCCTGCCGGTGTTTCGCCCCAAGCAGGAAGGCAAATTCTGTCGAGAAAGATTACCCTGATCTTAAAGTCATTCAATCTTAGGTGCATCATCTTTAACAATTAATCCTTCAACCGGCACACCACCACCTACAACCCATTACTTATGAAGCAGGAAGTTAAACCGGCAGGATTTAGCCTCAGCGCTACCGCCATCCGCCAGCATATCGGCACTCTCATGCTGACGCTGACCGTGATTATTGTGGGGATTTTCTTTATCACTCAGCTACAGGTGGATTTGCTGCCGGCCATCACCTATCCCCGCATTGGCGTGCGTTTGAGCGCTCCAGGCGTCTCGCCAGAAGTTGGCGTGCAGGAAATTACCAAGCCCCTCGAAGAAGCCCTGAGCGCCACTGAAGGCGTGGTGCAAGTGTTTTCCCAAACACGCGAAGGACAGGTGAGTGTGGACTTGTACTTTCAGCCGGGAGGCGATATTGACCAAGCGCTGAATGACGCCACGGCTGCGTTTAACCGCGCCAGGGGTGCTCTGCCGGATATCGTGGAAGATCCGCGCTTGTTCAAAGTTGACCCGTCTCAGTTGCCGATTTACGAATTTGCCCTGCAATCTCCCTCCTTAGAAGATGTGGATCTGCGGGTGTTTGCCGACGAAGAACTGGGGCGAGAACTCGGTATTGTCGAGGGTGTGGCAAACGTAGACGTTGCCGGCGGCGTGCGGGAAGAAGTACAAGTCAATATTGACCTTAAACGGTTGCAGGCGCAAAACATTGCCCTCACAGATGTGCTAAATGCCATCGAATCGCGCAACGCAGATATTTCTGGCGGTCGTATTCAAGGAACACAAGCGGAAGCCTTAACCCGCACTGTCGGTAAATTTAAAGATGCTAGGGAACTGCGGGATCTCTCCTTTGAGGTCGGAGCGAGAAACACCGGCTCAGCGACTCCCCAACCCGCCGCCTCTTCCGCTCGCGTTTACCTGCGAGACTTTGCTGAGGTGATTGATGGTACGGAACAGCAACGAGTGTTTGTTTCCCTAAACGGTCAGCCGGCAGTCAAAGTCAGTATCCAGAAACAACCAGATGCCAACACAGTGAGTGTTGTGAATGGCTTGAAAAAACGCATTGAAGAATTGCGAAAATCTGGTTTAATTCCCGAAGATATGACGATCATCTCGACGCTAGATGAATCGCGCTTCATTCGCAATTCCCTAGCAGATGTCACGAATTCAGGGATTTCTGGAGCTTTGCTGGCAGCGGTTGCGGTGCTGTTCTTCATGGGTTCTATCCGGCAAACGCTGGTTATTTCCCTGACGATTCCTTTGTGTACGCTCTCAGCAATCATTTTAATGAAGCTGTTTGGCCTGTCCCTCAATCTTTTCAGTATGGCCGGCCTGGCGTTAGGAATTGGACAGGCGATTGACACCAGTGTGGTGATTTTGGAGAACATTGCCGCCGGTGCCGGTGCTGCGCCTGGTACGAATAAAAAGCGTCTGCTCAACTCACAGCAGATCCTTGATCAGTCCATCGTCAGCGGTCAGGAAGTAGAATCTGCAATGATTGCTTCCACCGGCGCTAACTTGGTGTCTGTGCTGCCATTCCTGCTCATCGGCGGCTTTTTCTCACTACTTTTTAGCGAACTCATTCTCACAATTTGCTTTGCCGTCGCCGCCTCACTTTTAGTCGCGCTGACTGTCACGCCAATGCTGATGTCTCGCCTGCTAACGATTAAGTGGTCGAGTCGCGTCAGTGAGTTTTGGCTGCTGCGACAGTTTAACCGGCGCTTTGAGGATGCCACACGCAGCTACACCAACACCCTTCGCTGGGTGCTACGCTACCCATTGCTTGTAATCGTCTGCGCCTTCGTTCTTATGGGTGGCAGTAGCCTGTGGATGGCCGGCCAGATTCCTCAAGAAATTTTACCCCGCGTGGACACCGGCCAAGCCAACTTGTCCGCTCAGTTCCCTCCCGGAACGCCTCTGGCCACCAACTTAAAAATGATGGCGATTACTGACGAAATCCTCAGCAAACAGCCAGAAACTGACTATGTCTTTACAACGTCGGGAGGCTCTCTGTTTGGCAGCAATACCACTGCAAATTCCCTGCGTGCTTCTAGCACAATCACACTCAAACAGGGGACGGATGTAGAAGCTTTCGTTCAGCGCATGACTCAGGAGTTTGAAAAGCTAAATCTCGCAGGAATTCGCCTGCGGCTGTCTCCCGGTCAGGTGCGCGGGATTATTTTAACCAATTCGCCGGTGCGGGGGGCAGATGTTGACATTATCCTTCAGGGAAATGACGAACAAAAGCTGCAACAAGCCGGCCGGCAGGTTGTAGCGGCACTCGACGAGGGAGCGAAACTGGTGCGTTTCCGGCCTGATGCCGACCCCCGGCAGCCAGAAGTGCAAATTCGCCCAGATTGGCTACGCGTTCAAGAGCTTGGCTTGACAACGCAAGACATTGGCGACACCATTCAGACTGCAATCGAAGGTTCTGTAGCCACTCAATTGCAGCGAGGCGAGCGTTTGGTAGATGTGCGGGTACAACTGGATGAAGAATCGGTGCAGAGATCGTCACAGCTTGCACAGTTGCCCTTATTTGTTGATAGCAATCGCCAAATTCGTTTAGGAGATGTTGCCAAAATTGAAGAAGGACAAGCGCCTGGTGAAGTGCAGCGCATTAACCAGCGCCAGGTGTTTTTAATTGCCGGCTCTCTAAGTGAGGGAGCCAGTCTCAGCGAGGCTTTTGCAGAAGTTGATAAAGTGCTGGCTAGCGTAGAGTTACCTGAAGGCGTAACTATTTTACCCAGTTCAACTAAACAGACAAACCAGCAGCTTCAAGACTCTTTGAAATTGTTAGGCGGCTTATCTGCTTTCTTGGTTTTTGTTGTGATGGCAGTGCAATACAATTCCATCATCGATCCGCTCGTGATTATCTTAACGGTTCCGTTAGCGCTGGCTGGTGGAATTTTAGGGCTTTACGTCACTAAAACGGCTATCGGTGCGACGGTGCTTGTCGGTGCGGTTCTGCTCGTGGGAATTGTGGTCAATATCGGGATTATTATGGTTGAATTTGCCAACCAAATCCGCGATGAGGAAGGTGTTAGTCATGAAGTGGCGATTTTAAAAGCAGCACCTCAACGCCTGCGTCCGATTCTGATGACCACGATTACTACTGTTTTGGGTTTACTGCCGCTGGCATTAGGAATTGGAGAAGGCTCAGAGTTTTTACAGCCGCTTGGTGTTGTGGTGTTTGCGGGGATGTCTGTAGCGACGCTTTTGACGCTGTTTATTATTCCCTGTTTTTATACCCTGCTGCACGGTTTGCGACTGCCGAGAATTGGCAAGTTCCGGTTGCCAAGATTTGGTAAGTTCCGGTTTCGTTCACCTTTTGGAATGAATAAAAAGTTGAATGCACGGAAAAAACTTACTAAATCTTTAGCGCGCAAAAAAGAAGAAGTAAAACAAAGATAATCGGTCAATATGCGACAAAAAGCGCTAGAAGTTTTGTTACAACACCCAGAAAAATTCAAGGGTTGTAAATTAAATCTCTAGCGCTTTTTAGTTGAGTTGCGCGTAATGAAGCGAAAATTTCAACATGATTGTTGTGTGGAATCCTCTTAGAAATGATTTGCCGGCATTAAATCTACAATGATCGGCACTCTTAGAAAGTAAGAATTTGTAAAGCAATCTGTGTTTATTTGTAGTTTTTTATTCGAGTTATGTTGGCTGCCGGTTAGAAACTGCAACTCAACCTACAGGAAAATTTTCACTTAATTGCCGGTTCGCACATTTGCCGCACATTGCAGGTACACATAACTTGTCTGTGTTAATCTGTGTACATCTGGTTTTTCATCCTCCTCACCTATGACCTACTGGACAGCCGGCCAAGCACTGCAAAACGGAAAATATATTATTGAAGAGATTATCGGAGAAGGTGGCTTCGGCATCACCTATCGCGTTAAAGATCAGAGAGACGGTAAAATCATTGCCATCAAAACCCTAAATTATAAAAGCCAAAAGAAATCTAACTTTGCCAAACTGCACGAAGACTTCGTTAAGGAAGCGTTTCGTTTAGCAAAGTGCAGCCACCCCAATGTTGTGCAAGTTCATGACGTTTTTCAAGAGGGTGGACTCTGGTGTATGTTGATGGAATATATCGACGGAATCAACTTACACGACTATCAAGAAGATAAGGGTATTTTGTCGCAACATGAAGCCTTGCGAATTATTCGGCAAATGGGTGAAGCGCTAACATTTGTTCACGAACGGGGATTTTTACACCGGGATGTCAAACCGATGAATATTCTCCTGCGCCGGCAAGGGTTAGAGGCGGTGTTAATTGATTTTGGTTTAGCACGAGAATTTACCGAAGGGCAAAAAAGAACCCATACAAATTCTCTAACAGAATGCTTTGCCCCTATTGAACAGTATGAACTGAAAGCAGAACGGGGTGCTTATACGGATGTCTATGCCTTAGCGGCAACGCTGTATTATCTGCGAACGGGAAAAAACCCCTTTCCTGCCAACTTCATGAAAGAAGCCAAAATTTCCTTAACACCACCCAAGCAGCACAACCCTCAGATAGAAGACTGGGAAAATGAGGCAATTCTTATAGGCATGGCATTGGAGGCAAAAGATCGTCCGCAAACCATTAAAGCTTGGCTGGAATTGGTGAGAGAAGATAGCGATGATCTCCATTCAGAAAAAGGCATAGATTATCGGCAATTGCGGGATTACTTAAAAGCGGGAAGGTGGGAAGAAGCGGATGAAGAAACAAGGCGCGTGATGCTGAAGGCTGCTAATCGAGAAAAAGAAGGCTGGCTAGATGAAACAGCTATTGATAATTTTCCCTGCACAGACCTCCGCACCATCGACCAACTTTGGGTAAAATACGGTAACCTGCATTTAGACTTTTTTGGGCAGGAACGCATTTTGAATAAGAGAGTTAGAGCAAGGGAGATTGCGGCTTTAAGGATGGGAATGTGAAGGGCAATATAGGTTCGCAACAGATTATGGGAAACCGCTCGCACTTCCCTGGGCTTTCTTCTCTCGCGTCAAGACCTTTAAAGTGTAATCTATAACATTTTAAGAAGATTTAAAAAAATTGTAAAATAGTCAAACTACAGCCTCATGCCTGTTCAAAAAGCAGAGTAGTAAACTTGAGGTTATAACAATTGACCAAAACAAACTTTTTCGCCACTTCCAGAACTTTTAAATTTAAGCCAGACAAGCTTGAATCAACTCTTCAACGCCAGTCACCGGCACAATCTTTGTCCCCAACTTCTTTGCAACTTCATCAATCGGCATATCATCCAAAAATAAAGCTTCTCCATGCTTTAACATCACAGAAGGCAGCAAAATCCCATCCCCTAAATCTTTTCCTTGTAAATTTTTCAGTAAATCTTGTCCCGTTAATAAGCCGGTAACTGTAATTTTCTGCCCCCAATAATCACTTGGCATCGCTGCCATTTTTACGTCTAAACCTTCAACTTGATTTAGTCTTTGTACAACCGGCTCAAAGGCTTTCTCAACAGCATTTCCCACCACCCAAGTTAAACGACGCGCTGGAGAAACAGCCGGCGGCAACAAACGCTTGACAGCCTCTTCAAACTGTGTTATAAATTGGCGAATTGAACCCACCCCGTTGCCAATTTGGGGATAGTTTTCATAATGAGATGCCGGCGGCAATTCTTCCCCAGCAATTAAAAACCACTCATCGGCTAACCAAACACAATTCGATTTCTTTTGCCGGCGAAATTGTGCTTGCAAAGCTTGCACTTGAGCAATGACTTCCCGTGCTTTTTCTGGCGTCACCGGCACTAATTCATCTGCTGCCGGTCGAAATCTCGTCAAACCCACCGGCACCACTGCCACAGACGCTACAGCCGGCACTTTTCCGCTATGAAACTTTGCCAAATCTAACACAGTCTGTTGCAAGTGTTCCCCATCATTAATTCCGGGACAAACAACGACTTGCGCGTGAATTTGTAACCGGCGCTCTTTAAACCATTTCAATTGCTCTAATATTTTGCCGGCACGAAGATTTTTCAGCAGGCGAATTCGCACCTCTGGTTCTGTTGCGTGAACTGATACATAAAGCGGCGATAACCGCATCATTTCAATTCTATCCCATTCCCGCTCCGTAAGATTGGTTAACGTTAAATATGAGCCATACAAAAAACTGAGCCGGTAATCATCATCCTTCAAATAAAGCGTTTCCCGTTTACCCGGAGGCTGCTGATCGATAAAGCAAAAAGGACAACGATTATTACACTGAATTAAACCATCAAACAGAGCCGTTTCAAATTCCAGCCCTAATTCATCGTCGTACTCTTTCTCAATTTCTAGCTGATGGCTTTTACCTTTCGTATCTAAAACTTCCAGTTCTAAAACTTCATCTGCACATAAAAACTTATAATCAATCAAATCACGGGGACGCTGACCATTGATCGAAACCAGACGATCTCCTGCCTCAAATCCCACCTCAGCCGCGATAGAATCGGGCAGTACGTTTGTAATTAAAGCCGGACGAATAGAAGTTTCACTCATAACTTTTAAAGTTCAAAAATGCACCAAAAACTTAAATGCTAGATTTAAAGTATCAATATTCTTTTTACTCAACGCCGACGAGGTGGCTGACAGAGCCGGTGAAATCAATCTGAGCGGTGTAAATCGGTCGATTCAAAGTTATCTTCTCTATTATGCCAGATATTACGGTTCACTCAACAGAAAAACGCTGAGAGCCACCAAGGGTAGGCAAAGGGTGATTGTGGTAGGCTTAAAGCCGGTTAATCGATTTGCAAAATGGATGTGAGAAAGTGAGTCAGTGGATTTAATATAAGTTAGAAACTGACGATAATTGTTGAAGCAAGGTTTCTGGAGTCTGACATGGAAACAATGAAGCTGCAAGCGCATATTGGGACAGATGGCATATTGCAAATCCAAATGCCCACTGATTTTAAAGATACCTCTGTTGAGGTCGTGGTAGTTTTGCATCCGTTATCCTGGGAGGAAACTCAACCAAAGTCTAACGCTTGGGGAAAGCTGACGACTAAAAAATCAATTCAAGCAGCAATTGCCAAGATACAACAACTCCAACAAGAAGTTGCGCTGGATAAAACTTCAATCCCTGAAATGATTGAAGAGGGGCGAAGATTTTAATGCAGTTTGTATTAGATTGTTCCGTAGCAATCAGTTGGTGCTTAGTGGATGAAAATGACGATTATGCCAATGCGATATTGGCAATGATGGCGGATTGTGAAGCATTTGTACCAGGAATTTGGTTGCTAGAAGTTGCGAATACTTTATTGGTTGCTGAACGACGTAATCGCATGACTCAGGAGCAATCCGATCTGGCAATTGCTTTGTTACAGTCATTATTAATTTACGTTGATGAAGCTACAAATAACAACGCACTCTCATCCACTCTGGTACTAGGACGACAAGAAGGTTTAGCCGCTTATGATGCAGCCTATCTAGAATTAGCTATACGATTACAATTGCCGCTGGCAACACTTGATAGCCGGTTGGCAGAAGCAGCAACTCGTTGTGGCGTAAAGTTAGTCGTTGTTAATGGGGAAATAACAAAGACAGATTAATAATATCGTAAGCCACCCCATAACATTCTCCCTCGAATAAATTGCTGCTGTCGGCCAATTTTGCCAGCTATCTTTAAAAAAAGTGAACCGTAAGCAGATGCTAATGGTTAATCGCTCATGAAAATTGTTGATTAACCATTAACCATTAGGGATCTACTACTGTCCCACCGTCCAAGGCTGCTTAGCCGCAATTGATGCCAAAATTGCTAAGCCAAACAGCAGCCGGTACACGATAAATACTAAGGTACTTTGAGTTTGCAGGAAACGAATCAGCCAAGCAATCGAGATGTAAGAAAACACAGCCGCCGAAATCACTCCCACCAGTAGCGGCAGCGCACCCACACCGGCAAAGCCTCCTGTAACCACATCCTTAAGCTCTACAAGGCCGGCTAACGTAATTGCTGGGATACCGAGTAAGAACGAAAATCTCGCGGCTGTTGCCCGTTCTAAGCCCATAAATAAGCCGGCAGTCAGGGTGGAACCTGAGCGAGAAACACCGGGGATTAACGCCATTGCTTGAGCCAAACCCATTAAGATCCCATCTTGCATTCCCAGCTGGCTAAAATCGCGCTTGCGCTTGCCAATGCGTTCAGCAACCCCCAAAAGCAGCGCCATGATGATCGAAGCAATCGCAATCGCCCCTAGACTCCGCAGGGGAGAGTTGTCATAGTCGGGAACGAAAACCTTGATTAGAACACCGCCCAGGAGAATCGGCAGGGTTCCTAGCGCAATCCCCAAAGCAATGCGGAAGTCTTGATCATCGTATTCACGCCGCAGCAGTGCTCTGAGAGCACCGTTCACCACCTGAGAGAGATCGCTCCAAAAATACCAAAGTACAGCGCCAATGCTGCCCAGCTGAATCACTGCTGTAAAGGCAGAACCGGGATCGCCCCAACCTAATAGCACCGGCACGACTTTTAAATGGGCAGTGCTGCTAATGGGCAAAAATTCTGTTAAACCTTGCACCAAGCCCAATATGAATGCCTGAAAGATATTCATATCAGAGACACTCGCTACGGCGGGGGCTGCTACAGGGGTGCTTTGAGCTAAAAGTGTAGAAGCACCTTGTAAGGGGGTTGTGAACGCTTTTAAAGGAGATGCCACTATTGCGCCGGCAACCCCGGCACTTAAAAGTGTGAAAAATTGACTACGTGATAAAGCCATGCTGTTGTCTGTCGTATTTCCAAGCGCAAATGAAGTAGACCTTCGGTAGAAATTGATGATATCCGGTACAATTTAGATAGGAAAGATGCCCCCCTGGGGGATATAACCTGTGATATCTTAAAGAATAATGAAGTTAAGTAAAGAATCTTAAAGAACCCTTGTTTAACGAAACTTTGTCCCCCTACACCTCTAATCCGCAGCCGGCGGAGTCCCCAAGCAATTTTCCCAAGGCTTTCTTGTGGAAAATTACCTTAAGCGAAAGTTGGCGGATTTTCGCGGCAGCAATCTTCCTAGTTTCAGTGCCAGTATTTTTCCAAGCGCCCCTCGTGCGGCAATTTCCGCTGCTGAGTCTAGCACTGACCGGCTGCTTGGTCTGGCTGGGTTGGAGGCTGCTATCAAATTCCGCAACCCATCTGTGGGGAGACTTATTGCTGGGGTTCACCGGCAGCTGGTTAGCCGGTTCAATTTATTGGGGCTGGTTGCGTTGGGAACCCGTGTTGCACTTGCCGGTGGAGGCAATTTGTCTGCCGGTGGCATTGTGGTGCATCACCCGTCGCCGCCTGCAAGTGGGCAGTTGGTTTTATTTAGGTTCTTTATTAGGCACCGCGATTACCGACATATATTTTTACTTGGTCGATTTAATTCCGCATTGGCGGCAGATCATGCAAGTCGATCCGGCGCTAGCGCTGCCCATCTTTCAAAGTGCCACCAAACAAGTGCAGACTCCTTGGGGCATCGGCTGGGCGCTGGTTCTGCTTGTCGTTCTTCTCGTTGCCGGTGTTGTCCCCTTACGCTCAAAACAACTCCACTGGTGGGCGTTTGGTGGGGCAGTCTTAAGCACAATCTTGGTAGATAGCCTATTTTGGTTTGCCGCTTCTGCTGCTTGAGACAGATGAAACGATTGCTTCAAACTGCTACATAAAGCAACCATATATGCGCTAACCAGAGCTAGGATCTAGTCTGACAACTAGACTTTTGAAACGACCTAAGGTCGTTAACTTAGCTCGTGCTGAAGTTGCAACCCACTCCTCATTTAGTGCTTAAAACCGAAGCCGGTAATCGCTATCTGCCCTTAGCCGGTAGTAGTTGCTGGACAATTGGGCGCAGTGAAGATAACAATTTTGTTCTCCCAGATCGTTGGATCTCTCGCAACCACGCAATGTTGCAGCGCATGGAGAATGGAGAGTTTTATCTGATTGATTTGGGAAGCCGCAATGGTTCGTTTGTGAACGGGCGGCGGGTGAGCATTCCCGTGACGCTACACAATGGGGATCGCCTCACCTTTGGCCAAACAGAGTTAGCATTCTCCTGTCCATCTAGTCTCGATGCCGCCAAAGATGACGAAGATTCGGACGATTTTACGGCGACAGCGGCTTTGCACGTGCGCCGGCTGATCTCTGTGATGGTGGTTGATATCCGCAGTTTCACCGTTCTCACTCGTCAGCTTGAAGATCATATCCTTTCTGAGGTGATCGGTAGCTGGTTCCGCCAGTCAGGCGATATCCTGCGATCTCACGGTAGCTGGGTTGATAAATATATTGGGGATGCGGTGATGGCTGTTTGGTTTCACAGCGCCCAAAAAGTCAGCCGTGAAGAAGTCATTCAGATTTTTCAAGCGTTGAGTGCGCTACATCAAGTCACCGAGGATCTGAGTCAGCGCTACCCCTTGCCCTTCCCCTTACGCATTGGTGCCGGCGTGAATACAGGTTACGCAATGGTGGGAAACACCGGCAGTGGAGATCGCCCCGACTATACCGCCCTGGGGGATACGGTAAACGCCGCTTTTCGTCTGGAATCTTCCACAAAAGAAATTGGCATGGATATCGCTTTAGGCGAAACCACTTACCAACATCTCTCAGTCATTGGCGCTTCTGAAGCCCCGTTTCAAGCATATACAGTGAATCTCAAAGGCTACGATACCCCAACCCTGACTTATGCCAGCACGTTTGATGAGCTGTATAAGTTTTTGCACATGAAACGTGAAGATTCTTAGCAGAAATGCCGGTTGGGCGAGATATGACGCGGATCGATTTGAGTTTTTAGGGTTTAGCGCCGGCAAAAATCGCTTAAATACCCCCATCGGGGTTATTTAAGCTTTTAACGATGATAGAAAGACCAGACCCTCTTCAACGGAATGCGATCTTAGTTCTACTGTAAAGAAATGGTAATCTCTTTAATATAAATGCTGTGTATGAGTGAGCGAGGAATTCCTTTATGAGACGATTGGTTCGCCTG
The DNA here is from genome assembly GCA_019359355.1 of Microcoleus vaginatus WJT46-NPBG5. GTDB lineage: Bacteria > Cyanobacteriota > Cyanobacteriia > Cyanobacteriales > Oscillatoriaceae > FACHB-68. The sequence goes on along the minus strand of JAHHHM010000001.1, from coordinate 357,130 downwards.
TTGGCAGTTGTCGGCCTGTTGGTAGGCTGCCTGGGATGGTTGGGGCTGCCTCAGAATGCTTACGCTGCTAACTTGAGCGGTGTGGCATTTGTGCAAACGCCGGTTTTGGCCGAGTCAGGTTTGCGAAATCGGGTAGACGACAAGCTAGACACCGAGTTTGGCCAAAAAATCGATCTAAATAACACCAATGTACGGGCATTTCGCCGTTATCCAGGGCTGTACCCAACCCTGGCCGGCATAATTGTTGAAAATGCGCCCTATGAAAAGGTCGATGATGTACTCAACATTTCAGATTTGACCGAACGCCAAAAAGAAGTGCTAAAAGCCAACCTCGGCAAGTTCACGGTGACTGATGTGGAATCAGCCTTAGTAGAAGGTGATGATCGGATTAATAACGGCGTCTACTAGGAACTAGGGGCGAGGGACGAGGGGCTAGTGATATATCAAGTTCCCCATCTCCCCCTCAATCCCAATTAAGCGCAACCCACAGGACTAGAGATTAGTCATCTGCCCTCCTATCGCCTTTTGTCAACTAAGGTTAAAGTAGAGCCAGATTAAAGGCTCAACCGATTGACAGAGGGCGATTTTTCATTAGTGAATCCTGCAAATACTGATTCATCAACCCAGCTAAACCTACCAAGCCAGTTTGATGTCCTCGTAGTAGGCACCGGCGCAGCGGGGCTGTATGCGGCGCTTTGCCTGCCAGAACACTTCCAGGTTGGCTTGATTACTAAAGATAGGCTGCCGCAATCCGCAAGTGATTGGGCGCAAGGTGGGATGGCGGCTGCTATCTCACCGGAAGATTCACCTAAACTCCATATTGAAGATACATTGAAAGCCGGTGCCGGCTTGTGTGAGTTTGAGGCAGTGCGATTTCTAGCGGAAAAAGCCCCAGAATGCGTACACTCCCTGGTAAAGTTGGGGGTGGCATTTGACCGGCAAGGCGACGACTTAGCACTTACGCTAGAAGCTGCTCACTCGCGCCGGCGTGTTCTCCATGCTGCAGATACCACAGGACGTGCGGTTGTCGGCACCCTCACGGCTCAAGTCTTAAACCGTAAGAATATTCAAGTGATCCAGCAAGCGTTTGCCTTGAGTCTTTGGATCGATCCCGACACGCAACGCTGTCAGGGGATTTGCTTGGTTTATCAAGGGCAAATTAGCTGGGTGCGTGCCGGCGCTGTGGTGTTGGCAACCGGCGGTGGCGGCCAAGTTTTTGCTCAGACAACCAATCCAGGGGTGAGCACCGGCGATGGAGTCGCGATTGCATGGCGTGCCGGTGCGATTTTGCGAGATTTAGAATTTGTGCAATTTCACCCCACTGCTCTCACCACAGCCGGTGCGCCACGATTTCTAATTAGTGAAGCCGTGCGGGGCGAGGGGGCACACTTAGTCGATGATCAGGGATATCGCTTTGCCTTTGATTACCACCCTGCCGGTGAACTCGCCCCCAGAGATATCGTCAGCCGTGCAATTTTCAGCCATTTTCAGCGGATGGGCGTAGATCCGGCTGATGCCAACGTTTGGTTAGATTTACGCCCGATTCCAGAGGAGAGAATTCGTCACCGATTTCCCAATATTATCCAAGTCTGCCGGCAGTGGGGAATTGATGTATTTGCTCAACCTGTGCCGGTGGCACCGGCAGCTCATTACTGGATGGGTGGCATCATGACCGATTTAATCAGCCAAACATCGATTCCGGGTTTATACGCAATCGGGGAAACTGCCAGTACGGGCGTGCACGGAGGCAATCGCCTTGCGAGTAATTCCCTACTTGAATGTATCGTCTTCGGTGCTCAACTCGCCCACCTAGACGTTCCCCCCACCGCCTCAGCCTCTCTTCCCCTCGCCCCCTCTTCCCCTCACCCCCTCTCTACCAAGGACTGGGCGACTGGACAAGCCAAAATAGAAGCTCTGCGGCAAGATTTACCCCGCTTAGTTTGGCAAAGTGCCGGTATTTGCCGGGGACAGGCGGCGTTAGCCTCCGCCCTGACTTTGATAGAAACTTGGCAAGCAGAATTCATGACACTTGCCATGAGCAAGTTCCTGCTAAACTTACAACCCGGCCAAACTCTCAGTGTCAATTTACCAGATGCAGATGTGCACTTACGCAGTTGGGGAGAAACCCGCAACTTACTGGATGTGGCGTACTTAATTTTGACAAGCGCACAGTTTCGCACGGAAAGTCGAGGCGGACACTATCGCACAGATTTCCCTCAGCCAGAGCCAAGCTGGCAAGCCCACACCTTGATCCAAAATCATCACTGGTGGCAGTCGCCGGTTCGCACGACCCTAAACTCGTAGAAATCTTCTAACCCCTCAGCTTTTCTCTCTCAATCGTTGCTTGAGGTGCTAGCGGTTAAACTTCTATCGCTTATTGATTGGTTCTTGTTTCCATATACCGGCTTCCACCGTCGCCAGTATCTTTTGGCCCACCCCGTGGGGGAGGTTCATCTTCAGCTACCACAGTGCTAGCTGAGAGGGTTTGATAAGAATGGCTCTCAGCCGGTAGATTGAAACCAATACTAGCAGAAGCGCTTGCAGATGCACTTAACACGAGGCCAACTGCCAGAACGGTTCGGTAAGTGAATTTTATGACTGTATCCATAACACTTTTAGCCCCGAAACACTTAAATTCTGTAGATGCGCCTCTTACTGATTCTAGTATATCGGTATAATCACGGACTTGTCTACAAACATTCCGTAAATCCCGTATATTTACGTAACTACATTTAGCTTGATGCAACTACACACTCAAAGCCTTATCAGCCTTTGTTTTTAACAATAGCAAAAGTAAGTGCTCTACTGAGTTGTGTGAAATTTTAATGAAATCTTATGATTACCGGCGTTTTAAGTTCAAAAAAGGGGTGTGTAACGGATTTGCCCTCCCAAAATCGGCTATCGGCAAATTGATTCGTCGGAACCCTTTGTGAATGAGGCAACGTGATATTGGTTCTTACCCAAGTCTTTGGCACAGTACATGGCTGCGTCGGCTTTGTTGATTAAAGAATCAATTTCTTCAGCGTGCAGGGGATACAAACTGATGCCAATACTGGTTGTTACCGAAATAGTCATTCCCTCAATTATAAAAGGATGAGATAATGTGGTTAAAATTTTGTTTGCTACTTTTTCTGCATCCGGTATGCTTGGAATTGCCGGTAAAATTACTGTAAACTCATCTCCACCTAGGCGGGAAACCGTATCACTGCCACGCAAACACCCTATTAACCGGGCTGAAACGGCTTTTAGCAGTAAATCACCTATTTCATGGCCGAGGGTGTCATTAACGCATTTGAAGCCATCCAAATCCAGAAATAAAAGAGCGACCATTTGATGATTCATGCCGGCCCGTTCTAAAGACTGACATAAGCGTTCGTGAAAGAGTTTTCGATTGGGCAAGCCGGTGAGGGTGTCGTGATAAGCTAAATGACGCAATCGATCTTCTGAAAGTTTTAATTCTTCATTGGAACGCGCTAATTCCGCTGCCGTGCGTTTCAGGTCTTCTTCTATCTGCTTTCGCTCAGTAATATCACGAATCACACCCACTAAGAACAGATTGCCGGCAGCATCTTTATGCAGCGAACGCTTGGTGGCGATCAAATGAGTGAAGCCTTTAGCATTTGTAAACTTTTCCTCGGATTCCTGCTCTTGACCAGTGTTAAACACCAGTTCATCTTGATCCCAAAAAGTTTCCGCTTCCTGGGCTGGGAAAAAGTCGCTCTCTAACTTCTCAATTAATTTTTCATAAGGATAGCCAATAAAGCGGCAATAGGCTTCATTTAAAACAACCCACCGATGTTCTTTATTTTTAACAAAGATGGGATCGGGAATTGTGTTAATAACTGTATATAAAAATTCTTTAGATTTTTTGAGTTCATCCTCAAGATTGGCAAAATAGGCAGTAATCGCCACCGCAGACCCACACAGCGTTAGCAGGGGTGGCACCACCGGCAGCCACCATCCGAGTAAAAACATCACGTAACAAAAGCCAGTCAAGCCGGCACCCGCAAGCAAAATACTGAGGGCAGACCATCTCGCCGAACGCACTCTCCAACTCAAACTTGCCCCGATCCAAGACCAAATCACAATCCATACCTTTTCAACCGGCTCATGCCAGACTTGGATTAAGGGTCGTTCATTCAGGGCTAGACTGAGAATCTGACTGATAAAATTGGCGTGAATCTCAACGGCTGACATCGATTGACGGCTGGAGATCAGGCCGCCGGTATAAGGCGTGTCTAAAAAATCCTTAAGACTGACAGCCGTGGAACCGATCAAGACAATGCGATCTCGGAAAACATCAGCAGGAACCTTGCCGGCGAGAACATCGCTAATCGATACCGTGCGAAAGCGACCGGCAGGGCCGCGATAGTTTGCCAAAATTTGATAGCCTTTCGCATCTACCCCCACATAAGCGCCATCATTAGCTTCCAAGGGCTGCAAGATGCCCCCCCCCAACTGCAAACGATCAGAACCTTTAGCAAGCGCCTTGGTGCTGATATTTTCGGTCTTGAGATACCTCAATGCCAGTTGGAATGCAAAACTTTTCCGAGTTTTGCCATCCCCCGGCCACCAATAGAGCACAGCACGACGAACCTTGCGATCTGAGTCAATAATCATGTTATTAAAACCCACCTGCTGGGGCTGACTCAGCATCGGCGGAGGAGAAACCGCCGGCCACTTTTCATCTTGAATTCTTTCAATCCCAATAATGTTAGGAATTGACTTGACAGTTTGCACTAACTGATCATGACCGGGTTGAACCGACAAATTACGATAAATATCCAGACCGATGGCGCGAGGCTTCGCAGCATCCAACTTTTGCAAAACCTGGGCCAGCAATGCATCTGAAATCGGCCATTGTTTAAGTTGATTGATGTCTTCCTCATCAATCCCCACAATCACGACTCGTTTATCGACGGGTTCGAGGGGACGCGAGCGAAAAAACTGATCTAATGCCGCCCATTCTAAAGGCTGCAAAACACCGGAAAGACGCAAACTAATGACACAGATGGCAACACTTAAGGATGTCAGTAAGACGCGATGCTTTTCCCAATTCTGTTGCTTTAACTTTATTCCTATCATCGTTTTTGAGTGTCTGTCTGGCTGCATATTTATGCTTCGGTTACTTCAGCAGTCAGTGCAGATGACACCCAAACGGCGAACTTGTTGCCTTGCACTTAATCATAGCGCGCTGGCTCATCTTGTTTAGATCTGGGGTAAGCAAATACTGCTGATATTTGTTACTAATAGGCAGAAAACAGCCAGCTTTATTCGCTAGCTGTTTCGCTTGCTGTCAATCTTCTGTTTGCTACAGATAAGAATTGGAATTATGATGACGGCGGCCCAGATTCAGAAGTGGCTTTGCTCAAAGATGCAGGATCAGAGTCAGAGTAATCGGCAATGGCGAAAACGTAAATGGCGTGGCCCAGCAAAACCGTTAGCCAAATGCCGGTTAGCCAAGGTGTCCAATTCCACGCAGAAGACTGCAAGTTGCGGAAAAACCAAATACTAGAGTTGCACGCGCCAAAAGCAGCAACGTGGATGGCAAAATTCATCCGGTCGTCTAAACGCCGGTAGGCGGGATCTTGCCGGTCTGGTTTGCGTGGCCAACGAGGGGGCATAGGGAATCTTTAAACTAAAGTCAACAATAAATCGCTTACTTCAAATATTGTAGAGCTTTCCTCAAGCCCGCACCGCGACTTTCTATCGAGACCTGTTTTAGGATATGGCCCTCTCTAGCGACGCACGAACTCTACATTAAGATATAGATTGATTAATTTGAAGTTAAAACCGTACTGACAAGTCAAAGACTAGCGTTAGAATTCAAAAAGACTTCAATACCTCCTCTACACCCCAAAAAGTTTTGTGACTGCCTCGCGATTTCTGCACAAAGCCTCTTTAAAGCGCCACACGTACCTGGCTATCATGGCGCTTCCCGACGAAGCCTCTGCCTTCCAAGCCTACCGCCTGCTGCAATATCACGGCATTTCGCCTGAGCATTTGGCCATTGTAGGTGAAGGCTACAGTTCTGCTGAGCGAGTGGGTTTATTAGAGCCTACGCAGATCGCACTTCGTAAAGCCCGCCGTTTGGCGATGTTTACAGGGGCTTTCGGTGCGGTGATGGGTGCGGTTGCTTTGTTTGTTTTGAATTTGGGATTCAAGATCCCCCTGAGCCTGAACTTGATACTTCTTATCCCTGCTAGCAGCGTCGTAGCCGGCTGTTTTGGTGCGGTTTTGGGAGCCTTATTTGGCTTTTTAGGAGAAGGCAGCACCGCTGGAATCTACCGGCATCATCTGCGTCAGGGACATTATTTGCTGATGATGGAAGGGCCAGAAAAGCTAGTTCGTCTGGGACAGGACGTTTTGAAACAATATTGTCTTCCCAAATCCCGTTAAAGCAATTTTAGATTTTAGACTAACAGTTTTAGATTTAATCCACCCGCCCCGCCCCTAAAATTTAAATCTCCTGACGTTGGTAATCGCCAGATTTGCCACCGGCTTTGCTGATCAGGCGAATTGATTCAATCTCGATAGATTTCTCTAGGGCTTTGGCCATGTCGTAGAGCGTAAGTGCGGCAATTGAAACAGCCGTGAGGGCTTCCATTTCCACGCCGGTTTCTGCCTTGGTGATGACTTGGGCGCGAATTTGATATCCGGGCAGTTGGGGATCAGGAATGAGCTGGACATCTATTTTGTGCAAGGGAAGGGGATGGCACAGGGGAATTAGCTGGGATGTTTGCTTGGCAGCCATGATGCCGGCAATTTTGGCCGTTCCCAACACATCACCTTTCGGGGCGTTGCCGGCTTGAATTGTTTCAAAGGTAGTCTGTGACATTCGCACTTGGCCGGCAGCGATGGCCTGCCGCTGAGTGGCTTGCTTTCCAGAAACATCCACCATCCGGGCTTCCCCCTGTTCATCCAAGTGAGTGAGGCGATTTTGTGCCGGCGAGTTGGAATTGGAAAAAAAATCTTGTGTCATTTCAGGAAGATATGCTATTGTAGAATTTCGTGAGCGTTGGACAGCGAAAAACAAACCGCTGAAAGCGCAAACAAGGGCTTGTAGCTCAGTGGACTAGAGCACGTGGCTACGGACCACGGTGTCGGGGGTTCGAATCCCTCCTAGCCCGTTAAAACCGTAAAAGCTAAAAAGTAAGCGATAAAATTCTATCGCTTATTTTTTAGTTTTTAATTTCTAAGGCATAAACATCTTTTTGCCGACCCACGGCAAATCGGAGGGAATGGGATAAACTTTTGCTCGACAACGTTATGAAAATGATGAAGGCGAGAAAAGCAATCACTGCAGCAATCGCAAACATATTTCGATAACCGACAGACTCGGCAATCGCCCCCAAAATCGGGCCGGCAAGTACCAGCGCAAAGTCAAAGCCACCGATACATAAGGAGAAATACCGGCCCCGTTCGTTCGGTTCGCTGCGGTCAGCAATCATGGCGATCATCATGGGCAGCAATGTCCCAGACGCAGCCCCTTCAATAATTGCAGCCAGCAAAAAGTCTCTGGGACTGTAAGAAGTCCATAGCATTAGCATCGACAGCGTGTAGCAAATCAAACTGCCGGTGATAAACAGTCCCCGACCATAGCGATCTGAAGCCGGCCCTGTGGGTAAGCGGATGCTAAAGCTAGCCACCGCAGCAGCACTGTAGAACAAACCGGGATTTAACGCAACACCCGTCTCCTTCATGAACAAAGGTACAAAGGTACTTATCGTCCCGAATACCAAGCCGATCATGAATAGTACGAGACTGGGAATGCGGACACGGGGGCTAAATAACAGCCGCCAGTATTTTTGCTCAGATGGCTTAGTCGTGCTCTGTGCGGGTTGGCTTGCCGGTTCAGCATCGGCTTCCGTAACCCGTGCAGTAAACAGCAGACTCAACACCCCTAAACCGGCAGCCATGAGAAACAGCGGCGGGTAGCCGGTGGACTCCAGCAAAAACCCCCCAATTGCCGGCCCTAGCGCCATCCCAATCGGGTTAACCAAACTCATATAGCCCAGTAACTCACCCCGTTGTTTCGGTGGAGACAAATCGGTTACGAGGGCGCTGTAGCCGGTGGTAAATGCGGCAATGCTAATCCCGTGGAAAGCACGGATTACCAACAGCCAGGGAATCGAATCAACCAGTAAATAGCCAAACGGTGCGAGGGATGCCACAGTCGCACCCAGAAGCAAAACAATTTTACGCCCCCGCCGGTCTGCCAGTGGCCCTAACCAAGCACGGGATGGCAGCAAACCCAGGGCAAAGGCACCCATGACCAGACCAATTTGTTGCTTTGTGCCACCAACATACTCAACATAAAGTGGCAACGTCGGCAGCAGAGAGGCCAAACTAGCCCAAAATAACAAGCCGGCGAAGAACAAAATCAGCAAACTGCTGCGCCGGTGTGGTTCAAGCGTGAAGAAAACTTTCAAAGCGCCGAGTTCTCCTTGAAAGAATTGGATGAATCAGACAACCGGGATCGCCGGCATCTTCTCTCATCCTAGTTCGCTTCAGCCTGATTTGTTAAGGAATGTAAATATTTTAGGGCATTGGGCATTGGGCATTGGGAATAGGGCATTGGGAATTGGGAATTGGGCATTGGGCATTTCTTTCTTTCTTCCCCTAGCCCCATGCCCTAACCCCTAGGCTCAATTACCTCTCGCACGCGGTAGATGGGACGACCTTGAGATTCGTGGTAGGTACGCATCAACAGTTCTGTTATTAGGCCAAAGCTAAACAACTGGAGGCCGGTGACAAGAAGTAAGACAGCCAAAATTAGTAAAGGCCGGTTGCCAATACTTTGACCCAAACCCAGTTTAACGAAGGTTAAATACAGCCCTATTATTGTCCCGAATATCATGGAAATTAGGCCAAATAGCCCAAAAACGTGCATGGGGCGTGTGAGGAATTTTTTCATGAAGAAAATGGTGAATAAATCCATCAACACGCGGAATGTCCGGTCTAAGCCGTATTTACTGTGACCGAACCGGCGGGCGTGATGGCGCACCGGCATTTGAGTGATTCTTGCCCCTTCAATAAAGGCAAGTGCCGGCAAAAATCGATGTAACTCTCCATAAAGGTTCAGGTCTGCCACCAGTTCGGCGCGGTAAGCTTTGAGAGAGCAGCCGTAGTCGTTCAATTTCACGCCGGTGACTCGCCCGATCAGCCAGTTGGCGATTTTAGAGGGCAGCAACCGTGTTACCGCTGCGTCTTGCCGGTTTTTGCGCCAGCCACTGACTAAGTCATAGCCTTCATCTAATTTGGCCACGAGTAGGGGAATATCTGCGGGATCGTTTTGCAAGTCGCCATCTAATGTAACGATGGTACGGCCCTGTGCGTGATTAAATCCTGCTGCCATTGCGGCAGTTTGACCGTAGTTGCGACGCAGTAAAACCGCTCGTAGGTGGCCGTTTTGGTTAAATTTTGCTTGAGAATTTTCAGATTCCGTGGCAAATTTATCTTCTAATCCTGTTCGGACAAGTTGCCTAAGCAGTTCTCCTGATCCATCGGTTGAGCCATCATCTACACAGATGATTTCGTAGTTGAGTTGGCTTGCCCTGAGTGTGGTTACAATTGCCTCAATCAGTTGAGGCAGGCTTTCCACTTCGTTAAAAATTGGCACAACCACCGACACATCTGGAATCACCCCGTCAGCAGAATTGTTCTGCACTGCCGGTTTTTCAAGAAATACGTCCATCACACCTGCCTCAAACCATCGAGGTCAACCTCGAATGTTATACCATTTCGGATTTTGGATTGCTTGCGCCCAGCCGGTTTTTTCTCCAAACTTCTTGGATGCCGGTATTTATCAAAATACGATTAATAATTTTTTTGATCAGAACTAAATTTTTGCGATGGTTAGAGTTGGAAAAGCACAGCGAAATCTGAAATTAAGCTTTGCCTGTCTCAATTGAAAGCGGTTGATAACTGGCGACAATGCGACCGGCACCCCGCAGCTGCCGATAATACGCTTGAGAAACTTCATGTCCGTTCTCTGAGAGAATATCAATTCCAATGCCATTACGACCTTGGTTTTTTCCAGAACTGTGGATATAATTTCCTTCTCCCAGATAAAGGGCAACGTGGGTGGCTTTATGTGCCGGCCCAAAAAAGATTAAATCACCGGGTTGCAAGTCGCCTATAGAGATCGGTTGGGTAAACGCTTCTTGTTGATAGGCATCTCTAGGCAACCAAACACCTACAGAATTAAACGCGGCTTGCATGAGTCCCGAACAGTCGTAATTTGGCCCTAGGGTGCCGCCCCACAGGTATTCATTGGGGATCTGCATGGCAGCATGGGTAAAGGCGATGGCTGCCGGCAACCGCTGTTTAATTTCCGCCTCCGACAGGGCATTGGCCTGATATAACTGAGAAGCGGGTTCAAGCCGGTCAATGTCTGTGATAGCTAACCAACCTGGATAGTCATCTTCACATAGCTGCACTTTAATGCTGGTTGCTGGATTTTGATCACTTTCGTCTGCCGGCAGGGAAACAATTCGCAAATGCCGCCCCGCTGCTGCCTGAGTTGCCAAGCGGTCGCAGATGGGGGAATCATATAAGTTAAGATTTGCCGAACAGGAATACTCGCGCAGAAGCGCTTCATTGGGGTTAGAAGTCAAGGTTGCTTGCAGTTGGGCAATAGAAACCATTTTTTATTCTTTGTCAGCGCTCAGCGATCGGTAGAATTGTCTGTGGTCATGGGAAAAGAAAGCAGGGAAACACAAGACCGGCCACTAGGGAAATTTTATCCTTTAAACTCTAGCCGCTTGCTCTGAACCCCATTGCCAATTTCCTCTTTTCACTTCAACTGATAACGGATAACTAATGACGTTTTTTCGGAAAGACGACCAATTAGAAGCGCTAGGCACCGGCATCCTAGAGTCCACTTGGGCCAAGTTTCCCGGCTTAGCTCAAAATCAAGTTGCGATTACTTGGATAGTTTACGATCAGCCAGTGCCGGTGAATACCGGCGGTGCACTCAGTCCCGATGCGTTTTGGCAGCATTCCGTGCGAGGCTTTAGCTATCGGGGAGTTGAGCGGATCTACCCGGCTAGTGTGGTGAAGCTATTTTATTTGGTGGCGATACACGAGTGGCTGGAAAAAGGGATGAGCCAGAATTCAGCGGAACTCGAACGCGCGATTCGGGATATGATCGTCGATTCGAGCAATGATGCCACAAGTCTGGTGATGGATGTTTTAACGGGCACCACCAGTGGCCCAGAGTTGTCGGCTGGCCCGTTTGAAACTTGGAAACAGCAACGTAACCTGATCAACCGCTACTTTCAATCCTTCGGGTGGCCAGAGTTTGAGAGTATTAATGTTAACCAAAAAACTTGGTGTGATGGCCCTTACGGTCGGGAACGGGCTTTTTTGGGCGAGTTGATGGAAAATCGCAATATGCTCACCACTAATGCGACTGCTCGGTTGCTGCACAGTATCATCGGCGGTGTGGCGGTTTCTTCGGTGCGTTCCCAAGCGATGATGGAACTGATGAAACGCAGTTTAAACCCTGCCGATCTTGCTGCCGATCCGGAAAATCAAGTGACGGGTTTTTTTGGTGCCGGTGTGCCTTTAGATACCAAAGTTTGGTCTAAAGCCGGTTGGACTAGCCAAGTCCGTCATGATGCTGCTTACATTGAGTTACCCAACCGGCATCCGTATTTGCTCGTTGTGTTTATAGAAGGTAAGGCGCACAGTAACAACGAGGCAATTTTACCTTTTGTCTCAGAGCAAATTGCTGCGGCTGTTTGTTCTTTGTAAAATTGTACACAGGGCTGCCGGTGAAAACCCGCCCCTGGACGGATTAACATTTTGGCTGTTTACCTATTACTGGGAAGTGCCGGCAGCCTATAAAATTTTGCATAAAGTGATTGACCGGATTCATCATCCGGCTGTCCCCTGATTTCACCAGCACGATTACAGTGCTTTGAATGCAGTCTGTAGAAAAAAGTTAGCCAGCCAGGATAAAGGCGTTACACGGGCCAAAGAAAAAGCCACAACTTAAACCATCCCAGAAATCTCTTGCTAGCTAGGATAGCTGCTACAGACTGTTTAAAGAACGGAGAGGGAGGGATTCGAACCCTCGGTACGGAGTTACCTGCCGTACAACAGATTAGCAATCTGCCGCTTTCGACCGCTCAGCCACCTCTCCAAGGTCACAATTACTTATCTTAGCACACCTTTTTCGTAGCACGTCAACTCGATCCATATTTTTTTTGCGAATTTAGACTCACCTGAACCCGCCGGCACCAAAAAAAGGCGCAGGCGGGGCGTCTGTGCCGGCAACGACTGCTGGCTCGATTGCGATTAAACTAACGTGAAATCGAGCGATCAAGAAAAACCAATGAATGCCGGCGCTCTAGCAACGAACTAAACTTGTACAAACAATATTGCTACAAGCTCTGTTTAAAAAGTTCATTTCTTATAATTCCTAAAGTTCGGCAGCTTCAGGATAGCGTCAAATATTTATAGTAAGTTTTGACAAAAACAGTTGACTATTATAATATATAAAGATTCGTTAAGGCACTTTTAACCCAGCAAACTATTCTGCCGAACGAGTTATTTAGCTTATAAGTTTCAATCAGCGCAATCAGCTGTACCCAAAGGTCAAATCTTCGTCCTTACGTTTGGCACAGTGAAATATAGCCTAAGGAGGATACCCTAGAGAGACCATGCGATTTAAATTTAACTTATCCTAGAACTCAAGAAAATCTGGATTTAACTAACGGAAGAGTCTGTCGGTTTTAGAAAAAAACTAAAAGGATTTTTAGTAGGCTTTTTCTAACAAAAACTCGGACTCAAAATCGTCAATTAAATCCGGCAAGGGTCATGGCCATCTGTAGTAATTACAACCCTGAATTCTGTGGATTTTAGCTCAGTGAATAGCATTCACCCGCGTTAGGAGTTACGGGTTCACCTATGAGCCGAAAACTTAACCAAGCTAAAAGAGCAGCAGATGATTGCAAGTGCAAATCATCGCTTCAAATTTTCTAGAAGTAGGGGAAAACAACACCTATGATTTCTTCAAAAAAACAGCGTATCGCTTTAATCTCCGTCCACGGCGATCCCGCAGTTGAAATTGGTAAAGAAGAGGCGGGGGGACAGAACGTTTATGTGCGCCAAGTCGGTGAGGCGCTGGCAAAGCGGGGTTTGGAAGTTGATATGTTTACCCGTAAAGCCAATAAGCAAGACGCCACAGTGGTTGAACACAGTCCGAACTGCCGGACGATTCGGTTAACGGCTGGGCCAGAGGAATTTATCCCCCGCGACAATCTTTATGGATATTTACCAGCATTTGTGGAAGAATTTTTAAAATTCCAATCTTCAGCCGGCGTTGAATATCCAGTCGTCCATACAAATTACTGGCTTTCATCTTGGGTCGGGATGGAACTGAAAAAAGTTCAACCAATCAAACAAGTTCATACTTACCATTCTTTGGGAGCGGTTAAGTATAAGTCGATTGCCACCATTCCCATGATTGCCACAACTCGCTTAGCGGTTGAAAAGACACTTTTAGAAACAGCCGATCGCGTTGTCGCCACCAGTCCGCAAGAAAAGAAACATATGCGAGAACTGGTTTCTACAAAGGGAAATATTGACATCATTCCTTGCGGTACAGATATCCGCAGATTTGGTTCTATTTCCAAGCAGGAAGCACGCCAGAAGTTGGGAATTGGTTCAGAGACGAAAGTGGTTTTATATGTCGGACGCTTTGATCCGCGTAAAGGCATTGAAACTGCGGTTCGCGCGGTTGGACAGTCCCAACTTCGCGGTGATGCCGAGTTCAAGCTGATTATCGGGGGTGGTTCTCGTGCCGGCCAAAGTGATGGCAAGGAACGCGCACGCATTGAAGGAATTGTTAACGAACTCGGCTTGAGTGATGTAACCGTTTTTCCTGGGCGTTTGGGTCCTAGCGATCTGCCGGTTTATTATGCGGCAGCGGATGTCTGTGTGGTTCCCAGTCACTATGAACCCTTTGGGTTGGTGACCATTGAAGCGATGGCGTGTGGAACGCCCGTTGTGGGATCTGATGTCGGAGGGCTTCAGTTTACAGTGGTGCCCGAAGAAACTGGCTTACTGTGTCCGCCTAAGGATGTGGCTGCTTTCGCCGGCGCAATTGACCGCATTCTGGCAAATCCAGAGTGGGGGCTGCAAATGGGTCAAGCTGCCAGAAAGCGCGTGGAATCGAAGTTTAGCTGGGATGGCGTTGCTGCACAACTGAGTGCTCTTTACACGCAACTTCAGCAAGTGCCGGCTCACGAAGTTGGGCCTGTCAGCGCGTAATATAAAGCTTGAGCGGTTAAACGTGTAAGTTATCTTACTTTTACACATTCATATTTTGATACAGCAGCTTTAAGATTTAAAGCTGCTTTTTAGTTATGGGGTGCCGGTTTTCATGAATTAAAGTTTTTATCGAAAGTTTTAAAGAGAAGCCGGCGAAGCATCTTATCAAAGTTGTCAACAATCATCTGCCGGCGGCTCAGTTTCTTTGAGCGTTTCTTTAACGATTTGTTGCACTTGCGATTTCACCTGTTCGTAAGCTTCAGCCGCACACCAAGGACGTAAAGATAAAACCGTTCCGGTTGCTATCGAGACAACAATACAACTTGGCTGCGGTTCTTCTAAAACAAGCGGATGGGTTTGAGCTAGTGATATTAGCTGAACCATTGTTGGGGCGATAGGACGTTCGCCAATATTAACTTCGATATCAACCCGTCGTGTCCCCACTGCGGTTGTATTTTTCAGTGTCCCGTTAAAAAGTTGACCGTTCGGCACAATAATTTTTACACGATCTGGGGTTAAAAGGGTGGTGGAAAAAATGCCGATGCCATCTACCGTACCGGCAACACCGGCACCTTCAATAGAATCCCCCACCTCAAACGGACGCAAACTGATTAGCATTACACCGGCAGCAAAATGAGAAAGCGTATTTTGCCAAGCCAAACCAATCGCAATACCGGCAGCCCCCACCACCGCAACCACACTGGTCGCCTGAATTCCCACTGCATTCAAAGCACCCACAACGCCCACAACCAGCGTTAAAATTTCAGCGGCTTGGATCAGGAACTTGCGTAATGTAGGTTCTGTGCGATTGAGGACGCGGCGCAACGACCGACTGATCACACCAATGGTTAATCGTGTCAGTAACAAAATTCCCAGCGCCCAGAGAAATTGAGGGACGACCTTAAAGCCTAACTCAAGCAGCTTTCTCCAAACTTCCAGCGCTTGCAATACAGCCGCATATCTGCGCGGATCTAATAGCTGAGGATCGGCTGTTTCAACTAGAAATAAGTAGAGAGATTTGGAGAGGAATTCAGGCATGGCAGTTAAGAATTAAGAATTTGAGCCGGCATGAGGAAATTAGGAGATATAGAAATTTCGTGCCGGTGACGGAATTAATATACAGCACGAAAGAATACCTATTGTGATGCCAAGCAAAATTCGCTCCACTTTTGAAATGGGATGCCTGCCATCACAGACAATTGTCTCTCTCTCCCCCGCGAGTCCCTAGTTAGCCGGCTAAAAATCTTTCGTTAGGGAGATTCAGCGCAGGTGTCAGGTCAATTAGATGTAAAGCAGCTAACAAAAACTCAGCGCCCTCTTGAGGAGAGCTTTTAGAAATGTCTGAGGCATTACTCATCGTTGATGTGCAAGCCGGCTTTATTAACGACTTCACGCATCATATCCCGCAACGCATCGCCCGCCTGATTGGGTCCAGCGAGTATGCACCCCTGATTTTTACTCGGTTCATTAACGATCAAGAAGGGCCGTACTGTCGTTTTCTCGACTGGCATGGGTGCGCCGACGATCCTGAAATTAACATTGTCCCAGAACTTCAACCCTATGCCTCGCCGGATCTAATCTTTTCTAAGTCGGGACTGTGCGGGATGCCAGATGAACTCACCAGCTATCTGCGCGAAAACTCTATCGAGAAAATTTTTATTGCCGGCATCGACACAGATATGTGTGTGTTGAAAATTGCAATGGATGTGTTCGACATCGGCATTGAACCGATCGTGATCACCGACTGCTGCGCCAGTACAGCCGGCTTGCAAGCGCACCTAGCCGGTTTGGCGGTACTCAGCCGCAATATTGGTGCCAATCGGCTATGCGATGCCGGTCTGAGTGAGGGAATGTTGGCTGCACCGGCTACAACCTGATCGCAGTCGTTTTTTACCTGTCGGTGAATTGAATACACTCAGCTTGCTAGCGGATGCACCCTCGCACCGCTAGTTTTGCTATGGATTTTAGTAAAGCCGGCTGTTTGAATTGGTAGCCAATGCAACATTGTGGCATGGCATCCGCCTATTGAAATACTTTCTAAGGCAACCAGTCGATTTTCCTAAGATCAGCTTCCCCAGGGAACCCCCTGCTTACTTGCAAGCACTGTGGTACTAACAAGATGGGCTTTAAGCATCTTGCCGCTGTCTTAAGGCAGACTTTTGGCCATTTGAGGCTATTTTTTTCCTTACCTAAAGGAAGATGGCACTTCCCGCAAGCATTCTTTACATTACTTAATAACAGCACACAACACGCTTCCTGAATTCGGAGATTTAATCATGACTAACACACCTACACCCAACACCGACCCTACTTACCAAGGTCAATTCCAACGTAAATACGGCGAATTTGGAACCAAGTTCGAGTTTGGTTCTAACCCGACTGCCGAACTTTGGAACGGTCGTTTGGCAATGCTGGGCTTCCTGATTGCCGTGATTGTTGAGCTAACCACCGGCCAAGGTGTTCTCCACTTCTTGGGTCTGTACTAAATTCTAAGTCTATTTCTGTAAAGCCTTAGCGGCTTGAAATCGTTAAAAAAGTTGGGGACTCTGTAAAGGGTTCTCAATTTTTTTTTGAGTTTATCAGTAGAGTTCTACTCGTTATGAGACACTTCATCCAGCAGAATTTCCCATGCCGGTGGCTCATCATTCAGCACTTCCGACAATTGCACTTAATTTGCCTTAACCCGCAAAGAATCTCCATGCACGGAGAGCACCGTTAATCCCGCTCGTTTTAACAGCTCTGCATAATAATTGATTCCTGGCGCTTTTATACTTTCATCATGGCGCTTGTTGTCGTAAGAGTCAGCTTTGCTCTTAGTCAGCTCATCAATGCCGATTTCGGGAGCATACTCACTCATCGGTCTTTCCTCATGAACGCTAGAAAAAAGATTGGATTCTGAAGTTATACTGAGTTTTGCAGCTACCTTCTTAAAAAAAATTAATTGATCGATCCGCTTTTGAGAGAAACTAACGCTGGCTTCGGGTTGCAGCGCGGTTACTCTCTGAATGAGCACAATTGAAGCATTCTAAAGTTGACCATTATCTGGAAAGTTTTCAGAAGGGGAAGATTAGGAAGGGTTCTATTTGCTGTAAAAAGCTTTATAATATTAAGTTGTTTAATTTTCAAATTCTACTAAATGATCATGTCAAAGTTCATGGCACGATTGATATTTATTCCTTTTTTATTTTTTAGTATAGAAAGTTGTTCCAATTCCAACGCAATAATTAAAGCTCAAGATGTAACTCCAACAAAAGAGCCAAATGTAAGTTCTCCCTCACCACAGCCGGCAGCCGCAAAACTTAAGGCCGGCTGGAGTAAAAATATGAAAGTGGACGATGTTGCTTACGATATTTACGTTCCCAAAAATTATCGCAACCGTTCCATTGTTTTGCTTCCCGGCTGGGATTTTCCCCGTACTAGCTGGATAGAAAATTCTCCCCTTGTTAAATATGCTGACAAATATGGATACGCTCTGATTTTGCCGGAAATGTTACAAACCTTATATGAAAGTTCCTATTATCCAGAAACTCAACTGAAATGGAATAAAATGCCGGGGGGAGAATTTATTAAAAAGCGTTTTATTCCGGAGATTCAAAACCGGCATAATTTGTTAAAGCAAGGGGATAATAATACCTTGCTGGGACTTTCCACCGGCGGCAGAGGAGTTGCACTCATTGCTCTGGAAAATCCAGGTTTATTTGTAGCGGGAGCAAGTCTTTCTGGAGATTTTAGTCAAGAGAATACCCCCGAAGACCGGCTGATGACGGCTGTCTATGGTTCCTTTAACAAATTTCCTGAAAGATGGAAAGGACGAGACAATCCAATGGCGCGAGTTTCAGAATGGAAGATGCCTTTATATCTTGCTCATGGTACGGCTGATGATATCGTACCTGAAGAACAAAGCCGGCTATTTTATCAGGCGCTTGTGCAAAGTCAGGGTAATAAAATTACAGTGGAATATTATCCTGTTAAGGGTGCGGCACATGACTATAAGTTTTGGGGAGGACAGTTGCCGGCTGTTTTTACATTTTTTGACAAGATCATTGAGAGCCGGTGATGGATGTTATTAGAAATTAACTGAAATTAGGGACTGTTACAGGTTGAAAGTCTTGTGATGAAATGAGAAATGCTCTCGGAAGCGGTACATTTGCCGACGCCATAACAGGCGCGTTGCCGCCATGCCAAAACCGGCAGATGTCCTGCCGGTGCATTCAAGTTAAAGCTGAGTTCGTTGTAGTAAAGCCAGCCACCTCGAACACGCCATCCAATGCGATCGCAAAAATCTGTGTAGCCGGTGTTACTGCTCTGCCAGATGCGTTGCTGTACGCTTAAACCAAAGTGACCATTGCTGTAGTGTTCCCAAAACCAATCAATCGTGCGTAAATCGGTGCAAGGAAAGTTTTGAATATCTTCAGCCGTTAGGCAGCCTTCTTTCTCTCTACCGGCAGCTTTTAGCATCACTTCCCATGTCTGCCGATCAGCTTTTTGCCATTTGCCGCTTTCTAACAAGTTCTGCAATTCACTGTAGTCGATTCCAACTTCTGAATACTGAGCAGTTTCGCTTTGTTCTGGGGTTGGCGCTAAATTCCCTTGTTCAAGCCGGTATAACACCCATTCCAACTGCGATTGCAAATAAACTCTTTCCTGTGCTGCTTGCTGCAACAAAGATAGCAATTGCGCTCTTTCTTCCCCTGCCTGTTGCAACTGCGCCTGCATTTCATCTAACCGCACTTCTAGACGTAAAAGCGTTTCCCTCTTGTATTTTTTCCCTTCCTTTGAAGATGCGTTGCTTAGCAAATCACTTGATTGAGATTTAGATTTTTTAGGCATAAAAAAAGTTAATAAAAATTTATTTTATAAGTCTAAATTATCTATGTTTATCTGTGTGCATCTGTGGTTAAAAATAAACAAAGTAGTTTTTTCCAAAGAGTGAAAAAATCCTCCCCCTGAACCACCAGCGGAAGGATTTTCACAAGTCAGCGACTAATCACTAAACCGCCAACTATGCGCCGACAGATTCCTTAGCTGCGTACATCACTTCAACATTAATTTGACTGAAACCACGCTCACGGGCAAACTTCTCAGTATTGCGTTTAACCTTGCCCCGAACAAAGCCAGGAACCTTATTTAATTCGCCCTGAGCTTCTTTTGTCCAAGCCAGATCCGAATCAGCAGAAATACCCTTGTGGATGACTTCTTTAGTGTCGTGTCCGCCAAAGATTTCCAGCAGGTGATCTTCCATTCCTAAAGTAAAGGAATTGTAGACCAAATCTGCAATTTGATTCGTACCTTCGTAACCGCAGAAAGGTTTGTAACCAATCGGGAAGTTTTGAACGTGAATCGGTGCCGCAATCACACCGCAAGGAATATCCAAACGCTTGCCAACGTGGCGTTCCATTTGGGTGCCAAAGATGGCAGACGGCTCGACACGGGCGATGGCATCACCAATTTGACCGTGATCGTCTGTGATGATCACTTCATCGCAATACTCGCTGACCTCATCGCGGAACCAGTCAGCATCATATTTGCAATAAGTGCCGGCCCAAACAACGTGAATTCCCATTTCACGCGCCAGAATCTTTGTCAAAGCGGCAGCGTGAGTATTATCCCCAAACACAACTGCTTTCTTGCCGGTTAAGTTTTGGCAGTCAATTGAGCGGGAAAACCAAGCCGCTTGAGATACATGGAGTGTTTGCTCGTTGATGTAATCTTCATAGTTAACATCAGCACCTTGAGCATTAATCACTTGCTGAATCTTGCGGATGCAGCGTGCCGTTTCCACCACACCCATCGGGGTGATATCAACATAAGGCGTGCCGAATTCTTGCTCTAGGTAACGCGCTGCCATTAAGCCGATTTCGCGGTAAGGCACCAGGTTAAACCAAGCACGCGGCAATTTCTTGAGGTTATGAACCGAAGCGCCTTCTGGAATCACTTCGTTCACTTCAATGCCGAGGTCAGCCATTAACCGCTTCAGTTCCGTGCAGTCGTGGTGATTGTGGAAACCCAGGCTGGAAATGCCGAGAATGTTAACTGAAGGCTTTTCTGTCTTGCCTTCTGGTATGTCGCCTTTTTTGCGAGCTTTCTCGATGTAGAACTGGACAATTTGACGCAGGGTGCTGTCGGCGGCTTGCAGTTCATTCACGCGGTAGTGGTTCACGTCTGCCAGCATGACATCGCCTTTTGCATCTAGCTGAGCGCGTTGCACAAAGTTTTCTAAGTCTTCTTGCAGAATGCTGGAAGTGCAGGTGGGAGTTAACACAATCAGATCCGGGTGTTCCTCAGCGTCCTTACGGATGATGTTGTCCACCACTTTTTCCTGAGATCCGCGTGCCAACACGTTGCGATCAACCGAACTGATCGTCACCGGCGTAAAGTTCCGATCCCGCTCTAGCATCGAGCGCATGACGTTGAAGTAGTCATCGCCAATGGGTGCGTGCATGATGGCGTGGACGTTTTTGAAGGAACTGGAGACACGTAGGGTGCCGATGTGTGCAGGACCGGCATACATCCAGTAAGCCAATTTCATAAGGTGTTCTCCCTTGTGCTAATTGAACACAGCCTAATTGAGAATAGGTGAGTGATGAGTGCTGAATTTTGAAATCGTTTTTGATTTTCTCAGACTTGCAGCCATTCGGAGCAGTGACTTCTGGGTAATGTAATGCTGATCAAATGGCTGAAATGCTCTTTGTGATTGGGATATAGCTTGCAATTAAAACAACTAGCCCATTGTTTAAGTGCAATGATTCTTAATGTTTCAGTACACTTTGTAAATAAGGGGCAAAGGGGGCGGCGTTAGATTGACAATTATTTTGCAAGATTGGAGAAAATGATGCAGACAAAACAAGATTGGGAATGGTTAGCCGTTTGCTCTCATTATCAAACTGCTGTGGCTGTGCGGCAATTTTTACAAGAGGGAAAATCTGTGGAAGCCGGCGAAGGTTTAGATTCTCTGATTGAAGCAATGGGAAGAACCGAGAAGCGAGCGGTTCAAAGTCAGTTAATTCGGCTGATGAGTCACATTATCAAGTGGAAGTGTCAGCCACAACGCCGTTCATCGAGCTGGGCTATCACCATTCTATCTGCCCGAACTGAAATTGAAGATAGTCAAGAAGAAGTCCCTAGCTTGAATCGTGATTTTATTCAATCGATTTGGGATAAATGCTTCAATAAAGCGATGAAAGAAGCTGTTGTAGAAATGGGAAAAAAATGTCAATTAACTTCTCTTTCTTGGGAAGAGGTGTTTGAGGAAGAGTATAGTTTAATTGAAGATGAGGAATCAGATATTGAATGAGGGGAAAACTGGAATTTAAGTGATAGCAGTTCGCAGCGTTTCTCGTTGAATTTCTAATAATTCCCGAATTCCTTTTTCTGCGAGATCCATCATTTGATTGAGTTGAGGCCGGCTAAAACTACCAGATTCAGCAGTTCCTTGGACTTCGATAATGTTTAACTGCTCGTTCATCACAACATTGAGATCGACTTCGGCTGCGACATCTTCTTCATACTTGAGATCCAAAAGCAATTCATCCTGCAAAAGTCCGACTGAAATCGCTGCAACTTGATGGCGGATGGGCGAACGCTCTAAGGCTCCGCTTTGTAAAAGTGTTTCCAAAGCGTCTGCTAGGGCAACAAAGCCGCCGGTGATTGCAGTTGTTCGAGTGCCGGCATCTGCTTGCAAGACATCTGCATCGACAATAACGGTACGTTCTCCTAATGCCTGCATATCTAAGGATGCTCGCAAACTGCGTCCAATTAATCGCTGGATTTCTTGGGTGCGTCCGGAGAGTTTAAGAAATTCTCGTTCTTGACGTTGGGGTGTTGCACCCGGTAGCATTCGGTATTCAGCCGTTAACCAGCCTTGGCCTGTTTCTTTTAAGAATTTAGGGACTCCAGGCTGAATTGTGACGGTACATAAAACTTGAGTATCCCCGCATTTTGCTAGAACTGAACCGGCAGCAAATCGGGTAAAGTTTCGCTCGAAAGATAGGGGACGTAATTGGTCTACTTGCCGGCCATCAGGACGTTGCCAAGACATAGGAGATTTTAACCTTTAAATTTTTGATGGATTGAGAACTTTCAAGATATCCTGCTGGATCTGTGCCGGCGGTTGAGCGGCATCGATTTTTAAAAGTCGGTGCCGGTGTTCATAGTATTCCATGATGGGAATTGTACATTCATAGAATAAATCAATCCGACGCTGTACAATTTCTGGCAAATCGTCTGGGCGTGCGCGTGAGATTGACCGGCTCATTAAGACGTTTTCAGGCACTTCTAACCAAATGGCCCAATCTAACTGCTGCCCCAAGTCATCCAGCAAAAAGTCTAACTCTTCCGCTTGGAAGGCGGTGCGGGGATAGCCATCTAACAGCCAGCCGCCGGCGGCATCTGACTCTAAAACTCGCTTACGAATGAATTCGATCATCGTGGGATCGGGCACGAGTTCGCCTTTTTCCACATAAGGTTCAGCTTGACGCCCGAGTTCAGTTTGAGCAGCGATCGCTTGTCGTAAAATATCGCCGGTGCCAATTAAAGGGATATTGAGGTGAGCGCATAGCTTTTGCGCTTGCGTTCCTTTACCGGCTCCTGGCCCTCCGAGAATTACCAGTCTCACAAATAAGCTCCTACTTCCGTAGCGTTCCGCACAATTTTACTGGGCTGTGGTTCGCTAAACGCCATTATTGTAAGCTTCTTCGGGCACTCATGCCGGTGATTATTCCACCCCTCAAGTTGATTTTGGATTTGACGGGTGCCGGTGTAACCTGTGACAGGATAGACTGTCAGGTTTTGGTAAACCCGCATCATCCATAAAAGTTATTAAGCGGGTTAGATGACTGTTCGGTTGAGCTTGGCTATGTCCTGTTGCGCCGGCTGAGGATTTTTCTATCAAAGGAAAGGAAGTTACAGATACATCTAGTGTTATATTAGGCAACACATAGATAAACCACACTATATATTGGTTGCGAATTATAGACTAAACTGCCGCTATAGTGCTCAGTAAGCTTACTATCAAAATCCGTTACCTGTTAAATTTTCCCTATGGTCGCACAGCTAGAAACCGCAGTTCTCAATTCTCCTGGTCGTATCCCCTATACCGTGGAAGGACTGATCCAAGTCTTCACCGGCAGCCACCGCAGCTTTTTTACCAGCGTCATGGCGCAAGCACTCAGAATTTCTGGACAGGGGACGCCGGTGTTGGTGGTGCAATTTCTCAAAGGCGGAATTGGCCAAGGTCACGAACATCCGATGCGGCTGGGGCAGAAATTAGACTGGATTCGCTGTGATTTGCCACGCTGCATCGATACCCCTCACCTAGACGAAGCAGAAACTCAATCGCTGCGTAAGCTGTGGCTGCATACCCAGCAAGTGGTGTTAGCCGGGAATTATGACCTGGTGGTTCTCGATGAACTAAGTTTGGCGATGAATTTTGGCTTGATTCCAGAGGCAGATGTCCTGGCATTTCTTGACAAACGTCCCCGTCATGTGGATATTATCTTAACCGGCCCTGAGATGCCGGTGGCCGTATTGGAAGTCGCCGATCAAATCACAGAAATTCGCCGCAGTCATCGGCCATAGTTGAATCATCAAGTCGGATAAATCCAACTCAATACTCTTAGTTAATCCTGTAAAAAGGACTTTTGCGATTAGCCGGGAACTTGAGTTCCCGGCAGGTTTCTGGGAAAAAAGTTTCAACTTTTGCAAAAAATTGATTATTTGCCAGCTAGAGATTTGCTTTTTTCAACTAAACGGATAAATTCGGTTCGATAGCCTTCCAAGTCTGTACCCTTCGATTGCTTGGCAAGGCTTAAAACTTGCTCAAAATTTGCAGATCCTTTGTATTGAGAATCCCGCAAAACCATACCAAATGCGGCAACGGCTGCAGAAAATTTCAAGTTATTTGAGGCATTTTCTAATTTTACGCCTCGGTCAACTAATGGCTGTGAGATTAACTGAGAAGTTTCCCCTTTAGGCGCTTTGTAACGTAACTTAACTAGCATCAGTTCATCACTTTTATAAGCAGCCGGTTCGACATTATTTTTTTGTTGATATCGCAAGTCATCAACAGCCGGTAATTTGATATCACTTTTCACCCCAACCGGAATAATTTCATATAATGCTGTTACTGAGTGCCCCGCGCCCAACTCTCCCGCATCTTTTTTGTCATCATTGAAATCTTGACTTTGTAGCAGCCGGTTTTCATAACCAATTAAACGGTAAGCTTGAACTTTACCAGGATTAAATTCCACCTGAATCTTGACATCTTTGGCAATTGTTAAGAGGGTTGCGCCCATCTCCGTCACTAAAACTTTTTTTGCTTCTAAAAGATTGTCGATATAAGCGTAATTTCCATTACCTTTATTTGCAAGTTGCTCCATTTTTGAGTCTTTTAAATTTCCCATGCCAAATCCAAGAATGGTGAGAAAGATATCTCGCTTTCGATAATCTTCGATGAGACGCACTAATTCGGCATCGCTAGATACTCCAACATTAAAATCGCCATCGCTTGCCATAATTATGCGATTGTTTCCTGCTTTTAAAAAACTATTTCTGGCGACTTGATAAGCCAGTTGAATGCCTTCGCCGCCGGCAGTAGAACCACCCGCCTCTAGTTTGTCAATTGCCTGTAATATCTTATCTTTCTGGTTGCCTGGAGTTGGAGGTAAAACCAAGCCGGCTGCCCCGGCATATACAACAATTGAAACGCGGTCTTTTTCAGATAGCTCGTTAACCAGCAACTGCAAAGCTGATTTTAACAATGGGAGTTTATTCTGGTTATTCATTGAGCCAGAAACATCTATAAGAAAGACAAGATTGCTCGGAGGTAAATTTTCAGCGGAAATGCGTTTTCCTTGTAAGCCTACCTGAACTAATTGGTGGGTAGGGTTCCAAGGTGCTTGAGAAATTTCTGTCGTGAGAGAAAAGGGTTGTTCGCCTTTAGGTTGGGGATAATCGTAAGTAAAATAATTAATCAATTCTTCAATTCTAACGGCGTCTGGTGGCGGAAGTTGACCTTCATTAATAAACCGTCGAATATTACTATAGGATGCCGTATCTACATCGATAGAAAATGTTGAAAGCGGGCTATTACTAGCAAGCTGAAATGGGTTATCTTCAATGCGGTTGTAGTTTTCTGTATTAGCAGGTGCCGGTTGTGCTTGATTTTGTTTGCCGGAAAAGCTTCCCCCTTGTCCCCTCCCTCCAGGGGTTCCAGATGTTGGGATTGCAGCTTTTTGTGCGGTTACCGGCATCTGTGTAGGTGGAGCACTGCCGACAGGCGCTTTTGATTTGTTATACGATTCCTGCGGGCCGCAGGCTGCTAGCATCAGGAAGGGAATACAAGCAGCGAGTAATGTGATTTTAGAGCGTTTGAGGAGGCCGGTAAGTGGTTGGTTCATCGTATCCTCTTTCATGAAAGTTCACTTCAAGATTGACAACACAGGATGGCATGGCATTTCCGGCAGCCTTCGTGTTCAGTCAAAGATAGCAATCTTCCTAAGCTTTGCCGTGAGTAAATGTCTCTAGTCCGTCTTCGTCATCGGCACTAAGTTAATTCTTAACTTCCAGAAATTGTTAAGAAAGATTGACAAACAACCCCACTTTATTGTTATGATTCTGAGTCGGCTATAAATGCCGCCGGCGCTTTTGGCCGCCAATCAAACTACTTAAATTCACCGAAGTTGCCGGTTAGAGGTAAATAGCTATCATTAATTGCAATTGCTCCAGTCAGGATATAGCTAATAAAAGCTGAATAGCTGCACTTAGGGAGAGTATATCGAAGGTGGTAGCGGTTGTATTTGCTGTAACTTCCAACAGTCCAAAACACTCTTGAGTTGAGTTAAAGCATCTTCATAGCTACTGAACTGAATTTCAGAGATGACTGTGGGAATGCCTCGCGGAAATCTAGATACAGACTTCCCTTTTTCATAAAAGAGAATAATGGGAATACCATTCGTCTCTGCGTAAGCTAACTCCATACCCACCCCAAAAGATGGGAATCCAACGTAAGCAATAACTAAGTCTGATGTGCTGACTAGGTGCTTGTCTGTCTCAAAAACCTGGTGTGGAGTAACATCAGGATTATTGATAGGATCAGTGTTTAGGTGCGGTACATAAGCCTGAAACCCCATGTTCTCGCATAGTGAGCCAATGCTTTCATAGAAAGCTTTAAGTTCTGCTGGCTTCTCAATGCCGGTTAATGCACCGGATATATAAGCACGGGTTTTGATTGGCTTCATACTCCCCTAATGTGATTTGTGTAGATTGGTTAATCGATTTTCTATCCAACATACTCTTGAACTGCAACAAACTCTATCTTGGTTTTAAGCGATCGTATAGAATAGAAATTACTAAGGCTATTAAAGGTGAAAGAGCGCCTCCTATAGGTGGATTTTTCAAGGAAACTAGAAAGCCCAGAACCCCAAATGCAGAAATTAAAATAACCAACACAAACATCCAGTGCATACTTGCTTTCTTGTTTCTTTCTTCCTCTTTTTGTTCCTCTTCTTTACATTTTTGTTTAAGTTGCCTCAACAAATCATCCCTATCAGCCTCTCTGACAAGAGGTACCTTAGCTTCGGATTCTACTCTGTAAAAGCAAACTGTACAAAAAACTTCTTTAAATTCAAGTTCTACAAAACTATCGCGATAGTTGTGAAAAGAAATTAGCAGCTTGCCGCTCCAACCAGGGTCTATGGTAGTCGAGATGTGAGATAATCCCTGAAGAACAACCAGTGAGGCCATTGAATGTATAGTCGCTCCAATTTTTTTGGAAAGACTCACCGATTCTAAAGTTTCAATCACTACTGTATCATTAGGTTGAATCTCTATTTTTGTTTTGCCTTCAATATTAAGCTCACGCTTATTCTTCAAAGAAAACCCTCTTTTGCCTACCCTCAAGTCATAGCCAACAGGGGTTAAAGACTTTTTTTCAAAAGGCTCAATGGCTATCCCCTTCTCTGGATCTTTTTTTCTGGCTACTATTTCTCTTTCGATATCTACATCACTAAACATAGAAACCCTCATTTGACGATATAGTAATTATATTTTATTAATTATCTGGTTTTATAACAGATATTGGATTTAGCAATAATAATGCGGCTTTTTGTGCTATATTCTCACACAAATTGATATGCTTCAAATTAACTAAGCCTTCTTCGATAAAAGAATCTCGAACAACGGCGCTCTCTCCACTGCTAAAAGAAGTTTCATAAAAAACATCGTGAATGCCGGCTGAAATAATTAATTTTAAGCAAGAAAGACAGGGTTCTAGGGTGACATAAATACTCGCGTCGGCAGTAGAAATGCCATGCTTGGCTGCCTGTGCGAGGGCATTTGCTTCGGCATGAACAGCGCGAGAGGGCATCGATTTACTAGCATCACAACTGCTCAGACCAGGATAGCAGTATCCTTGAGCGGTACAGTGAGCAGAGCCGGCAGGTGCACCGTTGTAGCCGGTTGCGAGAACTTGCTTGTTTTTAACTATTACGGCACCCACAGGAAAGGCGAGGCAAGTTGAGCGAGTGGCGGCCAATTTTGCCAACATTAAAAAATATTCATCCCATGTAGGTCTTTGCTGCTCAAAATTCATTATCTATCCTGAATGTATTTCTTGCCAGTTTTAAGACATACTGCTGCCTTCTGTAATTCTATCCCCAAATAACCGGCGTGGTCTGGCCGTATTGAGGGTGAAGCCTCACAAATTTTTCTCAAAAGATTTAATGGATTTTTACCGCAGTAGCAATCAACAACCTCGCCGTTACCAGGCGTTGTTTGCGTGACTCTTATCTGCTCTCCTGCAATTTCTATTAAGAAATTTCCCGATGGATCATCATAGGTTCGTTGCTGGCAAATAGCAGCATACTGTTGCTTAATTAAACTTTCAGCGTTTTCCCATGTATCATCATAAATATGAGCGCTCTGACTAACCGTAATCAGAGGACCCATCTTCAAATTATAGTCAGAGAGACTAGCAATTTCATGTCTAATGTGCTGCTGGAGCGCCCTAAGTCCCATTGCATTTGCCGGCCATGCAGCAAACATATCATTACTGCGAAAGGTTGCTGTCAAAGAGAATTCATTATCTACCACTCTTAGCCAAATATGATTGAGGCAGGGGCTACCACCGGCATCATGATCTTTCACATCCCACAGCGACATGACCGCACTTGCCGCGTCAATTTCTCCGATTAGCTTTTGGACAACTTGCTCGATTTGATCCCGACCAAACCAGGAGCGCAAGCGCTGACCGTAAGTATATTTAACACCTTCTCGATTAGCAGAATCATCTACAACCTGAGAGATGTACTCTTTAAGAAAAGCTTGGTCAATTGGCAAGTAATTTGGCTCTGGAAAATAGAACTCATCTGGCTCATTTGTGACCACTGCCATTAAATCAATTAATTCTTGCCATTTTCCATCGTACCCTGTAGGCCGAATCGTGCCTGTTGTCTTAATTCGATGAATAATTTTCACCCAAGTTTCTGCAATAGTTCTCCCCTCAATCCGATGCCCGTATCGAGGCCCTGGTAAAATAGTAGGGACAGATTCAGGCATTGGGAATTCCAAGCGAGGCCCCCACGGTTCAACTGCATTTCGCCCGGCGTAAACTTTTACCAGCTTGACGGCTTCAGAAATTGATTTGGCTTCTTTATACTCAATAGATTTTCGCAATTTTTCTAACACATCAAACTCAATTTCAATATCTATATATCCAGTAATAGAAGAGCGAATCACCCAGCATTGGCGGCCTGTATCACTCTGCCCTTCTTCAAACCCATGACGGAAAAAATCTAGCAGGCACTCACACCCACCGGCATTTTTGTCTTCTTTAGTAGCATTTAAAACAACCAAAAAGCGAACATGAGGATTTGCCAGCAGGTTCCGAATTAACAGGCTAATTCCCCGTGTGGGAGAATACAACTGGCCAATAACAGCAAATTCATTGGGCTGCAGTTGATTAGCAAGCGCTTGCTTTGCCGTCCAGCCTGTTATCACTGCTGTTTGCCCATTCCCGCAAATTAGCTGGTTGGGTTTGTATCGTGGGTTGTACTTGAAGGTAGAAACGTTAACTTTAGCGCCTACACTCTCACCAGTTACAGTCATTTTTTGCGTAATATCACAAACTGGTAATCATATCACTGCGACCGGCTCTTTTGTCACGCTCTCACAATTTATTTATTTAAACCGGCCTCGACGCCAATTGAACAAACTTTCTAAAAAATCCTGCAAACGCTCATTACCATTGAGACGCTGCCGGCTCCACTCCGCAGCCGTGTTGCCAGTAATTTCTGATAAACTGGGCCAGATTGCCGGCAGTTTTAGCTTCTCCACCTTAATCTTCTGCCGCATCGCCAGCGCAAGACTGTAAATTAGCTCACCGGCATTGGGCGCGACAATCGAAGCGCCGAGAATCTCGCCATTGCCCCGAACAATAATTTTACACAATCCTGTCGTTTCTCCCTGCATCTGCGCTCCGGCAACCGTCTTTAAATACTGCCGCAACACCAAAACATCCTTCCCATACCGGCTTCTTGCTTGCGCTTCCGAGATTCCAACCCGCGCTAGTTGGGGATCGCTGAAAATTCCGCTAGAAATACCGCCATAATCTGCCTTGAAAATCGGCCAAAATAGCGCATTCTTTAGCACAATATCGGCTTCATAATTCCCTAGATGAGCGAGATTGTAGCCACAAGCAAAAATGCGGGGATTCGTCGTTTGCAGTTTTTCGCTCAGATCAATGCCCCGCCGGTGCCATTTTACCCCCACCGATTCTAAATTTAAAGAATCTAGATTTGGCTGCTCACCGGCTGCTAGCAAAATTTCATCCACTTCAATGGCTTGGTTGCCGGCTTGAACCCATTTTTTCCCGTCGATGGTTTTAGCTTGAGTCACCTCAGTTTTTGTGAGGATACGCACTCCTTCAGCTTCGAGCTGCGCCTGAATTAGCTGTGCCGCTTCTGGGTCTTCTTTAGGTAAAATATAAGGGCTTCTCACTGCTAAGGTAACGGTTTTTCCCAGCCGCACAAATGTTTGAGCAAGTTCAATGGCGGTGGCATCAGCACCAATTACGATTAAGCTTTGAGGCTGGGGCTTGATGTTAGCAAACTGGCTAATTGTTTGGGCAGTAAGGTAGCCGGTTGCTTCCAATCCGTCAATTTCTGGAAGCGCTGAGCAAGTGCCTGTGGCAAGTAGGTAAGCACGGGCACGAAGTCGCCGATCTTTGACTTCAAAACCGAGATGAGGTTTGGGATAAAATTGGCCGGCACCGGCAATGAAATCGACACCTAAAGAAGCCAATACTGCGGGTGATTGTTGTGCTTCTAAGTTAGAGACAACGCCGGCACACCATTGCATTGCTTCGTTAAATTTTACTGAGATTTGTGGGGATGCGGGTGTCTGTTCATCAGCGTCGCAGTAAATGCCAAATTGATGCGTTGCCCTCGTTTGCTCGGCGATGCGGCTGATTTGGGTTAATGCTTTGCTATGTGTGCCGGCATTTACCAAGGTTTCGGGTGCGACTAGGGCAACTCTGGCTTTCAGGGATGCGGCTTTGGCTGCGGCATAAAAGCCGGCAGGAGTGTTGCCTATGATTACTAAGTCGTAGTCAACTGCCATGTTTGAACTCTACAAATTTATACAAATAATTTGAAATTTTGTTATTTATTTTTTTTAAAATATGGATTTTTTTAACCACAGATGCACACAGATAGTTCTCTATTTTAAAAATAGGTTTTCTCGATTTTTTAGAGATGGGGATGTGGGTGAGCGAAAGGTTTTTTCTATTGTCTCACTCTTCAGGCTTGTCTTTTTCTGACAGGATTTCTGTTAGTCCTTCTAGTAAACGTTGATTTTCAGATTCTAAGCGAACGGCAACCCGGAAGTAACGTTCGCCTAATTCAGGAAAGCTGAGGCAGTCACGAATTAAAATTTGTTTGCGCTTGAGTAATGTTTGTTGCAACCAAGAAGTGGGCTGATCGGATTCTACCAGTAAGAAGTTGGCAGCACCGGCATGAGGTTGCAAACCGGGTATTTTTGCCAGTCCCTCAAATAGTTCGGTTCGTGCTGGTGGCAACCAATCCCAGGTTTTTTGTTGAAATTCGGTATCTTGCACCATAGCGATACCGGCTGCGGCTGCTAAAACATTAACCGGCCACGGATCTCGCCACAACTGCCACTTGCGTAAACGCTCTGGATGGGCTACAGCATAACCCAAGCGAAGTCCGGGCAGGCTATAAAATTTAGTCAGTGAGCGCAGAATCACTAAATTGGGATAATCCCGCACCACCGGCACTAAACTCTGCTGCCGATCTGCCGGCAGAAAATCCATAAAAGCTTCATCCACCACCACCAGAGCAAATTGCTCCAAGTAGGGCAGAATCGTTTCTTTCTGGAACAGGGTGCCAGTGGGGTTGTGCGGGTTATTGAGTAAAAGTCCTTTGTTTTGCGTCCCTTGGGATGGACTCAAAACAAATGACCACTGCTCCCTGACAAATGACAAAGGACACTCAAGCACATTCACATCAAATGCCTTGAGTGCCCGTCTGTAGTCACCAAATGCCGGTGTGAGCAAATAAGTCTCTGCCAGTTGCGAGAAATCCCTGCCGGCGAGCGTTAATAACTCTGCCGAGCCATTACCAGGCAGAATCCAATCAGCACTGAGCTGGTGCAGTTGAGCCAGCGCCGTCCGCAGTTCGTGATAATCCGGGTCAGGATAAGCTCTCAGCTCGCTGATATGGGTTTGAATCGCCGATATCGCGCTACTGGGAGGACCCAAGGGATTGATACTGGCAGAAAAATCAAGAATGGCCGAAGGGGGGCAGCCGGCGAGTGCCGCTGCCCAAGCTAAATTCCCCCCATGTGCCGGTTGCTTCAAGGTTTGGTTCTTGCCTTAGAGAAACGATTATTCGGGCGCAACCTTCTCCTTGAACAACTTGCCGGCAGAGAAGGCAGGCACCCTCGTTGCCGGGATTTCCATTTTGTCGCCGGTTTTGGGGTTGCGACCTTCGCGGGCTTTGCGTTCGCGAGATTCAAACGAGCCAAAGCCAACCAATGTCACTTTGTCACCGTCGGAAACGGCTTCCATAATCGCTTCCAGGGCTGCTGTGAGTACAGCATCGGCCTGTTTCTTAGTCACACTGGCTTTTTCAGCCACAACGTCAACTAATTCGCCTTTGTTCATTTCAAAGATCCTTAGCGTTTGTAGAACGTATTAAACATCACTGGGCGACCTCAAAAGAGAGATCCGGGCATAAGTCTTGGCGGGACTTGCTAAAAATCGCTGAAAATCCCACAGACTCTAGTTTTCACTGCAATATTCTAAAGGGTGCAAGCCGGATATGGAAGCCTGAAACCTTTAATTTATGTGGATCTAAGTATTTTTTTGGCAATTTTGAGTCGCTTTGCTGCTTCGTCGAACCCGATCTTTTCTGGCAAATAAGAATAAATACCTATTCCATTTGCTTAAAATTTTGTTATAAACTTGCAAAGTTTGAAATAAGAAAAATAATACTAAAATGCCTATACAGCAATAGTTACAAGCTATAACTGCATATTTTAAATCTATGACTTAAAATAAAAACCTTCCCTATCTAAAATTCTAGAAACCGAGTGCCGGCAATCAGCAAATCCTAAAAAGCTAATTTTGCAGGAATTTGGTTCGCCAAGCGAGCTGTTCACCATTAAACTGACCAATAAGACATTTTGTAAATTCCGCTATGGCCCGATCAAGATTGCCAAAGCCCATAATCTTAGCCAAAAACTCAACCGCCCCTTGCTCAAAAAAGCAAAAACCCCTGTCCAAGCTCGAACAGGGACACACAGCTATCAAGGAAGAATACCTGAACCTTTATTTACTGAGAACTGCCATCAGGAAGCATCTGCCGCTGAATCAGCGGACGTACGTCTGGGCCTGGAGTATAGCCATAGCCAAACGGTGAAAGTTCAGAGTCATCCATAATCTGCGGCGTCACCACCACAATCACCTCAGCCCGTGTATTGGTTCTATTAGTGCTTCTAAATAAAGCACCGATGATGGGCAAATCGCCTAAAAGGGGAATTTTGCTAGCGGTAACTCGGTCTTGTTCTTGAATAATACCTGAGAGGATTAAAGTCTGGCCGTCTCGCAGGCGAATCACTCCTGAATTAAGAGAGCGTTCCGACAGTAAAGAAATGGTGTTGTCCTCAAACTGTTGTTGACTCCCAACGGATGTTACCTTAGGCGTGATGTTTAACGTGATAAAACCGTTATCGTCAATACGATCAATCGCAATCCCAAGAATTAAACCGGCCTTCGCAATTTCTGCTGTCGTTGTGTTTACTGTTTGACCTTCAGAGGTTTCTCTCTCGACCCGGATGTTGCCGACTACATCTTGAGTGAGATTGACAGTAGCAGTTTGCCCTTCTTGAACTACTAATGTTGGGTCAGTCAGAATCTTCGCGTTGCCGCTGGTCACTTGAGCTTGCAGCAAAGATAGAAACCTTTTGGGGTATCGAATAAACGGAAATAAGCTAAACGCTGCAGTTCCTGGGTTTCCAACTGTATAATCTTGAATACCTACCTCGGAGGGATCTCGTGAGATTGGGGGACGAGGATCTAGGAAAACACCTCCATTCGGATCGCCAGTGAGCGGGACGTTAATTGTATCGGTTGTGTTGTAGAAAGGCTCAAACTCCTCTAAATTTTCACCGCCTACTTGATTTCGTACAACAGGAGGGTTTGATATTCCGCTGGTAGTCGTTGTTCTATTCGGTGGATTGAGTCCTCCAAAGTTGAGGGCAGCAGCTCCTTGGTCGTTAACAAAGAAAGTATCACCAATTCCAAAAGAAAAACTGCTGTTGAAGTTATCCAGCGAGGAGAGGTTAATATCAATAATTTTGACATTGACCGCCACTTGACGCCGGCGCAGGTCAAGCTGCACCAATTGAGAAGACGCCATTTCTACCAAACGTCGAGGGCCGACTAAGGTGACGGAATTGAGCCGTGTATCCACCAGCACTTGCAACCCCCGCAGGACGGCTTGAGAATCTTGCGGATTAAAGCGAAGGGTGTCAATCGTGGTTTGAGTCGTGGTGTTGGTTCGTGTAATTGCCTGGTCAGTTCCTTGGATGGGAACAGCCGTTACCTGAGTCACTTCTTGAGTGGAAGTCACGGCACTCTCGGCTCCCATACTCGCCAAAAAGCCGGATGCCTGTCGGGCTGTCACTTGGTTGAGCCGATAAGTACGAATCACTACATCGCTCAGCTCGTTGGGCAACCGGCTGCCGACAAAGATTGTGCGTCCAATTCGGTTGGCTTGCAAACCACTGAGCCGGAGGACGTAGTTAAAGATATCTTGTACCGACTCATTTTCAATATCTAGTGAAATCGTCGGTATGCCGGCACCGGCAGCCGCTTGGCCTCCTGGGGCTGCCGGCTGACCGGCTGCTGTCGGCCCACCGGGGACTTCTGCGGTAAAGGCGAGGTTAAGACCTGCCTCTCTCGCCAATAGCGACAACACTTCACGAACCGGCGCGTCTTTCAACACTAAGCGAGGCACCCGCTGATTGCTGCCCAAATCAATCGTCGAAGCTGCTGAATCAGTGGTTGCGGCTGCAATATCGCCGACAGGGGGCGCAACGGCTCGTGGTAAGAAAGGTGGCGCTGCGCTAGGACCGGCAGCAGCGGGCGGCATGCTGGTCATCGGAGGCGTTGCCGGCACGCCATTAATGGTGACTTCGGGGTTCGGAACCAAAACATTAGGTGCCGGCCCTGGGGGAGTTTGAGCCATTGGCCCTGGGTTAATCGAAGGCAGACCCGGTGGGGGCGGCGGCACACTCTGGCTAGGGCGTCCTGCTGCTGTGCCGGCTCCCGGCGTGAAGCTAAAGAGAATTCCCTGACTGTCTCTGCCGGCAATTTGCCCAGAAGGAGTGCCAGTCGTGCCGGCGACGATCACCCGAACACTATTGGCATCAAGCTGAGTGACGACCACGGAGGCAATGCCAGGATAGGGGTTGTCTTGGCGAAAAATATTGCCTTGTGGTAAGCGAAGCTGTGTGTTGATGACATCGGCGACCAGATCGTTACCCCGGCTTACCGTGAAAATCTGAGGGCGTTCGCCGCTCCGAGTTTCCAAGAAAACCTCAATTCCCTGATTGCTTTGCCTAACCTGCACACCTGTGACTTGGGTAGCTTGCGCCCACACTGGCGCTTGTACCATTAATACCACTGCTCCTCCGAGCAAGAGGCCGCCGATTCCCCGATCCTGTTTCACCGTTCTCTCCTCAACTCACAAAAATGGTATGAAATTGCATCCGATGATTGTTGCCGGTTTTGGCTCCTGGATGCTGTTGCTTTTAAAGTTCGCTTGTTTCGTCTTGTTTACTTGGCTGGTGGGGTTGCCGGTGTTGCGCCGGCAATTTCTTTCGCTGATTTAGGCACAATGGCCGATATATTCAACGTGGTTATGAGTCTTGGTTCAGTTAGCCCGCGCACTTTGCCTTGTTCATCTACTACCAGTTGCATCGTTGGTTCATCTATTTTCGAGTTGAAAGCTCCCATCACTAAAAGTGGCTCTAACCGCTCAATGTTACGAATAATTGATTGGGTTTGAGCAAATGTTCCATCTAACTCCATTTTCAGTGGCATAGATTTAAACGGAATTAGATTTGGAAGGCTTGGTGGCTTATCTTTTGGAAACAGGGTCTGAGTAATGATTTCATCATCCGGTTTGAACAGTTGAATCCTGGCTCCGCCCTGTTTCACAATTTTGTTGATATCTAACAGTAAAGTATCGAGTTTTGTTTGATCACCAAACAACGCTTCTACTTCAGCTTTTAGCTGTTTTTCTCGCTGTAAATCCGCTTTGGCTTCTTCGATCTTGGCCGCACCAACTTTCAACTGTGCAATTTCAGCTTCTTTGGTGCTAATTTTGCCTTTAAGTTCTTCCTGCTTTGCCCACTCAGGCGTCAGCACATACATATACAGACCAACTGCCGCTGCCACACCGGCAACAGCCACCAAAACCCCAATAATTGTTGGTGTGAATTTAATGCCAAATAGGCCACCACCAGCTTCCTGTTCTTCTTCACCCGGACCCCACTCTTCACTTACTGTCATGGTTTAATGACCTCCTTGTTTTGCAGTTGTTCGATTCGAGTGGCCAGTCCAATAGCACCCTTCCGATTCAGCTCTCGAACCACCTCTGAAGCATTTACATTACTGACCCCGGCTTCAATTTTGTAATCCACCACTTTTGGCAGCTGTATTTCTGGAGGTTGCCCTTCAATAGAGGGATCACCTGGCTTCTTATTTTTGTTCTGAGGCAGGACAGTTCTCGTTTGCAGGGGGTTGTCTGCCAAGTTCGCTTCAAGGAGCTTAACTTCTGAGGCATTCAAGAATTTAGACTCTTGGAGGCCCAGCATAAAATCATTCACTTCGTCAAACGATTTTGCTGTCCCCTCGATCACGAGTTTTTGGGTGAACTGTTGCCACGGGGATACTGCCGGTGGGAGTGCTGCTGGGGGGGCACCCGCTGCTGGTGGAGCACCGGCTGCTGGGGGAGTACCGGCTGCTGGTGGTGGGGGAGCTGCTGCTGGTGGGGGTGCACCTGGAACCGGGGGGGCTACTGCCACAGTTTGCTGAATATTATCAACTTGAACGTTTGCCGGCACTCGATCGCGAATATCTTGTAAAATCGCGGAAACCGGCTTAAGCGAAGTATTAAACAGCAGCGCTAATCCATCCGTCTCGGTCTTAATTTGATCGCTTTGCGCTCTAATAGCTCTATACTCGCTATCTTTGCTAGCCAATTGGCCGGCTTGCCCTTCCAATGTTGCCAATTGGGTTTCTAGTTTTTGATTGTTCGATTGGGCAACAAACCAAAAACCCATCACCAAAGCCGGGAAAAAGACACCTGTCGCCACTCCCGCAATTAACGCAGTCCTATCCGCAACCTGAATTTTGCCACCCTTGCGTTTGGTTTTTTGGGTGACATAATCAGGCCGGTCATTGAGAAAATTAATATCAAGGCTATACATAAAATTACACCTCCCGTAGTCCTAAACCCAGTACAACCCCCAATCCTGGCCGTTGCACCTCAGTAATTTCTTCATCCATTTCCAACGATAAACTTTCCACTGGATCGACCTGAGAAGTTGGCAGGCTTAGCCGTTGCATGAAAAATTCATCTAGTTGACCGAGCGCCGCACCTGGCCCTGCCAATAGCAGCTGCGCTACCTCTAAGTTTTCGCTCTGGTTGAGATAGAAGTCAATGGAGCGACGGATTTCATCCGCGAGTTCTCCTAAAATCTTGAGCATCGCTGCAGTTCCGGGGTTTGTACCTCCCATTGTACCCAGTCCTGAGGTGTCTACGGGGGTAACGGGAATGGTCATCCCCGCCAGCAGATCGGTGTTTCTTGAAGGCGGTAAGTTCATCGCCTTGGACAGCGCACTT
The DNA here is from genome assembly GCA_019359355.1 of Microcoleus vaginatus WJT46-NPBG5. Taxonomy (GTDB): domain Bacteria; phylum Cyanobacteriota; class Cyanobacteriia; order Cyanobacteriales; family Oscillatoriaceae; genus FACHB-68. The sequence goes on along the minus strand of JAHHHM010000001.1, from coordinate 319,418 downwards.
TGAATTTGGAAGGTGCCGATTGGAATGGTTCGGGAAAACTGAGGGATGCCATCTACGACAATGGCAATTTCAGTCGTGTCAAACTCGATATCTGCCAGCACCGCTGCTTCTTGTGGGGTAAACTGCTGCAATTGCTCTCGGATTGTGCGGATCAGGGAAAAACTCGTAACCTCTATAACATCAATTTTTAAATCAGCCTGCTTGAAGATATCGATATAGACATCTGTAATTTCTTTGCGGGTGGCAACCAACAGCACCTGGTATTTTTCAATCCCATCTTCATCCACAAACGGTTGCAATTTTTGGAAGTCTACATCTGCCTCTTCCCGTGGAAATGGCAAATACAGCCCCGCTTCCGAGTTCATGTATTCCTTTAACTCTAGGTCATTGAGTTCTGCCGGCACCGGAATCAACCGGATCACCGCTTCTTTTCCGGGGATTGCCGTAGCGACCTGCTTTGCTTTAATCTTGTGTTCTGCCAGCGTTTCCGTGATCAAGGCAGCTAGGGTCGGAGAGTCAACAATTTGGCCTTCTTGAAAGACATCTTCCGGCACCGGCACCGAGACAAAGGTGGCCACTTTGTAACCCTGACCCTGTTTGCGGAGCTGCACAATATTGATCCGTTCAGGAGCCAATTCTATACCGACCCCTTGCTTGCTTTTGGAAAATAGACGTTTGAATGAGTTAACCACGGCTTTGTCCGCTCACGTATCAAGGTGGATGGGATATTGAAAATTAGCTAGAGCGAGATGATAATACCGAATTTATGGTACTCAAATCGTACCCAATTTCATCAAGAATCACCACGTTCGTTAGAAACTTTACAAACAAGCTGCCTCTGCTAGGATTCCCGATTTAGCGGCCCACCTTCTTATTTGCTCACTGGCCCTCACCAATGTGTTTAGAAGATCCGCTTAAAGTGCCGAGTCACCTTGCATTCAGCAAACAAGAATTTTATCGCTTACAAACACTAAAATAAGGTGCACAAAATAGATTTACTGGTATTTGCCTTTTGCTGTTTCAGGCATAGTCGCGTCTGGAGCAGACCGGCTTGCCTCGTCTGGATCATTGAGCAACCGCCATCTTTAAGTCAACGTACATCTCAATTCGTCTCGTCTGCAAGCCGGGAAAATCTTAAATTCTTCGCCCCATCGCCCTTTCTTCCTTCTATCTCATTAGACAAATTAAATGTGTAGGAACGGATCGGCGTTCTCGCACTCCCGTCACGTTTCAATAATCTAGTACATTGGGCAAAATCGGTTCAGTGACCGGCATCAAAGGCAAGCAAAATGAGCAGGATTAAAACTCAGAGGTCAAAGTTGACACAGTGGGTAACCTTTCGGATCGACCGAGGTTTGCGGAATGTTTTAAATTTAACCGCTAACTGGAAACGTTTGAGTATTTTTGCGCTGCTGGGCTTTTTGCTTAGCTGGGCGATTAGCTGTGGTCCCCTTCCGAGTGATGGAGGCACCGGCATTAAACCGGCTACCACAGGACAGCAGGAAGTAGAATTCTGGACAATGCAGCTTAAGCCACAGTTTACAGATTATTTCAACAACTTGATCGCCTCCTTTGAAGCCGAAAACCCAAACCTCAAAGTCCGCTGGGTGGATGTGGCTTGGTCGGCGATGGAAAGCAAGATTTTAGCGGCGGTTTCAGCCCAGACTGCGCCTGATATCGTCAACCTCAACCCCAACTTTGCTTCCCTTTTGGCAGGACGCAATGCTTGGATGTCTCTAGATTCTAAAGTGCCACAAGATGTGCGTCAGCAATACTTACCCAATATTTGGAAAGCCAGCACCTTCAACGGTCAAAGCTTTGGAATTCCCTGGTATCTCACCACTCGCATCACCATTTACAACACCGAGTTATTTAAAAAAGCTGGCATCTCTAAACCCCCAGCAACTTATGCGGAATTGGCGCAGGTTGCTAAACAAATTAAGGAAAAAACCGGCAAATACGCTTTTTTTGTGACATTTGTACCAGAAGATTCAGGGGAAGTGCTGGAATCTTTGGTGCAGATGGGCGTGAAACTGGTAGACGACCAAGGCAAAGCTGCTTTTAACACGCCTGAAGGGAAAGCGGCGTTTCAGTATTGGGTAAACCTCTACAAACAGAAGCTAATACCACAAGAAGCCCTTACCCAAGGACACCGACGGGCAATCGAACTTTATCAAGCCGGTGAGACTGCCCTGTTGTCTTCAGGGCCTCAGTTTTTTAAGACAATTGCCCAAAATGCACCGACGATCGCTCAGGTTTCCGTCCCCGCCCCAGAGATCACCGGCCCAACCGGCAAGAAAAATGTAGCGGTGATGAACTTAACAATCCCAAAAGGCACCAACCGGCCTGATGATGCCCTCAAATTTGCTTTATTTGTCACCAATAGTGCCAACCAGTTGGCGTTTGCCAAAGCGGCCAATGTGTTGCCTTCTAACCAAGAGGCACTCAAAGATAGTTACTTCCAAACTCAGCCGGCAAATGCAACTGCCGTGGATAAGGCGCGGGCAATCAGCGCAAATCAACTGAAAAATGCCGAGGTTTTAGTCCCCGCCATGAAGGATAGCAACCAGTTGCAAAAGATTATTTATGACAATTTGCAGGCGGCAATGCTGGATGAGAAGCCGGTGGATCAGGCGGTTGCGGATGCCGCACAAAGTTGGAACCGGCTGAGAGGTTAATTTGGAGACTGCGGCTGGGAAGGTTGGCTTTTTAAGAAATCGCCAATCAGATAGAGGGAGCCACATAGAACGGTTAAACTGTCAATATTTGTGATGGCTGCCTCTAAACCGGCTTGCCATTCACTAAAACACCGGCACTCTAGCAATTGTGGACAAATCATTTGGGCGTGGAGGGCTAGTTCTTCGGGTTCAGCAGAAGCATGGTCAGGCACCGGCACCAAGTACAATCGATCCCCAGGTCGCAGTAGTGCGTTAAAGATGCCGGTGCGATCCTTGGTAGATAGCATCCCCATGACCCAAATGATCGATTTAACCTCCAAAGTCTCCACATACCGGCGTAGAACTCCAGCAGAATCACCGTTGTGGGCACCATCAATTAATAACGGGCGATCTCGCCATCTCAACCACTGTAGGCGTCCAGGCCAATTTGTTTTCGCCATTCCTGCCGCGATCACTTCATCTGAAATTTGCCATCCCTGCTGCCGCAAGATTTGCAGCGCTGCGACTACTAGCGCCGAATTACCCAGCTGAACATCCCCCGGAATCGGTAACGGATACTCAATACCCTGGGATGTCGCCCACTCAGGTTGCTGGGGTGCGGGGTTGCCCAGATCCGAGAAATATTGACTTCCTCCCTCTCTGGTTTCGCTAACAGCCGGTGCCGGCCACACTGCCACACAGCCAAGCTCAGCAATGCGCTTTTCAATCACAGCTTTTGCTTCGACAGGTAGCTGTCCGAGTACAGCAGGACACCCCGGTTTGAGGATGCCGGCTTTCTCAAAGGCAATATCCGCTAAAGTAGGGCCGAGGCGCTGCCAGTGTTCCCAGCTGATAGAAGTAATGATGCTAACAAGGGGGCGATCACACACGTTTGTTGCATCCAAGCGCCCTCCCAGACCGACTTCTACCACGGCTACATCGACTTGCTGCTGGGCAAAATAAAGCCAAGCTGCTGCCGTAATCACTTCAAATTGAGTAGGTGAGGGCTGATCCGGTTGGATGGCGTTTTGCACTTGGATCAGCAACTGTTGTAAATCTTCGGGTGGGATGGGCTGTTCATTCAAGCAAATGCGTTCGCACCACTCCACTAAATGAGGGGAGGTATAACGTCCGACTCGATAACCGGCTTCTGTCAGTATTGCCGATAGATAAGCACAAACTGAGCCTTTGCCATTTGTCCCCCCGACATGAATTACAGGGACTTGGTGATGGGGGTTGCCTAAGTTGGCTAGCAGTTGCTGAATTCGATCTAGGCCGAGATCGACGCCAAAATGTTCAAACGGCTTGAGAAAAGAATCGATGTTCACGGCTTATCAGGGCTATCAAGTATTTAAGCTGCCAGGAAGACGCCCGCTCAATTGCGTTATATCAAAAGATGAAAGGCGGGTGGAAGAGAACTTCATGTCCCCTTTGTTTAGAATCTATGTTAAGGCAAATCTGTAATTATATTGTGATATAACGCCTATTTTGAATAATAAACTATAAGGAATAAAGCTGCCTTAAGCAGAGCTAAATAAAGCTATGAATCGTTCAATAGTATCTGAAATCTTACAAAAACTTTAGGCATATTATTATATGCAATAAACTTAAAAACCTTTGGTTTTTTAGAATTCATGGAGGTGATTTACCTAATATTTATTGTGTAGAACTCATCCTTCGCTCAAATATAAAAATAAAAGTTAGAAATGTATTAACTCGCCGTTTAGCGACTTTTACAAAGAAAAAATTAAGCGGTGTTTCCTGTGGGTTGCAAGCTTTGGTAGGAACCAAAAGCAATGAATTAGGGGCGGAAAATCTACCGCCCCTAACGCACTTGTTTTGCTTTTAGTCTTGTTTTAACCAGCTAAACATAGCCCGTAAATCTTTGCCCACTTCCTCAATCGGATGTTCGGCTTCTTGCCGGCGCATGGAAGTAAATCCAGGTTTACCGGATTGGTTTTCTAGCACGAACTCACGGGCAAATTGGCCAGATTGAATTTCTTGCAGAACTTTTCGCATCTCGGCGCGGGTTTGATCGGTGACGATACGCGGGCCACGGGTGTAGTCGCCATACTCCGCTGTGTTGGAGATGCTATCACGCATTTTAGCCAAGCCACCTTCCACAACCAAGTCAACAATTAATTTGACTTCATGCAGACATTCAAAATAGGCTAATTCCGGCTGATAACCAGCAGCCACAAGGGTTTCAAAGCCGGCTTTGATCAGAGCACTCAATCCGCCACACAGCACGACTTGTTCGCCAAATAAGTCGGTTTCCGTTTCTTCCCGGAAGCTGGTTTCTAAGATGCCGGCGCGAGTGCCCCCGATGCCTTTTGCGTAAGCCATTGCACGATCCCGCGCCTGACCTGTCGCATCTTGATATACTGCAAATAAGCTGGGCACACCTTGTCCCTGTTCATAGGTACGACGCACTAAATGGCCTGGGCCTTTGGGGGCAACCATCACCACATCCACATCTTCTGGTGGCACAACTTGGCCAAAATGAATATTAAAGCCGTGGGCAAAGGCTAAAACTTTGCCTGCGGTTAAATTCGGTGCGATTTCATTGGTGTAGACAGTTTTCTGCACCTCATCTGGTAACAGGATCATGATGAAGTCAGCTGCCTTCGCGGCATCGGCCACAGTATGAACAGTCAAACCGGCTTGTTCTGCCTTCTGGGCTGACTTACTGCCCGGATACAGCCCGACAATGACGTTTAAGCCGCTATCTTTAAGATTGAGGGCGTGAGCATGACCTTGGGAACCATAGCCGATGATCGCAATGGTTTTATTGGCTAATAGGTCTAAATTGGCGTCGGCGTCGTAGTACATTCGAGCCATAGGGGCTTCTCCTTCCAGCAAGCGTCAAGATTTTGGTAGCAAATCTTGTATTATACTTGCCGGCGGTCACCCGAAAACGCATTGAAGGATTTCAGATTGCCAGTCACTCCAAAACTGGCCCATCCAAAATCCTTCAAATTAACCAACCCTAAAATTTAAAGAGAATTTCTCGGTTTGGGTTCAAAGTTGTGGGCGTATGTCTGTAGCAAAGCACTGACTTGAGTCAGAACTTCATTACCCGACGACTTGCCGATAACTTGGCGTTCCGGGAAGAATTCTGGTTGATCGAGGTTGCGGGAGATCGCTTCGTTAACTTGAGCAGCGATCAGGGTTTGCAGTTCTTCTTTCGCGCGGGATCGCTGAAAATTCGCCCCTTCCTCCGTTGTGGCATAGAGGGGGGGGAGCCGGTTCAGCGCGTAGGCAGCGATGTCTCCTACATCCAGAGTTTGCTCGCTGGTGGCCTCAATTTCCGCAACCCGTGCAATCGCTTCCGAGAGAACCAACTCTTCCATCACATTGATAAATTGTTTGCGGGGTAAAACAACGACCTCACCCGTCAAAAGTGCGCCCATTAGACGATCTAGAGCCATATACTCTTCAATCGACAATTCAGAGGCTGTGTTACAAATGCGGCCTACCTCGGCTTCCATCGCTGGCGTCAGATAGCCATCTTGCAGTGCCTGCTCAACGATCCTTTCAATACTCATAAACTACTTACGCTCCCCGGCACTATCTTAACAGGGCAACCCTGGAATAATCTTGCGCTAAATTCAGCTACGAATGCTACTAAAACCATAAAAAAAGAGTTATTCAAATCCTTGATATCGCCAGGGTACTGGATCGACAGACAAACCGTGTACATACAGACCCCAGTGTAAGTGAGGGCCGGTTGAGGCACCAGAATCTCCGACAGCACCGATTACTTGACCGGGTTTTACCATATCTCCTTCCTTAACATTTATGCGGCTTAAATGAAGATAGATAGTTGTCACACCCTGACCGTGATCAATACCAATGCAGTTTCCGTGGATCGCAAATCCGTCGGCTTCACGCCCCACCAAAGCCACACGACCGGCTGCCGGTGCTACGACTGATGAACCGTAAGCCCCAGCATAGTCTACACCCCGATGGTAATAATCTTCAGCAAATTTACCATTATAATAACGGCGAACTCCATAAATTGTAGTAATTTCACCGGCATTAGGCCGCAGAAATGCCCCCTTCCAAAACTTTTGCGGAGTTTGTAATTGCTTGAACGCGTCTACAAGATCAAACTCATAATCGCTAACATCCCCATCCTTCCCTGGCGGCAACCAAATCGATTGGGTGGGGAAGTCGCGATCTCGCAACTGCACTGCCAAGTTACGCACCTGACCTTCACCTGCTACCTCAATTTTCCAAGTTCCAGGGCGATCTAAGGGTGTTGAGGGCAACAACGCCCGAAACCGATTTGGGCCTACCGCAAATGTCTGGTAGGTTTTCTGGTTCATTTTGACGGTTGGAGTGGCATTATTATTTGCCGGTTTGTCTAACCGAATCATCACCGACATCGTATCGCCCAGCTGGGGATTTTTTGGACTGAGTTGAACCTGTAGGGCAAGGGCCGGCACCGCCCAGCTGACAGCACCGGCAGCGATTCCGACTGTCAAACCTGTCGCAACGCCCAGACGCCTCACCCAAGAAACAGCATCGGCAGCAACTCGCGCCAGGTGTGGGGATGAACCCAGCCGATTATTTTGGAAATTATTTGTTTGATTCAAGATACTCATCATGCGTTGGGATTCAGTCAGCATTGGCAACTAGACTAGCGTTTTGCGGGTTCTGTTTCCAGCCCTTTCTGCCGGGACAGGAGTATGGGACTAAGGGCTAGAGGGGGAGAGTGGGACAGTGGGAGAGTGGGAGAGTGGGAGAGTGGGAGAAATGCAACTGCTTTGTCATCCCCATGCCCCATGCCCCTCTTCACTCTTTACTCAAACTTCTAGCCAGAATCCCAAAAAACTTTATATTCTGAAGTTTATAGACCTTAATAATTTTTCTCATAAACCTGTGCAAGAAGATTTTAGATTGATCATTGACTTAGTAACCGTTCTAGCCGCCGCCGCTGCTGGGGGGCTGTTTGCGTCACTCCTGCGGCAGCCTGTTTTGCTGGGCTATCTGCTGGGCGGCATAGTAGTCGGCCCAGCAGGCTTGGGACTGATTAAAGAAATCGTGCAGGTCGAAACCTTAGCTCAGTTCGGTGTGGCCTTTTTACTGTTTGCCTTGGGAGTCGAGTTTTCCTTGGCAGAACTTAACAAAGTCAAACGCATCAGTCTGGGGGGTGGCGGGCTGCAAATTGTCCTGACAATTTTAATCGCGACTTTAGTATCTGTGGGCATGGGTTGGGTTTCCTCCCCGGCACAGGGGGTGTTCTTAGGAGCGATCCTCTCCTTATCTTCAACCGCTGTGGTGCTCAAGTGCCTGATGGAACGCAACGAAACCGGCACACCCCACGGACAGGTGATGCTGGGAATTTTAGTTGTGCAGGACTTAGCTTTGGGGCTGATGATGGCCGTTCTGCCGGCACTTGACCAGCCACCCGAAGCGTTTGGCATGACCGTTGCCAGCTCATTGGTGCGGCTTGGGTTATTTGCCGCCGGCGCAGTGGCTGCCGGCATCTGGGTTGTCCCCCCCTTGCTGCAATTTTTAGCGAAAACCGAGAGTCGGGAGCTGTTTTTGCTGGGGGTTGTTGCCCTGTGCTTGGGCATTGCGTTGCTCACAGATCGTTTGGGGTTTTCCATCGAAATGGGAGCGTTTGTCGCCGGCCTAATGATTTCAGAGGTCGAGTATGCTGACCAAACCCTCACCTATGTCGAACCCTTGCGGGATATCTTTGCCGCCCTGTTTTTTGTCTCGGTGGGAATGCTGATTGACCCACTCTTCTTGTGGAAAAATCTAGAGCTGATCTTGGGGCTGGTGGCCCTGGTACTTGTCGGAAAGTGTTTAATAGTAACGCCAATTGTGAGGGCGTTTGGCTATCCCCTGAAAACCGCTTTAATTGTCGGCGTGGGTTTAGCGCAGATCGGGGAATTCTCCTTTGTCCTCGCCAGTGAAGGGCAACTGCTGGGTCTGGTTTCTCGCGAAGTTTATTTGCTAATTGTGGGCACAACTGCAGTGACGCTCGTGTTGACACCCTTTGTGCTGGGACTGGTGCCGAAGTTATTAGAACTGCCAGTGCTGAAAAAGTATTTCAATCAAGCGGATGTGCCCTTGGAAGTGTCTGCTGAAAAATCGGTGCAAAATCATGTCGTGATCGTAGGCTATGGCCGTGTCGGGCGTAATCTTGTGAAACTGGTGCAAGAACACGGACTGCCGGTGGTGGTGATCGATCAGTCTGAAAGCCAAATTCAGCAGATGCGAGAGGCCGGTGTTAGCTATGTCTATGGCAATGCGGCGAGTTTGCACGTATTAGAAGCGGCTGGGGTGGAACAGGCGCGGGCGATGGCCATTGCGCTGCCTGACGCGATGAGCAGCCGGCTATGCCTCAAGAGAGCTTTGGAACTGGCCCCCGACCTGGATATTGTTGTCCGGGCCAACCGCGATAAAGATATTGAATTGCTCTACCAGTTAGGGGCGCGAGAGGTTGTGCAGCCGGAGTTTGAGGCGAGTTTGGAACTGTCAGCTCATTTGCTGGCCGGCATGGGGTTGCTGCTGCCGGTGATTCAGCGAGAAGTGGCGCAAATCCGCAGCCGTCATTACTTGGATCTGCGACCGGAACGCTCGGCATCACAAGTGTCGCGGGATTTGCAAGTGGCGGCCAAGGATATGAACAGCAAGTGGTACTCGCTACCAGAAGGGTCTCCCCTCGCTGGGATGACCCTAGAAGAAACAGACCTGCGTCACCTCACGGGCATTAGTTTAATGGCGATTCGCCGCTCATCTGGAGCGGAAATCGACTATCCAGACTCGCACACTACACTTTTAGCCGATGATCGGCTTTTGGTGGTGGGAGAACCGGAAGAACTGGCTGCTTTTGCCCAATTAGTGAAAGGTGAGGTGGCTGTCCCGCGTGAAAGTATGTCCTGTCAGTGGTTGACGGTGCCAGATAGCAGTCCTGTGGTGGGGATAGCGCTTTCTGAACTGGATCTGCGCCGGCTGCATGGGGTGCAGGTGCAAGCGATCCGACGAGAGGGTAAGTTTATCCGCTTTCCGAATGGTGAAACCAATTTTCAAGCAGGTGATCGCCTGCTATTGTGCGGGGGTTTCCATTCGCTCAATCAAGTACGCTGTATCATTGCCCCATCTCCCCACTTGCCAGTGTTGCAGGTGCCGATTGTCCGAGCGACTGTGAGTGAAACGCTTAAAGAATTTCTACCCAGCGATAGTTTTCGGGATGGTTGAGTGCGGTATTGCCTCAGAAAGGCAGAGAAAAGGGAAAGCGAATTTCTTCCCTTTCTCAATTCAAGATTTGGGCTTGATATAAACAATCGCGTGTCGCCAAACAATGGTCGGCTGATCCTGCTGATCGAATAGACAAACGCAGTTTTCATCTTGCCAGCGAATCTGACCCGTTAGCAGATCGGCGGTGGTGACTTTAATCTCGACCTGTTTTTTGTCTTTAATTAAATTCTGAACTTGGCGAATGCTGGGCAATCCTGTATTGAACTCAGCCATAATTAAATCCGTCCTGGGGGATAATTTACAAAAAGTTTAAAGATTTGGCGATCAGACATTCAGTTGGCTACTCGCTCTGATGGGTGGTAGCGGGTTTGTATGGGATTTTGGTCAAAGCCGGCAACAGATGAGTTTGGAGAAATGAAGCGCTGGGCGGGCGCAAGCAATCTATAATTCCCTCACTGACTTCCAAAATCGCCTCACTACCCCCCAGAAAGCCGTACAGTAACAGTTGGATGCTGAAAGCGGCTAGCTAAAAGCGGAGAACTCAATGGCAATCGAATTTACAAAGTATCACGGACTTGGCAATGACTTCATTCTGATTGACAATCGCACATCGTCAGAACCGTGTTTGACACCGGCAGATGCGGTAAAGCTGTGCGATCGTCATTTTGGCATTGGTGCGGATGGTGTGATTTTCGCCTTGCCTGGAGGTGCCGGCACTGATTACACGATGCGGATTTTCAATTCTGATGGTTCTGAGCCAGAGATGTGCGGCAATGGAATTCGCTGTTTGGCTCGGTTTGTAGCGGATTTGGAAGCGGGTGGGGAAGAAGTTGCGGCCTCTGGTTCCTATCGCATTCACACAGGAGCCGGTGTGATTGCTCCCAAAATCCGGCCTGATGGTCAGATAACGGTGGATATGGGCGAACCTTGGCTTCTTGCTGCTGAAATTCCCACAACCTTGACTGCGCCTGAGGAGAAAGTTGTCAACCAACCTTTGGAAGTGGCCGGTCAATCTTGGTCGGTGACTTGTGTGAGCATGGGCAACCCTCACTGCATTACGTTTGTCGATGATGTTGCGGCGATTTCCCTGGAAGCAATCGGGCCGCTATTTGAGCATCACTCGGTATTTCCCAAGCGCACAAATACGGAATTTATTCAAGTGGTGCGACCAGATTACTTAAAAATGCGGGTGTGGGAACGGGGTGCCGGTGTGACGCTGGCTTGCGGAACCGGCGCTTGTGCGGCCCTGGTGGCGGGTGTTCTAACAGGCCGGTGTGACCGCGCTGCTACAGTGGAACTTCCCGGTGGCTGTTTGTACATTGAATGGTCAGCGACCGATAACCGGCTGTACATGAGCGGGCCGGCTGAGCGAGTCTTTACCGGCACTTTATAAGAAACTGAGGAATTTTAGATTTTAGGTTTTGAATGGGTAATTCATCTAAAATTTACGCGTTCAAAATCTAAAATCTTTAGTCTGTCGATTTTGTTTTTTACTGAGGTTTTGCAGTTTTCTCTTCCCTAAGTTACAACCTCGAAGTTTATTTAAAGCTAAAATAGGACAAGCTTGCCTAGGAGGCGTTTGATCAACGAGTGGTTGAGTTGCTTACCGGCTCTCTTCGTAACCTACCTGAAGTGAGTAGGAACTCCGCCCCTGCCAACCACAATCAATTGCAGTTAATCAGTTTTAATTTTTATTAGTTATAATTTATGAAGTTTTATTGAGATTTATCCCCATAGACTTAAGCATAAATACAGCAAAATTTAAACTTTTTAAAGTTTTGGTAAACCTGACAGGATATTATAATCGCAAAATCTTTTATTATCAAAAATATTGTATAAGTAAAAGAATAGATGTGGAGTGTTGTGATTCACTTTCACAGAAGCAAAAAAAAGAAAGCAGTTGTGCATCGAGCTAATCAGCAACCATAGGGGGATTGCAATGGGTGGAGGTATTTATCTCATTCAGGATGACGATCGGCTTGTTGAAATGACAGAACAAGCCTATGACTCAGAAGATCGGCTGCAAGAACTGCTAGAAAAATATCCCAATCTTTTAGCTGGAGACCAAATAGATCGCGCGACTCCCCGACGATGGCTATTGATCGCACGAGAGATGGCAATCCCGGAAGAAGAGGGGAATGGAAAGTGGTCGCTTGATCATTTGTTTCTCGATCAGAATGCAATTCCCACGCTGGTAGAAGTTAAGAGCAGTAACGACAGCCGCAGCCGGCGAGAAGTGATCGGGCAGATGCTCGACTATGCGGCGAATGTCGTCATTTATTGGCCGGTTGAGTCAATTGTTGTCCAGTTTGAATCGAACTGTCGAGATCAAGGTCGCGATCCAGAACAGATATTTGAAGAATTTTTAGGCTCTGACGCTGATGAAGAATTGTTTTGGCAAAAAGTCAAAACGAATTTGCAAGCCGGTAAAGTTCGTTTAGCTTTTGTCACGGATGACATTTCTGCTGAATTACAACGGGTCGTTGAGTTTCTCAACGAACAAATGGACCCCACAGAAGTGCTGGCTGTGGAAATCAAACAATATGTAAGCGAGAACGGGTTGAAAACTTTAGTACCCAGAATCATCGGGCAAACAGCAGAAGCCCAACACAAAAAATCTAGTGCAACTCGTGAGAGAAGGCGGTGGGACGAAGTTTCATTCTTCCAAGAATTTGCAGCTAGACAAGGGAGGGATGAGGCTAAGATTGCCAAAAAAATCTATGAATGGGCGCGTGAGCAAGAACCTGATGTCAATGTTCAGTGGGGCACCGGCGACACCTACGGCGGCTTTGCAGCCAAGCTAAAGCATAAAGGAATGTTGCTCCCTGAACTGTTCACGGTGGATATTTCTGGCCAACTAGAAATTTCTTCTAGCAACTATGCCTCGCAACGGCCTTTTAATTCTAAAGAAAAATGGCTGGAACTCAGAAATAAACTGAGTTCCATCGGTCTGTCTCTACCAGCCGATCCCACCGAAAGAAGATTACCCAGTTTGCGTTTGTCTACTTTGCAAGATGAAATGACACTCCAGCAAGTCATGGCAACCTTTGAGTGGATCGTTGACCAAATTATTCCGTAAAAAACTGAGCAGTTCGCCTCCATTTATTGTCCTCAGTCTCTATCAATTGCTAAAGACTGAGGAGCAGTAACGGCTGACTTACTCAAGTTCATCCATCGTGGCTTTAAACCCCTGCCTTTTGAGCTTTTCTATCATTTCATCGGCATTATCTCGTGAGCTAAAGACGCCGGCTTGCATCACCACCCGACCGTTAAGGAAGGTGCGAAATGCTTCTGGAACCACCGCTCTCACACGAGCTTGCTCTCGTTCACCACTGGTTTCAACGACCACTCGATAGCGCAGCGCTGCAGAACCCCCACCGGCAGCCGACGCTGGGGGGGCACCATCTCCCAAGGGAATATCAGGGCTAGGGACCGGCAGGACTGCCGGCACTGCGGCTTGTGCGCCAGGAGGAGGTGGGGCGAGAATGGGCAGCGTTGATCGGCTTTCAGAAGGCGGCACTCGGCTAGCACTCGCGGATGAGGGCGGAGGAACAGGGATTTCAATCGCGGCTTGTGAGGCACTCACCGGCTTGTAGGGGCGTGAGGAAGACGCAGCAACAGGGGCACCACTAGGTGCAGGTTTCACAGGTCGGGAATTCCTGGCAACGCTTGGTTGTGCGGGGGTAGCTGCCGGCTGAGGATTCCTTGCTGCCGGCACAGGGTTGGTTGTTGCAGATACACTGGCTGTTCGGCTTGGTCGCTCAAGAACCGGCCTGGGGGCTAAAGCCACCTTGCCGGCTAAATCAATTCGACCGCTTGTGCGATCACTCGACATTTGGTTGCCAAAGGCTGGGATCACTTGGTTAGAAGCCTTGGCGTTGATATCTAATTGACCATTGTTGCGAAACACATTCTCACCCCGTTCCCCCCCATTTCCCAAGTCTGGCTGAGCTTGGGCAAGAGCAACAAGGCCATCCTGCACATTGCCTTCAATCTGATTATTCCGCAATACAGGCCGCGCGTTGGCTTGCACCAAAACGCCTGATCGGTTGCGAATAATCCGGTTGCCCGTTAACACCGGCGCGGCATTCTGGCCAATATTGATGCCAAATCCCGTATTTTCAAAAACGTTATCCTGCACTTGAGGCTGGGAAGATCCGTAGATCGTGATTCCGTTCGCCCCATTTTGCTTGAAGTAATTGCCACGAATCACCGGCGCACTTGTCCCCACCACAGAAATGCCGTCATGGGTGCTGCCGGTGAAGGTATTATCCGCAACAAGGGGGCTGCTCGATTCCACCCACAAGGCATAACCCCGTGGGTTGGGATTGGTGACAGTCACTCCGGTTAGTCCAGCTTTATCAGCAGCCAGGATGGTAATGTTTTGCGTGGCCACCGAGGGGCTGAGGAAAGCACCGCCACCGACGATCGTAATGTTTTGGCCACGGCTGCGGGGATCGCCCTGAAGCGTGACACCCGGTTTCAGCATCAGCGGAAAAGTTTCGCCGGTTTGGGCGCTATAAGTCCCCGGTGCTAATAAAATTACAGTGTTTGGCGCAGCAGCGCTCAAAGCCTGTGTGACGGTTTTGAACGGCGCACTTTCAGCCCCACTGCCGGCTGAGTCCTTCCCAGACGTGGGATTGACATACAGCACGGTGCTAGGCGAGGGTGCTTGGGCCATTAATAGGTCGAGTTGAGGCGCTTCTGGAATGGCCCCAACCGATGATGGTGTTTGAGCAATAGCGACTGAGTGAGACAACCAAAGTAAGGCTGTGGCGGCCAATCCTAACCCTGTGCGGGCTAACTCCTTACCGGCTGGCTGCATCAAGCTGTGGTGCCGGCTGGCAGTTGCGCTACTTTGACAGTTGCGGGAGTATAACAAACTCACGGATCTCCTCCAACGGTGGTTTAGACTTTAACCGATTCTTGATGGACGTGCACCCGCTCAAATGAGACAGTTAAAACAATCTACAGATGGAATAAATCCCGTCTGGTCTACTGAGCAAAGCTGAAAATGATTGCCTCCCATTTTGTCGGATCTGCCAAGTCGGTGCTCATCGCTTAAAAATAATTAAAATAACCAGGAGCAATGGCAAAATTTTAGATTGTCCCTGTACTGGTCATGGGGTCTGAGTTGAGTCTCTAAAGGTAGCCGCACGGTTGCAATGGAGGCGGATAATTCCTAGCATTGAAAATTCATGGGGGTGTTTTGATGGGCGATCGACATAGCTTGAGTGAAAAGACGCAAGGCTTTGTGTCCCTAGGGGGACATCCGGCCCTTTGCCGCATTTTAGATGCAAATTTAGACCGCGCTCGCGAAGGATTGAGAATTGTTGAAGAATGGTGCCGGTTCGGTATTAATAGTGCCCAACTTGCTGGGGAGTGCAAACATTTGCGCCAGGAATTGGCAAGCTGGCATACGCCGGAGTTGCGAGCGGCAAGAGACACTCCAGGCGATCTGGGAACCGAGTTAAGCCATCCTCAAGAAGAACACCGATCTAGCATTCAGCAGTTGTTGCAAGCCAACTTTTGCCGTGTAGAAGAAGCCCTGCGGGTAATAGAAGAGTATGGCAAATTGTATCACCCGGATATGGGCGCGACTTTTAAGCAGATGCGCTATCGCGTTTACACCCTGGAAAGCAGCCTCCTCGCTTATCACCGGCTTCAACTGTTGCTGCGAACGCACCTTTATTTAGTGACTTCTCCTTCAGAACATCTGTTTCCAGTTGTGGAAGCGGCGTTGCAAGGTGGATTGACTTTGGTTCAATATCGGGATAAAAACGCTGACGACGGTGAACGCCTAAGAAATGCTCAAAAGCTGTGCAAGTTATGCCGGCGCTACGGTGCGCTTTTTCTAGTGAACGATCGTGTGGATTTGGCTTTAGCCGTTGACGCAGATGGTGTTCATTTAGGACAGCAAGATGTGCCCATTGCCCTAGCGCGGCAAATGCTTGGCCCTCAACGCTTAATCGGTCGTTCTACTACAAATCCAGAGGAAATGCAACGAGCAATACAGGAAGGTGCCGATTATATTGGGGTCGGGCCGGTTTATGAAACGCCAACGAAAGCTGGGAAAGCGGCTGCCGGCTTTGATTACATCCGCTACGCCACCAACCACTCACCGATTCCCTGGTTTGCCATTGGGGGAATTGATATGAATAATCTCAATGAAGTGCTCAATGCCGGTGCTGATCGCGTTGCAGTGGTACGCGCAATCATGCACGCCGAACAGCCAACCCTAGTGACTCAGTATTTTATCTCCCAATTAACTCGCCTGCAAACGATGCGAGCTTTAAAAAGTGCGGAGGGATAAGTTTATTCATAGCAATTGCTTAAGTGAATGGTTAAAAGTGGATTTTAATCTGCTTTTAAGCAATAGCAAATAAACTGAAAGAATGGCAAGGAACAGATAAACGCTTTTTTTAACAGGAAAAATGACGAGTGAAACTCAACAAATTAGCCTGCAAGTGAATGGAGAAATTCGCACTTGCTCACCCCAAATATCCCTGCCGGCACTATTGGAAGAAATGGGTTTAAATCCTCGTTTAGTGGCGGTGGAGTATAACGGCGAAATTTTACACCGGCAGTTTTGGGAAAAAACACAAATGCAGTCAGGTGATCGCCTGGAAATTGTTACGATTGTTGGGGGTGGGTAGCTCGACTTTTTAGTTTAAATTTTTCCCGTTGCCGACACGGTGCATTTGACATAAAAAAGGAATAGACTTTAGAGAAAGCTGATAGGCCATTTATGATAAAGAAAATCAGAAGTTCTGACCCTCTGATTTATAAAGGTGCCGGCAAAAACTGCTAAGCGGCTTCTCCTATTCTTTCAAACTGCGCCGGCAGCACCCGTGAATTCAAACGCAACCGGCTTAGCGGATTAATTCATACTCTTTTTCTTCCTAAAGTACGGATATCTCCCCCAGGAATCTGCCCTGAGATGGCTCCCTAGGGATCAGAGAAAGCGATAGATTAGAAGTGTGCCATTGCTGACACCCAGCCAAGACCCAAGCTAAGCAGATTAAGCTAGAGAATCGGCCAAACCAATCGTCAGTATGGCAACCCCCAAAGCCAGAAAAGCTTTGATCGTCGGATGAAATAGGGACAATATTTATGCGTAACAAATTGCTTTCGTTAATCAAACCCCTTGTAAAATCCCTGCTGGTGGTCGGGCTGGTGATTAGCTTAGCCTTCTCTCATGCGGATGGAGCCTTGGCAGCCCGCACCGGCGGACGGATTGGCGGTGGCTCATTCAGTGCCCCCAGTCGCACCTTCTCTTCTCCCCGCACCTATGCACCTCCGGGCGGCGGATACTATCCCAGAGGCGGCGGATATTACCCCGGTGGCGGTGGATTTGGCTTTCCCTTCCTGCTTCCCTTCTGGGGAGTCGGCGGCGGATTTGGGGGTATCTTTACGATCTTGATTTTTATCGCAATTGCGAACTTCTTGGTGCAAAGCTTCCGTCGCGCCGGCACCTCAGTCGAAGAACTTGAATACAGCAGCCCCACGGTTTCTGTGGCGCGAGTGCAGGTGGGACTGTTGGCTGAAGCACGTTCTCTGCAAGGTGAACTAGACGAAATGGCTCAACGTGCGGACACCGGCACAGCTGCCGGTCGGGCACAAGTTTTGCAAGAAGCCTCACTCGCTTTATTGCGTCATCCTGAATACTTGTTCTATGGCGCAGCCGAATCCCAGCAAGCTCGCTTAGAATCAGCAGAAGCTAAATTCAACCAACTGTCTTTGGCCGAACGCAGCAAATTTACAGCAGAAACTCTTTCCAACGTCAATAACCAACTGCGTGGATCTGAAGCTCAAAACTATCTGCCGGCAGATCAAAAGGGTGGAGAATTGGCGAACAATGAAGGGCCGGGAGAATACATTGTCGTCTCGATTATCGTTGCCACCCAAGGCAAGCTACAGCTGCCGGCGATCAATAGTTCAGATGAGTTGCGTCAAGCACTGCGTCAAATTGGCGGCATCTCCAGCGATCAACTGTTGGCAGTAGAAATTCTCTGGACGCCTCAAGCTGCCGGTGACACATTAACCTCAGATGACATCATGGCTGAGTATTCTAACCTGAGACTGGTCTAATACTGAGTCCTGAGTCCAAAAAAAAGTTAGACAGTGCCTCTAGTTGCACTTAATCTAATCTAAGAATCAATTCCATCGAGCAGGCTTCTAGCCTGCTATTTTTATGGAGAAAACCTGTTTTAGCGTTTCTTTTGTTCGCCTTGATTGCTTAAATACTGACCGATAAATCCAATCGTTCCTGATCCCAGAATTAGAATTACACTTAGGGCATTGATATCAGGTTTAACGCCGGTTCTAATGCGACTAAAAATTTCCATTGGCAGCGTTGTTGCACCTGTACCGGACGTGAAACTAGCAATTAAAAAGTCGTCCATGCTGAGGACAAACGCCAAGAGACAACCAGAAATAATTCCTGGCATGAGTTGAGGCAGCAGAACTTTGAGAAACGCTTCTGCAGGTGTCGCCCCTAAATCAAGGGCAGCTTCCTCTAAATGTGGGTTTAAATCTGCAAGCCGGGTGGAAACAACAAGAGCAATATAAGCCAAGCAAAATACAATATGAGCTGCTACAATTGTCCACAAACTTAAACGAAATTGCAGCGCTGCTAGAAATACCAAAGTAGCCACGGCAATCGCAATATCTGGGATAATTAATGGTAGGTAAGAGATTCCTAGAAATAAGTTTTTACCAGGAAATCGATAACGAGCCAAACCCACCGCCAGCAGGGTGCCAAATATTGCTGAGATGACAACCGCGCTGAAAGCCACCGTCAAACTATTTTGCAGCGCCGTTAAAATTCGTTTGTCACTAAAGAGTTTGAGATACCAATCCCAGGTAAATCCTTCCCAGCCGGCACTGTAGGGAGACTGGTTAACGCTATAAACAGTCAGCACCACAATTGGCAGATACATGAAAACAAACATTAGCAGGGAAAAAACGACCTGCCAAGAAACCTGAAATTTAGGTTTAGATTGCACCATATCTACGGGTATCTCCTCCAGTTCATGGCTCACCGTTTCTGTCATACCGATTTTAGAGTTTAGAGGTTAGATTTCTGCTTTTATGGAATTGCCGAAATCATTAATAAAAATTGATTTCAACTGCAAATAAATTTCCCGAAAAAGCAAGGATTATTTAGGGTATTTTTATCCTTGTGGCTTAGTATCGCCATATTTCAGTAAAAGCGCAATTGCAATACTGACGAGAAAAATTAAAACCATGCTCAGCGCTGAACCGAACCCCCAATTTTGAGTAGCTCCCAAAAATTGGTTGTAAATTAAGCGGGCGACGGTCATGCTAGATGCCCCACCCAACAATTCTGGATCAACAAAATCGCCTAAACTGCTGATGAAAACCAACAGTGAGCCGGCGGCAATTCCAGGGAAGGTTTGGGGAACGGTTACTTTCCAGAAAGTTTCAATCGGATTAGCGCCCAAATCTGCTGAAGCTTCCAGCAAGCGCCGATCAAGTTTTTCTAGGGAAGCGTATAGAATCAAAACCATGTAGGGCAAATAACTGTAGCTCATGCCAATCAAAACGGCTGAGCTGCGGTTAAGTAAATCCAAAGCTGGCAATCCTAAACTGGTGAGAAATAGATTAAGCACGCCAGTGCGTCGCAGAATCGTTACCCAAGCGTAAGAACGCAGTAGAGAAGAAGTCCACAGGGGCAAAATAAAGCCCAGCAGCAGCAGATTTCGCCATCGCTGGGGTGCCATTAAAGCAATCCAATAAGCAACAGGAAAGCCTAAGAGCAAACAAATTAGGGTGGTGCCGATGGCAAAGAATAGGGATCTCCCCATAACCTGTAGGTTAAGGGATTCAAACACTCGCAGATAGTTGCCCAACCCTGAAGGAATGACCAGATCCCCCGGTCTGATATTTGGCACCAAACTCAGCTCAAAAATTACTAGGGTGGGCACCACTAGCAACAAGAGCAACCACAAGCCGGCGGGGCCAAGTAACACCGCAGGGCCTAACAATTTTGACCCCAGCCGGCGGACATCGGGCTGAGACTGTGGGGGAGCGGGAGGGGAGGTTTTAGTAGATACAGACACCGATTTCCTCTGGAATTAATTGTTAGTTGTTATTGGCTAATTGTGACTTGTTCGCTGTCATGAATGATAAATGATTCGCTCTTTTCTAAAGAACGATTTACCCGCTGGTTAATTTTGTCCAGTAGCGTTCGTAAAGGTCGGTCACTTCTCCCACCGGCGCGAGACCTTCACACTTTTCTAAGGCTGATTCTGGGGGAAACAAGCTAACATTGTCGCGAACTTCTTCAGGTAGCTTATTGACGGCTGCTTGATTGGGGGTTGCAAAGCTCAAGCGCTCGCAAATTTTTGCAGCGACTGCCGGCTGCATCAAGAAGTTAATCCAAGCATAAGCGCCCTCTACATTGGGGGCAAATTTAGGAATGACGAGGGTATCTATCCATAAGGAAGACCCACTTGTTGGCAGTACATATTTTAATTCCGAATTTTCTGAGATGACTTCATTGGCATCTGAGGAAAAGCACATTGCCATCAGTAAATCACCGGCTAATATTTGATCGCGCCATGCGTCGGAATTAAACGATGCCACTGCCGGCTTGAGTGCGACTAACTTCTCATACGCCTGTTTAATGTGTTCTGGATTGGTGGAATTGTAGGAGTAGCCTAAGCTTTTTAACGCGCAACCCATGACCTCGCGCACATCATTAAGCAAGGTGAGCCGGCGGGACAAATCTTGCTGGTTATCCCAAAGGTAGTTCCAATCCTGTGGAGGATTTTGCAACTTTTTTGGATTGTAAATCAGGCCGGTGGTTCCCCAGCTAATCGGTACGCTGTGGCGGTTCCCCGGATCGTAGTCCGGATTTTGAAATCGCGGGAACAGATGGTTAATTCCCACCAAACGCGAGTGATCGAGTTCTCGCAAAATATCCAGCTCAATCATCTTTCTCACCATGTACTCAGAGGGGTAGATGATGCTGTAGGCACCCCCACCGCCGGTCTGGATTTTGGCAAGCATTGCTTCATTCGACTCAAACACATCAGCAATCACTTCGATGCCGGTTTGCTCGGAGAAGTTCTTGAGCAACTCTTCATCGGTATAGTTCGCCCAAGTGTAGATGTACATTTTGGTGGGCGGAATCGGGCCGGGAGAGGATTGCACGTTGGCCAGCCTCCATCCACAGCTCGATAGCGTCGATCCCACGACCGCCGCAGTTGATGCTTGTAAGAACCGGCGTCGTGTTGTGGAGAACCCAGATGCGTGTAAATCTTTTGAAGGCACTGTTTTTTAGGGATCGTCAGCGATGAACAGTCAGCGGATTTTAAATTGCAGATTGGATATTTTCTATTTTAGATGACGAATGGCTCCTCTAAAATAGAAGCCTTCAGCATTTGGCTGCTGTTAGCTTTTATAAACTCGCTCTAATGGAGGTTTTCTCTGCCTTTTTCCTGTTTTCGCATCCGTTTTTAATAGGTTAACATCCTATTTTTCAAACATTGAATGCTTGAGTTTAACTTATGAATTCAAGCATTCAATGAGTCAAAATTTAAAGTTGAGAATTTTCGCAGAGCCAGAATTATTTCCCAACTTTTTAAGCCGGCAGCGCAATACAATCTGTAGGCGACCAAGAAACATAGATGGGAGTGTCAGCACCTGGCAAACTACCGACCGTGTTGGGCTGCATGACGGTTAAGGTGTCTCCTGACACTAACTGCACCACATAATGCACGTGAGTACCCAGATACATAACGTGTTTCAGCCGGCCCTCAAAGCAGTCAGTCGGGACGTTTGGTGGATACAAATTTAATTGAATTTTCTCCGGTCGTACGCTCACAACCACTGGTTCTCCCGCCCCTGATTGAGTCCAAAGTTCTGGCTGCTGCACAACAATCTTGAGCTTTTTCTCGGTCAAAATCTGGAGCGTTGAGCCGTCTTGATTTTCAATCCTGCCGTTAAATAAATTGGTTTCCCCAATAAAATCTGCAACGAAAGGTGTGCGGGGTCGCTCATAAATTTCGCTGGGAGAGCCAATTTGCTCAATGCGGCCATGATTCATTACAGCAATGCGGTCAGATAAGGAAAGCGCCTCTTCCTGATCGTGCGTCACCATAATAAACGTTAAGCCCAAATCTTGATGCAGGTTTGACAACTCGACCTGCATTTCCTTCCGCAGTTTCAAATCTAGGGCACCGAGGGGTTCATCGAGCAACACCACTGCCGGTCGGTTCACCAGTGCTCGCGCCAAAGCTACCCGCTGTTGCTGTCCCCCCGATAACTGTGCTGGATATCGGCTGGCGTAAGCTTCCATTTTGACAAGCTTGAGCGCTTCTTTCACCCGATCTTCGAGTTCCGCCTTACCTAAGCGTTTAATCCGCAGTCCGAAGGCAATGTTATCCCAAACACTCAGGTGGTTAAATAAGGCATAGCTTTGAAATACAGTATTGACGGGACGCCGGTAGGGTGGAACTTGGGTCATAGATTGACCCCGAATCATGACCTCTCCTGCTGACGGCGTCTCAAATCCGGCCATTAGGCGCAGTGTGGTGGTTTTACCACAGCCAGAAGGGCCAAGAATACTGAAGAACTCTCCCCGATGGATATCGAGATCGACGCCGCGTACAGCCGTTTCGCCGTTAAATACTTTAAAAACTTTACGCAGTTCAACGTCGAGACTGGTCTCTGTTCCCGTAGCGCCTCGATTTTGTGTAGCCGTCTGAAACATAATAGTCACCCCTGCGGTGATGCCCCATTTAAAGGCTGTGCCGATTTTGCTGGTTTATCTGTGTTGGGTTTATTGTATCCACAGCACTTGAATTTCGGAATGCAAATTACACTTTATTAAAGGTTTTTGCGACGCTGTCCACAATTGCACACTGCCGGCATTTTGTGCGATCTGTGCCGGCAACTGGTGCGGTGTCTCTGGTTGTCGAGTAGCCGGCCCTAAAAAGGGGCGAAAGAAATACTACCCAAGGGTGAATCAATTGCTTTAATATTGTGCCACATTGGCAAATGGCTTTTAAGTTTTATTTTGACGGCGAAGTTTAATAGCGGAAACGCTTGTCATTCCTGCTTTTTTTGACTGTGAAGGGAATTTATCCAGATGAGTGCTAGATTTTTCTCCATCTCTGTGTTCTCACGGATTCAGCAGCCGGTGAAATGGGGAAGACATTACTGGTGGCTTTCGGCTCTGATATGGTTGATGGTGGTGGCACCGGCTCAGGCTGCGCTGGAAATGCGAGTGGCCATTGAAGAGGAAGTCAGTAAGGTTAAAGTCGGCAGTTCCACGAACGCGATTGTTCGCAATGGTGCCGGTCAAGTTTTAGGCGAACTCGCCGGCATGAATGGCTTTTCTGCGGAACTGCGCGGCAAATTTGTCGCCATCAATCGCTGGCAAGCGGGTCAGATTTGGATCGAACCCACCGGCGACGGTTATATTTACATTAATGATCGTTGGTATCGGGGCCGTACCCTATTGGTTCCCACCGGCAAAGGAATCACAGCAGTTAATTACGTCGATCTCGAAAAATATCTCTACAGTGTTCTGGGTGCTGAAATGGACGGCGGTTGGCCTCTAGAAGCCCTGAAGGCGCAAGCGGTGGCGGCCCGTTCTTACGCCCTTCACGAACGCGGGGCCGGCAGCAATGGCTTGTACGATGTGGGCGATAACCAAGGATGGCAGGTCTACAAAGGCGTTGAAACAGAATCTCCTGGAACCTATGCAGCCGTAGATACCACAGCCGGCCAAGTGCTCACCCATAATGGGGAAATTATTCTCGCAGCGTTTCATTCTTCCTCTGGGGGACACACGGAAAACGTCGAGGATGTGTGGGAACAACCCCTCCCTTACTTGCGCGGTGTTCCGGATGATGATCGGGGAACACCAGGCTATGAGTGGACAAAAACCTTTTCCCGCGCAGAACTCAGTCGTTTGATTTCTGGCGTCGGCAATGTGGTGTCAATGACCCCAGAACGTACCACGCCCACAGGTCGGATTATTACGATGAAAGTGGTTGGGGATGCCGGCAGCCGATCCATGAGTGGGGATGCCCTCAGAGACACACTGGGACTGAGAAGCTCTCGTTTTAAGGTGAACCCTCAGGGCGGTCAACAGCCCAGTAAAGGCAATTCTAAGCCGAGTCCCACTGCTTTTGTGATTCAAGGCTACGGTTTCGGTCATGGAATTGGCCTGAGTCAATGGGGGGCTTACAACATGGCTAGGCGGGGCGTTCCTTACCAGTCGATTTTGGCCCATTATTACCAAGGCGCAACGCTGGCTACAATTCAGGTAGAGTAGCTGCCTCTGAATGCTTATTTTTGTCTGTCTCCCATTGATTAGGCTTGGGATGGGCTGCGATTAGGAAATTAGGAATTTTTTGCAGACCAATCAAGACAATATTTAGATGGGACGGAATTTTCTCTGAAATTGAAAGAGGCATGATGCCGAGGTGGGAGTATCTGTTCGTTCGTTTTGGTTATTTTGCTGGGGATCTCCGCGCCCAAAGCGTTAATACTCACGAAACGGGAGATATCAACATAAATAAGCCTCTGCATGAATACGCAAATCAAGCTAGAGAGGAAGGTTAGGAAATGGTTGCCTTGAACTATACCCCGGCTTATGGGGATGGCTTTTTAGTTTTCAAGCGTCCTAAAAATTAGAGGGTAGGGAAATAGGGAGTCAGATAAATTTCCCACTTCCTATTTCCCTAACACCCTTATTCCCCGCTGTTCAGCCGGCGCTGCCACTCGGCATCAAGTTTGGCTGTTTTGCTGGATTTCTTGCTCGATTAAATCGGTTTCTGTTGTGTAAGCAAGGTCTTCACTGCCAATAATGCTTTGTGCGGCAAATTGTTGGGCAAAGGCGAGTTTTTTCTGCAATTCAGCATCCGGTTGATTTAGAATAACCGCACGTTCTTGTCTGATTTGATTTCGCGCTTCTATTTTGCGGTTTTTCCACTGAATCCAGAAATAACGCCCTAAAGGGACTGCCAAAAAGCCGGTTCCGTATGCAAGCAAAACGCCGTAAATTGAGGCTGCGAAGGCGACTAAGCCCCCTAATTTTGCGGCAACTTCGCCACTGGCTAATAGGGAACCTAGAACGAGGGCACCCACAAAATTCACTGCACCCAAACCGATTGCTAGCATGAGTTGGCTAGAATTTGCCTGACTGAAACGCCACAGCCCTTCCCGCAAATAAGCTTGCACCGGCTGTGTTTGTTGTTCGTTTGCGGTGGTTTGCAACTCTGGGAAATGATAGACTAATTGCCCTTCGGGACTAACTTCAGGCCGGCCATTAAAGCGGCTGAGCACCGGCAGCATATATTCTTCATATTCATTTGCATAGCCGGTGCCGGTGTCGTCTAGATAGGGGGAAATTTGTTCGGCAATCACCGCACCTTGGTTGTTACGAATGATCGTCCCGATTGCTTGCCACCTGCGTTTTTCCAGATCCGCATTGGGATTGCCATCGCCAAACAGGAAAGAGAAGACGACTTCCAGAAAATGCATCTGGTTGGCTTCAGTGGTGGGTTGCCGGCGCTGGGACTGCCGGCGAGGATTATCATAATCCCAGTATAAAAACCAGAACCAATCTGGCCCGATCCAGAACCTGGGCATGAAGATCATCCCGCCACCGGAATGGCTGCCCTCACTGCTGTCATTATCTTGATTCATGGCAGTGAGAATGAGAAAAATGCTGAGAAAAATCAGGGCGATTGAAAGCAGCAAAACAATCCCGAAGGATATCCGGATCAGGTAAAACAACACCCGCCAGACTTTTTCCCACCATTCCTTCAGTTGTAGCTGTAAATACTTATTGCGGATAATTGTCCGGAAGTTTGGGGGAAATAGGTAGACAACGTCCCCGGTGTCTGCGACTTGTAAATGCCCACCGGCCTCGGACGCAAGGGCTAATAATCCTCGTTCAGTCAGATTGATATTTAAGCCGGCTTTGGTGGCTACGTCTCCGACTGTGACGCGGTAGCCCATCTGTTCGACTGCCTGCATGATGATGGGATTTGGAGCCATGTCCTTCCCTCAAGTATGATTGCCTGTACTACTTACAAGTATAGGCTTGTGGTGATTTTCAGGGGGTCGGTTGTTACTCTTTTCTGCCATTCCTCTGATTGATGGGTGCGCTTTGGGTGCCGGCTAATACCATTAACCGAACACTCGTGCAGAACATTTGGATATTATTATAGATTGACGATAATTTGTATAAATTCTCCTCTGGGGCGTTAACGCAGCGATAGCATTCGGTCAGAGATATTTCGGTTTTAAACAAAAGTTAAAATCCCAAATGCTTCCCCCTGACACAACATTTATCCCGCCAAAGCGTCCTTCAGCAATTTACCCAAAACCGAAATTCCGCGCTCAATCTCTTCCGGCGTGTGAGAAAAATTCAACCGCATTGCTGGATATCCCTGTTCATCTGGGAAAAAAGCCTTACCATCCGTCACTAAAACATTTTGAGAAAACGCTTTTTGACAGATAGACTTTATGGGTAAACTATCGGGCAAATGTACCCACAAAAACAGCCCCCCATCTGGAACAGTCCAAGAAGCTTCTAAAGGAAAATAGTGTTCCAAAGCACTTAACATCGCATTCCGGCTTTGTAAAAGATGGCTTTGCAAATAACTTAGCCGGCGGCGATAGTGTCCCGAAGCGAGATATTCACTAATAATTGCCTGAGAAACCGTGGAGGTGTGCAAATCACCCAGCAATTTACGTTCCACAAAAGGCTGGTAATTTTTTCCCGTCACTACCATGTAACCCACGCGACTACCGGGCATCAAAGTTTTGGAAAAAGTCCCCAAGTAAGTCACACAATCATGCCGATCTAACGCCTTAATCGGTGCCGGCACCGGCTGGAAATTCAAACCTTCATAAGCATTATCTTCCAAAATCGCACAACCATAACGTTCAGCTAGTCTTAACAAGTGCTGCCGGTGAGATGGCGGTGTGGTCACGCCTGTAGGATTGTGCATTGTTGAAACCGTATAAATCAGCTTTGGATGATGCGTATAAAGATACTGTTCTAGTAACTCTAAATTCATCCCTTCTGCTGTCATGGGAATCCCAATCACCCTGGCTCCTCTATAAGACAAAATTGACAGTGCGCCGTGATAAGTGGGACTTTCTACAATCACCCAGTCTCCAGGATTCACATAGTAATTAATTGCCAAAGATAACCCTTGCTGGGAACCATTGGTGACGATCAAATTCTCAGGCGTCACTTCCAGTCCTCGCTGCACCAGCATCCGGCTAATTTGTTGGCGCAAAGTTAACTGTCCTTGCGGCACATCATAGTGAAATAAAGCCTCCGCCATTTGCTTAACTGCGCGTCTGGCAATACGCTGTAAATCTTCCAATCCTGAGTCGAGGGGAAACCCACTGCTGAAATCAATCGTACCTGAGTGGTGCCGCGCATCCAATGAACTCATGATCACGTTGAAAAATGACCCTCCCTGCCGTTCGGATACGATCACATCTTGGGGTGGGGCAAAAATTGAAGCCGGCTGGGGACAGGCGATTGCGGGCTTGCTGACGAAATAACCAGCGCCTTGACGAGCGTGAATTAATCCATCCGCTTCTAGAACGCTATAAGCTTCAATAACGGTTAATTTGTTGACTTGTGTACTTAAAGCTAACGCCCGAATTGAGGGGAGTTTGTCTCCAGGTTTTAAAACGCCTGATTTGATAAGCCGGCTGATGCGATCCCGAATTTGCAGATAGACGGCTTTGGATGATTGTCGCTCCAGTGGAATGATCACGGTGCGTTTCTTCCTCAGAATGACAGCAGAGGGATGTTAAGCAATATAAGCGATGCAAAAGCGCTTTAGCTAGTACAGTTTGGCTAAGTTTTACTAGAACAGTTATAGTTGTGGCAACTGTACTAGCTAAACTGTACCAATCTGTACCTTCTCAGGTCAATCTCTATTAGGAGAAAGTAAAGGTAACAGATTCAAAAACAAACATGAGGTTCTAATTATGACAACCTCTCACGCTCCAGCAGCGGCTTCTCAGGCATCTTTAAACGCCTCGAAAAATGCCTCGACAAGCTTTTCATTCATCTTTAAAACATTTATACAGCGCCTTGCCGTGTGGTTAACGAGCAGTCATGATTTGCAAGTGTGGAAAACATCTGAGCGCAACGGTGAAATGAGTTGGCACGCTTACGATCCCATTACAGGGCGCTCTATTTGTGGAGCTTCTGATGCTGAGATGCGCGAATGGATTGAGCGGCGTTACTACTAAAATAGCCCGTTGTTATCAGTTTTCAGAGAAATCGGCATTAGGAAATGACTGAAAACAATTTCCTATTTCTTGCAGAAAAGGATTTTTTGAAAACTGAAATCTTGCAATAATTGGAGGGAAATCAGATGAAATTTGGAATTTTGGCAATCACTGCACTTTGTCTAACAATTGGTTTATCAGCTGTTAAAGAGGCTAATTCTAGGGTGCCGGTTCAGGATGGCGCAAATTCTGTTGAAGTAAAACTACCGTCAACTGGGAAACATCAAGATGTTCGTCCGCCAAATTCTTGTGTTTTAGTTTGTCGATAGGTTATTCTGTTTTATTTTTCGCTAACTTTTGCACTTTTTACGCTTTTAAACAACGCAGAAATTCTAAAGGCAACCCATCCGTATCAGCAATAAACGCAACTTCATAAACCCGATCCCCAATCATCTGTTGGGTGGGTTCTAATAGAATTTTTAAGGGTTGGAATTGTTCGGGTTGCTCACCGGCAGCTTGGGTAAACCGTTCTTTTAGGGCACTTAACCAGCTGGGTAAATCTGCTGTTGTACGGGTCAGGTCAAACGATAAATGATAATAGCCCGTATAATTCTCATCCCCAAAGGCATCCGGTGCCGGCTTAGGTTGGGGAATTTGAATTAATTCTATGCGCCCATCTAACCCTTCCATCCAGCAGGCGAGGGTGATGCCGGCAGTAAAGCGCTCACAAACACTAAAGCCTAACAGTTCGTAAAACGCCATCGCCCGATGAATATTCGCAGTGCGAATTGAAGCGTGATGCATAATAAACTTTAATTGTCAATTATATGGGCGATTATTAGTGAGTGCTTGACTGCGCCGGCACAAAAATTATGTTTTCAACCCGCTGCGACTATACAAGCGGGTTTTGTTAAGCGATTGTCAGCAGCCGGTGCAAAAACTGTTGGCGAAACCCAACCCTACTCAAACAACCGGAAATAAGGGTAGCGAACCGGCACCCCCGGCTCTTTGTCAAGCTCAAAATTAATCACTTCCCAGCAGGGTTCTTCTGCGGGATCAGGGCTAAACTCCACCGGCAACCCATAAAGTCGGGGTTTTGGCGAGTCAGATTGGCCCCGCCAAGGTGTGCTGCGCTCTAGATATGAGCTAATCAAGTCTTTATAGCGTTGGGCAATAATCACCCGCGTGGCGCGAAAACCTTGGGTGTAGAGGCGATCTAGCGCCTCATGGATTTCAAATCGAATCCCGTCCGGATGGGTGTGTTGCCGATACCACTCATTGTTCCACTGACGCCAGTGACGCCCAGATTGAAGATGGATCAATTCCCCCGTCTTCGGATTTGCCTCAAATGCACCATGACGTTGGCACAAATAAGTATCTGTTAGCGTAAGTGCCGGAATCGTTTGCCGGCAGTGGGGGCATTGAATCTCCGAGCCAAAAATAGGGTACTGCAAGCCTGGATTGATCATGAAGTGCATACCAGCATATTATTTATGCGCCAGTTTCAGTGCTTTTATTATAACTGTGGGTATTCCGCCCTCAGCTCAAATTCTACGGGGATTCTCTGATTAACCGGCAAACAATGGTGAGCAATTTTAACCAACCTTTATCCATACCCGCCTCCTATTGGCCCCCTGCAGACCTTTCTCTCGCTGCTTTTGTCGCCCCGAATGCCACGGTGATCGGTCAAGTTGCGGTAGCTGCCGGCGCGAGTATTTGGTATGGTGCAGTCGTGCGAGCAGATGTGGAAAAAATTGTAATTGGAGAACGCACCAATATCCAAGATGGTGCGATTTTACACGGAGATCCCGGCCAGCCGACCATTCTAGAAGAATGCGTGACTATTGGTCATCGCGCTGTGGTTCACGGAGCTTATATTGAACGGGGTAGCCTGATCGGGATCGGTGCTGTGGTGATGGACGGTGTGCGCGTGGAAACCGGCAGTATTATTGGAGCCGGGGCGATTGTGACAAAGGATGTGCCCCCATTTTCCCTCGTGGTTGGGGTGCCGGCGAAGCGGTTGCGAGAAATTTCTCAGGCAGAAGCCGCTGAACTCATAGAACACGCACAACGCTATGAGCAACTGGCTTTGGTTCATGCCGGCAAAGGCAGCAATCTCGGATTCACCCACCCCCACTAATCCAAATTAAGACGTGAGAGTTTGGATTTTAAAGAGTTCGTTGCCGGTTCCTATTTTGCCCGTGATCCCAAGCCTTAACAAGCTCACTGCTCAATTAAGGGAAAGGTCTAGCAATTTCGCCCCTTTCGCCGCAAAATATTACAAATGAGAACGGTGTAACAATCTTTTAAAAGAGGGAAACCCAAATGGACTTTGATTGGCGTGTGCTTATCGTTGTTGGCCCTATCCTTCTGGCGGCAAGCTGGGCAGTGTTTAACATTGCGCCGGCAGCCATCCGGCAAATTCAAGGGTTTTTGAACAGAGGAACCTGAATTAGGAACTAGGCACTAGGGACTAGGGGTTAGGGAGAAGAGAGGTTAAAAATTCCCTAATCCCAATCCCCAAACCCCATTCCTTTAGCGGAAGGCTTCCTTCAGACGGATTTCCATAATTCCACCCGGTTGCAGAAGGTTAGGTTTCTTGTAGCGTTCTGATTGGGCCGCTAGGGGGATATTCCGACCAAAAAGAGTAATGGCTTGAGCGACAAACCGGCTACCCTTTCGATTGCTTTCAAACCGTCCGATCACCGGCGTTCCTTCAGGCGCAATCAGGTTGCCGGCCCGATCAAAAATCGCCCCATCTAGAAGCAACACTTCCTGCCGGTCTAAATCGGGGTGGAACTTCAAAATTCTGTCACCGGCGTAGCGGACAAACAGTTGAGCGCCAGCCGGCAGCAAAATCTCATTTCTCCGCTGCTTGGGAAGGCCGGCAGGGGCAGGATTAGCCACGCCAAGTTTTGTTATCCCCACAGGGGATTGCCTTTCTAGAGAAGGCACCATCACCGTTGCCGAGGGTACAGGAATTGCAGAAGTCTCTGTGGGAAGTGCCAGAGGTAGGCTGCCAAGGGGATTCGAGCGCGGTAGTTGGGCCGCAGGCGGCAGGGATTGGCCAAACTCACCCACTGCTGTTGGGCGCGGGAAATTGGTCTGTACCAAAGGCGGAACACTCACAGCCACAGACTGAGGGGTGCTATAAGTTGCTGGTGGCAGAGGGGAAGCCGCTTGCCAACCGCCTGTGCTAGTGGGTGCCGTAACGAAGGGACGTAAAACCCACCGATCTCGGAAGGGGCCGCTTACAATAGGCGCTGATACCCGTTGCAGCCGCACTTGGTCGGGATCTAAAACAACTGCGGGATCGAACTCCATGACAATTCTGCTTGTTCCGCCCTGGAGCTGCGATATCTCAATTTGACGCACAGTGCCCGAATAAGCCTTTTGGCCGGGATTGACTCCCAACTCAGTATTGGGCAAATCTAAAACAATGCGGGGGGGTTGGCTCAACACCGAGACGCTCGGCTGCGTCCCTTGCTGCACCATAAATTCTAGCTGGTTGCTCGTGGAGTTAAAGTTCCAACTCGACAGAATCGCTGCTTGTGCCGGCAGCACAACAACTTCTTGCGTCCACATCATCATCATGCCGGCA
The DNA here is from genome assembly GCA_019359355.1 of Microcoleus vaginatus WJT46-NPBG5. GTDB lineage: Bacteria > Cyanobacteriota > Cyanobacteriia > Cyanobacteriales > Oscillatoriaceae > FACHB-68. Next base: position 287,690 of record JAHHHM010000001.1, on the reverse strand, counting down.
AAGCCGAGGGTTAAAGGCCGGCACTGCCGACAGCCTGGGGCTGTTAGCAATCCCCAGCACAGCGAAAATCTTTGGCCTAGTTTTGCTGTCTGCATTGCTTTTTACTGAAATTGCTAATTGCAAGCTTGTGAATAGTTTATGGCATCAACCATAAACCATTAGCCCCTACCCTTTACCTTTTCTGTTCATCTATTCTTTGTTGACTTTGCCATCCGGCATCGTTGCTCTCGTTAAAATCACACTCGATAAATCTACGTCAGTTAGATTTGCATCTCGCAGATTCGCACCAACAAAATAAGCGCCCCTCAAATCCGCTTTAAACAGGTTGGCGCGAATTAACGTCGCAAACGTCAGTTGAGCCTGTCTGAGGTCTGCATTTGTTAAATCAGCGTCATCGAGAGAAGTTCCTTTAAGATCAGCCCCCACCAGAGAAGCGCCGCTTAAGTTGACATTGCTCATGTGGGCACGATGCAGTTTGGCACCAGACAAATTAGCCCCTTGTAAGTTCGCATCCGTCAGTAAAGCACCGCGAAGGTCAGCTTTGCTGAGATCGGCTTTGCTCAGGTTAGCGCCCTTGAGGTTACAGCCGCGACAGACATTGGTATCAAGCAAGCGTCTGAGGTGTTGGGGATTTTCAGCAAAAGCTGGATTGGGTAGACAGAGGCTAGCTAACAGTGTGCAGATCGCTAGAATGCTGAGTTTCATATTCCTGAGTTATGCCAAAACAAAAGTCGGTGAGTCTGATGCGGTTTGCGGCGAAAAGGCAAAACAAAATGTTTGATTGACTTTTCGCCACGTTTGAATCCCTAGTGTGTAGTCTCTAGTGCCTGATTTCTAGTTCCTCAAGGGCAGACATTGTACCGCAAATGTCGGTAACTGGCTTACTTTGCGCTTTTTTTGCAGCGAGTGTCAACTTTTTTCGGGATGGATGTTTGGGGGCACAGATGAGATCTGCTCAAATCCCTGAGTTACCCGCATTATTACCACGAAGGTAAAAAAAGGCTGTTTTTAGGGGCTGAAGATGGCAGAAGACGCTGATGGGGAAGGCTGAACCGGCGCACCGGCACACTGCTCGTTCAGCCACTCCAAGATCATTTTGTTAACTTGCTCTGGACATTCATCATGGAGGCAGTGGCCGGCATTTTCCAACTCAACAACCTGCAAGCCAGTGTTATGCTGGCCGAACTGGCGGGCGAGTCCGGGGGGGATCATGCGATCTTCACGTCCCCAAATCAAGAGCATCGGAATTTTTAGGTTTTGCAGAACTTTCTTAACGCTTGGCCCGAATTTGGAACTAGCCATTGCTTTGAGAATGGCGCAAAAAGCTTGGGCGGAACCGCGATCTTGAGCCGGGCCGGCTAAAATTTCCACCAATTCTTCCGTTACAGCCGTCGGATTCGCATAAGCAATGCCGGCCCAACGGCGAACAATTGAGGGGCGTCTGACAAAATAAAATATCGTTTTCAGCAATGCCGGTGAGGCCACGACTCCTTCAACGGTGGTTATAATCGGTCGCAACCAGGCTGGGATCGCCTCCTCTCGTACAGAGGGATCAGGCAGACTGAGCATCACAATGCCCCGCACCATTTCCGGATGAGCCTCCGCCGCCGCCAGACAAACCAAAGAGCCTATCGAGTTGCCGACCAACACAACCGGCTCGTTAATAAACGTCTTCCAGAATTCATAGACTTGCTCAACCCACAGTGATACATTGTACTGAGCCGTGGCTTTTTGGGACGCTCCAAAGCCCAGCATATCTAATGCGTAAACCGTGTGATGCTGAGCCAAGTCAGCCAAATTGTTTCGCCAGTGGCCAATCGATGCCCCAAACCCATGCAGTAGAATTAAGGGAGGCGAAGCGACTGGCGGTTCACCCTGCCTCTCGAACCCTGGAGAGCGCAGGTAAGTATAGCGAGTTTGCCACCCGCGCCAGATCCAGTCCCGCTGACTTCCAACCCGTTGCTGCCATTGCCCGGAAACAGTCACACTTGCCTCAACTCAAAATTACTTTACAAACTTTCTTCTCAATTTTAATGGTTTTGGCCATAGCCTTGGGTCTGCATTTCCAATGGCTATAGCTTTTTGAGGCAAGCTATTTCCGAAGATAGATTAACACAGTTACAGAAACTCAGTCAGACTGAGTAGAATGGCAATTACAAGTTCACATACATTGGGCATGGATTGAATACGGTATAATAATCGCCTTCTTCATGAATGCCTCAATCATGACATTTCTTGATAAAAGTTTGAGGCCGTTCACTGACTCACCCAATAGCTCACGCAAACCCTTAACTAACAGCTCCCATCACCTCATACCTTATAACGCCTGTGATAGAAAAGAGACGCCCGAATCGCGATTTACCCCAAATTAACGAAAGAATTCGCTTCCCCAAGATACGCGTTATTGATACCGACGGAGGACAGTTGGGAATCATGACGCCGCAAGATGCTTTGCGTCAAGCTTACGAAAAGGAACTGGATCTCGTGCTTGTGAGTGACAAGGCAGATCCACCCGTTTGCCGGATTATGGACTACGGCAAGTTTAAGTTTGAACAGGAGAAAAAAGCCCGCGAAGCCAAGAAAAAGCAACACACGGCTGAAGTCAAAGAAGTGAAAATGCGCTACAAGATTGAAGATCACGACTACCAAGTTCGGATCAATCAAGCAAAGCGCTTTCTGCACGATGGAGATAAGGTTAAAGCAACCATTATGTTCCGGGGCCGAGAAATTCAACATACAGACTTGGCAGAAGACTTACTGAAGCGGATGGCAACAGATTTGCAAGAAGTTGCCGAAGTTCAGCAAGCGCCCAAAAAAGAGGGGCGTAGTATGATGATGTTGCTCTCCCCCAAAAAGTAATAGCATCAGTCGCATAAGTAAGAGCTAACACCGGCTCAAATGCGGGATGGACAAGTGGGCAGCGCTACGCCTTGACGATAGCGCTGCCCAAAATAGATGCGCCACTCGCACCCCTACCGGCGAGTGGGGAACCAGGCGAGGCTGTTTGTCCTGCTTAGAAGCTAGCAATGCCGATGCCAAATATGCCGGTGAATTCTCCGAAGGCAAGTTAGCTCATCGGTTCGTGGTTGGTGAAGCATTCAGAGTTCAGTGACAAAAAACTAACAACTGATAGCACAACAGACATCTGACTGGTACGGGCGAGTGTGAGAGCGCAATTTTGGCTCAATTGCAGACAATTTACCCGCAAAGCTAACCCCGACCGGCTGACCGAACTGTTAGCACAAAAGCCATCTTCGGATATCTACAACACAGGAATTAACGGGGCATGGAACTGAGAGATCAGCGGTTTGGGGGAAGATGGGGGCAGATACTTCTACAGTGGGTGAATTTGCGGCCAGAGGAAGCAGAGCGAACCTTCCTGATGTTCGCGTTCTACACAGCAACCTCAGTGGGAGTTCTCTGGCTAGAAGCCAGCACAGTCGGACTGTTCTTAGACGAATATGGCGCAGAACAGCTGCCGTGGATTTATATCTCCGGTGCCGTGATTGGTTCTGCCTTAGGCGCACTGTATACGTGGCTGCAAAGCATCCTACCCCTGCGCCGAGTCATTGTATTAATTGCCTTGATCATGGCAGCCCCCCTGCTGCTGTTCCGAATTGGATTAGGGTTGCCGGTGATACTAGGTATCACCGTGTTTCTGATGCGTCTGTGGTTGGATGGGATCTACGTCCTCAACGACCTCAACACCTCGATCACCGCCAACCAACTCTTTAACATTCGGGAAATCAAGCGCACCTACCCGATTATCAGCAGCGGCATCTTACTTGCCGATGTCGTGAGCGGCTTTTCCCTACCCTTCTTTCTCAATTTAGTCGGACTAAATAATGTCATCCTGATGGCTTGCTTGATGATGGTGCTAGGAGCCGGCATCCTATACTATCTCAGTCAAACTTACCAACAGGCATTTCCCGACTCTCCCCTCAGAGAAGAAGAGGATGAACAGACAGAATTCGCCAACAAACGGCTCCGAGGGCCAATCCAGCACTACGTCATCCCCTTAATCGCCTTTTTTGTCCTTGCCGAACTGCTGAATATCCTGGTTGATTTTCAATTCTTAAGCGAGTTAGAACAGCAAGATTTAGGCGATAAAAGTCTTGGTATCGCAGCGTTCATTGGCGTTTTTAACGGCTTTCTAGGCATCTTTGAACTCGTGATGCAATGGTTTGTCTCTAGCCGGCTTGTTGAACGCATGGGCGTGTTTGGCTCCGCCATAATCTTACCGGCTGGGTTGGCCGTAATTGGGTTGGGTTCCGTAATCACTTCTTTCACAAACCTGTTTCCCTTATTTTCCGGTTTGGTGATTCTCAAGTTTTTTGAAGAACTCTTGCACTACACCCTCTTTGAAGGCGTTAGCCCCGTCTTATTCCAACCCATCCCAGAAGCCAATCGCGACGACGTACAGGCCGTGGTAAATGGCATTGCTGAGCCGCTATCCGATGGCGTAATTGGCTTGGTGATTTTTGGAACCATTTGGTTCTGTCGCTTTGTACTGCCCAAAGCCACAGATGCCACACTTGTGCAATTAGAGGGATGGATTTTCGTCGGTCAGATTGTGCTCTTAGCTGTGGCTTGGGTGTACGTCGTTTGGATGCTGCGATCTCGCTATGTCGGCTTGCTCGTCTCCAGTGCTGAAAGGGGCCGGCTGGGGGTGACAGACGTGGATCTGCGTGTCCTCAAACGTGCCGTGGTAGACACTTTAGAAAAGCCCGGTACAGAAGCCGATAAACGCTCTTGTATTGAACTGCTCACCCAAATCGATCCCAACAATGTTGGTGAAGTTCTCGCGCCGCTGCTGGTAACGCTGCCGCCGGCTTTGCAGCGCCAAAGTCTGGAGACGATGCTCAATCATCCCAGTCCCGCCTACCTCCCGCAAGTCCGGGCGCTGATCGAGCATACCCTGCCGCCAGAAGTCTTAGCCTTGGGCCTGCGCTACGTCTGGCTAACCGAGAAAGCCCCGGATATTCAAGCTTTAAGACCTTATTTGCAACCCCAAGTAGACCCCGTGGTGCGCGGAACCGCCGCTTCCCTGATCATGCGCCGGGGTAACCGAGAGCAAAAAGCCGAAGCCACTAACGCCCTGCGGCGGATGCTCACCCATAAACAAGAACGGGAACGGGTAATGGGCTGTCGGGCGCTGGGCGAGGCCGATTATTTGCAAGGCTTGCGACTTTATATCCCCAACTTGTTACAGGATGAATCGTTGCGGGTGCGTTGCGCTCTGCTGGAGGTGATTGCCTCCACACACTTAGAGGAGTACTATCCTTCTCTGCTGCGTGGACTTTACTATAAATCCACCCGCGAAGCTGCCCTGCGTGCCCTGGTTCGATTAGACAACGAAATTATTAACCCGCTTGTGGTACTTGCAGAAGATGCTCACAAGCCTGATCTAGTGCGGATGCACGCTTGGAGTGCCCTAGGCCAAATCGGCACGCGGGAAGCCCTTGATGCCCTCGCTTCTCACTTGATGACGGCTTGGGGTACAACCCGCCGTAATATTCTCCGCATTCTGCTGAAAATGCCCCAAGAAGCTGGAATTGAAGGGGTGTTGGATCGTTTGGGTCGCAGGGGCGTAGAAACCTTAATTGACCAGGAATTGAGGTTCCTCGGTCAGCTTTATGCTGCGCTGGTGGATCTGCCGGCAGAACAAGTTGCCGGTGAGGAAGCAGAACTATTGCGACGGGCGCTGCGGGATCTGCAAGCGGATGCGGTAGATCGATTATTTTTGCTGATGAAGTTCCTTTATCCCCACACGAGCATTCAGGCAGCCTCATTTAACTTGAAATCGGGTTCGCGGTCGAATATGGCGCGGGGGCTGGAAATTTTAGATAATACTTTGGATATTCCGACTAAACGAGCGCTGCTGAGTGTGTTAGACCGGCGCGAGGATCGGGAAAAACTGCAAAACCTGTCAGAACTCTTGGTTTATCAGCCAATGAACCCTAGTGATCGCCTACGCCGGCTGCTGGAATTACGTCACTTCCTCTCCGATTGGCCCCTGGCTTGCTGTTTCCATCTAGCTAGATCCGCCCGTTGGAGTCTGACTGCGGATCAGACACTCGCTTGTCTGCGCCATCCCAGAGGTTTGGTGCGCGAGTCGGTACTTGCCTACCTGGGAGTTGCTTCGCCACGCGCATTGGTAGAATTGCTACCAATGCTGCAAAACGATCCCGACCGCCTCGTTGCTGCCCAAGTCAAGCAGATGATGGCTGAATTGGGTGTCAGCAATTCAGCAGAAGCCGCATCGGGGCGGGGGTATTTTGACCAAGCCGGCGAAGCGAACCACGCTTCCAATTATCCGGGGATAGCCGGATTTGAGGCAACTTAATGAAGGATGAATGATGAATTAAACTGTTCCTCCCCTCATCATTCAACGTTCCCGATCCATCGTTTCTCTAGAGGCAACCGGAATCCTGAGGATGAACAACTTAAATGCTGACTAGCGTTGACCGCCTATTATTTGTCAGGGGAGTCCCGATATTTAAAGAGCTACGGGATGATTTTCTCGTCCGGCTGGCTTCTGTGATGGATGAGCTTTCATTTCCAGCTCAGCACACGATTTTCACTCAAGGGCAAGAGGGGCGTTCCCTCTACATTGTCGTTTCTGGGCGAGTCCGGGTTCACCTTGGAGAGCAGGATCTGGCGCAACTTGACCAAGGTGCTTGTTTTGGTGAGATGTCGTTGTTTGATGCTGAACCTCGTTCGGCTTCTGTCACGACTTTGGAAACCTGTGACTGTCTGATGCTAACGCAGCAGCAACTCTACGATGCAATCGAGGAAACTCCAGGAATTGCGGTCAATATTATTCGTCTTTTATCTCGCCGAATTCGTGAATTTAACCGCAAGTTAAATGCTAAAGAGTCTGAAACTCCTGCGCCGGAATTACATGGTGCGGGGCGCAGTTTAGGGGGATAGGGCATGGGGCATGGGGCATTGGGCATGGGGCATGGGGCATGGGAAGAGTTGGAGAAATGCTCTATGGCCCATCTGTCACTTGTGGTGAATGACCACAGACTTGCTCCTACCGTTCTTGTGGGCGCAGCTTTAATCCATGCCCCATGCCCCATGCCCCTCTCTTAGCGTTGTTGGTGTTGTTCAAGAAGTTGTTTGGCGCGGGGTTTATAAAGTAGATAAAACAGCGACTCGATGTAACGCAGCATATCCTCGCGGTTTTCTTTGGAAGTGTGGTTCCAGAAACCGTAAATTTTGCCTAAAGATAGCAGCCGCGTCGTGTGGATTTTCCAAGTATAGGTGCTATAAACTCGCTCGATACCGGCTTTGGAGATTTGGTGCCAGTAGTTGGGATTTTGGTCACATTTGGCAATAAAATCCAGGATTCTTTCAGCGGTTTCTTCTAAGTTTGTGGGGTTGATGTAAAATCCGTTGATTTTATCTTTAATGATTTCCAACGGTCCCCCAAACTGAGTGCCAAAAGTCGGCACGCCGCAGATCATGGCTTCCAAAATTGTTAAACCAAAGGCTTCAAATAAGGCCGGCTGGACAAAAATCCCTTGATGATCGGCAATCACGCGATAAATTTCGCCGGAGTCACTCTTGGGTAAACGCACTCCCAACCAGCGAATACGCCCGTGCAAATTGTATTCGTCAATGAGCCGGTAGAGCTTCTCCATTTCGCTGAGTTCTTCGTGATCGGTAGACTCATTCACGTGCAATTTACCGGCAACCAAAATTAAGTTGCATCGTTCTTGCAACGCCTTGCTCTTACCAAAGCATTCTGCTAAGCCGGTGAGGTTTTTAATGCGGTCGAGACGTGCCATTGAAAACAGCGGACGCTTGCTGGGATCGTCGAGTTTGCCAAAGATATGAGCGGGGTCTTCTTGATGGAAAAGCAGGTCTTCAAGGCGTTCGCGGACGCTGTTGAGCCGGTCTTCTTGCCGGCTGTAGGGAAAATAGACGCTCTCATTCACTCCAGGCGGCACGACGTTAAATTTGGGACTGAATAACTCAATTCCATTCACGACGTGATATAAATCCGGCATTGTAAAGGACTTGTAAGACTCATACTGCCCCACACTATCTGGCGTTCCCACGATTTCTTGATAAGTGCTGCTGATAACAAAATTAGCGGCGTTCATCGCAATTAAATCGACGGTGAACTGCAATGAGAAGTGATAGGAATTTTCTGATTCTTGCCAGTAAAGGTTACTAAACAAGTATTTAGATTTTTCTAGGGCGTGAGCGACAATACACTGAGTCACCTTGAGGCGACGCGCTAGCAGAAAGGCAACTAAGTTGCCATCAGAGTAGTTACCGATGATAAAGTCAGGCCGGCCTTGAAATTCGGCCAGCAGTTCTTTTTCGGCATCAATGGCGTAGGTTTCCAGATAGGGCCAAATTTCAAACCGCGAAATCCAGTGCTGGGTGATGTTGGAATTAAATTCGCGGAAGGGAACCCGTAAAATCCAGGCGTTGTCAGTGCCGTGAACTTTTTCCAGGCGCTGGTTGCAGCGGGTGCCGTCACTGTTGGGGATCAGCCGGCTGAGAATAATCACTTTCGGTTGGACGCCCAAAACATCTAAGCCAGCTAGGGAGAGTTCCTCTTGCAGTTGGGTTTCTAAGCTTTTCGCTTGATCGAGGACGTAGACAACTTGACCGCCGGTGTCGGGCCGGCCTAAAACTCCTTCTTGGCCAAACCACCCATGTATAGACACTAAGACGATGCGGAAGATCATCGGAATGCGGGAGATGAAAGCTTCGAGAACGGCATCGTCAGGCGAGTCTATCAGTTCATCAAGTATTTCCAACGTTTCGCGCACTCTGCTGGCCGTGTTACCCCATCCCGGTTCAAACCCCATCACTTGCAGATCCAAGCGGAAGTTTTCGTAGGGTTCATCCGTTGGACGAGCACCGACAAATTTGATCGCTTGCTTGATCCGATCAGAAAGCTGCTGCTGGTTTTTAATGCGTTCGTTAATCAGCAATTGAATGCCATTGTAGCGGTGCACGCTCAAGAAATCGTACAGCGCTGCCAGCCATTGTTTGGGGTCTTGAAATAGTTTGCTGGATAAATATCGGTTAAGGAATTGCACTCCCTTACCAATGTTTTTCGGGTCGCGAATCGTGGGGGAGTAATCATAAAACGGCCCGAAATCAATCTCGAATACATCTCCCTCATGGGGGTGGAAGCGCTTGACGAAGAGATCGCGTATATCCAGTAACTCTTGGGCAGTCAGCCGTTCAACTTTCAAGTCATCTGTGAGCCGGTAAATTTCTTGAGAGGCAATTTTGGGGCGCACGATCAGACAGATACTGTCCTCCTCAATGATAATTTCTTGAGTTTCGTAAATAAATTTACCTAAATGGGAAGAATGAGCAAACTCTTCGGGTTTTTGGTAATTGATGCAGAAGTCTGCGAAGGCCGTCAAGATGTCATTTCTCAGTAAATAGCGTTTTTCTTGTTGTCGGATATCACTGATAAATTGCCGGAGATCGCTTTTTTCACTACTTTCGATAACAATTTGTAACAAATCAGACATGAAGCCTCGCTTGTAGAAATTAATAGCTTTTACAACCACTAAGTTACAAAATGCTGCCCTGAGTGAAACTCCCTCTGGAGTATAAAAAGCGTTAAAATCTGGCAGCCGTCACATCGGGTACAATTCACTGTATTTGCCTCGAATGTAGCGGATGAAGGGTTCCACGCTTAAATGACTGCCGGTGACGCGTTCGAGCAATTCATCTGCGGTGTATTTGCGTCCATGCTGATAGATGTTTTCTTGAAGCCACTGATGCAGGCTGGTGAAATTGCCTCGCTCAATATCAACGGGAATTTCTGGATTGATATGGAGGGCTGTTTCATAAAACTGGGCGCTCATTAGGTTGCCAAGGGTGTAGCCTTGAAACATCCCGCCAATCACGCCACTGTACCAGTGGACGTCTTGCATGACGCCTTCACTGTCTGTAGCAGGCACGAGGCCGAGATCGCTGCGGTAACGCTCGTTCCAAGCTTCAGGGAGGTCGCGCACCGGCAGGGAACCTTCGAGCATGGCTAATTCTAAATCGAAGCGAATGGTGACGTGCAGGTTGTAGGTAACTTCGTCGGCATCGGTGCGGATTAGGGAGCGGGCGACTTTGTTAATGGCCCGGTAGAATTTGTTGATGGAAACATTGCCCAGTTGTCTGAGGAAGACGCCTTGAAGTTGCGGATAAAAGCATTCCCAAAAACCCCGGCTGCGCCCGACGAGGTTCTCCCACAGGCGAGATTGGCTTTCGTGGACGCCGGAGGAGACGCCACCGGCTAGGGGAGTGCCTTCAAATTCACGGGAGATGCCTTGTTCATACATGGCGTGACCGGCTTCGTGGATGCTGCTAAATAGTCCTTGTCCCAGCTCGTTTTCGTAGACGCGAGTGGTGATGCGAACATCGCCGGTGGAAAATCGGGTCATGAAGGGATGCAGGGTTTGGTCTTGCCGGCCTCGGTTGAAGTCGTAGCCGATGCGCTCAATGATCCGGCGGCTAAATTCTAATTGCTTGGTTTCGGGAAAATGCTGCTGCAGGAAGGCATCATCGGCTGCCGGTTGGGAGGTGATCTGCTCGACGATTGGCACGAGTTCTTGGCGCAGTCTGTTAAATATCTGTCGCAGGGTAGATGCTTTCATGCCCGCATCTGAAAAGTCAATCAGTGGGTCGGCGATATGCTCGTATCCGGGAAAAAAGCCGGCCAATTCGCGGCTTAAATCTAGGGTTTTTTCTAAATAAGGCTGAACAATGGAAAAGTCGTTGGCCGGTCGGGCTTTGGCCCAAGCTTCGTAGGATGCTGATCGGTGGTGAGAAAGTTCTGCCATAAAGGATGCCGGTACACAAACGGATCGGTTGTAGTTGAGGCGGGCGATCCGGATGAGACTGGCTTCGTTGGAGTCGTAGGAGAGGCTGTCTTCGTAGGGTTTTAAATCTTCTAGCAATTGCCCTATGGCGGGATCGGTCAATTTTTGGTGAGCGATTTGCCGCAGGGTGGCGAGTTGGCGACCTCGTGCCGGTGCGCCGCCGGCAGGCATATAAGTGGCTTGATCCCAGTGCAGCAATGCTGCGGCTGATTCGATGTCGTCGATCTCGCTCAGACGAGTTTTCAGTTCTAAAAATTGAGGGTCGCTCTTTTCGAGGGGTTTCATGCTAGCGGCATCAGAAGACATAAGCATTATGCTTTACCATTCAAAACAGCAGATATCCGTATCTTATAAGCAACTGTAGATTGAGCTGTACAGTTGGGAGGAAGTGATCTGTCAAAATTAGACGAAACGTCATCCCAGATTGTTACTGTTCTTCCTGCTGCCGGCTCTGAACTGTGAGGAGTTAATCAAAACTGAAATAGACTAAGTTGTGTGAGCAGGCTTCATAAAGTTATAAGTTTTACTTTATTTTTTATCTTTCTTAGCTGCCGGCATTAAACGTTTAACTGACTGGCCCTCGCAGTAAAACTCGAAACCTTACATCTTGGCGAATTTTATCAAAATCTGAATCTGTTTTTGCCATTTCGATATATCGTTCAGGATTTAAATTAATCGCAATTTGTAGGTTTTCAACGACTAGATCTACTTGGCGCTGCAGTGCGTAGCAGCAAGCTTTGTTATACCAAATTAGCGCTTGATCCGGTTGGATTGCTAAAGCTTCACCATAGCTGTCAATTGCGTTTTCATAGCGACCCAGTTTTCCCAAGGCATTACCTCGGTTTGTCCAAGTTTCGCAATTGTTGGGTTTAATGACTAAGGATTTGTCGTAGCTGATAAGTGCGTCTCGGTAACGACCTGATTCATATAAGGCGATGCCACGATTGTTCCAAGCTTGCCAGTCGTTGGGTTGAATCGCTATGGCTTTATCATGACTGGCAACGGCTGCTTGGTAGCGACCAAGTTTCCGCAGAGAAATGCCGCGACTGTTCCAAGCTTGAGATAAATTCGGTCGCAGGGTTAAAGCTTGGTCGTAGCATCTCAGTGCGTCTTGATGACGGTTGAGTTCAGCGAGTGCAATACCTCGGTGGTTCCAGGTTTCCGGGAGATCGGGTTGAAGGGCTAAGGCTTTGTCGTAGCTGGCGATCGCATCTTGATAGCGACCCAATTTTTCTAGGGCAACGCCTCGGTTGTTCCAAGCTTTGTAGTCGTCTGGGTGAGTGGTGAGGTGCTGATCGTATTGCATAAGGGCTTCTTCAAGAGAGCGTAAGTTTTCCATTGCTAGATTGAGTTGCCTGAAACCAGGTTTTGCCGGCGAACAGCTTGTTGCTGCCGGCGCAGTTTTTCCGTGGCGTTTTGCCAATAAGCGAGTTCTTCTTCTAGGGTCATATCTTTTATTATTTCAAATATTTTTTGATTTCCCGCTCTTTTCATCCACACGCAGTCGAATCTTTTGGTTCGGGTTGGAAAGCTAACGGCAGGGGAATCAACTGCTATTAAACCGGCTTTTAAGTTATCCCGGCGTTTCGTTTGCTGGCGCTTCCGCAACGCTTCTGTGTGTTTCTGCCAGTAAGCTAGCTGCTCTTCTGGGTTCATGTCTTTAATTTTATCCAGAATACCCTCGCTGCCCAGGCGTTTCATTTTTACACAATCAAATTTCTTGTTCGTCTTCATAAGGAATGACTTGTAAAGGTGAGTAAATGGCAATTTGAGAGTATCCTTCTAATAAATTAATCGCGTTATAAAGGCGAATTTTTTTAAAATGGACGATGTGTTTAAAGTCCCAACTCACAATGGCAGAACACTCGGAGACAGTTGCCATTGCAACATGAAGGGCATCGATGGCTAGGGTTGGGGTAACCATTGCTGCATCTAGGTAAGCTTGCTGAAGTTGCAGAACACTTTCAGTTAGGTTAACAATTCCTGCGATCCCAAGGATTTTTTCAAAGAGTTCTTGAACCTGTGCCGGTGCCGACTCTATTTCATTTTGTACAACTACGGAGGTAACCAGGCGGAAGCGCCCACTCTGAACTTGACGGAAAAAGGCTCGACTCGCTTGTTCAAATTCCTCGTCGCAGATGCCGCAAAACACAGATGTATCGGCATAAACCCGAAGGATGCGGCTTTTCATTCTAGTAAGTTGTTAGCAATTTTTTAGGGTTGCTGGGATTTTCCCAATGAAATAGAAGGTTTTCTACTTCTAGATTAATCGTAGCAGCGACTTAACGATGCAAATTTAGCAGAAAAGCGCCGCATTCGCTACCTGTTTAGGTAATTACTGCCTCACTGCATATCTATTAAGCGGGCCGGTTTGAGGAAGCTAATCTCTTGACTTATTGTTTTATTTATGCATATAAGTTATGTACTTAAAAACGCTCTATTTTTTGTTTTTAAGTTTGAAGGTGAAAGGCGGTAACTTTATTTAATTAATGGTGTTATTGGCAGTATTGCTTGAGAAACAATGCTGATGCCGGCGCGGCTGCTTTTGAGGAATCTTAATAATCAATTCTGTTCCCTCTGTAGGCGTTGAAACACACTTCAAAACGCCGCCGTGTTTTTCCACGACAATTTGATAGCTAACACTCAGCCCTAAGCCGGTGCCAGAACCTACGGGCTTAGTTGTAAAGAATGGGTCAAATATTCGTTTCCGTACTTCCTCACTCATGCCGGCACCGTTGTCGGCAACGCGGATGGTGATGCAGTTGCCGGTTGTCACCTCCGTACGAATCCGAATGTAAGGTGTGGGTAAAAAATCTGTTACTTCACTATTAACGTAATGCCCAAAACGCTCCTCCAATGCATCAATTGCATTGTTAAGAATATTCATAAATACCTGATTTAACTCCCCTGCATAACACTCTACCTGCGGTAAATTGCCGTATTCTTTGCTTACAGAAATGGTTGTTTGGCCGGCAGCAATTCTGAGCCGGTTTTGCAAGATCAGCAACGTACTTTCTAAGCCTTCGTGAATATCCACTGGCTTCATAGAAGATTCATCTAACCGTGAAAAATTACGCAAACTTAAAACGATTTGGCGAATGCGCTCAGCCCCTCCCTTCATCGACTCCAGCAATTTTGGCTGATCTTCCTTTATGAAATTAAAGTCAATCGTCTCTATTTCAGCTTCAATTTCAGGCGTAGCCCTAGGGTAAGTCTGGTGATAAAGTGTGAGCAACTTTAGCATTTGTTGGGTGTATTCAGTTGCATAAGACAAATTTCCATAAATAAAATTAATTGGGTTATTAATTTCGTGAGCAATTCCAGCAACAAGATGCCCCAAAGAAGACATTTTTTCGGTTTGAATAAGTTGTGATTGAGTTCGCTGCAACTCTTTAAAAGTTTGTTGCAGCCGCTCATTTTTTTCTTGTAACTCCAGTGTTCTTTCCTGAACTTTTACCTCTAAAGTTTGACTGTATTCCTCCAATCGTTGATTAGCAGATTCTAAATGGGCATAGAGACGAGCATTTTCTAAGGAAATAGCAGCCCCAGAAGCAAGAAGCTTTAAAACTTCTAATCGTTGAGGGGTAAAAGCACCCGCAGCCAGATTGTTCTCTAAATAAACTAAACCGATGAATTTTCCCTGGTTAGCAATCGCCATAGTCAAAACTGACTTCGGCTGGGTTTTAATGATATAAGCATCTTTTGTAAAAATTCCTTCACTGGCTGCATTGTTTAAAACGACAGGTTTTCGAGTTACTTTTACATAATTGAGAAGAGAGATAGGGAGATTCTGAAAAGCCGACACTGGCACCGATGGTAGCAAGATAGTTTCATCCTTACCCATCTCTCCTGATGCTTCTATCACCAACTCTCCATTGTTTTCTAAAATTAAATAACCTTTCTGCGCTCCAGCATTTTCTAAAGTGATTTTCATCAACTTTTTGAGCAAATTATCGATAACTATCTCTCCAGACAAAGCAGTTGTGGCTTTGACCACAGCTGCGAAATCTAGTACCTCCCCAGCCCCGGCTGTTGTCGAGGTCGTCGTTATATTATCCTCAACACCAGCAATTTTACTAGCGAATATCCGGGCAACAATTTGGGGATATTGTGACTCTAAATCTTCAACTTTAGTTTGCGCTCCCCAGTGCACGTAGCCGTAGTATGCAGATTTTATATAAGTCTGGCCAATTTCTTCTCTGCCGGCAGCTAAATAAAATTCTGCTGCTCGTTCGTAAGCCAGTGCTTCCTCTTGAATATAACTAAATTTTTTTGCGCCGGCAATGGCCTGATCATAATGCTCCATTGCTTCCCAATTCTTTCCTAAAATTCGGGCTTTTTCCGCTTCTACTAACTCATATTTATGCTGATAATTAGACGGTGCAGATAATGCCCAAATTTTCAATTTTTCTTGATTAGACTCCACCATAGAAAGGCACTTTTCTTGGTTGCTGGCTTCAAGATTAGGATACTGAGCCAGCAGCGCCAGTGAGTAGTAAAAATTGTGAACGGCAACCGTCATGTGTCCCGGTGCCGAAATGCTATCTTTTTCAGCAATGGCAGCATTTTCAATCGCTGCTGCGTAATCTTTAAACAAGTAACAGAGAATCGTTTTTGCTAAATAAGTTACAAAAATCGACAGCCGGTTATTCGCTTGTTCCAAATGAGGTAGCATTTCAGTTTCATTGAAACTTTCACCAAGTAATCGATATTTATCGATTACATTTCCAGAAAGATTTAAAGCGAGCTGCCTCCAAATTTTTACATAGTTAATTTGAAATTCTTGCTTGAGTTTGATCAAGAGTGCGAGATATTCAGATTGAACTTTTTCGACACTTTCTAAATATTCACCCACTAAAAACACATGAGCGCAACAGTTCAGCGCACAGTAACCGGCATATTCTAAATCTCCAGTTTCTAACCCACTTTGAACGCCTTCCTGTAAGGGCGCAATCGTTTCCCTAGCCAGCTTTTTCCAGTGTCGTGTCGTTACATTAAAGAGTGTGTAAACTTTAGCTTTGAGTTCTTTAGCGCAGAAACGCTCTAGAAGCTTAAGAGCAAGCTGTCCTGAATGATAGCCGGCATCCAGGTTTCCTAACGCCGCACACAAAAGCAAACCATAAATACTGTAAACGTAAGCAGCCAGCGCTGAATGGCCGTGTTGGAGACACAAATTGAGTTGAGTTAAAACAATGGGTAGAAACAATTCCGGCTTACCATAAGAAGCCGGCCCAGAAATAGTGATGAGAAGCTTAAGTGCCGCCAGTTTATCGGGGTCCTTCATTTCTGGAAACTGTTCTATCTCTTTGAGGGTTGGTAACTCAACAATCCCCGTGCCGGCATCTGCATGAGCCAGAGAAACCCCCAACATTTCTACAACAAAAATTCCCGTATCGACGGCTTTTATTAACTGGTTTTGAGCAACATAAGATTGAATATTTAACTCATAAACCTTAACTTTATCGAGCAAATTAACTGCGTGTAGTAGAACAACACTTGCGAGCTGTTCAGACCGCTCAAAATTAATATTTAAGTATTCAGCTTCTACGGCCTTTACATAAAGTGCTAGTGTCAGCTCATACTGATTTTGCCAACTATCAGCAGCGAGGAGTTCGATGCCAAGATTTAAGTATTTGACGGCAGCTTCATAGGCTGTTGCTGCCAGCGCTTTCTGGCCGGCGATTAAATTTAAACCAGCCAGCTCATCTTTTTCTGCCTGATTCGTGAGTAAGTCCGTGCCAAAATTTAGTTGATTAACTAAGGCAAAAACATTTTCTTTTCGCTCTTCAGGGGTGGTGTTCTTTAGCAATAACTGGCCTATTTTAAAATGGGTTACTTTTTTCTCGGATTCTGGAATGAAGGAGTAGGCGGCTTGCTGAACCCTGTCATGCAAAAACTTACAATCAACCTTTGAATCTCTTAAAGGAATTGCATTAAGTTCTTCGGGTAAAAAAAGCAGGGGTATTTTGTAATTTTGCGAGAGTGGTAACAATAAACCGGCCTGAAGTGCCGGCCAAAGCTGAGCGGCAGTAATGGAAATCGATTCCTCATTAATCACACTCAGGGTGTCTAAGTTAAACGAGTTGCCAATACAAGCAGCTAGCTTTAAAGCAGTTTGTGTTGCTTGAGGCAATTTATTAAGATTTCTTGCCACCAGTTCGACAACATTGCAATCTGTAATGCCAATCGCTTGAATTTCCTCGTAATCCCACCGCCATCCGCCGGTGTTAAAATCAAATATTAGCAATTCTTCAGAATGCAGGGTTTGAAATAATTGTGTCAAGAAGAAAGGATTTCCTCTTGTTTTGTTAAAGAGCAGCTGAGCGAGCATTTGTGATTGCTTTGAATTCTTAAGGGTATCAGAAACAAGCTGATTGACATGGCTAAGATCCAAAGGCTGAAGAACAATTTGATTGACAGTTGCTCCACTTTGCTGAATATTCTCTAATGTTTTTATGAAGGGATGTGTAGGGGTAACTTCGTTATCTCGATACGCTCCAATCATCAATAAGTATTTACTATCAGGATCACATAATAGCAGTTGAATTAAATTGAGCGATGCAGAATCCGCCCACTGAAGATCATCTAAAAATAGAACGAGCGGATGGTTTTTTGTGGCCAATACATTAATAAGTTCTTTAAAAAGCCGATTGAACCTATTTTGAGATTCAGATAGACCTAGCTGCGGAACATCTTGTTGTTTTCCAATAATCAGTTCAACTTCGGGAATAACATCAATAATGAGCTGACCGTTTTCACCCAGGGCGGCTAAAAGACTTGCTTTCCAAACAGCCAGCTTTTCAGGGCTTTCTGTTAAAATTTGTTCCATCAAGGATTGAAACGCTTGAATGATCGCGGCGTAAGGAATGTTTTTCTTATATTGATCAAACTTGCCGGCAATAAAATAACCATGCGCCCCTACGATAGGCTTGTGAATTTCGTTAACAACACTTGTCTTGCCAATCCCTGAATAACCAGAAACCAGCATTAATTCAGTCGTGCCGGTGTTAATTTCTTTTTCTTGCAGACCCGCTATGCGATCAAAGGCGTCCATCAGAGTTTGCACTTCCCGCTCACGCCCGTAAAGTTTTTGTGGGATAAGCAGTTGACTCGATAAGTCTCTACCCCCAAGTGAAAAGTTGTCAATTTTGCCAGTTGTTTGCAGTTGAAATAAGCACTCTTCTAAATCAGCCTTTAGCCCTCCAGCCGTTTGAAATCGCTCTTCTGCAGTTTTGGATAGTAACTTCATCACGATGGATGAAACAACAGGGGGAATAAGAGGGTTTTGCTCACAGGGAGGCACCGGCAGTCTAGCAATATGGCAGTGTAGCAATTCCATTGGATCGGTACTCTTGAAAGGCAGTTCACCTGTTAAGATTTCGTAGAAAGTAACGCCCAAAGAGTAAAAATCAGTGCGGTAATCAAGCGACCGATTCATTCTTCCAGTTTGCTCTGGCGAAATATAAGCGAAGGTGCCTTCCAAAGCGTTGGCGTGAGCAATTGCGTGTGTTTCTTTATCAAGGCGTGATGAAATACTAAAATCTGTAATTTTTATTTGGTCAGTGCTGGGGTTAATTAGAATGTTTTGCGGTTTAATATCTTTATGAATAATGCCTTTTTTGTGCAACTTTCCTAGGATTTCTGCAACTTGAATACCAATTTGTAGAAATGCTTTTAGACTAATCTTTTTATCCTTCATAAAGTCGGTCAGTGATTGCCCTCCAAAATCTTCCATGATCAGGACAAAACTGTTTCGATATCTTTCCAGACCTAAAAGCTTTACGACTCCGGGTACATCTAAGTTGTTTAAAATTTCGTATTGATGCTTAAAACTGGCAATATCTAAAGGATGAGGCAACTCTGCTGCCAGACTCTTAACGATAACCGGCTGTCGCTCTGGGTGCTTATAACCGCGATAAATAACTGTTTTTTGCCCTTGATAGATTTTCTCGGTTAGACTGTATCCTGCTAGATTTAGCATAATTTTTATATTTTTATTAAGTTGTTATTTGCAGTTTTTGGTGGCTGTAGGGGCGTTAGCTCAGCTTACCCAGAGGGCATAGCATTCGGTCTAATAATTTATCTATCAAGCAAAAGATAAATTACCCGAATTATCTGCCCCTACTGGGATATAAGTAAAAACGGAATTTTCTCTCAAATAGCCGGTTCTTCAACAATACAGAGGGATCAGGCTTCTCTCCCCGCTTTTTCAGATCCAAGAATCTCTCTCACCAAGAATTTCTTTTTGGTACTTTGTTTGAAAGCGCTGCTTTAAAATCGCCTGGGCAGTCTGCATTCCTGACATAACGGTTGCTTCGATACATCCCGAATTATAACCGTTGTTTATCCAGTCGCCCGTCAAATAGAGATGATCAAAACCAGATTCATCTGTTTTGAGACGATATTTAGTGCTGCCGGGAACAGAAAGCACGTAACGATCTGATGGATTAATGCCGGCTTGCCAGTATTGGGCATCAAATCGTTCCTCTCCTTCCCGATTCTCCAAATCAACCAGTAAATTCCAGTTTAATCCTTGAGGATTTTCTGGAGTTGTCGCTTTCGGCCACAGATGTCCGATATGATTTTGAAGGAAATTAATCGCCTGTTTATCGACCTGTTTCTGAACTTTTTCTGGGAAATCATATTCATGACTGGGGGGAATTCCCGGATCTGCAATTACACCTGTAAAATAGGCAACGTTATAGGGATAATGTTCGCTAGGCCAATTTTCTCGTTCAAGCAGAACGCTCATATCAGCATAGGTATCTAAAGGTTCGACGTATGCGCCCACAACAGGACTGGCGATTTTCCATCCCAGTTGTCGCAAATTGTCTTTGAGCCATATCTGCCCTCCCTGAGTTGCCACTGTCTGGATTTTTGATATCATATCGCGCCATTTTTGATTCGCTTGAATCAGTTCAGAGCAAATCGCCGGCAAACCGCCCAGAGAAATGCCGAGAACTGCGATATCAAAATCTTCGCCGGCTTTAAGATTCACCTCTTCCACATCAGCCCATGGACTCCAAAAAGATTCCAAATTAATGTTTTCTTGTTGCAGTTTTTCGCCTTCTTCGATTTGTTCATATCGTGGCTCACTCGGCCAACACAGTAGTCTTTTTACTTCAATTAAGGGGTCGTATTCTTTTTTTTTATCTTTCAAATTGACCTGCCGGCCAATACTAATGCGCTCAATAGATTTCCCATCTTCAGAAAGGTGGAGTTGTTTAACTCGATGAAAGAATTTAAACTTAACGCCTCGCCGCTTCAGTACCTTGTAAAGTGGGGCAAAGATGGTATCTCCCATGCCAGCTTGCATTTTCCACATAATCGCCCCTTTATATTGGAAAATCACCGTCGTTAAGATGCGAATAGCGGTGCCGGCTGCCAGTTTTGGCTGCTGAATATTACCTTCTGGAAAAGCGTAAACGAGATCGTATAACACCCGAACAAATGCTGAATTGAGGGTGGTTTCTCGTGCGCCATGTTTCCGCAGCCAATCTCTGTAATCCAACTCATCTAAAGGATCTAGCGAGCCATTAAAAACTACCTCATCTGCAATTAAACCTCGGATATTTGCACTGCCTAAATCTAGGAGCGTCACTAGCCGAAAAGTGTTCTCATGCATCTCAATAGCTTGATCTATTTTTAGCTGTAAGCCCTCCATAAAGCGCTCGATCAGTTTTTTAATAACCCTGTGATGTTCGATGCGGTGAGTTCGGGGATTATTAGAAAGAGATTCGGCCAGTTTGTAAGCGAGATAAAGGAACGTTCCCTCTGAGGTCAACTCTGTTTTCTCCAAAGTTGTTCCTATCTCTTTGGTAGTATCTTCAAGCCACTCCCACCAGCGTTCGGGTGAGTGAAAGAGTAATTGAACTAGCTTATCAGGAAAATGAAAGAGTGCAGTTTCTGAAGTTAGTTTTAGCGCTTCCGAACCCAAGTCTATTTGTTTGATCAAGCGTTCTAACCACGTTGGGGTTGTTTGCAAATTAGAAACGCTATCAACTGACAGGCTAGAGTTCAAAACAGTTAAATCTTCATAACTCTCGTGCATCAATTTAAGCGTTGTCCAAATATGCTCCCATAAAGTAGCCGTTCCCCCAGCTTCCCAAGGCAGTAATTTATTCGTAGGAAAATTGATTGGCCATTGAACCCACTTGCCATTTAGATACTCTTCGAGAACAATCAGACTGTGGGGTTTGAAAGCATCTTCTACTGACGTAAATGGGCCATCATATCCCAGTTCGTCGTAGCACTGCTTCATTACTTGAAAAGCATTTTGGTAAAATCCAAAAAAGATATGTAATCCGTGTTCTTCAATCCGATAGTTTGGTTCGTGATACGGTTCGTGAGGCCGTATATTTCTCCCGCTTGCCCCCTTACCACCCAAACGCCAACCTGTTTGATAGATAGTAATGTCGTAATTAGCATTCCATCCCGGCTGGTTGGTGAGTTCAAATGCTGTTGTTAGGGAGGCCATTCCTCCTCCTAACAAGACGATTTTTTTGGTTTTGGCAGCTTCAGACATGGCTATATATGTGTTTAACTTGTGAGGACGGTTGCGATTGAAAATTTAGGACAAACGGTTAAACTTTTGCAACATTTTACGGGCAATTTGATTTATCAGAAGCTTTCCAAATTACTTTGGCATCTTCAACAGTGAAGTCAAAATTCAGCTCAAAGGCTAGCTTGACTGGTAAATTTATCGGGTCTTCTGCCGGCAATTGACCTCTTACTAACCCCAATTCGCTGACAATCGGGTGACTGGCAAAATTGTAGATGCTAACTTTAAATTTTTCGCTCAAGTCCCCAAGACTTAGCAGCCGGCCTCCACGAAATCGTGAGAGTTTCATCGGAATTTCTAAAATTGCTTGGTAACAAGCTTTTTTGCCATCTTCCGCATCGCGAAACTGCTTTAACATAACAACCGGAACTTCAGCTTCGATGAGATATTCTAGTAGATGGATCGGCAATCCTAAGCCGGGAACCTCGATAGTATTGTTATCCCCTAACAGCAATTCTGCAATATCTCTAACAGCCTCGTTATAGGTTGCCCATATTTTAGGAGATTGAGCTTCGCTGTTCTTCTTTATGTGTGAAACTTCGATTAGTTTTTCCCATTTTGCCTCGGTTTGCGCGGTCAGCGTTTTCCAGGTATGAGCGTGTAAAGTAAATAATTCCGGTTCCGTCTTAGCCGGCGGAATTTGAAATCCTCCCAGTTCTTTGGGAATTCCATAAACTTCACGTCCCGAAACTAATGCCGGTGAATTACTGACAAAAATATAAGGGACAAACCAAGCCATACGGTCTACTTTAAACACCGGCCCGATTTGCTGTCCGGCCATTGTCAGCATCCAAATCACCACTTCTTGCTCGTCAATGTAACCCCTATCGCGGTCTGGTTGATCTCTTGAACTTAAGGATTCTAGGGTTCCAAATGTCAGAATAATATAATGGGTGGCAGGCCGGTAGTGAACCTTCCCGTTAGCTGGATTATTGAGATATTTATCACACAGTTGTTGTAACTTGTGCAGACTGCCTTCTAATACAAAACCGTAAAGATTAGTTCCTTTGATATCGAAAGGTTGGCGAAAACATTGCTCACTTGCACGTTCGATATAATCAGGAGATTTTGAATTTGGGTTGGGTTGGGGAAGCAATGTTTCCACAAAATTGAGAGCTTCTCGCTCTAAAAGCTCACCTTTTTTAGCTAAGTCTTGGATGATTTGCTCCAATTCTTGCTGCGATTGAGTGATATTATCTTGTCGTTTTTGTGAGTTTCCAAGCAGTTCAAGCAGGCTAAGAGCGCCTCCCAAAGCGACGCGAAAGCCTGTTTGCAAAATTTCATTGGGACGGTTAGAATTCATTGTTTTTATGAGAAGTGTAGGTTGATTTTGATTCGGAGCACATTTCAATAAAAAAGATTAGTAGGTTTCCAAAGGTAACAAATGAGACTCGTCCCTGATTGATAATGTTATCTTTGCTACAAATTATTACTCAGGTTGCTTGACTATTACCCATTTAAGCACGAGTTTTTCCTAAATTTAAAAATTTGCAATATTTTTTATTAAAAGAATTTTTAACTAAAAATCAATTTGTTTTGATAAATAAACATCTTCTTGAACAGATGCGAAGCTGCAAGCTTTGTTGGAACTTGATCTTGGATTAACCAGCAGCAAAAAAGGGGTGACAGTGATTGAGCAATCAAACTGCCGGCATCAAATGAATTAGTGAGCCGGCACTATTTTAGCGAATAGGGAATTTTACATAAATGAAAATTATTGAATGAAAAGCACGGTTATAAAAACAAAGTCCGTTGATGCGGACTTTTAATCTTACTAATTTTATAACCGGCTTGCCAATCCTCTAGATTTTCTCGTCTCAGAATTTGCGACTGAAACCCCACCGGCACGCTTACAAACTCCGCAAAGACGCCCGCTGTTCTCGCCCGACTTCTAATACCCATTCCAGCACTTCTGGATACTGTTCAAATTGAGATTTTTGGGATTTGTAGAGTTGCAAGGCAATATTGAGTGATTCTTCATTCTGACAAGATTTAAGCACCGGCATCCAACCTTTTGCCCACTCCCAAGCACTGTCTAATCCCGCATTTTGCTCTTTTAAGTCTTTGACCCTGTACTTTTGCTCATCTAAGTAATCCCGCAACCGCTCTCGCTGGATTTCTGAATAGCGGTAGATTTCCAAGTCACTTTCTACGAGCAAAATCAGTTCTTCTAAAACTCGCCAATTATCACAGTTTGAGAGCAATTTTTTTACCGCTTCCAACCAGCACGGTAAGGAACGATAGCTGCCAAACCGGCCTCCTTCACCTGATACGACAATTAGGAACAGCGCCGCCCATTTCCAGGCATCTTCTGGGGTCTCGTCTTCCGGTTTGGGCCGGGGAAAATAAAGTTGCTCAATTGGTCTTCTCACCCCCTGAGCGATATCAGACAGGGTGATATTAAGGGTGCGGGGTTCGATGATATCTATTAAGCGCTTATTATTCATAACTCATGCCTGCGTTGACTCTGCATTTCTGCTGTGATATTCACTCGAATTCAATCAACCGAATATCTGTTTAAATAAGTCGGTGAAACAACTTAGCTTTCCAGTTTGTGGAGAGCGAGCTTTGTTTGAGTCTTCGCTCGGAACTCTCTATATTTTAAGGTGAAATACCCCTCACTCAATCGAGTGAATTTACTGATTTATATAGGCTTCAAATTTTCGCATTTTGTAAGGTTTTACAACCTTCTTTATTATAGCGCAAAATGGCTCAGTGTGTTGTTTTTTTAATCAACATTTTACAAGCAGTAAAAAATCTAATTGAGACTTTTTATTGAAAAACATCGAGTCGATTAACTTATAAAATCGCCATAAACAAAAAGTTTATTTAATACTTTGCCGGCGAACAGCCTATGCGGAGTGCTCAGTCCTGAGTGGGAGAGTGATCAGAAGGCTCTGTTTTACTTTGATTAACGTCTCAAATGCTTGTCAGCGTTAAGTTTCGCCTTGCTCTACCCAACAGACTTATCGAGAGGATTAATCTTGCAGCAATGCCTGAAACTGCTCAGACGCACGAATTTCATCAAAAGCCGGCTCAGCGGTGGCTTGCTGCCGGTACTCTTCAGGACTCAGTTCAAACGCTTTTTGCAGGTGTTCGATTGTTTGCCGCACATCACCTTGCAAGGCATAACAGCAAGCCTTGCCATACCAGGCATCGCAGACATAAGAATCGAGTTCCAGCGCTTGATCGTAGCTGGCAATGGCATCGCGAGTTCTGCCTGAAAGCTGCAACGCTAGACCTCGATAAACCCAGGCTTCTGGGTAGTCGGGTTGAATTTCGATGGCGCGATCATAACCGGCAATGGCATCTTCATATCTGCCTAACCACAGTAAGGCGTCGCCCTGCCGGTAAGTGGCCCAATAGTCGCGCGGCCTGAGTTCCAAGGCTGTATCATAGCTGGCAATGGCATCTTGATAATGACTTAGGCCAAACAGCGCGATACCCCGCCTGTACCAACTCCAGTAGTCTTTTGGCCGCAGTTTCAAAGCTTGATCGTAGCCGGCAAGCGCTTCCTCAGATCGGTTCAGGTTATACAGAAAAATGCTTGCCCGATGATACAAAGCCCAGTAGTCATCAGGTCGAATTTCCAACGCTTTATTGAAGCTGGCGACGGCGTCATAATACCGGCCGGCATTACGCAATGCGTGACCCCGCTGATACCAACTCCAGTAGTGTGCCGGTTTGAGGGTCAAGGCTTTGTCATAGCTAGCAATACTCTCGTCATATCGGTCTAATTCTGCCAGTGCGTTTCCACGTTGATGCCACGCGCGGTAGTCATCTGACCGACAGGCTAAGGCTTCTTCGTAGCTATCAAGGGCGTCCTCATAAAGACCCGCCTGCCGCAGGGCATTCCCGCGCTGATACAAAGCCCAGTAGCCATCGGGCCGGCATTCCAAATTTTTGTTATAACTCGCCATTACGTCATTATGACCGCTAGGGATGCGTAGCGCGTGAAAGGCTTGATAGGGACTCATAAAGACAGCGGTACACGGAATAGCTTTTAATTCTCAGTATATGAGAATTGGGGGCCGCTAGGGGTATGGGGGATTGGGCATGGGGCATTGGGGATTGGGCATTGGGCATGGGGTATTGGGGATTAAAAATTTTCTACATTTTCACTCTCCTACTTCCCATGCCCCTACCTTTAGGTTGGCGCAGCCTTGACCCTACCTTTATGTTGGCGAAGCCTTGACCCATGCCCTATGCCCAATGCCCCATGCCCCTATCAATCATTACCCTCGTTGCCTTCAATCAAAGTCAAAAACCGATTATCTGTGCGAATGGCGTTAAATTTTGAGTCTTTTTTAGCGAGTTTGCTGTATAGGTCAGGATTTTGATTGATCGCGTATCGCAAGTTTTTGATCGCCTGCTCAACATTGCCCAAACCGGCATAACAGCAAGCCTTGTCATAACACGCTTCCGGGTCATTCGGTTTCGTTTCCAAGGCTTTGTCAAAACTGCTAAGGGCGTCTTCAATCCGACCCAAGCGTTCCTGGGCTAGACCTCGCCGATGCCATGCCCAGTAATCATCCTGCTTGATTTCTAAAGCTTGATTGTAGCTGGTAATTGCAGCTTCATAATGGCCGGCATGACGCAGCGCTTCCCCCCGCCGGTACTGTGCCCAGTAGTCATGGGGTTTGATGTCTAGGGCTTTCTCGAAGGAGGTAAGGGCATCTTCTAGCCGGCCTAAATCATCTAGGGCGATGCCGCGCTGATACCAAGCCCAGTAGTCATTTGGTCGTAATTCTAAGGCTTTTTCGTAGCTAGCGAGAGATTGTTCGTAACATTTTAAGTCTTGCAAGGCGATGCCGCGATGATACCAAGCCCAGTAGTCATCCGGGCGCACTTCCAGGGCTTTGTTGTAGCTGACGACAGCATCTTCATGCCGGCCTAAGTCATCAAGGACGTTGCCACGCTGATACCAAGCCCAGTAATCATCCGGTCGTAATTCTAAGGCTTGGTCGTAGCTAGCCAAAGCGTCTTCAAGCCGGCCTGCGTTATGGAGGACGCTACCGCGTTTGTAGTAATCCAGATACTCATTTGTGCCGGCTGCCGGTGCCTGCTTTTCATCAACCTTCATTGCTGCCGTGGGGGTGGGGTCTTCTAAGACGCTACCCTGTATTTCCCTGGCTTGAAATTCTTCATTGTGGCTCATCTAAACCCCCAGCAGTCGTGCAATTTTGAATTGAGTATAAGGGGAACTGAACTTTTAAATTGTTACCCTTAAGCACAATTCAAAGTGAAGGGAAAATAATTTTGAATGGGTGAATTTTGAATGAAAAAATCTATTTTAAAATTCACGCACTCACCCCTTCAGAATTTCTCCTCTCAATGCTTACTGCGTCCTTCAATTAAAGCCTGAAATTGTTCTGACGATCGAATGCTGTCAAAATCTGAAGTATTGCCGGCCAGATGCCGGTATTGATCGGGATCGATCAGAACTGCTTGTTCTAATTTCTCAATTGCCTGTTGCACATTTCCCTGCAAGGCGTAGCAGCAAGCTTGACCGTACCAAGTATCCGGTTCTTCGGGTTCAATCGCCATTGATTGATCGTAACTGGCAAGGGCGTCTTCAATGCGACCTAGCTGCCGTAATGCCTGGGCGCGGTTGTTCCAAGTCCAGGCTTCAGGATAGTCTGGGGAGCATTTTAAAGCCTGATCGTAATTGGCAATCGCATCGTCGGGGCAGCCTAATTTAGCCAGGGCAATACCTCGGTTATTCAGTGCTCTGGCGTAATCAGGCCGGCGTGCTAAGGCTTGATCATAACTGGCTATGGCTTCTTCGTAACGGCCTAACTCATCGAATGCCATGCCTCGGTTATTCCAAGCTTCTGGATAGTTTGGTTGCCATTTTAAAGCGTGTTCATAACTGGCAATGGCCTCTTCATGCCGGCCTAAGTGGCCCAAGGCAATGCCCCGGTTAAACCAAGCTTCTGGGTTGTCGGGTTGAATTGTGAGCAGTTGATCGAAGCCGGCAAGGGACTCTTCCGGGCGTTCTAACTCATCAAGGGTGATGGCGCGGTTAAGCAAAGCTTCTGGGTGGTTGGGTTGCAGTTCCAGCACTTTCTCGAAGCTGGCAATGGCTTTTTCGTAACTTCCTAAATTTCCCAGCGCTAAGCCTCGCAGATACCAAGCTTCGGTGATTTCGGGGTTAA
This sequence comes from Microcoleus vaginatus WJT46-NPBG5, assembly GCA_019359355.1. GTDB lineage: Bacteria > Cyanobacteriota > Cyanobacteriia > Cyanobacteriales > Oscillatoriaceae > FACHB-68. Next base: position 260,109 of record JAHHHM010000001.1, on the reverse strand, counting down.
TATCGAGGGCGCAGTCATAGCTAACGAGGGCGTCTTCATGCCGGCCTAAATCGTCAAGTAATTGAGCGCGATTGTACCAGCCGGCAGCCTCATTGGGTCTCATTTCCAGCACTTCGCTGTAGCTTACCAAAGCCTCTTCATAGCGTCCCAACTGATGCAGCGTTTCACTGCGCCGGTAGTATGCCCAGTAGTCCCACCAACGACTTTCAATGGCTTTCTCAAAACTGGTGAGAGCATCTTCTAGCCGCTGCAAGTCATACAGCGCCACACACCCCCGCTTATACCACGCCCAGTAGTCTTTGGGCCGCAGTTCCACCGCTCGATTGTAGCTGGCGAAGGCGTCTTCGTAGCAGCCGGCGTGCCGGTAAGCTTCGCCGCGTTGGTAGGTTGCCCAGTAGTCATCCGGGCGCAATTCCAAGGCTTTGCCAAAGCTGGCGGCTGCTTCTTCATGCCGGTTTAATTCATCCAAAGCGATGCCCCGGTTATACCACACCCAATAGTCTGTCGGTTCCTGTTCTAAAGCTTTGTCATAAATAGCAATCGCTTCTTCATACCGACCTCTATCCAAGAAAGCATTACCTTCCCGGTATAAATCCCTATTGCTATCTGGTTCAAGTTGTAATTTTTCATTGTGGATTACGCTCACCTTAGTGATACCTCCTGTCTAAACACCCACTGTAGATCATCGCCCCGAAAGCCCTAAAAAATTTCATTCGTTTTTAAATCTTCAGTATTTCTAAAGATTAAAGGTTTGATGACATTTCTCGAATTCAAAGGTTATTGTAGGCTTGATTACAAAAGCATTCTATGCTTTACAAAAATCCTCCAATGTCACAATCAAAAACACTTAACTTTATCTGCGCTCATCTCCGTATACGTCACAACAGACTAAGACTACATCTGCGTGAATCTGCGTGCATCTGCGGTTGAAAAATTCAAACCTTTAAATCTTGCAGCAAAACCCAAATTTCTTAAGCACAAATCTACTATTTTCCTCCAATAACAAGCAGTCGGCATTCAATTACACCAAACCAACCTTTCTTAATGCAACTTCAGCAGCTCGTTTTTCAGCATCTTGTTTGCGCCGGCCCTTGCCCACTCCATACATTTTGCCTTGAACATACACTTCTGCCGTGAATTCTTTCGCGTGTGCCGGCCCATCTTCATCAATAATTGCATATTCAGGATTTTGCCCAAATTTTGCTAAGGCCCATTGTTGAAAACGATTTTTCGAGTCTACGAGATTTTTAGGATCAGCATCACACGGAGGAAAAACAATGCTGTCTGCTACCGGAATAAATAGCTTATTTACAAAAGCACGAACCGGAGTAATTGTAGAATCAAGAAAATACGCACCGATAATCGCTTCAAAGGTATCACTGAGCAAAGAGGGGTTTTGCCGGCCTCCATCTTTATCAGCACCTTTACCGAGTCGCATTAAGTCACCGATACCTAGCTGAGTTGCAAATTTTGCTAATTGCTTTTCGTCTACCAAAGCAGATCGCAAACGGGTTAGTTGCGCTTCGGTCATATCATCATAACGCTTATAAAGTAGTTCGCCGACCAAATAACCCAGCACAGCATCCCCTAGGAATTCTAAACGTTCGTTGTTTTCACTTTCATTGGGATGTTCGTTAACATAAGAACGATGAGTGAGTGCAAGGCGCAAAAGAGATTCATCTTTAAATTGTGGAAGTTTTAGCATTTTTATCTCTTTTCTTAGTGAGTTCATTCAACGCACGAAAAGGGCAGGTAGGATACCTACCCGCCTCAGAAATATTTTTACAAATTATGGGTGCCGGTTAACAGCAGTTACCCGTTTTACAAGTGGTTGGAGGGTAAAGACTTTTTCCCCGTGAGTTGTTGCATCGAAAACAAGCAAGCCGCAGATTTTCAAGAGAGTTAGATCCACCCTCACTTTTAGGGAGTAGGTGATCAAGTGTTAACTCAGCTTCTCGGAGACTCTTACGACACCACCAACAGCAGGAACCAAATTTTTTAATGAGTTGCCGCTTTTTGCTTTTCCTTTGTTTTGAAGACATTTTGGCACTTTCTCGTGAATTGTGTTTACCTGACAGCTTCGGTAAATTACGCATCTAGCGCTCACGGAGTGTTGCTCAAAAAACTTGCAATAGAGAAATATTTCCCACTAAATGCAATTCAGAAGTAGCGAAGAATTCTACTGCTGCATCACCCAGGATATAGGGATAATTTTCTAAATGGAAGTCCATAAAATGAGAACAACTCACACTAAGCGAACACTTTTGACGTGATGCCTAGTGTGAGCTGATGTCTCAGGTGCAGTATATTGAAAAACTAAGGTATAATGATTCCTCCTAGCACTGATTAAAAAATGAGGTCTTAAGCTACTCACTCTTTAATTAGTGCTAAAAGGAACTACTATACTATAGTTCCCCAATATACTGCATCTGAGACAGCAGCCCACGTTTTAAGCTGGATGCTTATTTGAGATGTCATTGCATATAAGTTAGCAGGAACATCATTTAGTGTCAAGGGTGTTACTGAAATAGATTTTGTAATAGACCAGGCGTATGCCAGAGGGTATAAATAATGAAGGCAAACAACAAGGTAATTAAAAGAGTCAAGATATAGCTAATACAAATTAACAAACCATCCGATTCTAAAGTTGCAACAACAAACAGCAAAATTCCAATCGTGGGGATTGGGTTGGTAAAAGGAATGGGCAACATAAGTAACAGCGTCAGCCAAGCAATGCAAATTCCATTAATTTGCCAAACGCGGGGATTGTCTGCGATTCGCGGCAACCGGCGCTTGGTTATTTTTTCCAAAATGCGGGTGATTTTCTTGAGGTTTTTTAACAGCAGCAGGACAAATGCGTGGGGAAATTGAAACTGAGCAACTTTTTTGGGTAGCCAAGGAGTGCGCCGGCCTAGGGCCATTTGTGCGGCTAAAAGCAAGCTGCCAATCCCTAAAACAGCGGTTAATCCTGGCGGCATGGGAAACAAAAAGGGTAAAGCAAGTAAGCCGATAACTAGACTAAATCCCCGTTCCTTTGTTTCTGTGATAATATCTGCGAGGGTGAGTGATTTTTCGGATAACCGTTTGAGAAGGGACTCGATATCCTGAGAAAATTTCAACGGCATAGAAACCTAAATGCGTGATTAGCTTTTCGCTGAGCGTGAAACTCTTTAAATTTTAATGATAGCAATCTGGTAAATGGCTTGCAGAAACACCCGACGCAATTGATAAAAAATCAAGAATTCGCAGACGCCGGCATCAGCCATAGCTGACAAGTTGCTCAATCATTTTGACCGCACCGGCAGCCCCATTAAGGTACGCTTTTGGAATTTTGCTTGAGGAGATTGATTGGTTAGCCTGATTGAGGAAATCGCAAACAGCCGAGAGTGCACCCTCCACACTTTCAACCAGCTTCACCGGCACAGTTGCTTGATTCTCTATCCACCGTAGCACACGCATTTCCTGCCGGTCGTACTGACGTTTAAAAGCAAACGCCACCAAAGGAACACCCACAGAAAGACATTCATAAAAAGTGTTATAACCGGCACCCCCCACTACCACATCCGCTGCCGGCAAACATTCAATTCCCGGCCAGTGAAACACCCACAATTCATCCGGACAATTTTCTGGACACTCAGGCGCTAAACACCGCACCGTTACTCCAGGCAACGATTCAGCCAGCACTCGTGTCAAGTTGCCATACAAGCTTAACTCTTCAGCACGACCGGCAGCGCAGATCACAATCAAGGGGTTAGTGTCAGTGGGATTTAAACCCAATAAAGTCCGCGCATGAATGACATCTGGCAGTTCGCCGGCGCTGCGGATCAACCACGGCGCAGTATGTCGAACCTGGGGAAGTTCTGCCAAAGGCATTTCCTCACCTTCTCCCGGCACAATTACCAAATCAAAGTTATCTGCAACGAAATCCGGCAAATTCTTCGCAACAACATAATCAGGATTAATGTCTCGATGAATTAAAACTTTCGGGGCGATCAATTGGGGCAATATCTCTGCCAGTTCTCCACCAAGTCCTCTGGGAAAAGTATCTACAATTACACACTGATACTGCTCCTCCTCCAGCATTTGACGCACCTGATTTTTAATGACGTTGGAGGAGGCGAAGGGTGAAATCACATGGAGATAACATCCCTCCACAATTGGCAATAGCTCAGACGGTGCTAATAATTTTGAATCATCAAAAGTGAAGTAAAAATCTTCAGAAAAAGGTAATAGTGACAAGGTAGACAGTCCCCCTGACGCGTCATCTTCTTTTTCATTGAAGGTTTTTACGGTTTCCTTTGCAAGGGATAAATCAGCATAGATCCGCCGATCAGAGGCGTCGTATTGCAATAAGTGAGCCGCATAAGGACTGTTGCAAAGGATAATCACCGGCCTTTGAATTGCGGCAATTCGACCGAAGCTAAGAGAGCGAACTAAATGACCCCATCCGCCGCCAAGGGCGTAGATCAGCCAAGGTTCAGTTGAAGGGAGAGATGTCAAAGAAATCAGTGATGATTGTGGGATTTCAATATTTAAAGCCGCTTCTTGAATCATACACTTAATCAGCCGCTCCGAGATACAGGTAATAGGGATTTGAGAGGTTTCCAGGTGGGTTAATGTCTCTTTTGAGCGAAACCTTTACAGAAGTGTTGGATTCAGGACTTGGGAGGAAGCAAGACAGCACACTCGGCAACTTAACGGTTCTCTTCTGAAACAGCCGGTATAAAAAGTGAATAACAGTAAAAATTATTGCTGACATTAACATGACAAATTGCACCCAACTAAGTCTGCAAAAGAAGACGCTAGAATTAAGCTTTAAGTTCATTCCAGATTGCCATTCTTAAGACTTTCGACAACATACCATAGACATCAGCTAAAACTACTAAGCATCCTTAAGATGTTTTTAGGGTGCTTTTTGGGGTGCGTAGGGAGTCAGTGAAGCAGCGATCCTGCGGTTGGTAGATACGCTTATCAGTAAATTTTTAAAAGCTTGGTGAATGCACGAGCGTTAACTGATTAAATGGAGTCTGAGCAGTTGCCGCACACAATGGAGTTGGTGCAACTGATAACCGGCTAGTGTGGAAAGTTACCGGCTGCAACTAAAATCTGGGCAGCAAGCACCTCTCAACCCATGACGAAACTGATTATCCAAATTCCTTGCTACAACGAGGAACACACCCTAGGCGTCACGCTAGCAGCCTTACCGCGCCAACTGCCTGGGGTGGATTGCATTGAGTGGCTGGTGGTTGATGATGGCAGCCAGGATCGCACGGTTGAGGTGGCGAAGGAGTGCGGCGTTGAACATATTATTCGTCTTTCCTGCAACCAGGGTTTAGCGAAAGCGTTTATGGCGGGGTTAGAAGCTTCGCTAAAAGCCGGTGCTGATATCATTGTCAACACGGATGCGGATAATCAGTATTGTGCGGAGGATATTCCTCAGCTGATCCGGCCTATTTTGTTAGGGCAAGCTGAAATTGTGGTGGGAGCACGCCCGATTTCAGAAATACAACACTTTTCGCCGGCTAAAAAATTCTTGCAGAAGTTGGGCAGTTGGGTGGTGCGCCTTGCTAGCAATACCAATATTCCCGACGCCCCTAGTGGCTTTCGCGCCTTTAGCCGGGAGGCGGCAATGCAGTTAAATGTCTTTAATGAATATACCTATACCTTAGAAACCATTATTCAAGCCGGCCAAAAAGGGATGGCTATCACCTCTGTGCCGGTTCGCACCAATGGCGTGTTACGATCCTCCCGCTTGGTCAAGAGCATCCCTTCCTATGTGCTACGTTCCCTATTTACGATCTTGCGGATTTTCATGGTATACAAACCGCTCCGCTTTTTCTTATTCTTAGGGAGCGTGCCGTTTAGTATGGGGGTAACCCTTGGCATTCGCTGGCTGATTTATTTTTTTGCCGGCACTGAACGCACCCGAATTCCCAGTTTAATTCTAGCTAGCATTTTAATTTTGATGGGCTTCCAGTTATGGATTTTGGGGTTAGTGGCTGATTTACTAGCAGCCAACCGTAAACTGATGGAAGAAATTCAACTGCGACTGCGACGGAGGGATTTTAGGGGATAGAGTATTGAGTGAAAGAGTGGAAGAGTAGAAGTCATTAAGAATTAAGAAATTTGTTAAGTATTAATTCTTGATTTTAGGGTGTGCTTAATTTAAATAAAATCTAAAATCTAAAATTACTATGAGAGATTTATTTGCCCGTGAGGCATTGGCACAAATTCCGAAAATTTTAACGCAGTTAGATCGAAATCGCCACAGTCCAACTTATGGATGCTTTGACCGCAACTTCTGGCATTACAAAATTATTGATTTTCCCAGTGGGATGTCTCAGGAGTTTGTTTGGCCTTTGGCTTTGGCTTACGATACAAACGTGCCAAATAACCCTTTCTACCGGCAGTCGGTGCTTCGCGATTGGGTAGAAGCCGGCATTCTTTACGCAGCCCGCAGCGCCCATGCAGATGGGTCTTGTGATGATTATTTTCCCTATGAACGGGCCGGCGGGGCTGCGGCATTTTCCCTATTAGCTTGTATCGAAAGTTATTTGCTAATGGGGTTATACAGTGATGAGGCGGTGAGGTTTTTTGAAAAACGGGCAGACTGGTTGGCAAATCACAATGAAAGTGGGCAACTAACAAATCACCAAGCTTTAATTGTGCTGTGTTTAGAATTGCTTTCTCAGCTATTAAAAACCTCGAAGTGGAAACGGGCTAAAGCGATACGTTTAGAACGGGTGCTAGATTGGCAAAGTAAAGAAGGCTGGTTTCAGGAATACGAGGGTTGTGATCCGGGATACCATACCCTGACCATTTCCTGTTTGGCCAAAATTTACCAATTAAAACCGGATGTAAGGTTGAAGGAAGCGATTACGAAAGCGGTGGAGTTAGCCGGCCATTTTATCCACCCCGATGGATCTTATGGCGGTGAATATGCAAGCCGCAACACTTACAATTTTTTCCCCCACGGGTTTGAATTAGCCGGTCGCTGGCTACCAGATGCCCTACGAATTAATGATTGTTTTTTGCAAGGATTGGCTGCCGGTTTGGGGGCTTCTCACTCGGATGATCACATCATTGGTCACCATACCTGGAATTATTTACTCGCTTGGCGGGATTTTGTGCCCGACAGACCCACACCGATTCTCCACCCCAGCAGTCGCGTTTGGTTGCCCGAAGCTCAAATTTTAATTGACCGCAGTTTTGAGGACGATATCAGCCGCACAGACAAGGTTTCTCGCGTCTCTACAGAATTGTATTTAGCGGTTAATAAAGGTGGGGTTTTTAAACTGTTTCGTAATCGGAAGTTGGTTGCATCTGATACGCAGTTTTCTCTATTAGTGCGTGAGGGGAACTCTGTTAAAAATGCGGTGGGGCATTTAATTGGCCCTTATCAAGTCCAGATCGATAAAGAAGAAATTGCGATTCAAGGCCAGTTGGGGTGGGCGAAACAGCAACAAATGACGCCAGCAAAATTAATTTTATTGCGGATAGTCATGCTTGGTTTCGGGCGATTTTTTCCGAACTTAATTCGCAAGTTATTGCAAAAAATGTTAATTACCGGCAAGCAAGATGCGCCTTTCCGTTTTACGCGCCGCTTGCGGTGGGAAAATGGCCAGTGGATTGTCACCGATGAACTGCAAGCAGACTCCTGGCAAAAGGTGGTGGGTGCCGGCATTGGTTGCGACCAAACTTCAATTTATGTGGTGATGAGTCGCACGTTCCAGTTAGGTCAATTACAACCTTGGTTAGACCTCACGGATGAAGTTAAAAAACTTGCGCCCGGTGAACCGCTAAAAGTGGAACGCCGGTTATAAATATTTGAGGTTGATTTTTAACTTTGGCTTATTTTTTAAAGCTGAAGAGTTGTCAGAACCTTGAGGGTGATCTGTACTCAAATAAGAATGCCGGGGGCAAAAAGTCACCTTAAGACAGATGTCAGATTTGGAAATTGCATGGTAATCTGCTGACCAGGAATTTGGCAGCAAATGGGAGAAAAGCAGTGAACCAAGGGTTGTTCCGTCTGGGGCTGGGGCTTTTATTCGCGTTTTTTGGGCTGATTAGTTATTTGACGAGTACGGTAGAAAACCCGATCACTGGGGAAAAGCAGCGGGTAAAGCTCACACCAAGGGAAGAGGTGGCACTTGGGCTTCAGGGCCGGCAGAGAATCGCCCAACAGTTTGGTGGTCTTTACCCAGATAATCAGCTGCAAGCTTATATCGATCAGGTGGGACAGCAGGTTGTACAAAACTCGGTAGCGTCTACTTCAGGCTATCCTTTTGAATTCCATTTACTGGCTGATCCGAAAACTGTGAATGCCTTTGCGCTGCCTGGGGGGCAGATTTTTATTACGGTTGCTTTGCTAGGACGGTTGAATTCGGAAGCTCAACTGGCAGGTGTGCTGGCCCACGAAGTTGGCCACGTTATAGGCCGGCATGGGGCTGAACACTTGGCAAAGCAGCAGCTTGGTGGGTCGCTGGTAACAGCTGTTGGTGTAGCAACGACCGATGAGCAGGGGGGTGGAAGGCAGGCGGCAGTCCTCGCACAGGCGGTTAACCAAGTCGTGAGTTTGCGTTATGGACGCGAGGATGAGTTAGAAAGTGATCGGCTAGGTGTGCGGTTTATGAGTGAAGCCGGTTACGATCCGACGGCGTTGATCGAGGTGATGAAGATACTGGATGCGGCAAGAACAGGGGGATCACCGCCAGAGTTCTTGAGTTCTCACCCAAATCCAGGCAACCGGGTTGAACGCTTACAGGATTTGATTGCCCAACAATACCCGAATGGTGTTCCGGCAAATCTTCAGGATAGACCCGAGGAATTTGCTCGGATTGTAAAACCGCGTTTGCAAGGGCGCTAGTGAGTGCCGGCTTTGTTTTGGTGAGTTTTTGATTCATATTGGCGAATATTTGTCTATCTTGCTGCGGCGAAATAGGCAAAATTCTCATACCAAAAGCTGTTGGTTATATTCATAATATTGCTGAAGGACTTGAAAAACTGTGCCGGGTAGTACAGCAGAGGTTGGTGCCGGCTGTGTGTGGCATTTTTGTCGCTACAATTCATTTGATAACATTAGATTCCATCAATGATCAAGGCAAAGGAGAACGCGTTATGTATTTGAGCGGTTATGGCAAAGCAATGTTGGCCGGTTTGGCACTGAGTTTATGTCTTGTTGGCCCAGTATCAGCGAAGGAAGCGATACCGAATTTCACAGCACAAGCAACTCAACAAACGCAGAAAATTACAGAAAGTCAAATCCGCAATATTCTGGAGCAAATGAAGGTTGCTACAAAAAATAGAAATGCTGATACGATTACTAAATTTATGTCTCCTAAGATTGCAATTGAAGTAACTCTTCAAGCCGCGACTGGTTCTCAAACACTTCGTTTGAGTCGTGAAGAATATCGCGGGTATCTGGAACAGGGATTTCAGAGGATGCAGAACTACAACGGTTCCTATTCAAATTTAAAAGTTCAAGTTAGCCCGGATGGAAAAACTGCAACCGCAACTTTTAATGCTAATGAGGAAATCACGTTTCAAGGTCAAAAAATCCGCAGCAATTCTGCTGAAACGATTAGATTTGAGTTAATTCAAGGTAAAATTTTGGCAACTTCGCTAAAAGCTGTTTCTAGAATTCAATAAAGAAGGAATAATCATTAATTTTGAAGAGGGTGAGCAGTAAGTTTTTTTTAACTACAGATGATAGTGCAGCGGGCCGTTAAGCATAATGTGCCCTAGGCATAGGCATACACAAATGGATGCAAGTGAATGCAAGGGGAATGGTTAAGGGATGATAGATGATATATGAAACGAATTATTTCTTTGGCTGTTAGCTTGATTATTTTGGCGGTTATTTATTCTAAAATTGATTTTCTTAGCCTAATTAAAGTTTTTCAAAATTGTCATGTTATTTGGATGACGATTAGTCTGGGCATGGTGGTGCCGTTGACGATGTTGACTTCATGGCGTTTGCAACAATTGATGCCCACCGGCAGCCGGTTGGGTTTTGGTGAGGCGAATGGTTTAATTTTGGCTGCGAGCACACTGAATATGGTGCTGCCCTCGAAGATGGGAGATATTGCGAAGGCTTATTTTATGCGGGATAAGGGACATTTGAGTGGTTCCCTTTCGCTGTCGCTAGTAGTATTTGAGAAGTCTTGCGATATGCTCTCGCTGCTTCTGTGGTGTGTGTTTGGGTTAATCTTTTACCGGCACAAAGATGTCTTGTTTTGGCTGATGACGGCTGGGGTTTCCATCGGCTTGCTTATAGGAGTGCTGTTATTAAGTTCTCGCCGGCTTGCCCAATTATTTTTTACGATTTTGAGCCGGTTTGCTCCTAAAAAACTTAAAGTAAAGCTTGACAAAATGCGCTTTTCCTGGTCAGAGATGCACGATTATTTTTGGAGCGATAAACGTCAACTGGCTATAATAACCGGCACTTCTATTTTTATCTGGTTCTGCCATCTGTTACAAATTTGGTTTTTTATCCTCGCCCTCAATGCATGGACGCCTTTTTTAGCAAATCTCGCCCTTTCTCCTCTAGCAATTTTGGCTGGGTTGCTGCCGCTGACATTTGCCGGCGTGGGGACTCGTGATGCGGCGCTAATTTTGTTTTACCAACCTTATTTTAATGCGCCAACTGCTGCAGCGCTGGGATTACTTTGTACGTCGCGTTATGTTGTTCCTGCCCTTGCCGGCTTGCCTTTTTTAGGGCAATATTTAACAGCGTTGCGCGGTAAAGTTTAATTTGAGCCGGCAAGGCAAGATAGCTAATCTACAACCGCATATTACGTTTATCGATCATGTCTGCTAGAAGCGAAAACATAGCGATCTGAGTAGCGGCGACAAAAAGAATGAGGGTTCTCTCGGTTAAATCTTCTCGAACAAAGATATCTTGAAAAAGTGTGAATAAGAAGCCGGCAAAGAATATACCTGCCACAGGCAAAAACACTCTCAACGGGGCAAAATAAACGCCGGTTCTGAGAATTAACTGAATAAACCCTAACGTATCGCGAATCGGTTTAATCTTACTTTTACCTACCCGGAATCGATAGTCAATTGGCTCATAATGAACCAAATAATGGTTTGTCAGCATTGCCAGGGTGATTGTGGTTGTAAAACTAAATGTGTCGGGCAAAATATTCAGAAATCGCTCGACAACGCTTTTGTGAAAAACTCGCAACCCACTATTCAAATCGGGAATACGCCGTCTTACCACCCATTGGGCAAAATGAACGAGGAACCACTTAGGAATTTTCCGGATATTGGAATACTGAACGTTTGCCCCAATTCTCGCGCCGACAACCATATCTGCGTGCATTGCCAGTGCAACCAATTCCGGAATTCGCTCATTCGGATAAGTGCCATCGGCATCTGTAATAACAATTAAGGGATACTGAGCGTGTTGAATTCCCGTTTTCAGCGCGGCACCATATCCCCGATTTCGCGGGTGCTCGACGAGTCGGATATCAGAACGAGCGCGTAAAATTTCACCGCTTCTGTCTGTAGAACCATCGTTTACGACAACGAGTTCATATTTACTCCCGACACCCTGAAGCGTTTCCTGAAGGTGATCCAGCGTTGTCGTAATGCCCAATTCTTCGTTATAAACCGGCAGCACGAGCGAAAAAGCCGGACAAATCGCTCCTAAATTTTGAGCGGTTGGGTTTCCTTCTTCACCCAATATCTTGCCTTCGGCCATGACTTATCTTCCACTCCTGCTTACATTTATTCCATCACCCCCATATACTATTCTGATTTGAGCCTTTCATCCCTCTGTCTGACCGCTTTCATCTAAATTTGTTATAAGTTTGCATGAATTAAATAACTTAAAATACCGCGCTAAGCTTGCTTAATCAATCCCTAATCCACGCACTCAAAATTCAAAATTGATATGATATCGCACTTACACAGATTTTTAAGCAGCCCACTTGGCAAATCATCGTCGCCCTTGGTGTTTTGGTTGACGTTAAGCCTGACGTTTGCGGTGATTTACAGCTTTTTGGGGCTACAGCAAGCCTTTGGCAGCGAGTACGTCGTGCAAGACGATGCGGTGCAGCACGTATTTTGGATGCAGCGCTTCATCGATCCCCAGTTATTCCCGAATGATTGGATCGCCAATTACTATCAATCCTCCGCGCCGGCTGGATACACTGCTTTCTACCGGCTGTTTGCTACCCTCGGTGTCAATCCCCTGTTTTTCAGTAAAATCTTGCCATTCGCCCTGGTATTGCTCACCACCGGCTACTGTTTTGCTTGCGTGATGGAAATCTTGCCGGTGCCGGCGGCTGGGTTTATTGCCACGCTGCTGCTCAATCAAAATCTCTGGATGAAGGATGACATCGCCTCAGCCACTCCTAGAGCATTTTTATATCCCCTATTTCTGGCATTTTTATACTATTTGATGCGGCGATCGCTGTTTCCCTGTCTCGCAGTCATCGCCCTGCAAGGGTTGTTTTACCCGCAATGCGTGCTGATTTCAGCCGGCGTACTCATCTTGCAGTTAGTGCGTTGGGAAGGCTGGCGTCCCCGTCTATGTAAAGATCGGCGCGATTTTTGGTTTGTTGCCGCCGGCTTGGGGATGGCGCTGGTGGTGATGTTACCTTACGCTTTAGAAGCGTCAGAATTTGGCCCTGTCGTCACCGGCGCTCAAGCCCGAACAATGTTAGAGTTTTCCAAAAACGGACGGAGCGATTTTTTCCGTGATCATTTCTCGAAGTTTTGGTTATGGGGAGATCGCAGCGGCTTTTTCCCAAGAGAATGGCAAAAATTACCCCACAGTTATTTTCTGATCTTCTGCGGTGTAGGGTTATTATTGCCGGCGCTATTAAAATTTCCTTCCCGCTTTCCCCTAGCCACCCAAATTACAATAGGCATTGCAATCTTACCCCAAATCTTACTGGTTTCTACGTTTTGGTTTATTGCCTCTCATGCCTTACTGTTTAAGCTTTATCTTCCCAGCCGGTATACGCAACATAATCTGCGAATGTTCATGGCAATTTCTGCCGGCCTTGCCCTTACAGTTTTATTAGATGCTCTTTTTTCTTGGGCACAAGGGAAGAGAGAAAAGCGGGGTAAATTTTCCCTTCATCGTTTCCCATTTCTCCCTCCTCTATTAGCACTGAGTTTAACTGTACTATTAGGGACTACCTTCATTCTTTACCCAAGTTCCTTAAAAAAATTCCCTAGAGCCGGTTATGAAGTGGGGAAAATGCCCGAACTCTATCAGTTTTTTCAACAACAACCCAAAGATATTACCATCGCGTCTTTAACCGGAGAAGCCAGTAATCTTCCCACATTTACCAAACGCTCAGTTTTAACAGCGCGGGAATATGCAATTCCTTACCATACTCGTTACTATGCTGAAATCCGGCAGCGCACAAGCGATTTAATTCGCGCTCAATATAGTCCCGATCTCAAACAAGTCCGAAGCTTTATAGAAAAGTATGGGATAGATTTTTGGCTAATAGATGCGAAAGCCCTGAAACCGGAGTATTTTGCTTTTTTAGACAATGATGATTCCCATACCAGTATTTGGATTAAACAGTATGAGCCGGCATATTTAGAAGCAAAAGCGAGAGTGCAGCAAGGTGCGGTTCCAGCTTTAGCCGGCGTGACGGATCGCTGTAGCGTTTTGCAAACTCAAGGATTGGTTGTTCTACAGGCAGAATGTATTGTCAATTCAATTAAAAACTAAAATTTGACATTTGGCTTCTTAATGATCTACTTTTTTCCGCCATGCTAATCGCGCATCTGCACAATTTTTTCACTGCCCCAAACACTAAGCCTACCAAGTCTCAGTGGATTTTTTGGTTTTCTTTAAGCTTGACTTTTGCAACCCTTTATGGATTATTAGGGCTACGGCAAGCGTTTAGCAGTGAATATGTTGTGCAGGATGATGCGCGGCAGCACGTATTTTGGATGCAGCGGTTTCTCGATCCACAATTATTTCCAAACGATTTAATTACCGATTATTTTCAATCCGTTGCGCCTGCCGGCTACACGGCTTTTTATCAGCTATTTGCAGGGTTAGGAATTAATCCCCTGCTGCTGAATAAATTGTTACCGATTTTAATAGGATTAATCACCACGGGCTACTGCTTTGGCTGTGTGATTCAAATCCTGCCGGTGCCGTTTTCTGGATTCGTTACCTCGCTACTCCTTAATCAAAATCTTTGGATGAAAGATGATTTAGTATCTGCCACGCCAAGGGCTTTTTTCTACCCATTATTTACAGCATTTTTATACTATTTGTTACGGCGATCATTGCTGCCGGCAGGTGTAACTATCGTCTTATTAGGATTATTTTACCCGCAGTCTGTGTTTCTCTGCATCGGCATCCTCATTTTGCAATGGCTGAAATGGAGAAAAGACGCAAAGTTTGGCATTTGGCATCCTTATTTTTCTCAAGATCGAGGCGATTATTTATTTTGTGGGGTTGGTTTGGCTGTGGCGTTGCTCGTGATGTTACCTTATGCCTTAAAGACCTCGGAATTTGGCCCGATTATTACAGGTGCAGAAGCGAGGAAAATGTTAGAATTTTCGCCAAAAGGAAGAAGTGATTTTTTTCTCCCCGACTCTTGGAAATTTTGGTTATATGCACAGCGCAGCGGCTTCTTTCCTTTAGAGTGGAGTTGGTTGCCATTTAAGTATTTTCCCGTAATGTTTGCGGTGGGATTATCACTGCCGATGTTGGCAAAATTTCCTTTGCAGTTTCCTTTAATTAAACAGCTAAAAACCGGCATCTTTTTACTGCCTCAAGTTGGCTTAGCTTCCCTGGCGATGTTTATTGCCGCTCATGCTGTACTATTTAAACTTCATCTTCCCAGCCGGTATAGCCAGCATAGCCTGCGAATTGTGATGGCAATGTCAGCCGGCATCGCGATAACTGTGATCTTAGATGCGTTGTTGAGAAAGGTAACAGGTAACCCTTCAAATTCTCAAAAAAACGCTTGGTTTCTTTTCCCGTTTATTTTCATAGTTTTAATTTTACTATTTTATCCTAATTTTGTTCCTTATTTTCCCAGAACTGCATATAAGATAGGTCAAATGCCGGCACTCTATGAATTTTTTCAACAACAGCCCAAAGACATTGTCATTGCGTCTTTAGCCGACGAAATTGACAGGATACCTACATTTGCTCAGAGATCTATTTGGGTTGGCAATCAATATGCCATTCCCTATCATTTAGGCTACTATCGGCAATTTCGCCAGCGAGTCCTTGATTTGATTCGCGCTCAATACAGCTTAGATTTAGCAGAGGTTAAAAATTTTATTCAGACATCGGGTATAGATTTCTGGTTGCTAGATAAAAATGCTTTTAAACCAAATTATGTGGCAAAAAATAAATGGGTAATGCAATACCAACCCGCAGCCGGTGAGGCAATTGAAAAAATGAAGGATAAAAGAAAGCCGATTTTAGAAAATCTTATCCAGCAATGTTCTGTATTTGACAGGAAAAATTTGATTGTCTTAAGTTCAGACTGTATTTTAAAAGCTCAAGAAAAATAAAGCTTTAAATTTAAAGCAAAAAAATTGAAGCCGAAAGCCCTAAATAAAAACAATTGAATGAATTATCTTGATCGGGTGCGAGAAATTAATAGAAAAATGGGGCAAAATCGAGCTTTGCAACAAACTTGCTTCATATTTTTAATTACAAGTTTGTTGATTTTTGGTGTTTATTTCAGGTTTCTCAATATTGATAAAAAAATATATTGGATAGATGAAACTTACACATCCTTGCGGATTTCCGGACATACCGAAGCTGAAGCAATCAAAAAACTCTACAACGGTGAAGTAATTAGCGTTGCAAGCTTGCAGAAATATCAACAACCCAATTCAGAAAAAGGCTTAGCCGGCACTTTAAACTCTTTAGCAATAGAATCTCCCCAACACCCACCACTTTATTATATAATGGCGCGATATTGGGTGCAGCAATTTGGCGATTCTGTAGCAACACCAAGAACTTTATCTGCCTTAATTAGCTTATTAGTATTTCCGGCGCTTTATTGGCTGTGCCTAGAATTATTTGAGTCGCCCCTAGTTGCCTGGATTGCCATTGCACTCATGGCTGTCTCTCCTTTTCACGTTCTCTACGCACAAGAAGCACGAGAGTACAGTTTATGGACGGTTACCACTTTACTATCAAGTGCCGCACTATTGCGAGCCATACGCCTTCAAACTAAACTATATTGGGGCATTTATGCTGCCACGATAGCACTTAATCTTTATACCTTTCTCTTTGCTTGGTTCGTAACAATTGCCCAAGGCATTTATTTCTTAAGAATTGAAGATTTTCGTTGGAATAAAACCGTTAAAATTTATCTGATCGCTTTATCCGCCGGCATTCTCGCTTTTTCTCCCTGGCTTTGGGTAACAGTTGCTAATTTAAACCGGCTTCAAACTAGCGCTGCTTGGACAAATCAAAGAGTAGCCTTTGGTTTTTTACTCCAGCGGTTGCTGGTTCACACAAGCAATGTTTTTTTCGATTTGAATATCGGCTATAAATCTTTAAACCCTCCCAGTATCGCTATATTATTTATAATTGCTTATTCAATTTATTTTTTATGCCGGCATACCCCCCCAAAAGTTTGGTTATTTATCCTAACATTGATGGGAGTGCCGGCACTGGCTTTAATTCTACCCGATTTAATTTTAGGAGGACTGCGATCTACCACCGCCCGATATCTAATTCCCTATTATTTAGGGATTCAACTCGCTGTCGCTTACCTTCTCGCCACTCAACTCCCCGTCTCTAGGCACCCCCGGCAACAAAAATTTTGGCACTTAATTCTAATTGCCCTAGCCTTAAGCGGAATTCTCTCCTGTACCATCAGTTCTCAAGCCCAATTCTGGTGGAACAAAAGCCCCTCCAAAAACCAATATCTGCCTCAAATCGCTCAAATAGTTAACCAAACACCTAACCCACTTCTGATTAGCGATAACTCCCCTATCTTGGGTGATTGTTTTACCTGCCGAATGCTATCTCTTAGCTACCTCCTCGATCCGAAAGTCAAACTTCAATTAGTCCTTGAACCTCAAGTCCCTAAAATCCCAGCCGGCTTCAGCGATATATTTGTATTCAGTCCTTCCCAAACCTTAATCAAAGGAATCGAAATTCAGCAAAACCGTCAAACAGAATTACTATTAAACAACCAAAATTTCTGGCTATGGAAACTAAAAAAATAACCTATATCTAACCCTTGCTACACCCCAAAAAAACATCCCTCTATGCCTATCGGCACGCTGCGCTATCATCTGCATTTATCTGCGGTTAAAAAATCAAATACAAACCCCCCATGCTCATCACCCAACTACATAAACTTCTAACCCAAACCAAAACTTCCCGATCTCAACTTATATTCTGGTTCAGCTTAAGCCTAACCTTTTCATTTATTTACGCACTTCTCGCACTGCAACAAGCCTTTAGCAGCGATTACGTCGTGCAAGACGACGCCAGACAACACGTATTTTGGATGCAACGCTTTAGCGATCCAGAACTATTTCCCAATGATTTAATCGCCAACTACTTTCAATCAGTTGCACCTTGGGGATATACCACCCTTTATCAACTGATAAACGCAGCCGGCATCGAACCCATGCTGCTGCATAAACTCCTGCCAATGGTACTAGGATTAATCACCACCGGCTACTGTTTCGCCTGTACCCTGCAAATCTTGCCCATACCGGCAGCCGGCTTTCTTTCCTCATTACTGCTCAATCAAAGCTTATGGATGAAAGATGACTTAATTTCCGCAACCCCAAGAGCCTTTGTTTATCCCCTATTTGTAGCCTTCTTATATTATTTACTACGCCGTTCATTCATAGGCAGCGGCATCGCTATTTCCCTTTTAGGATTATTTTATCCCCAATATGTATTCATCTGCGCCGGCATCTTAATTCTGCAACTTATTCACTTTTCAAGAAGACGTATTCAACTTTCTCAAGATCGCAAAGAATATTGGTTTTGTGCAGTCGGATTAGCGATTGCTTTTTTGATTATGTTGCCCTACGCTTTAAGCGCTAGTGAATATGGCCCCGTAATTACTCCAGCAGAAGCAAGAATGCTGCCCGAATTCCTACCCAAAGGGCGCACACCTTTTTTTCACAACGATCCTTTAAACTTTTGGCTGGATGGGCGAGGTAGCGGCATCTTGCCATCCCGCTTGCCGATTCCTATCTGGAGTGCGGTTTTGCTGCCGATTTTGCTGCGCTATCCGTCTCGCTTTCCTTTACTCAAAGAATTGCGTGCCGACGTCACCGTTTTACCTCAAATTCTTCTGGCTTCCCTTGCCATGTTTTTGGCTGCTCATGCTGTTTTATTCAAACTTCATCTGCCCAGCCGTTACACCCAACATAGCCTGCGAATTGTCTTAGCAATTGCCGCCGGCATTACCTTAATTATCCTTTTAGAGGCAGTTTTACAAACCCTCAGAGATTCTATTTTAAATAAGAAAAAATCAAGAACTTCTTTACTGTTAGGCTTGGTTTCTTGCGTAATTAGTTTGATAATTTTAATTTATCCTAGCTTGGTTAAAACCTTCCCAAAAAGTGATTATACTGTGGGACAAACTAAGGCTTTATATGAGTTTTTTCAACAACAACCCAAAGACACCCTGATCGCATCGATTGCGGAAGAAGCCAGTAACATCCCCTCTTTTGCTGGGCGCTCCATTTTAGTCGGGCGGGAATATGCAATTCCCTATCATGCCGGCTATTACCGCCAATTTCGGGAACGAGCATTGGAATTAATTGACGCTCAGTACAGCCAGGATTTAGCGCCGGCACAACAGCTTATTCAAAAGTACAAAGTAGATTTTTGGCTCCTCGATAACTCCGCATTTACGCCAGAATATATCACAGCAAATCGCTGGCGGCGGCAGTATCCCGTAGCAATGGATGCAAGCAAAAAGTTGCAGCAAGGAGCAGTGCCAGCTTTGTCCCGCATCGCCGAGCGTTGTTCTGTTTTTAATCAAGAAAGTTTTATAATTTTGCGATCAGAGTGTATTGTGAAAGCAGCAGAGAAATAATCTGGCAGTTTGAGATATTTATTTTTTTGCAAGAGAGTTCCGAATCGGTGGGGCAGCACTGCCGATTAACCGTCAGGTGCAGCCGGCATCAAATCAAGCGTGCCGACTTTCTGGCTAAAAGTTATCTTGATTACAGGTTAACTTAACCTTAGATTCCTTCCTTTGGTAGAAGTGCGATGAGAGCAGCAGTGGTTATTGAACGCTGAAGATGAAGGACAAAAGTAATTTGTTAGGCAAATCTGAAGACAAACAGCGCCTCAAAAAATTCAGGTTCACAAAAAGCTATCAAACTCAAGCCCGAAGAGGATTTAACTGAGCCTCAGAATTCTTTGGAAAAACCAGAATACATACACCGGAGGGCGGATTATGAGAACAGCGAAATCCTCCTACGGGCTGTAGGCGAAAGCAGGGCATTAGCCATACCGTAAGGGGGAATAATCAAACTTGCAGAGAGGGCCGTACAGACTGCCAGTGAATTGGCTGTAGATTGAACGGTTCTCCTGGCTCGTCATGAGTTCGCCCGTTACCAGCCGGTGGCACCCAGGAAGCGTTGTCAAAAATGTTTGGAAAAGCTGGCTTAAATGCAGCAGCTAATTCAATACTCAAAGCTGATTGAGAAAGACAGAACGGTCAAAAATGTTAAAGCCCAGAGGAATGTAGATTATGAAACCTTCTAACTTGTTGAAAATTGTTTGTGCGGGTGCTTTTACTATAGCTGTAGCTAGTGTGCCTTTAGATTTGCCCTCCTCCGCCCAGTCAGGTGGTGGTTCAGGAGCCGGCGGTGGTTCAGGAGCCGGCAGTGGTTCAGGAGCCGGCAGTGGTTCAGGAACCGGCAGTGGTTTAGGAACCGGCAGTGGCTCAGGAACCGGCAGTGGTTTAGGAACCGGCAGTGGTTCAGGAACCGGCAGTGGTTTAGGAACCGGCAGTGGCTCAGGAACAGGTACCACCACAAGCCCCACACGCTCAGGAGCCGGCACCACCACTGACGGCGATAGCACAGGCACAAATTCTACTAGCCCCACAGGTTCAGGAGCCGGCACCGGCACTCTCGATGGCACCGGCACCGGCAGCACGACGACACCGAGCGGTTTAGGCACAGATACCACCACCAGTCCAGATGGCACCGGCAGCACGACAACACCGAGCGGTTTAGGCACCGACACGCCCGATGATACCGGAGCCGGCAGCACGACACCAAGCGGTTTAGGCACAGATACCACCACAACTCCGGGCGGCTTAGGCACCACCACCTCTCCTGGTGATACAGACATAGATAGGACGACACCGAGCGGTTTAGGCACCGGCACCGACAACAGCACGACGCCAAGCGGTTTAGGGACAGATACCACCACAACTCCGGGCGGCTTAGGCACCACCACCTCTCCGGGAAGCACCGGCACCGGCAGCACGACAACTCCGGGCGGCAGCAGCACCACCACAACGCCGAGAAGCACCACCACTACAACACCGAGCGGTTTAGGCACAACCACAACGCCGAGTACCACCCGCACAACCACAACAACCACCACCGTCTCGCCCAGCCCCACCACAACTCCTTATGGTGCGACTGAAGCCGCGACAACTCGCCGGAAAAGCCGTGCATCTAATTGGGGTTTACTCGGTTTACTCGGCTTAAGCGGGTTAGCCAATTTATTCCGCAAATCAAAACCAGTCGTTCAACGTGAAGAAGTCGTTCATCACCGTTAGAGCGATTTAGCGAATAGGCTGCCGGTATTGCTGGCTTCTAGATCTGTTGTTAATAGCGACAAAATTTCACTCACCGATCAATTCAAAACCTCCGAACATTCCGATCTTCCGAGGCAGGGTGCATAGCCATTTAGCACTTCAAAAAATCAAAGGTAGATAAAACGATGAGTCGCAAAAATAGCCTCAAGAAACTAGCTGGGTTTCTGGGAATCGCCAGTGTGAGTTCCTTAATCAGTCTGCCGGTATTGGCACAGATGAATGTGACACCCCGCACTGTTAACCCATCTGTCTCTCAAGGTTTAGATATTGCTCAGAATACTCCAGGCACCACGGGTGAAACTGGGGATTCTATGAATACTCCAGACAACAGCAGCGGGCCGGCAACAGACACAAATATCCCAGAAAATATCACCGCGCCGGCAGGGGAAACTAACGCCCCAGGCAGGCTACAGCAGGGTGGGGGCACCAACACCCCAGAAAGGATGCGTCAGGGTGGGGGCACGAGCAACCCAACTAACAGCAATGGGCCGGCAGGGGAAATGAACACCCCAGGCACCATGCAGCAGCGCCAAGGTGAAGGCAGCAACACCCCAGGCACCATGCAGCAGCGCCAAGGTGAAGGCAGCAATACCCCAGGCACCATGCAGCAGCGTCAAGGTGGAGGCAGCAACACTCCCGGCACCATGCAGCAGCGCCAAGGTGAAGGCAGCAACACCCCAGGCACCATGCAGCAGCGCCAAGGTGAAGGCAGCAACACCCCAGGCACCATGCAGCAGCGCCAAGGTGAAGGCAGCAACACCCCAGGCACCATGCAGCAGCGTCAAGGTGAGGGCAGCAATACTCCCGGCACCATGCAGCAGCGCCAAGGTGAAGGCAGCAACACCCCAGGCACGAGGAATGCGCCCGCAGGAGGGACTAACAATCCCGCTAGAGGAAATTCCCAAAGTTCTCTGAGCACTGCGGACAGGGATTTCGTTATGAAAGCCGCCCAGGATAACCTAGCAGAAATCCAACTGGGTCAACTGGCAGCACAAAAAGCCACATCTGACGCAGTCAAAGAGTTTGGGCAAATGATGGTTGAGCATCACACCCAAGCGACGCAAGAACTGACGCAATTAGCCCGTCAAAAAGGTCTGACTTTGCCAACAGATATGGGCGAAAAAAACCGAGCGAAGGTGGAGCGATTGTCTAAGCTTTCTGGGAGAGAGTTTGACTCAGCTTATATGCAAGAAATGGTCAACGCTCACACCGAGGATGTCTCCTTGTTCCAAAGCCAAACTCAACAAGGACAGGCTCAAGATTTGAAAGCCTGGGCAGCCGAGAAGCTCCCACTCCTAGAGGAGCATCTACAAATGGCTCGGAGCATGACTCCAGAGGGATAAAAACACCTTCGGAAAATCCCAAATCGTCACATTTTCTTCAGGCTGCCGGCTCAAATTATCAAAATCGGGCCGGCAGCCATTGCCAAATCCCAAGCGAGAAAAACAGGTTCAAGAACAGAAAAGGAGCGCTATTTAATGCAACTGAAGCCGATAAACCAGCAGGTTGTCGCAGTCGTTGGAGCCTCCAGCGGCATCGGGCGTCAGACTGCCTTACAGTTCGCCGCACGAGGGGCAAAAGTGGTGGTATCGGCTCGCAGCCAATCAGGGTTAGAGTCCTTAGTGCGAGAGATCCAAAATGCCGGGGGTGTAGCTGTGGCGATCACAGCTGATGTAGCAGACTTTGCTCAGGTGCAAGCGATCGCCGACAAAGCGATAGAAGTTTATGGCCGGCTCGATACCTGGGTTCACGCCGCAGCCACCGGCGTCCTCGCCTCCTTTGACCAAATCACCCCAGAAGAATTTCAGCGCGTCATTGACGTTAGCTTGATGGGGCAAGTATACGGGGCCATGGCAGCGCTCCCCCATCTCAAGCGAGAAGGTCGGGGCGCGTTGATTCACATTTCCTCGATGGAAGGCCGGCGATCCGTGCCGCTGCAAAGCCCTTATTCATCAGCAAAGCACGGCATGGAAGGCTTCCTCGAATCCCTGCGCGTGGAACTCCAACACGAAAAAATCCCCATCAGTGTCACGAGTGTGAAACCCTCGGTGGTCAACACGCCTTACTACAATCACGTTCGCACCAAGTTAGGCGTAAAACCTACAGGAATTCCACCCTACTACGACCCCAAGTTAGTTGCTGATGCGATCCTGCACGTCGCTGAGCATCCAACCCGTGACTACATTGTGGGAGATGTCGGTCGAGTGCTGGATGTGCTGCAACGGCTTTCACCTCAGCTGGTGGATGTGCTGCTGCTACTCATCGCCTTTCCGGGACAACGAACCCCTGAGCCAAAGTCTGAGGATGCGCCGGATAATTTGTTTGAGCCAATGGCCGGTTATGACCGAGTGCAGGGAGATTTTGGTCACTTGACAATCCCCAGCTTATCTGACTGGATAATACTGAATCCGGCAGTGGCAATTGCCGGCAGCGTTTTGGGAGTGGCAGCCTTGCTGGCAGCAGCCGCGTTCACCAACCAAAATCAAATTTAGAAACCTCCTCTCAATCACTGCTTGGAAGCTGTAGCCGGAGCCATGTTAGCGATGCAAGCTTTTAAGCAGGGCAATTGAAGTTCGCCGGCAATCAAATAAGTAACATGATAAAACCTGTTTGCCGGCACAGGTTTCATCTTTTGCAGTTTATTAGATTAACGGTTAGTTAAGAAAGCAGAAGCTCAATGAGGCTTCACCCGATTCAGAACAGTGAAGTCAATCGTTTTTAATTTGATTCCGTATCCGTTAATTCTAGATTAATACTTACTAAAAATAAAACAGTTGAAACCAAAAAAAGCAATTGTGTTAAAATTGTATTAACATCATAGAACTGAAAAGGAGTCATTCAATGAAACAAGTTATTTCCCAGTTAAAGAATCTTCGGTTACGTCAAATCTTGAGTGCTTTCCTAGTAGCAACCGTCCTATTTTTTAGTGCCCCATTTATCGCCGGCAACGCAAGTCAAGCCCTGGCTGCCGGCGCGCTGACCCCAGAAGGGAATGCTTACGAAATTGATAAGGCTTCTCGTCCGGGAAGTTCCATTCCTCAGAAACCTCTGCCTCCAAATACTAACGGTAAAAACTTGGGTGAAACCCTCCGTGAAAGGTTGAATCTTGATCAGCCGGTTCCTGAGAGTACCAAAGAGTTTTTTGGTTCGGTGAAAGATAAAGCCGGTGACATTCTTGAAGCGCCACAGCGTGCTTTGGAGACTGCCGGTGATGCGGTGAGTGGAAACTCAAGCCGATAATTTTCGCCAATATATACCTCTTGCAGTAGCAGATATAAAGCCGGCAGGATGCTTGCCCCACAAATGAATTTGATACTTAAATTCAGTTCTGCCGGCAAAATAACTGGATATTTGCCAGAGGTATCATAAAAAACTAATGCGCTTGGAGATAGTTAACAAGACTTTCTCTTGAGCGTATTTTTTCTCTTTGTGGCGGTTAAGCTCTCGGCACTTTAAATGTGTAAGTGTCCCCGTGATTTAAGTATTTCACTCGTTCTTCCAGGCCGGCTGCAGTCACGGCCTTCATAAAGTCTTCAAGGGGTGATTTAAAAACCGTGTAATCGTTATAGTGAATGGGGATAGCCGTGTGAGGTGCGATAATTTGAATCGCTTCTACGCCTTGTTTTCCATCCATCGTCAGTAATACCCCAAAAACCATTGTTCCGCCCAAGTGCAGCATGGCTAAATCAATATCAGAGTAACGCTTAGGAATTTCCTTCAACTGTTCCGTAATCAGCGTATCTCCCGTAATGTAAAGCCGAAAGCGAGTCTGGCCGGCAGATGTTTGAAATTCCAGCATACTCCCCATCACCGGCGGCAGTGCAGCGGAAAGAAAAGCAGGGCCATGTGTACCCGGCATCGCACTGATGCAAAGTTTTTCTTCACCTTTTGTAAAGGTTATTTTTTCCCACGTTTCCAGGGCATAAGTTGAATTAAAACCTTTCTTATTGAGCTTGGCGATAGCGTGCTGCGTGCTAACAATGGGAATCCTTTTATCCAGCTTTTCCTCTGCCACGCGATCAAAATGATCCTCATGCATATGCGAAAGCACGAGTAAGTCAATGGGTGGCAAGGCTTCAATTTCTATAGCGGGATTTGTCGTTCGCGTCGCGCGAATTCCATAGCCCAAATGTACGTGATCGCCCTGATGGAGAAAGTTCGGGTCAGTTAGAATTGTGAATCCTGCATAACGAAGGATAACCGTTGCCGTTCCCACAAAGAAGATCGAGCCATTTTCCACATCCGGCTGTTCCCGACCAATGGGTAGAACAATCGTTTTTATTTCACTCATAACGCATCCTAGCTGACTTTCAATGTATAAACAGGGCGTTAGCAAAAGCAGATTCTCGCTTGAAGGAAAGTTAATACTTTTAACTGCTTGACACTTCCCCCAAGCGGCATAATATTAATTAAAGTTTGCTTGTATTCATCAATACAAGAAAAATTGAAAGTAAAAATCTGTTTTGTCTAAAAACTTTACAATATTTAACATTTTTTAGAGACTGGAATTATCATAAAACGTCATTCTTTAGGTAGACGCATCAGCTTTAATTGCAAAGATAAACTTTCGAAATAGTATCAGGTAGGGTCGGCACGCGAAGAAGTGGCTACTAGAGAAAATATCAATGTTTTGCGGTAATAAAGTTTAAAAGACGTATTGAATGCCTCTGGAGTCCTTTTTTGCATCTATTTCACTTCATTAGATAGCAGCACTTTAAAAAGGAGTCAAAACCATGACTTTACTGTCTGTAGAAGAACTTAAAAATCTAGTTGAACAACCGACAGGAGTAAGCGTTTCAATTTATATGCCCATCTATCGAGTTGGGCCAGAAATTCAACAAAATCCTGTGCGTTTTAAAAATTTAGTGCGGGAAGCTGAAAATAAATTAGAAGAGTATGGCTTTGAAAAAACAGAAATTAGAAAAGTTTTAGAGTCGGCTCTCCAAGAAATTGATGAAGCAACTTTCTGGGAAAACCAAAACAACGGATTGGCAATTTTTATTGGGCCTGATTTTTTCCACTACTATCGCTCACCGCTGAGTTTTGCCGAATTAGTCGTTGTTGCAGATAATTTCCATCTCAAACCCTTAATGCCACTGCTCACCAGCGATGGACTGTTTTATCTTTTAGCGCTAAGTCAACAGGAAGTCAGACTGCTGGAATGCACGCGCTACGGTGCCAGAGAAGTGGAAGTCGAAAACTTGCCGAAGAGTATGGATGATGCGCTGCAATATGATCCAACTGCCAAAGACGGACAGTATCGGCTCAGCACATCTAAAGGCGGGACAAATAATTCCTTTCAACACGCGGGAAGTTTTCACGGCCAAGGCAGCCCCGATCAGGATAAGATCCAACAGGATATCCTGCAATATTTTCACATTGTCGATCATGCGCTGCATGAATTTTTAAGAAACAAGAAAGCACCTTTGGTACTTGCCGGCGTTGAGTATCTATTCCCGATTTACCGTGAGGCGAATACTTACCCCCATCTCGTTGCTGAAGGCATCACCGGCAATCCTGAACACTTGAAACCAGAAGAGTTGCACGAGCAAGCTTTGCCGATAGTAGAACCCGTGTTCTTGCAAGCACAGCAAGAGGCAATGGAACGCTATCAGGAACTGGCAGCAATCACTGAAAAAACTTCTACGGATGTGAAAGAAGCGGTGCCGGCTGCTTATTACGGGCGAGTTGAGGAATTATTTGTCGCGGTGGGTGTTCAGCAGTGGGGAACGTTTAATCCCGATACGAATACCATTGAGATCCATCAAGAGGCAGAAGTCGGCGATGACGATTTGTTGAATTCCGCAGCGATTCAAACGATCTTGAACGGTGGAACTGTTTATGCAGTGGAACCTGAAAAAGTGCCGGCTGAAGCTCCGTTAGCGGCAGTGTTTCGCTATTAATTAGTGTGACAGGTTTTTTGAGTTGTGCGGGGACACTCATTGTGGGTGTCCCTGATGTTTTTTCTTGGGGTAAGGTATCTGTGTTTTTTAACCACAGATACACACAGATGTTTGCACTTACTTGCTGTTATGTAGACAAAGATGTTTGGGTTTTCGGCTTGTACGAGTGGTTTATTGCTTTGATAGGGTTACAATTCTGGGCAAACTAATACGCGTCCAGTATGACCGGCACTATTATAATTTTCCAACACATTTTTAGCGATTTCTGCACCTTTACCCGTCTCCACTAAAGCGACGCAGGCACCACCAAAACCGCCCCCTGTCAGGCGTGCACCAAAGACGCCGGGGGTTTCCTGTAAAATTGCCGCTAGGCTATCGACTGCCGGCACTGAAACTTCATAATCATCTCGCTGGCTGGTGTGGGAAGCATTCATTAACTCTCCAAATCGCTGGGCGGATACCCCTTCCACAGCTTCTAGCACGCGGTTATCTTCAGTAATGACGTGACGCGCCCGCTGCGCTAGCAATTCGGGTAAGGACTCTGTAACTTGCGGATCGGTAATATCTCTAAGGGCTTTTACGCCCAGTAGTTGCGCCGCCTCCTCACATTCAGCCCGACGCTGATTGTAACCGCTTCCTGCAGCTAGTTCGTGATGTACCCCACTATCGATGACGAGGATTTCTGCGCCGGCAGGAAAAGGCAACACTCGCCGCTCTAGCGTGCGTGTGTCCAAAAATAGCATCGAATCGGTGCTGGCTAAACTGGATGCCATTTGATCCATAATGCCGCAGTTTAAACCGGCATACTGAATTTCCACTTGCTGTCCGATTTGCGCTAGCCGCACATCATCAACAGGCAGATTTAAAAGTTCGCGCAGTGCTCGCAGCGTCGCCACTTCCAAAGCCGCACTACTAGACAAACCGCAACCCATCGGCACTAATGAATTGACGTACACGTTCACAGCCGGGATCGTGTAGCCTTCTGTTTCTAATAGCCGGATGCACCCAAATATATAACTGGCGAACCCAGACGGGGTGGGATCACTTTGTGAAATTGTTACCCGTTCGTCTAAATTTTGTGAGTAGAAGTGGTGCTGTTCATCCCCACTTAAACCTAACTGTACCGTCGTGCGTTGAGGAATCGTCGTTGGCAAGACGAATCCATCATTGTAGTCGGTATGTTCTCCGAGTAAATTGACGCGTCCGGGCGCACTGGCTTCTATTGCCGGTTCTTGACCAAATATTTCTTGAAAATTCATAATACTGTTTTGCTAATAAAAAGCACTGCAACTCTTACCTTTTAAACAGAAGTTTGGGGCTATACGAACGTGCCTTTGCCGATGCGGTTTGTGGCAGCGTTACTTAGAGGAAATTGATGAGGCGATCAAGGCCGGCACACCTAGTTAAATGCAAGGATAATCCTTTATTGTAGGGGATTGTTAGGTCAACTCTCGTCTCATCTGCGAGAGCGCCTGATTCAATCCTTCACTGTGAATCCAGCCCACGTAGCCGCCATAAATCATTCTGCCATCGGGTGCAGCTAAAAAAATGTGGTCAACGCCGAGGGGGTTTTTCCAAGCCCTAATCGCTGTCCCATCCCTGAGCCTCATCATCGGATTGGAACTATTAAAATCCCTGTGATGTGCGGGCGTTATTCCTGGGACAGCTTCTAAAATGGCGAGAGCCTCCCTGGTAATATCTGAAATGCCTTCCCCGCTCGCTACCGAACAGCCGCACCCATCTGTCACAGTCAGCTTGAGCCTTTGTTTTATGTCGCCATCAAACAGGGATAACGTCTCAATCTCATCTAACAGTTGCCCGTGTGGCGCAGATAAACGCCTTTGGCAATAAATCGCTGTCAGCAAGTCCTCCAGCCCCATTTTTGTTAGAGCATCTGCAATCAATCCCGTCAAACCTAGCATAGCAATGCCGCCTAGCATTCCCGTCGGGCCACCCAGAAATGCCAAAGCTGCTGTTATCGCAGCCGCTCCTGTCAAACCTGTCGCAGCCATCGTTACGACCAGGATGATACCTGGTAAACCCAAGGCAGCTATTTTTTTGACGACTTCATCCATTTTCCGAACCTTCGCTGTTGATTTTCTCGGCTTTTCTACCCTTATCTTGTTTTTACGGGATAAAGCCGAGATACGAGCAAAATAGGACGTGACGTAAAGTTTTTTAATAGCACCATGCACAACCGGACGGTGCTATTAAAAAACTCGAATGCAACATAATCAGAATTATGTAACCTCCACCGGCACCGGGCGCTGCCTTCCTTCAACTTCAACACTCGGCCAATTGGGATCGAAAGTTAAATTTTCTAACTTCCCACCTTCAAGAATTACAAAAGTATCCTCAATTTTTGACCCAGGCAAGCTGGGATTCCAAGCCATCGCCATATTTGCTTTTAAGAGATCGTCCGTATTAGGATTTGCCACAACTTCTCGCGACAAATATCCAGTCGTTCCTCCCTGGTGATGCTGATAAATTGCTTGGGGATAACCGTGCCGCTGATAAGCTTGTTCCAGAGTTTTGTAAACCTGATTGAGAGGTGTTTCTGGTTGACAATCAGCCAAGGCTATCGATTCAATTTCTCGAACGTGCCGGTGCAATTCAGCGTCTTGCTCTGGAAGTTTTCCAAATGAAACAAATCGGGTGAGATTGGCATAAACTCCGTATCCCCTGGCGCAAAACACCAGCATCGCTTGCCGTCCTAAGGATTCGCCTGTCGCTGTTGCGTGCCGGTAAAGCGGCAACCGCCGATCACCGGCAACCAAAGTCAGCGCGGGATGCAATCCCCTCGCCCACAACGCTTCAGCACCGGCACCGGCTAGTTGGTATTCTGTCCAAGTTGGCTTAGCGGCTAACAGCACTTCTGTCATCGCTTCGCTTGCCTTGCGCCCCACTTCGCGATATCGCTCCAATTCACTTGACATCAGCACTTTTTTGTGCAGGTGTAAAGACTCAGGCAATCGCTTCTCGACATGAGCAATAGGCCGGTCGCTCAAAACTTTCCCGTCATTCGTCGCTTCCCGCACGAAAGACTCACGGGCAGCGGCATCCGCCCAAGGATTAACATTAACCTTGAAATTATCTGGCAGTTCTTCATCCTTAAAGCGCTGCGCTTCAATTTCATCGGTGAGAACCCAGGCGTCACCGGCAGTCACCAGCACTTCCGCCACGCCGGTTTCTGCAGTGAGCAGTACCGTGTTAGATGCGCCGGCAGTTGCCCAAGCAAACCAATCTGTGCCGCGCAGTCGCACACCTTGCGCCTCGGTTTCACTTAGGGCGTTGCGGATTAACGCTAGCTTGGCTGAGACTTCGTCGTTGAATGGTTTCATAAGCGCACCGGCATCTCGATATTCACGACAACTGCCTGTAAATCTTTGGCTTTTTCCTCTGGGAGTGCGTCATTGGCAAACAGCCCCGCTGCCAGTTCTGTTCCCGCCAGATATTTCAGGCGTTCACTTGTGCGGTAGGGTGGATAAAACTCCGCGTGCAGATGTGCTTCCGGATGCGGCTGCCCATCAGTCGGCGCTTGAAACCACGCCATCAAGTAAGGGAAAGGCCGCTGCCACATCCCATCATATTTGAGGGTGACGGTCTTTAAAGCTCTGGCGAGTCCTTGACGCTGTTGTGGCGTCAGATCCCCGAATGTCGCCACCGGCTTGATCGGGGCAACCCAGACTTCATAGGGATAACGCGCACACGCCGGCACGAAGGCGATGGCGTGTTCATCCAGATAAATAATCCGCTGTTTGTCGGCAATTTCCTTTTGAATCAAATCTTCCAGCACACCCCGTTGATGCTGCCGGTAATAGGCTTGCTGGCATTCCAGCATCCTTGCCGGCACCGGCGGCACCAACGGATAGGCGTAGATTTGGCCGTGGGGATGCAGTAACGTCACCCCCATTTCTACGCCTCGGTTCTCGAAGGGCAGCACATACTGAATGTGAGGATTTTCCCCAATTGCCCGTGTCCGATCTGCCCAGACTTGCAACAGCAGTTCCAGGTGATCTAATGGCAGGGAACCGAAAGTGGCTTCTGGATCTTGGGTGAACACTACCACCTCACACGCCCCATTTGCCGGCAGCGTCTCTACAATACTGGCCGGCGGATTGTGCGCCGCCAGTGCTAGTGAAGGGAAGCGGTTGTCAAACACCGCCACATCATATTTCCCTTGAGGCAGTTCCGTAGGAAACTCAGGATTGGTGGTTGGTGCTAAGGGATTGTATTCCGGCGGCGGCATAAATGTGCGCCCTTGCCGGTGGCTGGCATAGGCGATCCATTCTCCCCGCAAGGGGTGCCAGCGCAGGTGAGGATTCGCCTGCACCGGCTCATTACTAGGGCTGGTGGCTTGGATGTCGGGGTTAATGGGGAACCGACTGTATAGGGTCAGCTTGCGGCCATCCGGCTTTAATCGTTCCACAGAATACATCGTCCTCTTCCTCTCCTCCTAAAGTTGCCGTTGCGATTGCTTCAATGGGAAACTTGGGTGTGCGGTCGGCATACAGTAGGCCATTGGCTTCCTGAAACGTATCCGTTAACTGCGTGTAACAGAATCCGCTGAACATCTCAATTCTGTTCACCACTTCCAACAGCGCGGTGTAGCGCAATTGCAGTTCAGAAATTTCCTCTGCCCGCACATATCCCCAGACTTTGTCGGTATCGGGGGCTTCGCGACCGGCATAGGCAATGCCGCCGAACTCGGTGAGCATCACCGGCTGCCCTTGGTGGGGGTGGCCGTCGAGGGTGAGGATACGCCCGCCGGGACGCTGCCGATCAAACAGTTTCGTCAGGTCAACTTGCGGCCCGTAGCGCTTTTCTAACCGCTGGGGTTTATTGTCGTAATCGTGAATCGCAATAATGTCTGTATCCGTACTTTCCCAGCCATCGTTCCCAATCACCGGGCGCGTCGGATCGAGGGTTTTGGTCAAGTGATACAGCGCTTGCACGTAGTTCCGGTGGGCGGCACTTTCTGTTAAATTCGGAACGCCCCAAGATTCATTAAACGGCACCCACACCACGATACAGGGGTGGCTAACATCCCGCTCAATCACCTCAGCCCATTCCCGCGTGATGCGTTCCACAGCTTTCGGGGTGAAGCGGTAGGCGCTGGGCATTTCTTCCCAAACGAGCAAACCGAGCACATCTGCCCAGTATAAAAAGCGGGGATCTTCAATTTTCTGGTGTTTCCGCACCCCGTTGAATCCCATCGCTTTGACTAACTCGACATCCCGCCGCAACGCTTCATCTGAAGGCGCGGTCATGAAGGTGTCGGGCCAGTAGCCTTGGTCGAGAACTAAGCGCAAATAGTAGGGACGCCCATTGAGCATGAAGCGGTCACGCTGGATCGCGACACACCGCATTGCCGTATAGGATTTAACGACATTCATGAGTTTGCCATCGCACCAAAGCTCAATCTCGGCGTCGATCAAGCTAGGCTTTTCCGGACTCCAAAGCAATTCGTTGCGGTAGTCGTCGATGCCTGGGTCGGAAAGGGCGATGCGCCGATGAACTTCCCGGTTGATCACTTCATAAGTATCGTTGACGAGCATCTGGCAGCCAATGGAGAGTTTCACCTTCAGCTGGATGTCATTGCACGCTTCGCCGGCAACAAATGCTTCAAAGCCGATTTCCCAGCGATCAAAGTCTGGTGTCCAGCGAATGTTCTTGATATAGGTGGGGGGAACACGTTCCACCCAAACGGTTTGCCAGATGCCGGTTGTACGCGGATACCAAATACTGTGCGGATCTAGTTGCCAATCTTGCTTGCCACGGGGTTTGGCTAAGTCTTGAGGGTCGTCTTGCGCCCAGACTGTGACCCGCTGCGGCCCATTTTCATTGAAAACGTGGGTTATATCGGCGGTAAAGGGGGTGTTGCCGCCTTCATGTTCTGTGATGAACTGACCGTTAACCCAGACACGGGCGTGATAGTCTACTGCGGCAAATTGCAGCAGCACTCTTCCTGGGCCTGCCGGCAGGTCAAATTCCCGTTCGTACCAACAATTTGGGTGGAAGCCGGTGTCGCCGATGCCACTGCGGGCAGTTTCCGGCGCAAACGGCACCTCAATCGTGTGTGTCCACTCTGAAATATCACTAGGTTGAACAAATTTCCCAGCGTCGTCATAAGTAAACTTCCACGGGCCGTTAAGAGACATCCAGTTGGCACGTTGTAACTGTGGGCGTGGATAGGCCATTTTGCTTAATTCAAAATTACTCTTGTTACTGGCTTCACCAGACTCTTGTTGTATGTAACAATTCTCAAGCCATTTACCAAACGAACTCATGGATAATCAATCCTAGCTAATATATGTCAGAGTTCCCGCGTTGGGTTTTTGTAGAACGGTCTCTAACTTGACAATAGATTTTTATTCGATGTTTGTGCCTAGGGTTCCGGCGAATTTGTTGTAAAACTTAACTGCCGGTTAAAAGGTAAGCAAGCTCATACATAATTTCGTTCCTCTGTTTCATTTCCAAGCTCATCATTATTCACTTGTCTGTGCCGGCGCGACTCGTTCCTACACTATCTCCCGGCTTTGAGGGCCATCTAATGGTAAGAATGGTCGAAGTTTCTTCCGCTAACCAAGTATGCGGAACTCCAGGGGACCAGAGAACATAATCGCCCTCCCGAGAAAGCATAAATTCTTGTTCGGGAAATTGAATAGAAAATCGCCCTTGGATTAGGATGGAAAGCGTGGTCGCTTCAGCATTTGTTGCCCACTGGTTTCTTCCCTCTCCCGCTTCATGAACGGCCCATTTCACTTCAAGTTCGGAAGTAGAACGAGGATCATCAGGAAGGTCTAGAAAGTGCCCCATAAACCAACCCCGACGAGGGGCACCTTCTGTGCCGGCATTTCCAAAAATAACTTGAGGTTGCATTGCCAAATTCCCAGTATTGTCCCCTAGTTAATATGTCGCTTTTGGTGCCACTGCCATGCGTGAGCGAGAATTTCTTTGATGTCAGGATATTGGGGATTCCAACCTAAAATATTTCGGGCTTTGTCGCTACTTCCGACTAAGGCGGGAGGATCGCCGGCTCTGCGCTCACTTTCTACAATTTTAATTTCTTTGCCGGTTATCAGACGCGCCGATTCTATCACTTCTCTGACGGTAAATCCGCTGCCATTTCCTAAGTTAAATACGTTACTATCTCCCCCTTTTTGCAAATACTCCAAGCCTAAAACATGAGCTTGCGCTAAATCACTCACATGGATATAATCTCGAATGCAAGTGCCATCAGATGTTGGATAGTCGGTGCCAAAAATGGAGACAGATTCTCGTTTACCCAAGGCAGTTAGTAATACTAAGGGAATTAAATGAGTTTCCGGGTTGTGGTCTTCTCCCAGCAAGCCGTTTGCCTCAGCACCGGCAGCGTTAAAATAGCGGAAAGCGACTGACTTTAAGCCGTAAGCTGTATCAAAATCAGCTAAAATTCGCTCCACCATTTGCTTGCTAGTCGCGTAAGGACTGATCGGATCTTGAGGGTGATCTTCCTTCATCGGAACCGTTTTGGGTATACCGTATACCGCACAGGTGGAGGAA
Source organism: Microcoleus vaginatus WJT46-NPBG5 (assembly GCA_019359355.1). Classification (GTDB taxonomy): domain Bacteria; phylum Cyanobacteriota; class Cyanobacteriia; order Cyanobacteriales; family Oscillatoriaceae; genus FACHB-68. Next base: position 225,881 of record JAHHHM010000001.1, on the reverse strand, counting down.
AAGACAAATTGCTTGACATTTGCCGCCACCATTGCTTCTAAAAGCGTCAGGGTTCCGTTTACGTTGTTGCGGTAATATTTGCCTGGATCTGTAACGGATTCACCCACCGCAATATAGGCGGCAAAATGCATGACAGCGTCAATGGAGTGAGTGGCAAAGAGGTTATCCAGTAAGGCGCGATCGTTGGTGTCGCCGACAATTAACTTAACCTTTAATACCTCTTCAACCAGTTCTCGATGTCCGTACACCAGATTGTCAAGAACGATCGGATTGTAACCCGCTTGTTGCAGTGCGAGTACCGCATGGCTGCCAATGTAGCCGGCACCGCCGGTGACTAAAATAGTTGATTTGCTTTCTGACATTTTTAATACTCGGTAATCTTCTTTTCTTTTAGACGGATGGCTGCTGATGAATGTCAGTTGAGCCACCTAAATTTTTCAACGCTTGTTCTGCTCCTAGAATCTCATATTTTAGATTTTTATGAGTAGTCTTGTTGACAAATATCCGCCTAAAGGAAGAGACGCTGCCGGCAACATCTCTTCCAAAAAAATAACCTTAGCTTAATTTTCTAACTCTGAGCCGCTTCCTCGGTTGCGGTCGCCTTAAGCGCCGGTGGGACAAGCGTTCCCATTCCCTCTACTAACTCCTTCGGCGGGTTATTGCGAGACGAGGAATTTAAGTATTCACCTGTATGAACAGGTGGCACTGGCTTCATCTTATGACGAACCGTATAGTAGCGATGTGTTTGCTGGATTCTGCCGCGCTCTTGAAAGGATTCATTTGATATTTTTTTGCGAAGCTTAATCAGAGCATCCATGATCGCTTCTGGGCGGGGAGGGCAACCAGGTATGTAAACATCAACGGGAAGAATTTTATCAGCCCCTCGAATTGCTGTAGGCGAATCAGCACTAAACATCCCGCCGGTGATCATGCACGCGCCCATTGCAATGACATACTTGGGTTCTGGCATCTGATCGTAAAGGCGACGAGTTGCTGCAGACATTTTCATGTTGAGGGTGCCGGCTAGAATAATCACGTCAGCTTGGCGGGGGCTAGCACGAGGAATTAAGCCAAACCTGTCAAAGTCAAATCGTGAGCCAATCATGGCAGCTAACTCAATGAAACAGCAAGCTGTGCCGTACATTAAAGGCCATAAACTCGAGAGTCTAGCCCAATTATAGAGATCGTCTGCTGTCGTCAAAATGATATTTTCAGACAGTTCTTGAGTAACCTGGTATCGATCAACAGGGAATGCGATGCGTTCACCGTCAGATAAGCCATCGGAACTGATAGAGTTAGGATTCATGATCACGCTCAGATAAGTATTTAATCAAAACTCTCGTTCTATTTTTTCTTCGCTTCCACACTTTATAAACGGACACAGCTATTGTGTCTTGTTTAGTCGTGCTTCTCAAAAGCTAATCACCATTATTTTGTTTTTCCTTCTATCTAAAGAAGTGAGCGGCTGTTACATTACCCTGTTAGCTTGAATACAAAAAAAGCGCCTCGTTCATTACTCAATGTATTGCAAAAGTCCAAAATCCTAATAAATCATCTGTGTTTATCAGTGCCTACAGGTGGAACTCGAATGGCGAGCAAAGCACATTCAAGTTTCCCCTGGGGAATCTGTGGTTTTTATTAAAACCCACGACTTTTTCAATAAATCTATAGCTTTGTGAAATATTGGCTGCCCGTAGTCAGTTTGACGCTGCCCAATATAGCCAGACAATCCAGAGCCGAGTTGCTTGACAACTTCAGGCATTTCAATTAACAAACAAAAACCTAGCTTGCCTAAGCAGTTCTAGGTTTATTTTTAAAATCTTCATCTGAATGAGCGCAAAGAAAGCAACTCACGAAATGGGTTTTATGATTATTTTTCGACTAACTGACTCACTTTTCGAGATGAAGGTTTGAATGAGAGGTTTTTTGAAAAAACTGGCTTGTGTAAATCATCTCGATTGGTAGTCAAAGTTTCAAAAACTTGATTCAGACCCGTTAACTCAAATAACATTCTGACTTGGGCGTTCATAGAGCAGACAAAAAATTTGCATCCAGCGACTTTAACTTTTCTGAACGCTGAAACTAAAGGAATTAAACCTGGGCTGCTAATAAATGAGACATTTTTGAAGTCGATCAAAATAATATTCGCGCCAGCATTAACCACGGCTTCAATTTCTCGATGAAACTGGGCGATCCGCTTATTGTCCAACTTTTCGGGATAATGGATCGCTTTTATAACCAGACTCATACAGACTCCTTTGAATGACTAAAGTGAAATTGAGAAGCTCCATAGCTGCCGGCAAACCTCAGAATTACCAACAGTCAAAACTTCTTTTTTTAAGTTTTATCTTTGCAAGGCTAACCAACTAAGTTGCTTTAGTTCTGTTTGGTTACAGCCCGATCTAGTATGGTTAAGCTTGATTCTGCTGAAAATACACTTGGTTTGCCATTCCAATAATTTAAGCGATTTGTTAAGGTTACTCCTCTATCTTGAGGAAGAAGATGTGGCTTTACAGTTTTTTGTTATTTTGAATACATTGTTTCATGAAAGGTTTTTACAATTTGATTTGGTTGCCGGCTAAAAAGGCTGCTATTAAAAGTAGATATAATTTGTAAATATGAGTTATTAAAAAAAGTTTTTTTGGGGTTAGGTATTTAAAAAAAAGTGAACGAAAGACGCGCCTATAGAAAAAGCGAACAATTAGCAAAAAATCAAATGTTGCTGATTTTGCTGTTTCAATGTTCACAATAGAGGGGAAGACTAGCTCCAAGCTTATAAATCGAAATACAAGGTGTTTTTATAATTTTAATTAATCTGCCTAGCTAAATACAAATCTGCTCTGGCACTAGGTTACAGCAAAAGAGCCTACACACTGAACAGAGTGCCGGCCTGATTTCTCAATAGAAATAAAAAAGTTAAAGATGAGTTAACCAACTATTCTTATGATTTATAAAAATAGTTGGTTAAACTTTCATCTTTTGAACTTTATTCTAAGAGAATGCTACACAATGGGTTGTGCGAAATTCTCTTGAGCTGAGTTGGATTTTTGGATCACCGGCGCTCGTGGAAATAGCGAAAAAAGGCATTTTCCAGAGACGGAAGCAGCACGCCGCGTTCGCTGCTGAGAGCGCTGTAAGTGGGACGGGGCGCGACAAGTCCGAGTTCTCGGACAGGACGGGCATCAACGTGGCCGGCACTGACACCGGCAAGTTTAGCAGCCATCCGTGCGAAATCAGCCCAAGCGATCGCATCTGGATTAGCCAAATGCCACAACCCGTACTCGCCATCAATTAACAGATCCAAGCTGGCATTCACCAAGTCTGGGACGTAAGTCGGCGAAATCACCGCATCCTCTGCAGCCAGGAACGGATGCCCAGCAGAGAGAGTTCGCAGGGCAACAGTCACGAAGTTATAATCGTCCCACGGCCCAAAAAACGCACTTGTACGAATCACCAGCGATGAGGGATGAGCCTGTAAAACCCTAACCTCAGCCTCCGCTTTGCTGCGCCCGTAAACATTGAGTGGGCCAACCGCATCACTCTCGACATAGGGTGAAATTGTGGCTCCATCGAATACCAGATCCGATGAGAAAGTGAGCAAGGCAACTCCCCGCTTTTGCGCTGCAGCCGCCAAAATTGCCGGCCCTTCGGCATTCTCGCGCAGGCATTTGTGAGGTTCGCGCTCCGCATCGTCCACGCGAACGTAACCGGCAGCGTTGACAACTGCCCAAGGCTGCAACTCACTCAACGCCGCATCTACAGAAACCGGATCAGCAATATCCATTTCCTGACGGGTGAGGAGATGGTAGGGTATGCCTCGGAGTTCGCACAGGCGGGCAAACGCATTTCCCAGGGTTCCTCTCGCTCCAATGATCGCCAGGGGGCGCGGCGTGGCGGGAAGCGGGGATGAATTTCTGCTGTGTTGTTGAACTTGGGCACAATTGGGCTTCGTTTCTACATCACAACTCACTGCCGGATAAAGTAGCCGCTGCGGACGGTGCCACCAACCTGGTATCTCAAGCAGAGGGTGCTCATATTTGCCCCCTGTAGAGAACTCGCGCAGCATTCGGGCTAGGGCAGTTGGGCGCGGATGGGGGGAACGCAGATCGAATACCCCTGGCTCATAGTGACCGCTGAGGCGTGTCACCAGGGTGTTCCAGTCGTAGGAACCGAGGAGCGACCAAGCTGTGATCGCCCGTACGTCTACTCCCTCCTGCCGCAGACTTTCTGCCGCCCCCCAGACTTCATAAAACCAGCGCAGTTGCTCCTCTCGCGTGCATCCGTGATGGACTTCGGTTACAGCCATCGGCAGATGGTAGCGCTCCCACGCCTCTGCCAGGAGCCGGCGCGGCCCTGCTATCCCTTCAGTACAGACGCGCACGGCTTCGACATCTGCATATTTATGCCGGCCATTGCCTCCGTGAGTGATCGTTGGATAGCGTTCGAGGCGCTCATCCAGAAAGCGATCGCTCGTCAGGTAATGATTAATACCCAAAATATCGGGCGGACAAGGCTGCTCAAGGAAGAAATCAAGTTCAGCCTCAGGGATGCCGGCCTTGAGTATATATTTCCAAAGGGGATGGTCACGGTTGACACGACCGCACAGCAGATCGAAGCTCAGCCACCGGCGATGATTTTCCAGCTCCGCCTGATACGCCAACAGGGGCGTACTGAAAACCTTACATAAGTCCTCAGTTTGAACCAGCTGTGCCGTGGGGTTTACTTGACGGATTGCCTGCATTGACAGCACCGTGGCGCGGCACTCTATGATCAAAGCCTGCAGGAACGTCGCATCATCACAGCCATGCGGATACCAATGGCCGTACAGTCCGCTGAAACGTGCCGTCGTCAGGGGTTCATTGATCGGCGTGTAACTTTCTACCCACGGATAGCGTTCCGCCACTGCGCCGGCGAACCGGCCCAGCAACTCCGGAAACGCCGGATCGATCAGGCTGGTATGGGGAGGGCCGCTACCGTGGTGAACCAGTCCCACAATCGGGCGGATGCCCAGTTCCCGCAAGCGTCCCAGTCGCTCATCCGCCCATGACCAGTCGGCATCCTCCACATTATTAGGGGCTGTGCGCTCCCATATCACCGGGTAACGCAGGGCAGATACTCCCAGTTCTGCAAACAAATCGAGGTCTTCTAGGCGCGTTGCGTGGCCATTTCGCTCTAACTGGTCGAAATACTGATCGCCTACACGGTTAACAGTGCATTCCACTCCGCCCCACATTTCGAGGCGTGGGTTAGGAAGTGGCTTTACCATTACCGTTTCCTCCTAGAGATTCTAATTTTGACAGGGCAAGTCCTGGGGTTTCCAGCGCCGGCGGCAGGGTGATGTCGGAAGCCATTGTTTTCTTCTGGGCAAGATCCGTAACACCGGCTTCTTGCGACAGGGTGCGGATCTGTTTGTAAATAGTCAGCGCCTGAGCTACCACCTGATCCATGTTGTAATACTTGTAAGTGGCGAGCCGGCCTACAAAATGCACGCCTGGAGTTGCGTCAGCCAGGGCTTTGTATTTCTTGTAAACTTCGGCATTTTCTGGGCGCGGTACGGGGTAGTAAGGGTCGCCTTCTGCACGGGGAAATTCGTAAACAATACTTGTTTTAGAATGTTCTTGGCCGGTGAGATATTTGAATTCGGTAATGCGGGTGTAAAGGTGTTCGTTGGGATAGTTCACCACTGCCTGGGGTTGATACACCGACGTATTGTGGGTTTCATGCTTGAACTCTAGGGAGCGATAAGGTAATTTCCCAAAGCGATAATTAAAGAATTCATCCACCGGCCCGGAATAAATCATTTCCCGATACGGAATAATATTCTGAATTTCGCGGTAGTCAGTATTGAGCATAATCTTGATGTTGGGGTGCGTCAGCATCCGCTCAAACATCCGAGTGTATCCGTGCAGCGGCATCGCTTGATAGGTGTCTGTGAAATAGCGATCATCGCGGTTGGTGCGGGTGGGAACGCGGGCCGTCACTGACTTATCGAGTTCGGATGGGTCGAGTCCCCATTGTTTGCGGGTGTAGTTGCGGAAAAATTTCTCGTACAGTTCCCGTCCGACTTTGCTGACAACAACATCTTCTGAGGTGCGGATGTATTCTTTTTGCTCAGCAACCGAGTTGAAAAACGCTTCGACCTCGAAGGAGGTTAGTTTCAATCCGTACAGTTTATTGATGGTGTCAAGGTTGATTGGAATCGGCACAAGTTGCCCATCAACGCTGGCAATAACGCGGTGTTCGTAACGTCGCCATTCGGTAAATTGCGAGAGGTACTCAAAGACTTCGCGGGAGTTGGTGTGAAAGATGTGTGGGCCGTATTTGTGAATGAGGATGCCAGATTCGTCATAGCAATCATAGGCATTGCCGCCAATATGGTTGCGCGTGTCAACGATCAGAACTCTTTTGTTACATTCACGTGCCAGCCGGTCGGCAAGCACGCTTCCGGAAAAACCTGCGCCCACAATCAAATAATCGAACATTGGAGTACCTCACTTTTTGTATTTAATCTGGCGGCAACTCACTTTTCTCACTTTCTATCAAAGGATGAAAAGGCCGCTTCAAAGTAGAAAATTGTTGAACGAATTGCTCCGCAGGCGGGAATACTCGCTGCCGGTGAAAGGTTAAATCGAAGGGTTCAAAGTTGAGTGGCAGCTGATTGGCGGTTGATCACACCGGCTGCTATCCGTGATGAACTGAGCCGGCAGTGTTGCGATTTTCCTTCAAAGCTACTAAACCGTCTGCCGGTGCCATGCGATCGCTAATCACAGACTCGATCAGTTGCAACATCTGCCCCCAAGTGCGATCCCAAGAGGTTTGAGAGAGGAAGGCATCAACTTCACTCAGCCATTGCGCTGATTCATCCGCCTTCTGATTCAGCGCTGCCTCCGCTGCGGTAACGAACTCGGCAGGGGTATCTGCGATCGCCACCAAGTTTTGCTCCCCATAGGGACGCACCACATCGCGGATGGAGGTTGACACCACCGGCTTACCGGCAGCGAGGTATTCTGGGGTTTTGGTGGGGCTAATAAAGCGCGTTGACTCGTTGAGCGCAAATGGCAGCAACGCGACATCCCAGCCGGCCAGATACAATGGCAATTCTTGATAAGATTTGCCGCCCAGATAATGAATGTTTGGGTGGCGCGGCAAAACGGCAGGATCGATTTTGACGACCGGCCCAATAATTACCAGATGCCAGTCAGGACGCGCTTCGGCCATGCCGCTAAGCAGTTCGAGATTCATCCGTTCATCTATCACCCCATAGAAACCGAGGCGTGGGTGGGGGATATCTGCCTGATCTGCCGGATCTTCTGATAGGTTTCTTGCCTGTGCAAAGTGCGCTGCTTCGATGCTGCTGGGAAATGGGTGGGCGTTGGGGTGCTGGTTGCGCTTCACTTCGTAAAGGCTATGTCCGCCGGTGAAGACTAAGTCTGCACGTTTGAACAGTTCAGCTTCGCGCTCTTTCAGTGCCGGTGGCGCTCCTTTGAAGGCCGAAAGTTCATCCATGCAATCATAAACAACTGCCAAGGGCTTGAGATGGCGCGTGTACGCCATCGCCATTGGCGTGTAGTACCACAAAATGTACTGATCAATGCTGTGTTCTGCAAACAGCTCGTCAATGAGTTTTTGTTGAAGGGTATTTGCCGCCTCTTCATCCATCCCTTCTGGCAAATGCGGAACAATCACCCACACTCCACTCTCGCGCCGGCTCACATCCAACCGTCCTGCCGGTTCAGAAACGAACATTGGCTCTTCGATCAAGAATACCCGCCGCGCTTTTGCACACCGGCTCAACAGATGTTGAGGCCGCTGGTAGACAAAATCCCAGCGTAAATGGCATAAGCAGACGAGATCGGGCACCTGTGGAAGGGAGTCTTCGGAGCTGTGAACGCCGTTGTCTGAAGCTTGGGAACTCGGCGATGAAGCGAGTTTTTGAGCAGATTCGGCTAGGGATACAACATTGCTGAGATCGTTAGTTATTTTACCTTCGTACAGGGACATAAGTAGCCTCAGATATTTAGTCGTTCGATGCTGTTTTTTAGAAGGGTCAAAAGCAGTTAGCTATCAAACATCACTGGGAACGTTTTTACCAGAACGTTAGAAAAAAATGAGTTTGAAGGAAGCGTGCGATTAGCTTATGATGAAGTACAAATTGCTGTCTTTTGCAGACTGGAAAACTTCACTTTAAGCTTTTGTTTTTGATTGCTATCATTAACCAAAACAATATCATTTTAGTTTATGACCTTCTTCTGCCTAAAGGATGAGGTTGCTAGAATATCGAAGACAAATAAACGCCACTTTATGTAATTCTTTTCTGAAAAAATGCATCAGTTTATACCTGAAGAATTAAGATTTTGTAAAGTTAGCTTGTAATTGACAATACAACCTCGCTTGGACGCGGCTTGTCCAAACCTGAAAAACTGTTTCAGCTCTTCAGGTATTGCGTTTGTGCTAATTCTTTTGGGTCTACAAGCCAAACTTTTTTCTAAAACAAGATTGCTTGGGCTTTAAGGTATTCCTGAAGATATACCAATCAACGATATTGGTATAGAACATTACTTCGGCTTTTGTTTCTCTAACGATTAGAAACGAAAAACCACGGATGATTAACCGAATTGGTCAGTACAACAAACTTCAAAATAGCCTGAATGTAATGTATAAACACTAACAAAAAATGCTTTAATTCTTAAAAATTTTTAATTCAAACTTAATGACTAACAAGTTTTTTATCTAATTTTAGATGATTAACAGTGTGACTTAAACTTTTTTTGAGAATTTTTCCCACAGGGTTTTAAAATTAGGTTCGCACAAATACTTGAAAATGTAAAGGGACAGGCAAGATCGAGCAAAATTTTACCCCCAAACATTAACTGCTAATTTTTACTCTGAACGACGAACGGCTAAACTCTCGCTTTCCTCTATTTTTTTCTTATTTCCAGGCAAAGTCTCAACAGATCCTGAAATGCGCTACAGCTTGGCCGGCATTCACAATCGGAAGTAACTGCCGGCAGCTCAAACATTTCAAGTCTTTAGGCAACTGCGGTGAGATTGGCAACCAACGCGTCAACAACCGATCTCAACCATAAGGCTTTATCAAAAATTTATGAATCCTCCTTAAGGCATAAATTTTTGAGCAATCTTGATAGGAGGAAATCCAGTGGACAAAATCCTATACTATAAAGTCTGAAACTGTGCTATACATTGTATGACTACTTGAGGGTCGCACTAGCGGTATTGCCCTCACCGGCTGTTTTGTCGGCTTACTCACAAGAGATCAGGGATTACCCACCATTGGTAAGCCTCTGAGGGTGCCGATATAAAGCTTGCCAAAACTAGGAAGCGATAATCATGTCTACGACTGACCTCCGTAATCTGCACGGCACACAAAACTATAATCGTTCCATTCGATAAACCGGGCACAGGTTTGTCTTGAATGGTTTATGATTGGTTGATCTGCAAAGCAAAGCCAAATTGACAAAATTCTGGAACTAAGACGTTGGTTTTTGTGATGGATGGAGCTTTACGAATATTCCGATATCTACTCTTTATGAGCGGGATAGCAATAACTATCCGATCCAAAAAAAACTACAATTTGCTTTAATACCTGGGTGGCAACTTTTAAGGATTTAAGCTCTGATCCGGGAAAAGTCAAAGATTTTAGCTGCCGGCATTAGTAAAAAACAAAGATTTGAGGGTAAAAATTCGCTGCCCCTTCTCTATGTAGAACGTGAACTTAAGAAAATTCAAGAACAAGTTATTAATCAAACTCGGATTCTTCTCAATAAAGATTTTACCGATACCACTTACCCTACCAGACTTTAATTAGGTTCTATCTCTGTGGTTTATATAGAAACGTACGGTAAATTTATTTCTGCTCCAAATCAAACCTCTATCGATGTTTGGGGCTAAAATCTCAAAGTTAAAGATTTAGATAACAGCTTGGGAATTAGCGAACAAAGAACTTTTAAGAAGCTTGAATTGCCGATTCTTTCTGGCTGTAAAACTGCCAAGGGAGATAAACGAGCGACTTTGGGAGTTGCGGGAGTTGCTGCGGCTGCCGGCGCACACAACTGCCATTGCTTCTTTACCGCTAGTAAACGAAAATTCTAGTGCTCAGTTAGTCGAGGAGTTGTATACACAGTAAAAAGGAAATCCTAAAATTGCCAAATTAAAGCTGATAGATGATAACCCTGGGTTTCAACCAAGGAAATGAACACGCGAAATTTTAGTCGGCAATTAGCCGTAACATCTGGAATTTATTATTAAGAATTTAAATCAACGTGATATTTTCTTGTCCTTCGCCGGCTTTAACAAGGGCGAGGCAATGACTTGAACACCCTGCGGGGATGAACTGCGGCACTCAATTCCCTTCAACTGTTGTCTCCAACACCGCTAAAGCGCTCCCGGCACGACGAGAGGCGCTCGTGCTGCTTTGCGTGGCTCAAACAGCCAGACGTTAACTGAGTCACCCCCTGTTACCCATGACATTCTGCTAGTAACAATGCGATGAAGATGTCATTTTTGCTATTTTATCCCTCTACCGGCAGAGCCTTAACTTACACCTAAAGGGTGATGAACTCTTAAGCAGGTTCAGCTTAATATAAACGTATAAAACTAATTTTTTATTCGCTGTTTCAACTACCTAGAAAAAGCAAATGGGTTCCTCTCCAACCAAACGCGCTGTCGGCATATTTGCCAAAATTGAAGATGCTGTAGCGTCACTTACGGAACTAAAAGCAGCCGGCTTCCCTATAGAAAAGATTTCTGTAATTTCCAGAAATACTGAGGAAGATAGGGAGATTGCCAACCTGGTTAAAGGCACCGAAAGTGGCAATCAAGCGGAAGACAACACTGCGACAGGTGCGTTGACGGGTGGGGCTTTGGGAACAGTAGCTGGGTTACTGGTCGGCTTGGGCATACTCGCAATTCCCGGAGTTGGGCCGATTATGTTAGCGGGTGCGGAAGCAACTGCCCTGGCAACCACCCTGGCGGGGAGTGCAATTGGTACGGCGGCGGGGAGTTTTATGGGGGCTTTTGTCGGTTTGGGCATTCCCGAAGCTCAAGCGAAAAGTTATTACGACCGGGTCTCACGCGGAGCCTATTTGGTAATGGTAGAAGGCACAGAAGAAGAGATTGCCATCGCTCAAAAAATTCTGACTCAGCGGCAGATTGAAGACTTGATCATCTACGACGCTCAAAGAAAACAAATAAGTGATTTACCTTCAGATGCTTGGATGGGGATGTAGCTAACCCTAGTCACCAACAAGTTTTGCCAATACATTAAGGAGAAGAAAAATGAAAAAGCTAACAACTTTATTACTCAGCGGTCTATTAGTTTTAAGTGTAGGCGCTTGCAGTGACGTCGCTAAAACGAGTTCTAATGCTCCCGATACCACTGCAGAAACAAACCCCAAACCGCCAGATACTGAAACCGCTAAAGAAAATCAGAAGGATGGCACCAGCGAAGTTCGCAGAGCGCAAGCAGACTCTGATATTCGCGCCAGAGAGCAACGCAACAATGTTGCCGGCAACCCATTAGAAAGAGCAGATGACGATTTAGAAAGCGAAATTCGCAGCAAATTGGAAGTAAATTTACCGGCAAGTTCTCTGGCGGTTAAAGCCGATGATGGGGCAGTGGAGATATCCGGAGTGGTTCCGACAGCTGAACAGCTAGCTAGAATTGAACCTTTAGCCAAGGAAATTAAAGGGGTCAAAACTGTAGATGTTAAAGCCACTGTAAAATCCGCAGTTCCTGGAGATAGCAACGAAAAAGATCAGGATACAGAGGAAGAGAAAGGAGAAGAGAAAGAAAAAGAGAAAGAAAACTAATTTTGTGTTGACTGATCACTTATCTATCTCTTGATAGAGAGTGACGTTATCCCTAGCGGCTGATGAATACGCTAGACAAAAAGTGTGTAAATAAGTGGGACAGGCTGGTAAACCGTGTCATGCCTGCCCCCGAAGATTGCAGATAATGGAGGAAGGAAAAATGGCAATAGGTCAACACAAACGTGCTGTGGGTGTGTTTTCCCACTACCGTGACGCTGAGGCGGCACTGAATGAACTGAGAACTTCGGGCTTCCCCATGCATAAAGTCTCCGTTGTTGCTCAGGATAGTGACGGACGCAAGGACGTAGGCGGCGTTGGAATGAGTGATCGTCCGGGTAAAGAAGCGGGCGAGGGTGCGAAAGCCGGTGCAGTAGCCGGTGCCGCCACAGGAGGTTTGATCGGTTTAATCGGAAGCCTGACTGCGCTGACGATTCCGGGAATTGGCCCTATTATGGCAGGAGGCGCTTTGGCCTCTATTTTAGGGGACACTCTGATAGGGGGTGCGATTGGTGCTGCTGCCGGCGGTCTGGTGGGCGCACTGGTCGGGTTGGGAGTTCCCGAAGATCGTGCTAAAGGCTACAATGAGCGCGTCTCTAGGGGCGATTATTTAGTGCTCGTAGAAGGTACGGACGAGCAAATCCATGCGGCAGAAACGATCCTCAGCCGTGGTGGAATTCAAGATTGGGGCATCTATGACGCACCCGTGGGTAGCACCGGCAGAGGTGCTGGCCGGCATCAACGGGCAGTCGGTGTTTTTTCTAGCCGCGCAGAAACCGAAAGAGCGCTCCACGACTTGCGCGATGCTGGTTTTGCGATGAATAAAGTTTCTGTGATCGCACGAGATGCTGATCGCGAGGGAGATATCGCCGGCGTTGATGTGAAGGATCGCGTGGGCAATAAGGCTGACGAAGGCGCAACAACCGGCGCACTGACAGGCGGTGCACTGGGCGGACTTACTGGCTTGCTAGTCGGTTTGGGTGCCCTAGCAATTCCCGGTATTGGGCCGATCATGCTAGCCGGTGCTGAAGCCACTGCGATTGCCACCACCTTGGCCGGTACTGCCCTTGGTGCAACAGCCGGCAGTTTGATTGGTGCTTTAGTTGGTTTGGGCATTCCTGAAGAGCGCGCTAAAGTTTATGGTGATCGGGTGGCGCGCGGTGATTATTTGGTGATGGTGAATGGATCTGAAGAAGAGGTTCGCCACGCTGACACAATTCTCAACCATCGCGGCATTCAGGACTGGGGTGTGTACGACGCCCCCACTCCTACCCGCACTGATGATGCAACCTCCGCCACAACCGGCGCTCCTGGCGTACCTTTCCCGGAAACGGTTTATGACCGCGATGCCAAAAATCTCGGGCATTGATCGCCTTGAATCCGGCATCATTTTAAGCCTGACGGGCGGTTGCTAATAGAGTAGGCAATTTTTAAATGAGTATTTGGAGCTTCTAGAATTAATATTCTAAAAGCTCCAAATTTTAATGGAAGCAAAGATGGCTTGATTTCCAAAAATTGCATCATTTGATTAACTACTTGTCATAAAAAGAAATAGAGTGTAAAATTTCTTAAACTCACAGATGCCTTAGGCACTTCCAAGAAGAAAAGTACACAATGAAAAAGTTTATTCCATTTCTCCTGAGCGGTGCTTTAGTCCTAGGTGCTGCTGCTTGCCAAGACACTTCTAAGACAAGCTCTGACGCTCCCAATTCCACGAATGAAACCGCTACTATAGCTCCGGATGCAGAAAGCGCTCGTGAGACGAGAAAAGACGCGACAAGCGAAACCCGTCAAGCTCAAATATCCTCAGACGAACGAGCCCGGGATCAGCGGAATGAAGCGGTTGGAAACCCGCAAGATATCAGCGAAGACGACATTGAAAGTAAAGTTCGCAATACCCTCGAAACTAACCTCCCTTCCAGCCAGCTAACCGTTGCTGCTAGTGATGAGGGTGCTGTCACAATCACCGGCACGGTTGAGACTCAAGATCAGTTGAGCCAGATCGACACTTTGGCGAAGGAAGTCAAGGGTGTTAACACGGTTACCAATAAAGCAACCCTTGCCTCAGCAACATCTGAGCCGGCAGCCAGCGACACGGAGACAACAACGCCTGGAGCCAGCAGTACCGACACAACTACCCCGGAAGCTGACAAGGAAGTTGAAAAGGAAACTGAAAACACTGAAACCAAAAGCCCCCAGTAAAGGCAAAATTTTTTAGCTTTTCAGTTTGGTAAAAACAGGCAATCTTAATCCGTAAAATCTCAAAACGAGTCAAAAGCTTGTTACTTCAATTAGTAACAGGCTTTTTTTATTTAACTTCAATTCAAAATCTACAATTTTAAACAGGTTAGAGCTGCAACTAAGTGTTGAATATGTACTGGCTCATGGGTTGCCATTAATGTTATCCGGATTCTGCTCGTGGGAACAGTGGGAGGGCGAATAGTGCCGGCAAAAATTCCCCTTTCTTTCAAGTATTTTCCAGTAGAGAGCGCTTCTTTAGCATCTTTCACCGGCACGCACACAATCGGAGACTGTTGGAATAGCGGAACAATCCCAACTGCTTTGAGCGACTGTTGCAAATCAGCGACATTTTGCCACAACCGGCTGCGGCGTTCCGGTTCTTGTTGGACAATAGCAATCGCTTCTAATGCGGCTGCTGTGTCTGCCGGCGAAAGTCCGGTTGTATAAATCCAGCTAGGTGCGCGATTTCGCAAAAAGTCTATCAAAGCAGCAGAACCGGCAACATATCCGCCTAAACTGCCCAAAGCTTTGCTGAGGGTGCCCATTTGAATCAGCGATCGCCCTGTGCAGCCAAAATGCTCGACACAACCGGCACCCCTTGTTCCGAAAACGCCGGTGCCATGCGCTTCATCCACGAGCAGCATACAGCTAAACGTTTCAGCCAGTTCTAATAGCTGCGGTAATTGACAAATATCCCCTTCCATGCTAAAGACGCTGTCAGTCAGAATCAGGCAGCGTCGGTGAAGTTGCCGGTGTTGATTGAGTTGATTTTTTAAATCTTCAATATCATTGTGCCGGTACTCCAAAACCGTTGCACCACTCAAAATCGCCCCATTTTTCAGGCTGGAGTGATTGTATTGATCGCCCAGAATTAAGTCGCGTTTGCCAACTAAGGCGGTGATCGCCCCCAAGTTCGCCAGATAGCCGGAACTGAAAACAAGGGCGTCTTCGGTTTGCTTCAGCCCTGCAATTGCAAGTTCTAGCTGCCGATGCAATTCCCGATGCCCGGTTATTAATCGAGAGCCGGTGCTGCCGGTGCCGTATTTTTGTGTAGCATCAATTGCGGCTTGAATTAAGCGCGGATCACCGGCAAGTCCGAGATAATCATTGCCGGCAAAGTTGATTACCTCACGCCCTTCTAGCAAAACAGTTGCACCGGGACGGTTTTCAATTGTTTGCACAGAACGATACCAGCCGGCGCGATGAATCGTCACCAGAGATTGTTCTATCCAAGCATAAGGATCGGTTGCCACGCTTGCAATTTAAGGCTCGTTATCAATGACTTTCTCAATTCTTTCTCGTTTATCAATTTTGAGAATCGGTTGGGTGGGCGGAATCACCATTCCCATACCAAATGCCACATCTGGCAACTGATAAGCGTGGTATTCTCCAGGCGGAAATACCTGATTTGGGGTAAAACAATACTGTTTTAGATAAACAATTTGATTGGGTTCACAAGCTGATCGGTTTAAAACCGGCTGAACTTCTTGCGGAATATAAAATGCTTCTGGGGGAATGATCGGTTTCTGATGTCCATCACCCGGAACACTGTGAAACTCTCCACCTCCAAAGCCAGATTCACTCATAATTTTAATTGGGGACTATTTTGACTCCCTCAATCTAGCTTTGGAAAATCTCTCGCCGGCAGCTTTTGTTATAAAAAGTTAATCATCTGCCGGTGAGAAATCGCGTCTTGCTAAAACTTAGTTCTAGCGCAGGGGAATGCTCTCAAAATTTAACTCACTGCCCGGTATGCGGTTATTAAAAGCCGGTGCCGGTGGCTGAGAAAAAATCGAACTATTGTAGGGGTTCGGCAGATCTGGGGTGCGAATAATCGGATCGCTAGACACTTGCTGGTTCAACACATCTAAATAAAGATTGTGAACTTCTCTGCCATCGCGGTTCATTTCGTTTTCCACAAAAGAGTTTCTATACAGCGTACCTTGACCAAATAGAAAGTCTATTTGACGCCCGATACCGCGATTTTGAAAGAAAGGTTTATCGTTATCATAAAAAGTCCGCATAAATGCTTCTTGAACAGTCGTCTGTCCGCTTTCTTGAGCATTTGAGGGCATTGCTTCAGTAATGATCGCACCCGCAACACTCAGCGAAGAGATTGTCGCCAACAGCCCTATCCAATTTTGCAGCCGCACGCCCATAACGCTCCTCCTCAATTTTTCTCACTCCTCAATATTAAACTCATCTCGTGGCAAAATGGCTGAATACTTAATGTTGTGTGTTGATTAATGAGCGATCTTTG
Source organism: Microcoleus vaginatus WJT46-NPBG5 (assembly GCA_019359355.1). Taxonomy (GTDB): domain Bacteria; phylum Cyanobacteriota; class Cyanobacteriia; order Cyanobacteriales; family Oscillatoriaceae; genus FACHB-68. The sequence goes on along the minus strand of JAHHHM010000001.1, from coordinate 209,554 downwards.
CGTGGCTACTGCCGATTTAACAACGCTGCGCCGGCAACTTTTGGATTTATTCTGTGAGCTGGCTTATCAAGAAGGAGACTTTGTCCTGTCTTCTGGGCAGCCTAGTTCTTATTACATCAATGGTAAACTCGTGACACTGCACGCCGAAGGTGCCTTGGCGACGGGTCGTTTGCTGCTGTCCATGCTGCCGGCAGATACGCAAGCCGTTGGCGGTTTGACGTTGGGGGCTGATCCGATTGTATCGGCAGTGAGCGTGGTTTCTGCCTATGAAAACCGACCTATTCCAGCTTTAATTATCCGGAAAGAAGCGAAGGGACATGGGACAAAAGCCTATATTGAAGGGCCGGCTTTACCAGAGGGGGCGAAGGTTGTCGTTTTGGAAGATGTCGTGACAACCGGCGCATCGGCAATGAAAGCCGTTGAGCGACTGCGGGATGCCGGTTACCGTGTGGATTCCGTGATTTCGTTAATAGACCGGCAGCAAGGCGGTGCCGAACTCTATGAGCAAGCGGGATTAAAATTTGAAGCCGTGTTTACCATTGAGGCAATTCAGAGCCGGTGGAAGGAACTGCAAACTTAAATTTGACTTGAGTTTAGCGCTTAAGCGCTAGACCTTTTGCAGAATTAAGGTAATGTTTGCACCAAGGACAAATTTTGGCATAACTTCCTTCAAAACGCTTGATTTTTCCCAGCTTGAATTGATTGCCGGTGTCGAAGAAATGCTTTAGAAAGCGGCAGACATCGGCATTTGTACAATTAGCCATAATCTCACCCCTCCCTCAAGGTTGGTGAACATCACCTGTTGCAAGGCAATGACTTCTTAAGATGTCTCGTAAGTTAAGGCTTCTTCGTTGCCGGTGATGTCGTTAGATATCTTTGGTATGGAGTTCTTCAGCAATGTGGAAGCGCACAGCAACGTCTAGCCGATAAATCCTGGCATTGAGTCCTTATTCTTGTTGTGAATGTTGGTAGCAGCGTAGATATTCAAGCATCAACAAGCGTAAGTAATCCAGCATCCGGATATACGCTTTCATTTGCCTGTAGTGTCCATCGGTTGTGAAGTAGAATTGAGCGAGCGCAGGAACATCAAAGACTTGCATCGTTTGCAATCGATCAATTGCCTCCTGTTCATTTTCAATCCAACCTCTTGCCTGAATTTGACTAGCATAGCCTCGGATATCTGACGTTAGCAGTTCGATTTCCTCTAAAATAGTAAATTCGTCCTCAGCAGTTAGAGATAGAGAAGCAATTTCTTTTCGCTCTTGTTTAGTATTTTGATAATCCCCGGTTAACTGCTTTAACAAATGATCAATGTATTTTTTTGTAACTTCAGTGTTTTGAGTTATGTGCGTCGCTTCAGTCATCATTAACTCCATAAGTGACTATTTTTTCAACACCAAATCGGTCGGGTCGTACAATCAAATATTCATTTCCTTTGCGATAGACTGCGGAAGCATCCCGACGATATCCAATTTTTGGAACCCGTACTGCTCCTTTCTTGTTGAAGTTATGAGCTTTTCGCATATATCTCAATGGCTCTAACTCTTTTCTTGAAGCATGGTCTAAAATACTTTGAGCTACACTGATATAGGTAGATGCATCCCATTCAGCCATGTACTGCTTTATTTCGCCAACTTCTGCCTCGGTGTATCCTTCACATAGCTGGGCTAAAAATGGATCGACAGGTAGCTCATCCGACATCAATTTTTTACTCTTGTTAGCTTCTTTAACTGAGACAGTAATTCATATTAAAATCGAAGACATATAATTTAAGTTGTTTTTTTATGCATTATTATGGTGTGGACACAATAGCAGAAGTAGTAAGCTTAGAAGTCGGAGTGAGTGATGATGAATTCAACCAAAAACTAAAGATTTCTTGAAGAGCAACTTTGAGTCTTTTGAGAAGAAATTCAGCCTCCTCGACCGTAATCTTTTTTGAGTGCGATTTAGTCTTTTTATCTACTGGATGATCGACACGATTTCGCATAGATCCAAGTTCTTTCCAAGTATCCAAGCCATTAGGAAGAGTATGTGTTAAAACTTTTCGGTCAGTAAGAGCTGCATAACCGTCATGTAATCCTGATTCTGACGGAAAAATATATTCATAGAAAGCAATAAGAGTGAGGTGTGCGAATTGATGGAAAGTTCTAATATACGCACTAGGAGATTGATGGTAGTTACTCACAGATTCACGCAATTGATCCACAGCTTTGTCATAATGCATCCCATAAAATAAACGAAGATCGCTTTGTGATAAGGAAACTCCGTACATATTTGAAATTGTTTGGAAGATAAAGCAGTGTTTCGGTGCGTCTTGTGATAAACCTAAATCCTTGACTAAATCTGACAAATTACTCATACCTTGGTAGTATGGCTTTAAATCATCCCAAGTAACTCTACATTTTAATTCTTGAACAAGATAAACGGCTAGTCTGTGAAGAACAGGACTTTTATCTTGACAAATTAAGCGAAATATTGCCAACTGCTTATCGTATGATTTAATTTTTTGAAAAGCACCGTAAGCTAATTCCTGTCGGAGAAGTGCTGTTGCTTCTGGCTCGTTGTTGCTAGTATACTGTTCACGTTGCAAACACTCCATAAAATAAGCGTGTTGACCTGGAAGCTTTGCCAATATTCTGGCAGCGATCATTCTTGCGTGCCAGTCAAGTTGAATGTCAGCTAGCCAATCTCGACATATGAACGCAACATTTTTAGCTCCACTTACCTGATACAGTGCTTCTAGTGAATTGGCACGATGCCAAGAATATACATCATGTTTATTAATAAAATCTTTCAGTCCTAAAACTACTACTGAATCATTTCTGAAGCGCCCCAAACATGAACATAAAGCTTCAGAACGCCAAGGTAGCCTGGAAAGTAAAGTCAGTAATGGTTCGCGTATCGATTCATGGGGTTTTAGCCTGTACAGGCTAAATGTAATGTTGGACTCAGCCTCTTTTCCTCTATCTCGATTATCTAGAAGAGAAAATGCTTCTAAAAATTTTTCACGCAATTGCTTTTGTAGGTTTTCAGAGGTATTTTTATCAATCTCAAAATTACCATTTGAGGAATACAATTCTGTCTCTTCATTTTCCTCAAACTCATTAATATTAAATTCCAAATCTTCTTTAGTAGCTAATAAGCAGGTTTGAGAACTTGTATTCTCACTAGATGTTTTATTTACATAGCCAGCCGCTGATTCAGCCTGTTCACTTTTGGGAGGAGACGGCACCTCGATCAGCGCATACTCTCCTTGTCCTGTGGGGTCTGTGATAACGAAACGCAAGCGTGTAATTTCACGCTGAATATCTTCAATTTCATGAATACTGGTCTTTGTTACCTGGGCTACGAGTCCAGCATGTTTGAGTTCTAAATCAAAGAGGATAAGCCCCCGCTGAACAGTTCGCTTATCTATTCCAAGAATACGGACATCATCTACATATCGGACATAATGATAGCCATGTAAAATCATTATTTTGTCGATATCATATAAAAATAAATTCGCTAGAAAATCAGAGGCATTGCTACCTTGAGGAATTCCACGGCTCATCTTAACCTGTGCCTTGTGTGCCGACCATTGTGAAAGGCATTTGCGAAATAAGCTTTCAAACTGGTTATCAGGGCCACAGTATTGGCATATAAGATACAATAGACGCTCATGGTCTATAGTGTCATAGAAAGACACGATATCCGTTGAGGCAATCCATGAGTTTTCGTTATAATATAATTTTTGAATTGACTTGACAAAGTTTTTATATTGTTGTTTCCAGGGACGGAGCATCCAACGTTTTCCATATCCCGCATAGAGATTGCCGAAAATGTGTTGATTTTCATGGGTGACAAGATAAGAGTGAGCTTGATCAGCAATAACATTAACGAGTGCCTGGTAAACAATGACATCTGCTACAGCCATCAGCGACATAGTTCTTAATGTTGCTGATGGTTTGGGAACATAAACTTTATGATCTGCTAAAGGTGTATAAGGGAAATCTTTTGCTTGTACTTGCCGGATTAAATCTTTGAGGTTAGCTTCTAGGTTATATGCAAATGTTTTCATGCCTAACTCATCGTGAATCATGCGGCTTGTACAATTCACGGTTCGCTGCCATGCAAGTAGGAAATTATCATAAGTTATAAACTGATTCCAAAGAGTTTCGCTTGATGTCATTGTCTATAGCTGTTTTGATATTGAATCTTGTGTCACTGTATCGCTTTCCTAACCCTTAACTTCACCGTAAAACCACGGAAATGCCCGTGTAGCCTCTCAACCGGCGGATAAACCGGCAAAAACTCAAGCTCCACAAGTTTCGCCGGCAAACCCAAAATCACCACCTTCAAATCCCCTGGCATCCGTTCCCGTAAATCCGGCTCATCCAGCCAAAACGTGTGTTCATGCATTTGTAACAGATCCAGCAACAGTTCTCACGCCGCCTCTTCATGCTGGCTGTAATGCACCTGAGCCGGCATGAAGAGGCGATACACTCATATAAGCGGGCGCTAGCACTAAAACCACACTGTGCGGGCGCTTGGAATTAACAAGGCAAAACCCTGGAAAAATTGCACCGATTATGAAGAGGCAGTGAAATGTTATGAAAAAGCTGTTCAATTCAAACCAGATGAGCCGGAAATCTGGAATAATCGCGGCAATGCGATGACGTTTTTGCACCGGCATCCAGAAGCGATCTCCTGCTATGACAAAGCGATTCAACTTAAATCAGATTACTATCAAGCTTGGAGTAACCGGGGGAGTACGTTTGCCCAATCGTGCCGGCATGAGGATGCCATCACCCCTGATAACGCCGCCCTTAAATTTAAGCCTGACGCTCCTGAGATTTGGTATAACAAAGCTTGCTGTTATGCATCGCAGGGTCATGTTGAGTTGGCTGTTGAAAACCTGCAACAGCCGCTCAGCCTCAATCCGGGCGAATATTAAGAAGCTAGCCAAAACTGACTCGGATTTTGATGGGATTCGAGATTCAGGAGATTTTCAAGCAGTTAATTGATACATAGGTTACAAGTATCCATGAAGATTAACAATCAAGTTGCTTTCGTACTCTCTACCCTGTTGTTATCTATGGGAAGTGCTGCGGCTATCGCACAGCCGGCAGCGCCACCCGCCAAGCCTCCTGCTGCTAAACCTGCTGCGCCGGCAAAACCCACAACAACTCCTGCTGCGCCGCTTTCAACGCGGGAGCGGCAGGAGTTGCAACAGCGAAGAGAAGAAGAGCGAATTCAAAGATATGTCCAGCGAGAAGTTAACCGCACGTTTGGGTTAACAACTTCTATGCTGAATATTTTGCTGTTTCTGCTAATTCTGTTTCCACTTGTCGGCATTCTCAGCCTGTGGCTGTTGAAACGAAGTTTGGCAAATCAGATTAAATCTGAGGTGAAAGACGAACTCGGGAAGGAAGTCAAAGGAGAGATGGTGCGGCTAATGGGTGCCGGCATCGAAAATAAACGAGAAATTGCTCCGCCGCCGGCACAGCCCGCCATGAGCGGTGAAAATGTGGCTCAATTAAAAGAGTTGATTTCAATGGCAATGGCGACTCAAAATGTTATTTCAGATGCTCGCAACTCCATTGAAGAGTCACTCAACACCCAAGCTAAAACAGGGGATTTACTTAAAGATGTTTTCGGCCATTATGTGAAGCAGGGCGATAGCCTTTTTCTGGAAGGTCGCTATGACGATGCGATTGAAGTTTATGAGAAGGCAATTCAAACAAATCCAGAGGATTATGAATCTTGGTGTGGTAAAGGGGTTGCATTAACCAGGGTGGAACGTTACGAGGACGCAATCGCATCATTTAACCAAGCTCTCCGTATCAATTCTGAGTATGCTGATGCTTGGTATGAAAAAGCTCGCTGCTATGCGCTGCAAGGCAATGTAGATTCCGCCATTGAAAATTTGAGACAGTCGGTTAACCTCAATCCTGATAAAAGGCAAATCGCCAAAACTGACCCTTCTTTTGACGGAGTTCGGGAGAATGAGTGGTTTGAAGATTTGATTGCTAGATAGAAAAAATTGCTGAGAAATTTTCAATGCCGGCAACTTTATTAAAAGGCACTGAGGTTAAAAGAAAAGTTTTACCTGAGTGTCTTTTATTTTTTGCTTAAAAATCTATAAATATTACCTATAAAACAGGAAAAATCCCCTGTAAACTCGAATCTAAAAAGGCTCTGTCTGCTGATTCAAGTTCGAGTTTAACTCCTCAAAACTATTGAAGAGGAGAAATGCTGATTGGGAAAGTAAGTGAGTAGAGGGATGAGGCATTTCTTCCACCTTACCTCAGTCCCTATTTCTCTCTACTTATACATACTTCTGCAAGAGCAATCCCAACTTTTCCTTGGCTGCCGGTGAAACCTTATCTAAAGGCGTTAAAATGGCATATTTCAACGCAGAATGAGCATCCGATACAGGCGGGTTTTCAGTTAAACGCCGCACAGTTTCTTGAATTACTTTCTGAGCGTTTAGCGCATTGCGGTGTAGATTTGCAACTACCATATCTACCGTTACACTGTCATGATCCGAGTGCCAGCAGTCGTAATCTGTTGCCAAAGCTAAAGTTGCATAAGCCATTTCTGCTTCACGCGCTAACTTTGCTTCCGGTAAATTCGTCATGCCAATTACTGTGGCACCCCAACTGCGGTAAAGATGGGATTCTGCCTTTGTGGAAAATGCCGGCCCTTCCATACAAACGTAAGTACCCCCTCGGTGCAGCGTCACATCTGGCAACTCTAAACTCGCCACTGCATCTGCCAGCACTGTCGCTAGCTTGCCACAGACGGGATCACCAAAAGCAATGTGTGCGACAATGCCATCGCCGAAAAATGTTGAAATCCGGTTCTTGGTGCGATCAATAAACTGATCTGGCACAACCATATCCAGCGGCTTTACCTCTTCTTTCAGCGATCCAACAGCGGATGCAGAGATTACATACTCAACCCCCAGACTCTTCATTGCGTAGATATTTGCCCGGAATGGCAACTCTGAGGGTAAAAACGTGTGATTCCGACCGTGACGGGCGAGGAAAGCCACTGGCGTTCCTTCTAAGGTTCCCACAATCAAGGCATCGGACGGTGCGCCAAAGGGCGTGTCAACGCGAACTTCTTGAACATCTTTGAGCGCATCCATCTTGTAGAGTCCGCTGCCGCCAATGATCCCAATCTTTGCTTGAGCCATGAGTTTTCCCTGCTGCCTTGTTATTTCGCCAAGCTATTTTACCGGGAAATGAGAAGGACTGGAGCGAGATGACCGGCTTTGTCAATGATAAGTATCACTTAACCAATTATAAATTGTCACATTCCTGATATGCCGGCAATCACTTAACATCTTTATGAAATCTTTAAACTTATAAATGTTGAGTGATGTTCAACCTTTACTTCCCAAAACACAATGCAAGCTCAAGCCACATTACCTAAAATCTCATTAGACAAAATTGTTGAGCGGATTATGGCATTTCGCCAAATCTCCCGCATTGACCAACGTTTGCTCATGTCGTCACTGCTGTCAAAAGATTCATTAAGCGAACAAGAGCAAAGCAGTATCAACCGGGTATTTGATGCTTTGCAACGGGGATTACTTAAAGTAGTTGATTGAGTTTAAATGCCCTTACTCCGTAATTTTTCGGAGTCATCTTTACAAAGAATTCGGTTTTTGATAGATGATACATTCCTGCCGACTGCTTTTTATTTAGTATTTGCGATGTCACCCGCTTGCTTAGCCAAAAAATAAAGCGCGAACAGCAATATTGTCTGTTCGCGCTTCAGTGTTTATACCGCAAAATTACTGACTATTATTAAGGTCGTGAAGTTGGCCAAGGAATTGTACGGTCTTGGGCGAGTTGTTTAGAGACGGCTTCTGCGCCATAGACATTAAGATGACTGGGATCAGCAAAATAATCATTCTGAGCCGGCCACCGACTTGATAAATCACGGAAAATAAATCCCTTTTCTCCGGCAAAGCGCTGCATAAATTGCTGGAATTCTCGCTCATGCCGCAGCCGTACTGAATCTAAATAATCCTGAGTTAAGGGCAAATTAACTATGACAAGAGGTATCCGTTTTGACTTCACAAAAGCCACGACGGATTGGAGTGCGGCGGCTTGCTGCCCTTGTAAGTTGAAGGAAGCATAATCACCATCGTATTCACCCGGAACTCGCCGCACGCTTTGATAGTAGGTTGCAGGATTAAATCGAGTGGAAACAGCATTAAAACCACTGCCGATCCGTTCACTTTCTGGGGATCTGGCCGGTTGCGCTGCCGGCACGGTGCGGGGTGACTGTTGTGCCGGTGGCTTATCCGGTGCGCGGCTGGGTATGCTTCGCTGCTGGTAGTAGACGTTTGCAAGCGGCTGTTCCTGGTTTTCGTCCCAGAGTTCCGCTTGATAGCTAGCCCCTAAAATTGGGCGAATTTTGCTGCCGGCAGCGCTGCTTTTCAAAGATTTAAAAGACAATTTTTGTAAGCGACTGCTGCTTTTGCGCCGGATGGTATAGCCAGGAGATTGCGGCACCTGTTGACGAAAATTGATCGGATCTGGCCGAATAATGCCGCCCCCCGGTGTGCTGCTAGGGCGAGTTGCCGGTATGGTGCCAGGGCGAGTTGGCTGGCCGGCACTAGGGCGACTTCCCCCAGATAAGCGCTGGTAGCCGGGAGAAGCAATGATCGCATTGTAAGTGCGATCCACTCGACCACTGTTAAAGGCGCGCACCCCATCCGCCCACACGATCATTCGAGGCAACTGCTCTGGAGTTAAAATTTGTCGTAGCAAGACATCCACAACTTGAGCCGTCGCCCCATTGATGCCAAAGTTAAACACTTTTAGCTTCGCAGATCCTTGAGAGGCCAAAGCCGTTTGCAAAGCCACCGGATCAACGCCTTGCAGGGCGCGGGAACTGCCCACAATTAAAATATCGGGCGGCCCTGAATTTGCCACAGATTGCTGATACAGCGCCAATTGCCGGTCAAGGAGTTCGCTATTAAAGGTCGGGTAGGAGGGGGCAGCAGCCGTATATGTCTTTGGGGCGAGAAGGAGTGGGTCATCTTCGTCTTGAAATGTTTGTAAAGAGAATGCCGGCTTGTCCCTGCCAAAAGCGATCTCTTCAGCTAAGAATAAACCGGGTAAAAGCATTAAACAGAAGGCCAATCTGTTCAAGTTGCTCATGGCTAATCGTTGGCGGTTCATGGTTCGTAAATCTTAGATCATGGACATTAGGAATTAATACCAAGTTGCGCGATTGATGTATAAAGTTCCGGCAGATACGGCTAGAGGCTGATAGAGAATTCTGTAAGGGTTCCTGTGCTTACAAGTATGAATGCAACTCGGTATAAGAGTTAGCAATTAGCTCTTTTGTAATAACCAAAACCCACTATAAGTCATTCCAGAGTCATCTGGTTGTACTAACAGAAAATGCAGTCCCTGAGTTAATTGCTTGCGCTGTTCATACGCCTTGGCTGCGGCGGCAACTTCTTCATCTTCAAATGTCGCCAAAACCCATCGATCTGCTAGCCCAGCTTCTAAGATTAACCCATCCGGATCACCGGCAATGTAATTCAGCGCTACAGGACGGGCATCTTGCAGCCATCTGGCCAATTTCATGGATTGCCGGCCTCCATCAATAATCACCCCAGGCACCGGCACAGTAGAGGCTAATCCCAGATTAATGGGCAATAGAAATTCTGGCATTTCCAGAATCGGGATCGCTCTGCCGGCAAAGGCATCAACCAGATCGCCGGCATTTAAAGCGGCAAATCGCCACTGTTCACCTAACAGATTTTCGGGTAAAGGCACTGGCGGCGGACGATCAATCGCGAGCAAATCCACAGCTTCGCCGGTGTAATTTTTCTCTTGTGGGTAATCTTTAGTTTTAGCTAACAGCCAATCTTTCACAAGGTTGCACTGCCGATTTGCTTCTACTGGCACGCCTAAAATTTTGCCGGCTGTTTCCAGCAAGCTTAAGGATTGAGGACGAAATACTTGAATGAGATCGGGTAAATTGCCACTGTTAGCCTGCTTGAGATGCTCTGCTAACCAGCTAGCATTGGCTTCAGCTTGGGGACACATCGCACTGTACCTAAAGCTGCCGGTTGCCTCACAAACCAGCAACTCCCACAACTTTTGTCCTGCATCATTTTTAAGAGGACGCTTGTAAAAATCAGCTTGCCAAATACGCATCTTGTCATCCCTAAACTTATTTAAACCCTATAATAATACCGAGTAACAGACGGGGATGATAGTCAAGCGGACTTTCGTATAAAATCGGCTCTATTTTAATCGTTACACCCTAATAAAAAAGGCAGGTATAAAACCTGCCCTTCCTTACCCGGAAATCTAAAACTGATTACACCGGCAGACTCGCTAAAATTGGTTTAACATCCGCCGCACAGCCGGGCGCATAAACCTGAGTGACATAATCTGCAATCATCCGATCTGTATTAAACAAAGGAGCATTGGTTTTAATTGACTCCTTCATCATGCGAACCCAACCGTGAGGAATTCCATTCGCATCTTGGTCATAGTAAAGTGGAACAATTTCCTCTTCTAATAACCGATACAAAGATTCTGCATCAATGCGATCTTGCAATTCCTGATCGCTGGTATTCGCATCTTCACCAATTGCCCAACCATTGAGTCCTTTGCCATTGGCATCAGCTTTGTAGCCTTCGCACCACCAGCCATCAAGGACACTGCAATTAATCCCACCATTAAAGCAAACTTTTTCGCCACTGGTGCCAGAAGCTTCCAGAGGACGGCGGGGGTTATTCAACCACACATCAACGCCTTGCACCAATTTTTGGCCGGTGTAGATGTTGTAGTCTTCAATAAATGCCACCCGCGTGAGAATGGATGGGTGCTTGCACCACTCCATCAACCGCTGAATGATCCGCTTGCCTTCTTCGTCGCGGGGGTGTGCTTTGCCGGCAAACACGATTTGTACCGGACGATTGGCATTCCCAAAAATCCGTAAAGCCCGTTCTGCATCCCGCAGCAGCAAGTGACCCCGCTTATAAGGACTGAAGCGCCGCGCAAACCCAATAGTTAGCACGTTTGCATCTAACAGCTCATCGGCTGCCTGGATACGGTGATAGTCTTCGTTGCGATTTTGTCGCGCTGCCTTGACTTTTGAACGTGTATATGCAACCAGACGTTCCTTGAGGATTTTGTGACGTTCCCACAGTTCCGCATCAGGAATAGCGTCTACTTTTGCCCACATTTGCGGGTCAAGGAGATGCTCTGCCCAATCTGCGCCCATATATTCAGCGTAGAGGTCACACAGCAGCGGTGCAGTCCAAGTAGGGGCGTGGACGCCATTGGTGATGTAACCGATGGGGACTTTGTTTTCAGGCCGTTCTGGGTAAAGAATATTCCACATCTTGCGGGACACCACACCGTGCAGTTCACTGACGCCGTTGGCGGTGCGGCATAGGCGTAAGGCTAAGACGGTCATGCCGAAGGGTTCCCAAGGATCGCCGAGACGACGTGCCCCCAAGGCCAAAAACTGTTCGCGGGACAATTTTAAGGTGGGCCAGTAGTGGGCGAAGTAGGAGTCCATCAAGTCGGATGAGAAGACATCGTGGCCGGCAGGAACGGGGGTGTGGGTGGTAAACACGCAGCGATCCCGCACTGAGGCTTCAATGTCGTAGAAGGATTTGCCGGTTTTCTCCATTGTGAACCGGGCAATTTCCAGGGTGCAGAAAGCGGCGTGTCCTTCGTTGAGATGGTAAACCGCCGGCTCTATATTCAATGCTTCCAATGCTTTGACACCGCCGATCCCCAGCACCACTTCTTGGGCGATCCGGGTTTCTTGGTTGCCGCCATAAAGGTGGCCGGTGAGCCAACGGTCGATGGGATCGTTATCTTGCCGGTCTGTATCGAGTAGGTAAAGGGAGACACGCCCCACCTGAGTCCGCCAGATTTGGACTTTGACCGAACGCTGGCGAATATCAAGTTCGACGATGATGGGTTGGCCCTGGTCGTTTGTCATCAACTCTAAGGGCATTTCCTCAAAGCGGTTGTCGAGGTAGTAATCTTCTTGCCAACCGCCGTCGTTGAGTCGCTGGTGGAAGTAACCTTGCCGATAGAGGAGGCCAACCCCAACCAGAGGTACGCCCAGATCCGAGGCAGATTTGAGGTGATCGCCGGCTAATATTCCCAAGCCGCCCGAATAAATCGGCAGGGATTCATGAATGCCGAATTCGGCACAGAGATAGGCAACGGGGTGTTCGCGAGAAATTTGGGGTGCAACGCGACTCGCCCAGGTATTGCGTTCTGACATATAGCGGTCAAACTGCTCGACAAGCGCTTTGACTTGCTTGATGTAGAAAGGATCTTCGGTGAGTTCGGTTAGGCGTTCACTAGAAGCTGTCTGAAGAATGGCGACTGGGTTGTGGTTACAGCGTTCCCACTCATCAGCACTGATGCGTTGAAATAGGGAAACTCGGTCGGTTGTCCAACTCCACCAATAGTTATAAGCCAGGTCTGCTAATCGCTTGAGGGGAAGGGGTAACTTCTGGGCTAACTTTTCGGCTGGAGTCATAGAACGGTCAGTTGTCATAAAGTAGGTCACTCTCAATACTCTCGCAGTTCTCTGATGCCGGTGAAGACAGGCGCACTCATGCCCCGGATAACTCTTCAGCATTCCGTGCGGCTAGGGGCATTCTCGGTGCGTTGTCATTCAACCTTGATGTCAGGGAACCGTATTCTAGCTTGACAGCATTTTTGAGAGAGGGTGTACTTCTTTACACTCTTTCCACTTTTCTTAACTTCTTAGTTCTCAGTCAGATAGGAAGCGCCGAGCGTTCAGGCCGGCTGTTTCGGATTTTGGGTAAAAAATGTTTGTCTAAGTTACAGATTTACGTGAGGTGGGTTACGGCATGGGAATTTCAAGATTAGTCTTTTCCCTACTCAGCGATCGCCGGTGCCTAACCCACCCGACTACTGCAAACTCAGCACTGGGCACTGAAATATTAACCCCGTAACTTGCGAATGAGTTCTCTGATCACATCGGTTTTCGTTCTGCCTTTGCTGGTGCAGTAAGATTCTAAACGCTCCAGCTCGGTAGAAGGAAGCCGAATGGTCAGCACTTTATCGGAGGGCGGTTTTGTTCTTGGCATGGCTGTTACAAGCTAATAACACTGTAGTGATTAGGTGTTGAAAATATTGAAATACTTGTACTAATCTTGTGCTAATTCCAATTATAGCTTAGAGATTTTAAATTCGCGGTTGAATTAACCGGAATTTATGCTAAATGCTGCGCTCGCTCGATGCAAATAGTAGCAATTAAGTCCTTTGAAGTCGCTCACTGAAGGGATAAGAGCGCAATTTAAAGACAGTTTGCTACTAAAAATTATGTTAGCAATTTAATGGGGAAGGATGAAACTTTCACCAACCGGCACAACTGTGGCGCTCTCTACTATAAGCGACTTGAAAGTAAATACCGGCAACCCCAAAGATGCTCTGCGAATCTAAATTGAAGTGAGACTACCGGCCCATATTTCGCTTCATCCGATCAATCTCATCATCTGTTTCCCAGCGTCTAAAGGCTTCCTCTAAGGAATCAGCGCCGCCGGACATTGTGCGGGTTTGACTTTGATTCCAACCGGCAGTTTGCCAACTTTGCTCGGCTTTTTGCGTGTTGGTACGCGTTGCTGCTGCTGCTGCCTCGGTTGCTTTCGCCCGCACTTCCTGCCGGCGCTGTTGAATCTGCTTGTACAATTCCTTAGATTTCTGAATGCGTTCCTTAACGCCCTGCATTTGACCCCAGAATTGATTTCCTTGGCGCAACAGCGTCGCCTCTCTTTCTTGCGCTGCCTGGGCCAAATCGAGCCGGTTCGATGCTTTCGCTTTTTCGATGCGGCTGTGCCAACGCTGGATATCTTGAGCGGTGGAGAGAATTTGATCTTGCAGCGCCTTTTCTTTGCGCTGCAAATCCACGATCAGCCGCAGGGTATCTTCTTCTTGCTCCCGCAACTGTTCTTCCAGCGCCTGCAACTCCAGATGGGGATTATTGCGTAAAAACTCTTCCAGTCTGGTTTCTAAAAACCGGCTGAGGTCTTCAAATAGGCCCATCGTCGGAACTCCCAAGATCAGGTATGCCTTTTCATGCTATCTAATTAGCCGGCGGGGCGATTTTAGATTTTAGATTTTAGAGGATATCTAAAACCCAAAACCCAAAATCCAAACGATTTAGAACTTTTGCCCGACATAAATCGAGCGGACTTCACCGTTACGACGAATCACGGCTTCCTGGTTCGCCACTTCTACCAGTGCCCAACCGCTAGAGCCGATACTCTCCCCGATGTTCACCCGGCGAGCAACGCCGTTGATTTCAAACAGGGCGGCTGAGCGTTCTCCGAGTTCGAGAATGCCAACCAAGGTATGAATCGCTGCCGGGTCAAGACTGGGCAGAGTCGTTGCGTTAACGCTGGGTTCAGCACTTGGCTCAAGCGGCGGTGGTGGAATTTCGCCAGTCGGCGCGGGTATTTCTGGTGGGAGTGTCGGGACTGCCGGTTGAGGTTGAATTTCAGGAAATGCGGTTACGGCTGCGGATGGGACAACCGTTGGGGATGGGGCGGCTGTTGGGGATGGGGCAGTTGTTGGAGATGCCGTTGCCGCCGGGGATGGTGCAGCCGCTGGAGATGGTTTAGCCGTTGGGGAGGCTGCAGCCGCCGTTGGGGATGGTTTAGCCGTTGGAGACTTGGCTGCTGCCGGCTTAGGAGCCGATGGCGTTGCTTTAGCTACCGGCGGCTTAGGGGCTGGTGGTTTGTTCCGTGCGTTGTTGGCTGTCGGTATAGCCACTTTTTCTAGGGCAGTGGCGAGGCGGTTGAGCGCTTGGGCTAAACTGGTCGCATCTGACAGATTCAGTGACAGTGGCAATGCCGGCAGGTTAATGGTTGTAGATTGCTGGGTGGGTTGCTGTTGCGGTTGCTGTTGGGCTGCCGGTGCGGTTATGGTTGGTCTGCCGGCTGCGGTTTTACCCACTTCTCCTCTGCTTTGAGCGATTTTATCGAGGGAAGCCATTACATAGTTGGCAAACTTGGCATCTGAGGCAGAGATCGTTGGAGATGGAGCGATTGGCGAGGGTGCCGGTGCCGGTGCTTTTGCAGACATCCGCTGCCACTGTGCACGACTTGCCAGCCACAAGCCCAACATAATGACCAGGGAGCCACACGCTGCCCCCAGTAGCCATTTGTCAAACCACTGGTTAGAGTCTTGCTGTTTGTTGCCCGTTGTAACGACTTTCGCCTCAACGGTTTCCTGAGCCTCAGCCCGCTTCTGGAGTTCGGCGGGTGAGGTCATCGGCGGCATGACGATTGCCGGCACTGTTATTGGTTTTAAAGATACATATTCCGAGCGGGCCGACTCTGTGGGCAAGTGATTACCACCCACCAGAATTCGGTCAACATCCTCGAATAAATCGTCCATTAAGCGATCTGCATAAGACTCAACCGCCACTGTTCCAGGGCCGGTTGGTTCTTGCAACTCTTCTGAGGCTATCGTTTTTGTTCTGACATTTTGAGACATAGGTTTTTCGCGTTTACGGCTCCTCAACGCCCCCGACCCACACGCTACGAATCCACGAGTTTAAAGGGCACTCCTAAAAATTTAGCAGGAGAATTTCATCAACAGGTGGATTTTCGGTAGTTGATAAAAAAATTATAGGTTAATAGGAGGGGCGCTAAGCTTGCCGTTCTGACTGTTTGCAGAGCGCCGGTGCTAGTTAGAAATGCCTGAAAATGAGTCCTAGCCTCAGATTTTGGTAAGTTTTCGCTGTGCAGATTCGTCAAAGATTCTACACTTTTCCCACACCGGCTGCGGCCAATTGACGCGAACGCAACTCCAAATACACCAGCAGCGCATTGACATCGGCAGGATTTACACCGCCTATACGGCAAGCTTGCCCAATTGTCAATGGTTTTACCTTGGCAAGTTTCTCGCGCGATTCCTTGGAGAGGGTGTCAATGTTGGCGTAGTCTAAATCTGCCGGCAATTTGCGGTGTTCTTGACGCGCAATTTGGTCAATTTGATGTTGCTGACGTTGGATATAGCCAGAGTATTTGATATCAATTTCTGCGCCTTGTTGTTCAGCGGTGTCTAACTCTGGGTTTGCCAATCCGTAACGATTGAGATCGGCGTAATGGATATTCGGACGCCGCAGCAAGTCAGCGAGGGTAATGGAACCTTTGATCAGTTGCTGTGTATCCGATGCGATCGCTTTACCTATTTCATCCTGCTCTTTAATCCGCGTAGTTTCCAGCCGGCGCTTTTCGTCTGCAATATTTTGCTGTTTGCGGGTAAATAGGGCATACCGGCGATCATCAATTAAACCGATTTCTCGTCCAAGCGGTGTTAGACGCTGATCAGCATTATCTGAACGCAACAGCAGCCGGTATTCAGATCGAGACGTGAGCATTCGGTAAGGTTCGCGCAAGTCTTTGGTACAGAGATCGTCAACTAAGGTGCCGATGTAACTTTGCTCACGGGGGAAAATAATCATTTCTTGGTTTTTCACCAATCGCGCGGCATTGATCCCCGCTACGAGTCCCTGCGCCGCAGCTTCTTCATAGCCGGTTGTGCCGTTAACTTGACCGGCACAAAATAACCCTTCGATTTTCTTCGTCATCAGGGTTGGGTAACACTGCGTTGCCGGCAGATAATCGTATTCAACGGCATAGGCGGGACGTAGCATCACGCACTTTTCCATACCGGGAAGCGACCGCAGCAGTTGCACTTGCAGTTGTTCTGGCAAGCCGGTGGAAAATCCCTGAATATACAATTCTGGAATATCGCGACCTTCGGGTTCAATAAAGATTTGGTGGCTTTCCTTGTCGGCAAAGCGCACAATTTTATCTTCTATGCTTGGGCAATAACGTGGCCCTTTTGCATCCACCCAACCGCCATAAACGGGTGATAAATGCAGGTTTTCCCGAATCAGCCGGTGCGTTTCTGCGGTTGTGCGGGTGAGGTAACAATTCATCTGTTCCCGTTCTACCCAAGCTTCCGGATCGAAGCTGAACCAGGAGACTTTTTCATCACCGGGTTGCGCTTCCATGACGCTGTAATCTACGGAACGCTTATCAACGCGGGCGGGGGTTCCTGTCTTTAACCGGCCTGTTTCAAAGCCAAGCCGATTCAGGGTTTCAGTTAATCCTGTTGCCGCAAATTCTCCGGCGCGTCCTGCCGGCATGGATTTATTCCCCACCCAGATAATACCGCCCAGGAAAGTGCCGGTTGTTAGGACAACAGCTTTACATTCAAAGGCAACGCCGAAGTACGTTTCAACCCCAATAATTTCATCATTCGCACCGAGTACCAAGTCGGTTGCCATGCCTTCGCGGATGGTCAAATTTTCTTGGTTCTCAACAATATTTTTCATCACGGCAGCGTATTCGCGCTTATCGGTTTGGGCGCGTAATGCCCAAACTGCCGGCCCTCTTGAGGCGTTGAGGATGCGCTTTTGCAGGTAAGTGCGATCGGCCATTTTGCCGATTTCGCCACCGAGTGCGTCTACTTCGTGGGTGAGTTGAGATTTTGCCGGCCCTCCCACTGCGGGGTTGCAGGGTTGCCAAGCAATTTTATCTAAATTCAGGGTCAGCAGCAGGGTGCGACAGCCGAGACGTGCGCTAGCGAGTGCCGCTTCACATCCTGAGTGGCCGGCACCAACTACCACAACATCAAAGGCATCTTGGAATTCTACAGGCGTGTGTGCGGTCATAGTAAGCGGTTGAGTGGCAAAGACTCATATTAAATAGTTTAACGGCTAAACTGGGAGCGGCGGTATTATGTTTTCGTGGTGCCGGTTCAAAATACGCACAATTACTCTATTTATTTCATCGGTTGATATAAGAGTAATTTTTGGATGAGATTCCAGCCGCTCAATTATAGCTTAATGATTAGACTGATAAAATCCATAGAAAAATGCAAATCAAGTCTTTAATAAAATCCTTTCTGAAAAAACTTATTTCACCAGTTAAGGTCAATCAGAATTTAACGAATCTTGTATGCAATACCGACTTGGCTTTAACACGTCTGGCCAATTTGGGTTTTAAACCCAATCTTATTTTTGATATTGGGGCTTATCAAGGGGATTTTACTAAATTTTGCCTCGAGCTATGGCCTGAAACAAAGGTAGCTTGTTTTGAAGTCCTTCCTCACAAAGTTAGTGGGCTAAAAGATTTAGCATCTTCTAACTCATCGATTCAAGTATTTCCCACCTTATTGGGTGCAAATTGTCATGATAAATTTCCATTTTATCAACTAGAACGCCATGCGGAAACCGCTTCCAGTGTTCTCAATACACAAACTGCCTTCAAGTTACCTCCTCAATATTATCCCATGTCTACAGTAGATGACATTGTCAAGAACCACTTTGCTGGACACGGCCCAGATTTGCTCAAAATTGATGTGCAAGGTTATGAACTTGAAGTTCTTAAAGGTACAGAAAATACTTTAAATCAAATTCAAGTAATCTTGGCAGAGATCAATTTATTAGATATCTATAAAGATGCTCCTTTATTGGCTGAACTGATTGCGTGGCTAGATGCACGGAACTGGGTAACCTATGATATTTGCAGTTTTTGGCGGCGTCCACTTGATCAAGCTTTGTGGCAATCGGATTTTATCTTTGTGCAACGTGACAGTTTTCTGCGAGCGAATAAGGGCTACTCTAAAAAAAGTCTATCACCAAGCGAATAAAAACTTGCCGTTTGCTTGTCTCATCTAAAATTAAATATCTCCCCAGAAGATAAACTCTAGGAAGATATTGAGCTTTGGATGCCGGCAAATTTATTTGAAGATAATTTAAACGTTTAACCGGCTGTGACTTTCGTTTGCCGTTTGCGTCGCGCCGCTAGCAATCCGCCAACACCGACAATACTGCCAAAAATAGTAGCCGGTTCGGGAACTTCTTCGGTTTGTCCAACTACTTCTGTTTCCCAGCAATTGATACTATCAAGTCCCAGGTCAAGTCCCAAACCAGAAAAAGGATTTGTCCCGGCACTAGCACTGCCGGCTGAGAGTGCTCCAGCAGCAGCAAACAAAGGATTTATAGAAAAAGAAGCTTTCCCTAAAATACCACTTCCTACAATCGGTGTTCCTTTAGGAGCGAGCAAACCACCCCAAAATGTTGTGGGGGATTGAGAAACTAAAAAACCTGCCAAAGTTGGCTTACCGGAAGCGCCGCTGATAAACCCACCAATGCCCGACAAACCACTGACGGCGCTCTTAATAAACTTGCTGCCTGAGAAAGAGAAATTTGTGACAGATCCCAACGTTGCTGGAGTGGAAGTGTTTAACAAAAAGGAGCCATTCCCACCACCCTTTGTTTTAAAAGAAAACTTGAATGCTGCTTCAGCCGGCGCACATACTGAGCCAATTGCTAGAACCGCTGCTCCTGCTGTAGCCAATGTTAATTTAGTCAATAATTGCGATGCCATATTAAAATTTTTCCTGTTGATGGTTAAAGAAGAAAACACTGGCAACACTTGTCCAATCTTTTCAAGACTGTGCAGTGTCACATTGGCGGCGCTCACACGAGGATATTTTCTCAGTGGGATGCCGGCAGATTCGGCCAATTGCTACTTTGAAATAGAAAGAGCGACAGCGCTCATCAGTAGTTTTACTTTCTGGCGTTCAGCAGCAATTTGGTGTCTTGTGTAAATTTACTAGCCAAACTCAGCTATAGGCAATAGCTGGTTCTCTGTTTTTACAAAAACATTATATTTGTCGAGCTTGTTTAATGAAATTGTAAAGACGGGCACTCCTAGCGGGGCAAGAGTTAGTTTAAATACATAGAATTGCCCCAAAGAGAGGTCTGATTTAATTGGCTGCGTATATTATTGATAAGCCGTAGTCAATTTGGCTTTAGTTTTATGCCGGCGAAAACGCTGAGAGATTTTACCTCATTTCCACTCAAGCAGCCGGCACTCTTCAAAATAATTAATATTTCAAGCTTTCTGCTGTGCAAACAATTCCTTAAACCGGCGCTGCTGTTGGTTGTGATCCACAATAGGAGCGGGATAACCCACAGCTTGGCGTTCCACCGGCGTAATTTTTCCACTCAGCAGCGCGGCAGTATCCACACCCGCTAATTCTGGAACCCATTGCCGGATATATTCAGCATCGGGGTCGTATTTTTGCGCTTGCGTGGCTGGGTTGAAAATCCGTAAAGGTTTGGGGTCCATGCCACTCGATGCACTCCACTGCCAACCGCCATTGTTTGCAGAAAGATCGCCGTCATAAAGTTTTTGCATGAAATATTTTTCTCCCTTTTGCCAGTTAATAATTAAGTCTTTTGTCAGAAAACTGGCAACAATCATGCGGCAGCGGTTGTGCATCCAAGCAGTTTGATTCATTTGACGCATTGCTGCATCAATAATTGGGTAGCCGGTTCTGCCTTCACACCAGGCTTGGAAACGCTGATCGTTGTTATCTTCATCCCAAGGAAAGTCTTTAAAAGGCTGGCGATAAGGGCCGGCAGCTAATTCTGGAAAATTATATATCGCGTGTTGATAAAATTCTCGCCATGCGAGTTCTTGTTGCCAAGTTTGCACGCCGGCACGGGCTTCATCACTGCCGCATTGCTCCATTACTGCACCCGTTGCCGCCCAAACGGCACGAATACCAATTGCACCAAATTTAAGGGCAGCACTTAGGGTAGAAGTGCCCTCAACGCCTGGGAAATTCCGCTGTTCTTGATATTCATAAATCGCTTGTCGGCAAAATTTATCTAGTGTTTCTTGCGCCGGTTTTTCTCCCGGTTCTAGTAACAATGGGTGATCCCAAATAAAGCCCAAATCTTTGGCGCTAGGAAGCGTGCCGGCACCGGCAATTTGCGCGGATTCCTGTTCACTTTCAGTTAAATTTTCAGCAGTTTGCAGTAATTCTGCCGGCTCGGCTTTCGGTTTGCTTACCCAATTTTTCCAGAAAGGTGTGTAAACCGTGTAACGCTGTCCTAAACCTGTGCGAATCTCCTCTGGTGCGTGTAATATTTGATCCCAAAAATTCTGTACTTGAATGCCTTTTTCTTGGAGGGCATTTTTAACCGTGAGATCGCGTTCTTGGGAGTAGGGTTCGACATCCCAATTCCAGAAAACCGCTTGAGCATTGAGCGCGGCTGCCAGTGCTGGGATCGCTCGCTCTGGCTGAGCTTGCAGGATTAATAATTGGCTGCTGGCTGCAATATAAGTTTGCTGAAGTGATTGCAAACAGCCTATCATGTAAGTAACGCGTGCCGGCGCGACCTCACCTGGTTTCAGAATATTGGGATCGAGGCAAAAAACGCCTACAACTTTTGGAGTTTGTCGTCGTGCTGCTGCGAGTCCGATGTTGTCAGAAATGCGTAAATCTCGCCGGTGCCAAAATAAAATTAAGTCAGACATGGATGTTTAAATTACTACAACTGGTTTTTAAACGTTCTAGGGACGCAGAGGATAATTTTAAGTAGCCGAAAGTTTGCGTCCTTTACGTTTAAAATTTTCCACTTCTGCCACCATAATGGCTGGGGATATTAGTGGAGATCGGTCTTTCGGATGTTTTTTTTTGATTTGCTTTACTTTAAATTAAACTGATTTGTATGTCCAGAAATTTTGTATTTGCAGTGTGGGTGGCTAGCGTTTTTGCGGTTTTAGCGCCTGATGTGAGTGTTGCCGGTGACGCATCTGTCAGCGTCGCTCAAGGAGTTGGCAGCGCCTCTTGTATAACTGAACGGTATGACAAAGTGCCGCGCTCAGTTACCGTTATTACACGCGCACAAATTCAACAACAAACTGCCTTGACGCGGGACATGAATCAAATTCTCTACCGGCTGGTTCCGGGTTTTGCATTTTCTGCACGAAATACTCGTTTTTCAAGGAGTGCTTTGCGAGGTAAACAGTCTTCTGTGTTAGTTGATGGTGTTCCCTTATCAATCAATCCAAGAAGTATTGAGCCGGCAACCATTGAGCGGATTGAAGTTATTCCTAATCCCGATAATCGGTGTCGATCTTAAATGATTTGAATGTGGCCGGCATTGAATGAAAGTTTATTGTACCAAACTCATCAAATGTCTGTCTAAATCGATCAGATAATCTCTACCATAAGGGCCATTTTCTAAACCGGCAATCAGATGATCTGGAATATCCTGTGTGATTTCCCCACTACAGGAGCCGGCTGCTAATGCAATCGTTGCAACTGTATCTACATCACCAGAAAAGGCAATACAATCTTTTAAAAGTTCGCTCATGCTGTGATTTCGCATCACGGCTGTAATCGCGGCTCTAACGCTCATCCAGCCTTTTGATCCGACCTTTCCCTGCCACGTTTCTCCCCATTGATAACCGGCAACATGAGTTTCAAGAAACGTTCCTAAGTTACTTTTTTCTCCTAACTGATAAATGAAATAATGCGACATCAAAGCTGCCGCAATAGCAGCATTAATTCCATCGGGGGTATTATGGGTAATTGCGGCCTGAATTGTTGCGGCTTCAATAACTTTTTCGACGCTAGGAAATACCCCAATTGGGCCGGCACGCATTGACGCACCGCTTTTATCACTTGTCCAGGAGATTTGTTCTAAAAATTGATTGCCGTCTTGAATGCCTAATAAAAATTGATAAAACCTGCCGGCATAGCCTTCTCTTTGATCGCGTTTAAAGGCTGTGACAAATGCCTGTGCTAAAACTTCCGGTGTCCAAGGTTGTTGAGAAACTATTGTTTCGGCAATTGCAATGCTCATCTGGGTGTCATCTGTGTAGCACCCTGGAATTAACGAGTGACGGGGATGTTTGACATATCGGCTCAAATCATTGTACTGATCAATGATGTCTTGCTCCGCATATTCAAAGCCGGCACCGTAGGCATCTCCAACTGCTAATTCAAGTAACATAGATGTTTATGAGGTTAGAAAAAAGTTAGGTTAAAAGTTAATCTCGACTGCCTGCCGGTTGCAATTCCTGTTTTTGAGGAACAGATTGTATTTTGTAAATCGTTGTAGTTACTTCCTGAAAAAACAAGTTATTTAGCTCGTAACGTAGGGTATCAACTCGCAAACCATCTGGCAAAGGTTGATGAATAAACTCAATTTTGTATTCTAAAACAGGCTCGGCAGCACATAACATGGCTGTAATCGCATGATTCTGCACTTGAAACCGAAAGCAAATAGAAAACGGCAAATTATTTTGCAATCGTAAATCTTTATAACCATACACAACTGTTGCATCAGATCCTAAAGGTGCAAAGCGAGTTTTATCTGTATAAATATCTTGGGAGTGAGCGGCTCTTTCAAGAACAGATAAGCCGGCTTTCAACCCTAATAAATATAACAGTCCAGATAACTGACACAAACCTCCCCCATAACTCGCTTTCAGTTCATTTTGAACCAGAGTGCGCCCGGCAACATAACCTCTAGATTGGTTAGGATTGCCAACCAAATGCCAAAACGACAAAATTTGTCCCGGCTGGATCGTTAAATTATCAATTTGCTGAATTGCTAACTTCAGATTGTGAATTTTATTAGCAGAAAATTCGTTAGAATAAATCGGTTGAGTCATCACAATTTGCGGATTAAAACTTGCGCCTCGCTCAACCCCATGCTTAGAATAACTTACAAACCTAGCTCGACGCCCTGTTACGGCATCGATTAATTTTCTCTGACAGATTTTGAGATAAAGACGCAGACGGGGGGGAAGCAGATTTTTCATATTAAATATTAAAATAGTACAGGCGTTAGCGCAGCGTGCCCTCTGGGCATAGCATATCGAGCCAATCACTGAATGATTGACCCAAAAATTGATGCCCCCAATGCTATATCTAGAGAACACGCTGCGCTGTAGATATTTAAACTGAAATAAGATGCATTAAAGTCAAGGCTCTACAGCTTGTTAGTAGCCTTGACGACAATAGGCGCATTGAATTCCGAGCGGGACTAAAAATAATTTAGCACCAAGCGAGCTGAACCGACGATTGAGAAATATTTCTTATAAATTCAAAAACGGACGCGCTAGGAAAAAGCTAGAAATCGATTTCGCATCCACCGGCTCTCCTGCCCAAATCGCTTGCTCTAATTCTTCGGGCGTCATCAATACCGTTTCCATATCTTCGTCATCATCTTGATCTGGAGGAGTTTCTAGCAGTTCCAAATCTTGAGCAAGAAACGCATAAATAATTTCATCTGAATAGCCAGGAGCGAGAAAAAATTCCCCTAATTTTTGCCATTTACGAGCGCGATAGCCGGTTTCTTCTTCAATTTCACGCTCGATTGTTTTAGCAGGATCTTCATTCGGTTCAATCGTGCCGGCAGGAAACTCTAAGAGCCGGCCTTGAACAGCAAAGCGATACTGACGCAGCAACACCAATTTACCCTCTGGTGTCACCGGCACCGCCAGCGCACCGCCCGGATGACGAATACATTCCCAATCGCCCTCCACCCCATTTGGCAGACGCAATGTCGTCACATCAAAATTAAATTTACGACCTTGATAGGCGAGGCGTTGTTTTAAAACTTCGGGCGGTTCTTGGCCTAGAGGCATAATCGGATTTCAGATTTTAGAGGTTTTATTTTCGATTGAAAGTTAACGGCGTGCCAAATATTTTTGACAAGTAATCGTGTAAACTAAGCTAAAATTTTAACGCTTTTAGAAAAGCGATCACTCTATCTTCGCTATTGTCAAGAAGCGAGTGATCGCATTTTCTTATATTGCTTTACTCTTGTACTTTATGTCCAATGGCAGTGATAGCCTGTTTAAATGACTCTTCTGCAGCTAGCGAGTCCAAAGTTACTGTCTTGCCGGGTACATCCACTTGTATGCTTGCATCTGGATCAATCGTTTTAATCGCTTCGGTGATGCTGTCCGCGCAACCTTGGCAAACTATTGAAGGAACGTTTAATTTTAGTGCCATACTTCAACCTTGTTAATGTACTAATTCTTATTTTCAACCTTGATGGCGCTGCTGGCTATCAGCCGCCAGGAAGAATTTGTTTTAGCGCAGATGAGCAGGTTTAAAGCCGGCAGACTCCTCCACAGTCTACCGCGTGAATCAGTTGTATGATCGCTTTCCCAGAAATCGGATCTACCCAATCAGGAGCAATTTCAGCCAGCGGCACCAGTACAAACGCCCGTTCCCTCATGCGCGGGTGAGGCAATTCCAGCGTTGGCGTGTCCAAAATTAAATTATCAAAGAATACTATATCTAGATCGAGAGTTCTTGGTCCCCATCGTTCCCGGCGAACTCGTCCGAATTTAGCTTCAATTGCTAACAATGTTTCCAACAATTCTTGCGGTGTTAGTTGGACGCGCAGCAATGCACAGCCATTTAGATAAGTCGGTTGCGGTGGCCCTATCGGCACCGTTTTATACCAGCTAGATTGACGTTCTAAACTAATCCCTGGAGTGTTGCCAAGAATTTTGATAGCAGCTTCAAGAGTTTTGCGGCAGTCGCCAAGATTGCTGCCAAGAGCGATGGCGCAGCGTGCGGTTTTTTCCAATCGATTTAATTGTTCTAGTGAGACTATTTGCTTTAAGCTTATTTTTGAAAGGTTAACAGTAGCAAGCAGGCATCTCTTGAGCCGATGCTGTTGATATGCCGTGCTTCTTAACCAATCCTACTACTTGATCATTCCTTAAGCAAGCCCAAGTTAAAAACTAAACTGGGTGCGAAGGTTGCCGATAAAAATGGTGGGGTTATCATCGAAGTTATTTGGATTTCCAATAACATAGAAAGCTGGAACTACGGCAATATTATCCGTAATTGGCAGGAAATAACTGGCTTCAACTTCATACTGAGTGCCCCCATTTCCACCGCCGGCAGCCAGAAAATCGCGCCCATCTAAAACATCAAAAGGAACCAAGAAAGATAGAGTCCCTAACGCTCCTTGCCGGCCTAGATCGGGGAAAGCAAAGCCAAACTGAAAAGCTTGCGCGTTAACTTCTCCACTCGGACGACCCGACGTGGTTGGCTCTATATTGGTACTGCCATAACTATAGCGCCCAAAAACGCCAAAGCCACGAGTTACTAACCAGTCGAAGTTAAGGCCAAAAGTATCGGCACTGGCATTTTCAATTGAGCCACCAAACCCATCATCAGCAACGCCATAAATTGGCTCTCCAGTCGCACCGCCAACGCCAAAGCCGGTTAAATTGCCATTTTCATCAAAAATCGGAACGTTGGCATCAATTTTAGAGCGGGTGTAGTTAAAACGAATGTTTGCTCTGTCGCTGGGGGAAAAAATGACCTCAGCCGTTATTGTGTTTGTGGCATTAAAAAATCCTTCATTGGGATCAGATGCCGTATCAAAAAAAGCAGTAGGTAAATATTCATTACTTTCTGCGAGATAGCCAAAGCGAAACTTAAATTGTTTGCTCATGTCTAAGAGAGCAACCGCGCCGGCACCCCGATCAATTGTATTAGATAAAGTGCTGCTAATCGAGTTAAAACTACCTGCACCTGTCAAGAAAAAGGTAAAGGCATTGTTATCAAAGTAGCGATACCAATTAATTCGTGGGCCGACAACAAGTCGAATTTTATCAAGTACGGGAAATTCATAAAATAATTCCCGCAAAACTACTTCACCAGATCCAATATTTGGCCCTGCCGTTTGGTCAGTATAAGGGGCACCGAATGTGTTATAAAGGCCGGCAGACGCCAAAGCATTCGCCGGTGAGTTACCGTTACCAACAGCAAGTTGAGTGACTAAACTATCTTGACCCGTAAAAGAAGTTTGCAGCGTCAGCCACACCAAATTACTAAAAGTCGTTGCCGGCTCCTCATCGGTTGTTTGAATAATGGGTCGGTTAGTAACTGAATTTCGCCCTGCCGGCCTAATTTCCAGCGGCGAACCCAAATCTGTTGTTTCAATTTGCAGAGTGTCGCCGAAACCCGCTTTAGTCACATTAAAGAAAGCTAAACCAAAAAGCTTAGTTGTTGTGGAAAATTGATTCGATTCTAACTCAATGGCACGGGCTTCTAGCGCATCTACCCGACCCCGCAAGGTGGAAAGTTCTGCCTGAAATTCTTCTTGCAGGCGCTGCAATAGCGCTAAATCTTCTTTTGTGCCAAAATCACCTTCTGGCCCAATTAATCCGACTATTACCTCTAAACAGGCATTTAAGCCGGCAGCAAATTCATATCGAGTGAGGGCGCGATTTCCCCTGAATGTCCCATCTGGATAGCCGACAATACAACCGTAGCGTTCAACCAAGTTTTGTAATGCTTGAAAAGCCCAATCGGTCGGCTGGACATCTGTTAATTGCGAAACAGAAGTCACTTGCTCCATAGGGTCATTTTCTGGCTGATTTTCTTCGACTTTTAAGCTGGAATTACTTAAAATATTGACAACATTAAACTTTTGTTCTTGTGAAGGTGTAAAAGTGCCGGCAGAGAAAGTGTTTTCCACTTCTCTCTGAGTTAATGAACTTGCCTCATCAAGCCTTAGTTGCTTATGTAAGAGAGGAAGAGTGTTTAAATTTTCATTTGCATTAGCCTGAAACTGTCCCCAGCCGATAGAATAACTCACAATAGATAAACCTAACCAAGAAGTTTTTAGAAGCACACTCCAAACCTTCTCAATCTGTACAATCTTCACAAGAAATCCTCACACTTAATTGTTGATAACATCTTCACAAGATAGATGTTATCAACAATACATTATTAAATGTGTAATGCTAGCCACATTAATGAAAATGTTATATTTGCTAGGTATGTAAAATTAAAAAATTTTATTACTTGCTTTAAATATTGTTTAATTAAATTAAAGTCATTTAAGTTCTTAAATAGTTTGTTACAATTAGCCTACTTCTAAACTCACGAAAGTAAGTCTCATTTCTTATTTTATTTGCAACGACAAGTTTTTTCCTCGAAAATCAGCAATATAAGCTCGCCAACCGCCCCATTTAGTAATCTCTTTTTGATCCTCACATAAGAAAGCTTCTCCCAAAACTCCCAGAACCTCTTCCCCATCTAAAAGGCGAATTTTCCCAATACATAAACCTGGAGGTTCTTGTAATAAAATTTGAGCGAGGTTATTAGCGGGTATCGACCAAATTTCAACATAGATAGAAGTACCTCCTGCCTTAAATTTCATCATGGCAGGATGACGATCTTCAACCGACCAGAGACGATAAGCTGGTTCTGTGAAAGTTTCCCGAATAAAAGTCGCGCCGGCATTCAGTAAATTTTCGTTCAATTCTAACCCGCGCATCAAAGTGCCATTCACAGCCAAGCTTACCGTTTCCATCAAAAATTAACCTGCTAAATTAGTGAATTTGCTGTATTTGCTGCTTTGTAGCTTTTTTCAAGAGTGTGAATAACTGATTTAGCTTTTGCTGTCCATCCCACAATTCCCCCTTGGGCGAGAATCATTTCCAAGGTAGATTGTTTGAAGTCGGGAAAGTAGCTTTCAGTGGCATCTTCTACCAGCAAACATTCAAATCCTCGGTCATTTGCCTCTCGCATGGTTGTCTGAACGCAAACCTCAGTGGTGACTCCAGTGATAATTAAATGCGTGATTTTTTTTTCACGTAATAGAGATTCTAAATGGGTGTGATAAAAAGCACCTTTTCCTGGTTTGGAAATCACGATTTCCCCCGCTAAAGGTTCTAACTCTGGGATAATTGCATTGCCGGCTTCACCAAGAATTAAAATGCGTCCCATTGGGCCAACATCCCCAATTTTTAACTGACTTTTTCCTCGAAGTCGTTTAGCCGGCGGACAATCGGATAAATCGGGTTGATGTCCTTCAATTGTATGGAGAACCGGTAGCTTATAAGTGCGAAATACTTCCAGTAATTGCTTAACAGCCGGGACAATTGCCTGAAGCCGGCTGACATCATTCCCCAAAGCCTCTCCAAAACCTCCGGGTTCTAGAAAGTCCCGCTGCATATCAATAATTAACAGCGCTACATTCCCATCTAAAGGAAGTTCGTAGTCGTAAGGTTGAGCAGTGATGAAGACCATATTTATTAATGAATTACTATTCGTCACTAGCTAACAGTGAGACAGGTTTTTCCCAAATGGCTAATACAATGCAGCCGGCTTGACTTTTAACACTGTGCTGAGTGCCGGGTGAGTTAATCACCAGCGTGCCGGCTTGATGTTCACCATTTCCATCAGTTTGTGAGCCAGAAATTACAAAAATGTGTTCAAAGCCGGTATGCTGATGCCTAGGAACACTTGCTTCAGGTTGGTAGCGCAGTAGCGCCGCAGCAGATCCTTGTTCACCGTTGCCGTAAAGCCGGTAGATATCAACCCCTGGACGAAAAGGTTGCCAGGGTAACTCATCCTGTCGTGAAGCGATATTAATTAAATCTTTGAGAATTAAAGCCGGCTCATGTTGTTCAGTCATAATTATTGCTGCCTAATCGCTAATTTTTAAAAGGAATTAGCAATGATTAATGTCCTGCCATGCTGCGACCAATTGTGGCAAAATCTGCCTCAGCAATCGCACTTTCATAAGCAAATTTGCCCTCACTAATGACGACAATTCGATCTGCTAGTTTTAGCAATTCGTCCAAATCTTCGCTGACTAACAATACTGCGACGCCTCGATTTCGCGCTTCAACAATTTGACCGTGAATGTATTCCACAGCCGCAAAATCAAGACCAAAACAAGGATTGGCAGCAATTAGCAGCTTAATTTGCTCGCCAGAAAGTTCTCGCGCTAACACCGTTCGCTGCACATTTCCCCCCGAAAGATTGCCCACTGGCGTCTCCGGAGAAGGCGTTTTAATTGAGAAAGTGTGTATCAATTTTTCCGCCATCTGGCGAATTGCCCGCAGGACGAGAAAAGTGCCGGCTTTCGCTTGGGGAGGTCGGTCAAACGTCCGCAAGGCAAGGTTTTCAGCCACACTCATGTGAGGGACACAGGCATTGCGAAGCGGTTCTTCTGGCAACACACAAACCTTGTGCTGGAACATCTGCGTGCGTGTCGCCTTATACACTTCGCCATTCACCAAAACCTGTCCGGCTGTGGCGGAACGCTGGCCGGCAAGCACCTCCACCAATTCCCGCTGACCATTGCCAGAAACCCCGGCAATTCCCACAATTTCGCCGCTATGAATGGTTAAATTAATACCAGAAACCGCTTCTAATCCATTGTCTTTATTCGCATGAATGTTTTGAATTTGCAGTACCGGAATGGCTTCAAGATGCGCTGTTTTTTCAACCGGCTGCGCTTCTTGCTGTTCACCCAACATCATCTGTGCCATATCTGAAACCGTGAGATTTTTCACGATTCCATGACCGGCAAACTTGCCTTTACGCAATACCGTAACTTCATCCACAAATGCCATAATTTCACGAAATTTGTGGCTGATCATCAACACACTTAAATTGCCGGCAGTCACTTCTTCTCGCAATAACCCTAACACTTCATCAGCTTCTTGCGGCGTTAAAACAGAAGTCGGTTCATCCAAAATTAAAATGCGACTTTGCAAGTAAAGCTGCTTCAAAATTTCCAGTTTCTGCTTTTGGCCGGCAGCTAATTGAGAAATAGGAATATCTAAAGGAACTTGAAAAGGCGCAGTTTGCATAAATTCCCGTAATCGCTCAGATTCCGCTTTCCAATTAATTAAATTAGGACTATCAAAGCGAGAAAGCACCAAATTTTCCGCCACCGTCATCGCCGGCACCGAAGTAAAATGCTGATATACCATCCCAATCCCATATTTATGTGCATCACGGGGACTAGAAATCGTGCGCTGTTGTTGGTTGATTAAAATCTTCCCAGAAGTGGGAGTATAAAAACCCATCACGCATTTAACCAGCGTACTTTTACCCGCTCCATTTTCACCCAGCAAGGCGTGAAAAGTTCCCGGTTTTAGATGCAGTGAAACATTATCTAAAGCCGTCATTTTACCAAATTGCTTACTCATATTCACCACCTCCAATTCCGGTGGTGGAAGCGAATGCTGAGCGCTGCCGACTGACTTCTGAGTAACCGGATCTGTTATTTGTGTCATTTTAACATCCCTCCTATTTGTATGTACCTAAAGACAGCCTACCTCTACATCTGTATTCATCTGTGTATGGCTAGCGCCACGCTGCGCTATCATCTGTGGTTAAAAACATCCAAAAACTTTAATCATTTATCCCCTCAATAAACGCCCGTGAATCCGCCACAGCCCCAAAAACACCCCCTTGCATTTTGATCATTTTCAAAGCCGCCAAATAATTGCCATAATCCGTTGCGCCGGTGCAATCAGAAAGCAGCAAACATTCATAACCGCGATCATTCGCATCCCGCATCGTTGTGTGAACACAGACATCCGTCGTAATGCCGGCTAAAATAATATTTTGGATGCCTTTACGTCTGAGAAGTAAATCTAAATCTGTTGCATAAAAAGACCCTTTTCCCGGCTTATCAATCACAGTTTCTCCCGGTAAAGGGGCAAGTTCTGGAATAATTTCCCAACCGGCTTCACCTCGAATTAAAATCTTCCCACAAGGGCCAGGATCACCAATGCCGGCACCAATTTGACGCGAACGCCATTGTTTATTTTCTGGCAAATCAGATAAATCAGGGCGGTGTCCTTCGCGGGTGTGAATCACATGAAACTTTTTAGCCCGTGCAACTTCTAAAACTCGTTTAATTGGCTCAATGGGTGCGCGAGTTAGTGATAAATCGTAACCCATTTTATCAACATAGCCACCAACGCCACAAAAATCTGTCTGCATATCAATAATCAGCAAAACAGTATTTTCTGGACGCAGATCGCCATTATAGGGATAGAGATAAGGATCAGCTTCAACAAAACGTCCCATAATTAAGTTTAGATTTCAGCTAGGTGAATTGTGAAAAAATCGAGATTTAATTGCTAACTGTTTGTTCCTAACGCCCCAGGGGCACCTGTTAAAGTCCGTTTGGGAGAACAGGTAAGAATCATGATTGCTAAAGTTAGAATGTAGGGCGAAGCATTCCATAAATAATAATAAGAATTGACGCCAACCGATTGTAAAGCCGGCCCTATGGCTTGCGCCCCACCAAATAGCAAAGAAGCGTATAAACATTGAATGGGATTCCAACGTGCAAAAATGACGAGTGCGACTGCCATTAATCCCTGTCCGCTAGAAATCCGCTCATTCCAACTACCGGGATAATAAAGGGATAAGTAAGCGCCTCCAATGCCGGCTAAAAAGCTGCCGGCGATGATGCTTAGCATTCTCACTTTAAAAACAGAAATTCCCATTGCTCTTGCCGCATCTGGACTATCGCCAACCGCGCGGATAAATAAACCCCAACGCGTTGATTTAAAAAACCACTGCATTAGGGGAGCAATGATCACGCCTAGCAGGAAAAGCGGGCTGATTTTTAAGGCAGATTGAATCTGAGGTAAAGAACTCCAAGTTCCTAAATCAATCGTCGGCAATTGAGGCGCTGAAGGTTGAATAAAGGGTTTGCCAAAGAAAAAAGCAATACCGCTACCAAAAATAATCATGGCAATGCCAACGGCAATATCATTCACCCTCGGTTGTTGGGAAAGCCAGCCGTGAATGAATCCTAATAGCATCCCGGCAATTCCTGCAACTAATACCCCTAGCCAAGGGGAGTCGGTTAAATAAGAAATGGCGTAAGCGGTCATTGCGCCGGTGAGCAACGTTCCTTCTAATCCCAAGTTAATTTTGCCGCTTTTTTCTGTTATACATTCCCCCAAACTGACAAACAGAAATGGCGCACTTCCTCGCAAGGTGCCGGCTGCAATTGCTAAAGGAACTCCCCACCAACCTAATGCTTCTGCACTCATTTGTTTTTTATCCTTATTTTTCTAATATTCAAATGCGGTTAACTGGGAATGGGTGCTTGAGGATTTGGGATAGGAGGTAGGGAGTCTGGCCCGGTTCCCTGATCCTTTTTTCCGATGCCTTCTTTAAAGATTGCTAACCGTCCGTAGAGCGATTCACTATACAGAACGACTAAGAAAACTAGCCCTTGAAACACTAAAACAGTTGCGTCGGGTAAACCGTGCGCTCGTTGCAAAATGCCTCCACTGGCGAGGATTCCACCGAGTAAAATTGCCACTAAAGTTGCGGCGAGGGGATTATGTCGGGCGATGAAGGCAACTAAAATGCCGCTGTAACCGTAGTTGGCATTCAGGGATTCATTGGCACGACCGTGCACGGCGGCAACTTCCACCATGCCGGCTAATCCCGCACAAGAACCGGCAAGAAAACAAATTGCCATTGTTAACTTGCCAACCGGCAGACCGGCAATTCTAGCTGCTCGAACATTGCCGCCGGCAGTCCGCGCTGCAAAGCCAAAGGTGGTGCGCTGGATCAGGAAGTAGGCGATCGCACAGGCAATTAACCCGTAAATTAGCCCGTAATGAACGCGAGTGCCGGGGATGGTGCCCAGCATATTGACCTCGGCAATCGGGTAGCTGGAGGGCTTATTGAGGGAACTGGGGTCACGCATCGGGCCGCTCACCAAATGGTTGAGGAGGGCGATCGCAATGTAATTTAGCAGCAAACTGCTGATGGTTTCATTCACTGCGCGGTAGTGGCGCAACGCTCCCACGGCGCCGATCCACAACCCACCACAAATCATGCCGGCAAGTGCCATGCCTATTTGCACAATGGTTGCCGGTGCGGAAGAAAGGGCAAGTCCAGCCGCTACAGCTCCAATTCCCCCTATTACGAGCGCACCTTCATTGCCAATAATTACCAACCCTAAACGAGCGGGAAGTGCTGTACAAAGGGCGCTTAGCATTAAAGGAGCAGCCCGAATTAATGTGTTTTGAAACGAGTACCAATTGCCAAAAGCTGCTTTGTAAATTGAGCCATAAACCTCGAAAGGATTGGCTCCGGCGAGGGCACAAAAAATTCCAAAAAGAATTAATGAGCAGAGAAGGGCAGCGATTGGGATGCAGACTGCTTCTAAGGTTCCACGCCAATTGTGCCGGTTAATCATAATTTATTTGGGCATTGGGGATAGGGCAAGGCTTCGCCAACCTAAAGGTATGGGGATGGGAAAAGGTTGTTTTAACTGCCGGCATTGCCGACGACTCCGGCAACTAGCCAATTCATTTTTTCGAGTTCACCGTCTTGCTGTTTGAAATCTTTGCCGGTTGGAATGACAACTTTGCCGGTGTTATCTTTAATTTCTCCTTTGTAAACAATCATGCTGTCGCTAAGAAATTTTTCTTTTGCCGCGTCAGCATCTTTTTTGGCTTCCACTGTGACGGCGGGGCCATAGTCTGATAGTTTCAAAAAGCCATCTTTTAAGCCGCCGCGCACGATATGAGGAATTCCCCCATTCATTAAGGTTTTACCGGCTTTGATCATTTCGGCATATTTGGAATAAACATTTGTCCAATCCCATTCTGCGCCGGTTAAATATCCTTTAGGAGCCAGCGTTGTTTGATTTGCGTGATAGCCGCTAGAGAAAATACCGCGCTTTTCTGCGGTTTCTACCACAACTTTGGGGCTGTCTACATGACAGGTGAGAACATCAACACCTTGGTCTGCCATACTGTTAGCAGCTTCCGCTTCTTTCACCGGCACTGACCAATCGCCGGTGAAAATAACTTGAGTGGTCACCTCTGGTTTAACGCTGCGTGCGCCTAGGGTAAAACTGTTGATATTTCTCAGGACTTGAGGAATCGGTTTAGCAGCAATAAATCCAAGCTTGCCGGTTTTGGAAGTATGGGCGGCAACAATGCCGGCGATATATTCAGCTTCATCTATGTAGCCAAAATAACTGCCAGCGTTTGAGGGGTGAACGCCTTCCTGATAAAGTCCTCCACAGTGGATAAATTGAACTTCAGGATAGTCTTTTGCGATTTTCAAAATATGCGGATCGAAGTAGCCAAACGAGGTGGGAAACAAAACGGTTGCTCCGTCTTGCTCGATCATATTTCGCATTGTTTCTTCTACCGCAGTCGTTTCAGAAACATTAGCTTCTTCAACAGTTTTTACCCAGGAAAGTTTGGCAACGCCGGCCCTTCCTTCAGCGTGGGCTTGACTGTAACCGTAATCATCTTTTGGGCCAACATAAATGAAACCCATCACAATCGGCTTGCCTTCTCTAGGGGAATTAGCTTTAGTGCCGGTTGAGGAACTGCATCCAGTGCCAAATTTTGAGGTAACTCCAAAGGCTGTCGTGGCTAAAATGCCCCGAATAACCTGACGGCGTGATAAGGACATGAAACGTCTGTCGCTCACTCTTTTTTTTCCTATAAAGAATTATGAAGATGTCTTAAGTGAGTTAATATTTAGTTGGGGTTAATTCAGAAGAATAAGCAAATCAAACACTGCTTACGGAATTATGTTTGTATCAACAAATACAATTATAATAATTTCAGGTTTTTGCCCTCTAGCTCACAAATCGGGGCTGAATAAATCATTATTGAGGCATTATTAGCGCCTAAATCTTAGGATGTCTCGCTGTCTGCTGCCGGCACCAACAAAGCAGAAAAAACTCCGGTGAAAAACGGCTGATAATCGGTAAAGTTAGATGCATATTAAGGAATATTTGTCAAATTGAGAAATGTATCTTTTTATAGCGGTTTGCAAGTTGCCGGCCTGCATCTGTGGCAATAGGGACGGATATGAGTGAGTGTTTGTCATTTTCGTTAGTCCCTGGCGGGTTTTAGGAAAATGAAACAGCCCTCTTATAAGATGCCGGCAGAAAGCACGAGTTCTAATACTTGTTTGATTTAGTCTTACTAGATGCGTTAAAATTTTAATGACACTTGCAGCTAAAGTTAATTATTTTTTTGATAAAACCCAGTTGAGTAATACCCCTTACTAAATATTTATACAATCGGCAATCAGAAACAACCTCAATTTAAACTTTAAAATGTCGGCAACCAACAACACTATCTAAACTCTAAAAGTTAAAAACAATGCCTCGGCCTATTTATCTCGATAATCACGCGACAACTCCCCTTGATGAGCGGGTACTCGCTGCTATGCTGCCTTATTTCACAGAACATTTTGGAAACCCTGCCAGCGTCAGTCATCAGTATGGCTGGGAAGCGGAAGCGGCTGTTAAACAAGCAAGGCAGATTTTGGCAGATGCGATTAATGCCACACCGGAAGAAATTGTCTTTACCAGCGGCGCAACAGAAGCGAATAATTTAGCCATTAAAGGTGTTGCAGAGGCTTATTTCAGCAAAGGCCGGCACCTGATAACTGTGGCAACAGAACATAACGCCGTGCTTGATCCGTGCGCGTATTTGCAAACACTGGGATTTGAAATTACTTACTTGCCAGTGTGCGGTGATGGGTTAATCGATTTAGCCCAATTAGAACAAGCCATCCGTCCCGATACAATTTTAGTATCAGTAATGGTGGCAAATAACGAGATTGGGGTGATTCAACCGGCAGCAGAAATTGGGGCAATATGTCGTGATCGCAATGTGCTTTTCCACACGGATGCCGCCCAAGCAATCGGCAAAATTCCCCTGGATGTGCAAGCGATGAACATCGATCTCATGTCCCTAACCGGACACAAAATTTATGCGCCAAAAGGAATTGGTGCCCTTTATGTGCGCCGGCGCAACCCCAGAGTTCAGCTAGCACCCCAAATGCACGGGGGAGGGCATGAACGGGGAATGCGATCGGGTACGCTTTACACGCCGCAGATCGTCGGGTTTGGCAAGGCAGTGGAACTGGCACTTTCAGAAATGCAGTCAGAGGCAGAACGCCAAAAAGCACTCAGAGACAGGCTTTGGGAACAGCTAAACCGGCTACCAGGTATTCATCTCAATGGCCATCCTACCCAGCGGCTACCGGGTAACTTAAATATCAGTGTTGAAGGCGTTGACGGACAAGCTTTGCTGTTGGGTTTGCAGCCGGTGGTTGCGGTGTCTTCGGGTTCAGCGTGCACTGCTGCTAAAATTGCCCCCTCCCATGTTTTGCAAGGGTTGGGACTGCCAGAAACCTTGGCTTATGCCTCGATTCGGTTTGGTATTGGCCGGTTTAATACTGAAGAAGAAATTGATAATGTGGCTCAACACGCTGTTACTGCGATTCAATCTTTGCGGCAATTGTCGGCAGTTACAACTTTCAAGTAGAAGTTTTTGGTTGTTTTGAAAAGGTTGATTTTTTTTACCGCAGATGATAGCGCAGCGTGCCGACAAGCAGATGCAGATATCTTACGTTTCTTTGCTAAGGTTTTTAGCCTGAGTTGGTGAGTTTTTTTGTTTAGCTGCGCTTTTAACCAAAAGCTCTCATTGTCTCTTCTGTTGCCTCTTCTGTTGTCTCTTCTGTCGCCTCTTCTGTTGTCTGTTCTTCTGTAGCCGGCACCACAACTGTTAAACCCCCTGGAATGCACTCAATTTCCACCGATGGTGTGCCAATTAATTCTCCATCTAATACGACTTTCTGTGCCGGCTCTGTTGTGACTTTAATGCGCTTTGTCCGCAAGTAAATAATATCTTCTCGCTCGGCAGCGGTTCCTAGCAAAGCAGTTCCCAATAAATTAGTCATGGCGTTAATGGCCTCTAACTGATTTACCGACGTAACGATCGTTACATCTAATAAACCATCATCTGCAATCACGCCGGCTGCCCCTTGCGCTAATACCGACGTGGGGGGTGCTGCATTGGCAATTGTGACTGCAATTGCTTGAACCTTACTGACGAAGTTATCAATTTCTATTTCAGCTTCAAATGATTCGATTTCGCCTAACTTTGTCAAACCGGCAATCACGTATGCCAGCTTTCCCAACCAGTTTTTAGACTCGCGATCAGCTTGTTCGACTGCTTCAGCTTCTAACCCAATGCCGGCGAGTAACACCATTGGTTGGCCATTACACGTTGCTGCGTCTACCACGCGGGTTTGGCCACCTAAAATCGTTTCGCAAGCGGCTTGGATTGTGTTAGGAAGCCCTAGTGCGCCGGCAAACGCATTTGCCGTTCCCCTAGGAATGACAGCAAACGGGATGCCGGTGCCGATGGCAGCTTCCGCAGCAGAGGAAATAGTGCCATCTCCTCCAGAAGCAATGAGCAGATCGATTCCGCGTGAGATCGCTTGTTTTGCCAGCTCATTCGCGCCCACTTCTTTGCTAGTCAACTGAATATCTAATGTAATATCCGGCTCCAAAAGTTTCCAGATCGTTCTTAAATCTTGCTCTGGATCGCCTTGACCGGCAATCGGATTAAAAATTAGAGTAGCTGAGCGAGTCATAAAAATTTTAGTGTTTGAAGTTCAATTTTACAGATGAAGGGCAGAAAATTTCACCACTGCTTGAGGGGTGAAATTTTTCTGCTTCTTTTTAACTTATTGAGCGGGCAATTTCCCCTCAGAAGCAGCAGTAGCGTCTGCGCTGTCTTCTACTGCCTCGATATACTGACCTTCCATTAAGTAAGCCCCGTTTTCAAAGCGCACACCCCAAAAATCCCCTGGACGCCTATCAAGCACGATGCCTTCTTCTCCCAAGTGAATCACATTCGGCGGACGCAGCATGGGCTTCGGTTCTGCTGTTTTCACGTAAGGCGGCAGCGCCACCAGTCGGACTTTTTTGCCAACAATAAATTCTTTAGACATCAGCGATTAGCGCTCGGCAGACTTTTTACAGATGCAATCAAGTCTTTACAGACTTTAGACTCTCTAGAATCTCCAGTCTATCTTCCCAATTGCATAATTTGTACCGAGCACCAACCGGCTGACAGTTGTCTAAGGCGCTTGCCAAATTCGCTGGTGATATTGCTCTAAATCAGCATACGGATCTTCATCGGCATGAGAATGGTTGTGTCCGTGGTGATGGTTGTGACCATTTTCATGGGGGTGATGGTGATGATTGTCACTATGTCCATTGCCGGCAGCCAACCGGAATTTACACATCTCACAGTTCATCTGCACCTGCCCCAATTGGGTTTCAATCTCCCTTTCCCGCACAACACCCATCAGTTGCGGGTGAATTCCCATTTCTGGCAGACACACCATCGAAATGTCTGGAAACAGCTCTTGCTGTTGGGCGGTGATGTCAAAAATCTTTTTAACCAGCACGCCGGTGAACAGAAAATAAGGCAGGACGATAATTCGCTTTGGCTGGAACAGACTGGCGCGACGAAACCCTTCTTCTAAACGAGGGTGAGTGATGCCGATAAAGCAAGTTTCCACGGTTTGATAACCGCTGCCCTCCCAGAGAATTCGGGCGATTTTGCACACGTCGCCGTTGGCATCCGGATCGCTGGAACCACGTCCCACAAAGAGCAAGACGGTATCGGAACGACTCCACTGCGGATCGTCGAGTTCTGCCAAGCGTGATTTCCATAACTCTAGAATGCCTGGGGTAATTCCAAAGTGACGCCCGTAGTGAAATTTCACCTGGGGATGGCGTTGCCGCGCCCGATCTAGTTCATTCGTCACGTCAAATTTATTGTGACGCGCCGCAAATAAGAGCACCGGCAGCACGGACATTTCGGTGTAACCTTGCTCAACGCACTCGTCTACGCCTTGCTGGATAGTCGGGGCGGTGAGTTCCAGAAAACAAGGCACGACTGGGCGCGAGTTGTCTAAGGCTTGATAGGCAGCGGCAAAATCCAGTAAATTTTGCCGGCCTTCGTTATCGCGGCTACCGTGACCTACCATTAATAGCGGACGCTTCACCGGCAGGGGCGGCAATTCAATCAGCGGCTCAGTTGGGTTCGACAGGGCGTTGAAAGTGGGTGAATTTGAAGTAAGCATTAACTGGGTTCCTTTCCCGTGCGAGGCGGAAAATTAGCGTGAATGGGTAACAGGAAGGCATTCTGGCTCACTCAATTTTCGATTAGGGATTTTGATTTTGGATGAGACAGGTTTTGCCAACCATCCCCCATCTAAACTCTAAAATCTCTCA
The DNA here is from genome assembly GCA_019359355.1 of Microcoleus vaginatus WJT46-NPBG5. Taxonomy (GTDB): domain Bacteria; phylum Cyanobacteriota; class Cyanobacteriia; order Cyanobacteriales; family Oscillatoriaceae; genus FACHB-68. The sequence goes on along the minus strand of JAHHHM010000001.1, from coordinate 169,804 downwards.
TCTCACATCGATTTACAGCTGCCGCACAGCCTCGGATTTTCACCGGCGTTTCCCTATCCTGTTACGGTTCGGGTGTGCAAACGTTATCTTAGCCCATCGAACTGCTATCTCAAATGCAGGGGAGGGGGAATTTTGAGGGTTATCTTTTTGATTTTTGAGTTTGTAGCGAAGAATTTGTCTGTCTTTGCCGGCTAGTACAGTGCCATCATCAACTGCTTTCTGTAGTCTTTCGTGAGAGGATTATCATCGCCTAACAAGGTAAAGATCGCCAGCATCGCTTTTTTCGCCGCGTCGTTTTTATAATTTTTGTCTTCTCCAATGACTTCTAAAAACATTTCTAAAGCGTTTTCATAGTCTCCTTCTAGGGTTAAACAGGATGCTTGGCGGAACAATTGATCAGCTTCGCTGTTTGTTTCTGGATTATCGCAAGCTCTTTTTAAAATAATTAACTGTTTGCCGGCTTGAGCTTTGCTGAAATATTCTTTTTCGTATTCTGGCACCGAATCCAATAACTTTTCAGCATTCTCTAACTGATTAAGGTCAATTAGGAAAGAAGCCATTTCAATTGCAATTTGTCGATTTTCAGGATATTTCTCTACTAAATCTCTAAAAGTCGCTTCAGCTTTTTCTATCTGTTCATCTGCCAAATATTCATCAATCGATTCCAAGCCGGTTTGAATTTCCGATTTGATATTATGGTTGGATAAAAATCCTCTGAGTTGAGGTTCTGGCAACACTCCCACAAATTTGTTGACCATTTCCCCCTGATGCATGAGCCTGACATCAGGAATTCCCTCGACCTCGTAATCGTGGGCTAAACTTTTATTCTCATCAATATTCACTTTCGCAACAACTAAATCATACTCTTGGGCGATTTTTTCTAAAATTGGTTTTAACATTTGACATGGCCCGCACCACTGAGCATAAAAATCTATCAGTACCGGCTTCTCAAAAGATTTTTGAAAAACTTCGGCTTCAAAGTTGTCGCTATTGACGGTAATGGAATATCCCATTTTTCACCCCTTTTTTTCTGATTCTACTTCTGGGTTAACGTTTAAACTGACGCCTTCATTCACGACTGACTGGCGACTCCCATGCCCAACTTATCGCTAAAGTGCCTTTGGGACAAGTGAAACAGATGATTCAGTCTCAGTAGGAAAAAATTGTTTCTGACTTCTTGTGGTTTGTTGCTGTAGAGTTCGTTCGCATTCTGCGCTATTGACGGTGAGGCTGCCGGCCAGCTTGCAGGAGGAGCCGGCGAAATTTCCCTTTTAGCTAACTAATTATAGCTCACCTGACTTATTTTTACCGTGATCCCCATCATTCAACTCGTACCCGATTATCACATTTGGTTGCCATTACAATCACCAGCTTGCTTAGCCTTATGTTGCATATTTAAATAGCAAGCCATTAACTCTACTAACTTTACTGCCATGCAAGCACAAGCCACCCGCCCCCAACTCTCCGTCGAGCAAATTGCTGATCGCATCTTCACTTCCCGTAAAATTAGCCGAGTTGATCAACACTGGCTGATGTCGGCTATGCTATCTAAAGATTCTCTCAGCCCAGAAGATCAAACTTTAATTTCTCGCTTGTTTCATAGCTTACAAAAGGGAACGATTCGAGCTGTGGATTGAATCACTGTATTTATCAAATCAGTTTCAGGGTGTCCTCTTGCAACCAACAAACGCTTGTCTGCTTTATTTGAAATAATCTATTTTAATTGAAATCAATTATAGCATTAGAAATTAATATAAAGATATAGGCATAAAATAATTATGCCCAGCCCCTGTTTCTTGAGTTGAAAACAATAGCTTATATAAAATTTGCCAATACCTGCATAACGGCAATTCACCAATTTAAGCATTAATTAGGTCATCGCAAAAGAAGAATAGTTTTTAGCAGCCCCTTTAAGTGTTAAGATTTTCAAGCAGTCCTAATATTGTTGAGGAAACTGAATTTATGACACTACCTGTTGGAACTGCTGCCCCCGCTTTTACCGCCAAGGATACCAACGGCAACACCGTCAAACTGTCTGACTTTGCCGGCAGAACACTGGTTCTGTACTTCTACCCTAAAGATGATACCCCCGGCTGCACCAAGCAAGCCTGTAGCTTCCGGGACTCCTACTCAGAATATCAAGGCAAAGATATTGTTGTCCTCGGCGTTAGCAGAGATGATGAAGGTTCTCACCAAAAATTCACCGAGAAATTCAGCCTGCCGTTTCCCCTATTGGCGGATGTTGATGGCACGATTGCCAAAGCTTACGATGTCGATGGCGGCAATTACGCCAAGCGCGTTACCTATGTGATCGATCCGATTGGCAAAATTTCGCAAATCTATGAAGGTTCAACTCTCAACACTGAAACCCACGCCAAAGATATTTTAGCGGCAATGGTCTGAGGATTCTGTGTGTGGGGACTAAATATTTGATCATCCCATCACAAATTGAGCGGAATTTCTAATTAACCGCCCGTAGAGTGTCTCTATGGGCGGTTTTATCATTCGTCAGTTGACAACAAGTTTATAGAGGATTGCGAAAGTTAGTTACCCGAAAAATAACCTCTAAATGTCATCTTTAACAGCGCAGAGAAGGTGAGGGGTGAAAGGGTGAGGAGGTGAGAAGTAGTCCTGGGCAACGTACTAAACTGAAGAGGAAGGGCACAGAGAGTACCGGCAGCTAATTGACCCAATCATTTACATTACCACTAACACAGTAACTATGAACATTCAAGAAACCCTTAGCTTAAAAATTCTCCAAGACACTTTTTTTAAAATTTCGCCCGCAGACTCTGCAACCCTCACGGATCGGCAAAAAATTAAATTAACTGCCGGTCAAACCTTTAAAATTAACCGTTCTGAGGGGTTAAGCGGTCATCTTAAAGTAGAACTGAATGGAGAAATCTCCCCGATTGGGAAAATAGGTTTTTTCTATGCCCCACACGTCCAAATTATTAAATCATCACCGGCTTTTACTGGCAACCAAGCTGATGCTTCAGCAGTGCCTCCTGGCCTATCTTTGCTAACAATTACGCAAAAGACAAAACTGAAAAGAAAACCGGAAGATTCATCTCAGCTTTCCGCCGCAGAACTCATCGAACTCCCTCAAGGACAAACTTTTTACATCACCGGCTATGCCTGCGTTGAACGTCATTTTCGCGTAACCTTTACTCAAGAAATCCCGAATTTTGGAAACAGTGGCTATCTTTATTACCAGCACGTTCAAATTAAAAAAGATGGCCAGGAGGTGCAGTTTGATGCCAATTCTGTAATTGTCACTGTTCTTGAAACGACAATTTTTAAGAAGCAACCTGCTGAGGCAGTTAATCTGAAACCCAATGAACAAATTACGGTGCCGGCAGGGATGATTTTTGGTGTTGCCGGCTACGCACTGGAATCAGGACACCTGAAAGTTTCACTCACAGAAAACTTAGCAGGATTTGGCAACACCGGCTATTTTTATCCAGATTTTGTTCAACTCAGCCGAGGCGGCAAATTATTTAACGCTTCGCCGGCTTTAACCTATCAAGGGCCATCTGAAGTTTTAGTGAACCAAAGCACCACTCTCAGCGGTTCATTTGATCCGCAGCAAGTGACAAATGTGGCGCTATTAGCGGAAGATAAATATCCTCTTGAAGTCACCCTCAACCGCTCATCTGGTAGCTGGCAAGTTAAGTTAGAGCGTGGGTTTAAAGATGCCGGTGCGCGGTGGTTGCGCCTGAAAGGAACTGATGCAAAAGGTCAGGTTGTTAGTAGCCAGATTGTGCATCTCACTGTTAGTGCAAATGCCGGTACGGTTGGTCAATCTTTGACCTTGAAAATACTCAAAGATACCTTTTTTAAAACCACGTCCGGGGATTCTGCAAATCTCAATGCACAGCAAAAAATTCTGGTGAATGCCGGCCAAACATTTACCGTGAGCAAATACGGATATTTAGACGGACACTTGAAAGTAACCCTTAGTTCACCCTTGATGCCGGTGGGAAATTTTGGTTACTTGTATGAAAAACACGTCCAGCTAAGCAAAGGCAGCCAAGTCTTCAAATTTGAAATTGAAGATGTGACAAGCACTCCCCTAAGTGCCCAGATGTTAGTAATAGAAACAACTGTTATCAAAGCGGGTCCTGTTGATTCATCTTCTCTGCCTCAAAATCAAAAAGCAGATTTACTTTTAGGACAAATTCTTGGCATCACCGGCTATGCCTGCATTGAAGGACATTTTCGCGTAACGCTAACCCAAAGTATTCCAGGTTTTGGTAATGTTGGTTATGTCTATTGGCGTCACGTTCAAATTAAACGAGACGGCAAAATTGTGCCGTTCGATCCAGATGCCTTAACCCTTACCGTTGGGCAAACAACTATCTTGAAAAAGAAGTTGGCGGAAAGCAGCCGGTTAAGCGCTAGTGAAAAAATTGACCTGGCTTTAGGAAGAGTTTACGGCATCAACAGCTACAGTTTAGAAGATGCCGGTCATATAAAAGTCGCTTTAACTGAAGAATTGCCTCAATTTGGTAACACGGGTTATCTCTATACCGGCCACATCAAAATGCAGCGGGGAAGCCGCACGTTTGATCCCTACCCTAGTCAAGTAGAACTGAATGTGCCGTATTTTTCCCAGCGCGATAATCCTCGCTTCTACTGGTCAACTTGCAATGTCACCTCAATTGCAATGCCATTTTATTATTATGGGGTACGCAGTAGTGGGGGCGGGCAATTAGAAGATGAATTGCTGGAGTGGTGTTTCAACCGATACGGCGAAGGGAGTCAAATGGAACACTCCGTACTTTCCCAATTAATTCGAGCTTATGGGTTCAAAACCAGTTTTAGCACCACACGCACTTGGTCAGAAATTAAAATTGAACTGATTAACCGGCGTCCTGTTGTACTTGCCGGCGATTTTACTGCTACCGGCCACATCCTGTGCGTCATCGGTTATAACTCCAGCGGTTTGATCGTCAACGATCCTTGGGGAGACGCCCTCACCGGCTACGCGGATACCGAAGGCCGGAAGTTACTTTATCCCTACGGCTATGTTAATCAAGTTGCCGGTCCCGATGGGAAAATTTGGGCACACTGTATCTCCCGATGAATGTGGGCGAGTTTAGGGTGGGCTAATAGCAAAATCCTCTAAAGAAGACTGGGAAAGGTTTTTAGTCTTCTTTAGAGGATTCTTCGTGATCAGCGGGGGAATTCATTCCCCCACGACGAATGCAACGGGTACTTTGGGTTAAAACTTGCTTAGTTTTCTTCCACCGGCGGCTTAGCTTCCGGCTGCCCTTGGATGCGCTGCAGCTGTTGATTTCGGTAAGTTTCGGCAGCAGAATTGACATTTTCTCGCTGTTCGGCAGTAAATTCCTCCATATTGCCGAGGCTGCCCATTTGAGCTTGGTGAATTAAATCCAACATATTAAGCTGGCCATCGTTACGCCCTGAGAAGGTGCTGACTTCGTTGCTTTGAGTTGCTGCACCACAGCCCCGGAGTGCTTGGGCACCGGCACAGGCTTGAGCGAAACTGCTTTGGGGTAGGGCAAAGGGAATGACTCCCATTGCTGCGAAGCCGGCTAGAACAAGCCAGTTGCGGGACTTTGCGGATGCCGGCGGGTTTGTGCTTTTCATATTGATGGTTTAAACGCCTTAAGTTAAGACAATTGTAATCACGCAAAGGTTCTGCGGAGTAGTGGCTGAATTAGCAATAACGCGACAGCATCAAAACCAAGCAGCACTAAGAAAGCGCCGGCAAAGGTGACATTGCCCCAAGGTGCCTGCATCACTACACTGTTAAGCGCCCAGTCGCTATGCAAATAAAGATAGCGAATCGGTTCTATGGCGTAGCTGAGAGGATTTAAGGTGGCGACTATTTGCAGCCATTTCGGCATGAAGGCAAGCGGTGCAAGGGCGGTACTGGCGAAGAGTAAGGGCAAGTTGGTCACAAAAATCACGGCAATCAGTTCAACGTGTCCCGGTAGGGCAAAGGCTAAACCCAAGCTTAAGCCGGTGACGCCTAAAACCAGCAGAAAAATAATTAGACCAATTGCGCCTAATCCCGCAATACCGGGCAATCCAGAGCCTAAAAATGCGCCGGCAGTGATAATCACTGAGGTTTGAATTAAGCTCAGTGTCATGATAAAAATTGCCGAGGCAATCACAATCGAAAATCGCGACGCCAAGGGGGCGACGAGTAGCCGATTCAGAAAGCCAAATTCACGGTCAAACATCACCGGCAAGCCGGCATTGAGTGCGCCGGCAAATGCGGTAAACACAATCACGCCGGCACCCAGAAACTGCCCGTAATTTTGACTTTCTCCAAATAATCCTTGTGGAGCATTTTGAAACAGCGCCCCAAACAAAACCAACCACATCAAGGGTTGAATAATGCCGGCAATCAATGTTGAAGGACGGCGTTGCAGTTGAATAAACAAACGACGAGTCAGTGCTAACGTTTCTTGCACAAATTCGCCGAACAAATTGTTAGAAGTGCTTGTCTCTCCAGCTTTCTCAGTTAACCAGCTAACATCAGGCTTGAGTGGAGTAGTTGTCTGACTCATATTTTTTCTTTATCTGCGTTTATGTGGGGTTAAAAAATCAAACCTCAGCGCATATTCTGCTTTTTCTCTGCCTTCGGATCACGACTGCCGGCTGCTGCCAATTCTGCATCTAACAGCGTTTTACCCGTTGCCGCCAGATACACATCATCCAAACTCGGACGTGATTGGGCAATGCCAAATGTTGGTAAACCGGCATCCCGTAGCGATTGCTGAATCGTCACCAGGGCGTCACTTTGGGCGGCTACCACCAAATTTAGAGAGTTGCCTTGGGCGCTGTTAATAATCACTTCTTGCACAAACGGCAGGGATCGCAGCATCTCACTGGCTTTTTCTGCTTCTTCCAAGGGGGAAAACTCCCGAATGCGAAGGGTGACGCGATCTCCGCCGACTTTGTCTTTGAGTTGCGAAGGAGTGCCGGTGGCGATAACGACGCCTTTATCAATGATCGCGACTCGGTTAGCCAGTGCATCAATTTCTTCGAGATAATGACTGGTAATGAGTACGGTGGTGCCGCTATCACGCAATTGGCGCAAAAATGACCAAATTGCCATGCGGCTTTCGATATCAAGTCCGACGGTGGGTTCATCTAAGACGAGGACTGCCGGTTTATGCAGCAAGCCGGCTGCCAAATCGAGACGCCGGCGCAACCCTCCAGAGTATTTGCCGGTTTGTTTATCTGCCCACTCTTCTAAACCCAGCAACTGGATCGCGGTATTAATCCGCTCTTTTGACAAATTGCCTGGAATATGATAGAGAGCGGCTTGAAGTTGTAGCAGTTCCCGTCCTGTCAGCACTTTATCTAAAGCGACTTCCTGAGCGACGTAGCCCAGTAGCCGGCGGGCTGCCCTTGGATCGTCTGTGACGGAGATGCCAGAAATTTCTACGCGCCCTGCGTCTGGGGTGGCTAAGGTGCACAGACAGCGGATGGTTGTGGTTTTACCGGCACCGTTTGGGCCAAGCAGACCAAAAATTTCCCCAGGTTCTATCTGAAAGGATACGTCTTTTACGGCTTCTACAGAGCCGTAGCGTTTTTGCAGCTTCTCGATTAAAACGGCTGGAGCCATGATTTTGTCAACGCCTGAGCGATTTTGAAATAAATCTATACAATCTTTAGTTCTATTTTAAGCTACTGCTCAGACATTAATGGTCAGATGGAAATATTTCATCCTATTGATGAGCTTCTTTTAACCTAAGTTCGGGTTCAGCAGAAGAGAGGAAAAATGCCTTGACATTGAGAAATGGCTTCTTGGGCTTAGAGCAATAGGCAATCAATCCCCTAAATAAAGCTTAGGTATCGATAAGTTTCTTTTGTAATGTATTCCAGTTAAAACCTCATGAGTAGCAGTAAAAAAAGATATTATCCCATCTTTTTTGAGCAGTGAGTTTATTTATTGGAAATGTCGGCTATGTGGTTGCATGAATCCTCTCTCAATTCCGTAACTTTACTTAAATAAGTCACTTATAAAATAGATTAATTCTGTATAATACTAAGTTGCGTTCAAAAAGCTAATTCTTAAATGGGGAAAATAGGTTATTGAACGCAAGCGCTCTGGGTTAGATGCTAGATTCACAAGTCCTTGATACAGTTCATCCGCTACTTGAGATATTGACTTGAATATTCGGTTGTGAAAGTAGTTTTCCCTTAAATCTGACCATAGATGTTCAACAGGCATTAATTCCGGGCTATAAGATGATTGAGTCAACAGCCGAATATTTTCCGGAATTTTCAAGCCTTTTGACCGATGCCAAGCAGCCTTATCTACTTGCATAATGATCAAATATTCTCGAAAATCTTCCGAGACTTGCTTCAGAAACAAGTTCATCATTTTTGTATTGGCATAAGGCAGCACCAAAGCCGTCATCTGACCTAATTCGGGAGCCACTGCCGCGTAGGCATATATATACTCTCTAACTTGTTGTTTCGGAATAATTGGTCTAATTTCTTGCGGACACCAGCAGGCGCGAACTTCTCCCAGGCGTCCAAATCGGCCAACATCTGCTGCCATGATTAAAATGGGTCTACTATCTTCTCTTTCTCTTGTTTCTAAGATTTTTTCAACTTGTTGTTTGAAGTTTTTTTAAAAACTTCTTGTTCTTGTTGGTTCGCTTTTGGATGGCTTTGACGCGGCACGATTTTTCGCCATTCATGTCGCTTTAATAATCGATATATTGTTGTTTTATGAACCGTTTGACCCACCAATTTCTCATAATCCTGTTTGATTTGGGCTACTGTCGCCATCTCTCCCTGCGCCGCTTTTCTTTTTAAGGTTTCTAAAAAGGCTTTTTCTTGTTCTACAGTCAGATATTGATTGCGCCTGCCACCTTTTCCCGGTGTAGATAGCGCCTCGGCACCTAGACGGTTGTACTCAGAGATTACCTTGTGAACTGTTCCCACTGACACGCCTGTATGTTTTGCGATCTCTTGAGCTGGTCAGGGTTCAATTAAGGCGTTGTAAACCACCAGCCATTTTTGACGCGGCCGAAATGACTTGGCCGTTTTGATCTTTTCTTTCACAGCTTCAACAGTTAAATGGGGAGCGGCAATCGTTACTCTACTCATTTCTTCTCACCCAAATTCTTTGAAATTTATCATCCTCCCCTAGATTCTACATCAGAATGCAACTAGGTATAGATACAGGTTTACATAGCCTGAAAATTCTGCTAGCTTCTCGAAATCACTTAGTCAAAAGATAAAGTATTATGAAAGCTAGGGTTCTCGTAATTGGTGGAGGCGTGAGTGGATTAACTACTGCGCTATGCTTACTGCAAGATGGATTTGAAGTAACAGTAGTTTCAGAAAACTTTGCACCAAATAATACCTCGGTTGTTGCTGGAGCTTTGTGGGAGTGGCCACCTGCTGTCTGTGGTTCTCATCGTCACCCAGTTTCCCTAGAGCGCTCTAAAAGCTGGTGCATGGCTTCGTACAATAAATTCCTGATTCTGGCAGCTAATAAGGAGACGGGGGTTTATAGTCGGGATGTCGTGTTCTACTACAAAAAGCCCATAGAGCAGACACCGGAATTGCAGAAGATGAATGAATTGCAGCTGAGGGTGCAGCGATTTAAGTGGGATAAAGCATTAATTGACAGGCATAGCATCAACCGTGACGTAGGAGTTGTGGATGCCTACACCTATCTAGCACCCCAAGTAGATACTGACATTTATATGCAGTGGTTGTACAGTCAGGTTAAAGAGTTTGGCTGTAAGATTGTTCAAGCCAAAATCTCTGGCAATTTAGCTGAACTTCAAGAAGAGCTAAAAAGTCAATTTAGTGTAGATATCATTGTTAATTGTTCTGGGCTTGGCTCAACTGAGCTAGCTAACGACGATATGTATCCTTTGCGTGGGGCACTGATTCGTGTAAAAAATGATGGCGTGTCGATGCCTCGCGTTACAACCGCTCACTGCATGACTTTTGACAATAATGTGGATGGGCAAAATATGATTTTTATTCTGCCTCGCGGTGAAAATACCCTACTGCTGGGTGGTTTGGTTGAGCCACACCAATGGAATTTGGACATAAACCTAGAGAACTACGAACCAATCCAAGATATGTGGAATCGGTGCGTAAACTTCATGCCAATCCTCAAAGATGCCACTATCGATTCAGCAGAACCAGTTCGGGTTGGACTGCGCCCTGCGCGGAAAGACAACATCCGATTAGAACAAGAACCAGGAACAGATATTATTCATAACTATGGACATGGTGGCTCTGGAGTAACTTTGTCTTGGGGTTGCGCTAAAGAAGTTGTAGAGATAGTCAAATCAGGCTTCAGCCACAGCAACCAGACAAAGATGGCGCTCGTCCATTAGGGGACTTCTAAAAAGCGTTGATAACTCATCAACTTGGGAAAGGCTTAATGCCACTGTCCCATAGCTTGATTGAGGTAAGACGCTTTGAAATGCCGATTATGGGATTGGTGAAATGCAATCGTGATAGTCATGATTTCACTGGGACACAGTTGACGATGGCATTGGCGGTGTTTAAGTCCATGCCCCATCAGTTGTTTGTCCCATAAAGGTGCAAAAAAAAGGCAGAAATCATCGGCAGAGCAAAACAGTTCTTCTAGACTAATTATGGGACGAGCCTGTATTGCTATTGTGTAGCGTTTCGCGTAACTCACCGAACCGATAAAGTTGAGGTTACTTTGACAGGGCTAGGTTATCACTCACTGAAAAAGCATTTTTTGTAAGAGAGAAAATTTTTTAACCCCTGATCAACACAGATAAAAACAACAGATGAATCAACAGTTGTTTGTGTCAGCAGTTTATTGCCGGTTAAATAAGATTTTTAAAGGCAATAGAGAGAATAAATTATTTTGCTCTTTTGCCTTTAAATGAGTTATTTTCTACGCCACCGGCTCTATTCCTGCTCTGTCTAATATTTCTGGGACTAAGTCTTCTCGTTTGACTGCCATCATGTGAACGCCTTGACAAAGTTGTTTTGCCATATTGACTTGTTCGGCGGCGATGGCAATTCCTTCTTGCAGGGGATCTGAGGCTTTGGCTAGGCGATCAATAATATGTTGGGGAATTTGAACTCCGGGCACATTTTTATTAATAAATTCAGCATTTTTTGCAGATTTAAGTAGGAAAATTCCAGCGAGAATCGGTTTGTTTGCGCCGGCAGCGATTTGAGTCATGAATTTCTCTAGCCGGTCAAAATCGCAAACTAGCTGACTTTGGAAAAACTGCGCCCCTGCTTCTAGCTTACGCTCAAACCGGCTCTGCAAACCTGACCAACTGGCTAACTGAGGATCGACGGCTGCCCCAACAAATAAATCTGTCGCTCCATCAGTTAAGGGTTTATCATTCCAATCAAAGCCTTGATTGAGTTTATCAATTAGCCGTAATAATCGCACTGACTCTAAATCAAATACGCCTTTACAATCTGGATGATCGCCGGCTTTTACCGGATCGCCGGTTAATGCTAAAACATTGCGAATTCCGAGGGCATACGCGCCCATTAAATCAGCTTGGATGCCAATTCGGTTACGATCTCGACAAGCCATTTGGCAAATCGGTTCAATTCCGTGTTGCAACAAAATCACTGACGACGCGAGAGATGACATCCGCATCACTGCCCGACTGCCATCGGTAATATTAATCGCATGGACACGATCCTTGAGAATTTTAGCCATTTCAACCATGTGGACTGGGTTTCCCCCCTTGGGTGGCGTTACCTCAGCCGTGATTAAAAATTCGCCGGCTCTCGCCGCCTCACGAAAGCGATGGCGAGTCAGCGTTGATACCGGCAGGCTACTAGCGGATGAAATGGGCTGCTCTATCATGTGTAAAAACCAAGAGGATTAAGATTTGGTGTAAATGACTACTCGCTCTTTTGTAGCCTATTTTTTCGCTACTCGCCTCTAGTGGGGAATCATTAAAGGAGGAAAAAGGGTGCAGGATTTAGCGATTGACACTAGACGGATGAAAAATAAAGAACCGCCCTTGTTAGGACGATTCCTGAGCGCAGAAAGTCTCTGCTGGAATTACAATATTCAGACGCTCACACTCTGCCCTTATCTTTAAGGTGCCTGTGCTTCACGCTTTAAAGGGGCATGGAATAACCCATTGCCGCTTTAACCTTTAAAAGTGTGTCATTGGCGATTGCTTCTGCTTTTTGTCTTCCTTCCCGCAGTACGGATTCCAAATAGCTGCGATCATCCATCACTTGTTTATATTTTTCCTGAATCGGTTGTAGGGCTGCGATCATCGTTTCAGTCAGTAAGGGTTTAAATTGACCCCATCCCATATCCTGACATTCGGCTGCCACTGCCTCTTTTGTCTTCCCAGAAAGCACCATATAAAGGGTGAGTAAGTTCCGGCACTCAGGACGATCCGGATCGTCAAACGTCAAACCGCGAACGAGATCTGTTTTACAGCGTTTAATTTTTTTGGTGATTGCATCGGGAGGATCGAGCAAGTTGATTCGGCTTAATTCTGAAGGATCAGATTTCGACATTTTGCGCGTGCCATCTGTCAAACTCATTACCCGCGCTGCTTCTTTGCGAATCAGGGGTTCTGGCAGCTTTAAAACCGGCTGCTCTGGTGTACAAAATAAATGATTGAAACGATTGGCAATATCGCGAGTTAGTTCTAAATGTTGCTTCTGATCTTCCCCCACCGGCACGCGATCTGCTTGATATAGCAAAATATCCGCTGCCATGAGTACGGGGTAATCTAGCAAGCCGGTGTTGACATTTTCTCCCTGCCGCACCGCTTTTTCCTTAAACTGGATCATATCTTCCAGCCAGTTGATCGGCGTGATGCAGTTAAACAGCCAGGTTAGTTCGCTATGAGCGCTGATGTGGGACTGGATAAAAATGCTGGAATCATTGAGATCGATGCCACAGGCTAAATAAAGCGCTGCGATTGTGTAAGTATCTGCCGCCAGCGTCGCTGGGTTGTGCGGTGCGGTAATGGCGTGTAAATCCACCACACAAAAGTAATTTTCATACTGGCTCTGCCCTTCTACCCAGTTGCGAATGGCTCCCAGATAGTTACCCAGATGCAGATTGCCGGTTGGTTGAACCCCAGAAAGAACGCGCTGCTTACCCATAAATACGACTTAAGTACCGCCGAACACACGTTTGGTGCCGGTTGAGAATTCCTTATAAATAGTTTTACATCTTCTGGTGCCGGTGATTCGCCTAGGGCAGGGCTAAAGCGCCAAATTCGCTCTGCCGGTGTCGATCCTAAGTTCTTCAGACACTCAAAGAAGCGCATCCCGTTTTCCCTATCGCCCTTATTCTTCAAGATGGTTTAAGCCGAAGGAGTGGTTTACCCATGACAATGTGAGGAATGAAAAGGGTGATCGCTTGGAGAGGAGAACAATTTTTCTTTCCATCGTTCGCTTTTGATAATTATTAGTTAGCAATGATTAACTATGAAATTTTTAGGAATTGATTTTGGCTGGATGTCAGGGGCGAGTGGTTTGTGCTGCTTAAAGTGGCAGGATGGGACTCTGCAATTACTGGATTTAAGGAGATATTCAACGATTGAAGATATCCTCGCTTGGGTTGACGCTTGGGCACCGGCACCCGAACCGGCAATGATTGCGGTAGATGCGCCAACGTTAATTCCCAATGCAACTGGCATGAGATTGCCTGATAAACTTGCCCATAAATATTTTGGTCGCTATCATGCCGGCTGCTATCCTGCCAATCTCAGCAGCCGGTTTGCTCAACGCACAACAGAATTAGGGCTGAGTTTAGAAGCGCGGGATTTTCTTCATGCGCCGATACTCGAAAATCAAAGCCGTGAGCGCTATCAAATTGAAGTGTTTCCTCACCCAGCGATTGTAAATTTATTTCAGCTTAATCGCATCCTTAAATATAAAAAAGGCCGGCTTTCAGAACGCCGATTGGAATTAGCGAAGTTGCAACAGTATATTTTGAAGGGTTTGCCGGCACTAGAGCCAAAGCTGGATAGATTAACCTTAGAAAATATAAAAAGTAATCAAGAATCTGATATTTTCTGCGATCTCAATACCCTTGCCGGCTCTCATCTTAAAGCGGTCGAAGACCAGCTAGATGCGCTAATCTGCGCCTATGTAGCCGTGCACTGGTGGTACTGGGGATTAGAGCGTAATTTAGTATTGGGTGATTGCTCCACCGGCTATATTGTTATTCCTTCAAGAAGTGAAAGATATTTATAATAAATTTTACAAAAAACTAGGTTTTATATTAGACAAAATATCTAAGTTTCGGCACTTTTGAACCTAGGCTAAGACACTGCACTAAATATCTGTTTTGCTGTCAAGACTAACTGCGGAAATATTGACGATTCAATTCGGTCATTTTCCTTAAACTGCTTAAGCTGGTATTCGCCTTGGACTAACTGATAAATACTCAGCGTAGGTTGCTTGGGGTTGCCTATGTAGCGCCTGCCACCTAATCCTAAATAGTCTACAATCCAATATTCAGAAATACCCATTGCTTCGTAATCTTCTAGTTTCAGCGCATAATCATCGCTCCAGTTCGTTGAAACAACTTCTACAACCAAACGAATGGAACTTCCAAGCGTAATGATCGATTCCTGTCCCCATCGAGGTTCATTGTTCTCAACTCCCTGTTTATCTAGCACAATGACATCGGGTTCATAGCTTGATTCTTGCGCCGGCTTGACAACGCATTCCTTGGGAATGAAATAAGGGAGTTGAGCGCGACGAATCTCTAGAAAAAACTCGCCGGACATAAATCCAGCTATCTCCGAGTGCTTGCCCTTGGGTTTTGGCACTTCAACAATGACCCCATCGTGCAGTTCGTAATGCTGTTCTGAATTCTCTGGATACCAGGCAATAAATTCGTCAAATGTGACTTGTTTTAGTTGGGCTTGAGTCATAGAAATCACTCCACCTTTATTTAAAACATGGCTTTTCGTGAAAGGTGAAAAGAGAGCGTCTTTCAGCTTTCTTTTCACCTTTGATGCTTTACTTTCTTATGCCCACAGCACCACTCTGGGTTCATAAGGACTGCTGAGATGTGGGTGGTGAGGCAGCACCCGTAGGGAAACCCCTTGAAGGCCGGAAGAGGTGTAGGTAATATTGCCGGTGTAAACGCTCAGGCTACTGTTATCTTTGCCTTGGAAATTCATTACCACCGACGTCCCGTTGACAATCTCACCGTTAGCATCTACCGACCCTTGATAGAGTTCTACCTGCAAATCATCCGGTGTTAATCCTGCTAAGTTCAACCGAACTTTAACGGGAATTGTTTGATTGACCCGCAGATCGGCTGGTTCAGCGATATCAATATCTTCAATTTTGATATCAGACCAGTGTTTAAACAGGTTCGTCTTCCAACCGGCTAATGTCTTAGCGGCTGCATAGTGGTCTGCGGTCATATCGCGGTAGCGGTCGCTCGCTGGGAAGTAAGCCCGCATCGCGTATTCGCCCACCATCCGGGCGGTGTTGAAGTGGGGGCAGTTGAGACGGACGGCGTCCTTCATCTTCGCCACCCAGCGACGGGGAAGCCCTTCTTCATCCCGGTCATAAAACAATGGCACCACTTCTTGCTCTAGCAGATCATAGAGAGCGTTGGCTTCCACAGTGTCCTGATACTCCGGATCGTCGTAGACTTCACCATGACCGATCGGCCAGCCGGTGCGGACATAATCGGCCTCATCCCACCAACCGTCAAGGATGCTGAGATTGAGTAGTCCATTCATCGATGCCTTCATGCCGCTGGTGCCAGATGCCTCCCGTGGGCGTCGGGGGGTGTTCAACCAGACATCACAGCCAGAAACCATCATCCGCGCCACATTAATGTCGTAGTTGGGAATAAACACGATATGCCGGCCCATTCCCTGTTCGCGAATAGAGTGGATAATTGCCCGGATGACTTCCTTACCCGGTGTGTCTTTGGGGTGTGCTTTGCCGGCAATCACAAACTGCACCATGCGTTTTTTCTGGCCGACGAGCATTCCGCCCTTAAAGCGCTCGGCATGGAGATCCAGCAAAATTCGCTTAATTCGCTCGATATCGCGTAAAAACAGAGTGCCGCGCTTATAGGTGGCAAACCGGCGGGCGAATCCAATCGTTAAAACACCTGGATCGAGGACTTCTTGCGCCTCTGCAACTTCCACCGGCGACGCCCCACGTTCCCGTAAGTATTTTTGCAGTCGCTCGCGCACAAACACCACCAACTCAGACCGGCAGCGTTCGTGATTTCGCCATAACTCATCATCGGGAATCGTGTCCACCCGATCCCACAGGGAATTGTCTGCCGGTGTTGCCGGCCAAGATGGGCCTAAGTATCGGTCGTAAAGCTCCTGCGTGAACTTAGAGACGCAACTGCGGGCATGAACGCCATTTGTAATCGAAGTTACCGGCACTTCATTCACCGGCAAACCTGTCCACAAATCCTGGAACAGCACCCGCGACACTTCTCCATGCAGCTTGGCGACCCCATTGACAAAACTCGCCATTTTAATCGCCAGCGTTGCCATATTGAACGGTGCTTGCTTGTCAGCCGGATTTTCGCGCCCTAGCGCCAGAAATTCCTCTTGCGGCAGGCCAAAGGTATTGGCGTAGTGGCCGACAAAGTACATGATTTTGTCAGGGGTGAATAAGTCAAACCCTGCCGGCACGGGGGTGTGGGTGGTAAACACATTGCTGGCGGCTACCACCTGTTGGGCTTCGTGATAACTCAGACCCTGTTGCATATACTCCCGGATGCGTTCCAGGGCTAAAAAGGCTGCGTGGCCCTCATTCATGTGATAAGCCGTGGGTTGCAGTCCCAACGCCTTCAGCATCCGCACCCCGCCGATCCCCAACATGATTTCTTGGTGCATCCGCATATCAACGTCACCGCCGTAGAGTTGGTCGGTGATGTCGTGATCGTAGCGGTTGTTGGGTTCAATATTGGTGTCGAGCATATATAGCGGCACCGTACCCACCTGCACCCGCCAGACGCGAGCGAAAACCTGCCGGCCTGGGTAGTCTACGGCGATCCGCAGTTCCTCCCCGTTGGCGTCTCGTTCCAGATGCAAGGGCATATTATAGAAGTCGTTAATCGGGTAACGCTCCTGCTGCCAGCCATCGGGGTTAAGATATTGACTGAAATAGCCTTCCTGATAAAGCAAGCCCACACCGACCAGGGGTAAGCCCAAGTCGCTAGCGCTCTTGAGGTGGTCGCCGGCGAGTATACCCAAACCACCGGAGTAGATGGGCAGGCATTCAGCGAGGCCAAATTCAGCAGAGAAGTAGGCGTAACACTCCTTCTGCTCTGTATGGCCCCGATGTTTGCGATACCAGTTCCGCTCGGTCAGGTACTCGTCTAGCTGGCGGGCTGCCCGTTCCATGTGAGCCAGAAAGCCTTCATCTTCCGCCACTTCCTGTAGGCGATCTTGAGAAATGGTGCCCAGCATTAAAACCGGGTTATGCCGGCTCGATTCCCACAGATCGCGGTCTAGGCGTCGAAATAAGTCTTTGGTTTCAACATTCCAATCCCAGTGCAGGTTGTAAGCAAGCTTGCGGAGGGGTTCAAGTTGCTCTGGTAGAGACGAGGAAACGTTAAAGGTACGAATTGGCTGCATCGGCAGATCCTTGTAGGGACGCTTGGACTGGAGACTAGGAACTAGGGAAGAAACAGAAAGTAGGGTATAGAATCTAGCCACTAGCCACTAGCCCCTAGTCTCTAGCTCATTGTCTCTTCAGTTCTGCCGAAATCATGGTGCTCTTAATACAACTTTTCGCATTTGCCGATAAATGGGCCATTTCCAGGGACGAGCCGCTTTCCTGTCATTGGATAACGCTTGCCGGTGGCGTGTGATTAAACAGCAATCTTTCCCTGGATTGAGGCATGATCGATGCAGAAGCTCATTGAGCTACAACAGGGTGCCATAACGGGTTCGCAGGATGTGTAGCAGCAACAAAGGAGCGAAATGCTAGAGCAGAATCGGCAAAAATTAGAGAGTGAGCAGCG
This sequence comes from Microcoleus vaginatus WJT46-NPBG5, assembly GCA_019359355.1. GTDB lineage: Bacteria > Cyanobacteriota > Cyanobacteriia > Cyanobacteriales > Oscillatoriaceae > FACHB-68. The sequence goes on along the minus strand of JAHHHM010000001.1, from coordinate 151,830 downwards.
CTTTCGAGCGCTCATTGAAAATGGAACGGATCTAATTTTAGTTTTAGATGCTAATAGGATTTGCCACTATGTCAGTCCCTCTTTAGGGCGGATTTTAGGCTACGCCCTGAATGAAATTATTGGGAAAAGCGTGTTTGAATTGGTGCACTCAGACGATGTGGCGACGCTCTCTGAGATATTTGATCATGCTTTAAAAACCCCGCGAATACACTTGCCCATTGCTGAGTACCGAGTGCAGCACAGCGATGGTTCTTGGTCCATTTTTGAGGCAGTGCTGACCAATTTGCTGGATCACCCGGCAGTGAGGGGAGTGGTGATGAACAGTCATGATGTCACTGAGCGCAAACACTCGGAAGCGGCATTGAAACAGGCTGCCACTGAGGCTGAAGCGGCGAACCGCGCAAAAAGTGCGTTTCTTGCGAATATGAGCCACGAACTCCGCACGCCGCTGAGTGTGATTATTGGATACAGCGATATGCTGCTGGAGGAAGCTTTGGCAGTTGGCGATAAGGACACTGTGCGCGATCTCAAGCAAATTCGCACAGCCGGCGCTCATCTGCTGACTTTAATCAACGATATTCTAGACATTTCTAAACTCGAAGCCGGTCAAATGCGGTTATATTTGGAACCTTTTAGTATTGCCACTCTTATTAAGGAAGTTGTTAGCACAATTCAACCAATTGTTGATGGCAACGGCAATAGTTTAAAAGTGGATCTAACTAGCAATGTGGACGTTATTTATGGGGACGCAACAAAATTAAGGCAGGCATTACTTAACTTATTAAATAATGCGGCTAAGTTCACTCAGCAGGGCAAAATTACCCTAACCGTAAGTGCGAAAGAGGGGGAAACCAAGGCAGCCAATGGGAAGGAGAGCCGGTGGATTGTCTTCCAAGTTCAAGACACCGGCATCGGGATTGCCCCCGAACAGTTACCCCATCTATTTGAGGCGTTTACTCAAGCGGATGTTTCAATTTCTCGCATTCACAGCGGTACGGGTTTGGGTTTGGCGATCAGTCGCCGGCTTTGCGAGATGATGGGCGGTAAAATTACCGTTGAAAGTGCAGTGGGAGTGGGTTCGACGTTTACGATTTATCTTCCTGCTGATAGGGTGAATGCAAAGACAAAACCTGCTGCCCAGGAGGAAGATACTGAATGATTTTCCAAATAAAAAGAGTCCAGACACCTCCCTCTGCTGCGCTCAGGAACCTGAAACGAAGAAGCTGGAGATGTCTGCTTTGAACAGTTAATTTTCCCTTTAACCCTTACGCTGCACTCGAACTGGTGCGAACCTTGTCAATCGTTACGGCAATAATAATCACCAAACCTTTGACAACCAATTGCCAGAAAAAGGACACGTTCATCAGCGTTAATCCATTATTAAGCAGGGCGATAATTAAAGCACCGAGTAAAGTTCCCCAAATAGTGCCAATACCACCCGTAAAACTCGTTCCTCCCAAGATTACTGCAGCGATGGCATCAAGTTCATAGCCTTGCCCCAACATCCCGGTTGCACTGTAGAGGCGGGAGGCGCTCATAATTCCGCCTAAACCGGAAAGCAACCCACTCACACCATAGACAAATAACAGCACCCGGTTGACTTTAATTCCTGTCAGTCGTGCCGCCCGAATATTACCGCCAACGGCATAAATATGTCTCCCTAAAACGGTTCTTCTTAAAACAAACCAACTCGCTACGACAGCAAGCAAAGCAATAACAACAAGCCAAGGCATCGGGCCGAGATAATTGTTACCTATCCAAGCAAAATTTAAATTTCGATTCAGAACGGTTGTGCCGTTGGCAACTAAGTAAGCAACCCCCCGCAAAGCTGTATAAGAACCGAGGGTAACGATAAACGGGGGTAACCCTAAATAAGCAATGAGAGATCCGTTCAGTAAGCCTAAACCTAATCCCGCTAAGAGGGCTGCCGGTATGGCAAGCAAACCCACACCTGGAATCAACGAGACAAGCACCCCAACAACTGCCGTTACGCCTAAAATTGAGCCAACTGAAAGGTCAATTCCTCCAGTCAAAATAACAAATGTCATGCCGGTTGCTAGCACAATATTAATCGATGCCTGCCGAATCACATTAACGAGATTTCCGGGTGAAAGAAAGCTTGGTGAAACGATTGAAAAAATAATACAAATTGCAACCAAAATTGGTAAAATACCGGCAACTTGGATAAAATTTCTCCAAGCTTGACGTTTACTCGCTTTCTGGCGAGCGCTTGCTGAAGTTTGGGTGGGTCTGATTTCGGTTTTACTCATGATTTTGCAACCTCTCTTGCCCCTGTGGCATAAGCCATGATGTTCTCCTGTGTAATCTTTTCCCCAGTTGATCCGCCGACTTCACCAACTAGGCTTCCCGCACGCATGATTAAGACGCGATCACTCATTCCCACAATTTCCGGCAGTTCGCTGGAAATCATTAAAATGGCTACTCCTTTTGCGGCTAAATCGCTAATAATTCGATAAATCTCGCTTTTTGCTCCGATATCAACGCCTCGCGTTGGTTCATCTAATAAAAGCACCTTGGGGTTAATGGCTAACCACCGGGCTAGCAGTAACTTTTGTTGATTCCCGCCAGATAGATCCATTGCCCTGATGCTTGGACTAGCAAGCCGAATTCCTAAGTCGTTAATCGCATTAGCGACAATTTTGAAAAGCGATTTTGAGTTGATAATGCCGGCGTTTGCTTCTCGCCCTAGAACATTCAGGGTGATATTCTCACCCGAACTCATGTCTAGAAATAAACCGAGATTTTTGCGATCTTCTGGTACATAGGCAATGCCGGCTTTAATTGCATCATCAGGACTAGAGATATTCAAGGGACGTTTTTCTTTAATATCTTCTGGAACATAGGCAATTCCTGATTCAATTGCATTAGTCGGTTCGGAGATATTCAGAGAACGACCTTCTAGTTTGATTTCACCACTTGCCTTTTTGTCTGCTCCAAAAATTAGACGGGCAAGCTCAGTTCTGCCGGCACCCACTAAGCCGGCTAACCCCACAATTTCGCCGGCATGAAGTTGAAAATTTGCCGGCTTTACCTTGCGCCCATCGCTTAAATTCCTGACTTCAAGAACCACTGGGCCAGGATTTGTTTGCCGCTTGTGTTCGTATAAATCTTGTAAAGAGCGGCCTACCATCATTTCCACTAAGCGTACGGCGGAAATTTCATGTTTTTCAAGAGAGCCAATATAACCTCCATCTCGAATTACACTCACGCGATCAGCAAGGGCATAAATCTCTTCCATGCGATGGCTAATATAAATAATCGCAATGCCCTCACTTCGGAGGCGGCGAACCACCTCGAAAAGCTTTTCTGTTTCCCGATCTGAAAGGGCCGCAGTTGGCTCATCCATTACTAAAATGCGGCTTTTATGTTTGAGCGCTCTGGCAATTTCAACTTGCTGCTGTTCTGCAATGGAGAGTGTGGAAACCAGATCCCCCGCACCAAAACTTGCATCAAGATTTTCTAGTACCTCAGTTGACTGCCGGCGCATTCCCTCTTGGTCAAGAAAGGTGCTTCCTTTCGTCAGCTCACTCCCCATAAAAATGTTTTCTGCAACGGTCAAATTAGGGGCAAGATTTAGCTCTTGATAAATAATTGCGATGCCCAAATCTCTGGCTTGGCCAGGGCTTGTCATCTTAACCGCTTGACCGTCAATTCTTATTTCACCGGCATCGGCGATATAAGCGCCGGCCAGAATTTTCATCAGTGTACTCTTGCCGGCACCATTTTCACCCATGAGGGCGTGAACTTCGCCTGGGTAAATGGTGAGATTAACACCATGCAAGGCGGTGAAACCGTTAAAGGTTTTTGTAATGCCTTGCATTTCCAGAACAGGCTTCGTTTTTATTGAAGTTTCAGTGCTACTTACCATCAGAAATCCCTGTTATTTAATATTTCGCGCTCCACAACGCGATAGATGAGCAATTCATGAGGTTGTGGAATTAACAAACCTGTTTACTCACTTGTCCAGCCTTTATGCTGATTAACGTTTTCACGAGTAATGAGTGAGACAGGAATGAGAATGTTGGGATCGGCAGGCTTTTTGCCTTTAATAATGTCGTTTCCCACCTCAACTGCTTTGGCTGCCATGCGAAACGGATCTTGAGCTGCCGTCGCCGCAAATAGGCTATTTTCCTGCTTCAGTGCATCCAAAGCTTCGGGTGCGCCATCAACACCAACGATAAAAAACTCGCTTCTTTGAGCTTGCTTAGCCGCGAGTTCTGCACCAATGCCGGTTGGGTCATTAATCGCAAAAACTGCATCAATTTTTGGGAAGGATGTGAGCAAATCGCTCATGACTCTTAACCCTCCATCCCGGCTACCTTCGGCATTTTGATCTTTTGAAAGAATCTTGAGATTGGGATACTTGGAAAAGACACTCAAACACCCCTCAATTCGCTCAATTACGGAAGCAACAGGAGGCCCATTAATAATCACAACATTGCCTTGACCTTTTAAGCGATCTGCAATGTATTTACAACTAACTTCACCGGCTTGCACGTTATTTGAGGTGACAGTGGCATCAACACCGCCTTCAGCGGCGGTATCCACTGCAATAATAGGAATTCCTGATCGCTTTGCTTTTTCAACAGCCGCAAAAATCCCCCGACTGTCCGCAGCATTCAGTACAATCATGCTGACATCCGAGGCAATAAAGTTTTCGATTTGGTTAAATTGCTGATTTAAATCATCACCACTGGAAACGAGCGTTGTTTTCACGTTTCCACCGCCTATTCTTTTCGCTGCCGCCTCAGCACCCTTGCCAATTTGTACAAAAAAGGGATTGCCCAGATCACGGACTGTGACAGCAACCGATGAAAGTTCTGTGTCTCGATTCTTGCCGGCTTGAGTGTTCTGGGTATCTGCTGAGCAACTCACAAGAGTGCCAGTGACTAGACTCAAAAAAACGACTGCGACCGCTACTCGTTTCACTTCAAACTCCAATGAATGAACGATCGTTTGAAGAGAGCCAGTTGCTAATATAACTGTGCAAACCTAACAATTACCCGTGTATAGGATTGCCCAATACTTTTTGATTTTCTGCTAGTCAAATCTCACTAATTCGACGGCTAAAATGCTTATGGGAAGAGATGAATTAAGGATCGCCTTCGTTCTCTCTTCCGGAAAATTTCTATTTTTTCTTAAAAGATATTAGAAATGGGTAAGCGTTCCCGTGCTTCTAATTAGGAGAAAGTTTTGGCAGAAGCCATACTTGCAAAGTCATATTAAACTTGACTCTCGCTATTGCTTATATTCGGATTTGAACCCCAATTTGTCATCTATCTTTCGATTGATTTAAGGCTTTGAAAAAGCCGTATAACTTAAAATTAATTAAATTTTGTAAATATTCTTTACGCAATTTTTTCTTTCTGGCAAACGAATATTCATAGCCATTTTGCCACAATAGCGAACGCTAGTATTAGAGTTCGGAAGTATCGAAGAAAAACTGGCAAAGTAGGTAAAAGCTAACCCAGTTTAGGTTAAGGAGCCATTTCCAAGATCCCTAACCGAGCTGACGATAAGCTAGCGCAATAGGAGCTGTTTGCTCACAGAAAAGCCTTAGAAATCAATCAGGTACTTTCCAGATTAAAAATTAAAGCCGGTACGAATCAACCCAATCCATTGCGTCTCGTTGCGGCTGTCATTTTCAGGATTAATCACCACCCAAAAAGCCGGAGTAATGGAGATGTTGTCATTTATTTGAAATCGATAGAACGATTCAATGTGATAGGAAGTATCTTGCTCATCCCGCACATCACTGTTGATGACGCGTGCCGGCAAACCTACTAAAATACCCGATAAATTGCCTTCACCCCCAACATCTGGGAAACTCAGACCAATCGCTCCATATAAAATATCGGCGCTATCACCTTTACCAACGTTGAGGAGAACTGAGCCACCTCTACCATCAGAAAGGTTGCTGTTACCAGAACTGTTGGCATAGGCATGGGTGTAGACGCCCCAAGCATGAATCTGAAAGTTGGGAGAAAAGCGATAAAATCCTTGTATTCCTATGGAATCACTGGATGTGGCAATATTATCTCCAAAGGGTCGTCTCGCCAGAAAGCTGCCGGTATCCCCCGTGAGATCAACCTTGTCACTGGGTGCGTAGGAACCGGAATACAAAACACTAACAGCTCCCGATTCTCCATAATAAGCAAGCTGAGCCAAGGCATTATAAGAACTGTTGAATAGACCATTTTTCGGGCTTGGGATATTAGCATCGCCGGATAAATAACCTACCGTTAAAACCAGGTTTTTATTGATATTCCAGTTAACCGCACCGCCTCCACCGCCGCGCCGGTAGATGGGACTGTATTCTCCAAACTTGGAGGGAATTCCTAAACTATCGCTGGCAATCGTTGGAGGAGTAAGCAAGCCGGTAATATCAGGATAACCCACACCAGTTGGGCCAATTGTAATGGCAACATTTGACGTAATTGGAGTGATATAGAGCAGGTGAGGAAGGATAATTTCGTTATCAAAGTTGCCATCAAAGTTTAATCGCGTCATATTTGTCCCCGTCTGTTCGGCTATGTTTCCAAAGTTGCCAAATTCCATACGGGTTCTAAGTAAATCGCGACCTGTAAAGCTGGTTTCAATATTTAATCGAGCGCGATTCGCAACAAAGGTATTGGTATCATCACTATTTCCCCCAACGCGATCACCAAATGTATCGGTTGCTGCTACGATAATTTCTGCATTCAGCTTAGTTGTGGTGGAGAATTGATTGGCTTCTAGTTCTGCGGTTCTTGCCTCTAGCGTATCTACTCGACCACGGAATGTGATTAATTCATTGGCAAATTCATCTAGCAGTTTTTGTAAGGTTACTAAATCTTCCTTGCTAACTACGTCAGGCGCTTCCACTAGCAATTCGGTCAAAACCCTGACACAGGCATTCAAGGCGGCTGCAAATTCGTAGCGAGTCATGGCACGGTTGCCTCTGTAGCTGCCGTCGGGGTAGCCGGTGATGCAAGCATAGCGTTCAACCAGTGATTGCAATGCCTGGAATGCCCAATCAGTGGGTTGTACATCTGAGAGTTGAGAGACTGAGTAGATCTGCGCTAAGGGATCTTCAGCCACATTTTCTGATTCCACCGGCACATCCACAACCGAGTTATTATCTATGGGTATCGCCCAAGTTGCAGATGCGGTTAGGAAAAAGACAGCCGGTGATGCGATTAGAAATGCACGAGCCCTGTGAAAAAAAGACTTAAGCAGCATAAAAAATGACTTTCTTAAGGTTGATATCTATCGCAACGAAGAATTTTTCAAGGTACTGGCAATTAAACGTGTGCGCGGCGATATAGCGAGTAATCGGCTCACTGAAAACACAGGTATTTGTTTTTTGCTAATAACTGTTTCCAGATTGGATTTCTAGATGCTTATATAAATAAAGATATAAAGAAACACCCTTGGCTTTGCCTCCTAAAAATGCTTGGGATTTCTTAAAATATCTTAATAACGATGTAAGCTTTCTAGGACTGAAAATCTGGAGAAAGTTTTTAACGAAAGCTACTACAGCTTTTGTTTTAAGGATTGCAGAGTTAGATTAAATTGAACTCTTGCTATAGTCTATGCTGATATTAACAAACCGGCTTCGCATCTATCTTAAGATGGATGAAATATTGAGAAATCCGCGCAAATTCGTTAAGTTTTGTATTATCTCTGGTCAAGATTATTTGTAGGTTTAATTAAAAATAAATCGTTGCTCGTTAATCAACTGTTGCTTGAATCGGTGAGATTTGGGATATCGGTTTTAAGGCTTTTTAAAGAGTTTAGAATCGCTGAAATGCCGTCATAGAAGTAATTCAAGATTACATAGAAGTTGAATCGGCTGGTGAGTAACCTTTATGCAAGTTATAAGTGTGGCTGCTTATGTGCCGGCAGAAATCTTTCCTTATAGCGAACGCTACAATAGTTGAGTCGAATCAGTTGAAACTCCTATAGTGTATGACTCTCAGCAAACGCCTGAGATTTGAATCGTTCAGGTTTAGGATAAAAAATGCTCATGCCTGTTAAAGGTAAGCAAGGATGTATCAATTAATACTATCGTTTGCAAACACGCCATAGGCTGCCGCTAAGCAGAGAGAAGGCAATTACCGCGCTCAACCATTGAGAAGGTGCCGGCGGCGTTCCTTGAAATAAAGGCAACTGGAAAAAAGTAATCATTGCAGCCACCACACCCATTAAAGCCGCACCGGCAATGAGTCCAGATGCGTAAAGAACACCTCGCTCTAACTGATGACTAAATCCGCTTTTTCTGCGCTCGACAAATAACCGAATTAACCCGCCAACCATAATAGGCACTGCTAAATGGATGGGCAAATAAAGCCCAACTGCAAAGGCTAAAGTGGGCAATCCCATCATTTCCACACAGCCGGCAAGAGCGATGCCGGTGAGGACGAGTCCCCAAGGCAGGTTACCGCCTAAAACCCCTTCAATGACGAGTTTGATTAAATTCGCTTGCGGTGCTTTGAAGTTGCCGGCAACGATATCTGCTCTGAACAATTCCATTACGGTGCTCATAACTAAGGCAGTGGCAACGACTGCAACAATTTCACCGATTTGCTGGTTGCGGGGGCTGGCACCGAGAAGAAAGCCGGTTTTCAAGTCTTGGGAGGTGTCGCCGGCCATTGCCGCAGCAATGCATACGAGTGCGCCGATAGTCAATACTGCGATTTTGGCTTCTGTGGGGCTGTAGGCTTGTCCGAAAAGCAGGGCGCAGATCAGCACGGTGGCAATGGTCATGCCGGAAATGGGGTTGGAGGAGGAACCAATCAGCCCGACAATCCGAGAAGATACAGTGACGAAAAAGAAGGAAAACACGACAACTGCAATGCCGGCAGGAATGCCCAGTGGGCCGCCGGTTCGCAGGGGAAGAAAGGCGACGAAAAGGCCGGTGGCGATGAGACCGGCAAGGACGAGGGAAAAGGGTAAATCTTCGTCGGTTCGCGCCACAGATGTGCTGCCGGCATGGCGACGCAACCCAACGAGGGCGACTCTTACAGATTCCCAGAGGGTGGGGGCGGATTTGATCAGGGTGAATAAACCCCCGAAGGCAACGGCACCGGCACCGATATAGCGTAGGTAGCGACTCCAGATGGTGAAGCTGTCCATCTGGGCGATGGGGGTGGTGAGTTCTGGGGCGATGGGAACGGCGGCAGCGCTGCCAAACAGATAGATGAGAGGGATAATAACCAGCCAGCCAACGGCACCACCGGCAAGCATGACAGCAGCGATTTGCGGGCCAATAATGTAGCCAACGCCAAGGAGTTCCGGGGTGACATCTGCGCCGGCTGAGGTGCGGAAACCCAGTCGGTTGATGGCGATATCGACTTCTGCCGGCCACAGGTGGGCGAATCTTTCCAAGGCTGTATAGATTGCGCCGATACTCATGCCGGTGAATAGCAGTTGGGCTTGCCGGCCTCTGCCTTGGGCGGCAACTTGGACTTCTGCACAGGCGGTGCCTTCAGGGTAAGTCAGGCGTCCATGTTCCCTCACAATCAGTAGCCGGCGTAGGGGAATCATAAATAAAATTCCCAGCAATCCACCGAGGATAGAAAGGGGGAAAATCGGCCAGAAGCCAGGGGTTTCACCCCAGAGATACAGGACGGGAATCGTGAAGATCACGCCGGCAGCCAATGAGTCACCGGAAGATCCGATTGTTTGCACCATGTTTGTTTCCAGCAGCGTGCCGCGTCCGGTTGCGCGGAAGATGGCGACGGCGATGACAGCAGCCGGGATTGAGGCAGAAACGGTGAGTCCAACTTTGAGTCCGAGATAGGCGTTTGCCGCACCAAAAATGATGCCGGTGGCGATGCCGACAATCAGCGATCGCATCGTCAGTTCCGGCATTTCCACATCTGCGGGGACTGCCGGTTGATATTCTTCTCCCGGTGGTAGGGGTTGGTAGGCTTGTGCCGGCAATCTTATTTCAGGCCGGTTTGCATCTTCTGACATAAAATATCAACTCTCTTTGGAGAAAGGAATAAAATTAGAAATAGATTTTCCAGATGTACTATTTTAAGCACTTTTGGTTTTATGAATCGCTTAATTTTGGCCGAACCCACCTTATCTAAACCGCTTCATCACTGGCAATCGGCTACCTGGGAAGATTATGTGCGATTGCGGGAGGAGCCGGCAGACGAAGACATCAGGCTATTTTTTAATCAAAATTCTCTTTTTGTTGACATGGGTAATGAAGGAATTGACCACGCGAGATTCAATAATCTTTTTACACTTCTGTTTGGTTTCTGGTTCGCGCTTAAACCAGAGCTGATTTTTGATGATCTGGGAGGATGTGTCCTTGAAAAACCTAACCAGCAAGGTGCCTCGCCAGATTTAGTGCTTTATATCGGAGAAGGTTCGCCGCGCTGGCAAAAGGGAGAACCCCGCCGAATTAATTTGGATAATTGGCGAGTTCCCGATCTGGTGGGTGAAGTGGCTGACACGACTCTAGCTACCGATTTAGATGAGAAAAAACAACTTTATGCGGCTTTAGGAATTTCTGAATATTGGGTTGTGGATATCAGAGCTGAAAGAGTATTTGTGTTTTGCTTACAAGAATCGGGAAATTATAAAGAGTGTCAAACTTCTGTGGCACTTGAAGGGTTGTCGGTTTCTCTATTAGAGGAAACTTTACAGCAGTTGAACCAGGGAACAAACGGCAGCGCAGCACTGTGGTTTTCTCAACAAATTGCTGATTTGTCAGAGCCTCAATCCTAGAGGGTATCTATAAAAAGTATTGTCTGACAAAGCTGTTATGAACCCAATGGGAATGTCCCGGCTGACGGGGTTTGATTGTCGTTACCGGCAAGCTTCAAAACCTTCCATGTCGGGCCGCATCACATCAAGAGCCTCTCAGGTTTGTTAAAAAGGCAACTAAAAGTCACATTGACACAGACTCAATACAACTAGGCGGGTGATCAAAGTCCGCGCCGGCGGACTGGTTTTATGTTGCCGCATTTTCAATTGCTGGGTACATTTGCTTGCTAGCTCCTGTAGAGATTGAGGAATTCTATAATGGCTTTATCTTGAAAATTTTGTGCAAGTTTCTGTAAGGTCTGAGTAAAAGGAATAAATTTTTCATCCGATTGCTCCAGGATTTTTACCTGTTTGATAATGCCTTTGAAGCTTCCGCGAACAGCTAACTGGTAGAGCGTTTCAATTTCTGTTACAGAAGGTGGAACAATTTCGGTTTTATCAGTGAGTTCTTGAACGGAAGTTGGAAATCTTTCTTCATAAACCCATTCAATTTTTAAATGCTTACGGAGTGTTTTCAGAAGTTCGGTTGCCTGCACAGGTTTAGGTAAAAACGCATCCCCTCCAGCTTCCAAACTTTGATGCTGATCGGTGTCAAAGACACTCGCAGAGGAAACAATAATGAGGATGTGTTTCAGAGTCTTCGATTCGCGGATACGCTTCATCAGCTCAAATCCATCGAGTTGGGGCATTATCAGATCGGTGATCACTAAATCGGGCTGAAACTCCTGAACCTTCTGCCAACCTTCTTCACCATTGCCGGCTTCCATTACTTCAAATCCAATGGGTTGCAACAGCTTAAGCACGACAGAACAGTTTTCCCATTTATCATCCACCACAAGAATTTTAGGCTGCCAGTCTTTGATTCCAACGATCTGTCCATGACGATCAACTTGAGCCGTTTTCATCCACTCGTCTGCTTGGGGTAAGCTAACATCAAACCAGAAGATACTGCCTACTCCCTTTTCACTTTGCACTTGAATTGTACCCTCCATCAGGCTGACAATCTTTTGGCTGATAGCAAGTCCCAATCCCGTGCCTTCGGCTTGGCGTTTAGCGTCACCGACTTGTTCAAAAGGCAGAAATATCTTTTGTAACTGATCGGGAGACATCCCAACGCCGGTATCGCGCACTTCAAAGCGTATTTTGTCTGCTCTAGCAAAGCTAACATTTAAGGTAACGCTGCCGTCATCAGTAAACTTGATCGCATTGCCCAAGAGGTTGAGCAAAACTTGTCGCAACCGTTTTTCGTCGGCACGCACGCCGGTTGGTAAGTCGGCGGGGGATTCGTAGTTAAAGTTGATGCCTTTTAGCTGGGCGCGAATGCGGCACATTTCAGCAACGCCTTGCAGAAAAGCAGGGAAGTGGAAGTCGGAGGGATTGAGTTCCATCTTGCCGGCTTCAATTTTGGAGAGATCGAGAATGTCGTTGATCATGGTTAGCAGGTGGGAACCACACTGGTAGATCACATTCACCTGCCCTCGTTCCTCTTCACCGACGGTTTTAGATCGCTGCAAAATTTGGGCATAGCCCATAATGCCATTGAGCGGCGTTCTTAACTCGTGGCTCATGTTGGCGAGAAACTCACTCTTTGCCTGGTTTGCCGCTGCACTTCGCGCCGCTTCGCGAACGGCAATTTCTTTAGATTGCTGTAATGCTGCTGTGCGTTCCTCAACTTTAAACTCTAGTTCTTCATTGACTCGCTCTATCCGTGCTTTTGCCTGTTCTCGCTCCATGACGACGGCTGACAAGATCAGTGTAGTAACGCAGACAGTTCCAATAAATGCTTGCAATAGCAGCAGAGATTCGTTCAGGGTGCTACGATTGAATGAACTGGTTCCTCGAATTGCGCCGGCAATGGCTAATGCCGCAACCAAAAAGATTGCAATTGCTGTGAACCGTTGCTCAGAACGAAATGCCGACCACACTAACAGTGGAATCAGCAAATATTCAACCGGATAGCCGACGCCAAAGGCCACGATTCCCACGGTTAATAGCAAGAAAGTCCAGATCACAATTTCCAAGGTGGACTGAACTGCTTGTCGTGATGAGTGATGCGTTAGTGTATTTGTTGGTTTGCCGCCTTTAAGGCTACGCTTACTGAACCAATGCTCAATCCAAAACAGCAGAAGCGGTGCAATAACTAGAACGCCGATGGCATCTCCTAACCAGAACGTTAACCAGCTAATGAGGTAGTTTTTTCCATCAATGAATCCACACAGATACATAGTGGTAACACCAAAGGTTGGACTCACCATACAGCTCAACAGTTCAATTCCAGTAAATTTTGTAACGTTAGGTGTAGTGGTAAATATATAGCGAGAACCGATGAAGTGTTTAATCAGATATGCACCCACGATTGCCTGTAAGACGGAACCTGTGGCAATACCCAAACCAGAAATAATCGACATTGACAAAATGCCTGTATTTGCCAAAAATGCCCATGTTGCTGCAATTAATGCTCCTAACCAAATGCCCCACCAAACTTGATAGCCCATGAGCAAAATTGCGGCAAGCGCAATGCCGGACGGTGGATAGACGGGTGTAATGAATCCCGGCGGAATTGCAAGATATTGCCCAAGTTTTGCTGTAACATAGTAAATGAGTGCAATCGAAAGGATTAGCAAAACTTTTTTGGAACGATTGGGGATAGCTAGCAGATTCATAAGAGAGATCCAGCGCTGAAGTATTAAAGGTTGAGCTGCTTCAAAGCTTAAAGTACCCAGATTAAAAGGTAATGTAGCATTCTACCTGCCGGCCCTTCTGTGTTTCTTGTTAAAGAAATTTAAGAAATGTTTGAAATTCGGCAATATAGTCATCTTAAATCGGTTGTCGGATTTCTAGGGGGCAAGATGCCGGCACAGCAGGCTTTTCAGGGTGATGATCCTTAACCACTAATCAACTAGGGCGATAAATAGCTTCTAGCTGATTGAAACTGAAGGCAACAAAAAAGCCGGCATTCCACCGGCTTAGTTTACTGATTATAAAATTACCTTTAGCATTAAGTATTAGCGAAAGGGTTCAACCTTAAGAGATTGTCTAGTATCAGTGGCTGGTGGGTTCGGTACATCTGCTCTCCCGTCCACAATGACAGCCATGACAATAATGACTGCAATTATAAGCCCTAATAAACTGCCCAAGGGATTGTCTACTTCTTGAGCATCACAGGAGTTTTTGCAAACGCAACAGACAAATAGGTGCGACTTCTGAGGGTGCTGTACAAAATGGCAAGGAAGTTTTTGAAGATTTTTACCATCGTAAGGGCATGACATGACAAAGAACTCCAAATATATATAAACGTATATTGGGAGCACTGGGCTGTAATTATGCAGTTATATGGCATTTTTGGGAAAAGTTATGTCATAAACTTTCCGCATTCATCACTGCATCTAACAAAATATCAGCACCAAAACGCACAGGATCGGTGCAAGGCAAACCGGCTTCTTCTTGAAGTTGTGTGATTGCATCTCTGGCTGCCGGCTCATCTAAGTGGTGAGTGTTGAGTGCAATGGCAGCGACACGCGCCGGCTGCAACGCACCACCGGCACCGGCAACCGCCTCATAAAGCTGAACCACCACCGGCAACGGCGGAATCTGCACCTGGGGATGATTGCGAACATGAGTTTGACCGGCTCGATGCACCAGCACTAGATGAGTTGGCTGAGAACCGCGCAGCAGCGGCAACGTAGCCGTTGATCCCGGATGTAGCAGGGAACCCTGTCCCTCAATGTGCAAAATGTCATGATCGTTGCCAAACTGCATCACCATCTGTTCCACCGCGCCGGCAGCAAAGTCCACCCGCACCGCATCCAGCGCAATCCCATCACCGGCAATCATTAAGCCGGCTTGTCCCGTTGCCAGAAACTTGGAACGCAAACCACGCCGCACAGACACCCGGTTTAACTCCAAACTCGTAGACATCTTGCCGATACTCATATCTGTGCCAACCGTCAAGACGCGCCGGCAAGCCAGTGATCGCGCCTTCGCACCCCCAATTGCCAAACGCGCCGGTTCTTTCCGCACATCCCAAATCCACTGTCCCTCTTGCAGCAACTCCCGGAATTCCTCATCTTTGGCAAGTTGCGTGTGCAAACCATTCACCACCGACAATCCCGCTGCCACAGCCTGCCGAACTTCCGCCAGCCACTCTGCCGGCAGCGCACCCCCAGACGGCGCAATCCCGATTAATAACACATTTGCGTTGTAGGCAATTGCTTCCTCAACCGAAGCAACAATCGGCACATCCCGCGCAATGCCGGTTAATTCTGGCAGCGACTCACCGGCACACTGCCGGTCAATTACCGCCACAATCGACGCCTCACTAAAACGTAAAAGGGATAAGCCGGTTTTTCCAGAAGATCCACGAATCCCTTCATGTAATAGAATAGCAACGCGATCTTGATTTGTTAGCATAAAACCCACTAATTTTTCAGCATCAAAACTTTAGTTTATCCATCAAACTTCCTAGTACCCTTAACAACAGACTATCAGCTACATCTGTGTTTATTTATGTGCATCTGTGGTTAAAAAACTCCAATTTTTTCTTTATCCACACACCCTAATTCTTAATTAGCCCCAACCCCGGCAAATCATTTGGCACCAAACAACCGTTTTTTATCACTGCGCCGACAAACGGATCATCTATCAAATTCAAATGACTATCTAAATCTAAATAATCTGCCAGAGGTGATAATTGAGCCATTGCAGTATTCGCAATCGAACTATCAGAATAGCAACCAAACATCACTTGCAACCCACACGCTCTTGCCGTGTGAATCATCCGCAACGCTTCAGTTAACCCTCCCGATTTCATCAATTTAATATTAATACCATGCACCCGATCTGCCAATTTGGGAATATCTCGACTGGTGAAACAACTTTCATCGACAAAAATAGGCAAGGGTGATTTCTCTTTCAATATCAGTAAATCTTTCTCCTGTCCTGCCGGCAACGGTTGCTCCACATATTTAACATTTAAATCTGCAAGCCACGAACACATTTTGACGGCATCATCTAAACTCCACCCCCCATTAGCATCGACACTCAATTTAGTTTGAGGCGGCGCTTCTTCCTTGACTGCCATCAGCATTGCTTTATCCGCTTCAATTCCAGCGGTACTGCCCAATTTTACCTTAACAAATTTGAATTTTGTTAATTTAAACCAATCCCGCACCCGCTCTTTGGCACCCTCTGGCGAATTAATTCCAATTGTCACAGAAATGGGGGTGATTGCTTTAAGATTGAGTCCCCAGATTTGCCATAGGGGCAATCCCACTTTTTTACCTAACCAATCGTGCAAGGCTGTATCTATTGCCGCACGGGCAGCAGAGGGTGTTTTAAGTTCAATAAATAATTGTTCAATTTGCTGCCGATTAAGAGGGTTTAAGCCATCGGCAAGCCGGACAAATGGCTGCAATGCTTCCAAGATATCCTCAGTGGTTTGCCGGTTGCTTCCAATCGAAAAAGGTGAAGCTTCTCCCCATCCTTCAATGCCGGCGTGTTCGATTCTCACCCAGATATTCGTCGTTTGGGCGGTTGTGCCGCGACTAATTGTGAGGGCAAAGCGTTTGTGTACTGTAAAAGGTTCAATGTGTATTTGCATGGGGTTGTGGTAGGGGGTAAAGTTACTCTTTAATCATGAATAGAGATTAACATTTTCAGAACCACTTCAAGGCTTGATCTCTTCTCCAATTATGACCAAAGTTCATAAACTTTAGTGATATAATACGATTAAATTGTTTAACAATATTTTTTGAGTGAGGAGAAACCATGTCTTTGCAAGAACTGAAAAAACAAATTTATAATTTATCGGTAATGGATCGCTTAGCCTTAATGGAAGCAATTGCACAGTCGCTTCAACAGGAACTCAGACCCCGTCCTGATCAAGCTGCTCGCATGGGAGCATTAACTCGACTGCGGGGAATGGCAAAAACAGATGCCTCCCCACCCACTGATGCTGAAGCCACCGAAGCTTATGTAGATTATTTAATGGAAAAATATCAATAATGCGGGTTTTGGTGGATACGAATATTATTCTAGACGTTATTCTCAACCGCGAACCCTTTGTAGAAGAGGCTTCGGCTTTGTTAGAGTCCATCGCATGAGATGAAATAGAAGGATATGTAGCGGCCACAACCTTAACCAATATCTTTTATATTGTTAGACGGGCAACCCGGAGCCTTGAGCGTGCAAAACAGGCTCTCTCCGATACGCTAACCTTAATGGAAATATGTACAGTTGACAAGAGCATTTTAGAGAGTGCTTTTGCCTCTAACTTAAATGATTTTGAAGATGCAGTTCAGATAGCTTGTCCGCTAGCAAATAATGTTGATGCAATTATCACACGCGATGCTAAAGATTTTGCAGATGCTCCTGTATCAATGTTATCCGCCGGCAAATTATTAAATACTCTGCAATCGCCTTAAATTGAAGAGACAAATGCTTTTAAGCAGCCGACGCAGCTGCGAATGCTCTTAAGCAGCCGGCACAGTTGCACTCTAGACAGTTCTAGAACCAAGGATTGATGCCCACCGGCGCTATCAAATCGGGTGGAGTCACAAAGCAGTTGCAACTCCTACCCTAGAAAAATAATATAAATGTCAAGTGTTTTCATCACAAAACCCTGACCTTGTAAAGACTTCACAGATTTTCTTAACCGTTCCCCCTGGATGTGTTACTCAAGTAGGGTCTAAGATAGGTAAGGACTTTGCCGCCCATCTTGAACATGATACCTCAGCCTGAATCCTCACACGCTAGCCCTATCAGGAGGTCTGCCCAAATGCCCAACAAAATCTTGGACGCTCATATTGAAAACGCCCAGATTTTAATTAGTCCGATTGAAATCAAAGCCAAATTACCCTTAACGGTTTCAACCGGCAATCATGTTTTGCAATATCGCAAAGAAATACAAGAGATCCTAGATGGGAAGGATAAGCGGAAATTTATCGTTGTTGGACCGTGTTCCATTCATGATGTAGATGCCGGCTATGAATACGCAAAGCGCCTTAAAACACTTTCAGAGAAAGTAAAAGATAAATTTTTACTGATCATGAGGGTTTATTTTGAAAAACCCCGCACAACCGTGGGCTGGAAAGGATTAATTAACGATCCAGACATGGATGATTCTTTTCATATAGAAAAAGGTTTACACCTGGGGCGTCAGTTCCTGATTGGAATTGCCGAATTGCAATTGCCGGCAGCCACAGAAGCCCTCGATCCGATTGTCCCGCAATATATCGGCGACTTGATTTCCTGGACAGCAATCGGCGCACGCACCACGGAATCACAAACGCACCGGGAAATGGCTAGCGGGCTTTCGATGCCGGTGGGTTTCAAAAACAGCACAGATGGCAGTATAGAAGTCGCTTTGAATGCCTTGCAATCAGCAAGCAAACCTCACCATTTTCTAGGGATTAATGCCAGAGGATTAGTGTCTGTTTTTAAAACGACGGGCAATGCCTACGGTCATATTATTCTCAGAGGCGGGAATGGTCAGCCTAACTTTTACCCAGATCATGTAAAAGCAGTAGAAGAAAGATTGCAAAAGGCCGATCAAGCAGTGAGAATGGTCATTGATTGCAGCCACGGGAATTCTAACAAAGATTACAAAAAACAAGGGTACGTTTTTGAGAATGTAATCCAACAAATGGTGGACGGCAACACTTCAATTGTTGGCTTAATGCTGGAATCGAATATCTATGAAGGCGGTCAATCAATTCCGATTCCAAGCCAACTCGATCAACTCAAATATGGGGTTTCTGTCACCGATAAATGTATCGGCTGGGAGGAAACAGAAGAAATGATTTTGGCTGCATACGAAAAACTGCCATAAAAGCGTAGTTGATAGCTAGGTGGAGACGTGAAGGCTATCCACCTAGCAACTATTCTGTAAAAGTCGGTAAAGACTTAGCAAACCTTTATTAAACGCCTAGAATTTTTTCGCGACGAATTTAAGCGCTCATTTCCCTTCACTCAATAAATTTTAAGTTAAACTTTCTTTGACTGAATCGATTATTTATTTGTATTATTTAAATTGAGCAAATTTATTAAATTCATGCCGGCTTAGGCAAATTCCGGATAATTGCAAAAGTTAGACAGACACTTAAAAAAGTGGCTAGCTTTAGCAACGTTTTCCGAATTTTTAAGATTTTAATCGTTGTGAAAACAGGCACGACAGCCAGACTGGTAATCAAGCAAGTTCAGAAATTTTTCGGATTTGGAAACTTGCTGAGCGAGAATCAGTCCCATCTTTTAATCGAAGGTAAATGATTTATGAACTTTTCCTGGAAAAAGATTGAGTCTGACTATTTTCGGAAAATAAGCGGCGAGAAGTTTTCCTTTTCTCCCCATAGGTTAATCCCTACTTTTTTGTTGGCTGGAATTTTGTCTGCCGGCACAAGTTTTATGCTGTTCAATGTTGCAGTTGCCGCTCCCGATTCTATGCAATCTATTTCTGAAATGACTCAGGGTGAGAATACATCTCCACCAAACAAGGAGCAAACTCAAAAATTATCTTATTCAAAGATTGCAAATAAGCGTCAAAAAACATTTACCAGCTCCACTTTCCGCGCTTCCTTGCAATATCCAAGTCATTGGAAACTAATAGAAGGTTATGATACTTTTAACACGCGCTATGGTAGCGCAGATGGCTTTTTTATGATGTCTGCTAGCCAGAGCGGAGGAATTGCTTTTGAGGCTTTGTGTGCTGAAGAAGCGAACCATAAACTTAAACCTTATGGCTCAAAACCTCGTATCGAAAAACTAAAAATTCAAGGACAGCAAGCCTGTTTGATTTGGCCTTCACCAGATCAAGATAAAACCATGCTGAACCAAGCTCAGCTCATTGTTAAAGCTCCTCGACTCATAGAAATTTCTGGAAGTCGATACAATAATTTTGTCTTAGTTGCTGATAAAAATCATATGCGAACGCTTACGAAAGCGCTGAAATTCATTTAAAGAAATTCTTGTGAGGCAGGCATCTTGCTTGCCTCATAAGAAATGATTGAATTCTGATCTCGGTGCAACGGCTAGCGCTGTTTTTTTATTTGCTAACATAATATTTTTAGGAAACTTAACAGGTATTTAGGATTGATAGCAATGTCTAAACATATTTCTCGCCGGCAGTTTCTTAAGCACAGTAAAACTGGAATTCTTGGCCTTTCGACGTTTGGTTTGGTGAGCCTGGGATGTAATTCTCGCGCTTCAGGACAGTTAAAAACCAATACGCCGGCAGAAAAATTAATTGCCGGTCTTCAACAGCAAATCCCTCAACTCATGCAAAGAGCCGGTGTTCCCGGTGTTGCCGTTGCGGTGGTTAGGGATGGGGAAATACTGTGGAGTCGCGGCTTCGGAGTTAAAAATACAGACAGTGGGCAACCTGTTAACGAAAATACTGTATTTGCTGCCGCTTCTTTAAGCAAGCCGGTGTTAGCTTATGCTGCTATGAAACTCTACGAGCGGGGTGAATTAGACCTCGACGCTCCTTTAACAAATTATACGGCTAAACCTTACATTTCTGATCCCAGAATTTGGAAAATTACAGCGCGGTTAGTGTTATGTCATAAAACAGGGTTTCCGAACTGGAGTGGGGACGAGCCGGTGTGGGTAGAGTTTACTCCTGGTGCAAAATTCAGTTATTCAAGTGAAGGCTTCCTTTATTTACAAAGTGTTATAGAACGCATAACAAAGCAACCGTTTAATGAATATGTAACCCGCAATGTCTTCGCACCTCTCGGTATGACGAACAGCAGTTATATTTGGAAAAGTTCTTACCAATCTTCAAGCGCAAATGGACATGATAGGGATGGTGTTCCGTTTCCTGTTGGTAAACCCTCTCAAGCAAACGGTGCCGGCAGTTTACGCACAACAGCTACCGACTACGCGAAATTTTTAATCGCCATGATGAAACCGGCAGTGAATGATCCTTTCCGACTCAATGAACAAAGTTTAAATAAAATGCTGCAACAAAACAGCGGAATTAGCCAGTCTTTGGGTTGGGGTCTCGGTTGGGGGTTGGAACGCACCAATGATGGCGATTTTTTCTGGCACTGGGGAGATAGTGGTATCTTCAAAAGCTTTACGTTAGGTTCCAAAAGATTTAAAACTGGAATGGTTATTTTAACTAACAGTGAAAACGGCTTGAGAATCTGTGAAAATATTGTTCGGTTGGCAATTGGGGGACAGCATCCGGCCTTTTCTTTTTCGATGATAGATTATTGAAATAATTTTTTAAATCTTAAAAAATGAAGTTAGCTACATCCCCAAGAAAAGTTAAGCGGCTGAAACGCAGATTGGCAAGAGTGGCAATTCTAGGAATTGCTACTTTTATTCTTTGGATTGGATATTTAGCCGGCAGCATCTATTTTTACGGCACACAAACAACAACTGAGTCAGCAGATGCAGCCATTGTCTTGGGTGCGGCAGTTTGGGATACAGAACCGTCACCCGTTTTTAGAGAGCGCATCAATCATGCCATTACTCTCTATAAAAGGAATCAAGTTAAAAATATTATCTTCACCGGCGGACAAGGGGAAGTAACCGAGCAAGCAGAATCAATTGTGGCAAAAGATTATGCAATTGAGCGGGGAGTTGCTGCGGAAAATATTTTCACGGAAACGCAATCACGAACAACGTTTCAAAATCTTTATTATGCGAAACAAGAAGCTGAAAATAATCAGTTAAGTCAATTTTTAATTGTCAGCGATCCGTTGCACATGAAACGAGCGATGCGAATGGCGGAAGATTTAGACATGAAAGCGAATTCATCCCCAACGCCAACAACGCGATATCAAAGTCTGTCGGCTCAGATGGAGTTTTTGAGACGAGAAACATTGTTTTACAGCTTATATTTAATCAAACGGTTATTTGAAATGCCGGCTCAAAATCCTCACACCTTTTAACTTGATCAAAAGTCTAGGTAAACCGAATTTGCTATTAGCCGGCACCGGCAGGCTTCACAGCGGCATCATCCTCATGCCGGCTGCTGCATCAAACTTTCTTGCGGCCAGAGCATAATCTCTTCCAGATTCTCCCATGCCGGCGCAAAAGGTTGCATGGCTAAGGAACAAGACTTCCAGCTTCCTTGCACCGGCACATCGAGTTGCTGGCAGTGACCCCCTCGGCGTCCTTCGATCGTGTAGAACCGGCAATTGCGACAAGTGGAAGTACAAGAGCTACTGGATTGCATAAAAGTTATCGCTCGAAAGTGATGTTTATACTATGAAGCTTTTTTTTCGAGCAAGAAGTGTTCTAGTTATCAAAAAAGAGGTAAAAAGATAAAGAAATTCTATTGTTTAAAGTTTATAAGAAGCTGTAATAGAAAAAATTGCAATCGCTTATAAGATTTACAATCTGCCAAAATGGCATTTTTTATCCCATTTATATGATAGTGTCCGGTTAATTAAGGAAATTGACGAATAAAGCCATAAAAAACTGAAACGCTTTTAGGGAAAGGCTTAGACCCGCTAAGCCTCCAAGCAAAATTCATAAGTTACAATCCAAACTTGCTCGGATCAAGCAAATTTCTCTCCCATGATCCCCAAACGGGGAAAACTACCCTCGATTTCTGATCCCCTTTGCCTCTTTCCTTCAATTGCAACAGGCAAGTTAAACCGGCAATCGCCCATCAGCCGGCGAGATCAGAAGATTGCAAGAACGACCACAGTTGAGGATCTGTGAAATCAGGAATCACCATTGTCGCACCGGCATCGAAGAGGTTTTGCGAAGGATGCGTGGAAGCAACGCCAACTGTATAAATACCGGCAGCCACAGCGGAACGAATTCCAGAGGGAGAATCTTCAAAGGCAAGCGCCTCTTCTGGCTTCACACCCAAACGGCTCAGCGCCAATAGATAGGGAGCGGGATCGGGCTTTCCTGCCGGCGCATCTTCCGCTAAGATTACCAACGGGAAAATTTCGATCAGTTCCAAAACTTCCAGCATAAACTCAGCATTGGCACGCGGGGCATTCGTCACAAGCGCCCGTTGTAGTCGGCACTCATCTGTCCAAGCAAGCACATCAAGAAGCCCAGGCAAACATTGAAGTTCCGTTGCCAGCAGGCGGAAATGAGCCTCTTTTTCATCCGCAACCCGCTTGCCTTCAGATGCGGTCAAGTGTGGCAAGATATCTTGAACAATCACCGGATTGAGACGACCGCTAATCCGAGTTTTATAAAACGTCTCATCTATTTCTAAATCATAGGTTCTCAGCAATTCTTGCCAAGTTAAGAAGTGGATCGGGTCAGTATTTGCCAGAGTTCCATCGAGATCAAAAAGTATTGCCGCCAGCATCGTTCCTCACCCATCCCTTAAGTCTTTATACCGAATACCGAGGCTAATTATCGCCTGGAATTAGCAACACGCAAGTTAAATTCCGCACCATTCCTCATTTATGGGAATGCCGGCTGAGATTGAGTTTGCTAAAATCACCGCAATTAATCTCTCTCCCCCTCAGCACTCTTTCCTAGCGCCTAAGGCTGCAATCGCCACACCGGCAAGCAAAACTGCTGCACCTCCCAGAACCGGCACTGGCGGCACTTCCCCAAATAGCAGAGAGCCGAGGAGACTCGAACCCACCGGCTCAAATAAAATTGCTAATGTCACAAATGTTGGTGAAATCCAGACCACTGCCCAGTTAAAACTGGTGTGGCCAATCAACTGCGGAAAAATGGCCATCAACAGCAGGTAGAGATAAACCTCTTTTGGATAACCGATGTAGCCGGCTCCAAACATCGGCGGCAGCGGCAAAAGCACTAGCGCTGCAACCGTGTAAGCCACCGCCACGTATCCCCCGATGCTCAGTCCTTGCCGCTGCGCCTCTCGCCCCAAAAGCAAATACAGGCTAATGGCGACCGAACCCAGCAGCGCCAGAAAATCCCCCCATAGCGAGTTGCTGCCGGCATCAGCCGAACCCGCATCTCCCAAACCGATACACAAGCCGCCGGCGAAAGCAATCGCAATACCAACTGCTTGTTGCGCGGTGGGTTTCTCCTTAAACCATAGCCACGAAAGAATCGCCACCCAAACCGGATTGGTTGTGACGAGGGCGGTAGAGGCTGCAATTGAGGTGTAAGAAAGCGAAGTAATCCAGGTGGCAAAGTGCAGCGCCAGAAAAAACCCCGCCATGCCGGCAAAACGCAAAGCACCCCGATCTAGCCGATTAAACTGAATGCGTCGCCACGTTGGCAGCAAAATCAGGCCGGCAAGCGCCAGACGAGAAGCCGCCAAAACCAGACTGAACCCTACGCCTCCCGTGCCGGCTGCTGCAATTGCCAGCCGGATAAAAATTGCCGCCGTCGAGATGGCCAAAATTCCAGCCATCAGAACCAGCCCCACTTGCCAACGAGCCGGTGGCTCGGCTAGGCTCATCTACTCAATTCCTATGCCAAATTCTTCTATTTTGTCTGATTCTGAGCGCTTTTTTAACCCAGAGTTACACAAAAGTTAGCGCCAAGTCCCCAGAGGAAACCACAGGCAGATTTGAGGAATTCTTAGCTATTTCTGCTAGCAAACCCGGATTTCTTCTTTGTGTCAAGAAGCAACTCTGAGCCGGCGATTCTTTAATTGATTTCTAGAACCTAGACCCGCAAATCTCCTGCAACCTTGCTTCAGGCTGGTTTCTATGTTTCTCCCGGCAAATCAAAACTTCAGCTAACCGCCGCTCAGCATAAAACTGATGGACAAACCAACCCAAAGGGGCACCGGCAATGACCCCAACAATCAAACCTGTAAGCAGGCTATTAATTAGATTTTTTCTACTGCCATCTGTTTTGCTAGGATTTTCATTCAATTGCTTTTGCATCTTCCAACCCTCAAATACTCACCTCTTTTAAGAGAATCAAATGATAGCGCTACTGGCGTCCCTCTAAATGCTTATCTTATAAGCTGCCGAATTCCTATCTTTGGGGGGTTCCATTCAAAATTTTTTCTTTGGTTATTGATAAAGTGAAGGGTTATCAATAGCCCTCGTTCTGCTAACCTTTAAAATAAGAAATCTTTTGGTTTTAGAGAAGTGTTATCATTTTCCGTGAATTGTTGCTGCCGAGAAAGCCGGCTGTCTTAACCCTACAACGATAACGGCCT
Source organism: Microcoleus vaginatus WJT46-NPBG5 (assembly GCA_019359355.1). Lineage (GTDB taxonomy): Bacteria > Cyanobacteriota > Cyanobacteriia > Cyanobacteriales > Oscillatoriaceae > FACHB-68. Next base: position 126,971 of record JAHHHM010000001.1, on the reverse strand, counting down.
GTGCTCGCAGACTTTGTGCCTTAGCCATGCGCCCCATTTGCCCCTAGTCCCTAGTCTTTAGCCCCTAGTCCCTATACAGGTAGGAGCATCTACGTGAAAAACAATCGAAACCGTCATCAATTTTGGCTTTTTCCGGCCTGCTGTCTTGCTGGAATTATCATAGCGTTGCTTATGGGGGTATTGAGCTGGTCGCCTGCAATCGCCCAAGGGAAAAGCGTTCCGATGACAGCCTTCAGTGCCACTGTAGCTTCGCCAAGATCGGAACTTTCTTTAATCAGTCACCCGCAAGATTATTCAGGTGAGTTGCTAGCTGCCAAAAGCCCCGAACGAGTCAAAAAAATAACTACGTCAGTTTCCAAGGCTCCGATCATTTTAGACGGTCGAGAACTTTTTTTACTCAGTCAAGCGGGAGATTATCCAGCCGAATTTCGCGCTGAGTGGATTAATACTCAACTGAAACAGGCAGCTCAATCTTCCGTGCCGGTGACAGTAAAGGTGGAAGAACGTAACCAATTACCAACAATTTTACTGAATGACCAGTATTTGCTGACGGTCACCCAACTCGATGCAATTGACGGCATGACGCCAACAGAACAAGCTGATATTTGGGCGAAACAAATTCAGCAAGCACTCCAACAAGCTCAGCAAGAACGCAGTGCCGACTTTATCCAACAAGCGTTAATTCAAGTTGGCGCGATGGTCATGTTTGCGCTGGCGCTTCACTGGTTTTTAGGGCATATTTGGCGGCATTATATCGTTTCAGGATTGCAAAGAGTGATGCCGGTGCCGGCAAATTCCAGTCCAGACTCTCATAAATTGATGGATGTATTGCTTAACCTCACCCTAGCGAGTGCGCGGATGGGTTTATGGTTAGCCACAATTTTTAATATCACCAATCTATTTCCCCTAACGCGTCAATGGATTTATCGGCTCACAAATAGTTTGGGTGCAACGTTTACTTCCCCGATCCTCACCCTTAGTCAAAACGATTACACGGTGACGGATCTCCTCATTTTAATGGCTCTACTTTTTGGAGTCGTTTTTATTTCTGGAATCGCCACCAATCTGGTACGATCTCGGATTTTGGGACTCACCGGCTTTAATCGGGGCGCACAAGAAGCCGTTGCCGTCATTATTAAATATAGCTTAATTATTTTAGGCACCCTTGTTGTGCTGCAAATTTGGGGGTTAGATATTAGTTCCTTAACCATTCTTGCCAGCGCGCTAGGCGTTGGGATTGGTTTTGGTTTTCAGGATATTGCTAAAAACTTTGGTAGTGGTTTAGTCTTAATTTTTGAGCGTCCAATTCAGGTCGGAGATTTTATTGAGGTTGGAACCTACATGGGCACAGTCGAACGAATAGGGGCACGCAGCACCCTGATCCGAACGCTCAATAATGTTTCTATTATTGTGCCAAATTCTCGCTTTTTAGAAACCGAAGTGATTAACTGGAGTCATCACAATCCAGTTTCACGGTTGAAGTTGCCGGTTGGTGTGGCCTACGGTTCAGATATTGATCGTGTTAAACTAGCGCTGTTGGATGCGACTAGAGATCATGAAGGTGTTTTGCCATTTCCCGCCCCCCAAATTTTATTTAAAGACTTTGGGGAGAGTTATTTAAATTTTGAATTGCTTGTGTGGACGAAAGAACCGAGTAAGCAATATATTCTCAAAAGCGATATTTATTTTCGCATTGAAGAAATTTTCCGGCAGCGAGATATCCAAATTCCCTTCCCACAGCGAGACTTACATTTGCATTCTGAAGATTTTCCTTTAAGTTTGTCGCCTGAATTGGAGCGGATTTTATCACGTTTGTTAGAACGCTTAGGAAATCAGCAAAACGGAACATCTGATGTGAGAAAGAAGGCAGAACACGATAGAATTGAGCGGGATTAAAAGTACGCCTTGTCATCTCAAGAGTTTCCAGTAAGAGCGGATATGGCTGGCTTATACCAATATTTAGAGATTGCAGAACCCAGACAAGCAGAAAAAGGAAAAATTACTATCTATGCATAAAAAAACTCGTGGCGTTATTGCAGCCGGCCACCCAAAAACAGCAGAAGCCGGTGTTGAAATGTTGCGCCAAGGCGGCAATGCTTTTGATGCCGCAGCCGCTGCAATCCTAGCATCTTTTGTTACTGAATCTGCCTTGACCTCGGCTGCCGGTGGAGGATTTCTTTTAGCACACACGCAAGATAATCAAAATATTTTGTTTGATTTTTTCACCCAAACCCCACGTCGAAAAAAACCTGAGTCAGAATTAAGTTTTGCTCCGATTGAAGTGAATTTTGGCGGAGCCGTGCAAGAATTTCATATTGGGCTTGGTTCTATGGCAGTGCCGGCCAATCTTGCTGGGGTGTTTTACGTTCAAAAAAAGTTAGGCAGATTACCTTTGAAAGCCGTTGCAGAGCCGGCAATTCATTACGCACAAAAAGGCATAGAACTCAACGATTTTCAAGCTTACTGCTTAACACTCCTCAGCCCTATTCTGCTGGCTTATGAAGAAAGCCGCCAAATATATGCCCCCACCGGCACGCTTATTCAAGCCGGCGAACTCTTATCATTCCAACACTTTGCCAATACATTAACTTACTTATCAGAAAAAGGAGCCAGAGAATTTTACGAAGGCGAAATCGCTCATCAGCTTGTTAAAGATTGCCAAGATCAAGGAGGGCATTTAACCTTAGAAGACTTAAAAAATTATCGCGTTATCGAAAGATCCCCGCTGATTATAAATTATCGAGGCAATACTTTACTAACAAATCCTCCGCCGAGTTCTGGAGGCACACTGATTGCCTTTGCCTTAAAACTGCTATCAAATGTTAATTTAGACGTTCTTGAATTTGGCAGCAATCGTCATTTGCAAATATTAGCAGAGGTAATGCGCTTAACAAATTATGCCAGAAAAGATGGTTTCGATGGAAATCTTTATCAACAAGATGTTGCAGATGATTTTTTAAATTCCTCTCATTTATCAAACTCGATCAATCAATTAACAGAAATTTCTAGTAAATGGGGAAGCACCACCCATATCAGCGTAGTTGATAGTGAAGGAAATGCTGCTAGTGTTACCACTTCCAATGGGGAAGGATCGGGTTATGTTATTCCTGGCACCGGCATTATGGTTAATAATATGCTGGGTGAAGAAGATTTAAATCCGCAGGGATTCCATAAGTGGCCAGAAAATATGCGAATTTCTTCGATGATGGCTCCCACCATTGTGTTAAAAAATAATCAACCAGAAATTGTCTTGGGTTCAGGAGGATCAAATCGGATCAGAACTGCAATTCTACAAGTGATATCCAATATTATTGATTTTAAGATGCCGGTTGATAGGGCAGTGGATAGTCCTAGAGTTCACTGGGAAAATAATGTTTTTAATTTGGAACCAGGATTTGAAAGCGAAGAAATTAAGAATTTAGGCTTTACTCCCAATATTCAGTTAGTTGAGTGGGAGAAAAAGAATATGTTTTTTGGGGGAGTTCATACAGTCTTAGAAACTTCGGAAGGAGATATTTCAGGGGCGGGAGATCAACGAAGAGGCGGTGTGATTCGAGAAGTTTAGGTTTTTGTCATGGAAAAAAAGTTTTTGTATTTCTTGATCATCATCAAGATTAAGTTTTTAATCACAAATGGACACAGATAAACACAGATATAGTTGAGGTTTGCTTGCCTGGGGGTGAAAGTTTTTAAGATAATATTTTTTTGACTATCTAAGGATTATTTTTTATTTTGTTTATGATTACTTGAGTTGAGTTTATTATGGTTTCTGCTTTACACATTCGGGTGGAGGTGCGGGGATCGCTGTTTCATTTAGTAAAAATTTATTTTGCCAAATTTCTAAACTAAAATAAAATTGCCGCTCAATATCGATAATCGGATTTCCAACAAATTGTAAAATTTGAGAGTCGCAAGCCGGAGGCCGAAAGTTTGTTAAATATTCTACAAATTTATAGGGTTGTCCATTATATTGCTTAGCATCTTCAGGGTTCAATGTGAACAGAGTGTTACGTGTGTTACAGCCTTCTTGATAATTGTGTACCAAACAAAGCACGGTTCGATCACTCACCCGCCCCATTGTAAACAGCAAATTTTTCAAAGTGCCTTTGTTCTGAGTCACTTGCTCACTCAAGCGTTGTGAAAAACTGTTACAAGCTTCTTGAGGAGGGATGTCAGAACTAAAATTATGGCTGCTCCAGATAAATAAAGCGGCTTCTCTTTCTCCGTTACGCGCAACAGTAATAAAAAATTCATTACTGTAAGGAATACATTTAAAAATAGTTGCTTCAGGTAAATTTTTTGTAAGGCTTGGAGGCGAGACAACTGGTTGAGCTACAGCTGAATTTACTCTCAAGACTGCAAAAGTCAGAGAAGCGATTAGAAACTTAGCAGTAAACTTAAAGCACATCAATAGAGGACACCAACTTCTCCCAAGTTGCCAGCTGATATATTATGTTGTCGTTTAAATAATCCTGGTGTTCCTCAGCGCACCCTCACAACCCACACCGGCATCAAGCGCCTGCCGGCAGCGACACCGCCTCTGCAACGGAGTTTGAGTTGAATGAGTCATCACTTTCTGTTTCCAGAGGGCACCGACGTTACAGACGTGCCGGCAGGGTGTGTGTCTCAAACCGGCTTCTGCCGAGCAGTTTTAAGGTAAAAAAGCCGGCACTCCTCTGGAAAAATACACAGATCGGCACGCTGGCTAGACCGGCAAAAATCTTGAGCACATAATAGTTTTAGTGCGAGATCGCACTTTTGCCAAGACAGTCCTATTTTGCAGTAGCGACTCAGTGCTAGGCTCGTGAATAGGTGGCACACACCGAGGATAAAGGAATGGAACAACAATGCCACGATATCGCGCAAACGCTCGGTGTTATCGCCTGGGAAAGACAGACAACCACTTTGCAGTTTACCTTTGTGAGCCGGCAAGCCGAGCAGCTTTTGGGCTATCCTGTCCAGGAGTGGCTCTCAAACCCGAATTTCTGGGCAAACCTGATTCATCCAGAGGAGCGAGATCGCACTCTAGCTTTGTATCATCAAGCCATCTCTGACGGAAAGCCACAAGAAATTGAGTTTCGTGCTGTGACAGCCGACGGGGGTGTGGTGTGGCTGCGAGACAGACTCAGCACTGTCAAAGATACTCAAGGCAACCTAGAACGCCTCAGCGGTTTTCTCGTCGATATCCCAGATCGCCAGTCAGTAGAAATAACATTACAAAAAAGCGAACAGCGTTTTAACATCTCAGTCGAAAATATGCTCGACTGTTTTGGTATATATAAAAGCATTCGAGATAAATTAGGTCGCATCACAGATTTTCAAGTCGAATATATCAACGCCGGCGCTTGTGCAGATCACTTATTTAGCAAAGAAGAACAAATTGGCAAGCGATTGGGTGATTTGCTGCCGGCATATCAAGAAACCGGCTTATTTCAGGAATACTGCCAAGTCGTAGAAACCGGCATTCCCCTCAGCAAAGAATCCCTGATCTACGAAGATGTATTTAACCAGCAACGCCTCGTCAAAGCTTATGACATCCGCGCTAGCAAACTAGAGGATGGTTTTGTTGTAAGTTGGCGCAACATCACACATACCAAGCAAATCGAAGAAGAATTACATCGGCGCGAACGAGAAATTAGAACAATTGTGGAAAATGCGCCCTTGCTCATCGCCCGTATAGACAGAGAATTTCGTCATGTTTACGTTAACCCCGCCATCCAACAAGTAAGCGGCATTCCCCAGCAAGAATTTGTCGGTAAAACTCACCGAGAGTTAGGCAACTCAGAGGCAGATTGCGCCATGTGGGAAGCCTGTTTTCAACAAATATTTACCACAGCTCAACAGATGAGCGTGGAATTTGAGTTGCCCACCCCCAGCGATGGAACACACTACTATTGCTCGCGCATGGTGCCAGAATTTGCCTTAGATGGCTCAGTCGAATACGTCCTGGGTATTGCCTATGACATCACCACTGAGAAACGAACTGAAGCTGCGCTACGCGATAGCGAATCCCGCGCCAGACGCATGATAGCGTCAAACTTGATCGGGATTATGTTCGCAGAACTCAACGGCAGGATCATTGAAGTCAATAACGCTTTGTGTGAAATTCTGGGATATACAGCAGAAGAAGCGCTCTCTGGAAACCTAAATTGGGTAGAACTAACCCCCCCAGAATACCGGCAACTTGATGTGCAAGCGGTCGAGGAACTGAAAAGAATCGGAACCCACACTCCTTTTGAAAAAGAATACATCCGCAAAGACGGCACCCGTGTCCCTGTTTTGGTGGGAACTGCTTATCTAGGAGGCCCAGACAAAATTGGCGTGGGCTTTATCCTGGATCTGAGCGACCGCAAGCGAGCCGAAGCCGAACGTGATCGCCTCTTCGAGCAGTTAGAGTCCAAGCAGAGACTCTTAGAAGCCGTATTGCAGCAAATGCCGGCCAGCGTCGTCGTCGCCGAAGCACCTTCAGGGCGTCTTGTGCTGATGAATGAGCAACTGAAGCAAATTGTGCCCGGTAATTACCAAATACTTGAGCGAGTCGAAGACTATTTGCAGTACGAAATCTTTCATCCAGATGGCCGGCCTTACACTGCCGAAGAAATCCCCTTGGCAAGGTCTATCAAAACAGGAGAAGTAGTTATAGACGAAGAGGTGGAAATCGTGCGGGGAGATGGCAGCCGTGGCACAATGATTGCCAATTCCGCGCCGATTCGCGACGCTTCTGGGCGGATTGTAGCCGGTGTTGTAACTTCTTATGATATTACTGAACGAAAATTAGCTGAGGAGAAGTTGCAAGCTAGTGAAGAACGATTTCGCGCCTTTTTTGAAGCTTCACCCATTGGAATTGTTGTCGCTAATTTGGATTATAAAATTGTTAATGTCAATCCAATTTTCTGCAAAATGTTGGGATACACCGCAGAAGAATTAACCGCTCTGACATTTATTGATATTACTCATCCCGAAGACATTGATTCAGATATGCGACTGGTCAAGCAGCTCTTTGAGCGAAAAATTTCTAGTTATCAGTTAGAAAAACGATATCTCAAAAAAAATCGAGAAAGTTTGTGGGTGAATTTAACCGTGACGCTGGTTCGGGACGATAACGCTGAGCCGCTTTACGGATTGGGGATGATCGAGGATATCAGCGAGCAAAAAGCCGCTTCAAAGCGCATCCAACTTTATGCAGACATTGTAAAAAATGTGCCGGTGGGCTTGAGCGTTTGGCAGCTGGAAGATAGCAACGATCTCGGTTCATTTCGGCTGATTACAACCAATCCTGCTGCCGGCAAAGCAAACGGGGTTTCGATGGAAGCGTTCATCGGAACGTCGATAGCTGAAAGCTTCCCGGCACTGCTGGAGACACAAATGCCTAAAGACTATGCAGAAGTGATTCGCACCGGCACAGCCAAAGACTTTGGAGAAATACATTACGGCGATGAAAAAATTGCTGAAGGAGTTTACTCACTCAAAGCATTCCCCCTGCCTGAGCGTTGTGTGGGATTAGCCTTTGAAAATATCACAGAGCGCAAACAGCTAGAGCAAGCGCTGATCCAAAGCGAAGAAAGTTTTCGCTTCCTCGCCGACTCGATTCCCCAGTTGATTTGGACAGCACAACCCGATGGCCGGCTAGATTACATCAACCAGCGCGTTGCACACTACAGCGGATTCAGCGTTGAGCAAATTCTGGGGTGGGGATGGCAACAGATCGTGCATTCAGACGATCTTCCCCACAGTCTTGAGCGCTGGCAGCACTCCTTAACCACCGGCACGAAGTACGAAGTTGAATTTCGGTTGCGGCACTCGTTTGATGGGCAATATCGCTGGCACTTGGTACGAGCCTTACCTATGCACGATGCAGAAGGCCAGATTATCAAGTGGTTTGGCACTTGTACAGATATTGAGGATCAAAAGCAAGCAGAACAAGCGGCGCAGTTTCTCTCTGAAGCGAGTACCCTGCTAGCTTCTTCCCTGGACTACGAAACGACTCTCTCCAGGGTGGCGCGTTTAGCGGTTCCGACTCTGGCAGATTATTGCGTCGTCGATATTGCCGAAACCAACGAGGTATTTCGCCGGGTGGCTGTCGTTCATCCCAACCCAATCAAAGAGCAGCTAGTGCGTGACATTGAACAGCGCTACCCAACCGGCCCGAATGGGGAGAACCCAATCGCTAGGGTACTGCGTACAGGGGAATCACAACTGTATCCACAGATGCCCGATGAAGTATTAGTTGCCACTGCCCTAGATGCAGAACACCTAGAGATGCTACGCTCGTTGGCGATAAAGTCTTACATGAGCGTGCCACTGATTGCCCGTGGACGGGTACTCGGTGCCATTTCCTTTGCCACAGCCGAATCAGATCGCCACTACAGTGCTGCCGATCTTGCCTTGGCTGAAGATTTAGCCCGCCGCGCTGCGGTCGCCATTGACAACGCACTGCTCTACCGCGAGGTTCAGGAGGCCGAACGTCGCAAAGATGAGTCTTTAGCACTGCTCAACGCCTTACTGGAAAGTGCGCCCATTGGGTTTGCTTTTCTGGATCGCGATCTGCGTTTTGTGCGCGTTAATAACTGCCTTGCACAGATGAACGGAATCTCCATATCCGAACATCTTAATCGCACCCTTGAGGAAATACTGCCGGCAAAAACAGCATCCATCGCAACTGCACTTCACCGGCAAGTCCTCCAGACTGGGGAGCCGGTTTTAAATTTAGAAGTCAGTGGCGAGACACTTTCCGCCCCCAATCAGCACCGGCACTGGTTGGCCAGCTACTACCCCATCCGTTCCGGGAGTGGGGAAATCTTAGGCACGGGTGTCGCAGTGGGGGACATTACTGAACTCAAGCGGGTTGAGGAAGCTCTGCGGCAGAGTGAAGAGCGCTTCCGGTTGTTGTTTGAAAACGCACCAATGGGCATCTCCATCGCGCGTAACGGAGTCAGTTTGTACGCCAACCCTGCCTACCTCAAGATGTTTGGCTACAGCACTGTCTCTGAAATGCAAGGCACACCTCTGCTCAATGATATTGCGCCCCAGTGCCGCGAGGAAATAACTGAAAAGGTTAAACAACGAGAGCGAGGGGAAAGCGTTCCTAACAGTTATGAAACCCTTGGTCAAAGAAGGGACGGCTCAGTGTTTCCTTTTCAGGTTCATGTTGCCCGGTTTGAGTTACCAGATGGGCCGGCAAGCACTGCCTTTATTAGTGATATTTCTGTCGCTAAGCAAATCGAGTCTGAACGTGCTCAACTTTTGGTTAAAGAACAGCAAACCCGGCATCTGGCTGAGCGCACCGCTGAACGGATCGCCGGTTTGCAATACGTGAGTGCCACCCTTTCAGAAGCACTGACAGCCTCAGAAGTTGCAGATGCGATCCTCACTTCAGGATTAGCCGTACTCGATGCAAATGTCGGACTCGTCTCTTTGCTCAATGAAGCAGGCACGGAATTTGAGAATATCCGGATCGTGGGCTACCCACAAGAGGTTGTGGACGCATGGACTTGTTTTTCAGCGGATGCGCCCTTACCCATCGCAGATGCAGTGCGGCGCAGACAGGCCATTGTGCTGGAAACACAGGCAGAGCGTAACGCCTTCTACCCTCATCTGGTATCTGTCCATCTAGAATCTTCTAGCATTGATGGTGCTTTAGTTGCCATCCCTATGATCGTAAACGAGCGCGTGATCGGCGGACTCGGTTTGGGCTTTCCAGAGGAGCGAAAATTTAATCAAGATGACCGTGCTTTTATGCTGGCCTTGGCACAGCAGTGCGCCCAGGCACTGGAACGAGCGCGTTTGTTTGAGGCTGAACGGTTAGCCCGCGCTTCCGCCGAAACAGCACTAGATGCGCTCAAGCAAAGCGAAGCTCGCTTCCGCACAATGGCAGATAATTCACCGGCATTTATCTGGATTGCCGGCATAGACGGGGAATGCACCTATTTCAACCAACCTTGGCTGGACTTTACCGGCCACACCCTGGAAGAAGCACTCTCCCTTGGTTGGTATGAAGGGCGACATCCTGATGATGTACAGCCTTGTGTGGATGCGTTTAGGGTGGCATTAAACCGACTGGAAGGCTTCCAAATGGAATACCGGCACAAACGAGCCGATGGCGAATACCGCTGGATTTTTGATACCGGCGTGCCGCTTTACTCTCCCGATGGCAGTTTTGTCGGCTACATTGGCTCTGGCATTGATATCAGTGAACGCAAGCAGGCAGAAGAAGCGCTGCGCGAGAGTGAATCCCGGTTTAGACGCTTAGTAGAGTCCAACGTGATCGGCGCGATCTTTTGGGACACCACCGGCAACATTAGCGATGCCAACGATGCCTTTTTGCAGATGGTGGGCTATACCCAGGAAGATTTGCGAGCCGGTAACGTGAATTGGAAAGACATGACCCCCCCTGAACAGCTGCATTTGAGTGAGGGGGCGATTGCTGAAATGAAGCAGTCTGGGGCAGCCAGTCCCCTTGAAAAAGAATACATTTGCAAAGACGGCAGCCGCATTCCCGTGGTACTCGGCGGTGTCATGTTTGAGGGATCTCAGGATCGCGGGGTCAGCTTTGTTGTCAATTTAACCCAACTCAAACAAGCCGAGTCTGATCGTCGGCAAAGTGAGGAACGCTACCGTCGCATCGTTGAAACGTCTTATGAAGGGATTTGGACAATTGACGCCCAAGGACGCACAGATTTTGTCAATTCCCGAATGGCTCAGATGCTGGGCTATACCGTGGAAGAGATGATGGGGCTTCCGATTTCTGATTTCACGGACGAGCCGGCCCGCATCGCATCCGAGGGAACTCTTGAGGGGCAAACCCAAGGAACTAGAGCACTGAGTGAATGCCGGTGGCGTCGCAAAGATGGTTCTGAACTGTGGACACTGAATTCTACCAACGCCATTATTAATGAGCGAGGAGAATTCATCGGCGAGATCGCCATGATTACCGATATTACGGATCGCAAACAAGCTTCTGAAAAGCTGTGGGAAACCAATCAAACCCTTAACAGCCTGATTCAAGCTTGCCCCTTGGCGATTAGGGTGTTTAATCTCAATGATGGAGTTGTAACTTTATGGAACCCAGCCGCTGAGCGGATTTTTGGCTGGAGTGAACAAGAAGCACTGGGCGGTTTTGTGCCTTCAGTTCCAAAAGACAAACGAGAAGAATTTCTGGCAAACCTCGTCACCATTAGCCAAGGAAAAGAATTAATTGGGGTAGAGTTGCGCCGGCTCAAAAAAGACGGTTCACCCATTGATATCGCTGTTTGGGCGACTGCACTGCGGGATGCGAAAGGCCAAAAGAGCTGTCTATCAATTGTTGCCGATATTAGCGAACGTAAGCAGCTGGAGGCCGAACGCGAGCAACTTTTGGCCCGCGAACGGGGAGCACGCGCTGAAGCGGAAGCGGCAAACCGGATCAAGGATGAGTTTCTGGCGGTACTGTCTCATGAGTTGCGTTCGCCGCTGAATGCAATTTTGGGCTGGGCGCAGATGCTGCGGACTCGTCACTTTAGTGAAGCAACGATTTCTCGCGCCCTAGAAACAATTGAGCGCAACGCCCGCCTGCAAACCCAACTGGTAGAAGATTTGCTGGATGTTTCGCGTATCCTGCGGGGCAAAACCAGGCTAAATGTAATGCCGGTGAATGTAGTCTCCACCATTGAGGGGGCGCTCGATACGATGCGACCGGCTGCTGAAGCGAAGGCGATTAAAATTGAGCGATTGCTTGATCCGACGGTGGGGTTGATTTCAGCCGATCCAGGCCGGTTACAGCAGATTGTCTGGAATTTGCTTTCAAATGCGATTAAGTTTACCCCATCGGGAGGGTGTGTCACGATCCGCTTGGAGGCTGCCGGTTCTATGGCTCAAATTCAAGTCAGCGACACCGGCATGGGCATCCCAGATGATTTTCTTCCCCATGTTTTTGAGTATTTCCGTCAGGCAGATGGCTCAACGACACGGGCGCATGGCGGATTGGGTTTGGGCTTGGCAATTGTGCGCCATTTAGTAGAACTGCACGGCGGCACGATCCAGGCTGAAAGTCCAGGTGAGGGACAAGGGGCAACCTTCACCCTGTTGCTGCCACTTTTGAAAAGGCAGCCGGTAGAAGGCAGAAGGCAGCCGGCAGCAGAAAATTCTCCCGAACTCTCGCTCTCCTCCTCTCCCCCGCTCCTTCTCTCCAACCTTCGGGTACTTGTGGTTGATGATGAAGCTGACACGCGAGACTATATTGTTACGGCACTAAAGCAAAGTGGCGCTGAGGTAACAGATGCGGCATCCGTGAGTGCGGCATTGAGCGTTTTTCAGCGATTTCAACCGGATGTTTTAGTCAGTGATATTGGAATGCCTGGAGAAGATGGCTACTCCTTGATCCGCAAGGTGAGAGCGTTAGTTGTGGATCAGGGGGGAAGCATCCCTGCTGTGGCGCTAACCGCCTACGCGATGGATGAGGATCGCCGGCGCGTGCTTGAGGCCGGTTTTCAGAAACATTTGGCTAAGCCGGTGGATGCAGATGAGTTGATTCAGGTGGTGGCGCGTCTGAGCAGGCCACGGGAAGATAATACTTTGTAGATAGAACTTGCAAATCATTGACACCTCCAACTCTCCTCATCAAGAGATGCCGGTGTTTGCTTCGGCACTAAAAATTTCCAAAACTGGGCATAAAGTGCCGGCAGCACCAGCAAAATTAATGCCGTAGACGTAAATAACCCGCTCAGCACAACCACCGCAAACGGTTGCAAAATTTCCTTGCCGCCACCATTCCCAATCACGAGAGGCACCTGTCCCAATGCTGAAGTGAGCGCAGTCATCAAAATCGCTGCAAGTCGCTCTATCGATCCCTCAAATAGCACCTGTTTTAAGGGCATACCCATCGCAAACTTGCTGTGATAGTTTTCCACCAGCAGCAGTCCATTGCGCGTGGCTACCCCGAACAAAGTAATGATACCAAATCCTTTTTGGTATAACTCCTTTCACCTAAGCCAAAACCTTTGCTCCAAGAGGATTTGGTCTATCTGTAGGGTGTCTGTCATAACCGGATTTGGTATGAATCCCACCATTGACGCCACAGAGAGGATGCCGCCACCGAAAGCCATAGAAACAATGCCGCCAATGATCGCTAAGGGCAGAGTGAGCATAATCATCAGTATTGCCGGTATAGACTTGCCGGCAAAGCACATTAAAACAGCGATAACGACAAGCGCCAAAGTTCCAAATACCAGCAAATTTTGGGTCGTATTGGATTTTCATCCTTATTTCATTTTTTCCCGCCAAGCTGAGTATTAGGTGAGTACGGAAAGTCGGATACATCGGGCTTGACTCTCCAGTTGACTGGAGAGTTTAAGCTAAATGTAACGAAGATTTCAGGTAGTTGTTAAACAAATTTCAAGTTTATGGAATCTATATCTTTGAAAACAGGCTTTTTGGCGTTTACCCTTGTAGCGTTCGCCTCACTTAGCGGGGTTCTTACAGCCTGTTCTAATGCTCAAGAGAACGGTTCTACTGTCTCCCAGAACCAAAGTCAGGCTCCAGCTAACCCAACTGATATGGGTGGCATGAAGGACATGAATCATGGCAGCGGCATGAAGAGTGGTAATGGCATGAACCCTAACATGACGATGGATTTAGGTCCAGCGGATGCCAACTACGACCTGCGATTTATCGATGCCATGACTTTACACCATCAGGGGGCAGTGTCAATGGCAAAAGATGCCCAACAGAAGTCTCAACGCCCTGAAATTAAAAAGCTAGCCGACGGTATTATTAAAGCTCAAAACAAAGAAATTGAGCAGTTAAAGCAATGGCGCAAAGCCTGGTATCCGCAGGTAAGCAGTAATCCAATGGTCTATCACGCTGAAGCCGGTCACATGATGCCAATGCCGGCACAGATGCAGAAACAAATGATGATGGACATGAACTTGGGAGCTGCTGATACTCAATTTGACCTGCGCTTTATCAATGCAATGATTACTCACCATGAAGGGGCATTAATAATGGCTGAAGACGCACTAAGCAAGTCTAATCGCCCTGAAATTAAGAAACTGGCTCAAGATATTATCTTGTCACAAAAGGCAGAAGTTGGGCAAATGCAACAGTGGCGGCAAGCCTGGTACAAACAGTAAGTTATCACCTTGGCATATAGGAGCTAAACAAGGCTGCGCTTACACTTCCCTGATTTCATTCTAATTTCATTTTCCCCTGAGAAACTGGGGAATAAGTGCTAATTAGATTCTGTAAAAAACCGGCTCCCACCAATTCTTACTTCAGTTCGTGGGTACTCAAGGACGTTATAATGCCTGACTCTTATCGTTCCCAACTTCCACCAGCGCTCTGTTGCGTCTCTGGAACCATTTTAAGCTTAGTTCTGCTTACTGCTTCCACAGCCGTCTTCGCCCACGCCGGACATGGAAATGAATTTCAAGGAGGGAGCGAAGCCAGTAAGTCTACCAATTCTATTGAGGTTGATACAGAAACTGCAAAACGACTGGGAATTAAAGTTGAGCCGGTTAAAAGTCAGCGACTGCCTATTAGTATTAAAACTACCGGGCAAATTGAAACCCTACCCAACAAAAAAGTTGAAGTGACTGCGCCAATTTCAGGAACAGTCGTTGAGCTTTTAGTCGAACCCGGTGCCACAGTGGAAGCGGGACAACCCGTCGCTATCGTATCTGCACCAGAGTTGGTGGAACTGCGGGTTGGTTCTCAGGAAAAACGAGCAGAAGCGGACGCGGAGTTGCAGAAATCACAAGCAGATTTAAAGTTAGCCCAACAAAACAATGAGCGGTACTCGCAGATAGCCGTCGCTGAAATAGCACAAGCTGAAACTCAGCTGGAAGCTGCTCAGGCGCAGTATGACCGAGATAAAGCTTTGGTAGAGCAGAAAGCAGTTTTTAAAGTAGCCCAAGAAAACTATCAACGTCAGGTTCAAATAGCAGACGCTGAAATAGCACAAGCCGAGACGGAACTGGCAGTCGCTCAGGAACAGTATGACCGAGATAAAGATTTGGAGGCGGCTGGAGCGATCCCACGCCGGCAGATGCTAGAGTCGCAAGCACACCTTGCAGAAGCACGCAGCCAAGTCGCTAGGGCTAATAGCCGCCAGAATGTTCTCCAAGCAGAGACCGAAGTTAAACGCGCCGAGGTAGACCTGCCACTCCGAGAGTTGCGGGAATCGGAAGGCAAACTAGCAGAAGCTAAAGCGCAATTGACTATAGCAAACCAACGCCGGGACGTTATTGAAGCTGAAGCTCAACTTCAACGCGCTCAGTCAGCTGTTGAAGTCGCTCAGTCCCGTATCCAGCTGAGTAGCGCCACCTATCAAACTCGGCTGCAACAACTGAATACAAAAGCCAATGATAAAGGGTTGGTGACAGTGAGTGCACCCATTTCTGGCAGGGTTGCCGATCTCGAAGTCAGCCTCGGTCAATCGTTCGAGGATGCCGGTGGCAAGCTCATGACTATTGTGAATGACAGTCGGGTGTTTGCAACCGCGAATATTTATGAAAAAGATTTAGACAAAGTGAAGAATGGTCAAGAAGTAAGCGTAAAGGTCGCTAGCTTGCCCAAGCAAACCTTCACTGGACGGATAGCCGTGATTGGGTCGGTGGTAGAAAGGGAAACGCGGGTGGTGCCGGTGAAAGCTGAATTAGACAACGCTGGCGGAGTGCTGAAGCCAGGGATGTTTGCTGAACTAGAAGTCTTAACAAACGGGATGCTTAATACTGTTTTGGCTATTCCCAACTCAGCTGTCGTAGAGGCTAATGGTAAGAAAACCGTCTACGTCCAAAACGGTAATGCGTATCAAGCGGTTGAAGTCACGTTAGGTCAAACGTCCGGGGATTTAGTTGAGGTCAAGAGTGGTCTATTTGAGGGAGATTTTGTGGTTACTCAACGTGCGCCTCAACTTTACGCACAATCGTTGCGGGGTGGTAATAGTAACGTCAAGGACAGCGAACATCAAGAGCCTTCAGTGCCGGCAACAGATAAAGAAACTAACAGTTTCGCGTTGCCTGGGTGGTTAGTATTTCCGGTCGGGGGAGCAATCGCTGCCGGCACATTCTTTGCGGGTATTTGGGCGGGTCGTCGCCGGCAGCCAAGAATGTTGCCGGTGGGTCATTCAGATTCCGAAGTTTCTATCTATGAACCGGAGATTTATCTCAACAACTCCAAGCAGCCGACCTTGTTTACTTCAAGCAGGCACAGTGAGGAGCATAAAGATCCTCATCAACCACACTCTTAAAAAAGTTATGAATTATAAGTTTTGAATTAAGAAGACGCTTTAACTCAAAACACAAAACTATTTTTTTACTAATACTAAAATGCTTAGTGCCATTATCAAGTGGGCGATCTCCCGCCGCTGGCTAGTCATTCTCGGTGCGATTATCGTCACCTTCTGGATATTTCGCACGATCATCCAGATGCCACTGGATGTCTTCCCCAACTTCGCACCGCCCCAAGTCGAAATTCAAACAGAAGCTCCTGGACTTGCGCCCGAAGAATTGGAATCGCTGGTAACTTTACCAATTGAGAGTGCAATTAACGGGACTCCTGGTGTACAAGCGGTACGGTCTTCGAGTGCAGCCGGTATTTCCGTTGTTAAAGTTATTTTTAACTGGGGAACTGATATTTATCAAGCTCGACAGCTAGTAACGGAGCGATTGCAACAAGCGCAAAGTAAGCTGCCTGACGGAGTGGAAACGCCGCAAATTTCTCCCATTAGTTCTCCTATTGGCACTGTGCTTCAATATGCCTTCACCTCCCAAACAACTCCCTTAATGGAAGTGCGGCGTATTGTTGATTGGCAAGTGACAAATCGCATCTTGGCTGTTCCTGGCGTTAGTCAGGTGGTAGCGTATGGCGGCGATGTTCGTCAGTATCAAGTATTAGTTGACCCAGAAAAGCTGAAAGCATTTAATGTTTCCCTAAAAGACGTTGTGGAGGCAGCGTCTGCTGCAAATGTCAATGCTCCGGGTGGCTATTTAATCACTTCTGACCGAGAAAAGTTAATCCGAGGTATTGGGCGGATTGAATCCATCGAAGACTTACAACAATCGGTAATTACAGCCCGCACCGGCACGCCTGTCAAGATAGCGGATGTCGCTGACGTGCAAATCGGCGCAGAATTGAAACGGGGCGATGGCAGCTTTAACGGTCAAAAGGCAATTATTGTCATGATTAATAAACAGCCTCTTGCCGATACTCCTACTGTCACCCGGGCAATTGAAGCAGCAATGTCAGAGGTCAAATTAGGCTTACCTAAAGATATTAATGTCATCGCTACATTTCGGCAAGAAAACTATATTGATTCTTCGATTGAGAATGTTAGAGAGGCTTTAGTTGAAGGCAGTATTATCGTTGCTATTATCCTGATCCCTTTCTTGATGAATTGGCGCAACCTCGCTGTTTGCCTAACCGCCCTTCCGTTGTCTTTGTTATTAGGTGTGCTGGCGTTAAATTGGCTAGGACAAGGTTTAAATACGATGACTTTGGGAGGATTGGCCGTCGCCATCGGTTCAGCCGTTGATGACGCAATTGTAGATGCTGAAAATGTTTATCGTTGCCTACGGGAAAATAAATATTCTCCCAACCCCCGGCCAGTGCTGGAGGTTGTCTTTGAAGGCTGTCAGGAAGTGCGCGACTCGGTATTTGGAGCCACCATCATTACCCTAGTTGTGTTCTCTCCAATTTTCGCCTTGGCTGGGGTAGAAGGTAGCCTCTTTATCCCGATGGGCATTGGTTATATAGTGGCAGTTCTGGCTTCTAGTGTAACTGCACTGACAATAACGCCGGCTTTGTGTGCAATCTTACTGCCTTACGGTCGCTTGCCCGAAACAGAACCGTGGGTGGCGAGATTTTTTAAGCGAATTTATTATCCTCTCTTAGCATTTTCAATGCGCTATTCTGGAATTGTTTTGAGCTTAGCCGGTGCTAGTTTGGTGGCGACAACTGTCATTGTTCCCTCATTAGGACGGGTGTTTTTACCTGAGTTTCAGGAGCAAACTTTAGTGAACACCTTACTGCTATATCCAGGTGTATCTCTGGAAGCTACCAATAGCGCTGGGGAAGCTATTCAAGCCGCGCTCAAAGATGACGCCAGATTTCCCTATGTGCAGTTGCGCTCAGGACGCGCGCCTGGGGATGCTGATGCCGCAGGTGTTAACTTGGGACATTTGGATATAGAGTTGAGCGAAAAGGGAATGAAAGATAGGGAAAAGGCTCTTGAGCACCTACGAGAGGAGTTTGCTAAATTACCAGGGGTAGCACCTAATATCGGTGGTTTTATCTCTCACCGAATGGATGAGGTGCTGTCTGGGGTCAGGAGTGCGATCGCCGTCAAAATCTTTGGTCCTGATTTAGAACAACTCCGCACCATTGGGCAGCAAGTTAATGATGTGATGAAAACCATTGAAGGCATCGTTGATCTGCAACTCGAACCCCAAGTTCCAATTGAACAAATACAAATTAATTTTGACCGTTTCGCAGCAGCAAGGTATGGTTTGACAGTAGGAGAACTTTCCGAAATTATTGAAACTGCGCTTAATGGGCGGGTGGTATCTCAAGTCTTGGAGAAGCAACAAACCTTTGATTTAGTTGTGTGGTTAAAACCAGATGCCCGTCAAAGCTTGGACACTATTCGGAACTTGCTAGTTGATACTCCCAACGGTCAAAAGATTCCTTTAGCCCAAGTTGCCACGATTGACAACGGCACTGGTCCCAATACCATCAACCGCGAGAATGTTTCCCGCCTGATTGTTGTGGCTGCCAATGCCAAGGGAAGAGATTTGCGTTCTGTAGTGAATGAAATTAGAGAAAAAGTTAGACAACAAGTGCAGCTCCCGTCTGGTTACTATATCCAGTATGCGGGTCAATTTGAGGCGGAAGAACGAGCGACTCAGAATATTTTAATCTCCAGTGCAATTGCTTTTGTAGTCATTACAATAATTATGTACCTTTCTGTTAAATCCATCCCCTCTACTGCCGCGATTATGATTAATTTGCCTTTAGCTTTAGTAGGGGGAGTGATTGCTGTCGCGTTAACTGGGGGCATTATTTCCATTGCCTCCCTAGTTGGCTTTATTACCTTGTTTGGGGTTGCTACCCGCAATGGACTGCTCTTAGTGGATAACTACAACACTAAGTTTGCTGAAGGGATGCCCTTTAAAGAAGTCCTGATTGAAGGGTCGATGGAACGACTCAATGCCATCCTGATGACAGCTTTTACTTCTGCTTTGGGTTTGGCACCTCTAGTAGTGGAGGGTGGACCAGGGAAGGAAATTCTGCAACCACTGTCAGTAGTAGTGCTGGGTGGATTGTTTACTTCTACTGCATTAACGTTGCTAGTGTTACCCGCGTTATATGCCAAGTTTGGGAAAGTTTTGATTCCTAAGCAAGCTAAGCCAGTTTCTGAGAACGGCAGGGGAGCTTCAGTAATTAGTGAGGCTCAGTGATATTTCCTAACCGACGTAACATCAGATGAATCATGGCTTGACTCATTTGTGGTAACACTTAATAGTCCTTACTTAAACGTCGATAATAATTCCACCAAGCAAAGGTTCTTTCAACAATCCAACGCTTGGGTCAAATCTCAACTCCAGCACTTTGACGGGCGTTTCACTTCAACTAAGTGCCGGCGTTGATTTAACAGATTACTATTTTTATTGAATTAAAATTATCGCTTCTTGAATCTTTGCATTCAGAGCGTCTTTTAGCCCTCGTTCAACTTTTTCCATTAACTGATCAAAAGTTTCCTGATTCGCCGCTAATTGTTCTTTAAGAACCTTCTCCAGCTCCGGATTGATTTCCTTGCAGATACTGTCAATTTTACTGTCACTTAACAAATTTGAACGCATCCACCCAGGAACATCTAAATTTGTTTTAATCACATCTTTAACACCCTTACGATTTAGTTCCATGCCGGCGGCTAAAGCTGAAGCTCCATAAACTAGGGCGATTGGCCAAGCTAAATGTCCGGTTAAAATTAAAGTCAGGAGGCTAGCAAGCGTGCCGCCGCCAATTACCACATTAATGATAAATGACACAATCTCAGCTAAAATTGCATCTCCGATCTGAAGTTCCGGATTAACCGCAGCCGGCGCGATCCCTTCTTCAAACCTTAAACTACTTCTGGGAATCTGAAATTTTCGACAAATCGGATCGGTTTTATTGGCTAACTCAGGCTGAACTTTGCTATTAAACCAAGCGAGACATTGGCTATTGATGAGAGCCTGCGTTTCATTACTTTTAACCCACTGCTCCGCTCGCTGTTTCATAGAGCCTTCAAGATCAGATAAAGTCCGAACTTTGTTGTTTTGCCAATCTTTTAAGCCAGTTTTAACGATGGATTTAATTAATTCATCTGAAAGTGAATGGGTCAATAATTCTATTAAATTTGGCAGATTTTTTTCAATAAGATGTTTGAAAAAATTTGAATCAAACAATTCATTGACTTCTTGTTTGAAAGCAGCCGCTCGCAAATCCCATCTTCCCACTCGCGCTAAACCCAGTGCAATGCACCGTTCAGGTTCTGGATCAGGGCGAACTTGTGTGTCGGGTTCGGGAAATGTTTTTTCACAAATAAGACGGGTAAACTTCATGCGAGATGCCCCACCTGTCATTAGCACGACTTTCGGGGTAATGCCTTGTTTATCAAGCTTTTCTTTCGCCACCGAGACTGCTTCACGAAATGATTGAATCCAACTCTTTTTCCCTAATTCAACTAAGGGGTGGTTTAAAATTTCCTCCATAATTGATTGATTGACTTGGGGGATAAAATAAATTTGTTCGTTAATCGACTCAAACCCGCGTGCAAAAGATTGGGGGGAACTGTAAAGCTGTTCGTTAGAAAAATAATCTTCCTTCGCTTTGCGGCAGGCAAGTTCACACCGAGCTTTGTGATGTGAATATTGAGCGAATACTCTCTCAAGTAATTCTTTTTGCTCGTGATTGGCAAGCGTGCGTTCAAAAATTGCTTTGTCAATCAGAGAAGCCCCCAGCTCATTACTGCCAAAATCGATGGGGATTTCGGATAAGCTTTTCACTAGGGTAAAATCAGTTGTTGAAGAGCCAATATCAACAATGAGTACCGATGAGGTTAGCTTGTTGTACTCAAGTTTACCGGCTTCCTTGGCTTGCATAAAAGCCGCTCGTGATTCTGGGATCACATTCAGGAGGGGAATTCCAGCTTCCTGAAGCAGCTTTTGATACTCTTCACGATCTTCTAGTGACCAACCTGAAGGGCAACCTACATAAAAATAGCTGTTTTTCTCGCCTTGAATTTGCCGGCTTTCTTTCAAAAGCGAGTAATAAGTTTTTAAGAAACTTTTGAGGGTTTCCCGATAATTTGCATTTTGATTAGGTTTTTGCTTAAAAGCAATTTGAAGTTGAGTCACCCCAACTTGAATTAAGGCTTGCTCTCCCACAAGATAGCCGAGTTCAGGATGCCAACCTAGTGCAGTAATTTGATTTTTTTTATTGTTAACTTCCAGCATTTCTGGAGGCTCAATGCTCTCGATTACAGCTTTGGCAACGGCTGTTTCTCCATGTCCCAGATCGAAACCGATTGTTTCTAAAATTTCCATAACTTTACTAAAGATTTTAGTCCTGAATTCAACGGGTTCGGCTGACTGGGTGTTAATGTTGTTTTTTAATTTCCCGACTTAAAGCGACTGCCGGCTCACCGCACAGTTTCATTATAACGATCACTTTGTGGGGGAATGAGATTAGCCGGCTCAATCACTCGACCGCGCCGCAGCAAGCTGTCACCTTTAAATAAGGCCGGCGTGATTGTCACGCAGTCTTTAGTTGCGGGATCAATGCTTGGCTCAAAATCAAAATACTCACGAGAATTTTTTGCCTCATGGGGCTGATAAATTTGAGCGCGGATTCCCTCTTCCATCAAAACTTGGGGCAACATTTTTGTTAGTTCAATTGCCATCTGGGGTTTATTCAAGACTGACGCGCCCCAAAGTCTTTGAATCAGCGTTAACAATTCTGGCAGTTCTTCTAAACCATTAGATTCAGGGTTTTTTTGAACATCTGTTGTCCGTGCGACTGCTTGGTCTATTGTATTTAAAGCATCCGCAAGGTTGCCTAACAAAATTTGACTATCAACGCGAACAACCGGCAGCGTCGTTTCTGGAAGCAAAGGAACCGTTGAATTATTTACGCTGGTTTTTTTGTCAAGTTTAAGGGCAACTTCTAAGCCAATGACAACCGACACCAATAAGGTGGGCATCCACACTTGCGGATCATTCGGCATTAAGGAAATTAAGGAAGTTAAAGTTCCTGCGCCGGCAAGCGCCTGTAGCACTTTTAAAATTAATTTATTCGGAGCTAACTTTGCAGCTTGGTTAGAAAGTGATTGAGTTGGTGGAACAGAAAATTTAACCTCATTAGCCGCACTCAAAGCAGCAACAGACTGGCGTAGGGTTTCTAGAAAAAAGGAAGCCAGACGTACCTGAGCGACATTAAGATCACCCATGTAACTTCTTTCTAGATTATCAAGCCGGTTTTGAACCAGTTTTACGACTTGGTCAAGGCTGCTTGCCTTATCTATATCTCTCTGGAGTTCACTGCGTTCTTTGTCAAAAAGTGTTATAAGCGTTTTCATCGCGATCTTTAAAACTTCAGCGTTAGCGGAATACTTATCCACAATATAGCGTCAGCTAGGTATCACCTTTCAAGCTCGGACGCTTTATGACTGAGTTCACCACTAAGATTTTTCCAGTGTCTTTAAGTTAGTTTGCCATAGACGTTGGGTGGAAAGCCGACCTTTGTTTGTTCTGGATGTTGGGTTGAAACCGGCAACTGCACTGGCAATCGTTAAATTGATTCAAATCGCAGCTTGGAGATCCACCTTCTCGTAGATACTCATCGCCTAGGTTATACAGGTATGATCGAGCCAAAGCCGATGTAGGGATAACCCGCAACTTTAGCTAGAGAAGTCAATCGCGAGAGGGGGGAAATGCTGACAGTCGTTTTAATCGTCAATGCGCTCATCGCACTCTTGTGCCTTTATGTGGCGTGGCAAGTGTGGAACTTGCGGCGGGTGCTGGCCAATGTCGCAGATACACTGATCTCAGTTGAGCGCAACACTTATGCCGTACTACATGGCGCACCCAAGGCCATTACCACAGGACAACGGGGTACTCGCCAGCTGCGAAAACAATACCGGCAACTGCAAACACAACTTCAGCGGGCTGAGCAAGTGTTGGGCCTCTTGAGTTTAGGCCAAACGGCATGGCGGCGTCGCTCAACAGTGGTGCGCCGGTTCAAACCCTAAAAAACAGCGGTTTCCCCAGCGTAAAAGGAACAGCCCAGTTGTTTCACACATCATTCGCTTAGAGAAAGCCGATGCGCGGATCAAGCGCTTCAGACCTGTGCTAACCTACAGGCGAGTTTAAGGCGCTTTAAAGTATTGAGGAACGAGTGCAGAACGCTGTTATCAGCCGGACTCAACCCTTAGAAGCTAGAATCGCCCATCAAGACTCCTACAATTGGTGTAAGAATACAAACCGAACGATGTCAAATAACCGCTCAGGATTCTTTATTGGGGGTGTGCTGTTAGGAGCCGCCATTGGCACAGTAACTGGCCTGCTGCTGGCCCCTCGTACAGGTCGGGACACACGCAAGCTGCTGAAAAAATCTGCAGACGCCCTCCCGGAATTAGCCGAAGATTTGTCAACCAGCGTACAGATGCAAGCGGATCGCCTCTCAGAAACAGCGCTGCGAAATTGGGATGGCACCCTAACTAGATTGCGCGAAGCGATTGCCGCCGGCATAGAAGCTTCTGGAAGAGAGCGTCAAATCCTTAGCCAAACAGAAGCCGCAGATTCCCCAGCATCCCGGGCTCCGATGCGTGATGCCTACGGTGATGTAGTGGCTAGCTCGACGGGAGAGGTAATCCCAACGGAAATGCCTCAGGAACGCTAAAGTTGAGTCTAGACAGACCCTTACAGACTGATTGCCCACCCCCTGCTACTTTCAACACAATTCTGTGATCGACCCCATTTTTTGGCTAGGACTGTCAATTTTGCTGGTTGCAGTCAGTTTAACTGCTGTTTTGGTGGCAGCCTTGCCGGCCTTACAGGAGTTAGCGCGGGCTGCGCGGAGTGTGGAAAAATTAGCTGAGACATTATCGCGTGAGTTGCCCCCCACCCTGGAAGCTATCCGCCTCACCGGCATGGAAATCAGCGATCTAACCGATGATGTTAGCGAAGGAGTCAACAGCGCCACCGATGTTGTCAAACAAGTCGATCAAACCCTCGGCAGTGCGAAGCAGCAGGCCAAAAAAGCGCAAGTCACCACTCGCAGCGTTTTTACCGGCATCCAAACTGCTTGGAAAACCTTTACCCGTCCCTCTGCCGGTTCAGAGGCCACTCGCCGGCCTGTAGGGCGTCTTCCCGCGTCTCAAAGACCCCCCTTCGAGGTTCGAGATCGCTTGAATTCCCCAGAGGAATCTGGACGTAACGGTGATGACGTTCCAACCGCGCAAAACCCCAGTGCTTCCCGGTTGCCCCCCCGCCTTGAAGATGCCGGTCAACCCGATTGGGAAATTGCCCCGCCTCCTCCTTCAGACATTCCCCCACCTGACCGTTAAAAATCAAGTGTCAAAAAGATATTTTTTGATTTTTAATGGTTAAATATTCCGGCTTTTACGGTTTCAATTGAGCCATTCAGGAACCCACTGTTATCTTTCGGAAGTTTCGGCAGTGCTGACGCTAAACTCAGATTAATTTCTTCCGGCATCTTCAGGGTGGACTCGCTCAGTGATCCCCACACTTTCCAGCGTTCAATCAGGCTCTCCAAGAAGTAAACGTTTGTCGGAAATTGAGTAATTTCTTGCATCTATCGTCCGCAAATTTCAGTCCTGCCGGTTCCAACGTTCTAAAAATTTAGCCATGCAATCCAGACACATCACCACCCGCAAAGTTTCTCCCCGGAGCCTTTGGTTTGATCGGCTAATGGCTTTCCTAGCCTTAGCTAACTTAGGGCTGGTGCTGTTTGACTTGAGCTATGTACCTGCACGCGATTTATATCTGCGGGGATTTTGGACGTTGGGCCGAGTCTACGAACCGCTGAAAGATATTAACTTCTACAAACTCTATGACCCCTATAAAGGCATTGAACCCCATAGAGACACCCAACAGTATTTAGAAACTGTCGATCAACTGAAAGAACAAGTCGCCAGCAATGGATTAGATTCCCCCCAAGCCGAAACTGTACTCCAGCGACTCCGCGAACTGAGCGGAGAAATGATTGATCAAAATCACTTTCAAATTGCCGACAAAACAGGCACATTAGAAACCATTAAAAACCGAATGCGCCGGCAGGTTTTTGGCAACAGAGATGCTTCTTCTAAAGACTCCTTCCGAACCTTTTGGAGCCAGCAGTATTTAACTCAACAAGGCTGGAACTCGCAAATTGCCTTTTTCGACCGCCAAATCGAGCCATTAATCGCAACCAATTATTATCGCAGCCTCGGAGAAAATGGCAAATTTATTGACCGATTCTGGAAAATCGACCGATGGTTTATCGGGCTGTTTTTAATCGAATTTATCGCTCGTACCTGGTGGCTTTCGCGCCGGCACACAGGGTTGCGCTGGATACCCGACGCCATGCTATTGCGTTGGTATGACATTTTTCTATTGCTACCCTTCTGGCGGTGGCTACGCGTGATCCCCGTCGTTATTCGCCTCAACAATGCCAAATTTCCTGATCTCGAACCTTTACGAACCCAACTCAGCCGGGTTTTTGTCGCCAGTTTTGCCGAAGAACTCACTGAAGTCGTCGTGATCCAGGCAATCGACCAACTTCAGGGTGCCGTAGAACGAGGCGAGATCGCCAGATCGCTGTTGCATTCAAGCCAAAAACGCTACATCGACATCAATAACACCAACGAGATCGAAGTCATTGCCAAACGGTTGCTGCAAGTCACCCTCTGCAAAGCCTTACCCGAAGTTCAAACCGACGTAGAAGCCTTATTGCGCCATAACCTGGAACACACCCTCAACCAACTGCCGGTTTACCAGCAACTTCAACGCTTTCCGGGAGTAGGACATCTCCCCAGCCAGCTAACCGAGCAGTTAGTTGCACAAGTTTCTAAACTGCTAACAGAGATGCCTCAGAGCGCCTACACGGCCATTGCCAACGCTCCCCCTGATCCCATAGCCGCCAAACTATCTGACCGGCTTGTAGAGCATTTTAGCGACGCCCTACGCACAGAATTACAGCAACAACAAACCCTCGAAGAACTACAAACCCTCGTTTCCGATCTGCTAGAGGAAATCAAGATCAACTACGTCAAACGAACACCCGAAACCGATCCCCAGCACATCTTGCAGCAAACTCAACAACTGCGCCGATTGGCTGGACGCTAGGAGCAATGGGTCATCAGACCTACCCGCACAGCGAGATTTTTGTTGTAGAATGGGTGGAGGGTAGAGTAAAGTGCTTGCTAAAATCCCGCTCAGGGATTGACATTTAAACGCCTTTGTCCTAGCCCGATTTCACAGAAGAAACAGGGGAACTAAACCCCTTGCGGGCAAACATTAAGACTTCTGTTTTGGCAAGAGTGACAGAAGAGTGTCATGTACACGGGAAGTGGGGGAGTACCCACTTTTTTTATTGAAACGAACAATGACTCATCCCCTGATCCCACAAATCATCGAATTGGCTACACCTGTTGCAGAAGCGCTCGAATTAGAAGTTGTCAGTGCGGTTTTTCACACCAACCAAAGTCCGCCGGTGTTGAGAGTCGATATCCGCAACCGGCACGAAGATACCGGCTTAGATGACTGCGAACGCATGAGTCGGGCGCTGGAAGCCGCCTTAGATGCCACAGAGATCATTCCCGAAGCTTATGTGCTGGAAATTTCTAGTCCCGGTATATCGCGGCAACTGGCAACAGACAGAGAGTTTATCTCTTTTAAAGGCTTTCCAGTCACGGTCAGCGCTTCTGAACCCTACCACGGTCATCTAGAGTGGGCAGGCCAATTGATTCGCCGGGATGAGACAGCGGTTTACCTCAATCAAAAAGGTCGTATCATTTCCATCCCCCGGCAGTTGGTCGCCAAAGTCGAGCTGGACGAAGGGCAGTGAGGTCGAGCCAATACTCATCTGTTTTGTCCCATCAGTAATTCGTTACTTTAATTAGCCAACTCACCTTATCCATTCACCAGCGAGGTTTTTTTGTTTATGTCAATCGTCAAACTCCCCGGCCTCAAAGACATGATCGACGGCATCAGTCTAGAGCGTAATTTACCCAAGCACGCCGTTCAAGCAGCCCTCAGAGAAGCGCTGCTCAAAGGCTACGAGCGCTTCCGGCGTACCCAGCGCTTCGATCAACCCAACTTTGATGAAAACTACTTCGACAACTTTGAAGTAGACCTAGACGTGGAAGAAGAAGGCTTTCGCGTGCTTTCCACCAAGACGATTGTCGAGGAAGTCGGCAATTTGGATCATGAAATTTCCTTAGAAGAAGTCCAAGCCGTTGCGGCAGAGGCACAACTCGGCGACACCGTCGTTCTGGATGTCACCCCAGAGCAAAATGATTTTGGTCGGATGGCAGCCATTCAAACCAAACAAGTGCTGGCACAAAAGCTGCGGGATCAGCAGCGCAAGCTCGTTCAAGAAGAATTCCAGGATTTAGAAGGAACCGTCTTGCAAGCCAGAGTGCTGCGGTTTGAGCGGCAATCTGTAATTATGGCCGTCAGCAGTGGATTTGGCCAACCAGAAGTTGAGGCCGAACTTCCCAAACGGGAACAGTTGCCCAATGACAACTATCGCGCCAACGCAACATTTAAGGTTTTCTTAAAGAAAGTAACCGACGCCCCTCAGCGCGGACCCCAACTCATTGTTTCTAGAGCAGATGCCGGCTTAGTAGTTTATCTGTTTGCCAACGAAGTCCCCGAAATTGAGGATGAAGTCGTCCGAATTGTCGCAGTGGCTAGAGAAGCCAACCCACCCTCACGTCATGTTGGCCCTCGAACCAAAATAGCGGTTGATACCCTAGAACGAGACGTTGATCCCGTCGGCGCTTGTATTGGAGCGCGGGGATCACGCATTCAGGTCGTGGTGAATGAATTAAGAGGTGAAAAAATAGATGTGATTCGCTGGTCCCCAGATCCAGCAACCTATATCGCCAACGCCCTCAGTCCAGCGCGAGTGGATGAAGTGCGTCTGGTGGCCACCGAAGGCCGGCAGTCCCACGTCCTTGTTGCCGAGGATCAACTCAGTTTAGCCATCGGCAAAGAAGGGCAGAATGTCCGCCTAGCAGCCCGCCTAACCGGCTGGAAAATTGATATCAAAGATACCGCTAAGTATGACTACGAAGCGGAAAATCGCAAGTTTGCCCAGGCAGCCGAAGCCGAGGAGGAAGCGTTGGAAGATGAATATGAAGACGAATATGAAGATGAGTACGAAGATGAATCTGCCAGCACCGAACCCTCACCAAGCTTTGCGGAGGAAACAACCGGCGCTTCGACCTAAGGCTTCAATCTCATAAGGGGCGGCGTTTTTGGAGAGCGCTGTCTGGGGAGGGAGCCGGCACAAGGCAATTTTTTCTGAGTAAAAATTTTACCTGGAGGGTTGAGACGTTTTTAAATTGTTTTTGTCTAGAACCTAAGAATGGAAACTTTACAGGTAGAATTCTTTGACAGGGATGATTTTTTTTTCACCCTTATGCCTTAGGGTGTAAATGGAAACGAACTACCGTCGTTGTATCAGTTGCCGCCGAGTGGCTCACAAAAATGATTTGTGGCGGATTGTCAGAGTCTTTCCGTCCCATCAGTTACAATTAGACCAAGGCATGGGGCGTTCGGCCTACCTTTGCTCTAACGAGAGCTGCTTAAGTGCAGCTCAAAAGAAAAATCGACTGGGACGTGCCCTCAAAGCATCCGTCCCGATCGAAATTTACCAAATCTTGTGGCAACGTTTATCCGCGATGCAGGCGGATGCTTCAAAGCAACTGACTGCAAAGCTCCCTAACCAGAATCAAATAGCCTCAGAACCCAAACCCCAAACAAGACCGCCCACAGTTCTTTAAAGATTTGTGCAAGATTAGATTAGAAAGGAAGTTTGTTCGCAGCAGGGAGGCCAACATGGTCTACCAAGCTGAGAAGGCTAGCCCGGGCAGGCTACAGGGCGCTTCTTATCCCTTGTCAACCAGCGCAATTCGCGTTGTGTGCGAGAAAGGTTAAGCGTCGTCACAGATGACAAATCAATGTAGTCCTTTTAAAAACAGTGGGTCACCCTGTGACAATAGGTTGGATTCTAGAGGGAGAAGTGGATGAACAACGGCAGAGTCAGAATTTACGAGCTATCACGGGAATTGAATTTGGATAACAAAGACATCTTGGCAGTGTGCGAACAGCTAAATATAGCAGTAAAAAGCCACAGCAGCACGATTACAGAAGCGGAAGCGGAGCGCATTCGTGCTCAAGCTGATAAACATACAGCCACCCAATCTTCTCAACTTAAGTCAGCACCAGCTAGACAAAAACCTGCGACGCCACCTACAGAAGCAGGCGATCGCCTCAATAACGATCGGAAAAAACAGCAAATTTTGGAGGTTCGCACCCATACTCCCCGCGCTACCCCCAAACAACAGGTAGGCGGCAGCGCAACTCCGCAACAGCAGGTTTTAGTTCCCCCTCAATCGCCAGCCCCGTCGTATCGGGCACAGCAACCAGGAAAGCCGAAGATGCTGAATCGGCCAGTTCGAGCCAACAATCAGAGTGAAGAAGAATTTGTAACAGCAGCCGACTCTGTTGCAGATCTGGTTACGGAGCCTATAGATATAGAGGCAGATACAGATAAGGCAGCGACACAATTGCCGCCGCCTGTGGCTGAAGAAAACTCTCAACCGATTAATAAACCCCAACCGCCGGCCAACCCGACACCAGCCAGCCCATCTGTGCCATCACCCAGGTTGTCATCTCCGCCAGTGAGACCGGCAGCCCCTCAAGCCCCCGGTTCTCCAGGGGGAAGAGAAACTCGACCTGTGATCAAACGAGTCAAGGGTGAGGAGCCAGCAGCACCTTCTCAGGCTCCTCAAGCGAAACCTGAGGCTCCGCAAGCGCCATCAGCGCCGCGCATTGCAGCGGTTGGAGAATCGGCAGGAATTGAGCTTAAGCCAAAAACAGCGAAGCGGATTCCAGAACTACAGCGACCCCAGCGGGTACGTCCGGCAGATCCGGCAGCCCCAACGGCTCCAGGAGAACGTGAAGTCGCGGCTGAGTCATCAGAAGATGATACGGACGCTATCCAATTGCTGCGCCCGACCCCGCCCCGGCCTCCAAAACGCCCCAAAAACCGCCAGGACGAGGAAGAGGAGATCCAAGAGTTTCCCGAGAAAGCTGGCAAAGCCGGCGTCAAGGCGAAACGGCGTACCAAACCCATCGAAGATGAAGATGAGGATTTGGAAGAATTGGATGAACTGCCCGAAACCGTTCAGGTCAGTCTCTCCATCGCCCGACCAGCCAAGCAAAAAGCGCGTCCCGCCCAAGCCAAACCGGCAGCAGCGCCGGCACTGGCGGCAAATAAAGCCAAGAAATCTGCTGCCAGTCGTGGTGGTGAGCAAGGCAGTGGCAGTAAGTCTAGCCGTCGCAACAGCCGCGAACAGCAGACGAAAAAACGGCCAGAGCAAGTGACACTGACCGGCAGCATGACGGTTCGGGATCTGGCAAACATTCTAGGTGCAGCAGAAACCGACATCGTGAGGGCCTTGTTCTTTAAAGGAATGGCGGTCAACATCACGCAAACCTTGGATCTGGAAACGGCCACGTTGGTCGCCCAAGAGCTAGGCGTTGAGGTAGAAACTGCTGAGGAAGAATCGGAAGCTCGCAAGAGTACCGAAATGCTCGATGCGGAAGATATGGAATACCTGGTTCCGCGTCCGCCGGTGGTCACCATTATGGGCCACGTAGACCACGGCAAAACGACGTTGCTCGACACGATCCGCAAAACCAAAGTGGCATCCGGCGAAGCTGGTGGGATTACCCAGCACATCGGTGCTTACCATGTGGATGTGGAACATCAGGGCGAGATGCAGCAAGTCGTCTTCCTAGACACACCGGGTCACGAAGCCTTCACCGCAATGCGGGCACGGGGCGCACGGGTCACTGACATCGCAATTTTGGTGGTGGCAGCAGATGACGGCGTACGGCCTCAGACGATTGAAGCCATCAGCCACGCGAAAGCCGCTGAAGTGCCGATTATCGTGGCCATTAACAAAATAGACAAAGAAGGCGCTCAGCCGGAGCGCGTGAAGCAGGAACTGACTGAATACGGTCTGGTAGCAGAAGAATGGGGCGGCGACACCATTATGGTGGCGGTGAGCGCCATTAAAGGGGAAAACCTCGATACCCTGTTAGAGATGATCCTGTTAGTTGCAGAAATCCAAGAGCTGCAAGCCAATCCTGACCGCTCCGCTAAAGGTACGGTCATTGAAGCTCACCTTGATAAGGCAAGAGGGCCGGTTGCGACCTTGCTGTTGCAAAATGGCACCTTGCGAGTGGGTGATATCCTCGTGGCCGGCTCGGCAATGGGCAAGGTGCGGGCGATGATTGATGACCGAGGCGCACGCGTGGATGCGGCAACTCCGTCTTTTGCAGTTGAAGTGTTGGGTCTGGGAGATGTCCCAGCAGCCGGTGACGAGTTTGAGGTTTACACCAACGAACGCGAAGCTCGCGCCGTGGTAGACCTGCGATCCGAAGAGAACCGCCAATCTCGTCTACAGCAAGCGATGGCTTCTCGCCGCGTTACCCTCAGCAGCCTCTCAGCCCGCGCTCAAGAAGGCCAGCTCAAGGAACTCAACCTCATCCTCAAAGCCGATGTTCAAGGCTCTGTGGAAGCTATTTTGGGATCGCTTAAACAGCTTCCTCAAAATGAAGTGCAAGTCCGAGTGCTGTTCTCAGCCCCCGGCGAAGTCACGGAAACAGATGTCGATCTCGCCGCCGCTTCTGATGCGGTGATTGTTGGATTTAACACGACCCTGGCAAGCGGTGCGCGACAAGCAGCAGATGCAGCCGGTGTGGATGTGCGCGAATACAACATCATCTACAAACTGCTCGATGATATCCAAGGGGCAATGGAAGGTCTGCTCGATCCCGAAATGGTTGAAGAATCTTTGGGTCAAGTGGAAGTCCGTGCTGTCTTCCCAGCGAGCAAGGGCACTGTCGCCGGCTGCATGGTTCAGTCTGGCAAGTTGATCCGCAACTGTAAGGTGCGCGTGCGTCGGGGCAATAATGTGATCCACGAGGGAACCCTCGACTCGCTCCGACGGATGAGAGAGGATGTCAAGGAAGTCAACGCCGGCTTTGAATGCGGTATTGGACTCGATAATTTCCATGCCTGGGCTGAAGGTGACATCATCGAAGCCTTCCGGATGGTTAGCAAGCGGCGGACTTTATCAGCTACTTAGGTCGGTGCTTAGCTGTTAGGAGTCAGGGAGCGTGTCCCTGTCTGGGTCGAAGTGCGATTAATAACCGACATCTGACCACCGGCCCTAACAGCTAAGCCTTGACAACTGAAAACTGAAAA
This sequence comes from Microcoleus vaginatus WJT46-NPBG5, assembly GCA_019359355.1. Taxonomy (GTDB): domain Bacteria; phylum Cyanobacteriota; class Cyanobacteriia; order Cyanobacteriales; family Oscillatoriaceae; genus FACHB-68. The sequence continues at coordinate 94,448 of JAHHHM010000001.1, read as the reverse complement.
CTGACGATTGACAAATGCGATCCTTTAGATCAGATCCTTTTCTGTGGATTCATCTGGCCGGCTTGGCCGCTTTTCCAATTTTATTGGGCCTGTGCCTGGTGGGATTGGCAATGGGCGCTCCGCTATTGCCGATCTGGTTAGAATTATTTTTAGTTGGCGCTGCCGGCATTGTGCCGATATTGGGGATGCAACTGTTTCGTCCCTTCTACATCTTTAGCACGTTGGTCGTGGCCATGAAGCCGGAACGCTTGACCCCAGAACGGCAGCGTATTCTTAGCCTGTTTAAATCACCGGCCCATCAAATGCTATCGATTTTGGTGGCCGTTTTCCTCGCAGTGGCTTTGTGGCCGATCTACTGGTGGTCACCCATTGCGGCGTCGGTGGCTCCTTCAGATTGGCGACCGGCAGGATTGGTTTTAGCAGCACTGGCCTTTTTGGGCTGTAATTTATTCTTGCAAGTGCCAGTGAGCGTCGCACGGGTCATGCTAGCCGGTGATGCAAAATTTGCCGGCACCTCACCCTATCCCCTAGAAAAGATTCGCCAGGATTTTACATCGTTGGGTTTGCAGGTGAATCAAATTTTGCCGGCGCTCGAAGCTGAACCGGGAACGATAACCGCAGCCTCTGCCGCCGCAACCCCACAGCCAATCTCTCCGCCAGCAGCCGGTGAGCCGGCTTCCACTTCTAAACCAACCGAATCCGCCTAAGCTACAGGCACATCGGTAAGGGAAATTATATATTTACCGGCATTTCTTGACTTTTTCCGTTCTTAAAGCCGGAAAAACTTGACAAACTGGGATAAAAATATCAAATTGACAGTAGAGGCTCCATCTGCACTCTGAAGGTGCCGGTGGTCATGTCAAGGGTGCCATTGGTTATCCTTCAGTCTGCGATTCCTCGTCAATCAGTGAGATATTTATGGCTCAATCTCCTTTTAACCTACGGAAAGCTAAAGCTACATCATCGGGCCATGAGGCCGATGCAAAAATCTGGAATAGCCTCAAACAAGCAATTGCGGCCAGCTCTGGATTTAAACGCTGGCAAACAGAGCTTCTTCTCGACAAACAATACCGAGATCCAGGATTGGATCACCAAGTCCGTTGCTATCTGCGCGAAACCCTAGAAACTTTAGCTTACTAAAATCTTTCTCGCTGCCGGCAAATTCCCCGGCAGCGGAAGTCCCCCAATGTCTCTTAAATGTTGCAGAAAACATCTGCCGACAATGAAGGGGTGTTTTATGCTGGAAAAATTTTAAACCTTAAAAGTACAACGCGCCAGAACCCCTATAAAGCAGAGCCTGACGCGTTGCGAGTATTCTTTGTATTGAAGCTTAGGGTCTTTATATCGGCTGACCCCAATTAATCTTTCATGTCTTTATTGTGGCACTTTTATCAAAATACCCTGACTTTCCTTATATTTTCTTTATTTTTGTGTTTGACTGTCAGGAATTATAAAGTTTTGTAGCGCGACACCGACAGCCTTAGCGCTCTTTACCTGATGCCTTATCCAGACGAAATAGCCAAATCATGAGAGCAATGACCCCAACTTGTAGAGCAAAGTTAGGCAGCGCTGAGCCAACTTCTCTGCCGGCAACAAGCTGAGCTAAGAATACAAAGGCACCCAAGAAACCAGAGGCCCCGCAGACGAGATAAACAAACTTCCGCAGTCCCCGGTAAGGGGCGGCTGCTTCCCCTTTTAGCCGAGCATAGGTTTCAGGGCTAAGCTTCTGGGAGGCTTTATGAGTGCCGGCAGGCTTTTTTGAACGAGGATCGGCCATAGGTTGAAATTTGGCAATGGGGATGGCCCTTTCATTTTAGGCCAGGGATGGGATGTTTTTTAATCACCGATGAAAGCTCCGCGTGCCGGCAGTTATCCACAGATAAACACAGACTAGAAATGCAGGAACTGTCGCATTGCCAAAACTCCTGCATTTCTGAGCGGTTAATTCAAATTGCCGGCCTCATTTCAAGTCGCAGGAACCACTTGTTTCCGTAACGATTCAGCACGTTTTTTAGCCGTTGGATTATCCGGCTCATACTTCAGCGCTTCCTCGTAAGTTTCCAACGCCTGAGCCGTTAACTTCTTGCGTTCATAAGTAAACCCCAGATTGTTAATCGCTGTTACATAAGCGGGGTTCAACTTCAAAGCCTCCTTGTATTGACGAATGGCTAAGTCATACTGCTCTTGGGCAGCGCAGGCATAGCCATAAGCATTGTAGACAAGAGCCTGATTTTCCTCTCCCTCCAAATCTTTAGCTCTTAAGGCTTTTTGGAACTGCACCGCTGCCTGGGCGAACAGTTTCTTATCCAAATAAATACTGCCAAGTTCGTAATGTTCTTGGGCAGTGCCCTTGTCTTTGCTTAGCTTGTTTTGCAACCGTGCCAGGTTACTTTCTACTTTGCGAGTTCTAAGGATCTGGCGAAAAACGAACCAACCGGCAGCAGAGAGCAAAACTAGCAACAGGGACACGTAAACAATGGGAAGATTGCTATCCATAACCACAGAAACACTGAGACTCTCATCTCTTTCACTTTACCCCACTAAATAGACCGACTTCTTGAGTTCTTTGAAGAGAAGTCGGCAACCATAGCTGGGGAATAGAAGTTTAAGGCGCTTTAACAGCACCCTAAGTCTGCCAGCTTATGCAGCTCTTGAGAAAGAAACTGAAGCAGCTGGGACTGGGCTGAGTGTAAAAAGAAGTGATCCCCCGGAAACATCTGTAGGGAAAACGCAGCGCTCGTCTGTTCGCACCAAGCTGCTAGCTCATCGCAACTGGCTTCCGGATCTTGGAAACCGCCAAAAGCCGTGATTGGACACTCAAGGGGAGGTTCGCTTGCGTAAACATAGGTTTCAATAGCCGCAAAGTCTGCCCGCAGGATCGGGAGAAGCAGATGCATCAGTTCTGCATTTTCCAGCACGGCTTGAGGTGTGCCGTTATAGCGCCGCAGCTCCTCTAGGAATGCCGGTTCAGGTAGTGCGTGGATGGGGGGATTAGAATCTGGTATTTGAGGGGCTTGCCGGCCTGATACGAAGAGGTGAAGGGGCAGCAAACTGGATTTTTTGCGAAGCCGGCGAACAAGTTCAAAGCTCAACAGTGCCCCCATACTGTGCCCAAAAAAGGCAAAGGGCTTGTCTAGGTGGGGCAAAAGAACGGATGCGAGGGTTTCAACCAGTGGATCTAGTTGACTGTAGGGAGCTTCCATGATTCGAGTTCCCCGCCCTGGCAGTTCTATGGGACAAACTTCCAAACTTGCCGGCAGACTCTGCGCCCATGTGCGAAAAATTTGAGATCCCGCGCCGGCATAGGGGAAGCAAAAGAGGCGCAATCTGGCTTGGGGATTGGGTTTAGGGCACATCACCCAAGCGTTAAAAGCTGATTGGGTTGTTTTTAACATTTGAATATTTTGTTTGGGGCAGGCGGGAATGCCGGCTCCAACTTTTGGTTTCTAAATATGAGCGGTTTTTAGCTGAGATTAGAGGATTTTAGGGGGATTGAGTGTGTTTAATCGGCTGAGTCTGCCATTTGCTTTTGCAGACTGAGGGGTCTCATATCAGTCCACACTTCTTTGATGTAGGCTAAACATTCGGGCTTAGAGCCACTTTTTCCAGCATCTTTCCAGCCCAAGGCGTTTTCTCGTTCTGCCGGCCATATTGAGTATTGGCCTTCACCATTCACAACAACTTTATAAATTGTGGTATCTTCTGTGTTGTCCTGATTCATTTTTATTTCCTCATTCTTGGACTGTATTGGAAGAATGTAATTTGCCAGTTTTAGTTTAGCAAAGGTTCCCGCGGAAAATTCACTCAAGCACCTTTTTAGTAAAATTTCTTGAGCTATTTTTAAGCAGTTTAACCGGCTTTTAGTTCCTGCAAGGTTTTAGATGGAGTGGGCCAGAATCTTCCTTTTTGCATTTCCTTAACGCTTTCTTTCACAGCTTGAATAATATATTCAATATCTCCATCTGTATGAGCAGTGGAGAGAAAGCAGCTTCGACCTTCAGAAATGAATATTCCTTTTTCGATTAAATGAAAGAGGAAAGGATCGATATGATGAACTGAGGAGGCGGCAGCTCGGAAAACTGAGCCACAATTGACTAACCAAATTGGGGCTTCATTTTCTGCTAAGTAAGTATTCAGCGTTTGCACTAACTCAGATGTGCGCTGATTTAGAGTTTCTTGAAGACCGGCTCCTTGAGTTTTAAGATGTTGCAATACAGCTCGTGCGGCTGCCATCGCCAGGGGGTGTTTACAAAAGGTGCCGGCAAAAAGTGTCATTTCGACTTGAGGATATGAGCTATCTCCATAGTTCCACATCCCGCCGTCAATTCTATCCATGTAAGCCGCTTTGCCGGCAATGATACCAATCGGCATCCCACCCCCAACAATTTTTCCATAGGTGGCAATATCCGCTTCTATACCAAACCAAGCTTGCGCTCCCCCTAAATGAATTCGGAAACCCGAAACCATTTCATCAAAAATTAATACAATATCTGTTTCTTGAGTTAATTTTCTAAGTTCTTGGAGAAATTCTTTCGGTTGAAAGTCGAGCCGACGCGTCTGTACAGCTTCAACTAAAACAGCGGCTAATTCATGGGAATGCGCTTTGATAATTTCGAGTGATTGAGGATGTCCGTAATTTAAAACTAAAACATCTTCAACCATGCTTAGCGGAATTCCAGGCGCTTGTGGTACTGAACTTAAAGGCTCATCTCCTTTTTTTGCCTTAGCCAGAACTCCATCAAAATGACCGTGATAAGAATTTGAGAAGACAACAATTTTATTGCGTCCTGTAGCGGCACGAGCGACTCGGATCGCTGCCATGACGGCTTCGGTGCCGGTGTTAGAAAAGGTGACGCGCTCCATGCCGGTTATTTCACAAATTAACTCAGCAACTTCGCCGGCAAGTTCTGCTTGAGGGCCAATTTGGATGCCTTTATCCAGTTGCTCCATCAGCGCTTCTTTAATAAAAGATGGGTTGTGTCCGAAAAGGTTAACCCCCAATCCCATTGTCAAATCAATGTATTCGTTCCCGTCCACATCCCAAATTTTGGAACCGAGAGATCGCTTTGCTACAATCGGATAAAACATTTCTTTGACGGAAAATCGAAACCCATCGGAAGCTCGATTATCTGCCATAATCGGGCGAGAGTTTTCCATCATTTGCTTCGATTTCTTGGTGCGTTTTGTGTAACGCTCAATCAGTGCTTCTAGATGTTTTTCTCGTAATTGCTCAGTCATTTTTAATTCTCCTAATTTTGGCTTAAAATTCTTGACAGTTAAGCGAATTTATGGTTAGTAATTTCATCATTTTGCTTAGGCGCATTTACAATGCCACGAGTGATGAGATATGAGAAGTAGGTGCGGAACAAGTTTAGATCCACTGATGGGCAAATGATGTCTGTGCCGGCAAGACCATTTAAGGTATTTTGGCAATCGAACTGTAGCGCTCTTGATTTAGATTTTGGCGTTTCAGCATCTCCTTCAGAAAAAAGACCGACAAGGGGATATAAAGCATTTTCCTGAGACTCTGCAGCTCGATTGCGTATTTCTGCACGCCAATGATCATAAGAAACCCGCTCAAGTGGATAACCCAGCGAGCCAATCCAATCCACTAAATCATTGAGGAGAAATGGCTGAGGGTTAGCTAAATGGAACGTATTTCCCAGCAATTCTTTTTGCTGAGATAGATGAACAATTGCTCGGCTTACATAGTCAATTGGGGCTATATTCATCCTTCGGTCGTAAATCGGCGCACATCCGAGTTGAATGCAGCCGGTAATCGCTCTGTAGAGAAAATCACTTGGATTACATACACCAGTTTGACTGTGTCCCGAAATACGTCCAGGGCGGTATATAGAAACAGGAACTCCTCGCTCACGAGCAATTTCTACTAACTTTTCAGCCACCCATTTACTCTGAGCATAGCCACCTGTAAGGGCTTCTCCCGGAGTCAAATTGTCCTGTTCTCGCACCATTTGAATGCCTGACTCAATTACGGGAGAAAAAACAGAGGTAGTCGAAATAAAATGAACAGGTTTGAGTTTAACTTCACTCGTCAAACGCAGGATTTCCTGAGTTCCTAAAACATTCGCGTTTTTGAGTGCTGAATAGGGATAAGTGAAGTTAACAAATGCGCCATTATGATAAATGACATCGAGTTGATTTGCAAGTCCTCGGAATTGCTGCTCTGAAAGACCTAAAAGTGGTTCAGACAAATTGCCGATAACTGGGATAATTCGATGATTGAGGCGTTCATCCCAAAGTGAGTAACATTCCAGGCTATTTTTTAACCGTTGCTTACCTGATTCAGTATTAGAGGAACGGACTAGACAATAAACATCTGCTTCTGTTTTTTGCAGCAGTTCATCCAGTAAGAAAGCGCCAAGGAAGCCGGTTGCGCCTGTTAAGAAAATTGCATTGGGTTTGACAAAATCAACAAGTTGAGTTGCAGGACGAATTGTAGAATCTAAGACAGTTTCAGCATTGATATCAAAGTTGGCAGAAGGAACACTCAAAGAATTTGCTGAAGTTTTCTTTTCAATGATATTTGCTAAACCGGCAATTGTCGGAGAGTCAAACAAATTGCGTAAAGGCAGATTCACATCGAAACCTTCTCGTACCTTTGCTAACAATTGAGTGATAAGTAAGGAGTGTCCACCCAAGTCAAAGAAATTATCATGAATCCCCACTTTTTCAAGATTAAGCAATTTTGCCCAAATGCCGGTTAATACTTCCTCAACGGGGGTGCGAGGTGCAACAAATGTATTTGCTACATCGGTATTAGAGGTTTCAGGTGCCGGCAGCGCTTGACGATCTATTTTCCCATTTGGTGTCAGTGGCAACGCCTTGAGTACAACAAATGCTGATGGCATCATGTAATCCGGCAGCTTTTCTTTCAAAAAAGCACGCCATTCGCTAGATTTGGGATTTTGAATTTTAGGGTTGAGACTGATATAGGCAACAAGACTTTTTTCGCCTGGGTTATCTTCTCGCACGAGAACAACTGTTTCTCGCACTGCCGGGTGTTGAGACAGCACTGTTTCAATTTCGCCTAATTCAATGCGGAAACCACGAATCTTTACCTGATGATCAATTCGTCCTAAAAACTCAAGATTTCCATTCGGTAAATAACGAGCTAGATCGCCAGTTTTGTAAAGCCGAGTTTCTCGGTTAAATGGGTTGACAATAAATTTTTCTTCCGTAAGTTTTGGTTGGTTTAAATAGCCTCTTGCTAACCCCGCACCCCCGATATAAATTTCACCTGGCACCCCAACCGGCACCGGCTGTAAGTGTGAATCTAGTAAATAAATCTGTGTATTTGGCAGGGGACAACCTAGAGGAACTGTTTCCGAAATGTGAGCGCATTTTCCTGAATCTACCTGATAAGTCAACACGCCTACTGTTGCTTCAGTTGGCCCATAATGGTTTAAAATCGAACAGTTTGGGGCGTATTTTTGGATCATTTCAACTAAGCGCCAACTTAACGCTTCACCGCCTAGAATTAATCGCTGACGAGGTAGGATGTCTGCTGGAGAAGAAGCTGTTAGTAATGCTTGTAAATGAGAGGGAACTATTTTGAGGCAATCAATGGGATATTGCCGGCAATAATCTGCAAGTGCTTCGGGATCTGTTGCGCGTTCTTGGGAGATGATATGGAGACAGCCACCACCGCAGAGGGAGGGGAAAACAACGGTGTGCCCTAAGTCGGCAGCGAAGGTGGAAATGAGGGCAAAATTTGCACCGGCAGCTAAGTCTAATTTCTCGGTAATTCCGTGCAAGTAATTAGAGAGTTGCCGATGTTCAATGGCAACACCTTTGGGGATGCCGATGGAACCAGAGGTGTAAATTACATAGGCAAGGTTTGATGGATTTGGGGTAGTTGATTTGAGGGGTTTAATTGAATTTTCAGCTTGCTTTTCTATAACTTTCCATTCTGTATCTAGGCAAAGAACCTGCGCTGCGTGTTCGCCTAAGTTATCCACTAGATGCTGCTGCGTTAACAAAATTGGCACCTTGGCATCTTGCAACATCAAGGCTAGGCGATCTGCCGGCATGGCTGAATCGAGTGGTAAATAAGCGCTGCCGGCTTTAAGAATGCCCAACATTGCTATCACCATTTCCAGGGAACGTTCCAAGCAAATTGCTACCACTGCTTCGGATTCTACGCCTAATTTCTGTAGGTAATTGGCAAGTTTGTTAGAGCGCTCATTTAGTTCTCGATAAGTTAGTTGCTGATTTTCAAATACAAGCGCAATGTTATCGGGTGTGCGTTTGACTTGTTCCTCAAAGATTTGATGGATGCATTGCTCTTGTGAATAATTTACTTGGGTATTGTTAAATTCTACTAACAGTTGTTTCCGGGCGCGTTCGCTCAAGATTTCTAACTGTCCGATCATACTTTCTGGGCTATTTACGGCACTTTCTAGCAAAGTATGAAATTGTTCAGCTAAGCATCGAATCGCTTTTTCGTCAATAAAAGTCGGCTCGTAGTGAAACTCTATTAACAGAAAACTCTCCTGACGCTGGCCAGAAAGTTTTACTTTGAAGCGATCAAAGCAGACGTACTTCTGAGAAATTGAAAAGGATACATCAGCAGCAGAATAAGTTGTCGGCTGTTCCTCAAACTCGAAACTAAAAGATAAAATAGCATTGCCAATGGCTTCTGCTGAGAAATATTCCTGCCACTTATAAGCAGCTTGTTCGGACTGTTGGACTTGCTGCAAAATTTCATTGAAGTGGAAGTTATCTTGCAGATGAGTCTGAAGGGGTAAGAATTTGGCAAATAATCCAAGTGCCGGTTCTAATTCTTCATATTTTCTGCCATCAAAGGCGCAGTTAACAATGATATTTTCTCGCCCAGTTAATCGCCAAAGCAAGATTTTCCAGCAAGCGAGTAAAAATAGAGAAGTTGAAATATTATACTTTCTTGTAGCTTGTTCTATTTTAGCCACGAGAGAAGGCTCTATTTTATCTTCGATCAAGCTGGGTTCAAAGCGAGTCGGCACCTCAACTCTTTTATTTTCAAAAGGCAACTTTAAATTAGCTAAAGTCGAAAAATTTTGCTGATTCCAAAATTCTTTGCTGGCTGCTGCATCTTCATCCTCAAGTAATTCATTCTGCCATTCCGAAAATTGAATATATTGCACATTTTCTTCGTCAGACAGTTCCTCACCTTGAAGACAGGCTTGATAACTTTGGCTAATTTCTTGAACCAAGTTGTTGAGTGTGCGATTATCAGCACAAAGGGAAGGCAAGCTAACAAGAAGAATATATCTATTTGAAGATAGATGAATTAAAGATAAACGCAAAAGAGGTTGTTTATCAACTTTAAAGTTAGAGCGAATTTCTTCTTCAAAGATGCTTTGAAGTTTTGTTCGTTTATCATCAGAATCGATTTGAGTAAAATCGATAACTTCCCAGGAAGGGACAGTGGAACTTTCTATCACTTGAATCGGAACTTTTACTCCTGGCCGGCGATGAAAGGTTGTCCGTAGGATTTCATGCCGATTGATTACTGCTTGTAAAGCTGCTTTTAATGTTTCTTGATGAAGATTACCTTCTATCAAAATAGAACATTGGGCACGATAAGCAGGGCTTTCTTGAAGCAACGGCCATAAATATTTTTGTTGAGGAGAAAGCCGAAATCCTGTAATTGTTTGCATTTTTTCTTGACGGGTAAACTGCTTGAAATTGATGTGATTAATAAAGGGAAGAAAACTTTTGCCGATTTCCTCCCAAACTTGTGTTAAAAAAACATAAATTTAATGAGAGTCTTCCGTGAACATTTCTCCCATTGCCACGACAATCTTCCGAGAACCTGTAAAAGGATTCCGGCTGTGGGCGGCCAACATATTATCTAACATTAATATGTCTCCAGCCTGCCAAGGAAATGTAACGGCTGCTTCTTGATACACAGCTTGAATTTCTTCAATGACAGAATCTTTTATAGGCGTTCCATCACCGTAGTAGACATTGCGGGGTAAATTTTCTTCTCCAAATACCGATAATAAGGAGGCGCGGACGTCTGGATCTAGGCAAGAAACATGATGTAACGGCAGTTGATTGAAAAAGACCATTTCTCCAGTTTTTGGATGTTTCGTTACTGCCGGCCTCATTTTTTTAGTTCTTAACCCATTATTTTCTTTCCACTCAAACTCTATGGCAGCCTGCCGGCAATAATCTTCTACTACGGCTTTATCGGTCGTTCTGAAAAACTCTTGCCAACTCACATCAAGTCCATCGGTGTAGTTGCGGACATATACAAGCTGCTTTTGCGTGAATATTTCAATGAGTTTGGGGTCAAGAAGTTGATAAACTTTGCGACAGTCAACGATTGGAGTTTCGCCACCTTGTTGTGCCGGCTGCACACAGAAAAACCATATTTTTAACGGCCAGCGATGCAAGTGCGAACTTTCGTTATGAAATAAAATGGCTTTATCTGCTGGATAAGGCGTTGAACCATAAACTTTTTCGCTAACTCCTTCGCGGGGTAAATCTCCATATTCGCCAAATAATTGGGGGCAAAGAGAAAGGGCAAATTGCTCAAATACAGACACGATAGGTTCGTTAAATCCTCTGAATAAAATTGCGCCATGCTGTAGCAATTTGGTTTCGATGAATTCTCGGTTATTCTTTGCCCAGTCAATGATATCAACCTCCGCAACAGCCGGCTTGATGACCAAAGGAAAAGTTTCTCCAAGCTGTAAAGACTCGGTTTGAATTAATTCTCCTTGAGGCAAACTTACTGTTTTGGGTTTAACAGTTTTAAATTTGCTAAAATTTCCTTTTTCCCGTTTTACTTCTTGCATGGCTTGTTTCTGTTTTTCAGCTTCTGGGAGAATTTCTAAGCTATTTAACCGAGCATCAGTTTGCGCAACGATGCTGTTAAGTAGGGTGACAAATCGCTCAGAAATTTTAGCAATCGTTGCCTCATCAAAAAGAGCAGCATTATACTTAAACGTTCCAACAATTCCTGACTTTGTTTCCGCCATAAATAAAGCCAGATCGAACTTTGCTGTGCCGCTATCAATCTCAAGAGGTGTTAAGGTCAAATCCGGAAGCTCTAGAGCCGGCACCGGCGTATTTTGGAGAACAAATAACACTTGAAAGAGCGGCGTGTGGCTAGAACTGCGTTCAGGACGCAATGCTTCCACCAGTTTCTCGAAAGGCAAATCTTGATGAGCGTAAGCTTTTAAGGTTATCTCTCGAACTCGCTTCAACAACTCCCGAAAAGTTGGGTTGCCGCTGAGATCGGTGCGTAATACAAGGAGATTCACAAAGAACCCAATTAGAGACTCTGTTTCTACTTGGGTTCGATTCGCCAGATCAGTGCCAACAACCAGATCATCCTGATTAGTGTAGCGATATAAAAATGTTTGAAAAGCAGCTAGCAATGTCATAAAAAGTGTAACATTTTCTAGCCGGCTTACTTGATGAATTTCTTTAGATAAATTTGCAGATAACTGGAAAGAGTAGCTAGCACCGCGAAAGGTAGAAACCTCAGTTTGCGTTTGCACTGTGGGGAATTTCAACACAGGCAAGCTAGTTCCCAATTGCTGCTTCCAGTAGCTCAGTTTGGCTTCTAAAACGTCCCCTTGCAGCCACTGGCGTTGCCACAAGGCATAGTCGGCATATTGGATAGGTAACACCGGCACGGGGGAAGGGTTGCCGGCACAAAATACTTTGTAAAGTGTCGCCAATTCCTGAACGAACACTCCCATCGACCAACCATCAGAAACGATGTGGTGCATTGTCAGCACGACAACCCACTCTTTTGTCTCTAATTTTAGCAACTTAACTCGCAGCAAAGGTAAGCGTGTCAAATCGAAAGGTTGTTGCGCTTCTTCAAGGATAAAGTTTTGCAGTTTTGAGGTTGAATTCTGACGTTCTGTTAAATCCAAAATCGACAACGTAAAATCAAAATTTGGATGAATGATTTGAACGGGTTGGCCATTTGCTGTCGCAAAACTCGTCCGCAGAACTTCGTGACGATTGATAATTTCATGAAAACTTTTTTCCAGCGCCGGCACATTGAGTTCACCTTTGAGATGTACCGCCGCAGAAATATTATAGGCAGGAGTCCCCGGATCTAATTGATCGAGGAACCAAAGCCGCTGTTGGGCAAAAGAAAGGGGTACTTCTTTAGTGCGTGAAATCGGCAGTAAAGGCGGTGCTTGAATACCTGTTTCGCTAAGATTTCCTGCGTTAATCCGCTCACTCAAACCAGCCACCGTTGGTGATTCAAATAGATAGCGTAAAGGAAGCTCAATCTGCAAAGCTTCGCGCAGGCGAGAAATAACCTGAGTGGCTAATAATGAATGTCCGCCCAGCTCGAAAAAGTTATCATGGATGCCAACTCTGTCAACATGAAGAACTTCAGCCCAAATGCCGGAGATAACCTCTTCAATCGGGTTCCGGGGACTGATAAAAGTGCTTGTCAATTCACGTCTAGAAGAATCAGGAACCGGCAAGGCACGGCGATCAACCTTACCATTAGAAGTCAAGGGAATAGAGGGAAGGAACACAAAAGCAGCCGGCACCATATACTCTGGCAATTTCTCTTTCAAAACACTTCGCAGCTCACTCGCTTTTAAGGCTTCATTCCCTACCAAATAAGCCACCAATCGCTGCTCACCCGGTTCATCTTCTCTGGCAATCACAACCGCCTCTTCCACATCTGGATGCTGGCTGAGATCTGCTTCTATTTCTCCTAATTCAATGCGGAAACCCCGAATTTTTACTTGATTGTCAATTCGTCCGAGATATTCTATGGTGCCATCAGGTAAATAACGGGCTAAGTCGCCGGTTTTATACAATCGGCTATTTGAATCTTGGCTAAATGGATTAGCAATAAATTTCTCAGCCGTTAATTCGGGTCGGTTGAGGTATCCTCGCGACAAACCGGCACCCCCAATGTGTAATTCACCCGGAACACCGATGGGAATCGGCTGCATTTGGGCATCTAGCAAGTACACCTGCGTGTTAGCAATCGGGCGACCGATGGGCGGCTTTTTCTCGCTGTCAAAACATTCAGCGACGGTGGCGCAAACCGTTGTTTCCGTTGGCCCGTAAGCGTTGAAAAATTGCCGGCCTGGTATCCAACGTGCAGCGAGGTCAGCAGAAGAGGCTTCCCCTGCAACAATAATTGTCTGTAGCGTGGCAAACTCCTCAACCGGCAAAACCGCTAGCACTGACGGCGGTAGGGTAACCGTTGTAATCGCCTGATTTTTGCATAACTCAATTAAAGCCGGCCCAGGTAGCAGGGAATCCCGCGTTCCCAATACTAGCGTCGCGCCGGCTAATAAGGTCATGAAAATTTCTGAGACTGAGGCATCGAAGCTGAAGGAGGCGAACTGAAGAACGCGACTGTCTGAGCGCACATCGAAGAGCTTCTGCTGGGCTGTAGCGAGGTTACAAAGCCCCCGGTGTTCCAACAGAACACCTTTAGGTTTGCCCGTAGATCCGGAGGTATAGATTACATAAGCCAAGTTCTCAGCTGTTACGCCACTAACCGGGTTTTCCTGGCAACCTTGAGCCAGAACTTCCCAGCCTGTATCCAGGCATACAACATCGGCTTGATGTTTTGGCAACGACTGGACAAGATGAGACTGGGTGAGCAACACCGACACGCCAGAGTCTTCTAGCATGAAAGCCAAGCGCTCAGAAGGATAGGCCGGATCGAGTGGGACGTAAGCCCCACCGGCTTTGAGGATGCCCAGCAGCCCGATAACCATTTCTAAAGAGCGTTCTACACAGATGCCAACCAGTACCTCTGCCCCCACACCGAGCGAGCGCAAGTAGTGAGCCAGCTGATTTGCTTTAGCATTCAGTTCTTGATAGGTGAGCTGCTTTCCTTCAAACACAAGCGCTACAGCATCGGGCGTTTGCTGCACCTGGTTTTCAAATAAATGGTGAATGCAAGTTTCGTTGGGGTAATCTGCCTCATTCTCATTCCACGACTGAAGTTGCTGTCGCTCAGACTGTGTTAAGAGGGGCAATTCCGAGAGGCACTGTTCTGGATTGGCAACAACTCCTTCTAATAAAGTTTGGAAATGCCCAATAATCCGTTTAATTGTTGTAGCATCAAACAAATCTGTATTATATTCAAATACCCCCTGCAATCCCTGGTCTGTGTTAAGCATTGACAGGGTTAAATCAAACTTTGCGGTCGTGGTTTTGACCTCCAAAGGATGTAAGGTTAATCCTGCCAATTCTAGGGAGGAAATGGGAGCATTTTGAAGAACAAACATCACCTGAAATAGGGGTGTATGGCTCATGTTGCGTGCCGGCTGCAATTCCTCTACCAGTTTTTCAAATGGCACGTCTTGATGAGCGTAAGCACCTAATGCGACTTCTCGAACTCGACTCAGCAACTCTCGAAAAGTTGGATTGCCGGTTAAGCCGGTTCGCAACACTAAAGTATTAACAAAAAAGCCTATTAATTTTTCAATTTCAGCGCGATTGCGGTTAGCAATGGGAGAACCAATTAAGATATCTGTTTGGCCGGTGTAGCGGTAAAGTAATGTTTTAAAGGCTGCCAGCAAGGTCATAAATAGGGTTGTTCCTTCACGCCGGCTTAATTCAGCAATCGCCTCAGTCAGCTTTTTAGAAACAACAAAACTTTCTTGTGCGCCTTGGAAGGTTTGTACTGCCAATCGGGTTCTATCTGCCGGCAAATCTAATACAGGAAGAGTGCCGCCTAGCTGCCTTCTCCAATAAGCCATTTGCTTTTCTAAGACTTCTCCCTGTAGCCATTCTCGTTGCCAAGTTGCAAAATCTGGATACTGGATAGGCAGTTCAGGAAGCGGGGAAAATTTGCCGCTAGAAAAAGCTTGATAAAGTGTTGCAATTTCTTCAATGAAGATTCCCATTGACCAACCATCAGTGATGATGTGGTGCATTGTTAGAACTGCTACATATTCTGACTCGTTTAAATGCAGCAGATTAACTCGCAGTAATGAATCTTTTGTCAGGTCAAATGGTCGCTTCGCTTCTTCGATTATGAAGCTTTGGATTTTGGAATCTTGATTTTGAAAGGTTGTTAAATCTAAAACCGGCAATTTAAAATCACCGGGTGGATGAATGATTTGAACGGGTTGCTCATCTACGGTTGCAAAAGTTATACGCAAAACTTCGTGGCGCTTGATAACTTCGTTAAAACTTTGCTCTAAAGCAGCCACATTCAGCTTTCCCGTGAGACGTATCGCGGCAGGGATGTTATAAGTCGGGTTACCTGGATCTAATTGATCAAGGAACCACAACCGCTGCTGAGAAAATGAGAGGGGAAAAACGTTAGTATTTCGAGCTTGGGGTTTGATTACTGTTGGCGAAACGCTTTCTTTTTTCTGGTTGAGCCGGCGCAACAGTAGTTCACGTTTTTCCGGAGAAAGTTCTGCCATGCGTTCGAGAATATCGCTCATTTGTTCACCCCTTCTTTAGCCAAAAATTCCTGGACTTCTTCCTCTGATAGTTGCTCTAGCTCTGCTAGCATTTGAGCAAACACTTCATCCTCTGATTGTTGCTCTAAATTTTGTGAAATAATTACCGCTAAATCGGCAACTGTTGGAAACTCAAAAAGATGAGTTAAAGGTAACTCAATTTGGAAGGCTTGACGCAGTCGAGAAATCACCTGAGTCGCTAGTAGCGAGTGCCCTCCCAGCTCAAAGAAATTATCGTAAATACTAATTTTTTCAAGACGAAGAACTTCAGCCCAAATATCTGCGAGCTTTTCTTCAATGGGAGTCCGAGGCGCGACAAAGGTTTCTGTCGAAAATAAACAGGCTTTATCGGCTGTCGATAATTTCTGTCGATCTATTTTTCCGTTAGCCGTTAAAGGCAGGATTTTGAGAATGACAAACGCTGCCGGCACCATGTATGCAGGTAACTTTTCTTGCAAAAAAGTACGTAATTCACTTAAGTTTAAATTTTCTAGATTTGATTTTGAAGCAATTAATTCTTCCTTGGGAACAATGTAAGCAACGAGACGTTTATCACCCGCTACATCCTCCCAATCTATGACCACTGCTTGTTCGACCTCTGGATGCTGTCTTAAAGTTGCTTCAATTTCTCCAAGTTCGATGCGAAATCCTCTAATTTTGACTTGAGAGTCAATGCGTCCTAAAAACTCAATATTTCCATCGGGTAAATAACGAGCTAAATCGCCGGTTTTATAAAGACGCGCATCTGATTGCGGCTTAAAAGGATTGGCAATAAATTTTTCTGTCGTTAGTTCAGGGCGGTTTAAATAGCCACGTGCTAAATTATCACCCCCGATGTACAATTCACCGGCTACACCAAGGGGCACCGGCTGCTGGTGGGAATCGAGGATATAAATTTGCGTATTTGCAATCGGACGACCGAGTGGCACTGTTTCAGAATCATGCCGCAATTTCTCAAAATCGACCCGATAAGTCAACACGCCTACTGTGGCTTCTGTTGGGCCATAGTGATTAAAAATACGACAATTTGAAGCGTATTTATGCACTTTCTCGATTAAGTTCCAGCTAACAGTTTCACCGCCTAAAATGAGGCGCTGACGAGGCAAAATAGCGACGGCGTCAGAAGATGTTAGTAAGGCAGCGAGGTGAGAGGGAACGATTTTCAGACAATCAATGGGGTGCCGGCGAAAATATTCTGCTAAGGCTTCTGGATCTGTGGCGCGTTCCTGAGAGATGATATGGAGGCAGCCGCCGGTACACAATGCCGGAAAAATCGCTGTGTTACCTAAGTCGGCTGCGAAGGTGGAAACTGTGGCGAAACTGGCACCGGCAGGTAATTTTAATCTTTCGAGGATACTGTGTAAATAGTTGCTGAGTTGGCGATGTTCAATCGCAACGCCTTTGGGGGTGCCGGTGGAACCAGAGGTATAAATTACATAAGCTAAATCAGAAGAATTCTTGTGCTTTTCTTTGGGAACTAAAGTAGCATTTTTAGCCAGATCATCTTGACTCATTGTGTCTATGCAGACGGCTTGAGCGCTATGTTTTGGCAGAGTTTGTACAAGCTTTTCTTGAGTTATCAGCACTGAAACTTGAGCATCTTCTAGCATCAAAGCGATGCGTTCAGCCGGCATTGTTGGTTCAATGGGTAGATAAGCACCGCCGGCTTTGAGAACGCCCAGCATTGCGACTATCATTTCTATGGAACGTTCGACGCAAATGCCTACAATGACCTCTGACTCAACACCTAATGTTTGTATGTAATTAGCTAATTGATTCGCCTGTCTGTTGAGTTGAGCATAAGTGAGTTGTTGCTTTTCAAAAACAACGGCACTATTGTCAGGAGTGCGTTTAGCTTGTTCTTCAAAGAAGTGATGAATGCACTTATTTTTTGGGTAATCAGCTTTAGTATTGTTGAATTCAACGAGCAATTGATGTCGGGCAGACTCGCTTAATACCTCTAAATGACTGATTGCTGCTTCGGGGGTATCTACTACAGTTTTTAGCAGTGTTTCAAAATATTTTGATAAACGTTCGATATCTTCAGATGAAAAGACTTCCGAATCAGAATAAAATTGGGTAACAAGAGAATTCTCTTGATAGACGCATGAAAGTTTAACTTTGAAGCGATCAGTACAGGCGTAGTGCTGATCGATTAAAAATGTCAAGCCCTTACTTTCATATTTATTTGAAATATCGATAAATTCAAAAGAAAAGGGCAATCCTGAAAACCCCTGATTATTCTTATTTGAATCTAAAAGCGTTTCCCATGTAAAATACTCTTGCCAGTTCTGAACGTCATGAGTGAATTGCTTAACTTGTTCTACAATTTCGCTAAATTTTAAATGTGATTCTAGATGACTTTGAAGCGGCAAATATTGGCATAATAGACCCATTGCTGGTTCTAGCTCTTCATATTTTCTTCCATCACAAGCAAACCCGACAATAATGTTGGGTTCTCTGGTTAGTCGCCCAATTAGAATTTGCCAACAAGCCAGCAGTATTTTGGAAGCTTCTGTCTCATATTTTTGGGATAATAATTCTATCTTAGTAGCTATGTTTGGATTAATGATTAAACTTAAAATTTGAGGCTGAAACCCTTGGTTTTCCGAAACCTTTTTTTCAAAAGGAAGATTCAGTTTTGAGGAATCAGCAAGGCTCAGCTTTTGCCAATATTCTTTGCCAAGCTGCGTTTCTTCTGATTCAAGCAATTCATTCTGCCATTCTGCAATATCAGCATATTGCATCGGTTCATCACCGGCTTGCTCTCCCTGTAAGCCGGCTGAATATAAACAACTGATTTCACGCACTAAGTTTTTTAGTGTGCTGCTATCTGCATTCATAGCAGGTAAGCTCAGAAATAATTGATGCTTGTCTGAGGAAAATCTGACAAGGGAAACATTCAAAGCTGAGCCTTTTTCAAAGTCAAAAGGCTGCTGTTTCATCGTTTGAAATAAAATTTCTGATTGAATTGTCTGTTCTTGGGGATGCAAATCACTTAGATCATGCTCAGCGATAGAAATTTCCCAAGTCTCAGCAATCACCTGTAACGGAATTGTCATCCCCGGCAAGCATTGAAATGTTGTGCGAAGAATTTCATGCCGGCAGACTAGGTTCTCTAGGGCAATTGTTAAATGCTCTTTATTTAAATTTCCTTCAATTGTCACCCTACATTGAACACGATAGGGATATCCTTGTTCAACTTCTTGTAAGCGCCATAAATGTTTTTGTTGTGGAGAGAGTCGAAATCCT
This sequence comes from Microcoleus vaginatus WJT46-NPBG5, assembly GCA_019359355.1. Classification (GTDB taxonomy): domain Bacteria; phylum Cyanobacteriota; class Cyanobacteriia; order Cyanobacteriales; family Oscillatoriaceae; genus FACHB-68. The sequence continues at coordinate 75,759 of JAHHHM010000001.1, read as the reverse complement.
TCAATTTTTTTCGTTTGCATATTAACTTCCTTTCCTATGTCCTAAATATCTTGATAAGTAAACGGTTCAGCCATGCCGACGACAACCTTTCGGGAACCGGCAAATGGCGTTCTTCCGTGGGTTGCTAACATATTGTCCAATAACAAAACATCCCCTTCTTGCCAAGGAAAGATGATTGTTTCTTGCTGATAAACTTGGCGAATGGCTTTTAAAACATCATCTTCAATTGTCGAACCATCACCGTAATAGGCATTGCGGGGTAAATCTTCCGCTTTAAAAGTCGCTAAAAGCGCTTGACGGACGGTGGGTTCTAAATTGGAAATGTGGAATAAATGAGCTTGATTAAACCACACCATTTCATCTGTCTTAGGATGCTTCGCTACAGCCTGACAAATCTGGCGGGTTATTAAGCGATCATTTTCTTTCCATTCAAACTCAATTTCAGCTTTAACGCAATAATTTTCTACGTCAGATTTGCTGTGGGTGTTAAAAACATTTTGCCAGGGTAAATCTATCCCCCCTCCATAGTTTCGCACATACATAACTCTTTTTTGCATAAACTTTTCACGAATTTCTGGCTGAATTCGCTCAAATACTTTGCGGCTATCTGCAATGGGAGTTTCTCCCCCTTCTTCAGCTTTTTTAATGCAGAAAAAAGCAATTTTCAGCGGCCAATTGCGAGAATAGGCCATTTCATTATGTAGTGGAATAAATTGAGTAGCTGGATACTCTGTGGAAGTATAAATATTTCCATTCACTTTACTCCGGGGCGTTGAGCGAAAAGAATACTCTAGCAATTCTCCGGCAATTGCTTGAATAAAATGCTCAAATTCTGTTACATCATCTACTTTGAATCCGCGAAAAAGAATTCCTCCATGCTTCGACAAGTGAGTTTCAATAACTTGCCGATTGTTTTGTGCCCAAGCTGTTAAATTCAATTCATCAACCGCCGGCTGCATCACTAAGGGAAGCAGGCTATCTGGCTGTATAGAAGAGGTTTTAATTAATTCTTCGGGGTACAGGCTGACTGTTTTGCGGCTGATATTTCCTAACTTTTTAAGTGCCATACTTAGCTCACTTCTCAGAATCTTGAATCGTTTTGCGCTTGATCATTTTTAATTTTTGCCGGCCTGTAGTTTGAAGTTCTTTTTCTTCAATAAGCTGTTGTTGTCTGCCGGCTTCAGCGATAATTTCTGTCAGTTCGTTTAATCGGATGCTAGGCTGTTTCACAACCTGATGGATAATTCCTTGAAAATCTCTAATTAATCCGTTAATGAGCGTTTGATCAAACAAATCGATTTTGTACTCCAAGGTAGCATTTAAACCTTCAGAACCTTCCCAGATGTCAAGAAGTAAATCATGTCTTGCCGTTTCAGTTTCTAACTGAAACAGGCTGAGGGTTAAATCAGTTAATTCTAAGGGAGGCATCGGAGCATTTTGCAACACGAACCATGCTTGATACATGGGGTTGTGATTCAAACTACGTTCAGGTTGCAGTTCTTCTACTAGCTTCTCAAAGGGCACATCTTGATGAGCGTAAGCCCCTAAAGTAATAGTGCGGCATCGTACCATTATTTCTCGAAAAGTTGGATTACCAGACAAGTCACTTCGCAACACTAAAGTATTAGCAAAAAATCCAATTAACTTCTCAGTTTCAACTTGATTACGATTGGCAATGGGAGAACCAACCCGGATATCCTTAGTGCCGGTGTAGCAATAGAGCAACGTCTGAAATGCTGCCAGCAAGGTCATATATAGAGTGACCCCTTCCTGCCGGCTTAATTGAGCAATTGCTTCGCTTACATCCTTTGAAATAATAAACGATTGTTTTGCGCCCCGGTTACTTGAAGCAGCCGGTTTCAAGCGATTACTGGGGAATTTTAACTGAGGACAATGACCGCTTAGTTGCTGCTTCCAGTAATTTAATTGACTTTGCAAAACCTCTCCTTGCAACCACTGACGCTGCCAAATCGCAAAGTCTGCATACTGCACCGGCAGTTCAGGGAGCGGCGAAGGATTTCCAGCACAAAAGGCTTCATAAAGCGCTGCTAATTCATTCAAAAATACCCCCATTGACCACCCATCAGAGATGATGTGGTGCATCGTCAGCAGTGCAATGTGTTCTTCTGGATTCAACCGCAATAAAGTCACTCGAAGCAACGGACATTGCGTTAAATTAAAAGGTTTTCCAGCATCTTCTACAGCCAGTCGGGGCACTTCAGCATCGCGGTTTGATGCCGGCAAACCGCTTAAATCTATCACCGACAAAGCTATATTTACATTGTTGTGAATGATTTGAGCCAGTTCACCTTGTATTTCTACAAAGCTTGTTCTTAAAGCTTCGTGACGCCGAATGATTTCATTGAAACTTTCCTCGAAAGCTGCGACATTTAGCAACCCTTTCAATCGTACCGCAACGGGAGAATTATAAAGAGAACTATCGGGTGCTAACTGTTGTAATAACCACATTCTCTGTTGAGCAAAGGATAGCGGTAATGTTTCGTTGCGCGGTACGGGATGAAGGGGGGGAGTTGCAAGTTTTTGCTCAGACTTTAATGCTGTCTCAATGCGCTCACTTAAACTTGCCACAGCCGGCAACTCAAATAGCCACGATAAAGGAATTGCGATTTGAAAAGCTTCTCGCAGTCGAGAAACTACCTGCGTGGCTAATAATGAATGTCCGCCTAATTCAAAAAAATTGTCGTAAGTTCCGATTTTTTCTACACCAAGAACAAGGGCATAAGTTTGCGCGATAACTTCTTCAATGGGAGTTCGTGGTGCGGCAAAACTCTCCTTTAAATCACTTCCTGTTAGCTGAGGTGCCGGCAATGAACGACGGTCAATTTTTCCGTTAGGCGTTAGCGGCAGTGCCTCCAGCAGCACAAATGCAGTCGGCACCATATATTCAGGCAGTTTGTTCTTAAGAAATTCGCGCAGATCCTTGATGAGAGATGAGGGAGGAGGGACGAGGGATGAAACGATATAAGCAACTAAACGCTTTTCTCCCGGTACATCTTCACGGGCAATAATGACACTTTGATGCACATTTGGATGCTGACTAAGGGCGGATGCAATTTCTTCTAACTCAATGCGGAATCCCCGAATTTTTACTTGATGATCAATTCTGCCTAAATATTCAATTTGCCCAGTGGGAAGATAACGGGCGAAATCGCCAGTTTTGTAGATCCTATCTGAAGTTTGGGTCAGATAAAATTCTTCTTCTATTTCCGCTTCTCCCTGCCTCGCTTTAAAGAAGGGATTAGGGATAAACCGCTCAGCCGTTAAATCAGGCCGGTTTAAATACCCTCTCGATAAGCCGGCACCGCCGATACAAAGTTCACCAACCACACCGATCGGCACTGGTTGCAGAGAAGAGTCTAGTATATAAATTTGGGTGTTAGCTATTGGACGACCGATGGGAACTGGCTGCTCATTGCACTCTACTTGATAGATAGTAGACCAAATTGTGGTTTCAGTAGGGCCATAAAGATTCCATACGGTTACACCTCTTTCTAACAACTGATTGGCGAGATTTCGTGGTAAAGCTTCACCTCCGCAGAGAATTTTTAAGTCCTGACTTTTCTCCCATCCTGCTGCTAAAAGCATTTGCCAAGTTGCTGGAGTGGCTTGCATGAATGTCGCGCCAGAATTGCTCAATATTTTTATTAATTCTGTGCCGTTAGATGCGACTTCACGACTAACCAAAACAATGCGAGCACCTGTAATCAGAGGCAGAAAAAGCTCTAATGCTGCAATATCAAATGACAGAGAAGTTTCTGCTAGAAAAACTTCTTTCTCTGTGACTCCTAGTCGGCTCTGCATTGAGGTTAAGAAGTTAATGAGAGAAATGTGTGTGATCTGCACTCCTTTAGGGCGTCCTGTAGAACCTGAAGTATAAATTACATAGGCTAGATTGGAGAAATTTAAACGAGGAATGTTAGGGTTTTCAATTAAATTTTTATTCAAATTATCAAATTCATATTGATCCAGAAATACCACTTTAGCTTGATGTTCTGGCAGGCTTTTCTCAAGGCGTTTTTGAGTTAATAATACCTGCACCTGTGCATCCTCTAACATAAGAGCGATTCGCTCTCTTGGATAAGCTGGATCAATTGGCACATAAGTGCCACCGGCTTTGAGAACTCCTAGAATTCCAATCAGCATTTCAGTGGAGCGTTCGAGACAAATTCCCACTAAAACCTCTGGCTTAACACCAATTCCTTCCAGGTAATACGCTAGTTGATTCGCTTTTTTATTCAGATCGCTATAACTCAGTTGCTGATTTTTAAACACCACTGCAACTGCATCCGGTGTCCGTTCCACCTGAGCTTCAAATACTTGATGAATGCATTGTTCTTGAATGAGATTAATTTGAGTTTGATTCCACTCAACAAGTAGCTGATTTTGCTCTTGCTCAGAAAGCAGCGAATGCCTTTCATACCGTCCCCCAGGTTCACACACCATTGTTGCCAAAGTCCGAGCATAATAACCGGCCATTGCTTGAATTTGCTCTGGGCTAAACTCGATGGCATCATATTCAAGGGCTAGTTTCACTTCAGAAGAAAACGGATCAAGGCTAAAATCAGCGAATAAGGGATAATTCGTTTCTAAGAAGAACCGTTGTCCTAAAACTTGAACTTCTTCTAGTTCTTGCAAACCTTGATAAACGTGGAAGTTAACATAGTTAAAAACCGTTTCAAACAAAGATTGATTCCCCTGCTTTTTCTGAATTTCTGCTAGAGGATAGCGTCGAAACGGTAATAACTGTCCCTCTGCTTCAAAAACCTGCTGCACCAAATCTATCCAAGTACCACCCGATAGTTGCACACGCAATGGCAAAGTATTGAGAAAAAGCCCTAAAGTTCGCTCTCCATCAGTTTGCTCTGGACGTCCATTGGTTACCAATCCCGTGATAATATCTGACTGTCCACTGAGCAGACTTAAGACGCGCAAATGTGCGGCTAGCAAAACACTTTTGAGGGGAACGTCGGCTGACTTAGCGAGATTTTTTAATCCTTCAGAAATCTCTGGAGAGATAGTTACATCTTGCACACAAATTTGCTGATTTTTTTGTTTTTGTTGAACAGCCGGCCAACGAGGCAGTACAGTCATGCTGCTGTCGTTTAACTTTTCAGCCCAGTAATGTTGCTGTTCTAGGGAAGTAATGGCTGCTTGTTCTAATGCAACAAAATCACGGAATGTACTGCTGGGAGGCGGTGCGATCACATCGGCTTTTTTGCGTAAAAGCGAGAAATACTTTCCAAATAGCTCATTCAGCAAGGAAGCCACGCTCCACCCATCAAGAATTGCGTGGTGAAACGTTAGTGTAAGCTGAAAGGTCTCATCCGCGCGGCGATGAATTTGGAAGCGCAGCAAAGGCGGAAGTTTCCAATTAAAATGCCGATTTTTTTCGAGTTCAAACCAGGTATTTAAAGCGGTTTCTTGCTCTGCGGGTGAAAGATGGCGCAAATCTTCCACTAGCAAAGGAACCTCAACGTTTTGATGAACTAATTGCATCGGCATACTGAAGCCGGTAAGGTGCAAGGAAGTTCGCAAAATTGCATGACTGCTGGCTAAATATTGGATGGCTGCCGGCAACGCTTGAAGATCCAGTGGCGCTTTGAGGTGAAAGCTAAAAATATCGTGATAAGTGGCGCTTTCTGGGCTGTACTCGCTGTGGAAAATCATCCCCATTTGAAGTATTGCCAGGGGGTAAGCATCCTCTATTCCCTCTGGTAAACGTTGTTTATCGTCATCATTAATGAGACTGAAATACTGGCTGGCTTCAGGCTGCCCCGGCTCTGATTCTGCTTTTTTGATTTGCTCAATTATTTGAGCAATTGTTTGATATTGAAATAATTCTTGCAGGGAGATACTCAATCCTTGTTTTCGAGCTAAGGATTGCACTTGGATACTGCGAATAGAATCCCCACCTAAAGCAAAAAAGTTATCAAAAATTCCAACTTCTTCCAGTCCAAGAACTTGCGCCCAAATTTCTGCTAATAACTTTTCTTCAGAAGTGCGAGGTGCCACGAAAGTAGACTCTAGTTCCGGTCTGGCAGTATCAGGAGCTGGCAGAGCACGGCGGTCAACTTTGCCATTAGAAGTCAGTGGAAGAGATTCGAGAAACACAAAAGCAGCCGGCACCATATACTCTGGCAGTTTCTCTTTCAAGAAACTTCGCAGTTCACTTGCTTTTATTTGTTCATCAGTCACCAAATAGGCGACTAATCGCTTATCTCCCGGTACATCTTCCCGCGCCACAACTGTGGCTTCCCGCACGGCTGGATGTTGCCACAGGGCTGCTTCAATCTCGCCTAATTCAATGCGATAGCCACGAATTTTAACTTGATTATCAATGCGTCCGAGATACTCAATATTGCCATCGGGTAAATAACGCGCCAAGTCGCCAGTTTTGTAAAGCCGATCTGAAGAGTAAATATTAAGGGGATTTGGAATAAAGCGTTCAGCTGTTAAATCAGGCCGATTGACGTATCCTCGCGCCAAGGCAATGCCGGCAATATAAAGTTCTCCAGGGGTGCCGGCGGCAACCAGCTGCATTTGGGCGTCTAGCAGGTAAATTCGCGTGTTAGTGATGGGGCAACCGATGGGAGGAAGTGCCGGCCAACTTTCGGGGGCACCTGTGAGGGTGAAAGCGGTGACGACATGGCTTTCGGATGGCCCATAATGATTGTGTAGGGTGCAATTTTTGAGCTTTGCAAACCAACTAGCGATTTGCGGGGTTATCTGCAACTGTTCGCCGGCAGTGATGACTTCGCACAGACTTGTTGTAATGTTTTCGTGAGTATCCGCAACTTCAGCTAGCTGTTGTAAAGCAACAAAGGGAAGAAACAGTCTGTTGATCGCTTGTTCGCTAATAAACTGCAACAGTGCCACCGCATCTCGTCGCACTTCTTCTGAGATTAAGACCAGTGTTCCACCTGAACACCAAGTAGAGAACATTTCTTGAAAGGAAACATCGAAGCTGATTGGAGCAAATTGCAGCGTTTTTGCTCCCTGATCAACGGTTGAATTTTCTAATTGCCAATGCAGCAGATTCGTTAAGGGACGGTGACACATAGCCACTCCTTTGGGAGTGCCGGTGGAACCCGAAGTGTAGATTACATAAGCCAGGTTGTCGGGTGTCACGACTGTGCAGAGGTTTTCCTGGCTTTGTTGAGCAATGCGTTCCCAGTCTGCACCTAGGCAGACGACGTGTGACTCGTGTTTGGGAAGAGAATCGACTAGGTGCGCCTGAGTGAGCAAGACCGGCACACGAGCGTCTTCTAGCATAAAGGCCAAGCGCTCTTTGGGATAAGCCGGATCGAGCGGCACATAAGCGCCACCGGCTTTAAGAATGCCTAAGATTCCTATAAGTGTTTCTAAGGAGCGTTCTACATAAATTCCCACTAAAATTTCAGGGGTTACAGCCAAGTGTTGTAAATAATGGGCGAGTTGATTGGCTTTTTGATTAAGTTGTTGGTAAGTAAGTTTTTGATTTTCAAAGACAACAGCAACAGCATCCGGAGTTTTTTCGACTTGCTCTTCAAATAACTGATGTATGCAAATGTTTTGAGAAAAATCTGCAAGGTAATTTAATTGAAGCAGTTGCTCCCGTTCTGCCGGCGTTAATAGGGGCAAATCCTTCAAACGTTGATTGGGATTGGCAACAATTCCTTCTAGCAATGTCTGCAAATGGCCGAGCATTCGCGTGATCGTATCAGCATCAAAGCGGCGCTGATTATACAAAATTTTGAGGGTTAACTCGGATTGGGCGAGCACCATTACGGTAATCGGATAATTTGTGTTGTCATGAGATCGGACATCGCAAATTTCCAGATGACTTTGACGATCTCGTAAAGCTGGATCAACCGGATAATTTTCAAAAACCACAATGCTTTCAAACAGCGGGACGTTGTGGGGAATTTCACTCCATCGCTGCTGAATTTCTACTAGGGGGCTGTATTCGTACTCGCGCAACTCAACCTGATGAAATTGTAGTTGCTTTAACCATGATAAAAGTGACGCTTCTGCCGGCACTGATACCCTTACCGGCAGGGTATTAATAAACATCCCCACCATTGATTCAACGCCCACTAATTCAGGAGGACGCCCCGAAACAGTCGCTCCAAAAACGACATCGTCTTCGCCACTATAACGGCACAGAAGCAGTGCCCAAGCGCCCTGAACGAGGGTATTTAATGTTAGTTGATGCTGTCGCGCCAAAGACTGAAGGGCAGCCGTTGTTGCTGTAGAGAGCGAAATTTGACGCTCACCTTGCTCCTTTTCTGTTTGGGATAAGCTTAAATTTTGCTCAACCACTAGCGGAGTGGGTGCGGTAAAGCCTTTGAGCGTCTCCCGCCAAAAAGATTCGGCAGCCGACAAATCCTGCCGGTGTAACCAGGCAATGTAGTCTCGATAAGGGCGAGGACGCGCTAGGTTTAGTTCCTTGCCTTCGCAAAAGGCGTCATAAAATGCAAAGACTTCCTTGAGAATTAAGGGAAGCGACCATCCATCTAATATTAAATGGTGATGGCTCCAGATGAATTGATAAGTATTTTCTTCTAACTGAATCAGCGTGATGCGAATTAGCGGCGCGGATGTCAGTTCAAAATTTCGTTCTTGGTCTTTTTTGAGAAATGTTTCTAGGTGCGCTTGCTGTTCGATAGAAGATAGCGCTCTCCAATCCAAGTGTTCCCAAGGCAGATTGACTTGTTTGCGAACAACTTGGATTGGCTCTTTTAACCCTTCCCAAACAAAAGCAGTGCGTAAAATCGAGTGCCGATTAATAACCTGCTGCCAACTTTCTTTAAAGGCTGCAACATTAATTTCACCCTGCAAAGTGCAAAGTAACTGCCCAAAATACACACTTGATTTTGGTTGATAAAGCGTGTGAAACAGGATGCCCTGTTGAATGGGCGAGAGGGGATAAAACTCTGCGATATTGCTTTTACTCATTTCACACCTCTTCCAGAACTGCATTAATTTTGTCTAAATCTTCTTGACTCCACTGGCTCCACTGAAACTCTGCAAAGTCAGAGGGGGTGTAGCCACCGGCATCGGGTGATTGGCAATGAGCGATTAGCGTTTGCAGTTTTGCCATAAACCCTTGCGCTAAATTCTCAATGGTACTTTGCTGATGAACTTCTTGGCTGTATGTCCAATCAACTTGCAACTTTTCACCAACAACAAAGCCATTAATTTCTAGTAGATAAGGCCGATTTCCTCGTGGGCTACAAGTTATCCCTGGAGACATTGAGGAAAGGGCAAATAAAGAAGATGCCGGCAGAGCTTGGTCAAATTGACCTAAATAGTTAAAACTCACTTCAGCTTGAGGTAGAGAATGCAATTGCTCAGCGACTTCGCCATTCAAATAACGCAATATGCCATAGCCAATGCCGTGATTAGAAATGCCTCGCAACTGCTCTTTAACGGCCTTCAAAGCCTCCCCAGGATGTGTGGCTTCTAAATTTAATAGCACTGGAAATAAACTGGTAAACCAGCCTACTGTGCGCGATAAATCTATATCCTCGAAAATATCTTCGCGTCCATGACCTTCCAAATCAACAAGTAATGTTTGTTTTTCAGTCCATTCTTCAAAAGCTTGGAGCAAAGCTGTCAGCAACACATCATTAATTTGTGTGTGATAAGCTGCCGGCACTTCTTGCAATAGAGAACGGGTTTCTTCGGCACTTAATGTCACGGATACCGTGTTGGCTGTTGCAACTGTATTTGTCCCATTGACATGATCCACCGGCAAGGGAGAAACCTGTTTCCAAGACTGTGAAAGCCAATCATTCAGCTCGTGTTTTAATTCTTCCGATTGTGCGTCCGAATTCAGGCGTTCTGCCCACTGTTTAAACGAGGTGGTTTTGGGGGGAAGTTTAATCGTTTCCTCTCGGCTGAGTTGTGCGTAAGCTGTCTGAAAATCTTCTATTAAAATCCGCCAAGATACCCCATCAACGGCTAAGTGATGAATCACAAATAACAAGTAACTCGCTTTTTGTTTACCAAAGTTAAATAAGGCAACCCGCATCAGTTGTCCTTGCAACAAGTTCAGACTGGCTTGCAAATCATCCGCAGCTTTTCGCATCACCGGCGCTTGTTCCTGTGCCGGCACCGACGACAAATCTATTTCGCTAAATGGCACAACCTCATCAGGTTCAGCATTTTCCTGTTGCCAGCCGGTTTCTTCGCGCAGAAAACGCAGGCGCAACGCATCATGATGCCTCAACAATTGCCGCACAACTTCTTCCACGCGTTTTGAATTAAGCGATTGTCGCGTTTCAAGAAGAATTGCCTGGTTCCAGTGATGGGAATCGGATAAATTTTGTTCAAAAAACCAGTGCTGGATAGGTGTGAGGGGAAATGTTCCTGTGATTAGTTCTTGTTGAGATTCCAGCGCAGTAGTTGTGCCGGCAACGGCTGCTAGTTGAGCAATTGTTTGATATTGAAAGAGTTGTTTAGGTTTAAGTTTTAGTCCGGCTTGATGCGCTTTAGCAATCACTTGAATGCTGAGGATAGAATCTCCCCCTAATTCAAAGAAATTGTCATCAACACTAACTTCTTTAAGACCAATAACTTGACTCCAAATCTGTGCTAAGGTTTCCTCCACCGGCGTGCGGGGTGCGGTAAAAGTTTCTTCAAATTCGAGTCGAGTTGCATGGGGTGCCGGCAACGCTTTACGATCTACTTTTCCATTAGGTGTTAAAGGCAGCGCTTCTAAAATGACAAAGCTTGCCGGTACCATATAATCCGGCAACTTTTCCTTAATAAATTCGCGTAGATCCTTGATGAGGAATGAGGGATCAGGAATTAAGGATGAAGGAACGAGATAAGCAACTAAACGTTTTTCTCCCGGTACATCTTTACGTGCAGTAATAACACTTTGATGCACATTTGGATGCTGATTAATGATTGCCTCAATTTCAGAGACTTCTATCCGGAAACCTCTAATTTTTTCTTGGTAGTCAATTCGCCCTAATAGCTCAATGGTTCCATCAGGTAAATATCGTGCTAAATCGCCAGTTTTGTACAGCCGATTTGAATTGCTTATCAGATTGCATTCTCCCTTTCTATCCTTAAAGAAGGGGTTGGGGATGAATTTTTCTGCCGTCAGATCGGGCCGGTTTAAATACCCCCTAGCTAAACTATTTCCTCCTATATACAACTCTCCGGAGACGCCAAACGGCACTGGCTGAAGATGAAAATCTAAAATATAAGTTTGGGTGCCGGCGAAGGGACGACCTATTGGAATTAAACCCTCACTTTGCAGCTCAGTTACATCGCTTTCAAAGTAAGTGCTGTCGATAGTTGCTTCTGTCAATCCATAGGCGTTGATAACGCGAGTTTCTGTCCCACAAAAGCGTTTAACTTCCTGATATTCTTGACCATACCAGCTATCAGAGCCGGCAATTAGCAACCGCATAAATTTGAGAGACTGATTTGTTTTGTCTAAATATTGAATGAGGCTTCTTAACACAGCCGGTACAAAATCAGCACAATCAACTTTCTCCTGAAGCATCAACTGATAAAGCTTTTCGGGTTCCAAAAGAAAATCTCGTGGACAGAGAACTAATTTTGCCCCAAAGCAGAGCGCTCGGATCAAATCCCCAGAAAAGACATCGAAGGAGAAATTTGCCATTTGTAAATGACAAGTTGCTGTCGAATCAAGCGAATAACTATTCTTCCAAGCGGTGTAGGCATTGATCAAATTGCTGTGGGAGATCATCACCCCTTTGGGAGTGCCGGTGGAACCAGAGGTATAAATTACATAAGCCAAGTTTGAAGGAGAACATGGCCGAGTTAGTTGGGGATTTTTGAAATAATTAGTTGCCTTGCTTTGAATTGAATTTTGGCTTGGAATATCACCATCATTCCACTGATCTAAACAGACGATTTGAGCAGAGTATTTAGGCAGAGTTTCTAATAGTCTTGTCTGAGTAAGTAACACCGACACCTGTGCATCTTGCAACATGAAGGCGAGACGTTCCGATGGATAGGTGGGATCAAGGGGAACATAAGCGCCGCCGGCTTTCAGAATGCCGAGAACTCCGACAAGCATTTCTAGGGAACGTTCAACACAAATTCCTACTAAAACTTCGGGCTGCACGCCTAAAGTTTGTAAGTGATTTGCTAAAAAATTAGCTTTTTCATTCAGTTCTCGATAAGTCAGCTTTTGGTTTTCAAAAACAGCAGCAATTGCATCGGGTATGCGTTCCACTTGTGCTTCAAATAGTTGATGTATGCACAAGTTTTGTTCTAATTTACTAGTTTCTTGGCTTTCGCTAACCCACTCTACTAGCAGTTGATGCTGTTCTGCTTCTGTGAGCAATGGCAATTCGGAAATTCTCTGTTCTGGATGTTTAACAATTCCTTCTAATAAAGTTTTAAAATGTCCAATCATGCGGCTGATGGTGCCGCTCTCAAACAAATCTGTATTATATTCAAACCAGCCATGAAGCCCATCCGGCTTTTCAGCCATTTCTAGGGTTAAATCAAATTGAGAGGTGCCGCTATCAATTTCTAAAACGCTCAAAGTTAACCCCGGCAATTTCAAAGGTGGCATGGGTGCGTTTTGCAGCAAAAACATCACTTGAAACAGCGGGTTATGACTGAGGCTTCTTTCTGGTTTCAGTTCTTCAACGAGCTTTTCAAAGGGTAAATCTTGGTGAGCGTAAGCACCGAGCGTTACTTCTCGAACTTGTGCTAATAATTCTCGAAAGCTGGTGTTTCCAGACAGTTGGCTGCGGAGAATTAATGTATTTACAAAAAAACCAATGAGTCCTTCAATTTCAGCTTTGTTGCGGTTGGCAATGGGAGAACCCACGATAATATCTGTGCGCTCTGTGTAACGATGGAGCAACACGTTAAAGGCTGCGAGAAGCGTCATAAACAGGGTGGCATTCTCGCGGTTACTTAACTCTTTCAGCTTGTCATTGAGAACCTTTGACAGGACAAATGATTGTCTCGCACCTCGAAATGTCTGATCGGCTGGGCGCGGTTTATCTGCCGGCAGCTCTAGTAAGAGCGGTGCATCTTTAAGCTGCTGCTTCCAGTAATTTAACTGAGTTTCTAATTTTTCTCCTTGCAAGTTTTCCTGCTGCCAAATCGCAAAGTCGGCATATTGAATCGGAAGATCGGGAAGCGGGGAGAGTTGGCTTAACAGAAAAGCTTCATAAAGGGCTGCTAATTCTTTTACCAGCACGCCTAATGACCAACCATCTGAAACAATATGATGGATATTCAGCAGCAGAATAAATTCTTGATCGTCTAACTTAATTAGGGTGGTTCGTAGGAGAGGAGGTTTCGCTAAATTGAAGGGTTTTTGAGCCTCTTCAATAATTGCCGTCTGAAGCTGAGATTTAGGATTTTCTATTTGCGTAAAATCTAAGATTTGTAATTTAAATTCTAAACTTGGATAAATAACTTGAACCGGCTCTCCATCTTCTAAGGCGAATCCGGTTCGCAAGACTTCATGCCGGCGCACAATTTCTTGGAAACTTTTTTCTAAAACCGAGATATTAACCAGCCCTTTCAATTCTACGGCTGCTGGCAAGTTGTAGAAAGGATTGCCAGATTCAAATTGATCAAGAAACCACAGCCTTTGTTGAGAAAAGGAAGTAGGAAGAACAAATACTTCTTCTGAACACGTTGAAGGGTTTGAGATTTCTGAGGAGGAGTTAACAAAAGGTAACGTCATTGGCTCAATTTTGATTAATTACTGTGGGCTGCGCGCTAACTTTTAACCGTTAGCGCAAAGAAGATAATTTTTTGCGGTAAGCTTGGCGGGAAACCGGCACAATTTCCTGTTCTTGCAGTTTTTCGCCTTTTTTCTTAGCTTGGGAAATTTTTTCGCAAAGTCCGCTAATGGTTTGAACTTCAAATAAATCGCGCAAAGGCAACTCTACTTGAAATGTTTCACGCAGTTTAGTTAACAATTGAGTCGCTAGTAAGGAATTTCCGCCCAGTTCAAAGAAACTGTCATAAATTCCAATTTGTTCTAAACTTAAAAGTTCTGACCAAATTCTGGCTAATCGTTCTTCAACCGGCGTGCGAGGTGCAACAAAGTTTTCATCGCATTCAGATTTGACAAAGTTAGGTGCTGGCAAGGCTTTGCGATTTACTTTGCCATTAGCAGTTAAGGGCAAAGTATCCAAAATCATAAAGGTTGCCGGCACCATATATTCGGGCAGCTTTTCCTTTAGGAAATTTGGCAACGTTTTAAAAGCTGAAGCCTGAGTTTCCGAAGAAGAATTCTCAAGAATAATATAAGCAACGAGACGCTTATTTTGCTGTTCGCCGAATGTCATTGCAACGGCTTCTCGCACGTCTGGATGTTGCACCAGCGCTGCTTCAATTTCTCCTAATTCAATGCGATAGCCACCGACTTTAACTTGAAAGTCTTGTCTTCCCAAAAATTCAATATTGCCATCGGGGAGAAAGCGTCCTAAATCGCCTGTGCGGTACAACTTTTCGCCGGTGCGAGGATGAGTGAAGAAGCTCGCAGCCGTTTTCACCTCATCGCGCCAGTACCCTTCAGCGAGTCCGATGCCGGCAATATAAAGCTGCCCTGGAACCCATACGGGGCATGGTTCTAGCGCTTCGTTGAGGACATAGAAGCGCTGGTTTTTCATCGCTTGCCCATAGGGAATGCTTTTCCAACTTGGATTAACTTGTTTAATTGGATAAAGAATTGACCAAATTGAGGCTTCTGTTGCGCCCCCCAAGCTAATAACTTCTACACCTTTAACTGCGGCTTTAATTTGAACCGGCAAGGTTAAGGGCAACCAATCTCCACTGAGTAAAACTAAGCGCAAACTTGCCAGAATTTCAGGTGTGTTTCCGGTATATTCCACCATCATTTGCATTAATGCAGGAACCGAGTTCCAAACCGTAATTTTCTCGCGCTGCATTAATGTTGCCCAATGGGCGGGATCTTGTGTTTTGTCGGGTTCAGGAAAAACAATCGTTCCTCCCGCAGCAAGCGTGCCAAAGATATCATAAACTGACAAATCAAAACTCAGTGAAGAAAGGGCAAACACTCGGTCGTTTTCATCGACCTTAAAACGCTGATTAATATCAATAATGGTATTAACAGCACCGCGATGATTAATCACTACACCTTTGGGAGTGCCGGTGGAACCAGAGGTGTAAATCACATAGGCAAGACTTTCTGGATTGTTGAGTATTTCTAAGTCCTGAGTCTTGAGTCCTGAGTTCTGAGCCAGTAAAGATTGATCTTGTTGTGATTCAGAATCAATGGAGATTTTTTGAAGATTTACTGGCCATTCTAAGGCCGTTTCCAGCCAAGATTGAGTCACCGCAATCTGCACTTCTGCTTGTGCAAATAAATGTGATTTTCTTGCAGAAGGAAGTGCCGGATCAATGGGTACATAAGCGGCACCAGACATGAGAATGCCTAAGCAAGCAACAACTTGCTCCCACCCTTTCTCCATAACCACTGCAACGAGGGTGTTTGGACGTACACCGAGTTGTTGCAACCGGCAGGCAAGGTGATGGGAATGCCGATGTAATTCTTCGTAAGTTAAGCTGCGATCTTTTGCCACGACAGCCACTTTCTGAGGATGCAGCGGCAGGCGATCAATAAATAGGCTGTGAAGTATCGCTGCCGGCACAGGTGCATCGGTGGCGTTGATTGCATGGCGTTGCGTTAATTGTGCCGGTGGCAGTAATTGTGGATAAATTTCTTGCCAGCTTTCGGTTTCATTTGCCAGACGTTGGAGGAAGTTGCAATAGGCGGCAAACATATCATCCAACATTCCAACCGGGAACAATTCTTCTACACAATCCCAGTAGAAAACAAGCGAACCGGCTTCTTCAAATACCTGATGATCGAGAAAAACTTGGGGCGTCTGGGTAACGCCATAAATCAGCTTTCCTAACCAATCTAAGGGAAAATTTTGCTCGCCTTTAGCATCCTGAGTTAAGGTGCTGGTAAACACCACCGGCATCATGGCGCTGGAAATTCTGTTTTGGTGCCGGCTTAGTTCCCGTAAGACTTGTACACCGCTAACATAACGGTGATCTAGATCGTCCCAAAGTTGTTCTTGAAGGCGCTGCACTCGCTGTGCAAAAGGTGTCGATGTGGTGTTATTGACTTCCAGTAATGTTAATGAGGTGAAATCTCCAACAATCTCATTAACTTGAGGATGCAATGGCAAACGATTGAATAAGGTTAACCCAATCGTAAAGCGAGGATTCTTGCTCCAAACTGTTAAGATTTCTGCAAAAGCAGCAAGGAGAATTCCTGAATGCGTGATGCTGGCTTTGGTGGCTTGATTTTTCAGTTTTTGCCAAGTTTTTGCCTCTAATTTACCGCTGCGACGCACAAAACGCGGTTGTTTAATAGCAGCAGGATTTTGAGCTAAAGGCAGTTCGGGTGCTGGGGGTAAACTGGAAAGCCGCTTTTGCCAATACTGCAAAGAACGCTGATATTGTTCTGAATTGCGGCTGGCAATTTCACCTAACACATAATCTCGGAAAGAGATTTGAAGAGGATTCAATGTGTTTTTGGCATTTTGATAAAGCTTGGCTAGTTCTTGTCCAATAATTTGGAAACTCCAAGCATCACCAATTAAGGCATCAAAACTGAAGTGAAGCCGGATTTGCTGCTCATCTAATTGAGATGCCCGAATTTCAAATAAAGGCCAGCGGTCACACGGTAGTATTTGATGGGATAACGAATTGCGAATTCCTTCAAGTCTAGACTTGACCATTTCAGGACTTTGTTGCCGCAAATCTAAGACGCGAATTGGATAAAACGGCACCTTTTCTAAAATCTGCTGCTGCCCATTTGCTAAGATAATTGCTCGCAGCATTTCATGACGTTCAACTAACTTTTGCCAAGCTTTACTGAATCGCTCCAAATCTAAATTAACGGTGTCGATTTCCACATAAATATGTGTGGCCACATTTCCTAATTCAAATGCACCACTTCGCCCGAGCCAGTAAGCTTGCTGAATATCTGTGAGAGGGAAGGGTTGATGCCGGCTCTCTTTATGGGGTAGGACTGCTGGTAAAGAATTGACAGATAGTTTTTTATCTGTTTGTTTTGCTTTTTGCTGAGCAATAAAATTCCCCAAAGTTGCGACAGTAGGAAATTGAAATAGGCATCGCAAAGGTAAGTCAACCTGAAATGCTTCATGTACTTTAGCAACGAGTCGAGTTGCCAGTATAGAATGTCCTCCTAATTCAAAGAATTTGTCGTTAATTCCAATTTGTTCAACACCTAAAACATCCGCCCAAATATCGGCAAGTTCCTGTTCTTGTGGAGTGCGCGGCGCTATGAAAGTAGATACTAATTCTGATGGGATTTTCTCAGGTGCAGGCAGTGCTTTGCGATCAACCTTACCATTGGGAGTTAAAGGCAGAGCCTCCAAAATCACAAAACTGGCCGGCACCATATAATCTGGCAATTTTTGCTGCAAATCCTCACGTAAATCACTCGATTTGAGCGCAATTGATTGCTGTTGAGGAACCACATAAGCCACTAACCGCTTATTTCCTAAACTCTCCTCGCGCGCCACAACCACCGCTTCTCGAACTGCCGGGTTTTCGAGTAATTTTGCTTCAATTTCGCCCAATTCAATGCGGAAACCGCGAATTTTAACTTGATTGTCAATTCGTCCGAGATATTCTATTGTGCCATCGAGTAAATAACGGGCTAAGTCGCCGGTTTTATACAGTCGGCTATTTGAATCTTGGCTAAATGGATTAGCAATAAATTTCTCAGCCGTTAAATCAGGCCGATTTAAATATCCCCTAACAAGGCCGGCACCTCCAATATAAAGTTCCCCTTGAATACCAACCGGCACGGGTTGCAGATGTTTATCGAGGATATAAAGTTGTGTATTTGCAATCGGATTACCAATGGAAACAGGCTGATCATTCCCCTCAACCTGATAGATAGTAGACCAAATCGTAGTTTCTGTGGGTCCATAAAGGTTCCATACGTTCTCACCTCTTTCAAGCAACTCATTGGCAAGCTTTCGCGGTAAAGCTTCACCACCGCAGAGAATTTTTAAATTCGGGCTTTTCTGCCATCCCGCTGCTAAAAGCATTTGCCAAGTTGCTGGAGTTGCTTGCATAAATGTCGCGCCAGAACTGCTCAAGGTTTTTAATAATTCTGTGCCATTAGATGCGACTTCGCGGCTAATCAAAATAAGGCAAGCACCTGTAATGAGTGGCAAGCAAAGTTCCAAGACAGCAATATCAAATGAGAGAGACGTTTGTGCTAGAAAAATTTCTTTTTCTGTCACTCCTAGTCGGTTCTGCATTGACCTTAAAAAGTTAATGACAGAAGCGTGCGTGATCTGCACACCTTTAGGGCGTCCTGTAGAGCCAGAAGTATAAATTACATAGGCTAGATTAGAGGGACTAGAAGGATAGGATTGAGCATTGCTATTTTTGTTAAAACTATCTAATTGATATTCATCTAGACACACAACCTGAGCTTGATCTTGGGGCAGGCTTTGAATCAGGTGTTTTTGAGTTAATAATACCTGCACCTGTGCGTCCTCTAACATGAGAGCAAGGCGATCTTTTGGATAGGCTGGATCAAGAGGAACATAAGCGCCGCCGGCTTTGAGAGTTCCTAGAATGCAAACCAGCATTTCAATCGAGCGTTCAATGCAAATTCCCACTAAAACTTCTGGCTTAATGCCGAGACTTTGTAAATAGCCAGCAAGTTGATTCGCTCTTTGATTTAGTTCTTGATAAGTCAGTTTTTGGTTTTCAAATACTACCGCGACAGCATTGGGTGTGCGCTCGACTTGGGCTTCAAAGAGCTGGTGAACGCGCATATCCTGGGGATAATCTGTCAGCGTGTTATTCCACGCAATGAGAATCTGCTGCTGTTCTTCTGGGGTTAAAAGTGGCAGTTCGGAAATTCGCTGTTCTGGGTTGGCAACAATTGCTTCTAGTAGCGTTTGGAAATGCCCCGTCATCCGAGTAATCGTGCCGGCTTGGAATAAATCAGTGTTATATTCCCAAGTGGCAATTAATCCCTGTTCTGTTTCTTCTACAAACAGCGTTAAATCAAAATTAGCTGTGCCGGTGTCTACTTCTTTTGAACTCAATTTCAATGCCGGCAACTCCAAAGTCTGCGTCAAATTATTTTGGAAGACAAAAGCAACTTGAAAGACTGGGGAATGGCTTAAATCTCGCTCTGGTTGCAATTCCTCTACTAGCTTCTCGAAGGGCAAATCTTGATGAGCGTAAGCACCTAAAGCGACTTCGCGGACTCGACTCAGTAACGCTTGGAAACTGGGATTGCCGGCCAAATCAGTTCGCAGCACTAAAGTATTGACAAAAAAGCCAATTAAGGGTTCTATTTCTGCTCGATTACGGTTAGCAATCGGCGAACCAATTAAAATATCTTCTTGCCCGGTGTAGCGGTAAAGCAATACTTTGAATGCTGCCAGCAAAGTCATGAATACAGTTGTCTTTTCTTGCCGGCTTAATTCAAAAATCGCCTCCGTTAAACCTTTAGAAAACTCCCACGTTTGTCGTTTCCCCTGAAACGTTTGAACCGCAGGGCGAGGAAAATCTGTCGGTAAATTTAACACCGGCAGGCTTCCGCTTAGCTGTTGTTTCCAGTAAGCTAGCTGCTTTTCTAAAACCTCTCCCTGCAACCATTGACGTTGCCAAACAGCAAAATCTGCATACTGAATGGGTAATGGAGGCAGTGAGGCTATCTTACCCTCGGAAACCGCTTGATAAAGTGTGGAAATTTCTCGGAGAAGCACTCCCATTGACCAACCATCAAATACAATATGATGCGCTGTCAAAATCAGAACGTGTTCACTTTCGGATAGCCGCAGCAGTTTCACACGTAATAGAGAGTCTTGTTCTAAGTTAAAAGGGGTTCTTGCTTCCTCTAGAATGAAATCTTGAATTTTATTGCCCTCTTGAGAAGAGGATTTCTGATTTTCATTTTGAGCGAAATCAAAAACCGGCAATTCAAAATCCCGATTGGGATGAATCACCTGCACCGGCTGCCCTTCTACGACAGCAAATGTGGTTCTTAACACTTCATGCCGGCAGACAATCTCATTTAAACTTTTCCTCAATGCTTCTACATCAAGGTTTCCTGTTAAACGGATCGTCGAGCAGAGGTTATAAAAGGGGTTAGCCGGCTCTAATTGATCAAAAAACCACAACCGTTCTTGAGCAAAAGATAACGGAATATTCTCTTTGCCAGAAATTGGCACAATTGCTGAGATGGCCGGGATTTCTGCCACTTGCTCAAGAATTTGTCCAGCCAACTGAGACAGATTGATTTCTTCAAAAAAGTCTGAAATCGATAAACTCACTCCGAGGTCAGTTTCAATTTTATTTTTTAGCTCAAAAACTTTTAAAGAATCAAGTCCTAAGCTATTTAAAGGCTGCTGTAATGAGTCAGCAGCTAATTTAATTGGCAGGACTCGCGCCACCTGTTCTAAAAGGTAAGCTTCCAGAATCGGCACCCGTGCTTCTAGTTTTTCTGCTAATAGCATTTCACGGGTTAAACGTGTATTACTTTCTGCAACTAACGTTAACAGGCTACTTCCTAAAACCTCTAACCCACCGCTTAAAAATTCCGCCTTACAAGCGCGACGCTGAATTTTTCCACTGGTGGTTTTGGGAATTGTTGTGGGTTTAATTAATACGACGCCATAAACTTCTACCTCAAATTCTTCAGCAATTGCTTGACGAATGGCTGCGGCAATTTCTTCTGTATTCGGTGCTTGTCGAGATTCTAACTCTTGCACCACGACGAGCTGTTCTTCTCGCTCAATTTCTACGGAAAAAGCTGCACCGGCTGCCGGTCTTAAAGCGGGATGGCTACGCTCAACCAGTCTTTCAATATCTTGGGGATAAAGATTGCGACCCCGAATGATAATTAAATCCTTCAGCCGGCCTGTAATAAACAGCTCTTTTTTATGGAAAAACCCTAAATCTCCGGTGCGTAAAAACGGCCCTTCCCCGGTATCTGAAAGATAGGCTTGAAAGGTTGCCTTTGTTTCTTCCTGCCGGCTCCAATATCCCTGTGCTACAGAAGCACCGCCTACCCAAATCTCACCAACTTCACCATCAGCACACCGGCTCAGCAAATCAGGATTGACAATGACAACATTGGTATCCAAATCAGGACAACCGCAGCCAACCAGCGTTCTGGCACCGGCTTCGGTTTCCGCAATTTCTACAACTTGATTTTTCTCAAGTGCCGCAGCTTCCACAGATCGAAAAACCGGCGCATCTTGTTGATGAACCGTAGAAATTTTCAGCGTTGTTTCTGCCATGCCGTAAGCCGGACAAAAGGCATCCCAACGGAAACCGCAAGGTTCAAATACTTTAAAAAATTGTTCTAAAACTTGTTTATCAATCGGTTCTGCGCCGTTATAAGCCACACGCCAGGTACTTAAATCTAGTGTCGCTCGTTGCGCCGGCGAAATTTTACGAGCGCAAAGATCGTAAGCAAAATTTGGCCCGCCGCTATGGGTGGCTTTGTAACGAGAAATTGCTTCCAGCCACCGAACCGGACGCTGAATAAACGCTGCCGGCGGCATGAAATAACAGGGAATTCCTTTATAAAGTGGTTTTAATAATCCATCAATTAACCCCATATCGTGAAAATGGGGCAGCCAGGTTACGGCAATACTTTCTTGTGTATGTTCAAAACCGCGATCAATACAATCAATATTATGCAGTACATTAGCATGACTAATCATCACGCCTTTTGGAGTGGAGGTGGAGCCAGAGGTGTATTGCAGATAAGCCAAATCATCACGGTTGAGCGCCGGCTCTAACCATGCTTCCTCCCCATTGGCAAGCGTGTCAGTTGCCAACCAGTTCATCGCGTTTAACTGCGGTGCTCGCTCAAATATCGCTTCTAAACTGCCGGCAATTCGCGTTGTTGTCAGTGCAAAACTTGCCTGTGCATCGGTTGCAATAACTTGAATTTTCGGTAAATTGCGCTTCGCCTTCGGTGGATAAAGCGGAACCGCGATCACTTGGCTATATAAACACCCGAAAAAGGCGACGAGATAATCAAGTCCTGCGGGATACAGCAGCAAAGCGCGTTCCCCACTCGCACCCAAAGATTGCAAGTGAGCTGCGATCGCCCGACTTTGCCGATCTAATTCTTGATAAGTGATGCTGATTTCTTCAGTTTCGCCCTCTGGCAAAAAGGTATAAGCGATCTGTTCTGGCTGGTGGAATGCTCTGTAGCGTAGGAGTTCCACTAAATTGGCACAACTCAGGGAGAGTTGCGAAAGGTTTTGAGAATAATTCGCCATAGATCTCTATCAACCCAAAGTGTTGAACACGGCTGCAAAAAGTCAAAATTATCCCGTCAAAGCTTGAAAGCCTTGTCAGTAAACGCTTATCGCTGTTTAAGTAGGGAATTTGCGAGAGCGCGTTTTGCTTGTTTTGCGCTCACCGGCCTGTCAGCGCCTTGATGCAATCTGTAACAGGCTTCACAGTTATTCACCTTACCATGATGCAACTTATTGTCAATAGGCCGGTTCTAAATTTTTGAATTTTGCCAGGAACCTCAAATAATCTTTCTCAGCTATTGAAGGTAAGATTTTGTCACAGGGTTGCTTAATGTGCAGTTTTCGTGCTTTCATGAATGCTGTTACTTGGCAAGAGGGGTTATGCCCCCTAATAAGTAATGAATTTTATTGTCATTAAACTGTGATTGACAGAATGGATGACTTTGCTATTTAATTAGAATTCTTTCTCATTAAAGGCTGAACACGGCTTCTAAAACTGACGAGGCGTGGACTCAGGCAGATCATCAGGGTGTGACTGGCTCGATTTTTGTGTGAGGAGCAATGGACAGACAACAGCAATTTCTCAGGGGTTTGGGGCTGGCAGGCGCGTTATCAGTGTTAATCGCTTTGCCGGCAAAAAGTGAAATCGCGCAAGTAACCAACGTTCGGGTCAACCCAACGTCGAGCGGCCTGGAGGTTATCTTAGAAACCGCAGATGGCAAGCCTTTGCAAGTCTTCAGCTACAGCTATGGTGAAACCTTCGTTGCGGACGTGATCACCACTCAGTTGCGTTTACCGGCTGGCAATGCATTTCGTCAAGATAATCCAGCACCAGGAATCACCTCAATCGAAGTAATCCCGCTGGATACTTACAGCATTCGAGTCATCGTCACCGGCGAGACAGGTGTACCCACCGCACAAGTGAGCAATAGCAAACAGGGTCTAGTTCTCAGCCTCAACCCCGGTACTGAAACAACCGCACAACAGCCGGCACCGACTCGACCGACAAGGCCATCACAGCAACCCAGTATTGAGGGGCCGCCGGCACCGATCCCCACACCGCCCTCTGGTCAGCAACCCACACTACCAACGATCCCCACCTCACCCGACACTGAACCAGAGACTGAAACACCGATCCCCAGACCTTCACCCGATGCCGGTGAACCAGACGTTCAAACCCCCTCGACTCCGCCATCTCGTGAACCGGGTGCTGAAATTCCGCCACTGCCTTCCACTGGCCCTGACTCCACTCAAACCGAAGCAGAAAGACCTGTTGACCTGATTGTGACAGCCACCCGAACCGCAGAAGAAGTGGAAGACGTGCCGCGTTCTGTCACTGTCATTGAGCGCGAACAGATCGAAGAACAGGCAACCTTTTCCAGAAACCTCCCCGATATTCTGGGCCAGACGGTTCCCGGCTTAGGGGCACCAAACCAAAGCTACCGTTCCTTCGGTCAGTCTTTGCGGGGTCGCCGGCCTCTGGTGTTGATTGACGGCGTGCCGGTGAGCACCAACCTTTCAACCGCCTATGTTACAGAACTGCGATCCATCGATCCCAGCGCCATTGAGCGAGTTGAAGTCATTCGCGGCCCCAGTGCAGTTTATGGGGAAGGGGCGACGGGGGGTGTGATCAACATCATCACCCGGTCACCTGGTGAAGAGGGCATCACTTCGACAATCCAAGCAGATCTGACGAACTCCTTAAGCCATATCGAAGACAGTTTCGGCTCGAACGTTGTCTATGGAATTTCTGGCCGGCAGGGTAATGTTGACTTTACCACCAGCGCCTCAGTCGTTAAAGTTGGCGGAGTTTTTGATGCCGAAGGCGATCGGATTCCCCTTGCGGAAGTCGATGCTTCGGATAGCACAACGATTAACTTACTCGGCAAAGTTGGCCTAGATATTACAGACGAACAGCGCATCCAACTGACGTTTAATCATTTCCGTGACACGCAAGAAGTGAAATACGTCACCGATCCAGCCGTTGACGAAGATGAAGATGACGAAAAAGCTAGAGCACTGAGAAGAAACTTACAATTTATTGGAGTTACTGGCCCACAAAACCTGAATACTGTCGCAACGCTAGATTATTCCAATCAAGACATCTTTGGCAGCCGCGTTCAGGCACAAGCCTACTTTCGGCATAACGCCAGTGGCGGCGCATATTTTGACAACCGCATTTTCGAGCCAGAAAGCCCGACTGATGTTGTCAATTCCCGACAGGAAACAGAACGCTTAGGCGGACGATTGCAAATTGACACCCCTTTTAGTGAGGCTGCCAGCTTACTTTGGGGGGTTGATTATGTAAATGAGGATATCGCCCAGACGTTTCAAGTTTTTGACCCGGAAGAGTTCGATGCAAGCGGAGGTACCGTTCTGCGAAAAATCGGAGAGCGCGTTTTTGTGCCCCCTTATGAAGTGAATAACCTGGGTCTGTTTGCCCAGGCGCAATGGGATGTTAGCGAGCAATTTCTTTTAAGTGGCGGGTTGCGTCATGAACGCATCGGACTGAGCGTTAACGACTATATCACCTCAGAAGATCAGCCGATTGAAGGGGGAGATCGGGATTTTGATGCAACGGTTTTTAATGCCGGCCTTGTTTATAAAGCCACGGAAGAAGTTAGTTTCTTTACTAACTTTGCCCAAGGTTTTTCCATCCCAGATTTTGGTCGCATTCTCCGCAGACCTCCAGAAGGTTTTGTTGCGGTTAACTCAGATTTGCAGGTAACAGAACCGATCAAAACGAATAACTACGAACTTGGCATTCGAGGTCAGTGGTCTCAGGTGCAAGTTTCCCTGGCCGGTTTCTACAATACCTCAAAACTTGGTTCCACCCTGCAAGAGGAGGAAAACGGTCGATTACAAATTGTCCGCGCCCCACAACGTATTTACGGCGCTGAAGCCACCGTTGATTGGCAGCCTACAGATACATGGCAACTCGGCGGAACCGCAAGCTGGACAGAAGGTGAAAGTGATGATGATGAAGATGGCGAATATCTGGCCCTTGATAGTAGTAACATTCAGCCGATAAAACTGACAGCTTATATCGAGAACCAAACCACACCAGGCTGGAGTAATCGTTTGCAATTGCTCTTTAGCGGTAATCGTAGTGCCGGCTTTGAAGCGGGACTGGATGGTGCACCGATTGAAAGTTACATCACAGTAGACTACCTCAGCAGCATTCAGATCGGGCGGGGAACGCTACAAATTGGCGTTCAAAACTTGTTAAACGAGCAGTATTCCACTGTCCAATCTCAATGGCTGGGTGGTTTTCTAGATTCTCTGGACACCGCAGCTAGAGGCAGAACGGTCACTGTAGGCTACAGTTTGTCCTTCTAAAACTCCTAGGGTGCGTGAGGCACGCACCCTATTAATCGGTGAATCGATATGAAATTACATTCAATCGCTTTGAGTCTGCACCGCTATTTAGGAATATTAGTAGGACTAATTCTGGTACTCATTGGCTTAACCGGCAGCTTCTTAGTTTTCCATAAAGAGATTGATCGCTTTCTCAATCCTCACCTGTCTCACGTCATTCCTCAAGGACAACGAATCCCTGTCCAAACAGCGCTCGATATCGTCCGATCAGCCTATCCCGATTTAACGCTTTCTTACATCGATCTGCCGCAAAAGATAGATAGCGTTTATAAAGTTGCGATGTCATCAAAAAACGATGAATCCCTCTTCTTTTATCTCAACCCTTACACCGGCGATATCCTTGGTTCTCAACAATGGGGACGCACCTTAACCACTTTTATTTATGACCTGCATTACACACTGCTTGCCGGCGAAAGCGGCATGAAAGTTGTTGGTATCTGCGGGATATTGCTGCTACTGCTTACCCTCACCGGCATCATATTATGGCCAGGTTGGAAAAAATTAATTCCTGGTTTTAAAATTCGCTGGAATTCCCCAAGCCGACTCATTAATTACGATCTCCACAAAGTCAGCGGAATTTTATCAGCCATCTTTCTAATAATCATTGCCTTCACCGGCACCGCAATAATTTTTCACACCGAATTTGAAAACACCGTTTACTCGATCACGCAAACACCCCATCCGCCGGAACTAACATCAAAAGTGGTAAAAAATAAGCCGGTGATGCCAATAGATGCCATTTTAAAAAAAGCCGATGCAGCCTTACCGGGGGCAAAAACAACTTTTGTTTCCCTTCCAAGCCAACCCGAAAAAATCATCCAAGTTAGAAAGAAATTTCCCCAAGAAATCACACCGAATGGGGATACTAGAATTTATCTTGACCAGTACAGTGGCAAAGTTTTACGCGTAGAAAACGCCTTAAAAGCCCCTTTAGCCAACAGAATTATAAACTTACAATTTCCCCTCCATATTGGCAGCTATGGAGGCATAGTAACCCGAATCATTCATGTATTAATCGGTCTTTCCCCAGCATTGCTATTCCTTACCGGCCTCGTATTGTGGCGACAACGCCAGTGGGCCAAAGCTCGACGGGAAGAAGCCATCCGCCGCAGCCAAGGCATCCCCACTTACGAACAAGAACCCCTCAGACTAACCGAATGGCCCTGGTTTTAACCCATCAAAATCAGATATTAAAACAATCAATTAATCCTCACAAAAACTTATAACACTTACCCCTAATCCATTAGTATATGCCTTCGGCACGCTAAGCTATCATCTGCGCTAATCTACGTCCACCTGCGATTAAAAACAACAACGATTGTGCGAACCTTCCTAACCATTTGGAGCGGGCAAACAGCCTCAATCATTGGCAGCCAAATGTCAAGCTTTGCCCTCACAATATGGGTATGGGAAATTACAGAACAAACAACAGCATTAGCATTATTTGGTTTCTTCACCCAAATCCCACGGATATTAATCGCACCCTTCGCCGGCATCATTGTAGATCGCTACAATCGAAAACTTCTCATGATAGCCGGTGATACCGTTGCCGGCCTATCAACCATCGCTATTTTATTACTTTATCTCACACACAATTTGCAAATCTGGCACCTATATGTAGCCGGCTCAATCGCCGGCACCTTCGAGCAAATTCAAGAACTCGCCTACTCAGCAACAATCTCAGTTATGGTGCCGGAAAAGCAGTACAGCCGCGCCAGCAGTATCGGCTTTTTAGCAAGTTATGGCTCTAATATCATGGCACCGGCACTCGCCGGTTCCCTCTACTATCTGATTAGCCTCGCCGGCATCTTAACCATCGACCTCATCACCTTTGTACTCGCCGTCACCACAGTCCTCTTCGCACACATCCCGCAACCAAAAATCACAGAAACAGCACAACAAAGCCGGTCAAACATTCTCCACGAAATCAGCTTCGGCTTCCGCTATATCGCCAAACGCCCCAGTTTACTTGCCCTCCTACTATCCGCCTCCCTCTTCTGGTTCGCCCACGATATCGGCGCAGCACTTTACTCGCCCATGATTTTAGCCCGCACCGGCAACGATGCTAGAGTCTTGGGAACCGTCGCCTCAGCAGCCGGTATTGGCGGCGTGATCGGGGCACTGATCATCACCGGCTGGGGTGGCCCAAAGCGCCGAATCAACGGTTTTCTGCTGGGAATGGTGGGTGCCGGCATCAGTAAAACCGTCTTTGGCTTTGGTCAAACGCTGTTCATTTGGCTTCCTGCACAATTTTGTTCATCCGTCAACTTTCCACTCTTGGGCAGTTCCTATGATGCGATTTGGTTAGCCAAGGTTAAACCGGCAGTTCAGGGGCGCGTATTCGCCACGCGTTCAATGCTGATGATGATCATGTCAGCACTCGGTTACTTAATAGCTGGGCCACTTGCCGATTTTGTATTTGAGCCGGCAATGAAGCCACAAGGTTCGCTAGCACCCATTTTTGGGGGAATATTTGGGACGGGTAACGGTGCCGGTGTGGCGCTGTTGTACGTGATTAGCTCAATTTGCTTATTGCTTGTTGGGTTAAGTGGGTATGCTTTCCGCCGGTTGCGCGATGTGGAACGCCTTGTGCCGGATCGGGATGAGAATTTTTAACCGCAGATAAACGCAGATAAATTAGCAATTATCGGTGTTTATCTGTGGGTTTTAAAACTGTTGCCGAGAAGCTAAATGCGCTTCAATTTCCGGACGTGATCGCCACACCGGCCTTAATTGTTTGCCGGCAAATAACTTTAACTGATCGCCCCGATGCGGCGAATTGGGTTGCGTTGCATTGCCATAACTCGTGAGTGCCATTGCTTTTACCGGCTGAGAAAATTCAATCACGGCGACATAAGAATCTCCCCCAACTGCTTCAAAATGACCGTCTTCTGTGGGAGATAATTCAAGTGCGCGAAATGCACCCAGAAAATCCTCAGCACCATTTGCCGGCAAATTAATATCCCCAGAAACCAGCCGGTTGACCTCGCCCCACGCGATATCCAGCGATCCATAAGTCGCCTCAACTTTGGCTGCAACTCCTTCCAATACCGATACCGCGCCGGCAGGATTTGCCAAACCAGCCGGTGTTGTCAGGGGAGATTGTTCACTCCAAGGTTTTGCAAACAAGTTATCAGAATCCATTGCATCCGCCCAGAATGCAAAAAGCACAGCACCTCGGCTATCTGCATCTGCATTGCGATCCCAATTTTGCAACACATCAGCCGCCCGACGCGCTAATTCACTACCCTGACGGGCGGCGGGAATTAAATCATCTAGCAAACGATCAGCCAATTCTAGGCGCGTTGAATGCTTATATTTAACCACTTCATCAAACGAGAGTTTGTCCTCTTCAAGCAGCATCTTCGCTGAACGCTGGGGCCGCAAATTCATTGGGCCACGCGGTGCCATATAGGAAGGATAATTATCTGGATCGATTACCTGTGGAAATGTTGTTGTCCAGGGCGAATCGTTGGCATTTTGTAACCAGCCGGTGGGCGGATCGATCACACGGGGCAAGTCTTCGTAAGGGTGATTCCTAGTCCATAAATTATCAGATTGATCGCCTGGAATAATGCCCAACCAATCTTCAAAATTTCCTTGATAACGCACCGGAACTTGACCGTTAAAAAAGTGCATAATATGCCCTTCTCGATCCGCATACATTACTGTAAACATGGGAATCTGCAAGCGTTTAAGCGCGGTTTCAAACGCTGCCAAATTATTCGCCCGTGCCATTTCCCACCACTCTTCTAAAGCTCCAGGCTGATCTAGTCCCACAACGCGCAGCGCAATTGCTTTATCATCTTTTTGTGCCACAACCGGCCCGTGAATGGAACGCCGCATGAGCAAAGGTTCTTCACGCAGCGTACCGTCTGCTTGTTTCACTTTCAAGACTTTTTTTTCTGTTTCAAAAGCTCTGATTTTTCCATCGAAGCGATAGCCCTCATTTGCTAATTGCAATTCGTAGGCATCCCAGCCATCATGGGTATTAACTGTATGCGTCCAGCCCAAATTATTATTAAAAGCAATTTCTAGAACAGGAAATCCCACGAGGGTTGCTCCATAGGCATCAATTCCAGGGGCATTTAGCTGCGCTTCATACCACAAAAATAAATCTGCCCAAGGAAGATGGGGATTAGCCAATAACATCGCATTTCCACTTTCTGAATGTGAGGGTGCAATTGCCCATCCATTAGAACCGGCAGGATTAATGTTTTCGTGAAGATTGGCAAGACTTTGTGGGTTGACAACAAATGTGAAATGAACAACACGTTGCAAGTGAGCAAGTAAATCTGCCGGCACAATTGGCAGCACCACTTCTAATTCATCGTCAATCTCATCATGATGTTGTTTGGCATACGCGTTGATGCCGGCAGCAAAGGCATCAAGATAAGTTTGAAATTCAGGACTTTGGGCTTTATACCATTCGCCGGCGCGTTCGGGAATTCCCATTGTATGCGCCCATTGATCCGATTCCAAGTAATCTTCCCCCCAGTATTCTGCTGCCCGTCCTCGCGCTTGAGCATATAAACGTAAAATTAGATTGCCATGACTTTGCATCTGCGCCCAACCAAAGGCGTGAAACAAACTTTTTGCATCTTGTGCATAAATATGAGGAATGCCATAGGTATCCCATAAAATTTCACTATTTTGTGAACCGGCAGATGGGCTGTAGATGCCTAGAAGCAAAGTTAGGACAAAACCGGCAATCAATGAAATAATTCGTAAAAATCGCCTTTGAAGACGAGCTGAAAGCGGTTGATTTAAGAACATATTTGGCAGGTACGGGTCTGAATAAGGAATAATTTATCCGTTTATTCGGTTTTTGTTAAGCTTTTTTTCCGTTTTACTTTAAAAAAAATTAAGATGTGTGTTTTTATATTTCAATTTATATAAAAGTCAATATATTTTTAAATTTAGGGCATTCTCTAAAAAGGTAAGTAGTAGGCAAAATTCAACATGACTCCAGGAGAGAAACACCGGGCATAGAGCAAGGATGGGGTAATCACCACAGACAAGAGCCGGCATCAAAAGGTGTTAAATTTATTGATGGATCGCGACTTCACCATTCTGGAACAGGCATTTTTCCGTTCAAGTCGGCAACGGCAGACACCTGTCAGAGAAGTTTTGCATACCTCAATCTGAGGAGCGATTGCGAAGGTTTTGAATTTTTAGTTAGGGCTGCACTATTTTCATCTGATTTTCTGATTTGGAAACTACAGAATCATTAATTTCTAAATTAAAAAATCTCATCTATTCACTTGTCTGTTTGCTTCAATTCATCAAGTACATATTTCTCATCAAAAATGAACATCTCTTTAACTGATTACCAACTTAACTCTTTACCGCTTCATGAAGGAGAAAAAACGATAATCTTCCGGGGAATAAAGCAATTGGATAAAACCCCAGTAATCGTTAAAGTGCTTAAAGCAGAGTATCCCACCCTAGAAGAAATTACCCAATTAAGACACGAATACAAAATTTCCCAAAGTCTAAATGGGGAGGGAATTGTCAGGTCGATTGCTTTGGACAACTATAACAACGGTCTGGCATTAATTTTGGAGGATTTTGGCGGAGAATCTCTTAAACAATTTCTCAGCCATGAAAAAATTGATTTAGCGCAGTTTCTTTTGATTGCAATTCAGCTAGCCTCAGCCCTCGCAGTGCTGCATCAAAACCACATCATCCATAAAGATATTAAGCCTCACAATATTATCATCAATCCAGGCACTAAAAAGGTTAAAATCACCGACTTTAGCATTTCTTCCCGGCTGTCAAGAGAAACCCAAAATCTGAGCAATCCTAATTTGATAGAAGGCACCCTCGCCTATATGTCACCGGAACAAACCGGAAGGATGAATCGCTCAATTGATTACCGCACCGATTTCTACTCTTTAGGTGTCACCTTTTATGAGATGCTAACAGGTTCGCTTCCTTTCCCCTCCCTCGATCCGCTAGAACTCGTTCACTGCCATATTGCCAAACAGCCGGTTCCCCCTCATGCTGTAGAAACGTTTGAGGAAGCGCCGGCTTGTCTAGAAATTTTTGGGGCGGTTTCTGATATTGTGATGAAACTTTTAGCTAAAAATGCAGAAGACCGATATCAAAGCGCTCAAGGGCTAAAGGTGGATTTAGAAGAATGTCTGATACATCTGCAAAAGACAGGGAAAATTAAAAATTTCACTCCGGGAAAACGGGATAAATCTGGAAAATTTTCTATCCCTCAAAAATTGTATGGGCGTGAAGCAGAAGTCATCACATTGATGGATGCTTTTGACCGGATTTCTGGAAGGCAACCGAACAAAAACTCCCAAGAGGACTTGGGCGATCTCCGTTCCGAGATGATGTTAGTTTCCGGTTACTCAGGCATCGGTAAATCTTGTTTAGTTCAAGAAGTACATAAACCGATTGTTGCGGCGCGTGGGTATTTTATCGCCGGCAAGTTCGATCAGTTTAAGCGAAATATTCCTTATGCCGCGTTAATTCAAGCCTTCGCTGAACTCATCAGACAGCTTTTAACAGAAAGTTCTGATCGCATCTCTATTTGGAAAGAAAAGCTAGAAAATGCTTTGGGTGCGAATGGTCAAGTAATTGTTGATGTGATTCCAGAAGTTGAATTGATAGTCGGAAACCAGCCGGCTGTCCCTCAAATGGGTCCTACTGAATCTCAAAATCGCTTTAATCGAGTTTTTAAACAATTCATTCAAGTCTTTACCCGAAAAGAACATCCGCTTGTCTTATTCCTTGATGACTTGCAATGGGCAGATAGTGCTTCCTTAAAGTTAATTCATCTGCTAATCGCTGACCTTGATAGCCAATACCTACTGATGATTGGCGCGTATCGGGATAATGAAGTCAGCCCAACGCATCCGTTAATGCTGACTTTAGAGGAGATTAAATCAGGCGTAGCAATTGTGAATAATATCACCCTCCAGCCTTTGGCGCTCACTCATGTTGAACACTTAGTGGCCGATACCCTCCACGAAAAAGACAGATCGAAAGAACTTGCTGAGCTAGTTTTTAATAAAACCGGCGGTAATCCCTTCTTCCTCACTCAATTACTGCAAACGTTTTATGCTGAAAAGCTTTTGCATTTTGATTTTTTTGAAGGTCGCTGGCTGTGGAATATTGATCAAATTCAAGCCATTGGCATTACCGATTATAATATTGTCGAACTGGTTGCCAGAAACATTCAAAAGCTGCCAGAGAAAACCCAGCATCTTTTAAAACTTGCGGCTTGTATTGGCAACTCTTTTAGCTTAGATGTGCTTGCCATTGTTAACGAGCAATCTGTGTTAACCACAGCCGAGGAGTTATGGGATGCCCTGCAAGCCGGCTTAATTTTACCCTTGAGCAACGCATACAAAATTCCCTTATTTTTTGACGAAGCTGAACGAGGCGCTTTAGTTTTTGACGAAATCCGGGTTAGCTACAAGTTTTTGCATGATCGGGTGCAACAAGCTGCCTACTCTTTAATTGCAGAAGACCAGAAAAAAGCCACTCACTTAAAAATTGGCCAATTGCTATTGCAGAAAACAGCGAAATTTGCTCTAGAAGAAAATATCTTTGATATTGTTAATCAGCTCAATATCGGCTTGGAACTAATTACCAGTGAACCGGAAAAAGAGGAACTTGCCAGCTTAAATTTAATGGCCGGCACAAAAGCAAAAGCAGCGGCAGCTTATGAAGCGGCTGTCAGGTATTTAACCGTGGGATTAAAACTGTTGCCAGCAAACAGTTGGCAGAGTCACTATGATCTCGCCTTGTCCCTGCATTTAGAAGCCGTAGAAGCAGAATATTTAAGCATCAACTTTACCAAGGCAGCCACCTTGGTTGCAGTTGCCGGCGAACAAGTGACCTCTCTACTGGATAGGGTTAAAGTGTATGAACTGCAAATGCAGGTTTATATCGCTCAACTAGAGATGATCAAAGCCGTTGATACCGGCTTGCAAGTCTTAGAAAGTTTAGGTGTTTATCTCTTAACACTCAACAGCGAAGATAGTTTATTGGTTGAGTTGCCCGAACTTGCGGAATTAGAAAATATTCCCGCCATGAGTGATCCCGATAAGCTGGCGGCTATGAGGATTTTAAAACTCCTCTGTACGCCGGTTTTTCAGGCAAAACCTGAGATTTTTCCGCAAGTAATCTTAACGATGGTCAATCTTTGTATTGAACACGGAAATTCAGCGCTTTCTGCGTTTGCCTATGGTTTTTATGGCTTGTTGCTGTCTGGACTTGGAAAGCTGGATGCAGGATATCAAGCCGGCTTGATCGCTTTAAAACTGTTAGAGCAATTCGATGCCAAAGAACTCAAAGCTAAAGTTTACAACCTATTTAACGCGAATATTAGAAGCTGGACAGAACACGCAAAAAATAGTGTATCCTCTTTCCAAGAAGGCGTCCAAAGTGGGCTAGAAACTGGAGATATCGAATGGGGTGGATATTGTATCGGTAACTATTGCGGGTACTTGTTTTTCACCGCAGAAAGCTTAGAATCTGCTGTGCGACAACAAGCACCTTATATTGATTTGGCCAAAAAAATTAAGCAAGAAATTCCCATTCACTTTTCGAGCGTGTGGCGACAATTAGGGCTAAATTTTCAAGGCAAAGCAGCCGATAAATACCTGTTAATTGGCGAGAGTTTTGATGAAGCTCAAATGTTGCCCCGTTTAATCGAAGCAAAAACAGGAACCGTGTTATTTGTGTTCTATGTTGCTAAAACGATTCTTCTCTACCAATTTAAAGATTTTGAGTCTGCGATAAAATCAGCAGCTTTGGCGGCTGAACAAGCCGGCTCTGCGTTTGGTTTTATGCAGGTTGCCGTGCTTAACTTCTACCATTCTCTGGCGCTCCTTGCTCATTATCCCCAAGCAACCCCGAAGGAACAGCAAGATTATTTAGAGCAAGTAGAAATTAATCAAAAACAGATGAAAATTTGGGCGGAACACGCTCCAGCAAACTTCCAACACAAATATGATCTAGTAGAAGCAGAAAAATCACGGGTTTTCGGCAACTTTTTGGTGGCAATGGAAGGTTATGACATTTGCATAAAAACAGCCAGAAAGCAAGGCTATTTTCAAGAAGAAGCGATGGCTAATGAACTGGCGGCCCAGTTCTATTTTGAGGGTGAGAAAGACAAGATCGCTCAAGCTTATTTAACTGAAGCTTACTACTGCTATATTCGTTGGGGAGCGGCAGCAAAGGCAAAAGATTTGGCTTCAAGATATCCCGGTTTCTTTGCTCGTTTACTTGCTAGAGAAAACAGAAATATCGAAGTGACGAGGACGACAACCTCAACAACGGGAACCGTTTCAGCCGCGTTAGATTTGGCGGCGGTGATGAAAGCTTCCCTTGCCATTTCTTCGGAAATTGTTCTAGACCGGCTGCTCGAAAAATTAATGCACATTTTGGTTGAGAATGCCGGTGCGCGAAAAGGATGTCTCCTGCTTAAAGAAGCAGAAAAATTGGTGGTGGTTGCAGAAAAAAATGTGGCAACCCACACTTGTTCAGTGCTGCACTCGATTCCCGTGGAAGCGGTTGAAGATTTGCCACTTTCGATGATTAACTATATCGAAAGAACGCAACAAACAGTGGTTGTAGACACAGCAACAACGGAAGGACTTTTTACGACTGATCCGTACATCGTGAAAAATAAACCTAAGTCTATCTTAGGGTTGCCTATTCTTTATCAAGGAAAGTTAACCGGCATTCTTTATCTGGAGAATGACTTGACAGCCGGAACGTTTACCCCAGAACGCTTAGAAGTTTTGAAAGTTTTGACTTCTCAAGTGGCTATTTCGATTGAAAATGCTCATCTCTACACAAATTTACAGGTGTATTCCCAAGAGCTAGAAGTCAAAAATACTGCCTTGAGCGAAAAAACTCAAGAAGTTGAGCTAGCGTTTCACAAGCTGCAGCAAACTCAAACTCAACTCGTTCAAACCGAAAAAATATCAAGTTTGGGGCAACTGGTGGCGGGGGTTGCTCATGAAGTAAATAACCCTGTTAGCTTCCTCGCCGGCAACCTGCATCATGCGTCTAATTATGTAAGGGATTTGATAAAATTCCTGAGTTTATACCAGCAACACTTTCCCAACCCCCCGGCGGAAATTCAAGAGGAGGCAGAAGCAATCGATATTGATTACTTAATTGAAGATTTGCCTAAAATGCTTTCTTCGATGCAGGTGGGAACAGATCGTATTCGAGAAATTATGCAGTCGTTACGCAATTTCTCACGAGTGGATGAGCAAGCGAAAAAGCCGACAGACATTCATCAGGGTATTGACAGCACACTGATGATTCTGCAACATCGCCTGAAAGCAAAAGCAGAACGTCCGGCAATTTTTCTGATGAAAGAATATGGGGAAGTGCCTCAGATAGAATGTTATGCCGGCCAGCTTAACCAAGTGTTTATGAACATTTTGGCAAATGCAATTGATGCGCTAGATGAGAGCAACCGACATCGTTCTTACAAGGAAATTGAACAAAATCCTAATCGCATTAAAATTCGCACAGAACTCAGCGACGGCTGGCTGGTGATTCGGATTTCTGATAATGGGCCAGGAATGCCTGAAGAAGTGAAGCAGCGTCTATTTGACCCTTTCTTCACGACAAAGCCGGTGGGTAAAGGCACTGGATTAGGATTATCGATTAGCTACCAAATTGTGGTTGAAAAACATGGGGGAAAATTGAGCTGTGTCTCAGCACCGGGAGAGGGAACAGAGTTTATTCTTGAGGTGCCGGCTGTTTATTCAAGCGATGCCGGCTAAACTCTGCAAACTTTTTACTTTGCTGCTCATAAAATTGGGGCAACCTAAATCAGATTGCCCCAAATCACTCACTTTACGAATAAAGCAGATAAAATTTTCCAGGATTTACTCAATATTTCTTCCCCTTAATCTAATTTAAGGTTGAAATAGAGCCGTCTTTCACCTGCGGAATCTGCGGTTAACAATCCCCTTAAGCATCACCTAGAACCCAATTGACAAGCGTGCGAACGGGGAAGCCGGTGGCCCCGACACTGTTATAACCGCTTTCTTTATCCACCCAAACCGGCCCGGCAATATCTAGGTGAACCCAAGGTGTTTCTTTAACAAATTGCTTCAGAAACAGCGCGGCAGTAATTGACCCACCGGGACGCGGGCCGGTATTTTTCATATCCGCGATTGGAGATTTTAAGCCGTCAAAATATTTTTCTTCCAAAGGCATCCGCCAGAACTTTTCACCGGCCATTTCCGATGCTTTCAGCAGTTGATTTGCCAATGTATCATCAGGACTCCACAAGCCGGCAATATCATCGCCCAAGGCGATAATACACGCGCCGGTGAGGGTCGCCAAATCTACAATTGCGTCAACTCCCAGCTTTTCAGCAAATACTAAGGCATCTGCCAGGGTCAAACGCCCTTCTGCATCTGTGTTGTTAATTTCAATTGTTTTGCCGTTGGACGCCTTGAGGATGTCGCCAGGGCGCATGGCGTGACCGCTAATCATATTTTCAGTGACGGCTGAGATGAAGTGCACCTCCACATCTGGCTTTAGCAGCGC
This sequence comes from Microcoleus vaginatus WJT46-NPBG5, assembly GCA_019359355.1. Lineage (GTDB taxonomy): Bacteria > Cyanobacteriota > Cyanobacteriia > Cyanobacteriales > Oscillatoriaceae > FACHB-68. The sequence continues at coordinate 38,554 of JAHHHM010000001.1, read as the reverse complement.
GATCGCTTTAGCTGCCCCTAGGGTTGCACCGGCACCCGCCATGTCTACCTTCATCATCTCTACACCACTGCCGGCAACTTTGATGTTCAAACCGCCAGAGTCAAAGGTCAAACCTTTGCCCACAATTGCCAGTTTGCGGCGGGGCGTCCCTTCGGGTTTGTAGGTGAGGTGGAGGAACTTAGGCGGCAGATCGGAGGCTAAAGCAACGCCTAAAAACGCGCCCATGCCGAGTGCTTCACAGGCTTCTCGCTCAAGAATTTCAATTTCTAAGCCATGTTCAGAGGCAATGGCTTGGGCGGCTTCTGCCATTGTTATTGGCGTTACCGAATTTGCCGGCGCTGCAACGAGTTGGCGTGCTAGCATCACACCGGCACAAATTTGCTGAGCACGGGTGATGGATGCTTCTGTGCCGGCTAACCCCAGCAAATCAATGTGTTCTAGTTTTAGCCCTTTATTTTCCGTGTCTGACTTGAAGCGATTATCCTGATATAGAGCCAGTTCTGCGCCTTCCACAATCGCCTCTACTGTGGCATCCGGTGCCTCATGCCACACCGGCAACGCTAACGCCAGAGTTTTGCACTTTTCTTTATTTGCCAATCGCGCAGCAGCAGCGGCAGCCCGACGCCAGCTGTCTAATTTCAGGGCGTCTGCTTTACCCAAACCGACTACAATGATTTTGCGAATGGGGCTGCCGGTGCCAACGCGAGTCACGGCGCTGCTGCCGTCTTTTCCCTTAAATTCGCTTTCTTCTATCAGTTCTTTCAAGGTGCCGGCTAACTTTTCATCGAGTTGCGCCAAATTGCCGGTTAATTCGACGGCGTCCTCAAACAATCCGATCGCTAGGGCATCCCCTGACCAATCCAAGAAGCTAAGTTCAATCGCTCGAAAATCCATTCTGCCTTCTACCTTCTAATTACTTATACCATTACCACTATGGCAAAACTTCTTCAATTTTATAATTAAAACGTCTGGGCTGTTTGCGCCGACTCGGCCAAAGTCCCTGTGCCGAAATCTCTGGCCGATCATTCTGGTTTTTGTGCATAAAGGCTGTGATGCATCTGCTTTTACATTCTTTTACCACCAGTCTATTTTGACTTGTAAATATTGAGAGTCTTTGAGCCAGAAAAAGTCTGTTATATAAAAGTTGTATGGCTAATTTATTATCTAATATTTAGCAAAAAATAGGCGAATTAAACTGAATTTAATTTGAGTTTAATATTTTATCAATAAACTGAAAATTGTCAAAAAGTTAGTGTATTCTTCAGGCTGGTTACCGAAATAAAATTGCATTGGAAAGCCGAATTCGCTGATATTTCGATTTTGCCTGAGTCAGATGGTTAGCGAATGTGGATTAACGCTGACATCAATAAAATCCTGAATCTCAGTTGTCGCGCCCTCTCCAATGCCTTTAGCTGGCAGTTAGGGTGTTGTAGTTGACAAACCTGAGATAACTTCCGGGCCAACTAAACGTTTGCAATTGTTTATGATTTGAGTCACTATTTATAAAAATAAAAGTTAATATGTCAGGAGCCAGCGCTTAGCTCATCAAAGTGAGAGTCAAAAGTCAGGAGTCGTAGGGGCGATTGCCCAAAAAGCCCGCTCAGGCTTCGCCCGGATAGGAGTGAAGTCCCAACTCTAAACTCTTGCAGGCTCAAACCTCAAAACTCAAAACTCTTGAAGGCTTAACCTTATCCATGTTCAAGCAACGACGCAAACCCAACGTTTCTGTGGCAATCGGGACAGGAATCTGTGTTCTGGTACTCGGAATTAGCTTGCCGGTAATAATATGGAACGGAGTCGGGATGTTCCAAAACCAGCTGAAGCAGGTGGATGTCCAAGACCCGAAATCGGAAGTGTTGCCGCTGGCGCTGTTATCACCGGAAAAACGGGCGTCAAAGCTGGAGACGCTGGCGCAGGAGCCAAAATCACAAGATCGCAACCGCGCTCGTTATCTTCTCGCCAGCGATCTGATTGGGCAGCAGCAGGGAGCTGAGGCGCTGAAATGGTTGGAAGAGTTGGAGAAAGATTACCCGCTTCTGGCCGGCCATATCGCTGTGCAACGCGCCCGCGCTTATGAAGTCGCTGGGGATGCGGGTAAGGCTGAGGACGCTTGGCAAGAAGTTCTCAAGCGCTATGGTAAAGAGCCGGTGGCGGCAGAAGCTTTGTTTGCTCTGGGCCAAAAAGATGGCAAATACTGGGATCGCGCAATCGAGGAATTTCCTAAGCACCCCCGCAGCGTTGAAATTGCCAGCCTTCGGTTGCAGAAAAATCCCAATCAGCAGGAGATGCTGATGGTCCTGGCGAAATACGGCCTTTACCACCCAGATATTATTTCTGTGTTAGACCGGCTCGACACTAAGTTTGGTGAAAAACTGACAGAAGAAGAGTGGGAAGCCGTCGCTTTTGGTTATTGGGAAAAGCAGGCGTATGGCAAAGCCGGCGCTGCCTATGCTAAAGCCACCCGCACACCGCGCAACGCATATCGTGCCGGTAGAGGGTTGCAGCTAGGGGAAAAACAAGACTCCGCCACCAATGCTTATAAAAAGCTGTTGCGAGAATATCCAACAGCTGAAGAAACTGCCACAGGACTGTTGCGCCTGCAAGAGTTAGTCAGTCCCAAACAGGCGATTAACTATCTTGATGCAGTTGTCAAGCGGTTTCCAGAAAAAGCACCGGAGGCTCTATTAGAAAAAGCAAGAGTTCTAGACAGCCGGAAAAATGCCAAAGCTGCAGAAGAAGTGCGTAAAACACTTCTGAGCGAGCACAGCAAATCTAACGCTGCGGCAAAGTTGCGCTGGACTCAGGCTCAGCAACGAGCCGGTGTGACCGATGTGCAAAGAGCTTGGGAATTGGCCCAGCAAATTATTACAGAAAACCCTGACAGTGAGCAAGCGCCAGAGGCGGCTTTCTGGGCCGGCAAATGGGGGAAGATTTTAGGGAAAGATGCCGAAGCTAAGCAAGCGTTTGAGTGGGTGCTCGCCAAGTATCCAGAATCTTACTATGCTTGGCGTGCTGCTGTGCTGTTGGGTTGGGATGTGGGAGACTTCACAACCGTTAGAGATCGCACACCGCTTGTACTACAGCCAGAAGTGCTGCCCAATCTGCCGACAGGTTCTGATCTGTTAAAAGAACTCTACCAACTTGGTCAAGGAGTGGATGCTTGGAGACTTTGGCACGTAGAATTTAAAAACCCGATGGAGCCAACCGTTGCAGAACAGTTTACAGATGGTTTAATGCGGCTGGCAGTTGGCGATAATTTAGAAGCCATTTTCATGGTAGCCAGTTTAGATCAGCGGGAGAAACCTGAAGAGAAACTGCAATACCAAACCCTCAAACAAGAACGCGCTTACTGGCACGCCCTTTATCCATTTCCATTTTTGGATAGTATTGTTAACTGGTCTCAAGAGCGCAAGCTGAATTCCCTACTGGTAACCGGCTTGATTCGGCAAGAATCGCGTTTTATGCCGGCCATTAAATCGGGTGTTGGTGCAGTTGGGTTAATGCAGGTAATGCCAGAAACCGGCGCTGAAGTGGCTAAAACTTTTGGCGTTAAGCAATACAAACTAGATAACCCAGATGACAACATTCAGCTAGGGACTGGCTATTTAGATTTCACGCACCGCGAATATAAAAATAACTCCTTGTTAGCGGTAGCGAGTTACAATGCCGGCCCTAGTAATGTAGCCGATTGGATTGCCAAAAATGGTTTCAGCGATCCCGATACTTTTGTAGAAAAGATTCCTTTTGAGGAAACTCAAACCTACGTCAAATCTGTTTTTGGCAACTACTGGAATTACCTAAGACTCTACAATCCAGAACTAAGTCAACGCTTAGCCCAGCACTCAGAAGCGATGCAAACTGCATCGAAAAAATGAGTGAATTTCTGACAAAAACCTTAAAAGCGCACACAGCTAGGGGTATGCCTGCCTGCCGGTAGATATCCCCTATCTGCTTATTAAGCTTATCTGCATTTATCTGCCGGCACCCTCCCCTATCATCTGTATTTAACCGGGTATAGCATTAGATGTAGTATTTCTTATTTACTAAGTGTAGTATGGCAGACAACAATCAATGTATTGCATAAGGTTATGAACCGAGTCTTTCATTGGATCATTGTGGGCTTCATGGTGTTTAGCTGTAGTACGGTTGTCCTATTTCAGAATGTGCAATCCGGCTTAACGATGCCCAAGGCAGAACTTGAATCATCAGTTGCGATCACAGTTACCCAAACCATCGATTTCAGCCAGCACTTTCAAGCATTGGGAGTAGAAGGATCGATTCTGATTTATGACTCAACGAACGATCTCACCTATCAACATAACCTCCAGCGCAATGCAACCCCTTTCTTACCGGCCTCGACGTTTAAGATTCTCAATTCTCTGATTTCCCTGGAAACCGGCGTTATTTCAGATGAAATCGCTGTTCTCACATGGGACGGTATTCAACGGCAGATTCCTGAATGGAACCGAGACTTGAATATGCGAGAGGCAATCAAACTTTCAGCCGTTTGGTTTTATCAGGTTCTAGCCCGTCGAGTGGGGCACGAGCAGATGCAAAAATGGGTAGCTCAAGTAGGATACGGGAACCAAAAAATCGGCAGCAAAGCTGATATCGATAAATTTTGGTTAGAGGGAGAACTCCGAATTACACCTGAACAGCAAATTCAATTTCTGCGCCGGCTCTACAAAAATGATTTACCTTTTTCGGAGCGATCACTGTCTATCGTTAAAGACATTTTAGTGATTGAGAAAACCCCAGATTACACCATTCGAGCAAAAACCGGCTGGGTCGGGTTTGGCAATAAAGACATTCCTCAAATCGGTTGGGTGGTTGGTTACTTAGAGAAGGGCAAGAACGTTTATTTCTTTGCTACCAACATCGATCCTCGTAATGATCAAGATGCACCGAAGCGAATGGAAATAACGCGCCGCTGCTTTAAAGATTTAGGACTATTATGAACCCTTAAGGAGGCGAAACGATGCCTCGGTTGCTCCATTTATGGAATAAGTTGTCAGGAAATAACTTTAAAAAATAGTAATTATCTTTGTAAAATTAATTCAATTTTTATACAATTCCTCTATTCTTATACTACTTGCTTAATCTAGTCCTTTTAGTCACTTCATCAGACACCCGTGAAGAATGTCCAATGAAGAATTCTGTGAAATTAATTCTATGCGTCATAGCTGCTAGCCGGCAAGCTTATAGGCTGCTGATTGTGTCACTGGAATTTCTATGACAAACTCTGTGCCCTCTCCCGGCTGAGAGAAGCATCTGAGAACGCCCCGATGTTTATCTACCACAATTTCGTAGCTAATTGATAGCCCCAATCCCGTGCCTTTACCCACCGGCTTTGTGGTGTAAAACGGGTCAAACAATTTTGATTTAACTGCCTCAGTCATGCCTGGGCCGTTATCTCGAATCCGAATCGTCACGCCGCCCTCATAGGGTTCTGAAACTTCGGTAGAAATAGTGATGACACCCGGGTTTTCCTGCTCTTCTAAAGCATCAAGGGCATTACTCAAAATGTTCATAAAAACTTGATTGAGTTGGCCGGCGTAGCATTCCACTTCTGGCAAATTGCCGTATTCCTTAATAACCTGAATTCCTGTTTTTCCGGCGGGTGTTTTCAAGCGATGCTGCAAAATTAGCAGAGTGCTATCAATTCCCTCATGAATATTTACCGGCTTCATCTGTGCTTGGTCTACTCGCGAGAAATTTCGCAATGAGAGTACAATCTGGCGGATGCGATCAACCCCCAGATGCATAGATGACAGTAATTTAGGTAAATCTTCGATTAAAAATTCCAGTTCAATCTCTTCTGCATACGCTTCAATTACATTTTTGTTGCCCTGCTGGTAAAGTTCCAACAGTTGAAGTAACTGTTGGGTGTAGTCATGGGCGTGGGAAAGATTGCCGTAAATAAAGTTAACCGGATTGTTGATTTCGTGGGCGACACCGGCAACCAATTGTCCCAAGGAAGACATTTTTTCGCTATGAATTAATTGAGATTGGGTTTGTTGCAATTCGTGTAGGGTTTGCTGCAACTCTTGGGTTTGCGCTTGGGCAACAGCGGCGGCAATGCGCGTTTGATCGTAAAGTTCTGCTTGATCGAGTGCCAGTGCGAGTTGATTGGCAATCGCGTGCAAGAGTTCTACTTCATGCTCACTCCAAGGTCGCACGTTTTCACTACTGGCACAACTCACCACACCAATTGCCCCTGATCGCGTTTGTATGGGCAATGCTAATACAGATTTAATGCCGCGTCCCTCAAAGAATTTTTGCAGAACCGGATCGCTAATATTTTCCACCGCATCGGCTTGAAACCGTTCCATCTTTAGAAGCTTCTGTGTAAAATTCCCAATTTCTACAGCGGAACAGCAACCCAACAAACTCGATAAATCTGAGTTTTTTGATTCATGCACCACTTCCCAACTACTATAATTAAGGGTTGATAGGTGAGAATGGGGAAAAACAAATTCTTCTTGTTTCAATCTCAATTCTTCTTTTTTCTGGGCTGCCGGTCGATACCAAATAAACTGGCAGCGATCAATCTGTAAAAGTGTGCGAATCTCGCTCACTGCCGTTTCTAAAATTGTGTCGAGGTTTAAGGATAAACGGATCTGGCTAGCCAACCGAAAAAGTAAGGCATCGCGCCGGCTTTCTTTGAGCTTGTTTTCATGAAGCAGTGCGTTTTCGATGACTGAGGCTGCTTGAAATGCAAGCATGGTGAGGAGTTTAAGATCCTCTGCCCTATAGGTGAACGGGCAAGTGCTGCTGAGCGCAAGAACACCGATGACTTTATCTTTGGTTTTTAAAGGAACGCAAATTAAAGAGCTAATTGGCTCCTGATCGGCAATATATCTGGCGTCTGATAAGACTTCGTTAACGATTTCTCCTTTGCCGGTTAATACAATGCTGCCAATGATGCCTTCACCGAGTTTTCGGGTTAGGTTTGAATTCCATTCTTGACCGAATGCGGAGACAATCTCAAGCTTGCCGGTGCTTTCATTCACTAACATAACTGAGCCGCCGGTTGCCTCTATAAGTCTCTGGGCTTCGTCAACGATTAATTTAGTAACTTCTTTAAGATCCAAGCTAGCAGTTATTTTTTGAGAGGTTTCATAAAAAAATTCACTTTCTCTATATTTATCCAATAATTCAAGGGCTAAAGTTTTCTTTTCTAGTTCTTTATTTGCTAAATAAGAAAGCAAGCCGGCGACAGCAGATGCACTCTTGTCTCCACTTACCCAGCCAATCACTTCCCCTGAAACTTCGACAGAATATTGATCGCTGGTATTTTCGAGTTCGCTTCCTATCAAGATTTTGCCGTCTGTATCCTCCACTTTGATGGCTTTACCCATTGCCGCAATGAGGTTCTGGAGCGCAGACAAGCATTCTTTTTTAGAAATAATTTTCTTTAAACTAACTTGAGCCATTTGTTTGTCTGCCTCGCAGAAGTGTTATCTCTATGATTTTCGCTGATTCTTATAGGTTTGAGTTATAGTATTCAAACTAAATTTAAAATGAATTGATCTATTAACCGGCAATCGGGAGGAATGGAGAAATCTTTTATTTATAATTTATTAAAGTATAATCTCAATGATCTCAGTTTAACCTCCGAAAAGTCATCAAATGTTGCTTTCCGTAAGTTCACGGATAGTAGCACCCGTACATTCACGCAGCTTAAATTTAAGCACTGGTTATTCATGACAGGCAACACATTCTATCAAGATTTTTTAATTCGTTCGTGGCAACCGCAGGATCGAGCCGGCGCTGCGGCGATCATTCGAGACGTTTTAGCTGAGTATGGTTTGGGTTGGGAAGCTGCCGGCGCAGATCGGGATGTGTTGGAGATTGAAGCGTATTACTTATCAACCGGCGGCGAGTTTTGGGTAATTGAAAAGCAGGATCAACTGGTAGGCACCGGCGCTTATTATCCGGTGAAGCGGGGCATTAATGCGGTGGAAATTCGCAAAATGTATCTTTTGCCTGAAGCCAGAGGACAAGGATTAGGTAAATTCTTGCTGCTGCAGCTAGAAAAAGCAATTGCCTCTCGCAATTTTCAAACGATTTGGATTGAAACCGCCAGCGTATTGAAAGAAGCCACACGTCTTTATGAAAGCAACGGTTATCAACCGGCAACTGGGGTAGAGACAAGCCGGTGTGATCGGGTTTATGTGAAGTATCTATTGCCCTAACTTTTTCTAGAATAATGTCATGAATAAAACCCCTACAAGCATTGTTGCTGAGCCGAAAAATCGCTCTTTAATGCCTTTTTCTTTAAAAATAAAGTAGCCCAATAATACCCCCATTAAAACGCTGGTACGCTTGATAGCAATGACCTTAACAACCAGGGTCATCGTTAGCGCTTGCATTTGGAAAATTACGGCTAAAGCGCAGCACAGACCCATTGCCAGTAAAACCGGCAATCCCTTGATAATTTTCTTTGCCGGCTCAGAGGTTTTGAATAACAGGATCGGGAGTAACATTAACGTCATTACGATAAACAACGCCATTACCCAAAAAACAGGTGAGGAATTTTGCACGCCTACCTTATCAAAATTCGAGGTAATGCTCCAGATAAATGCCACAATTAACATATAGCGCGGCCCTTTGGTTTGTAGCAACGCTCGAAATGGAGCTAAGTATCCTTTAGATTTTTCTTTAATATTTAATAAATAAGAGCCGATTACTAATAGCACAATCCCCACCAAATCAAATTTATCTGGCCATTCTCCAACAATTAAAGGAGAGGTGATCACCATAAATAAAGGCGTTAAAGCGATCATCGGAAGCGTCAGGGATAAATCTGATTCTTTAATGGCTTTGATGTAAAGCAGGGTGCTGATTGTGTTCAGAGTCCCGCCAATGGCGAGAGAGATCCAAAACAGGTTTCCCAAAGGAGGAATTTTAAATAACACAGTAAAAGGAATTAAAAAAACAGCGCAAAAAAAAGTGAGCGCCCACGAAACGACGTATTCATCGTTATTTTTAAGACCTTGTTTACCGAAAACATCTTTTATCGCTTCAAAGAAAGCTGTCAAAAAAGATAGAAGAAACCAAAGCATAAGCTGTTAAATACGAATTTTGCACGAGAAGAGGTATAATAGACTTGCAATAATTGTTCATCTTAAGGGGCTGCCGGTCATCATCCTTAAGTTAGAGTTATTAAGCGAAACTAGCCATTTTAGTTGAAGGATGGGAAGAAAAGAGGAAAGAAAAAGTAGGTTTTACTATTTACTTTCTCTTTCTTTTTTTTCTAGACTAAAGAACTTGCGCCGGCAGCATAAGCTTCAACCGGCACCAATTGCCAATCGCCCTCTCCTTTTAGTTCTAAAACGTGATGGTGATATTTTAGTAAGCTGGCACGGTGGCCAACACTGATAAATGTTGTATTAGTTGCTTGCAAATGCCCGTAAAGACTCTGCTCATTTTGAATATCTAAAGCGCTTGTGGCTTCATCTAAAAAGGCATAGCGCGGAGAAGAAAGCAGTAGACGGGCGAAGGCAAGGCGCTGCTGTTCTCCCACTGATAACATATCTCCCCAGTCCAACTCTGCATCAAACCCATTTACTCTATCCAGCAGATAGGTGAGGTTGACTTGTCGCAACACCTTTTTGAGTTCTTTGTCTCCAACATTTCGATCAGTGCTGGGGTAAAGTAATTGGGTGCGTAAGGAACCTAAAATCATGTAAGGGCGCTGAGGTAAAAACAGCATTTCCTCTAAATTCGGTCTGATCAGATAGCCGGTGCCACTGTCCCACAATCCCGCAATCGCACGCATTAAGGAACTTTTGCCGGCACCACTAGAACCAACGATTAATAATCCTTCACCCGGTTGAACAGTAACAGACAGATCCCTAACCAAAATTTTATTCGAGTTGGGAATTTGCAAGGTGAGATGCTTGAGGGCTAAATAAGTGCCCGTTGTCATATCAATGCAAGGGGTTTCAATCTGCCGAATTGGGTTTGATTTTTCCAAAACTTCAGTAATGCCTTCTAAGCGATTAATTCCAGCCGCAAATACACTGAGTTTATCAAACTCATCGACGATCACAGAGAGGGCATCTAAAACCTGCCTGAACGCAAAAATTGCTTGGGTAATGACTCCAAATTCAACATGGCCGGAAAAATACAAGGGAGCGACGATTAAGGAAGGCACAATGACGACTAGATATCGATAGCCAGTGGTAAAAAAATCTAAATTTCGTTCCCAGCCGATCAGAAGATTAAAGTTGCTAATGACCCCCATTAATTGCCGCTTTACTTGATTTGATTCCTGTTGTTCTCCCTGATAAAACGCAATAGATTCTGCGTTGTCACGAATCCGCACTAAGCCATAACGAAAATTGGCTTCTCTTCGCAACTGGTTGAAGTTTAAGCCGATCAGTCGCTTACCGAACCAAAGGGTCATGCCGGTGCCGACGGCAGCGTAGATAACTAGCACACTCACCAGTGGGATAGAAATCGACCAGAGAATGCCAATAAAGGCTATCAAATCGATGCCGGCATTCAGTAAAATTAACAAATACTCAAGGCTTTCTTGCGTAAAAGATCTGATATCTTCAGAGATGCGCTGATCTGGATTATCAATGTTTCTATTTTCATGAATTTGATAATAAGCGCGATTGCGGAAATATCGATCTAGAAAATAATTGGTTAGCCATTCCCGCCAGTAAAGACCGAGCTGTTTTCGGACGTAACGATAAAACACCACAATTGGAGTGGCAATCGCAAACACACCGCCATAAACGAATAACAGATGAAAGTATTTGGAAGAATCTTTATTCGAGAGGGCGGTCATGTAATCTCTATTTACATAGCTAATGGTCACATTAATGCCACTAACTAACAGCAACAACAACAGCAAAATCGCCAGTAATCCCCTAGCTTTCCATTTTTCTTCAGAATACCAATAGGGTTTGGCAAGCCGCAAAAACTGATGCCACAACTGCCCGTCAAATCTATTCATCTTCTTTGTTTTGAGCAACGCACATCTCTGGTTAATAAAAGCTTGACATTAACATAGAGGTTAAAGTTTCAGCTAGGAAAGTCACAGGGATTGATTCTTTCCAACGTTATAAACGCTCATGCAATTGTGCTGGCTTCAATCAAAACTAATTTTCGACTTTGGGCCATCGTGATCGTTACAGAACGCCGAGAGGCTTCTGTGATAGCTGCTGGGAGGGTTACAGCTCTTGTTGAACATACTACCTCAGCCTAATGGAACTGGGCTTGTTTATTCTACAGGCAGAGGATGTCTTTCAGATGGGGATTCCCGCCAACCCTGTCATTTTGGCCGAGGACAAGTCTATCCGAGAAAACACTGAATCAGTTAGGTTAAAATGAAAACGAAAATTTCTGTATGAAGGAAACCCCCAAACTCAAAAAATAGTTAGTCAGTAATTTGGTGAATTTTAAAGAATAATCAAAATTGATTTAAAGGAGAATGTAAAAAGTCTCAAATGACTAATATTTTTTATTGCAATAAGCTTTTAGTAATTTTACTAAATACAACCAAATGGAAGTTTTATGAAACCTATCAATCCCGTATAATTGAGAGTAAAAGGATAGCTCAAAAAAGCTTCAGTAGTATGATATGAAAAGCGCCAAATAATAAGAAGCATATAAAACAGCTCTATTCACCCTAAATACGCCTGCTTGACTCGCTCATCTTTTAGTAAGTCTGAAGCTGGGCCTGTGAGAGTGATGTGACCGGCTTCGAGGACATAGCCCCGATCAGCCGTTTGCAATGCAAGGCTAGCATTTTGTTCTACTAAAAGAATAGTGACGCCGCTGGTACGCAAGTTTTGGATAATCGAAAAAATCTCGCGCACGATTGCCGGTGCTAACCCCAAACTAGGCTCATCTAAGAGTAATAATTTTGGCCGGCTCATTAACGCCCTCGCAATCGCCAGCATTTGCTGTTCCCCGCCGCTGAGTGTTCCAGCTAACTGCTGCCGGCGTTCTGCTAGCCGCGGAAAAAGTTCAAATTGCCGATCTAAATCTGCCTTCACTTCCACCGAATTCGAGCGGATATATGCGCCCAATTCCAAGTTATCTAAAACTGTTTGCCGCGCGAGCACTCGGCGTCCTTCTGGACTGTGGGCGATGCCTAGGCGCACCACTTCATGTGCTTGGCGTCGCGTAATATCACGCCCTCGGTAGAAAATCTTACCTTTGCGCGGGTTGACTATTTTAGAAATCGCTCGCAATGTTGTGCTTTTACCAGCTCCATTTGCCCCAATCAGCGTTACCACCTCGCCGCCGTTAATAGTTAGATTAATATCTTGTAATGCTTGAATTCCGCCATAATTAACATATAATTCCTTAATTTCTAATAGTAATGGGCTAGTCGATTCCATGCAAACCTCAGATTAATGGCAAAATATTTTTAACGCAAATTTTTTCTGATTTCCACGATTATTTTTTTATTCATCTCCTAAATAGGCTTCAATTACGGCAGGATCACTTTTAACAGATGCCGGGTTTCCCAAGGCAATCAATTGACCAAAATGCAAGACAGCAATGCGCTCACACAAACCCATAACTAAGGGCACATGATGTTCAATTAAAATGATAGTTAGGTTAAAAGAATCACGCATTTCCCGGATAAATTCGCTCAGTTGTTGTTTCTCATTTGGGTTCATACCGGCAGCCGGTTCATCAAGGAGTAACACTTGCGGTTCTAGCGCCAGTGCTCTGGCAATTTCCAGGCGGCGCTGATCGCCATAGGAAAAGTTTTTGGCTTTTTCGCCGGCGCGATCACTCAACCCTACCATATTCAGCAATTCCAACGCTTTTTCGCGGGTTTGACGTTCTTCTTTGGGTGCCGGTGGCAAACCCAGCACCCCAATTACCCAAGATAATAAAGGATTTTTCACGCCGCGATTATGGAGATGTCTCGCAACCATCACATTTTCCAGTGCTGACAAATCGGCAAATAAACGAATATTTTGGAAGGTTCTGGCGATTCCTTTCGCGGCGATTTGATGGGGTTTTAAGGCTGAAATGTTTTGCTCTTGATAAATTAGTTCTCCGCTAGAAGGAACGATCATTCCAGTCATTAAATTAAATAGCGTTGTTTTTCCAGCACCATTCGGGCCGATCAGTCCAAATATTTCGTGTTTGTTCACTGTGAAAGAAACTTCATTTACAGCAACTAAACCCCCAAATTTGCGAGTTAAAGCCTTTGCTTCTAGAAAAGGTCTTTCATTTGTGAAACTTGAATCTTGGATAATGGGTTGTGCGTTCATAAAGTTAGAAACTACAATCGCTGCGTCTGCCGGCGTTTTTTAAATAATTCGGGTGTCACTAAACCTTGGGGAAAAAATATTGTCCCCACAACAATTAACACACCAAAAATAATGAGACGCCCATCCCGCAAAAATTCTGCTAACCAAACGGGTAAGCGAGGGATTTCTGCAAGGGATCTCAATATTTCAGGCAGTGCTGTAAATACCATACCTCCTAACACCGGCCCGACGAAGGTTCGGGTGCCACCAATTAAAACCGAGGTTAAGTAAACAATACTGGCATCAAATGTACCCTGACGGGCGTTCCAAGTATTGAGAAAGTGGGCACTGATGGCTCCAACAATGCCGGCTAAAATTGCACCTAAGGTAAATGCTAAAACTTTGTAGTAAGTTGGGTTAATGCCTACTGCACCGGCAGCCAATTCATCTTCACGAATGGCTGTCAGCGCCCGTCCGACGCGAATGCGTTCGAGCCGGTAAAGTAAAACCATACTAATGATTAGTAATGGCAACGCCACCCACAAATATTCAAGGGGAGTGGCAAAGGGTTGGGGAATACCAAAAATTCCAACTGCGCCGCCGGTGATTTCTAAATTGAGGGATAAAACTCGCAGAACTTCAACAAAAGCGATGGTAGCGATCGCTAAATAAATTCCCCGCAATCTCAGTGCCGGTATTCCCACTAAAAGACCTAATATTCCGCTGACAATGCCGGCAATCAGCATTTCTAAAAGCAGCAGAGGGATGGGAAATAAACCCTCAGTAGGGGGAAAAACTTTAGTTGACAAAATTGCCGAAATATACCCGCCCAAGGCATAAAAACCAGGGCTAGCTAGAGATAGTTGCCCAGCCATCAGCGGCAAATACAAGGACAGTCCCAGCAGCGCCCCCATGAGCATGGAGACAATCAGAAATCCGTATGTACTGAAAAAATTTTCCATTGCAATTAATGATATCCATTACAAATATTATTAACGGTTACTTTTTACAAGTTTGAAACCAAGCACGTTTATCGAATCGGCAGCTTATGATTAATTGGGTTATCCTCTCTGTTTTAGAAGTTTATGAATTAGTTTATTTCGCTGATGTGCCGGTTTGAGCCATTGTTTTTGCTTTCATAGCCGCTTTGATGGATTGCCGACTGAGGTGAGAGTAGCTAAGCTGGTAGTTTTAGGGAAAATATTTCTGCAATGCTATCTGCTTTTTACCAATTAGCCACTCCCTAAGTTCAGCTATTAGATTGTCTTTCAGATGCCTGCCTTACCCTATCAATATCCAACTCTAACGCTGCTGCTATCTGTTCCAACGTTAACCCCAACTTCACTAGCCGAGGCACTGTTTCTAACTTGCCTTCTAACTTGCCTTCTAACTTGCCTTCTAACTTACCTTCTAACTTGCCTTCTAACTTAACATCTTGAAAGTATTTCGTCTGTTTTAACTCACTTAAGTCAAACATGGCTTCTATCTCCTGCCGGCTTAAATTGGGAAATTTATAGAGCAAGATTGTCTCAATAAATTCTATCACCTTTCGCTTAACCGCCTCATCCAAAAGCTCTATCTGCGCTTTCTGGATTAACTGTATGGCTTGCTGCTGCGCGGTTGCCTGATCTTCAACCACTAATTGCACGATTCCCACTCCCAATGATTGGTTTGCGGTTTCACCTAATTCATCTAAGTAAACCCACTGCACTTGCTGACTGGCAAGCAGACACTGATATTCTATGGGAACTCCTGGATCGAGCCGACGCTGGTAAAACACCGGCACTGCACGCCAATCCTTTTTAGGTTTGTTTTGCCCTAGATAGAGGAAAATTTCAGTAAAGAATCGGTAGTAAAAATCTTTGTCAGACTGAAATTGAACTTCAACAAAATAGATCGGCTGTTGAATCTCACTTGCCGGCACAAACACGCCATCAATGCGTTTAACCGTTTCCTTAATTTCAACTGATTGGAACTGATAAGCATTGCCTTCGGATGCCGGCTGACCGATCAGCTCAAAGAAAATGCCGGGAAATGTTTGAAAAATCTGATAAAAAAGGCTATCTGTTTTCATGCTTAGTGCAGATTAAGAAGCATTGTAAACCCTGAAATTCTACACTTTTTGCACGAACCGGCGACCCAGCAAGCCTTCAGGTTTAACTAATAGCATGAAAAACAATATCCCAAAGGCAACCGCATCTTTATAGGCAGAAAAATCCCCCGGTACAAACGCTTCCACCAGTCCAATTGCCAAACCCCCCACCACTGCACCAGGAATACTGCCTAAACCCCCCAGCACAATCACCGCTAAGCCTTTAAGCCCAACAGCAATTCCAAAATAAGGGCCGGCAATACTTACACTAGAACCAACCAAAGTTCCTGCCAATCCTGCCAGAAAGCTGCTGATAAAAAATGTCAGAACAATAAAAAAATCTGTGTTAATTCCAAGTAAACTGGCAGTCAGCCCATCTTCAGCAACCGCCCGCATCGCTTTCCCATATTTCGTGCGATTGATGAAATAAGTCAGGATTAGCAAAATTAGCACAGAAACCCCAAATATTACTATCT
Source organism: Microcoleus vaginatus WJT46-NPBG5 (assembly GCA_019359355.1). GTDB lineage: Bacteria > Cyanobacteriota > Cyanobacteriia > Cyanobacteriales > Oscillatoriaceae > FACHB-68. The sequence continues at coordinate 22,751 of JAHHHM010000001.1, read as the reverse complement.
GAACTGTGCGAATTGGGATGGGGTTTTCCGGCGTACCAAAGTTAATGGATGGCGGTAAGTTACCATAAGTATTGGCCGGAAATGTGTAACTTTCCGCCCCCACTAAATATTGTATTAAATTGACAATAACTAATGCTACCCCTAAGCTTGAAACCACCGTCAGCAGCGGATCTGCACCCTGCCGGCGCAAAGGTCGAAAAGCCAAGCGTTCCACGGCGACTCCAACTAACCCGGCAAGGGTGCTACCAAGAAGCAATGCCAAGATAAACGGTAAGCGAATAGGCAATTGCGCGTTCGCTAATAATCCATTAAAACCGAAAGCACCACCCATCAGAGCATAAGTAAAGTAAGCACCTAGGGTAAAGATTGCCCCATGTGCAAAATTAATAATGCCCAAAATAGAGAAGATCAGAGTGTAACCCAGTGCAAAAATGGCATAAACACTCCCAATCGATAAACCATTAAGAAATTGCTGAAAAAATATACTTAAATCCACAATTATTCTAATTTCTCTCCACGATTAGGAATGCGCCTATTTTATCCTAAACGCAAAGAAACGCAAAGGTTCTCATTAACTCTGCGTTCCTTTGCGTGGCTTCTTAAAAACAAGAGCTTTATTTCAGGTAAGTAAATTTACCCTTGTTTCCATCAGCATCCATTTTGATTTGAGCGACGTAAAAATCTTTCTGAACAATTTCTCCTTCTGGAGTAAAAGAAATCTCACCGATGGGCGTATCGTACTTTCCAGTTAATATCTGTTTGTTGAGTTCTGTCCGCAGTTGAGGGAGGGACATTTTAGAAATGTCAGTTTTCTGATCAACGGCTTTTAGGGCTTCTACAAATACTTGAACAGCCGTGAAAGCTTGAGCGCTAAATTGAGGGGGATCTTTTTTATATTGATTGGTATAAGTTGTGCGATACATATTATTGATTTCGCCCGAATGCTCAGGACTGTAAGCTTGGGCAACTAAAACCCCGTCACAAAGCGCTTTACAGACTGGATAGACATTAGGTGTATTGAGACCGTTACCGCCAATAATTAAGCCCTTATAACCGAGTTCCCGCAATTGCCGAACTAAGTTTCCTCCGTCAGAAGTTAGGCTGGAAATAATTACTAAATCGGGCTTTAAATTCATCCCGTTAGTTGCTTGAGTTTGAAAGTCTGTGTCAGTTGTTTGGAACTTTTGAACGGTTACAAGCTCAAGCCCTTGTTCCTTGACGGTTTGCTGAAAAATGTCTGTCTCAGATTTGCAATAAGCATCGTCTTGAGCATAAAAAACAGCAACTCTTTTGAGCTTAGGATTGAGCTTAATTGCTGCTTTGACTGCATTGGGTGCAACGATGGTTACGGGTGCTGAAACGCGAGCGACGTAGTCTCCAATTTGAGGAATTCCTTTAGCCGTAGTAGAAGGCCCAAGCACCGGCACTTTTGCGTTATTTGCCACCGGCTGGGCAGCAAACCCTTGCTGTGACCGACTCGGCCCGACAATGCCAACGACTTTATGTTTCGTAATTAGGGATTGAAAGGCATTAATTGCGCCGGCTTCATCTCCTCCGGTGTCTTCAAAAATTAGTTTAATGGGGGTGCCATCAACGCCGCCTTTGTCGTTGAAATATTTTTCAGCAATTTTTGCACCGGCAACCGATTCCTGACCGATTAAACCCACGTTGCCGGTTTGTCCTACAGCAATGCCAATGGGAATTGCCCCAGATGAGCCGGCTGCTGTTGAAGACGTGGTCTCAGTTGAGGAATTTGAACCACTATTTGTTTCACCACAAGCACTTAGCAGTAAAGCAAAAGTAACAAATAAAGCACAGGTACGATGAGCCGCAAATTTTTTCATAAAAACTAAAGAAAAATTCTTTGAGAATATTTTACTGAGTCTGTAGCCAATTAAAGAGTCTATTTGTGTTTCTTTGCCGGCACTCGGTTAAGTCTATCGTGCATCCAATGATCACAATTGGCCACCTTTTCAGGCTCACTCGCATCACCGGCAGCCTGGTTAAGCCGGTGATGCAACCGGCTCTTTGATTGAGAATGTCCAGGATTCTGGCTAGATTCTGCACTGGTTTGCAAAGCTCTACTGCATCATCGGCAACCGATGTTGTATTTTACAGCCGAACGCCGCTGTTTACTCACAGGTGCTATCGCTAATTTTTGAGCGCTATCTACCCCTCAAGTGCCCCTGGTAAACAGGGAAACAGGCTGGTTGCCGGCAGTCTGTATGGACGAAAACAAGCAGCTTTTGGGCCTGGGATCACAGCATTCGTAGACAAAAAGGTTGACTTTCGGTTGGGGTATCCCTTATTACTATTTACTTAGTGGTGCATATACGTTACGAATTATGAAGCCTCGTTTTTATTTCTTAAGGAGCGAACTTATCGCAGACAACTTGTAGCAGAGGAAAGCCCATGCCGCTTCTCGGACTTGTTTGGCTCACACCTTGTTTGAGCTGTGTAGTCGCATCTGGTCACGGATTAGCCAAAAGCCCCGTTCCCTTAATTAGCGCAGTTCCAGCGAAAGGTTCACAGACAGCCGGTTTTGAGACTAATTGGTCTCATTCTTGGTTCTCTCAGGCAAAAGCAAGTACAAGCATTTCAAGTTCATTTGCGCCCCCAGTTGTCTTGCTGCCGCTCAATTGGATGCTTCAGCAGGGACGCAATTACTCTCAACTAAAACGAGTCAAACCATTCCGTTCTTGGCCGTGGCTAAATTTTGCAGCCAAACCACTTTGCCCTTCTGAGCAAGTGCCGCAAACCCCTCAATTAATAACGGTTTCACAAACCACTCAGCAGCCGTTTGAACCGTTGGATGTCAAAGTTCCAGTTGAAAGCGATTCCGCGAATAAAATTTTTGAGTTTTTTCACAATTTAGTGCCTCGAAGCGAGAGAGTTGAACCCCCCTCTCATAGGGTGCCGGTGTCGGTGGTGGTTATTCGCACCGAGCAAAGTGATCAAGCCGGCAGCGTTAAAACGAAGGCTGGAGACACCAAGCTGCAAGGCTTTTGGCGGAATTTGAAGTCGAGACAGGATCGGGATGCTGCCGGCTCATCCTCCAACTGGCAGACGTTTCAGGTTCGGGTGAAAGAGTATGTGATTGCAGAAATGCCTGAACGTGCCCAAGCAAATAAGATTGCTCACGCGCTGGAACAATCTTTCAAAGACCGGCATTTCCAGCCGGCACAACTACAGCCGGCAATGGTGAATGGAATGCCAGCGCTCAAAGCCGGCACTCGCACAATCCTGACAATCGATAAAAAACTGGCTGCCGGTCTTAAAACCAACCGCGAATTACTGGCCATTGAGTGGGTGAACAATCTCCGAATTGCTCTAGAAACACCCCCATTAACCCTAGTGGAAGCTCAAGCGAAGATGCATCAATTGGTGGAAACACCTAGGAAAATTGCAGGGATGGCTTCTTGGTATGGGCCTTATTTTGAAGGTCGCCCCACTGCCACAGGTGAAACGTATCGGCAAACTGAACTGACTGCCGCCCATCCCTCCTTGCCTTTTGATACTTATTTGAAAGTAACCAGCCTGGAAAGTCGCAAGACAGTGATTGTGCGAGTCAATGATCGCGGCCCTTATGTTGGGGATAGAGCCTTGGATCTCTCCCGTGAGGCAGCCCGGTGTATCAACAGTGTGGAAGCTGGTGTTGTGCCGGTGGAGGCTGTTGTCATGCAAAAGACTAGGGGATAGAGGAGAGAGGGAGAAGCACAAGGAATTTCTGCTCGCTCGTGTTGAGAGTCAATGAGATGTGGGAAAGCTTATTTTGCCATAAACTCTCTATTCTTCATTTAGGGCCGGCATCTTGCCGGCCCCTGGAGCAATTAGTCATCAACACGGCTTAAACAGCGAATGGCTTCCAGCATCCCTCTGGCTTTGTTGAGGGTTTCTTCGTATTCTTTTTCAGGCTCAGAATCGGCAACCAAACCGGCACCGGCTTGAACCGATACAATATTTTGCCCGTTGCCTTGGCTGCGAACGACCATTGTGCGAATGGCGATTGCACTGTTAAGCTGACCCTCAAAATCGTAATAACCATAAGCACCGGAATAAGGGCCGCGCCGGCACCCCTCTAACTCATGAATAATTTCCATCGCCCGAATTTTGGGAGCACCACTGACTGTGCCGGCGGGGAAGCAAGCCTTCAATAAGTCCCAGGCTGTTTTATCCTTCGCTAACTGACCAACAACGTTACTGACAATGTGCATCACATGAGAGTAACGCTCAATCACCATTAATTCGTCAACCTTTACAGTGCCGTTGATACAGGCGCGGCCCACATCATTGCGGCCCAAGTCAACGAGCATGACGTGTTCGGCAATTTCCTTGGGATCTCGTAGCAATTCTGCAGCGAGGGCGTCATCTTCCTGCGGAGTTTTGCCTCGTCGGCGCGTGCCGGCAATCGGTCGCAGCAGTGCCTGTTGGCTGCCATCTGCTGTTCGCTCAGCTTTGACCATGACTTCCGGACTAGAACCAATAATCTGCCAGTCCCCGAAGTGCAAATACGCCATATAAGGCGATGGATTAACCAGACGCAGTGAGCGATAAAGGGCAAAGGGATCGCCGGTGTACTCGGCTTCTAGTCGCTGAGATAAAACTACTTGAAAAATATCCCCGGCTTTGATGTAATCTTTTGCCTTGCGGACATTCTCACAGAACTGCGCTTGGGAAATATTACTGGTATGAGTTAATTCCGGCCCTTGGGTTCCCTTGCTTTCTGGTGGTGTCCAAGCGAGGAGTGTATCCTGACTCGACAGGGGCATTTGCAGTTTGCTCACCAATCCCTTGACGCGATCGCACGCTTGCCGGTAAGCGCCGGCCAAATCCCCGCCGGCATCCCGCAGATCCGCATAAGCGATTGCCCAAATCTTGCGCTTGACTTGGTCAAAAATCAGCAGGTTATCTACCTGCATCCACAACCCGTCCGGCAAGTCTGTTTCCTCTGCTGGGTAAACCGGCACACGCGGTTCAATCCAGCGAATCAGTTCATAACCCCAAAAACCGAATAAACCCCCAATCCCCGGCGGCAGTTGTGGCAAATTCACTGGCTGATAGGGTTTGATGCAGTTAGCCAGAACTTCAAAAGGATCGCCTTCAAATACTTCTTCGCTGCCGGTGCGGTGAGTTTGGGTGGTGCGATTGCCTTTTGTTTCCAGAACCCACAGCGGATCGCAACCGAGAAAACTGTAGCGGCCAATTTTTTCTCCGCCTTCCACTGACTCCAAAAGAAAGCTGTAAGGTTGGCCGGCGCAAACTTTGTACCAAGCAGACACCGGCGTATCCATATCCGCTGCCCATTCCTGGTACACCGGCACAAAATTTCCTTGCTGGGCTAACTGAGAAAACTGTGAGAAATCCGGTAAAATCATGGACGCAACGACCTGTAGTTCATTAGCAATACTTTTATTTGCGTTAGACCTGCAAAGAACAGAACAACCTGCTCAGCCAGGGAACTCTAACTTTTTAATCAGATTACACGCACTTAGAGCTTAATTTAAAATTTAGAAATTCAAAATTTAAAATAGTGTGAGTTGTACTCTCCCACAAGCTTGTTGCCGGCACTGTGTTTTTAATAATAACCGCAGATGATAGCGCAGCGTGCCCTGCCGGTATCGGTCGATAGTTTAGAAGCAGTTGGGAGTTTTGCCAGAAATTTCGTCAGATTACCCATTGTAGAGTGATTGAATTCACCGGCTCTTTGTCTGTCTTCTCATCTACTCTTTTGGTAGTAAGGGTTCAGACTAGCGATAAGAAGAGGGCAGGCTAGGAACCCGCCCCCTCCTTATCTGCAAAAAGTAACGACGCACAGTTTTAGGGAAAGCACCCCAAAACTAGACTTGGTAAGTCGTTTTACCGCTGAATTTGATTGACGCGGGTTCCGGGTTGCTGCCGATGTTACGCTCAATCTTGCCCACATAGGGACGGCCTTCGTTCACTTTTTCAGGGAAGACGCCATCTTTAGGATGTAGGTACTGGATTTCGCCGCTCGCGTAAATCCGGTAAATTTTGTAGTCCGTAATTTTGAACTTGGCCCGTAATTGCTGGCCGCCCAAGGCAATGCAGTATTCCTTGCGGGCTAAGTACAGCAGGTTTTCACCTTGCCGCATGATAGCTGAACCGCCGGTGGGCAATTCAAATACCTGTTCCTTCGGGCTAGTCCAGGTGATGGCGTACTTTTCTTCAACTTCTGCTTTTGACAGCAAGCCGCCGGTGCCGCCGCCAAAGATCGGAGATTGTCCAGTTAAAGTTTGTGCCATGAATGACTCTCTCTTACTTAATGTTTCAGGCAATTTTTATGGAATCGTATCACCGAGACTCCCCCTATCTATAAACTTGGTCATGAACTGTTACAGTTCTTTAGGTAACGAGAGTCTGAAGTGCTGAGTCCTGAGTGGGTGAGTGCTGAGTGCTGAGTGGGTGAGTAGGAGTAATGCCCAATGCCCCATGCCCAATCCCCAATGCCCCATGCCCAATCCCCCATGCCCCTCAATTCGGGTTGTAGCCACGGGGAACTTGGCTAAGCGCATTCCAAGTTTGCTGCCCGACAATGCCATCGACTGCTAGACCAAAGTTTCTTTGGAAACTGCAAACAGCAGTGTGGGTTAGAAATCCAAAGTGTCCATCAATGACGCCGTTATAGTCACCCCTTAACCAGAGAACCTGCTGGACGGTTCTAACTGCTTGTCCTGAACTTCCTTGTTCCAGCACCGGCATATTAACTGGGGTGCCGGTGGCCAGTGCTTGCCAGGTGAGAGGGCCAACAACGCCATCCTCTGGGAGAAAAACGCTAAACTGGAACATCTTGACCGCAAATTCCACTGTTTTGTCAAATATGCCAGTATTGGTTTGCCGGTAGACTCCCCAGCGCTTTAGTAGCTTTTGCAATTCCATCACTGCAGTGCCTTGACATCCTAATTGCAATTGCGGCTTACTGACAGAGACTTTAATAGAATTGTCTTGGTTAGTAGATAACATAATGAATCTTCCTTTAAGTTAAGTGCCTACATTTCCCACGATAGGGCTGACGGCTTCCCTCGCACCTCGCCTGTCTGATGTATTCAAATGGGTGATTAGAAGCAAGCCTGCCGGTTCACCCGACAGCAGGATGTTGTTTAAAATTATTACGTCAAGTTTCAATACCCTTGCGGGGATTGTCTTAGTTTAAAGTGCTGGCTTGACTGACGCCTATCTGCACCAGACAACGATGGTTTCAGCCCCCTTGACGAGGATTCTGTTATGGGTGTTATCCTCGCAAAATTAGCACGTCGCTCTTTAAAAACTGAATAACCTTTGCGGTATTTTGTTAGAAAAAATTACCTGAATCAGCATAATCTTCTCTCCTCAAAAACTAAACCGCTTGCAAAAGCCAAAAATCCTTGTAAATTATCTGTGTTTATCTGTGGTTATTATTAAAACCCACAACTTTTACACGCAATCTCTTCGGCTACCGCTTCTTTTGCCAATCAGCTCGAGGAGGCAGCCGGCGAACCATAAATTCTCTATCCCTAACATCACTGCGTTTAGGAGAAGGCGAACTCGGAGAAACCGGCTGTCTCCACAAAACAACAGGAATACTCATTGCACCGAAAATCATAACAATTGTGGCAGTCATCCAAACGAGGAGACGATTTGGTTTATAGTCAGCACGCTCTATTTGCCAAAAAACCTGATTGTATCGCCAGGCAGCTAATGCAATTAGAAGAATCCCCATAACTGCTAAATTTATGCCAAGCGTCTCAGAACTGAGGAAAGAATGGGTAATAATCGCCTTGCCGGTGATACTAATTTGCAGTTGCCTTAAAAATAAGCCAAATCGTGAAATTGCAAAGCCAAACCCAATCAATGCAATTGAAGTTCTCAGCCAAGCAAGAAAGGTTCTTTCATTTGCTTGATGCTCTCGTTGCCGGTCAATTTTCGGTACATTTTCTCTTTGTTGATCGCTCACAAAAAAGATACCAAATTAACACAAGGGTCGGAGTAAAGTTGCCGGCATTGGGCAAAGCATCCGTGCTTACATCTTTTAGTTACCCACCAGATTTTAGGCACGGATGCTTTGCCCCTACATACATAATACATATTTCGTTTAAAGCAATATTACCGATAATTGGTAAATTGCAAAGCCACCGGCAAATCTTCTTGCTTGAGGCGTTGAATCACCTCTTGCAGCTCATCTTTAGATTTAGCAGAAACCCGCACAACATCGCCTTGAATTGAGGCTTGAATTTTTTTAAACTCGTCGCGGATTAATTTGCTAATTTGCTTGGCAATTTCTTGACTAATTCCCTTTTGTAGCTTAATTTCTTGACGAACTCGGTTGCCGCTAGCTGAATCAACTTTGCCGTAATCAAATATTTTTAACGACAAATTGCGCTTAACGGCTTTTGTCTGTAAAACACCGTGAACCGCTTCTAGGGTGAATTCACTATCTGTGTTAACGATTATCGACTCAGTGCCTAACTCTAGGCTGGTGTTGGTATCTTTGAGATCATACCGGCTCTTAATTTCCCGTTCGGTTTGGTCAACCGCATTCACCAATTCCTGCCGGTCAAAATCGCTGACAATATCAAATGAATAAGTAGAAGCCATAACAAAGTACAAAGTGAAGAGTGTTCGCCTAGCTGGCGCTCTTAGCGCACCGAAAAAAAACTGAAAAGTGCCTTAAACAACACCAATCGCCTCAAAGCGCCACAGAATTGTTAACAGCCAGTAAACTGAGAGCAAATAATGTGAGCGTTGAAAGAGAGCCAATGCCAAACATTAGCGATCGCGCCAAAGGCACATTCAAAATATAAAAAACCGAGTGCAGCAACCTTGCCACCACAAATGCGATCGCCGCACCGGCAGCCAAAGTAGAATTCTGACCCGTCACATAAGCCATCAGTGCAGCCGCCGCAAACACCATAAACGTTTCAAATGAGTTTTGGTGCGCCCAAGTCGCTCTTTGACCGTATGCCGGCAGTTTATCAAACATAGCGCGGGGCGCTGCTATGTCCATCCCCACCTGAAGGCGAGCATAAGCCACCACCAGGAACGGAAAATAAATCAGAGCAGCTGCCGCCGCAATGCAATCTAGCAGAATGGCAGACACAGTTAATTGCATGAGAACTCGTTAATCAAAGTAAAACAGAGTCACAACTCGCCGTTGTTCCTCGGCTTCCTGACACGTCTGTAGCAACGTGTGGCTGTCGTGAAATGCAAAGCAGATCAACTGCTGGCAGCGAGAAACAATCTCCTGGTTGCACAAAGCACTTGCTTCTGCAAGCGACAGCGTGTCGTTACCGGGATTTTCCACTAAGTGCATCACGTGCTCAAGCGGTTCGCGAGACTCGGCTGGCTGACGAGCCAAGCTTTGCGGCAAGATTACCGTTAGCAAATTGGGATCAGCCCGCATTGCTCCTCGGATCGCCGCTGCATTCGTGCCGGTGGCACCGGAGGTGATGAGACGGTTGCCGGATAAAACCAAGGCGTAACTCATCATCTCAATCAGGTGCTGGTGGGTAATGGGAACATGACGCGATCCTAAAAGGGCAATCCGCTTAGCGCCAGTTTGCTGGATCGTCGCTAGTTCTTGCGCCAGTGTATCTATCTTGGGGATGTCTATCGATTGACTCAAAGACGCTACAACGCTGAACAGAACAACCACGACATTGTAGCAGACAGAAGGTGTGGCATGGCTCAAATTCTCACAGCAAAATGGGAACTAGGGGTTACTTCACCCCAAACAGTCTGGCAATTAATTGCCTCAGCCCAAATTTGCAGATGAAGTCTGGCACCAAAAAGGTTGGTTAACCGGCACGAGCGGGCCATTAACACAGCCGAGGGTTTGGTTGCCTCGCTGCGGCTTCAACCGGCCACTAAACTTGACAAACTCAACAAGAAGTGCAGTAAAGATACCGCTTAGGAATAGCACAGCTAACACAGGAAAATTTACCAATGGTTCCCAATATTTCCACAACGCCGTTAAAAACAGATGTGAAACCGGCCCTGACTTGGGCAAAAGCAATCATGCCGCCGGCAGCAGAATTTGACCCCACCCCCCTGCCCACCCTTGCCGGCAAACTGCCTACGGGCTTGCGGGGTTCTCTCTACCGCAATGGCCCAGGGCGCTTAGAACGTGGCGGACAGCGCATGGGCCATTGGTTTGATGGGGATGGGGCGATTTTGGCGGTTCATTTCAACCAAAAGGGACGGGAAGGAACAGCAACCGGCGTCTACCGCTATGTGAAAACCACCGGCTACCAAGACGAAGACGCTGCCGGCAAACTGCTTTACGGCGGCTATGGCATGACCGCAACAGGGCCAATCTGGCGGCGCTTAACGAAAGCTGTGAAAAATGCCGCAAATACCTCTGTGCTGGCGTTACCCGACAAGCTGCTAGCCCTTTGGGAAGGCGGACACCCCCACCAATTGGATCTGCAAAGCTTAGAAACCGTTGGACTCGATGATTTAGATTGGTTAAAAACCGCTTGGAACTACTCCGCCCACCCGAAACGTGATCCCCAAACCGGCGAGATTTATAATTTTGGCGTAGCGCCTGGGAAAAATGCCGTCTTGCACGTTTACCGATCAAATAGCGCCGGCAAGCTGCTGCAACACAATAGCATCACGCTTGATGGCGTCCCCCTGATTCATGATTTTGTTCTCGCCGGCAACTATTTAGTCTTTTTCATCCCGCCGGTGCGCCTCAACCCCTTGCCGGTGCTGTTTCAGCAAAAAAGCTACAGCGACGCGCTTGCTTGGCATCCAGAAAAAGGAACGCAAAATTTAGTCATTGATCGCAACACCTTGGAAGTGGTCAGTCGCAGTGAAGCGGAACCGTGGTATCAGTGGCACTTCGGCAATGGCTATGTCGATGCCGGTGGATCTGTGGTCGTGGATCTTGCCCGCTACGAAGATTTTCAGACCAATCATCGGCTCAAGCAAGTGGCAACCGGCCATGTAGAAACGGCTGCTAAGGCGACACTGTGGCAACTTCGCCTCGATCCGCAATCCGGTCAAATTACTCAACAGCAAGAAGTGGTTGATCGTAGTTGCGAGTTTCCCACGGTTGCCCCCGCCCAAATGGGCCAAGCGTCGCGCTTTACTTACCTCACCCTCCACCGACAAGGCGTTGATATTGCCCCAGAATTGTATGGCGCAATCGCCCGCTTCGACTATCACACCGGCACTCTCACAGAGGCGGATTTAGGAGATAACCGTTATCCAACCGAACCCCTCTACTGTGCGGATTCCGAAAATCCTGATCGCGGTTGGATCATCACGGTGGTGTTTGATGGCGAGCGCAACAGCAGCGAAGTTTGGATTTTTGACGCCGATCAGCTTGATGCACCGCCGGTGTGCCGGTTGGCTTTACCTAGCGTTGTGCCAATGGGATTTCACGGCACTTGGAACCCAGCATGAGCCATTGTTAAATTGTTGAGTCCGGCGGCAGTCATTTATTTCTTCCTAAATTTCCCTCAAAAGGGGGAACTCGCTTCCCCCAATTCCCTCTAAAGTAAAGAAATGCACAACAATTCTTCAGAGAATCTTGCGTGCCGCTTTAGGCAGCGCTGCTTGAAGTTTTTTAGCTGCCAGTGGTATCACTGAGACCCACAAAAGACGCATAACTTTACACTCTTAAAGCTTAAGTAGCTTTTGTAGCGCTCACAAATTTTTAAACTATAAAAATACCTATTTCTACAGATTGTTTTAGCAAACACAAATAATATTTTTTAGTAAAATTTATAATTTTTCACACATAGCTTCGTTGAATTAAACAGCTAAGTTTTAACATCAGTTAAAATAAATAAGAACATTTTCCTTTCATAGGGATAGAATGGCTCAGAACATTCTTGTACGGAACAATGTAACCGTGTTCGGGCAAGGGTCACAGCCTATGCTGTTTGCACATGGGTTCGGTTGTGACCAGAATATGTGGCGTTTCGTAGTACCGGCCTTCGAGAACGACTACAAAATTATCCTATTCGACTATGTAGGATCTGGAAAATCGGATCTTCACGCCTACAGTGCTGAGCGTTACAGCGACCTCAACGGCTATGCTCAGGATGTCCTTGATATTTGCAAAGAATTAAATTTGACAGACGTGATTTTCGTCGGGCATTCCGTCAGTAGCATCATTGGCATTTTGTCATCCATAGAATCGCCTAATTATTTTGAGCAGCTCATACTCGTCAGCCCTTCACCTTGCTACATAAATGACCCCCCTAATTATGTAGGAGGATTCGAGCGCAGGGACATTGAGGATCTGCTTGATATTATGGAGAAAAATTACATTGGTTGGGCAAACTTTCTCGCTCCAGTTATTATGAAAAATGAGGATCAGCCTGAGCTAACTCGTGAGCTAGAGACAAGCTTTTGCTCGACCGATCCAGTGATCGCAAGCCGCTTTGCCCAGGTCACTTTTTTTTCCGACAACCGCAGTGATTTGCCCAAAGTGACGGTGCCGGCACTGATCTTGCAATGCTCTGAGGATGCGCTCGCTCCGATTGAGGTGGGGTATTACCTCCAGCGCCACTTGCCTGAAAGCACCTTGCAACTGATGAGAGCTACGGGACATTGCCCACACATGAGCCATCCACGGGAGACGATCCAACTGATTAAGGAGTATCTAACTGCCGCTCATGCTACCTGAGGCGCACTGCCAAGAGTTTATGCTCTGCCACCCAGACGAGGTGCTCAACACCGCACCCTGCGGCTTCCTCTCGTTTACCGACGATGGCACAATTTTGCTCGTTAACGCCACAATGCTGGAATTACTCGGCCACGAGTTCGATGCGGTGTGGGGCCGGCGCATCGAATCGATTTTACCACTGGCCAGCCGCATCTTTCTTCAGACCCATTTCTTCCCACTGCTAAAACTGCAAGGCAAGGTGGAGGAAATATACATCTCAGTCAGATCCAAGCAGGGAACTGATATTCCCATGCTCGTTAATGGGGTGCGCCGGGAACGTGCAGGCAGCTTCGTCAATGACTGCATTTTTGTACCTATGCGGCAGCGTATCCAGTACGAAGCTGAAATTCTTCAGGCAAAGAAAATCGCAGAAGCAGCCATCCATGCCCAAAACCTAGCAAACGCCTCACTAGAGCAAGTTCAGGTAGAATTGGCCGCCAAGCAAGTAGAGCTGCTCGAACTCAATGCTAAGCTCGAGGAGCAAGTAGAGCAACGCACTGCCCAACTGCAACAAGCACTGAGTTTTGAATCATTACTGCAACGAATTACCGATAAAGTCCGCGACAGTCTCGACGAGGCACAGATCCTGCAAACAGCCGTGCAAGAATTGGGGGTTGGGTTAGGGATCGAATATTGCGATGCCGGTATTTACAACGCGGATCAAACCCTCGTTTCGATTGCTTACAAATACGATAAAACCCAGACTTTGACTCAAGGGCAAGTTGGGGAAATTACTCCTGTGCGTCCAGTTATTTACCCCTCCCTTTTGCGTAGAGAAGCTTGTCAATTCTGTGCGATTACACCTGATTGGGTACTCCATAGCTCTAGTCAATTAGCAAGCCTTGCTTGCCCCATCTATGACGATCAAGGAATTTTAGGCGATCTGTGGCTATTCAGGCAAAAAGAAGGAAGCTTTAGCAACTTAGAAATCCGGCTAGTACAGCAAGTTGCAAATCATTGCGCGATTGCAATGCGCCAATCGCGCTTGTATCAGGCAGCTCAGCTTCAAGTACAAGAACTGGAACGACTAAACCAGCTAAAAAATGATTTTCTTAGTACCGTTTCCCATGAACTGCGGACTCCCATGTCTAGCATCAAAATGGCAACCCAGATGCTGGAAATTAGTTTAGAGCCTTTGGGCGTATTCACCGGCGACTCGAACTTAATTAACGGCTATTTCAAAATTCTGCAAGAAGAAGGGCAACGGGAGATTAGTTTAATCAACGATCTCCTCGATATGACTCGCCTAGATTCAGGGACTGAACCGCTTAATCTCACTGATGATGTTATTCTCGAATTTTATATTCCTCATATTGCAGAACCATTTATTGAACGTACCCGCAATCAACATCAGGAATTGGAAATCAAAATTCCTGAAAATCTCCCACCATTAACCACTGATCTTTCCTATCTAGAGCGCATTTTGACTGAACTTCTGCATAATGCCTGGAAGTACACTCCTGCGGGAGAAACCATCACTTTATCCGCTGAAGCAACCCCAACCGGCTTAGAAATTTTGGTCAGTAACTCTGGCGTGGAAATTCCAGCAGATGAATGTGATCGGATCTTTGACAAGTTTTACCGCATTCCTAACAATGACCCCTGGAAACATGGTGGGACAGGACTAGGGTTAGCCTTGGTGAAAAAATTCGCAAACCAGTTAGGAATTAACATTTCCGTTAAAAGCACTTACGGGAAAACGACTTTTGTTCTGAAGTTTGAGTCTTTGGGATAACAAAACTATAAGGGTGCCGGCTTTAGGAGATACCCGAGTTGTTGCCGGCATTCTTTAAACCAAATATGACTCTACCGATTTCGCGCCGGCAAAAATTAAAACAGGAATGAAAAAATGGCAAATGCATAATTCTACATTCCTGCAATGAAGCCTAAAATTATGTTTTCCCTTTTCTCCTTATTTCAGCAATTCCTTTAACTTTTGCTGATTCCAAAGTGAGCGATATAAACCCCCTTTTTGCATTAAATCAGCATGAGTGCCGGCTTCTACAATCTGACCTTGATCCATGACAAAAATGCGGTCGGCGGTTGCTGCTGCGGACATTTGATGAGAAATGAAAATTACCGTTTTGCGTTGGATGCCGGCAGATAAATTATTTAAAATATCCGTCGCCGTTTGATTATCCACACTCGAAAGCGCATCATCCAAAATCAACACCGGCACATCCATCAACAAAGCCCGCGCCAATGCGGTACGCTGCCGCTGCCCCCCAGAAAGCGTAATTCCGCGCTCACCCACAATCGTTTCATATTGCTGAGGAAAATTCAAAATTTCTCCCTCAATTTGCGCTTGTTTCGCTGCATATTCCACTTCTGGCTGTTCAGCTAAAGCATTGCCATAGCGGATATTATTTCTAATCGTCGTGCTAAACAAAAAACTGTCTTGAGGAACGTAAGCAAGCGCCCCCCGCAAATCCTGCAATCGTACCTCAGTAATATCGCAGCCATCTAAAAATAATTGTCCCGGTGCAATATCCAACAAGCGCGGCAAGGCATTTGCCAACGTCGATTTACCCGAACCAATGGGACCCACAACCGCCACGGTTTCACCGGCAGCAATCTCAAAGCTGACATTTTTTAAAGCCGGCACACTCGCACCCGGATAAGTATAAGTCAACCCCCGTGCTTGCAAAGTCCCCCGCACCGGCTGCGGTAATTCAATAGCTTTCGTAGAGTTCTGAATTCTAGGCTCAACCGTAAGAATCGACTCGATGCGATCAATACTCACTTCACCTCGCTGATAAGCAGTAATCGTGAAACCTAGCAGCGCCGTTGGGAATACCAAACGCTCAACATAAAGAATTAAAGCAATAAAATCCCCAACCGTAATTTGTTTGGCTGCAATTGCCCCGGCACCGAAGGCTAGTAACACCAGCAAACTCAAACTTGCCAATCCAGAAAGAATCGGAAACAGCAGCGTTCGAGTTCTGGCTAGCTTCAAATTCGCCTCTAAAAGCCGACTGTTATTCTGGGCAAAAGCGCGACGTTCGTTCTCTTCCTGTGCATAAATTTTAATCAGGGAAATGCCGCTCATATCCTCCTGAATCAACTCACTCAAACCTGAGAGTTCTTCTTGCACCACTAATTGTTGATTACGGAGGCGATCCGCAAATAGCTGCACCAAAATCAGCATGATGGGATAAACTGCAATTGCCAGCACAGTTAGGCGAAGATTAATTGACATCATCACCGGCAGCGTCAGCGCGTAGGCAAACACCGTATTTGCCAAACTCAACACGGCAAACCCCAGCAATCGCCGAATATTATCCACATCAGACGTCGCGCGGTTAATCAGATCGCCGGTGGTATTGACGGCAAAGTAAGACGGTTCGAGAGTCAGTAGGTGTTGAAAAATATTTTGCTTCAAGTCAAATTCTACCTGCCGGCCCACCCCAAACAGCAACAGCCGCGACACCACCCGAATTCCCCACATCAACGTCGCTAGCACAAAGATCAGCACGACATAGGGCAAAATCGGTTGTATCGACGTGCGCTCGGTTGTTTCTACACTCAGTCTGAGTTGATCAATGCTATTGCTAATTAACAGAGGAATGTAAACTCCCACAGCGTTAACAATCAGCAGCGCTAAAACGCCCAAGGCCGCTGGTTTCCAGTGGGGACGCAAATAATTTGCTAGTTTTTGCAATCGAGAGCGAGCCATGTGAATTTTTAATTTTAGGTGAGAGGGGCTAGGGAGGAAAGAGAGCTTTTTTGTCTTGCAACGATTGGAAAGTTAAGCGCTCATTTGCTTAATCTTGAGCGATGACGACTTTTTAGTTTAAACGAATTGCTGCCGGTGCTGCCTCCAACCTAATGCCGATTACGCTTGGTTGCAAAATCGCTAGCTTAGGGTGAGCCAGCCGCGCATAAAGTAGTAAAGTAAGGCAAAAAATTCATTAATAGCTCGTGTGGAGCGTAGCAGCGCTTCTACAGAAGGGACAAAGTCGGCTAGCGTTAAACGTCTTTGCCTTTGATCGCAGACGATTTCTTGCAAGTTACTGGCGCGGGGAATAGTAGTAACTCCCTGCTTTTGAAATGTCAACTGGGCACGTCCCACATCAATCGCAGAGGCGACTACAAGGACTCGATTGTTGAGATTTCCTTGATTGTTCGAGATTCGTTTGAGGTTAACGGCAGTGTCGTGAACGCTCACACTTGAGTATTCTGTAATCGGCGACACGTTCATATTTGCCAGCCGAGTCTGGATATATTCTGTTTCAGTTTGATTTCTCGTCCCCACCACCAATTTGCCGGCGCTGACGATTGTAAGCGGGCGATTGCCTAAGCTAAGCTGCTGCTGCTGTTGTTCAACCGCTTCCATAATCCGTTCGTTCGTATCTATCTGCGGAATTTGAGTGCCGGCAGGTTGATACGCCTCAGTCACGCCCCGTCCTAGCACCACAATCGTACCGGCTATTTGAGTAGTAGTCGTTGTCTGACAAACTTGAGCTGCTGAGACGCCGGCTGAAATCACTTGGCGTTCCAAATACCGAGAGATCCAAGGGTTACTCGAAAGCAGCAAAATCACCAAAGCCCAAATGACTAAATTGGGCTTGACAACTTTCTTTCCATCCTTACTCCCTCCCGCCCAAACATCGCTTGTGCCTAGCAGCAACAGCAACAGAGACAGACTCAGCGGCTTCAGCGGTAATGACAAAATGCTCCAAGCACTGCCACTCAATGGATCGGCTGGATAGAAAAATGGCATGATCAGGGCGAGCAACAATACTGCGTAGCCCAACACAGCCAAATAATTTTTCGGCACCACTCGCTGCAACACGTACCACAAAAAGGTAAGCAGCAGCAGCCATAGCAGCGCTTGGGTTAGTAAAGAAAACATTTGCAAACTTCCTTAACTGTCACCACAACTCCGTTACCGATATTTTCGCCGGCTCGTCTGGATTCACGCATAAAAATTCTTGACAAATATATTTGTTTCTTAAAATGCATTAAATACTAACCAGGTTAATATCCTTATTGGGTGTTTTGAGGCTTCAAATTTTGGTAGAAATCATTGTGTGAGATGACCCTATCGTCTGAGTGAGGCTACTTCTACCTGGTCTTTCGCTTTGTCATCTGCTGAATTGTACTTCAAAAATCTTCACAAAAACCAAAAGATAATTCGTTAATTTTCCTCCCTGCTAAGGGCATTTTAACGACATGATAAAACTGAGCTACTCACCCTCGCTGTTCATGTCACGTTTCACAATTTTAGCTTTGTCCATCAATGGCCTAGCCCCAAATTGCTCGCAACTGGAGAGTTCACAATATGGAAGTCAGTCATCTACTTAGGCTCTACGATGCGGGAGAGAGGGACTTTGCCGGTATCAACTTGCAAGGGGCAAACCTGAGTGGGGTAACTTTGATCGGGATCAACCTCACAGGTGCCAACCTCATGGGAGCCAATCTTAGTCGCGCTTTCCTGACAAAAGCAAACCTGAATGATGCCTTTCTCAACTGGGCAGATTTAAGTTTTGTTAAACTCAGCGAAGGCAATCTCGCTGATGCCGACCTGACTAAGGCTAACCTCAACGGCGCTTTTTTGGTGAAATCAGACCTATCTAAAGCCAAACTCAGCGGCGCTAATCTCACGGGCGTTAATCTGCGCGGTGCCAATCTGCAACGTGTAAATTTATGTAGCGCCAATCTCACGGATATTAATCTGCGAGGGGCTAACCTCAGCCGAGCCAATCTTAATTGGGCAAATTTGTCAGGTGCAAGGCTCAGCGGGGCGATCCTTGATGGAGCGTTTTTAAGTGGGGTGAATCTCAGTAAAGCTTTTTTGAATGGGAATGAACTCAATGGCGTCGATCTCAACGGCGTTGATCTCAGGGAAGCCAAACTGAGTGGCATCAACCTGCAAGATGCAAATTTAATGGCTTCAAATCTCAGCGCCGCAAAGCTTCGGGGCGGCAGCTTGATCGGAGCAAATTTAGCCGGCTCCAACTTGAGTAAGGCATATTTGAGCAAAGCAAATCTAAATTGGAGCAATCTCACGAACGCAGATTTAAGCGGTGCCGATCTCAGTGAAGCGCATTTATTAGGGGCAAAAATCGAGGGAGCTGACTTTACCGGCGTCACGCTCCCTGAATCAACCCGCCGGTATCTTTGCTTAATGGCTGCCGGCACCACCGCTTGGACTCGCAAAGAAACGAGGGAGACGCTGAGTTGTTAATGGGCATGGGGCATAGGTCAAGGCTTCGCCAACCTAAAGGTAGGGGCATGGAGATTTCACTCCCTCACTCCCTCTTTTCTCCCTAGCCCCTAAACCCTCTCTCGCCGGCGTTTCAGCTCACTGCGAATGGCTTCTGTGACAGTTTGAATGACTTTGACGCGAGCGAAATATTTATCATTGCCGGCAACAACTGTCCAAGGGGCGGTAGGTGTACTGGTACGCCCAATCATCTGATTGACTGCCACATTGTAAAGTGACCATTGCTCTCGATTTCGCCAATCTTCTTGCGTGAGTTTGTGTTGCTTAAACGCATTTTCTTCGCGTTCTTGAAAGCGCTTTAACTGTTCTTCTGGGCTGATGTGCAGCCAGAATTTTACCAACACATAGCCGGCGCTGGTTAGTTGCTCCTCAAACTCGATCATTTCTTGGTAAGCGCGACGCCATTCGGGTTCTGTGGCAAATCCTTCGACACGCTCAACTAGCACTCGCCCATACCAACTCCGATCAAAAATGCCAATGGTGCCGGCGGTGGGCAACCTGCGCCAAAACCGCCAGAGGTAGTGATGGGCTTTTTCTTCATCTGTGGGGGCGGCAAAGGCATTGACGATATAACTGCGCGGATCGAGAACATCGGTTAATCGTTTAATGGCTCCACCTTTGCCGGCAGCATCCCACCCTTCAAATAGCACCAGTACCGGCACTTGCTTTTCGTGAATACTTAGTTGAAGTTTTCGCAGTTGCAATTGTTCTTTGCGTAACTGCTTTTTGTAATCTTTTTTGGCGAGGCTCACACTCAGATCGGTTTGCCCTAAGAAATCCGGTTCAGTCGCGTCTAACTGCTCTTGTGGAACTCTGACAGGTGGCAGCGCTTGACTTTGCTGCCGGTCGAGTGCTTCCCTAAAACTTGTTACCATTTTCGTTAAAACTTTAACCCGTGCCCAGCGTTGACAGTCTCCCTCTACAAGTGTCCAAGGGGCGTAGCCGGTGCTAGTGCGGCTCACCATTTCTTCCGCAAAAGCTGCATACTCCTGGTAGCGGTTGGCTTGTTGCCAATCTTCTGGGCGTACCCGCCATGCTTTTAGTTCATCAGCACCGGCTTTTTTGAGCCGAGACTTTAATTCTTTTTTGCTGATATGAATCCAAAATTTAACAACCGTTGCGCCATCATCCATCAGTTGGCGCTCGAAGGCGTTAATTTGACTCATTGCTGAGTGAACCTCTGCTTCAGGCAAACGCCCAAAAAGCCGGTCTTCTAATACGTGAGTGTACCAACTGTGGTAAAAGAAACCAATGCTGCCGCGTGCCGGCAGTTTTTGCCAAAACCGCCACAGAAACGGGTATTGTCGCTCTTGTTCAGTTGCCGGCCAAATTGGGTGAACCACAAACCCACGCGGGTCCATGTATTCCACCATTTTCTTCACCAGAGAACCTTTACCCGCCGCCGCCCAGCCTTCTAATACAACGATCGTCGGCAATTTCTTTTCCCAACACGCCTTTTGCAGTTGCCGCAGTTCCCGCATCAGGGCTTCAATCTGAGTTTTGTAAGTGTCTTTATCTAAAGACACATTTAAATCTAGGGTGTCTAACATTTGAGATTTAAGATTAGGTGCCTATAACCCAGAATAGAAGTTCGTTGGAGAACGCGCACATTGCTTGTTATCATGCAACATTACGACAAATGCGATTCACCGCAACCATTAACAGTTGTTTGTGATAGCGCACAAGGCATAATTACTGGGCCATTCCATCAGGGAAGCTTGTCTGCATCTACAATCTAATAAAATTTTGCTGAAGGTGATCAGAGAGTTCGCGGCTGCCTAGTATTTCCAAAGACTGGCACTTTGACCCTCAGATCACGAATCAGGGTTGTAGATAAAAGGATTGAGTCGGCAATGGAAGTTAAAATCAATCGTTTGGAGTCAGTTGTTGAGCAAATTGGCGAGGCTGTACTCGCTACAACTGTCACCGTTGAACGCTTAGCTGAGCGCATTGATGCGCTGGCAGCTCAAGTGCAGTACCAGTCCCAGCAGGTGCAACAGCAAGGTTATCAGATTTTTGCCCTAAGTGATGCCGTGCAAACTCTCGCGCAAGTCCAGCAAGATTCTATGGAGCAACTGACGCAATTAACCGAGTCGTTGCAACGTATAGTATCCGTCATTGAAAAGCCAGAGCCTTAACACTCTCCGTTCTAAAAAACGAGCATTCTTGGCTCAACCCCTTAACTGATTGGGTAATTTTATCTCTTTTTACTTTGCTGCTAGCTGAAGCTTAGCAGATTTTTTACGCTTTGTATACTTAAAGGCTGGAGTCGGATGAATCACTTTTTATACATAAAATTGTATTTTATTATACGATTTACCTAAATTTGTTCAAAGTTTCATCAAAAACATCTGTCTATAAACTTACTTTGGTTTCTGGAAAATCTCTAGAATTCCACGGAAATTCCACGGAGGACATACCTAAAACGCAAAGATAGAATTTCTGGTAAGCATTCTAGTCCGAACAGTTTTTATCCTTCAGATAAAGCTTATCGTTGCCTTGAGAAAGCTTTGCTACCCTGGCTAGGAACGAGAACATCAAAACACTCCTGTTTGTAAACTTATTTATAAGTTTTCTCACAAAAGGACATGAAATAACAAACTTTTTATCATGTCTAAAAGCCTATCCTGAATCAAACCTGGCTTCTTAGTAGTAGGGTGTCTGACTTACCCACCCTACTATAATAATTGTTTTCCTAAAAAGAAATTAAAAATATATCTGAGGGTAGATATTGCTTAGCTAATGATTTAAGTATATTCAAGAATCATTCGCGCCTGTCTTCAATTTGGTGCTGGCAAAATTCAGGAAGTGGTGTTAATTTTTCGAGAAAGATACAAATGTTTGATACTGAACTTTTACCCGGTATTCAACCCAGTGCTAGCTTGGTTGATGTCGATCCTAATGCTCATTTGTTCAGCTTGAACGATCCGGGCAGTGGCAGCTTGAATGCCGGCAAGGTTGTACAACAGAGTACAAGTAATGGTGTTAATACTTACTACACTAATGACGATCTGATAGTACAGCCCAATGGGCAGGAATTTTGGTATGACTTGGGCACAGGTATGCCGGTGGGAAGCGTTACTACTACGGCAACACCCTTACCTATGCAAACAGCTACAGGTCAATATGTAGCTGAGTATTACAATAACAACTCCCTGAGTGGCAATCCTACCTTCACCCGCACAGAAAGCAGTATTAATAATGACTGGGGTGCCGGTGGACCAGGGCAAGGGATTGGGAATGACAACTTTTCGGTACGTTGGACAGGATCATTCAACTTTGATTCAGGTCACTATCTCTTCCGCGCCAGCATGGATGACGGGATGCGTATGTGGGTAGATGACAACTTGGTAATTGATACCTGGAGTGGTCGAAATGCTGTTGATTATAGCGCTCATCAGTTTTTGAGTTCTGGAGAACACAAGGTCAAAGTGGAGTATCGGGAAGATACTGACTTAGCAATTGCTCAAGTTCGGTGGGAAAATCTTTCAATAGATACCACAGTTGCCAATGACGATAACGTTGTAGCTGCGCGTGATTCTAATGGTCAGCTAAGAATTTTTGCTATTGGTGCGGATCAAGACGTGTGGCAGTGGCGAGAATCAGATAACAACATGACCTGGTGGCATAAGATGGGTCTGTCTGCCACAGAACTGGATGTTACCCATGCTGCTGATGGCAGTTTGCGAGTCTTCGGCATTGGCACCGATGATAATGTGTGGCAGTGGCGAGAATCAGATAACAACATGACCTGGTGGCATAAGATGGGTCTGTCTTCCACAGAGGTTGTTGTCTCTCATGCTGCTGATGGCAGTTTGCGAGTCTTCGGCATTGGCACCGATGATA
>JAHHHM010000040.1 GCA_019359355.1 Microcoleus vaginatus WJT46-NPBG5 | reverse complement strand
CCTGGTGGCATAAGATGGGTCTGTCTTCCACAGAGGTTGTTGTCTCTCATGCTGCTGATGGCAGTTTGCGAGTCTTCGGCATTGGCACCGATGATAATGCTTGGCAGTGGCGAGAATCAGATAACAATATGACCTGGTGGCATAAGATGGGGCTAATTATAAAAGATTTATCAGAGCAGTCTTCTGATTCCAACACTGATTCAACCACTTACCAACTTCCGTATCCCGATGGGGTTGCAAATATGGTTAATGCCGGAAATGATGGTCATCACCGAAACCCTGATATTGCCTTCTGGAATCAATATGCTTGGGATTTTGATATGGAAGAAGGCGATGAAGTTGTTGCTACAAGAGGTGGTACAGTCATTAGTCTGTATGAAGGTTCCCAGATAAACATCAATCCACAATACCAATCTTTACCGAATGATTGGTACAGATATACCAATTATGTAGTTGTCGATCATGGCGATGGCACGTCTTCTTTATACGCTCATTTAAAATTTAATAGTGTTCTTCCAAATGTGGGTGATCGGCTCAGTCAGAACCAACCTATTGCTCAGAGTGGTAATACTGGATATTCAAGTGGGCCACACTTGCATTATTCTGTGCAAAAAACTCCTACAGGCAGAGATTATGGCAATGGATCTGGCGGCTACTGGACGGAATCTCTACCCAGTTATTTCACAGATCCGGATGTTTTGAGACAGAATCCTGACGGAGTTCCTACTACAGGGAACTCGTATACCTCATAACAATTTGAGGTACATTTTTCCCTGTTCAACAAGATTGTAGAAACACGGCAGTATCAATAAAAAAACGATGCTCTCTGTTCAAAAGCCCCCTTAATAAAGGGGGCTTTGGGGGATCACTCCCTCTAACTGCCGACCAAACCCATCAAAATCTTGCAAAACTTTAATAAGCTTTCTCTTTATCCTTGCAATCACTCCCTAAAAAACTTTTCTACCACAAACCGGCAGCACCTTGCTCTGACAGCCACCGGCAACAAACTCACCGCATCGCTGAGCTTCTTTAGGGAGCAACTCAAGCAAGCGCCGTAAAAGGATTGTAAAGGCACGGCATTGAGGAGCGACAATGAACGTTGAGGAAATTCTGAAGCAATATGCAACAGGAGCCAGAAATTTTACGAAAGTTAACCTGCGGAAGGCTGACTTGGGTGAAGCTGACTTGAAAGGGATCAACTTGAGTGAAGCGGATCTTAGTGGGGCAAACCTGAGCAAAGCCAACCTCACCGGCGCAATTTTAAGAGGAGCTAAACTGGCAAAAGCGGATTTGCGGAGAGCTAACCTTTCAGGCGCGGATATGACAGACGCTGTGCTGGTTGTGGCGAACTTGAGTTGGGCAGAACTGATTGGCACCAATTTAAGCAAGGCAGACTTGAGGGGAGCTAGACTGCGAGAAGCCAACCTGGTGGGAGCCAATTTATCGAAAGCCAATTTGCGACAGGCGGATTTGCATGGCGCTAATTTGTGCGAAGTTAAACTCCGCCGTGCCAACCTCAGAGGAGCCGATCTGATTGGAGCCAACTTGGCTAAAGTAGATTTAGGTGGAGCAGATTTGATAGAAGCCGGCCTGATCCGGGCTAATCTTAGCGAAGCCATTTTAAGTGCTGCTGATTTGAGTCAAGCCAACCTACTCGGCGCAAATTTACACGGCGTTAACTTAACCGGCGCAGATTTAAGTGGGGCAACGATGCCGGATGGTAGTATCCACGCTTAACCCTTGAGATAGCCGGCACGTCTCTGTCGGTATAGGTTTTGCCGGCACTCAACGGATCGCTACTTTCCTCTAAATATTTCACCCCTGTGATCTGCCTCACCCTGCTTGCTGGCAATTGTCACACCGATTCATCGGTTGAAATCACCTACCACAATAGCCAGACAAGGCACTATCTATCTAAGGACACAAATCTGGCAACAGAGATCACGCTACTGAGCGGTAAATGGGGGGACACGGAAATGCTTGAAAGATTATTACTAGCCGCCACAGTCACATTTTTACTTAACCTATTCTCAGGCGTAAAAGTCCCTTATTCCCCCCAAAGCGAGTCAGAACTACACCGGCAGCCAACGGCTCCTCAAAACGCAATCGTGCAGCCCAGTGCCCAAAGATCCCAGATGTCGCTCAGCTTTGAACCGGCTAACCGCTAAAAGCAACCATCAAAGGGAGTGGGTGTCAAAGTTCGGTGTAGGGTAAAAAAGGAAAAATATAGAACTTGTCCTTTCCCACATCGGCACAGCGCCCCACTCTCACAAAAATCATGTTTCCTGGTTTCTACACCTTAACTGAACTGCAACAAGCTCTCGCCTCAGAACCTGAACGCTGGAGAACCCTCGTATTTACCAACGGCTGCTTCGATCTGCTCCATGCCGGCCACGTTCGCTACCTACAAGCCGCCAAAGCCCTCGGAAGAACACTTGTTGTGGGGTTAAACAGCGATCACTCTGTACAAGCCATCAAACCCAACCGGGAGGGACTTCCCAGCCGGCCTATTGTGCCAGAATTGCAACGTGCAGAAGTGCTGTGTGCGCTCAAGCCGGTGGATGGAGTCGTGATCTTTAGCGAAACCACTGCAACCAACTTGATCGCTGCGCTGAAACCGGATATCTACGTTAAAGGCGGCGACTATCAAATTCAAACCTTGCCCGAAGCCCCAACTGTTCAAGCTTATGGGGGTCGCATCGAGTTGATTAAAATTGAAATTCCCTCCTCCACCACCGCAATTATTAACCGCATCGTGCATCCCTAAGCCAATCACGCTTATAACCGTGAACCAAAGCGTGAGATGATCACAACCGGGATTGTACAATAGGTTAAAACTCATGCTTCAGCGGATAGCTGATAGCTGATCGCTGATAGCTGCTCATGATTGACTCGACGACTTCCTCAGCCCCCAACGCCTCAATGGATATCTCCGGCTTTGGCTCCCAGTTAAGATCGGCACCAGAGAAAACCCAACTGCAACTCATTCAGCAGCTGGCAGATCCGAGTGAGGCCGGTTTGGACATTTTAATGGAATTCTTAATAGAGCGCCGGTCTGGGCCGGCAACTGTGGCCATCGGGAAAGCTTACCAGATGCTTTTCCAATCCGATTCACCTAAAGCAGCAGAATTCCTGAACACGCACTTTCCCACAGGGGTCATCCCTCTGCGCTCAGAACGGGGAATCGACTATCTGCCGCTGCAAAAAATGCTTGCAGCTCAAGACTTTCAAGAAGCAGATCGGCTGACACTGCAATTGATGTGTGAGTTAGCCGGTGCCAGTGCAGTGCAAAGAAAGTGGCTATATTTCACCGAAGTAGACAACTTCCCCATCCCCGATCTGCAAACCCTCGACCATTTGTGGGGGGTTTACTCTGAAGGTAAGTTTGGTTTTTCCGTACAGCGAGAAATTTGGCTCTCCGTCGGCAAAAACTGGGACAAACTGTGGCCAAAAATTAACTGGAAAGCCGGCAATAACTGGACTCGCTACCCCCAAGGGTTTACCTGGGATCTAAGCGCACCGAAGGGGCATTTGCCACTAACAAACCAATTGCGGGGCGTGCGAGTGATGGAAAAGTTGCTCACCCATCCAGCTTGGGAGGCGCGTTTGGATCGCCAGGGATGAAGAAATGCCGGCAGCAGTCAAGGTGTGCAACTTGCAGCCGGCAAAGAGAATATAGGATTGTGTACAGCGGCTGCCGGTGCCAAACGCCACCCTCTTTTCAAGACTCGCAGCGGTGGCAGCCTCACCGATAAATATTTAATTAATCGGAAAACCTAACTATCTGTGTTCTCGCTGTGTTCGTCATGACCGCAGATAGGGAAATATAAGTCTAAGGTAATGCTCCCATCACCTACAGAGGTAGGGTGCTAAGTCTTTCCTGAGGACAGAAACCCTTCCCAGGTCGTTGATCCTGCCTGTGGTGAAGGGCAATGGCATCTGGCAAACATCTCAGCAAATACATAGCTACCCATAACGCCTCAGTTCTTACCGCCTCGGCAGACTGACGGCGCATCGCCCGCACTCAAGGCAATCGCGGAGGGTGCCAGGGAGCGAATCACTTAATAACACTCTTCCCTGCAACCGTACATGAATGTTTGTAATATTTTTAGATCGCAACCCAAAACCGCTATGATAGCCCCCGAAAACAAACAAATGGATTCGCTTGATAGTTTGAGTGCGGCAGCACAGGAGGATCAACGCCTGCTGATGTTAGCAGAATTGGGATTGTTAGAAGCGCAGAAAGTGCCGGTGTTTGAGGAAGCTGTCCAAGCAGCGGCTGACTTTTTGGAAATCCCGATCTGCATTTTGGGCGTGTTGGATAAAGACCGGCAATGGTTGAAAGCGGCGGTGGGATTAAGCGATTTGCTACCGCTGAAACAACACGCTCAGATCCACTTATTGCGGAGTGAATGCTTCTGTTCGCAAGTGGTGGAAAGTGCAAAGGTTTTGGCTATCCGGGATACAGCCAATCATCCCCTGTTTGCTCATCGTTCCCTCGTGCAGCAGTACGGCATTCGTGCTTATTTAGGCGTCCCGCTGCTGACATCGACCGGCCATTGCTTGGGGACGCTAGCCGTAATGGATCTGGCACCTCGTACCTTTACCGTTAAAGAAATTCAGTTTTTGGAACTGACAGCCCGCTGGTGCATGAGTGAATTTGAGCGCCAGCGCCTTGCCGGTGAGCCGTCACAGCTTTCTTCCAGCTCCCAGGCCGGTTTTGCCTCTCAGAGCCAAAGGGGTTTCCAGACGGCTCTCAAGCAAATTAAAGCGGAAATGCTCACGCACGTTACTCAGGCTTTACGGACACCCCTGACTTCAGTGATGGGGATGGCCAGCGTTTTGGAGCGGGGAATTTACGGGCCTTTAAACAACAAGCAGCAAGAATATCTAGAAATTATCCACGGCAGTGGCCGTTATTTAATCTCGCTGGTGGATGAAATTTTAGCGCTGGGAGAACTGGACGACAGTATGCCGGAACTGCGTCTGACGGCGATTGATATTGAAATGTTGTGCCAGCAGGTGATTAATGCTTTAGAACAAGATGCCAGCCGGCGAGAGCAAGAAATCCGTTTATCCGTCGAACCGGGTCATCGCATTTGGATGCTTGATAAGCTGAAGATTCAGCAGTTACTCTATAATTTGCTTTTCTGTGTGATTCAATCTGCAACTGCCGGCAGTATTGTTCGCCTCCATGTCTCTCGCAGAATTTCTGGGTTGAATATTGCGGTTTGGGTATCCCACCCCTGGCTGGGAGAAGGACTTCCCCTAGCCACACTGTCTTCCTGCCCTTTATCAGAACTGACCCTCTCACAGTCCCTAGCAGCGGATGAGGGTAGTCAACTACCTGAAGAACTGGAAACGCCGGTTTTAGCAACCCACGCGACGAACGGACAGAGGCTAGATCAGTCGAATTTGGCGGCGCTGGTTGAGTCAGACAGATTAGAGCCGGCACGCCAATTATTTGGGGGAAACCGCTCTCGTGAAGGCATCGGACTTTTGCTGAGCTGCCTGTTAGCAGAAATGCACAACGGCGATATCTCAATCCAAGGCTCACCGGAGTCTGGGTATCGATATGTAGTCAGTTTGCCAGAAGTCACCGCTTCTTTCACTGAGCCTTATGCCGGCTAAAATAGGCCCGGATTGGGAAATGAGTCGTTAAATAATCCTCTAATCCCGGCTGATCTCAAGAAAATTGATGCTAACAGAAAAATGGACAGGATATCTTTGTTCCTGTTTTAGAGCCTTTTAAGTCGTTTTACAAGATAATGGCTTATAACTTTTGCCGTTCGACACTGAACTCGAATTTGGCAAATTTCACAGTCAAGTTGGGTCTCGAAAGCCACAACGATTGTTTCTGAGACGTGAAAGGCAATTCATGAATTCTGTTTGGCAACAGTTAACTTTGGAAAACTTTTTGCTGCACAAGTGGCAAACTGCTAGCTATTTTTATCGTTTAATCGGCGATCCCCTGCGTGCTTGGCGTCGGGGTAGCGTGTTGATGCAGTGGGGTGAACCAATTGCAGCAATATTGGTGAGCTTGATATTTGCGCTGGTTCCTTTTGTATCAAACGATTTGGTGGGTGTTTTACTGATCGCCTGCGCTTGCTTTTGGCTATTGCTAACGCTATCGGATGAGGCGCAAGTCGGTGTGACTCCGATTCACTGGATGGTGCTGCTTTACTGGAGTGTGGCAACGGTGGCAACCGCGCTGTCGCCGGTGAAAAAGGCGGCATTTGTGGGGTGGGGTAAGCTGACGCTTTATTTGCTGCTATTTGCCCTTTTATCGCGGCTGTTGCGTTCGCCTCGGATTCGCGCTTGGTTAATTGGGCTATATTTACACATTGCCCTAATTGTCAGTGTCTACGGGATGCGGCAGTGGTTTTTTGGGGCACCGCCATTGGCAACTTGGACAGATCCCGCGTCTTCAACTGCAAATGTAACGCGGGTTTATAGCTATTTAGGAAATCCCAATCTTCTGGCTGGGTATCTGCTGCCGGCTGTGGCATTGAGTATTGCGGCGATGTTTGCTTGGCGCGGTTGGGGTGCGAAAGCTTTGGCGCTGACGATGACAGTTGTTCATTCGGCTTGCTTAATTCTGACGTTTAGCCGAGGTGGCTGGATTGGCATGGTGGTTTCCCTCGGCGTCATGATGCTGTTACTGGTTTACTGGATAAGCGTTCAGTTGCCTCCTTTCTGGCGCACTTGGGCGATGCCGGCAGTGTTGGGAGGCGCGGCTGCGGCATTAATTGTGGCGGTGATGTTTGTTGAGCCGGTGCGAGATCGGGTATTCAGTATTTTTCTTGATCGCAAGGATAGCAGTAATAACTTCCGCATCAATGTTTGGGATGCTGTAATGGCAATGATTCGAGATCGTCCGATTCTCGGAATTGGCCCAGGTAACTCGGCTTTTAATAAAATTTACCCACTTTATATGAAGCCGCGCTTTACTGCTTTGAGTGCCTATTCTATTTGGCTGGAAGTGGCAGTTGAAACCGGCTTTATTGGCTTAATCTGTTTTATTTGGCTGCTGTTAGTGACGTTTAACCAAGCGCGGGTTCAGCTTGCCAGATTGCGCCGGCTGGATAGTGCGGAAGGGTATTGGTTAATCGCAGCAGTTGCTACGATTGCCGGTATGCTGGCTCACGGCTTTGTCGATACGGTTTGGTATCGTCCTGAAGTTAGTACGCTTTGGTGGCTGATGATGGCGATTGTTGCCAGTTACTATACGGTTCCGAAACGGCAGTCGGCGAATGAGCTAATTGCTAGTGAAGATTCGGCTGTTTAAGACGAAGAAGATTTGATGCCGGTTGTGATTTCCAATGCAGCCGGCAATCTTTATCTTTTTAACGATTAATCTATCCAAATATTTGTATTTTTTGAGTTTTTGTGAAACGATGTAATAAATGTATTAAAAAATCAATTAAGCTTTTATCCGACACATAAAAATGCCTAAATTAATTTAGATAAATTAATATTATGTCTTTGCCAAACATTCAAACGCTCTCTTCTATCCGGTTCCTGCAACGCCAAGCAGCTTCTCTGCTACTCTACCAAAATGTTCTTACCGGCACTGCCGGTCAAACTTTCCTCAACCTCTTACAAGCGCTTCACCAAAGCGATGCTAGTGGCACGAATTGCCTGCAAGCCTATGGCAGTTGGTTTAAGGCTTTGGCTGCCAAAAATCAAAGTTGGCAAAATTATCTAATCGCTCAAATTCTCAAGGATGAGAATCCGTTTACCCAACAAGCACAGAAAACCGAATTTGACAGTTTGCCGCCGGCACTCATCGCTGCTGCCCAGCATGATTTACAAGCCCTGCAAAGTCTGTATGATTGCAGCGCTGAGCAGTTAAGCCGGTGGGTACAAACTGCTTCCGGAATAACCGATGCGCCGGTTGTTTGGGATTATGAACAGAATCGTGATAAGGTCACATTTGAACTGCCGATTATAACATTTTTGCAGTCGCAAAACTATTGGTCAGATGCCCTGGAAACCTTAACAAATTATTATCAGAAATACGGCACCGGCTTATTTGCAGAGTCTCGTGCAGCCCGCTGGTATTCAGGAAAATTAGTCAAAATCCCCCACCCTGATCCCATTAAACTTAATGAGTTAATGGGATATGAGCTTCAGCGAGAAACCTTACTAAAAAATACAGAATTTTTATTAGCCGGTTTTCCAGCGCTGCACGTCTTGCTTTATGGCAGTCGTGGTTCGGGTAAATCTTCTTTAGTGAAGGCGCTGTTGAATGAGTTCGGTGAACGCGGTTTGCGTCTCGTTGAAGTGGCAAAATCTGACATGAAAGACTTGCCGGCAATTGTTGAGCAGTTGCGAGATTTACCGCAAAAATTTATAATTTTTGTCGATGACCTTTCCTTTGAAGAAGATGATGATGCTTTTAAAGCACTAAAAGTGGTTTTAGAAGGAAATATCACCGCTAGACCTCAAAATGTAATTGTCTATGCGACATCTAACCGGCGTCACTTAATTCGCGAGTTTTTTGATGATCGTCCGCGTCCGAGTAGCGGTGAAGAAGTTCACGCTTGGGATACTGTTCAAGAGAAGCTTTCATTTAGCGACCGCTTTGGGTTAACTTTAACATTCGAGCCGGCAAATCAAGACACTTACCTCAAAATTGTCCGCCATCTCGCAACCCAAGCCGGTATTAATCTTAGTCAAGAAGATTTAGATTATAAAGCACTTCAGTGGGCAACTCGCCATAATGGTCGTTCTGGGCGCACAGCGCGGCAATTTGTTGATTTTCTCAAGGCAGAATTAGCAATAGCCGGCCAATTAGGTAAACAAGATAAAAAGCGTCGGTAAATTGCCTAACTTTTCCCTAGTTTAAGCTTGTAGAATAGCGAATCTGGGAAATAATTAACATAACAAAAGGGAGGGAAATTAGAAAATGACCGATGAAAAATTTATGAAAATGGCAATCGAAAAAGCTAAAGAAGGTCTAACAAAAGGGCCAACTCCTTTTGGCGCGTGTATTGTCAAAGATGGGGAAGTGATCAGTTGCGTGCATAATATTGTTTGGCAAAGTACAGATATTACAGCTCATGCCGAAATTAACGCAATTCGAGAAGCCTGCAAAAAATTAAATACGATTGATTTGTCTGGTTGTGTGATTTATTCCACTTGCGAACCTTGTCCCATGTGCTTTAGTGCCTGTCATTGGGCGAATATTTCCAAAATTGTCTACGGAACCAGCATCGAGGATGCCCAGAATGCCGGGTTCAGAGAGCTAACCCTTTCCAATCAGCAAATGAAACAGTTAGGAAATAGCTCTATAGAAATTCAGGGAGGTTTTATGAGAGAAGAAAATTTAGAAATTTTCAAAGAATGGGAAAAATCAAAAGAGGGTAAGTTATACTAAGAGTTCTCAAGTTAAAAACTCATTTATTTAGGTTTTAATTAACCGTTTTACAAGGATTATGCAAATTATTTTTAGGGTAAAGCCAATTTAAACAATTTTCGAGTATTTTACAGATTTTATCTGAAAAAATCTATCCTTTTATTGTTTTGCAAGCAGTCTCATGACATCTAATTACAGAGTGAATGATCAGTTATCTCAAAGGTAAAGTTGCCGGCATTCATAAAAGCAGCGCAAATCGAGTCACCCTCACTTTAGAAGTCAATCAAGTGGGATATGACTTGCAAATCCCGCCCCGCATGGTGCAGCAGTTGCCGGCAGCCGGTGAAGCGTTTCAAGTTTTCACTCACTTACAAATTCGGGAAGATCAACAGGTACTCTACGGATTTGCCTCTGCTGCGGAACGGGATTTGTTTCGCCAGTTAGTGAGTGTCAGTGGCATTGGCGCTCAATTAGCCATTGCCTTACTCGATACCCTCGGATTGCAAGATTTAGTTCAGGCAATTGTCACCAGTAATACCCGCCAGCTAGCGAAAACACCGGGAGTGGGGGCGAAAACAGCGGAACGGATTGCTTTGGAACTTAAAACCAAACTGGCAGAATGGCGGCAGCAATCGGGATTAGCGATGCCGGTGCCGGCAGGGGTTGCCACGGCACTTCAAGAAGATGTGGAAATGACACTGCTAGCATTGGGATATACCAGTCCTGAGGTGATGGAAGCCCTATCTGCCCTCTCTGAGGACGCCAGTTTGTCTGAAAACACAGATGCCGAAGCGTGGATTCGCGCCAGCATCGCCTGGTTGAGCCGGCAATAACCTTGCCCACCAAAAAAACAGTGGTATAATCAAAAATTGCTGCATATATGAAATTGGCGAGAAATCGATGGCACTGACGCAAGAGCGCAAACACGAACTCATGTCTGAGTACCAACGTCATGAAACGGACACTGGCTCAGCAGACCTCCAAGTTGCAATGCTCACCGACCGGATTAACCGGCTCAGCGAGCATTTAAAAGCAAATCAAAAAGACCACTCTTCCAGACGCGGCTTGCTGAAAATGATCGGCACGCGTAAGCGTCTGCTGGCATACATCCTGAAAGAAGACCATGATCGTTATCGCGCCTTAATCACTCGCCTGGGCATTCGCGGTTAAACAGCTTATGTCATCAGAATCCCCACGGGATCGCCTCCCGTTTGAGCCGGCTAAAAATCGCAAAAAACCGGATAAAAACAGCCCAACCACAGCACCCGCCGCTGAAAAAGCTGACATAAAGCGTCCGGTTTCTAGGGAAGAGACGGCCATCCCAGAGGTGGTGAGTAAACGGATGGCCACTCGCATGGCTCTATTTTGTGGCATCCCGTCCTTTTTAGGGATGTTCACATTTGTTGTCAGCTATTGGATTGTCACGAATAAATTGTTTGAGTTGCCCAATGTAGCCGTTGTGTTAGTGAGCATGGGCTTCTTTGGCTTGGGCGTCTTGGGGCTAACTTACGGAGTCATCTCCGCCTCTTGGGATGAGGAAATACCAGGAAGCAAGTTAGGCTGGAGCGAGTTTACAACGAATTTTGGACGCATGACCGAGGCTTGGCGCTCAGCCCGGAAAAAAACTTGACAGGCTGCCAGCGCTTAGTTGTGCGATGGCGCTTGGCAACAGTCGAGGCTGATGATGCAAATTCCCTGATGATTTGAAGCGCATTTTAATTGCGAACGAGGGTAAAGGGTGATAGCGGAGTGTGCGCGTAGCGCATAGGGTCAAGGATAAAACTGAGGTCCGCACTCACCCTTCGCCATTCACCCCTTCATTGTCTTGCGAGGTGTGTAGCGCCTGTAGCTGCCGATCCATGCTTTTAACCAACTGATCAATTGCCGGTAGCGCTTCCAGCGATTCTGGAGTCAGAGTTGAATCGAAGCGATTGCCAATTTCACTGAGCTTGCGTTGCAGTTGCATAGCTAGCTTTAACGCATCTTGACTCAAATCTGCGATTTTTTGCTGCTGGTAAAACTTCAAGGCTTCCCCTCGCAATACCTGAAGGTTAACTTCTTCACCATGTTTACCGGGGGTCACTTGCAACAGCAACAGTAAATGAGTTTTGTTATAAAGCCGTTCTATCTCCACCTGTGTTGCTTGTTCCACCGGCATATAGGGAAGATTGAAAAAGTGCTTAAATTCTTGAACTAATCCATCAAATACTGCAAGCGGCAAACTTTCGATTGCAGCTTGCAACGCTCCCTGCTGAGTCCAG
Source organism: Microcoleus vaginatus WJT46-NPBG5 (assembly GCA_019359355.1). Classification (GTDB taxonomy): domain Bacteria; phylum Cyanobacteriota; class Cyanobacteriia; order Cyanobacteriales; family Oscillatoriaceae; genus FACHB-68. The sequence goes on along the minus strand of JAHHHM010000040.1, from coordinate 9,825 downwards.
AGAACTCGACCGTATTCCGGGTGTCGCTCCAGATAAAGCCGGCCAATTCCTTCTAATAATACTCGCCCTAGCAACTCTTGAATTAATTGTTGGGGCGCTAAGTTGACAAGCATCTGAATCGGACGCGATAAGTAAAACGCCTGCACTTTCAGAACCGGCAAATCTGATGGCGGCTGCGTGGCTGCCGGTTTCTTAGCCGCCGCCGGCATTGCGGGCGGGCGCTGCCCTACAGGCGTTTGAGGCGTCGCTTGTTGGCTATTGTGCGGTAGTGGACTCTTTTGCATTTTTGGCGCAACCGGCTGTACTTCTTGAATAACCGTGGCAGAACCCGAAGCCTTTGCCGGTTCAGTCTGTATTTGCGTTTGCCCCTTATAGTTTAAGTAAGCCGAAAGAAACGACTTGTGCGCCTCAGCAGAAATCCGTCTGGGCACCACTATGCAATTTGAATTTTTCAGCATTCGGCGGACATAGTTTAAAGCCGAGGCATCTTCTGGATCGACCATCCCCAGCAGCAGGCTTTTTTCCTGTCGCGCTAAAGGCAGCACTTGATGGTACAAGCAAACCTCTAAAGAAAGAACGCTGTCAATTAACTTAAAAACCTGAGTATTATCCATGAAGGGATTCCTATTCGTTGTGGGTTCGCCCAGCTTGTGCCGGTTGGGTGGCATTGAATTCAACGGGCGAGTTCAGCACCACTTCCCCAGGAGTTTTAGCTTTTCCGGATCTCCTTCAAAAACGCTTTTCCGCAAGAATTCAGGACGCTGTTTTTATGACTTAAATTTTAGAGATTTTTAGGAAAAGCTGCCATTTGTCAAGGCATTTTACCGAATCTACGGATTATCTATTTAGGATACCCCGCACTTCGGCTTTCAATATCACTAGCCCGAAGTATTTGCGATTCAAGCTATCTTGAAATTGAGTTTTACGTCGCCTATGAACACTCAAACACTCTTGAATTAACTTGACAAATTGCTATGATTTTAATATGCAAGAGTTAAAAAATCTAGCAAAGAAAAGGAAAATTAACACGGAAAAAAGAAGTAGGAAATCCATTTTCTCCCGCACCTCACTGAACAGGTTACGATTTCTCACTTATAATATCAAGTCCGCTAAGTGGGAGGAGGATTTGTGAGGAAAAGTTATCGGTGTTGCCGGCAGGCGATCTCTTCAATCGGCACTTGTCATGTAAATGTTGGGAATTAGCCAAATATTAAGCTAGACATTTAATTAATCTGCCCAGATTAAGGCACAGAAGCGTTCCTGGGAACACACCCACCTGTGCGCCCCAAGCAAGGGAAGGGAGGAGAAATTCGCCGATATTGAACCGTTCGTATAAAAGAGCGAATTGAAATGCGCCTTAGCTGATAAATTTTTCTAAACCCTTCCCGCTCAAACCTGATCAGGACGTGAGAGAAGCACCCTAACGTTTAATTCCCAAAACTAGGATTTTCTGCCACAAACACCCCAAAGCTACTTAACAAAATGCCGGCAATTCGTAACGATTAAGACACATTCCGCAGCATTTGAGCCGCAATATACAGCTTAGTCCACTCGCCAATCACCTGATTAGGTTTAAGCTTCAAAACCTCCGCAATTGCATGAATCGAGTGGCCGGCTCTCAGCAACTCCAGCAATTGGCGTTGCACGGCAGTCAGATTGTTCCAGTATTGCTGCCACTGTGCTGAGGTTAAACCCAAACTGTGTTCACTTAAAGAAGTCTCTAACCAACTCGCCACCAACTCAGGCTGAATTTTTAGTGCAAAAACCCGAATCGCATGGTAGCTAATTTTTTCTCGGAGCCGGTAGACTTGCTTCACCGGCAGCTTTAACTGGTGAGCGATCGCATCTTGAGAACGACCCTGTAGATAGAGTCTGAGCCACTGAACTGCCATCGGGCCGACATTTTGAGCTAAATAAGTTTCAAACTCTCGTTGAACAGAGGTTCGTAGCAGCTGTTGTTCTTCCCAAGCTTGCACCTCTTGATGCTGAACACTTGCTTGCACATCTAATAAACTGATAGAACCCTCTGTGTCAGAGGGGGAAACTTCCTCAGAGACAAGCCGGATCAATTCATCTGCCGGCACTTGGGTTAAACCGCCGCGTTGGCATCGGCGTAGATAATTAACAAATCGGTAGGCAAGCAGCGGTTGGTTGCGAACAGGTCGCATACAATACTCTTCGGTCGTCGTGAGCACCAATGCATTACGCAGACGTGCCTCTTGGGTACACTGAGCAATCCAAGAGATTTGCTGCTGCATATAGCGATCACCCTGCAACATTTCTTGAATAACCTCTTGCACCACATCCACCACTGTGCGGTGCCGATCACGACTGAGCGCCACCCAAGTGCGAATTTTCTGGCGCAGCAGCACCAAACTGCCTAAGCGCTGGATGAGATGCCGGTATGCCTGATCCGGTGTGACTCCCAGATAGCGCCGGCGCAAAATCCGGTAGCGGAAATCCATCGCTTGCTGAGCCAGAGCCAGTTGGGGCAGAGTTAAGATTTCAAATCGCGCTACATTTTCACCCACTAACCAACAGATAATACTTTCATGGGTGCTTTTGGGATAGTTTGGGCAGTCGGTTGCCAGTCGTAATCGCCAATCTTGTGCTATTTGTTCAGCCAGTTTCATTCAGGTTGCGCTCCTCACACGCGTGTTGAGCAACTGCCCAACATCCCCGATTTTAAGCTTTCTACACCAAGGATTGTGAGTATTTAAATATAAAATTCCACAGGGAAATTTTTCTATGAGCGGGGAGAAAGGGGCGCTTGGATGGCCGGCTCCAAACTTTCAATAGTCAACATCCAACATGAAGCTTTCTGACAATTTCACCGTTTAAATTCTCTGTTGTGACTGCCCAGAGGGAGATTCATCGAGGTGTAGTTTAATCGCTTTATTTTTCAGATGCTCTTGCACCCATTGCTCAAACATTTGCTCTTGAATTTCCTGTCTTAGCGCCCCTTCTAGAGAGGCCGGCTGCCATTGCTCAACGCGCAACAAGTGATAGCGCCCTTCAACTTCCACCGGCCCGATTAAATCCCCAATTGTCGCCCCTTCAATTGCTTCTCGAATTGGCTCTGGCAGTTGTCCCACCATCACCAACCCCATCATCCCATTAACAAGGCGTTCGCTGCCAATCGAATGCTCTCTGGCTAAAGTTTCAAAGGGCCGGTGATCGTCAATGAGTTGGCGCGTCAGTTCTTCAGCTAAATTTTGATCGCTGACAACGATGCGAGAAAGAACAACTTGATCAAGTCGTGTTTTATTTTCATTAAAGTATTCCTCAACTTTCGAGGCGGTCACTTCCGCCTTGAGCTGAGTGAGCTTCATGCCGGTGAGCAATTGGTTACGAAAATCTCTGTAACTGAGGCGTTGGGTTTGCAGCCATTCCTCGAAGCTTTCAGGCTCAATAAAGCCATTTTTGAGCCTGAAATTAATAATGGCTTGCTCAATGCGAAGGGGATCGATTTCCAAGCCGGCGCGGGACTCTAGTTGTTGTTCCACCAGATGTTGCCGCAGAATAATTTGAATCGTGCGCGACAGATCGCCGGTGGTGCGTAGGTAGCTCATAGCTTGACGCACAGAAATCGGTTGATCGTCAATGGTGAGGAAAGTTTGGGATTCCATACCTAATGGGGATGGCACAACAACAGCGTGAAGGTGAATTTTACCCACTCTCTGCCCCGATTTTGGGTAGCCGGTTGGCGTTGTCTACCCGCAATTGAGTGGAGTTTGCGGGAAAGCCATCGCAATTATAGGGGGCAATTGAGGATTTTGGATGGTTGTTCGCACAGATAGATAGGCAGATGGCTTCCCAGCAAGGCAAATACAGTACAAAAAAGAGGGTTTAAACGCATAAATGACTAATTGACAATCGCCCTTCAGACTATTGACGCTGAGCCGGCAACCCTTTTGGAGGCAGGGCTAATTTATTGTGGTGAGAGAAAGATTAGGGTAATGTGAGCGCGTGTGCCCTCGCCTTAACATCCCCACGGAAAACCGACTGTATCGGTTTAATGAAACTGCTTTATTATTTACCACAATAAACTGGAAAGCCTATTCTTGAAGAGTGGCATCTATTAAGCTAACAACAGTTTTCGGTACGATTGCTCATTTAGCCCCAATAACAATCGTGGACATCAAAGCTCTTTTCGATTCTGCCGCACAAGATTATGACCGCACTCGCCGTCAATACATTCCCTGTTTTGATGAGTTCTACAGCACTACACTCGAACTCATTCCTCACGACAGTCAAGCCCACATTAAAGTACTTGACATTGGGGCTGGCACGGGGCTGCTGTCTGCCTTGGTTGCGGCTGCCTTTCCACAGGCCAGCATCACTTTGTCCGACATTTCATCCAAAATGTTGAGCAAGGCACAAGAGCGTTTCGGTTCAAATCGCAATATTGATTACTTGGCTTTGGATTTTATCAATGCGCCAATTGTCGGGAACTACGATGTTGTCATTTCGGCTTTGGCGCTGCATCATACACCGCAAGATCAGTTAAAAAGGGTGTTTCAAAAGATTTTTGGTGCGTTGCAAAGCGGCGGTTGTTTCATCAATGCAGACCAAACTTTAGGCACCACGCCGGAGAACGAAGAAAAATATGCTCAGGCTTGGCTCAACGGCGCTAAAGCCAAAGGTTGCACTGACCGCGATATAGAAGTTGCTATCGAGCGCATGAAAGCAGATAAAACAGCTACTCTGCAAGACCAACTTAATTGGTTGTCCGAAGTGGGTTTTGTTCAAGTTGACTGCTGGTATAAAAACTATCGTTTTGCCGTCTACTCCGGCCAAAAACCGGCCTGATAATCGTCAACAGCCGGCTAACAAGGCACAGCACACCCCGTACTGCCTCCCCAATGGGGGGTTTGGGGGAAGCCCCCCCCAAGGTCTTTCTGACGAACCCCAGTCTATTTGAGAACCGCTCTATTGAAGACAGCAGCCTAATTACCGCCGGCCAGTAGCCACGCTGCGCTTTAGAAAAATTGCTATCACCCCTAACCTGAGAAAGCCCGGTTCTTAGCTACCATTAGTGTGATATGACAAGGAGCAAGAACCCAAGATGCCTCAAGACCGCTTATCCACAGGGATTCCAGGTCTAGACGAAGTTCTTTATGGAGGCTTAGTCCCCAACAGAGCCTATCTAGTCCGGGGTGGCCCTGGTGCCGGCAAAACCACCCTCGGACTGCACTTTCTAGCTGCCGGTGTCGAAAATGGCGAGAAAACTCTGTATATCACCCTGGGAGAACCCGCAGAGCAAATCCGCCGCAACGCCGAAAAGTTGGGTGTTGATACGAAAAGCATGGCTTTTCTCGATCTCAGTCCGACCTCAGACTTTTTTACTGAGGTACAAACTTACGACCTCTTTTCTCCAGCCGAGGTAGAACGAGAACCTACCACTCAAAAAATTATTGACGAAGTCGGGAGCCTCAAACCTGAGCGGGTGTTTCTGGATGCCATGACTCAGTTCCGCTTCCTCTCTAGCGATGCCTTTCAGTTCCGCAAGCAAGTGCTTTCATTTATGCGCTTTCTCTTGGAACAGAACGCGACAATCCTGTCCACCTCAGAAGGCAGCGAGAACGTTCCCGACGACGACTTGCAATTTATGAGTGATGGCGTCATTCACTTGAATTACGCTTCTGAAGGACGCACCGTTCACGTCACCAAATTTCGCGGCTCAGACTTCCGGGGAGGCCGGCACTCAATGCGCTTGACAGGAGCCGGCATGGCGGTATTCCCGCGCTTGCAACCTGGAGCCTACAGCAGGGACTATGTACCCGAGCCACTTTCGTCTGGGGTGCCAGAACTCGACGAACTGCTGCACGGCGGACTGGAACGGGGAACCATCACCATTGTCACCGGCCCCACCGGCGTTGGCAAAACCACCCTGGGACTACAGTTTATGAAAGAAGCTGCCGGTAGAGGCGAGCGTTCGGCAGTCTACACCTTTGAAGAAGCTGAAGAAACCCTTGTGCAGCGCTGTGAATCGGTTAATATTCCAGTCAGCGCCATGACCAAGCGGGGAACGCTTTCAATTGTCCCTATAGAGCCAATGCACTACACCCCCGACGAGTTTGCCCGTCAAGTTCGCAGGGAGGTAGAACAGAAAAAAACCCGCATTGTTATGATTGATAGCATCTCAGGCTATCGGATTTCTCTGCGAGGCGATGACCTAGTTAGTCATCTTCATGCGCTGTGCCAATATCTAAAAAATATGGGCGTAACAGTCATCTTAGTTAACGAAATGGCTTTTGTTACGGGTGAATTTCGTGTCACTGAGATTGGAATGAGCTATATTGCGGATAACATTGTCTTCCTTCGCTATCTAGAAATGGAAGGAGAAATGCGTAAAGCAATCGGGGTACTCAAAAAACGACTGTCTTCGTTTGAGAAAGCCTTACGAGAAATTGAGGTCACACGCTATGGAATTAAAGTCGGTAGACCCCTACTTGAACTTCGTGGCCTCCTGAGCGGTAATCCACAATGGGTTTCCAAAAAAGAGAGATAAATGATGGCAGAAACTCCGCTGATTTTAGCTCTTGATCGCAACCGGCGTAACTTAGAATTGCTAGCCAAATTTCTCGGGAAGGAAGGATACCAAGTTCTCAGCGCGACTAGCTTAGAAGAGTTTGAGCAATTTTTAGAGCGCAAAGAAGAAATTGGAGTGGTTTTACTGGATATTTCCGGTTTTGACCGGAGTATTTGGGAACACTGCGAGCAATTGCAAGCCGCACAAATTCCTTTTCTGGTACTTTCACCAAAGCAAAGTGCGGCAATTCAGCAGGAGAGTTTCGCACATGGAGCACGCAATATGCTAGTAAAACCACTCGTGGCAAACCAATTACTCGGCCTCATTCGCAACCTGCTGGGTGAGTAAATATGACAAGAATTTTACTGCTCTTAGATCACAAAGAAAACCGCCGGCTGCTGGCACAGTGGCTGGAATCGTTTTACGAGGTTGGGTTACCCGATTCGGCTCAACAGCTGGAAGAACCCTTTGATTTGTGTCTTTTGGACGGGCCGGCAACGGAGCAGTGGAGGCGGTGGTTGCAAGAGCGAAAAGCCTCTGAGCAGCCGGTTTTTCTACCTGTTCTCTTGATCGTTTCCCGTCCAGAGGTGGGAATGGCAACTCGGCATCTGTGGCAAGGGGTTGACGAGTTGATCACCAGCCCCATTGAAAAGGTAGAATTGCAAGCTCGTGTGGAAATTCTGTTGCGAACTCGACAGCTTTCTTTAGAACTTCATCAAGCCAATAAGCAACTGGAAGAACTTAATATTCTTAAGTCGCAGTTTTGCTCTATGGTATCCCACGAGTTTCGCAACCCGCTCACCGTTATCTACTCTTGTGCACAGTTACTAGAAATTTACGATGAACCCTGGCATCGGGAAAAAAGAATCGGGTATTTGCGACGAATTGAAGACGCTGCTCAAGGAATGACTAAACTTTTAGACAATGTTTTGGTCATCAGTCGTTCTGATTTGGAGAAAATGGAGTGCTATCCAGCACCTCTCAATCTGCAAGAATTCTGCGTTGCTCTGATGGAAGATATGGCACACGCCAATGCGAGCGAGCTGTCTACAGTTGCTAGCAACAAAAACCGATTTACGTTTGTCTGTGAGGGTCAATGCAGCCTTGTCATGCTCGATAGAAACTTGCTGCAACATATCCTTACTAATTTGCTCTCAAATGCGATTAAATACTCGCCCCAAGACAGCAATGTATGTTTGAATGTTGTTTGTGATGAGGCAAAGGTGATCTTTCAAATTCAAGATGGGGGAATTGGCATTCCTCCTGAAAGTTTACCTCGATTGTTTGAGTCATTCCATCGGGCTAAAAATGTCGGGAAGACTCCGGGTACTGGACTGGGGCTGTCGATTGTTAAACGGTGTGTAGATTTGCACGAGGGAGAGATCAAAGTTTCAAGTGAACTGGGTGCCGGCACGACTTTTACAGTCACGCTGCCGTTGACTTCTTTCAACGATCCTTCAATGTGTATCAGTAATGATGCCGGTAGCTCGCACCAGGATTGAAAATTTAGGCGCGTTCGCTGTGACGTTCGCGCTTGCAAATTTTAGATTTTAAAGTAGAAGTTTACAAACTTAAATACTGTTGCTAAATAAAAGCCCTCTCTACTTCTAGAAAGGGCTAAGGTTTGGGATGACAATCAAGATGGAGTAATCAAGATAGGATGCGTGTTAAAACTTTTATTGCCCGGAATTCGCCGGCGCACCGGCACCAGAGGAGTCACTCGGTTCGGTTAAAGTAGCGGCACCAGAGCGGTTAGGGGAAGCGTCACTCTCAGTGTTGGGGGTGTCTGTATCCGTTCCACTGCTGCTTTTCGGCTCGGTTTTTGTGGGAGCTTCTTGGTTCACTGAATTGGGAACGGTGATATTGATGTTTTGCGGCGTACTAGGAGCCGGCTGTGTTTGTACGGGGGCTGGTTGGCTTGAGGGAGTGGGAACTGTAATATCGATATTTGTTGGAGAACTCGGTTGTGGCTCAGCCGGCTGGGGAACGGGAATCGCTCGCTCAATAATTGTGGTTTCTGTTTGTGTAGAGCGAATGGGAGCTTCTGCCGGTGAAGGCTCGATTGCGCGAGGTGCTGATGTCGGCGCAACAGCTGGGTTAGGAGCCTCATTGCGCTGATTGAGGTAGTATACGGCACCAAGAGCCAAACCAATTAGAGAAGTGAGGATAATGCCGAGTAACAATCCACGCGCGGCAGTATCGTTCTCACGAACCCGTTGAACCTCAGCTTGTTGAGAGTTCTCAACAACTCGCCCATGCACGTAACCATCGTGATAAGCCGCTTTTTTGGCAGGGTTTACACCGTTAACCGTTTCAGTGGTTCGGGTTGTGGTGTTTTGTGTGTTTGTTACCGGATCGGTATGAACTTGTCTCTCAACTTCACGGCTGTAATTATTTGGATCGTTCGGTTTCATAATTATCCTTACTAGAACTCGTCAAAAAATTTTTCTGTTTTATAGATGATCGTCCCCGACCTCTCGAACAGCTTTAATATTAAGCAGTTTGAGAACCTTTTACATTCAAGTCAGGCTGAACTTAAGTTTTAAGCTTTGCTTAGCAAGCTATCTGTTCAAGCTGATTAACATCATAGGTTAATGACCAGCTCAGCCGTATCAGCCCCAAGGGAGATTTCCAGCCGGCAACTCAATGATGGGTGAATTGGCTGCTTTAATCTTGTCTAAATCCCGCCTTTATTAAGCTCAAAAACCTTAAAAATACTGAATTCAATTAGGGTTATAGAGCTTCACTTTTTGTCTGTTGCTTGGCTCTTAATTGTGGAGTCTTATCCCAGCATCTACCTTGCTTCCTCTCTCTCTAGCTAGAGATCGGTTCAAATGTAAAGAGATTGAATCAATCATTGAAAGCAATCACTCATCTTTCAAGCAATTAACTTCCCGCTTTCAACTTTAAACGCAAAAAGCCGATTATCAGCGTCAAAATAGGAACAATTTCTTGAATAATACGTCTTAGAAAAGTTTTATGATTGTTTGTTATCCGAGCATTTAACTCAACGGTTAACCTCATAAAAATCAGCAGTTAACGGTGTCTAAAAACTTACTACTTTATCCGAACACGTGCCGGTTAAAATCCAGCACTAGGGAAGCAAAGCACAGCTTTGGGTGAACTTGTTTGTAGTAAAGCTAACGCCTATCTAATTCACTATTTTAACGTGAGTTCGGGATAAGGGAGGGGCAAAACAGATAGGCTGAAAGTGCTGAATTCTCATCCCTCTGCTTGCCCTATGTTTAGTCTAGAAGAACTGTTCTGTAGCGTCGATGATTTCTGCCAAA
>JAHHHM010000029.1 GCA_019359355.1 Microcoleus vaginatus WJT46-NPBG5 | reverse complement strand
GAAATCAACAGACATCTTGGACAAAAATATGTCTCTCGTCTCAAGGAATCCGGGAGAATCTATGGAAGACGCAGCACCTTTGGCATTGGGTTAGATGGAGAAAACTGGGTGAAAAACTTGGAACAATATCACCAAGAGGCCACAGAATTAACCAATTTGTCCCCCCATAAACGCCGATTTTATCAGCGAGGTCTAAGGGCGCAAACCATTATCGGCTCTACCTTATAGCTCTCTTGTTACCCCTTCAGCCAAAGGGACAAATGACGCCTGATTTGGGATTAGAAATTTTGCCGGTTGCCAAGGTGCTAGATGCCATTTTGGAGGCAATTCCCGGTCAACCTTCTCAGCCTTCTGAATTGGCAGATTCCTATGCTGATGAGGAAGAGGAGGAAGATGACGTATTTGGAGAGGAGGATGACGAGCCGGTGTTCTAGATAGCCAAATCGGGTGCATAACTCACGCACCCGATATTGCCGGCATCAAAACAACACCGGCTGCATTCAATTCTGGAATTTATGACCTGATGACCTCAACCGGCTCTGCAACTTCTGTCGGCTGGGTACTGTTTAAACACTCCTTCAACTTGTCAGCCAAAACTTTTACATGAGGCTCTTTAAGTATGCCAAGGTGATCGCCTCCAATTTCGTGCACCTCTAACCCGTCAATCGCCAGGGAACGCCACAATTTAGGGTCAGTGTAATATTTCTCAAATGCAGTGCGATCCATTGCCCGGAATAAAACCAGCTTCCCGGCATAGGGTTGGGGTGAGTAGTTTTCAATTGCCCGTTCTCGAACGGCAATACGCACATCAGCGGCAAACGATTCTTCGGGTTCGCTTATTTCTGGCTGAGGGTTGCCCTTATCTAACTTGCCAGAAAGTTTGCCGGCTATCCGAACAAGCTTACCTTTACTAGACTTGAGCTTACGGCCAACTTTTTCTAAAATGTAAGAAAATCCCTCTTGGCCAAGCTTCTCTAAGTGAAGAGAAAGCCGCTTTTGCCGGGACATTTCTGGCGTCTGGCCTGGAAATCGGGTGTCAAATAAGGCCACAAGTTCCACTTGCTCACCGGCTGCGCGTAACTGCTGCGCCATCTCGAAGGCAACTAAGCCGCCAAAGGATTCACCGGCTAGATAATAGGGACCTGTGGGCTGAAGGGTGCGGATTTCTTTGAGGTAGTGGCTGGCTACGTCCTCAACACGGGTTAAGGAAGAGGTTTGCGCGTCTAGTTTGCCGGCTTTGAGCAGCTCAATTTCAGCGTCTAGATAGACCCCGTAAACTGGCCAGTCGGCATCGAAATGGCGAGCCAGATCGCGGTAAAGTAACATTCCGTAAATACAGAATATAGGCGGCTTGCCGGTTGCGCGATTCAACGGCACCAAGGATTGGGCCGGCATCGCTCCTCCTTCCGATTCGATAATTCTGGCCAGCTTTTCAATCGTCGCGGCTTGCAGTAGGGTAGCCAAGGGAAGACTTTTGCCGCAGATATTCTCGATTTCCGATAGCAACCGCACGGCGACTAAGGAATGCCCTCCGAGATCGAAGAAGTTATCTTTAACGCTGATAGGCTTGACTTCTAACACTCTTTCCCAAACTTCTTTGAGCAGGCGTTCTAAGCCATTGCGGGGAAACACGATTTTTCGATCGCTGCCGGAAGAATGGGGTGCCGGCAATGCGCGGCGATCTAGTTTGCCATTGGGCGTCAGTGGTAGTGCCTTCAGCATTACGAAGCTAGAAGGCACCATGAAGTCTGGTAACTTGTCTGTTAAAAATTTGCGGAGTTCAGTGCTAACCTCGCTTTCGTCGCTGTGATTTGAGGGGGAGTGGGCAACAATATAAGCGACTAAACGCTTATCACCAGGTACGTCCTCTCTCGCTGTCACCGCAGTTTCCTTAATCGCGGGGTGCTGTTCGAGTAATGATTCGATTTCCCCGATCTCAACGCGCATGCCCCGGATTTTTACCTGAAAGTCTGTACGCCCTACAAGTTCTATCGCACCATCCGGCAACCACCGAGCCAGATCGCCGGTTTTGAAGAGTTTGGACGAGGACTGTGAGGGGCTTGAGGATTTGCCGGCGAAGGGATTTGAGATAAACTTTTCAGCATTTAGTTCGGGCCGGTTGAGATAGCCGCGAGTTAGACAAGCACCGGCTATATGCAGTTCTCCAATCTCCCCAACTGTGACTCCCTGCCCCTTGGTATTGAGTATGTAAGCTTGGTTATGAGGATAGGGATAGCCGACAGGTACATATCCTTGTTCCCGGTCAAAGTCTTCTGGGATGGGATAAGCGCAGCTACCAATGGTTTCTGTTTGACCGTAAATGTTGAAAATGCGGGGCTGATTTTTTAATTTGCCGCGTATTTTTTGCAGCAGTTGACACGGCGTGATTTCCCCAGAAAGCAGAATCATCCGTAATTTAGATGACATCAGTGCCTCGGCCCGGACTGGCTCAAGCCCTTCGACTGCTTGCAGTCCATAACGCCAAACTGAAGGCACGGTGTCAGAGACTGTGACACCTTGTTTTTGGATCAGCTCGAAAAGGCCGAGGGGATTTTTTATTTGTTCGCGGGTGGCGATGATACTGGTCGCGCCTTGCGACAGTGGCACCATTAACTGCCGAACGGATGAGGAAAAGGAGAAAGATGCCGTGTGGAGATAGACATCTTGTGCGTTGACTTCTAAGACTTTGGCAATCGCCTGAATATAGTACCAGACATTTGCGTGGGTAATTTGTACGCCTTTTGGCTTGCCGGTGGAGCCAGACGTATACATAACATAGGCCAGGTTTTCCGGTTTTACCTCAATGGCTGGGCGCTGATCGCTATGTAGGGCAATGGTTTCCCAATCTCTGTCTAAGCAGAGTAGCTGCGTTGATTGCTGCGGCAGTGCTTTCACCAGATGGCTCTGAGTCAGCAATAGTGGCAGTTGAGTTTCTTGCAGAATAAAACTCAGGCGTTCTTGTGGATAGGCGGGATCTAGGGGAACATAAGCGCCCCCGGCCTTAAGAATGCCCAAAATTCCAATCACCATTTCTAGTGAGCGTTCCGCGCAAATTCCGACTCGCACTTCTGGTTCAATGCCGCAGGTTTTCAGATAATTTGCGAGCTGGTTCGCTTTTGCATTAAGTTCTCCGTAAGTTAGCCGCCGCTCTTCACACCTCACTGCGATTGCATCGGGAGTAAGTTCGGCCTGAGCCTCAAAGATTTGAGCCACTCCCGTAACTTTTAAACGTTCAATTGTAGCCGTTGAGTTGTAATTCACCGTGTATCCTCAGCTTAAACTTTTAACCGCACACTGACTTTTTTACAAAACTATTCGTTTGTTTTTTTATTACTAACAATCGCTTGAATGATTCATTCTTTAGGTTTTATCTCACCTCTTTCCATTTCACTAAACCCTCTATTAATTCCGGGCAAAAAAAGACGTGCTTAACATTTTGCTGTGTGATTTCTCACAGCAAGCAACACCGGCACCAAGCCGATTTTAAGCGCACGTATTCAGGATCTCACCCTGAATTAATTGATTTTTTACTTGTTTATTGCACTTTTGCTCTATAACCTAAGCTTGTCGTAAAAAGTATCCAACCCACCTTCTCCTGGAACTTTCAAAATTAAGTGGAGTCTGCTTAGTGCCGACAAGTATCAAGTGATCAAGATTCAGGTTGTATCATAAGTAACAGAACATCTAGCCGCGTTTTCTTTTTGAGTTAGTGATGTACAAAATGGATAAATTATTACTTACAATTCACTTAATCATTAAACTCTTGATATCCGTATCTATCTCTAGATATATTTATCCAATGCTCGCTTGGCAACAAAGCAAGCGAGCGCAACCACTGGCACCTCAGTCCACTCTGGGATGCAACTCTACCAACCTAACTCTACTGGTTGTTTCAGCGTGCGGTCGATCAAAAATGACAGAGCAAAACGGTAATAACACACACCGAAATGCTAGATTTTTCCAGTTTTCTAGAATTTTGACATCGCGCTATAAGGTCTCTCAAATTGATGCCGCTATCAGGCTAGTATTGTTTTCTAAAGTTGGCAATTTGGCAGGTGAGATCTCTTAGTCTGCTGTAATAAACTCCAAATAGTAACTACTCAATTCTTTGACCGCCAGCTCATAAAATTGCTTGCCATGTTCAGGTGTTGCCAAAGCAGGATTTGAACCCATGCGACCGTCAGGGTAGCGCCGGCGGAAATCAGCAGCACCATAAATTGCGTGACCACCGGCTACCTCGGCTGAAAGAGGTGCTTGCTTAATCGCCTCTGGATAGACATACTGAGTGAGTGCGACCTCGCTAGGTGTAGCGTGGGAACCTTCTTGGTCGCCATATAACTCTTTGGCGAGTTTATACACAGATCCGCACATGAACCAGTTGCCAACTTGACACCGTACCCGATCTGCATTGTTAATGTTTAACTCTGCTAGCACTGCATAAGTTTCGGAGAAAGCGGCCTTGAGTGTGGCGATGTTGCCGCCGTGGCCATTAATAAAGAAAAACTTGGTAAATCCTGCTTTGGCTAAGCCGGCCACATAATCACGAACCAGCAACATCATCGTACTCGGACGCAGGCTAATCGTGCCAGGAAAGCCGGTGTGGTGTAGTGCCATGCCCACATTAATTGTAGGGCCAACTAGAGCGTTGCAGGCTTCTCCAACCCCCCGCGAAATTGCTTCGGCACAAATGGCATCGGTGCCGATCAAGCCGGTTGGGCCATGTTGTTCCGTCGAACCGATGGGAAGGATGATGCCGGTGGATGTTTCAAGGTAAGTTTCAACTTCTGGCCAGGTACTTAAGTGCAGCAGCATTGGGATTTAGAGTAAGCGTACAGGTTTGATCCTAGCGGGGCTAACGGTACGCCTGCTAGGGAGGTTTAGAATGGAGTTAAAGTTCAAAAAAATTGATGGGACAACCTTCGACCACAACATCGGCTGAAATGATTGCCGGTTTTCACGCCCTATCTGACCCGATCCGGCTGCAAGTTTTGGATCTGCTGCGTGATCGCGAGTTATGCGTGTGCGATCTCTGCGAACAGTTGGAAGTGAGTCAGTCTAAGCTGTCTTTTCACCTGAAAACGCTCAAAGAAGCCGCGCTGGTTCGCGCCCGTCAGGAAGGACGCTGGATTTACTACAGTCTTAATTTGCCTCAGTTTGTCGTGCTTGAGCAATATTTGGCCGAATACCGGCGCTTTAGTTCGATCCTGCCGGTGCGCCGATGCCAAGACCCATCTTAATTCATTAACTTTCTTAATATTCTGCCTGCCCCTCCCAGATGAATTTATCTTAACCAATCAAATTTCTTTGAAACGAAGCGAGTGGCTTTTAGGCTGTGTTTTTTCGTGCTAACGAGCGGTGCCGGTGTGACACTCAACGCCTGTAGTCGCGCTAGGTCGTAGGCAAAATCAATTAAAATTGATAGCTTTAGCACAGTATTTCCGATTACGGAGGCGGCTGTAAAAGAGTTTCAAAAGACACAAGCAGAGGAAGTGGAGATCAACATTGACTTCACCGGCACTGGTGGTGGATTTAGAAAATTTTGTGCCGGTGAAACCGATATCAGCAACGCCTCTCGCCCCACTCAACCCAAAGAAATGGAGGCTTGCAGAAACGCTGGAGTGCCTTATCTGGAATTACCAATTGCTTTTGATGCCTTGACTGTGGTGGTTAATCCCCAAAATACTTGGGCCAAGGACATCACCCTAGCAGAATTGCAAAAGATGTGGACACCGGCATCTCAAGGCAAACTTACCAGTTGGCAGCAAATTCGCCCATCTTGGCCGGCTAAACCGCTGAATCTTTTTGGTCCCGGCAAAGATTCTGGCACCTTTGATTACTTCACAGCAGCGGTAGTCGGTCAAGCCAAAGCTAGCCGGAGTGATTATACAAGCCGGCGAAGATGATAACGCTCTCGTGCGGGGAGTTCAGTGCAAATCCCAATGCGCTGGGTTGTTTTGGCTATGCTGATTACGAAACCAATCAAAATCAATTCCAGCCTCTAGGGATTGACAACGGCAAAGGGCCAGTTTTGCCTTCACTGAAGACTGTGGAGAAAGCTGAATATCAACCGCTTTCGCGCCCTCTGCTCATCTATATCAATGCCAAATCTGCCCAAACCAAACCACAGGTCAAAGCCTTTGTAGATTTCTACCTGAAAAACGCATCAACCATCGTTCAATCTGTAGGCTATGTAGCCTTTACCGGATGAAGGATACCGCCTGGGGGAAGTTCACTTTCATCGCGGTAAAATTGGAACAGTGTTTAATGGAAAAGCTCAGTTCAACCTGACAATGGGCGAGTTATTACGCAAACAGAAAAAGTTTTAGTTCTCTACCCGGCAAATAGGACACTTAGAGAGTGCGTTAATATCAAGGTTAGGAATTTTAGCACTCTTGTGATCATTCCCGAAGCGATACTTAATCAGTTGCAAATGTCAATCCCAGCGGGTAAATAATCTCAAGTAACTCTGGAAAGCCTGTTAGGGAAGGCAAGACGGCTTAGCAGTTTACTTGGATTTAACCTGAAGTTAATAGAATTTTAACTTAATTATTAACTTTGATGTTTACAGTTAACCCGTACGCTTGGGAGAATTCACCTGTAAGTGTGTTCAGGGAATAATATGTTGTCTCAACTTCGCTCAACTCGCAGTGCGTTTGTCGCCTCAGCGATCGCACTTTCATTTAGCTTAGCTGCTTGTAGTGGCACAAATTCTAATAATGCGGGTAACACCGGCAGCACAACCTCTGGATCTAATGCATCTCCAGCCGCGACAACCGCAGCTGGGGGTCAGAATGTCAGACTTAATGGGGCGGGCGCTTCGTTTCCAGCACCGCTGTATGAAGTTTGGTTTAATGAGTACAACAAAGCAAATCCCAACGTCCAAGTTAGCTACCAATCTGTCGGTAGTGGCGCTGGGGTGAACCAGTTTACCGAAGGAACGGTAGACTTTGGAGCCAGCGACACCGCCATGAAGGACGATGAAATCGCGAAAGCCCAAAAAGGCGTTCTCATGGTGCCGATGACAGCCGGCAGTATCGTGCTCGCTTACAATGTTCCGGGCCTTGAGAATCTCAAACTCCCACGCCAAGTTTATAGCGATATTTTCCTCGGCAAAATCACGAATTGGAACGACCCTGCAATCGCGGCAGCCAATCCGGATGCGAAACTACCAGACAAAGCGATCAGCATAATTTACCGTTCTGACGGTAGCGGCACCACCGGCGTGTTCACCAAACACCTGAGTGCTGTTAGCGCCGATTGGAAGGCCGGCCCAGGTGAAGGGAAAACCGTGCAGTGGCCGGTTGGCAGCGGCGCAAAGGGTAACGAAGGCGTCACAGAACTGCTGAAGCAGACTGAAGGTGCAATTGGCTATGTTGAATACGGCTACGCCAAAAACAACGGCCTGAATATGGCGTCTTTAGAAAACAAAGCCGGTCAGTTCGTTGAACCGACTCCCGAAGCCTCCTCCAAAACCCTTGCGGCGGTTCAACTTCCCGAAAATTTCCGCGCATTCATTGCCGACCCGGAAGGAAATGAATCCTATCCCATCGTCACCTATACTTGGTTGTTGGTGCCCAAGGAGTTTAGCGATCCAGCCAAAGCTAAAGCTATGGAGGATGTGATTAAATGGGGACTGACTGACGGACAGAAGTTCAGCTCAGACCTCGGCTATATCCCCCTGCCGAAAGAAGTTGTGGACAAAGTTCAACCGGCAGTTGATGCCATTAGCCCTTCCTAGGTTTGCGCCGGCTAAGACAATTTCCTGCCTGTAGTTCAGGCTAAGTGTCAAAAAGCCAAAGGTAAAAGCTCAGGGTCTTTTACCTTTTGACTTTTTGTTTTTGGCTGCTTCCCAGTAAAATGTATAAGCGGCTAAGCATTTAACTGTCTAAAATAAATATTTCAGTTTTTTATCATCAGTCATTGGATTAAGACAAATAATTGATGATTGCGAAGCAAGCTGTAAAGACCCAAACAATTTTGTTTTTTAGCTGAACGGCCATTTTCAGCTTTTTCTGTAAAAAGGTTAATTATGAGCAGTCATTCGCAAAGCAGCGGGAGAAACCGTTCGCTCAATCTTGGACAAACCCTTGAGCGGTGGATGAATAAAATCTTTGTCCCGCTCACCCTATTTTGCGCCCTCTCCATTGTGGGCATTTTGCTCTGGATCACCTTCTTGGTTGGGATGCAAGCGCTGCCGGCGATTGAAAAGTTTGGTTTGGGGTTTCTTTTTTCTACAAGCTGGGACCCTGTGCGTGATCAGTTTGGGGCACTGCCTCAGCTCTACGGCACTCTCATCAGTGCAGTCATCGCCCTATTTTTTGCGATACCCGTGGGATTGGGAGTCGCGCTATTTCTGAGCGAGGACTTCTTGCCCCCCAAGGTTCAGGTAGCCTTAGCTTTCTTAGTAGAACTCTTAGCAGCTATTCCTAGCGTTGTGTACGGACTTTGGGGACTGTTTGTGATCGTTCCTCTTTTTAAACAGGTTGGTCTTTGGCTCCACGAAAATTTTCGCTGGATACCCATTTTTAACGAGCCTCCGAGCGCGACAGGTTTAGGAATGCTGCCGGCAGGGGTGGTTTTGGCAATTATGGTTTTACCGACAATTGCCGTCATCTCCCGCGATTCGTTAATTTCCCTGCCACCGGATCTGCGTCAAGCGTCATTGGGTTTGGGCGCAACTCGTTGGGAAACGATTATTCAGATACTCATCCCAGCAGCCTTTTCTGGAATTGTAGGGGCAGTCATGCTGGCATTAGGCCGCGCTTTGGGTGAGACAATGGCGGTAACGATGCTGATCGGAAATGCCAATAATATCAATGTTTCGATTTTAAAGCCGGCGAATACGGTTGCCTCGCTGCTGGCGAATCAATTTGCAGAAGCGAGCGGTTTGCAAGTATCCGCGCTGATGTATGCGTCCTTAATGCTGTTTGCGCTGACGCTATTAGTTAATATCCTGGCTGAAATTTTAGTGCGCCGGGTTCAGCGAATCTAAAAATGCAGAATGCAGAATTGATTTCTCATTCTCATTCTTCCTGCTTCATTTTTCATTCTTAACTATCATGCCTGCCAACCCAAATCGCACCCCTTCTGGCTACCCAACCAAGACTCTAACGCGCTCACCCAATTCTTCCCGGACGCTGTTTGGGACGCTGATGACCGGCTTGACATTCTCTGCGGCTGCCATCGCCTTACTGCCGCTCGTTGCAGTCCTTTCCTACGTCATTATCAAAGGAGCCAGCCGAATCAACATAGGCGTCTTCACTGAACTGCCGCCGGTGGCATTACAGGCGGGTGGGGGCTTTGGCAATGCCATCCAAGGAACACTGCTGATGGTAGCTTTCGGGGCGCTGATCAGCATTCCCGTTGGCGTCTTGGCAGCAGTTTATGTATCTGAATTTGCTGCCGGCACTCACTTTGCCAGCTGGATTCGCTTTTTCACCAACGTTCTCAGCGGTGTCCCTTCGATCATTGTCGGCGTATTTGCTTACGGCGTCTTCGTACTCACCACAAAAAATTACTCAGCTTTCGCCGGCGGCTTTGCCTTATCCGTGCTGATGTTGCCGATCATTGTCCGAGCAACAGAAGAATCACTCAAGCTTGTGCCCCAGGAAACCAGACAGGGCGCACTTGGTTTGGGAGCCACGAATTTTCAAACGGTGGCGCGGGTTGTTTTACCGGCAGCTTTACCCGCCATTGTCACCGGCACCACTTTAGCAATCGCTCGCGCGGCTGGAGAAACGGCACCGCTTCTGTTTACAGCACTTTTTAGCCAGTATTACTTGCCCATTTCGCAAAATGGAATAGAAGCGTTGAATCAGCCGTCAGCGTCTCTCGCCGTTTTAGTCTACAATTTCGCCACTCGTCCCTACGAAAACCAGAAAGAGTTGGCTTGGGCAGCAGCCCTCATCCTCGTGCTGCTCGTTTTGCTCACCAGTATTATTTCCCGTCTCGCTACAGCTCGTAAAGCCTATTAACTCCCATCAATCTATTAAGGGTTTATTGAACAGGGTTTGTCGTAACTGCTATAAACCCTGTTCAAAAAGCCAAAGTGAGCATTTGCTACTATAGCGCTTAAATATTTAATTTCATCTGAACTGATCGAGTAGTTTTGATAATTATAAATTTATATATAAATTTATACAATCTATCAATTACCGTTATTTAACGCTTAACTGAGTTATACCTTTATACAAAAATACCTAAATTGCATCAATTTATTTTGAAATAAGTAATTGATAAAGGGCGCATAGCCAAAATATTAGTTTTATGAAAAGCCACAAAGCTAAGTTTCAGTAAAGACTAACTAGATTTATCAAGTTTTATTGAAATAATTTTATAAATCAAGTTTTATTGATATGATAGTTTTGTACACCTTAGAAAGGATATTGGGGCCGGGACAGTATCTGAAAGCAAGGCTCAGCTTAATTTGACGCTGGGCGAGTTCTTGGGCAAACAAGAAAAATTCTAATCATTTTAGATAAAAGCTGCGGATACATCAGATGGGCAAAAAGTCAGACTTTAACATGGCTTTACAGAAATCGATTTTTTATTGCTGGCGAGAGGCGCTTGCAGAGGGTATCGGTACGTTCATTCTGGTGTTTGCCGGCACCGGCGCAGTCATGGTGAACCAAATTAGCGGCGGTGCGGTTACTCATCTTGGCGTTAGCTTCGTCTTTGGGGCAGTTGTAGCCGCTTTAATTTACGCAATGGGACATCTCAGCGGCGCTCATTTCAACCCTGCTGTGACTCTGGGTTTTTGGGTAAGCGGTTGTTTTCCCAAACGCAAGATAGTGCCCTATATTTTGGCGCAGTGCATCGGTGCGCTTGCCGGCTCAACGGTGCTGCTAATTGCGTTGGGATCGGTTGCCAAACTGGGGGCGACTTTCCCACTCAACGGTAACTGGTCACAATCTTTTGTGCTCGAAACTATTCTCACCTTCATCTTAATGCTGGTCATTTTAGGGTCTGGCCTTGATCGCCGCGCTCATATTGGCTTTGCCGGTTTAGCGATTGGGTTAACAGTTGGAATGGAAGCGGCTTTCATGGGTCCAATTACAGGAGCAAGCATGAATCCCGCCCGATCATTTGGCCCTGCCTTGGTTGCCGGCATTTGGCAGCATCATTGGGTTTATTGGGTCGCACCTATTTTAGGAGCGCAACTTGCTGTGGTGGCTTACCGGCAGCTTTCTCAGGGATTTCAAGATATTAAATGAAACTCTGAAAGCTCTGTCAATAAGTTATGCCGGTATCTCCCCTACTATCTAATAACTAATCTTTAACAACAGCCATGAAACGAGTGATGTTTGTTTGCAAAAGAAATTCCTGCCGCTCTCAGATGGCAGAAGGATTTGCCAGAACCTTGGGAAAAGACAAAATTTCTGTCACCAGTTCCGGATTGGAAGCCAGCAGAGTTCATCCCACCGCTGTAGAAGTTATGTCTGAAATTGGGATTGATATTACCGATCAGACTTCCAAACAATTAAGCGATTTTAAGGCAGAAAATTATGACGCCGTGATTTCCCTGTGTGGCTGTGGTGTTAACTTGCCAGAAGCTTGGGTGCTGCGAGATGTATTTGAAGATTGGCAACTAGACGATCCAGATGGGCAGCCGGTGGAAACATTTCACCGAGTCCGGGATGAAATTAAGGAACGAGTAGCAAAACTCGTTGAAACTCTCAGTTAAAGAAGGCTAATTTCTATGACAACGTTTGATCATCCACCCAGAATCTTATTTTTGTATGGCTCTTTACGAGAGCGATCTTATAGCCGGCTCCTAGCAGAAGAAGCTGCTTGAATCCTCAAAGAATTTGGTGCGGAAGTCCTGTTTTTTAACCCTCACGAATTACCAATTTATGGCAGTGTAGAAGATACACATCCCAAAGTGCAGGAGTTACGGGAATTGAGCTTGTGGTCTGAAGGTCAGGTGTGGTCGAGTCCTGAGCTGCATGGCAATATTAGCGGCATTATGAAAAACCAAATTGATTGGATTCCCTTAAGTATCGGAGCAGTGAGACCCACTCAAGGAAGAACCTTGGCTGTCATGCAAGTAAGTGGAGGTTCTCAGTCTTTCAATGCCGTTAATACGCTGCGAATTTTGGGGCGCTGGATGCGGATGTTTACCATACCTAACCAGTCTTCTGTTGCTAAAGCTTATCAAGAGTTTAATGAAGATGGGACGATGAAGGATTCACCTTATCGAGATCGTCTCATTGATGTCATGGAGGAGCTTTACAAATTTACAATACTCCTGCGTGATCAAGTTAATGACCTAACAGATCGCTACAGCGAACGTAAGGAGAAAGCAGCGCAGCAGACGCTTGTGGTAGCCAATCGTGCCCTTGAGATTAACTCTGGTAAGAACACTTAAGGGTTAATCGGCAAGTGTTACTTCCATAGGGATTTATTGCAAGACAATTACTATCATTTTGGCAAAGCTACCCTGTGCTGACTCGTTGAAACTCTGAGCTAAAGGGTGGAATGCCGGTGCTTGAGATTGAGAGGGAGAGTGGGGAAAAACATACACCAATTTTAAGGCGCTTGGATTAAATTTGGATTAAATAGCGAATAAGATGCGCCTTAGCTTCTCTTTTGTCCCAGAATTCGCCGAGCTGAGGGATTTGTAAACAGTCTGTTCCTGATCATTTAAAATATTTCTTGCTAATATCAGCCAAGATTAATATTTTATTGTATGAATGGGGTGGAACTAAAAACAACGCTCCCTAATTATGTTCTCTATAGACTCCATGAAAAGCCCATCGATGCCAGATATAGGGCAAACAGGCCGAATTTTGGTGGTTGAAGATGAAGACTTGATCCGCGATATGCTAGTTTTAGCGTTAGAAGGGGAAGGCTACGCAGTAACCAGCGCGATAGATGGGCGGACGGCGATGTCTTTGCTCTACGAGATTGAGCCAAGAGCGGGGGAATTGCCCTTTGACTTGATTGTTCTAGATTTAATGTTGCCCCAGGTCAACGGACTTGATCTATGCCGGCTGCTGCGTCACCAAGGTTATGCCGTACCGATTTTAATATTGAGCGCCAAGGGTAGCGAAACGGATCGCGTTTTAGGGCTAGAAGTGGGAGCGGATGATTACCTAACCAAACCCTTTAGTATGCGCGAACTTATCGCCCGGTGTCGGGCGTTGTTGCGCCGGCAGCGCTTAAACTACTTACCCCAGCCGCAGGTGTTGCAATTTGGAGACATTACCCTTTATCCCCAAGAGTGTCGTGTCATCGTGCGGGGCGATGAACTCACCCTCTCGCCCAAAGAATACCGGCTGCTGGAATTATTCATGAGTTATCCCCGCCGGGTTTGGTCCCGCGATCAGTTGCTCGACCAAGTTTGGGGGCAAGATTTTATTGGCGATAGCAAAACCGTAGACGTTCACATTCGCTGGTTGCGCGAGAAAGTCGAACGAGATCCCAGCCAGCCAGAGTACATCATTACAGTCCGAGGCTTTGGCTATCGGTTAGGTTAGTTGTTAATTGTTAGTTGTTAGTTGCCTGTTGCGGAAACTAACGCCTAACCGCTGATCACTCACCCCTAACCACCAAAATGGCTCTAGTCGCATTTTTCTTGGGTTTAGCTCTAGGGCTTGGAGTGTTCCTGTCTCAACGGCTGTTGCTTAACCGGCAGCTTCAGCGACTGCTTGCAATATTGCCAGCTGATGACATCGGAGATTCCTTGCCAAGCCTGGTTCGCTTGCGGCGATCAATCGTCCAAGCAAACATCGACCGGCAACAGCTAGAAGTGCAACTGCAATTATGGCGGCAACTTCTCCAAGTCGCACCGATAGGCTATCTACAAGTTGATGAAGAAAATCAACTGCTTTGGTGTAACGAGCAAGCGCGACAGCTATTAAATATTCAAAACAGGGAGTCAGAACGGTCGCGTTTGCTCCTTAAAGTCGTGCGTTCCTTTGAATTAGACCAACTCATCGAGCAAACCCGCCACCAGCAGCAACCGTGTCAGTGTGAGTGGGTGTTCCATCCCGCCATTTCCGATGCTGAAGCCATGAGCCGGCAGCGATCCACAACCCTGCGCGGGTACAGTTGGCCGCTGCCAGATGGCCAAGTAGGAGTTTTTTTAGAAAACCGGCAGGACTTGGTAACACTCGCCCACAGTCGCAATCGCTGGGTGACAGACTTAACCCACGAACTTAGAACCCCCCTGACCTCTATTCGTTTAGTTGCAGAAGCCTTACAGGAACGTCTGGAACCGCCGATGCGGACTTGGGCGGAGCGGTTACTTTTGGAAACGAACCGGCTGATTAAGCTGGTACAAGACTGGCTAGATTTAATTCAGATTGAAGCAGATCCCAGTAAAAGCCTCACCTCTAGAGCCTTAGAACTGCCGGTTTTAATTCAATCAGCATGGCTGACTCTAGAGCCGCTTGCCAAACAGAAACAACTAGATTTTGTCTATTCTGGCCCTGACCGGCTGGCCCTCAGCGCAGACGAGTCCCGTCTCACCCAAGTCTTCCTCAATTTATTCGACAATAGTATTCGTTACGGTCCGCCCCTAAGTACCATTCAAGCGAAGATTGCGCTGCTGCCTTCTCAGAACGCTCCCACCCATGTTCAAATCGATATCATTGATTCAGGCCAAGGTTTTCCAGAGGCAGATTTACCCCATGTTTTTGAGCGATTGTATCGCGGTGAGCCATCACGTTCACGCAGTGTTTCTGACTACCAGAAAGACACCGCAAATCCTGCCGGCAGCGCATCAGATAGAAAGTTTCAACAGCAGTCATCCAGCAATTCCCAAACAGCGGCAACCTCAGTGAGTTCCGGCAGTGGACTCGGTTTAGCAATTGTTCGGCAAATCATCCTCGCTCACGGCGGCTCCATTACTGCCCACAACCATCCGGAAACCGGCGGCGCTTGGCTACAAATTTATTTACCCTATGAAGAAGTAACTGCCAGAAGGAGTTAAGACTGCTTTGCACTTTTTGTAGCGTAAATTACCATTTATTACAGGCCGGTAGCAGAAGATTAGGAGATTTCAGACTGGGGATGCCTTTAAGGAAAACCCTTCACAACCAAGATCTTCCTTTGTCTAATTGCTTTTTCTATCTTTAGTTTAATTCTCTCTTTGTAAATTTCAGTTATTATTGAAGTTTGTAACGCATTGAGGATATAAATTTGATAAAAGTTATTGTGCCTTGCTTGCGGCTGAGCTATTGAGCGGGTCAGGCTTTGAACCCTGAGCAAGCGCTTGCTGTACTTGAAAATGCACTCTCTAAAAGAGTGGAGTTACGCTGCATATAGTCGTTATTTTTTTAGTTTTTTTAAGTAACTGGCGTGAATTCAGCTTCTTCTAATCAAAATTGTGAGAGAACCCATTTTGAGCGCCAGATTAAGCGTTTAGAACGGGATGTTTTGCGGATGGGTGCTTTGGTAGAAAATACATTTCGCTTGAGTCATGAAGCTCTGTTTAGTCGAGATTTGTGTGCAGCGAAGGAAATTCCTTTACTCGATAAGCAGATCGATCAATTTTACCGGCAGATAGAATCAGATTGCGTGCTAATGATGACGCTTCAAGCACCGGCAGCCCAGGATTCTCGCTTGTTAGGGGCATTTATGCAGCTTGTGCGAGATTTAGAACGCATCGGTGATTATGCAAAAGATTTGGCAGAAATCGCGATTAAACTGTTTCCTTATCCCACCCAACCTTGTATGCCGCAAGTGGCAGAAATGTCCCAACACGCACAAGCCATGCTGGCAATGAGCTTGGTAGCTTTAGCCGATTTAGATGCTGAGGCGGGAAGGCAGGTAAAAGAGCAAGATTCTACCGTCGATGATGCGTACGAAAGCCTTTATGACACTTTAGCCCACCAGCGAGATATCAAAGGGGTGGTTGAACCGATTCTATTACTGACGCTGGTGATCCGTCATTTGGAACGCATGGCCGATCACGCGACCAATATTGGTCAGCGAGTGGCTTATATTGTTACAGGACATCGTTAACCTCAGCATTACCAAAATCTTAATTCTCCCTAGACTAGACGTTTTAGAATAGAGGTTGTTTTTTGCGTTCGCATCGCCTGAATGCCATTTTGCGCCGCGCCGCATTCGGGCAGCAGTCTCCTTGTGTTAAAAGTCTATCAATTTTCCCGATAATTAATAGTTATGTAAAAATCTGCCGTCTTACTTCTAAAACCGCTTCAGGTTAAAAACTACACGCGCTATCAACTTTTCTAAAATTTCAAATCAATATGAGTGTTAAACGTCGGGATTTTTTATTGTTTCTCGGAAGTGCTGCCGGCGCAGTTGCCTTGAATTCGTTGCAATCGTGTGGGCAAAATTCTCCCACACAGACATCCTCACAAAACGCCCTGAAAAGGCTATTTCCGCCGGTTAAGGGGCCGATGCCCCTGTTCACAGATGGCGTTGAGCCGGCCAAGCAAGCGCAAGCCTACAGCACCTATGAAGTGGCGGATGACCTGGTTTTGCCAGATGGTTTTACCTATCAAATCATTGCCGCTTGGGGCGATAAAGTTGGGGATTCGCGTTTCGGCTATAACAACGACTATTTATCCTTTGTGCAAACCGGCCCAGATGAAGGGTATCTAACCGTTAACTTTGAATATATTAGCGAACGCCCTTGGCTACAGAGCTTTGAACAAATCATTGGCAAAACCCTACCTTTAGAGGAAGTAGACGCCGCTGTTAAAAAAGCCGGTAAAGATGGGCTAAATGCCTTTGCACTAGCGGATACTGACCCGATCAAAGTTAAAATTCGGGAAATTTGCAAAGAAGCCTTGATCGATCAGGGACTAGGGGTAATTTCACTGCGCCGGCAACCTGACGGCAGTTGGGAAAGAACCAATTCCGCAGCAGATCGGCGCGTCACCGGCATTTCAGGATTAGAAGATGGGCGTTATCTAAAAACAACCGGCCCCGCTGTGGCAATTTTTAAGAAACAGCAAGGGCAAGGCTATATTGATGGGTTAGGTGATCAAATTATTGGCACCTTTGGCAACTGTGCCGGCGGGACAACACCGTGGGGAACAGTTTTAAGTGGGGAAGAAAACTTTCAGGCCCAAGTCCCCGAACCTGTCTATCCTGATGGCACATCTTATCCGCCGGCTGAACTGCCTTTCAATACAGCAAGTCTCGACGCACAAGGCAATGTATTTGGGCTTGCCGGCAACAAATATGGCTGGATCGTAGAAATTGACCCAGCGAATCCGAAAGATTATGGCACTAAACATACTTGGTTAGGACGCTACCGGCATGAAGCGGTTGGTGTGCGAGTCGAAGCCGGTAAACCCCTCGCATTTTATTCCGGCTGTGATCGCCAAGGTGGACACGTCTATAAATTTGTTAGCAAAGATGCTGTTAGCAACCCCACCGACAAAGCTAACTCCAAGTTATTGGCAACCGGCCAACTTTATGCCGCTAAATTCAACTCAGACGGCACGGGTAGTTGGATTCCCTTAAAAGCGGATACTACAGTTAATCCTGATCTGCCTAACAATATCATCGGAAATAGCCTCTTGCTACCTTATCGGGAAGCGGGAAACGTGACAGTCGGTAAACAGAGAAACGAGAACGAATCCCAACCCCCAAAATCTTCTAATTCCGGCAAAAATCCTTATATTCAAGTGGCAAGTAACGAACAAATTACCCAATTTAAACAGCAATTTAAAACCTTGGGAGATTTGTACACCGGCAACCCGGAAGAGAAACAAGGCGCAATTTTAATCGATGCTCATTATGCCGGCAACGCTGCCGGTGCTACCTGCACAGCGCGTCCGGAAGACACCGAAATTGCCCCCGATGGGTCACTGTACATCACCTTCACTGCCGGTCTTTCTGGGAAAGAAGGCGGGCCAGATCAGCGCATTTTTAAAGGCCCACAAGGTGAAACCCCCTATCCTTACGGTTGGATCATGCGTTTAGAGGAAGAAAACAATGAGCCTGCTGCCGTAAATTTTCGCTGGAAAATGGCAGCAACCGGCGGTGAACCGGCTGGCGGCGGCATGGGATTTTCTAACCCAGATAATTTGTTAATTGACCCCAAAGGCAACATTTGGATGGTGACAGATATTGGCACCGGCGCACATAATAAAGCCGTTCCCACTCGCGTAGAAGCCGGTAAACCTGTAGAAACTTCTAAAATGCTTGGTTTATTTGGCAATAACTCAATTTGGTATATGCCGACTGCTGGGGAAGATGCCGGTAAAGCATTTTTGTTCGGTTGTGGGCCAATGGATTGCGAAACCACAGGGCCATTCTTCACAAACGATCAACAGACATTATTTTTAGCTGTGCAGCATCCAGGGGAAGCAAAAGGGATTCGCCAAAACATGGCAGCGGAAACACGAGAATTTGCCCTGCTAACGACTGATGGCAAGCAATTCATGCAAAAACGGCAAGTGCCAATCGGTTCCAACTGGCCCGGTAAAGGTGCCAACGATCCACCCAAACCAGCCGTCGTGGCTATTCGTCGCACCAATTCTCAACCAATTATCTGAATTATCTCGAATTCGCTTATCTGTTTGGGTAGAAATTTAAAATTCAGGCGGTGATACAGTTGTTGATGCTCAGCAGATCACCCCTTTTGGAGGGGGTTTGGGGGGAACCCCCCAAGGTCTTTATGGCTTCTTCCAGTCTTTTATTCAATTGAAGACTGCGATATATAACGGAAGCAGGATAGTGCTTTTTTAATCACATTACTGTGGCAAGGGGGCATGAGTCCTCTTCCCCTAAGGGATCTTCTCCTTCTTGCCTAATTGGAAGGGTAACAATAAACTCTGAACCTTTGCCCAATTTCGACTTCACATCTAACTTTCCGCCATGCTTTTCGACGACAATTTGATAGGCGATTGATAATCCCAGCCCAGTTCCTTGACCTACGGCTTTTGTCGTAAACAGATGTTCAAATACTTGACTTTGAACTTGCTCTGACATTCCCGTTCCATTGTCTTGAATCCGAATTAAGACCTGTTCACCATTATCTGAACACTCCGTCTGGATCATAATTCGATTAGGATGAGCCTTAATTTCCTCAAAAGTGCGTCCCCAGTTGCTCTCTTCCAAAGCATCGATGGCATTTGCGATCAGGTTCATAAATACCTGATTGAGTTTTCCAGGGAAACATTCAATTTTAGACAAATTTCCGTAGTTTTTTTCAATAATAATAGCTGGACGGGTGTTATTTTCCTTTAATCGATACTTCAAAATCATGAGTGTGCTATCAATGCCCTCATGGATATTAAAGAAAGCCGGACGATCACTATCAGATCGGGAAAACGTGCGTAAACTGGTGCTGATATTACGAATCCGATCAATGCCTTCCTTCATCGATAAAATTAACTTAGGAAAATCTTCTTTCAAATAATCTAGTTCAAGACAATCGAGTGCCTCTTTAATTTCAACAACTGGATGAGGATAGTGTTGTTGATAAAGTTCAATTAAAGATAGTAATTCGGTAACATATTGTTCAGCATAGTCAAGGTTTCCGCTAACAAAGCCAACGGGATTATTAATTTCGTGAGCCACGCCGGCTACTAATTGTCCTAGTGTAGACAATTTTTCTTTTTGCACAAGCTGCAATTGAGATTTTTGTAAGTTTTCTAGCGCTAAGGAAAGTTCGGCGGTTCTTAAAGAGACTTTTTCTTCTAAGTTTTTGTTTAAAGAGTGGAGCTTGAGATGCAGGTTGACTCGCGCTAAAACTTCGGTTTCTTGAAAGGGTTTTGTAATGTAATCAACTGCGCCGGCATTAAACCCTTTAACTTTATTTTCTATATCAGAAAGGGCAGTCATGAAAATTATGGGAATCTCAACTGTTTCAGGATTTTCTTTTAACTGCTTGCAAGTTTCAAACCCATCGATTCCTGGCATCATCACATCTAGCAAGATCAGATCCGGTAAACTATGTTGAATTTGTTTGAGCGCTCGTTCTCCATCAATCGCGATGGCAACTTCATAACCGGCATCGCTCAAGACTTCAGTCATGACTTCTAAATTGGCAGGCGTATCATCGACGACTAGGATTAAGGCGGGTTCAGACATGGGTAGTCTCTCAAATCGGTTTATCAGAGTAGGGAGTTAATATTTTTGCCGGCAATCATTTAATTTAAAAAAAATCAAAAGTTTAGGCCGATGCTCTATTTCATTTTTAGCTTCAAATTTTGAAGGTTTCAAGTTATTTAACAAATAATTCTCAATTTTGTTGCATTTCTATACATTTTTGAATTAAAATTTCAATCTTCTCTCCTTGAAACTTTTGCGATAAAAGCAAAACTTCTTGAACAAACCGCGCATATTTTATATCCAGCTTTTCAATCTCTTTCGCTGCTTCGACTACTTTTTTCATTCGTCCTTGCTGAACAAATACCAACATTTTATTTAAAGAATCTAGAGGGGGAGCCGTAATTTCTATTTCTAGATTTTTGAGTGCTGTTGGTGAAGATGTTAAACTAGAAAAAAGTTCTGTTGCTGATGTCTCATATTTCCAGCTAATCGCCAAATGTTTTTCTAATACGTGAAACACCTCATCTACCTGTAGCGGCTTAGCCAGAAACTCATCTCCTCCAGCTTCGAGACTTTTTTGCCGCTCACTTTCTGAAACCGAGGCAGATAAGACGATAACCCTGATCGATTTGAGTGCCTCTAAATTCCGCAACTGCTCCAACATCTCATATCCACTCATAACCGGCATGAGAACATCCAAGATGATTAAATTGGGGAGCGATTCCAGCGCTTTTTCTAACCCTTCTTGCCCATTCTCTGCCTCTATGACTTCAAAGCCCAGCGGTTCCAACAAATTCACCAAGACGGAACGATTTTCCCACTTATCGTCTACCACTAAAATGATTTGACGATCTCCATGATAGCCAGCAATTTTTTTTCCATCTATTGCTAGGGTATCCTGTCTCCACCCATAGGCTAAGGGCAGATTAACTTCAAAAGAAAAAGTGCTGCCGGCACCCACTTGGCTTTGCACCTGAATTTGGCTACCCATGAGATTAACAATTTTATGGCTAATTGCCAATCCTAATCCTGTTCCTTCGGCGCGGCGCTTTCGATCTCCTACCTGTTCAAAAGGCATAAAGATTTTGTCTACTTCTTCGGGGCTGATGCCAACGCCGGTATCCTCAATTTGGAAGCGGATTTTATATAAGTTTTGAATAAGTGCAGTTTCTTGACTCTCGAACGATTGAAGTGCCGGCTTGTTGGCTTCTATTTTAAAGGTAACGCCCCCCTTTTTTGTGAATTTAATCGCATTTCCCAAGAGATTAATCAACACTTGGCGTAGTCGTTTTTCATCTGCATGGATAGCTTCCGGTAGATTGGGTGCCGGCAAATAATTGAAATCGATTCCTTTCTGGTGCGCTTTAATCGAGCAAATTTCTTCCACACATTGAAGGAAGGAAGGAAAATGAAAATCACTGGTTTCCAGTTCCATTCGCCGCGCTTCTATTTTCGACAAGTCTAAAATGTCATTGATTAAAGTCAGTAAGTGTGAACCACACTGGTAGATAATCTCCAAGCCATCTTGTTGCTTTGAGGTCAGAGTTTTACTGCGTTGGAGAATTTGAGCGTAACCCAAAATGCCGTTGAGAGGGGTACGCAATTCATGACTCATGTTAGCAAGAAATTCACTTTTTGCTTTGTTAGCAGCATCTGCTGCCTTTTTAGCCGCCTCCGCAGTGATCTTGGATTTTTTGAGTTGGGACTGCTCAAAAGATTGTATCTGCCACAAAACAGCAATCATCGTGCCGGTTAGTCCTAGGACAACGATTGCGATTAAGTCGAGGGGACGAAGTTGCGCTTCAATATTTTGCCGAGGAATCACTAAAGCAACCGACCAGTTAGCTTGGTAAAGCGGCATATAGGCGACATATTGCTGCTTACCATCAATCAAAATTAGCGCGATACCATGCTGCCGGTTTACCATCTTTTGGGCGATGATCGCCAAACTTGGATCTGCCAGCTTTAGGAAACTAGGGGCGGGTTTTTCTAAGGTGGACATCAATGCAGGATTGGGATGAACAATGGCTTCTCCGTTGGAATTGAGCGCAAAGGCATAGCTGCCGGCCCCATAGCGCAATTCACTGACCACCTCAACAACTTTGTTAATATTAATAACGCCATTAATAGCACCCATTACTTCGCCCAAAGGCTTTTCAGGTGCTGCAATGCCTGACCAAACAGGAACTGCATAGGCAACAATTTTTTCTCCGGCGGGGATGCGGGCAATTAACGGATTAGATAAACTACTTGTTCCCGCCATTGCACCCTGAACGTGTTTACGATCTTTGAGGTTGATGCTTCCTTGAGGCTGATCTTTCAGGGTGGTATATAGGAAACCTTTAGCATCAATCATCCCAAAATACATAAATTCTGGCAGACGCTGCTGTTCTGAAAGCAGATACGGTTCGATTTTTTCCCAATCCATTGTCCGGAATATGGGGTTGTTAGCACTCGACTCTAAGGCAGCCTTGTATTTCGCAATCCAACTGTCAATTTCTTGCGTCCCTTCCTTGACGCCTAAAAATGCTTTTTCCTTTAAGTTCTCTAGCAGCAGGTTTCGCACGACCTGATAGCTATAATAAGCACATAGGCTGACAATTAAAGTCGTCCCGCCAATAATCAACCGCACCACTAAGTTTTGAGGCGCTGGCGCTGTCTCTTCACGAGGGTTTTTCTCTTGCCGCTCTTGCCGTTGCCACCAGTGATTAAGCTTCTGCCTATTTCTCAGTTGCTGGAGTTGCCGTAGAACAGTCATAGCTCGTTAATTCGCACATGACAGTGAATAGTTTTATTTTTCCCCGTCACTCTGCTCAAAGGCTCAAGTGCGGTGTAGTAATCATTAGGGGAAAGTCTAAGGTATTTACAGGTACAACAGAGCTAGCGCAAGCACCGGCTGCAAAACTGTGGATTTTAGAGTCCCTCTTAGAATGGCCGATTAAGCCAGTGAGTTTAGAAATTGAGAGCTTAGAAAAAAGCAAATTTATTAATTTTCCATCATAACAAAAAAATCTCTCTTATTTACAAATCAGCCAATGATTTTAAGCCTCAGTGTGGACAGAGCGCAAACAGATGGCCTTTTTAGCCTCAAATGGTTACCTAAATTCTGTGAGTCGAATCTTTACTCATTAAAACCTGGCTCATAAAAAATAGTTTAAAAAAAAGGCTAAATTCTAAAAACCCGTTTCTCAGCCCGATTGCTATTCTGCCCTTCTCAAATTGGAAAGAATTCTTAACGTTAGCCGCTAGCAGTTTAGGGGCAAACTGATCGGTATCATGATTTAAACTCACAAGGAGTTGATCAAATGAAAAGTATTAGCCGAGTGAAGCCGATTCTGCTAGTGATCGGAATTGTGGCAACATTGCTGGCTTTCGTGTGGCGAGTCGATGCAGCGGAAATTGTACGTTACCGGCTTGACCCCAGCTCACCTTATATCAATCAATTTTTAGAATCTGTTGCGGTTCCTGGTAACAAAAGTTTGCTCTTTCTAAGCGGTATGGTGCCGCCGACGATTAATCAAACTGCCGATCCGAATACGCCTCAAGCCTATGGAGACACGAAAACTCAGACCAGAAATATTCTCACCAACATTCAATCAATTCTTCAGAAGCGCGGATACTCGATGGGTGACGTGATCAAGGTACATGGATACTTGGTAGGCGATCCCGCACTCAACGGAAAAGCCGATTTCGGCGCGTTTCAGGAAGCTTACGCTGAGTTTTTCGGCAATAGCCAACAGCCTGAAATACCCGTACGAACGCGCACACAAGTGACCCAATTAGTGCAGCCTGGATGGTTGGTTGAAATCGAAGTGACAGCAGCTAAGTAATTGGGCGAGTTGAGATTTGAGCTTCACCGGCTTTATTTTATCTCTGTTCTGAAAGCGTGGTAATCCTGCCAATACCGGCACCTCTCCAGCAGGCTTAAAAAACTCAACAAGTTGCCATTTAGGCAACCAGCCGGCACATAGATTTAGTTAAATTATTGAGCATCACCCACACACTGCCGGGATGAGGAACTTCTGGTCTCATAATGCCCAAATCCCGGCAACCAAACCCCCTTCTGGAAAGTTTCAACAATGGAAACGCTCTATCTGAAAGTCAAAGGCATGGGTTGTGCGGCTTGCGCCGGCAGAATCGAGCGAGTCATCCACTCGGTTAGTGGCGTTGCTGAATGCAATGTCAGCTTTGGTGCTGAACAAGCCACCGTCCAATACAATCCCACCCAAACAAATTTAGAGCAAATTCAGCAAGCCGTGACAGATGCGGGATATGGCGTGCAGCCGGTTCAGGAAATCAGCGGCGAAACTCTGGATGCGGAACGGGAAGAACGTCAAGCCGAACAAGCGGATCTGTTGCGCCAAGTCGTGATCGCCGGCATCATCAGTTTCATGCTAACGGCAGCCACGGTGCAGTTACTCACAAAGTGGCCGCTGCCCGTGCCGGCATGGCTGCACAGCCCTTGGAGTGGCCTTATGCTGGCAACGCCGGTGATGGTCTTTTGCGGTCAAATTTTCTTTCAACGGGGCTGGAAAGCTGTCAGAAGTGGGGCTGCGGATATGAACACCCTGATCGCTACCGGCACCGGCGCAGCGTTTTTATACTCAGTGTTTGCCACGTTTTTTCCGCAATTTTTTGTTAAGCCGATGATCAATGGCAGTGTGCCGGCATTGTCATGCGGCGATCTTTACTATGATTGCGTCACCGTCATTATTACCATGATTTTGTTAGGCCGGCTGCTAGAAAGTCGGGCGAAATCTCAAACCTCGCAAGCGATGCAAAAACTAATGGGTTTGCAGGCGAAGACAGCGCGAGTGATTCGTGAGGGAAAAGAGATGGATATTCCCGTTGCCGCCGTTACGTTGGGTGAGGTTATTTTAGTGCGTCCCGGCGAGAAAATTCCGGTGGATGGCGAAGTCATCGAGGGCAACTCGATGGTGGATGAGGCGATGGTGACGGGAGAAAGTATGCCGGTGAAAAAGCAATCTTCCGATGAAGTTATTGGGGGCACCATTAACAAAACCGGCAGTTTTAAATTCAAAGCAACGCGAGTTGGAAAAGATACATTTCTGGCTCAAATTGTGCAGATGGTACAACAAGCGCAAGGATCGAAAGCGCCGGTACAACACTTGGCAGATCGGGTAACGGGGGTGTTTGTGCCGGCAGTGATGGTTGTCGCGCTTTTAACATTTGTGGTGTGGATCAGTGCCACTGCTGACTTAAAAATGACCGTCAGTGCAACGGTGGGTGTGTTAATTATCGCCTGTCCTTGTGCGCTAGGTTTGGCAACTCCCACATCTGTGATGGTGGGAACCGGCAAAGGTGCAGAAAATGGCATTTTAATTCAAGATGCGGAAAGTTTAGAACTTGCCCATAAAATTCAAATTATTGTGTTAGATAAAACCGGCACTCTAACTGAAGGAAAACCAACAGTTACAGATTATGTGACGGTTCAAGGGACAGCCAATGGCAACGAAATTAAACTTTTGCAGTTGGCAGCCGCAGTTGAGCGAAATTCTGAGCATCCCCTAGCAGAGGCAATTGTTCAATATGCCAAGTCTCAAGGAGTAGAGTTTCCCTTACCAGAGGCGGAGAAATTTGAGGCAATTGCCGGTGCCGGTGTACAAGGTTTTGTTGCAGGGCAATGTGTACAAATTGGCACTTCTCGCTGGATGAATGATTTAGGAATTGAGACGCAAAAATTACAAATTCATCAAGATAAATGGGAAGCTGCCGGTAAAACCACAGCTTGGATTGCCATAGACGGGAAAATTGAGGGATTAGTGGGAATTGCAGATGCCCTCAAACCCTCTTCTGCTGCCGCTGTGAAAGCACTAAAAAATATGAATTTAGAAGTTGTGATGCTCACTGGCGACAACCGGCAGACAGCGGAAGCAATTGCACAAGAAGTGGGCATCAGTCGCGTTTTTGCGGAAGTACGCCCGGATCGAAAAGCAGAAATTATTAAATCTCTTCAGATGGAAAAGCAGGGGGCTGAAAATCGCATTGTGGCGATGGTGGGAGATGGGATTAATGATGCGCCGGCTTTAGCGCAAGCTGATGTGGGAATTGCGATTGGTACGGGGACTGATGTGGCAATTGCAGCCAGTGATATTACTTTAATTTCTGGCGATTTAGCCGGCATTGTTACAGCGATTCAGTTAAGCCGCGCCACAATGACGAATATTCGACAAAATTTGTTTTTTGCCTTTGTTTATAATACGGCAGGAATTCCCATTGCTGCCGGTGTGCTTTATCCATTCACAGGTTGGTTACTCAATCCAATCCTTGCCGGTGCAGCAATGGCGTTTAGTTCGGTTTCCGTTGTAACAAATGCCTTGCGTTTGCGGAATTTTAAGCCACGAATTAGTTAAAATTTTTAGAAATAGCAGAGTGTGATTGTTAGGATAAAGGTTGCCGGGTTAAAGCCATATCCACCTGTTTTAACAAGTTTTTCAGAGTGGATGAATTATCTAAAACGACATCAGCGCGAGCGCATTTTTCCTCAATCGGCATTTGACTATTAATTCGGGCTTGCGCTTGTTCTAAAGTTAAGTGATCTCGTTGCATTAATCGCTCTAGCTGATATGCCGGCGCGCAGGAAACCACCCAAATTTCTGTGACTAAATCTGTCATATTCGATTCAAACAGTAAAGGCACAACCAAAACAATAGGATTTTTTGAATTTTCCCCTTGACAAATATCCCTTTTAGATGAGTGAATTAAGCGCTCACGCACATAAGGATGAATTTGTGCCTCTAACCAGTGGCGCTCATTAGGGTTATTAAAGATAATTTGGCCAAGTTTTTTGCGGTCGAGATTGCCATCAGATAGTAAAATATCTGCACCGTAACGTTTGCTAATTTCTCTCAAAATAGGAGAGCCTAAATTAACCGCTTCACGCGCATAGATATCAGCATCAAATGTCGGCAATTTGTGGGTATTGGCAAGATAGTTAGAAACGGTTGTTTTGCCGGTGCTAATGCCGCCGGTGAGACCGATGATCCGCTTGTGCGCGATTTCTAAGTCCTGAATTTTAAGTTTTGAATCCTGAGTTGTAACCGGCTCAGAATTTGCGGGCACACCTTCACTAGGGAAATTATTGGATAGTTTTGATGGCATCTACAACCTCTTGGTATTTTTCAGGATTGCCAAGTTTCTGATAAAGTTCTGCGGCTTTGCTTAAATCCTGACGTGCCCTTTGCTGATCTTTCAAAGCAAATCTTGCCATTCCTCGGCTGTAATAAGCACCGGCATCATCGAAATTCATCTTGATTGCTTGATTGTAATCTTCAATTGCTGCCTGAAAATTGCCGAGTTTAGAGCGAGCATTTCCTCGGTTAGTGTACACATCCGCAAGGCTAGTATTTCCCCAATTACTATCGGCTTGAATCGCAAGATTATAGGAAGAAAGTGCGTTTTCATAATCTCCCAAATCCATAAAAGTATTGCCCCGGTGGAACCAAGCCAAAGAGTAATTGCGATTTTGCTGCAATGCTTGGTCATAATCGGCAATCGCGCCTTGCTTGTCTCCCAAGGCAAAACGAGAACGTCCCCGACTAATGTAAGCACCGGCATCACTGGGATTAATCTGAATTGCTTGGGTGTAATCTGTCAACGCCGCCTGATGATCTCCTTGCAAAGCGCGAACAACTGCCCGGTTTTGGTAAGCAAGGGCGTTATTCGGCTGTAGCTGAATCGCTTTACTATAATCTGCAATCGCCCCTTCATTGTTTCCCAGCCGGCGATGCGCCACACCCCTGCCGTAGAAAGCTTCAGCGAGTTCTGAATTGAGTTGCACTGCCCGATTATAATCCTCAATCGCGCCCTCATAGTCTCCCACCTGAGCGCGGACATTTCCCCGGTTATAATAGGTGCCGGCAAAGTTGGGTTGAAGCTGAATCGCTTTCGTGTAATCCGCAATCGAGCCGATGAGATCGCCCACTTGCCGGCGGGTGACTCCCCGGTTAACATATACTTCCGCCAAATTGGGATTCATCTCGATTGCTTGGGTAAAGTCCTCAATCGCTGCTTGATAATTTCCCTGCTGATAGCGACTCACCCCCCGCTCGTTGTAAATTCTTGCTTCGCTGGAACTGCCGATCTGAGCCAAAAAAACACTATTTGACTGAGCCAAGCTGGGTGCCGGTGGTATGAGCGCCAGAACGAATCCTGCTGTAATACCGGCACTCAGCCAGTACCATTTTCGATGAATTTTAGCGATCTTTGGAAGCATTTCTAGGGTTCGCGACTGATAAAAGATCATAAGAAATCAGTATATTTTTTGAAAGTTAAATAATCAGGTTTCAAACGTTTTGAGCGACTCGTAACAAAACATCTACCCAAAAAGAAATGTCTGGTATAGCGGTTTGTAATTTAACAAAACCCCCCTCTCTAGCAATTTCAAATTCTTCATGAGATTTTCCGGAAATGCGTTCGCTTAGCGTGTGCATTTTGTCGCTCTCAAGATGCCAGCACTCTATATTTTTACTCAAATAGGATTGCTATAGTATGAGCGGGTTTGATAGAGAGTTTGTTCCTTTAAAAACAGCTCTTTTTTCCTCAACCCGCCCCTACAGTTTGCCGATACCTTCGGTATCTGAAAACCGCTAGACACTCCAGCAATGTCTCCTCTTTTTCACTCGCTACTATTGCAGCTTTTGAATTTGAGCCTGTGCCCTTTGGTAAGCATCCCTATTGCCTTGTTGTTTGTAGATATCTGCAGCTTTCCGCAGATCCTCAATCGCTGTCGAATTTTTCCCTAACTTGCTGTGCGCCATACCCCTGTAATAGTAAGCATCCGGATTATTCGCTTCTATCTGAATCGCTTTGGTACAATCTACAATCGTTCCTTCGTAGTCTGCAATCACAAAGCGGGCGACACTTCGCCCCATATAAGCACCGGCATCGTTGGAGTTATTCTGGATTGCTTTAGAAAAATCCCCAATTGCGCCTTGATAATCCTTGGTAGCATAACGGGCGTGTCCTCGCTGGCGGTAAGCGGCGGCTTCCTTGGGATTTCGCCCAATCACCTCGGTATAATCAGCGAGTGCGGCTTTGTAGTCTGCGAGGGCGTAGTAAGCATTACCTCGCTGTTGGTAAGCCCCCATTTCTTCGGGATTTCTTTTAATAACCTCGCTGTAATCAATAATGGCTGTTTTGTAGTCTTGTAGGGCGTAGTATGCATTGCCCCGGCGCTGGTAAGTTTCGGCTTTTTCCGGGTTACGCTCAATCGCTGCACTGTAGTCTGCGAGGGCAGCCTGATAATTTTTTAGGGCGTAGTAGGCGTTTCCTCTGCGCTGGTAAGTATCAGCTTCCTTGGGATCTGTTTTGATCGCCGCAGTATAATCTGCAATTGCCGCCTGATAGTCTTTGAGGGCGTATTGGGCGTTGCCGCGCCTTTGATAGACATCTGCTTCGTTGAAATTTCTTTTAAGCGTTTCAGTATAATCAGCAATTGCGGCTTTGTAGTTTTTGAGGGCGTAGTAGCTATTTGCCCGTTGGTAGTATGCGCCGGCATCATTCGGATTTGCCCGCAAGGCTTGGGTAAAGGCTTTAATTGCTGCCTTATAATTTCCTCGCTTCAGCAGTTCAATGCCTCGATCATAGTTAGGATTGATGCTGGGAGTGGCGGGTGTTTCCGCTGGGTTCGGCACAGTTGGCGTTGCAGCGGGTGTCGGCTGACTGATCGCTGCTGCCGGCGGCGTTAGGGCAAGTGTGCCGGCAACGACAGCCATTCCTGCCAGCCAATAGAAAAATGTATTAAACCGGGAAAATTCCCCTTTCATGTGTTGCGGCATAGCATATCTGATAAGCGATTGTTGCTTTTATCGGGTAAGGGTAGTTAATACGGGTTCTAGGATATTGTCTATCAAAGACATTCCCGCCGGCATCGTTTTTAGCGTCCTCTGAGACTGCGTGGGGGCCTTTTCCTCACTCATCCATAAGAGCGCTAAATCACCGGCTTTAAAAAAGAGGTGTGCCGGCAGGGATTTTGTTTCTGTGATTTTTCTAGTTTTCCCTGATGGAATCGATTTATCTCAACCGTAAATAAAAAAATGAAACCGGGGTGATGGTTGGAAATACACATTCACGCTTTTGGGTTCTTAGGTTTTACATTTGAGCCGGCTGCTATTCAGGTAAGATTTAAGAGGGATTTTGGAATTTTTAACCACAGATGCACACAGATAGGTTAAGGGTTGGTGGTTTAGTCTTTTGACAAGCGGTTTAATGGGTTGGGCGTAAAAGTGTTGTGGGTTTTTCTGCCGGCATCATTTCCATCAGTTCAGTTTTTTTGCGCTTCTATGATGGCTTGACACAGTCCTTCTAGTGTGTATTCTTGAGCTTCAATATCAACGCGCCCTAGAAGTTCTCTACAGGTTTTAGAAGTTTGCGGCCCGATTGACGCAATACAAACGTCTCCCAATAAATAAGTAATTCCGTGGGTTTCTACACCGGCTTGTTCTAAAAGTTGGTAAAAATATTTTACCGTTTTTGAGCTAGCAAAGGTAATGACATCCACTGAATGTTGTTGCAGCGCTTCCCAAGCATCGGGGGCAATTACGGCGGGACAGCGTGACTCATAAGCGGCGACTTCGACTACATTTGCACCTTTGCCGGTGAATGCTTTGACGAGCACTTCTCGCCCGCCGCTTTCCACCCTGGGAAATAGAATTTTTTTGCCTTCGACGCTTTCCGGGAAATAATCAACTAGCGCATCGGCAACAAAGTTTGGCGGAATAAAATCAGGCTGCAAATAGCGTTGTTTCAGACTGGCTGCTGTTTTTTCTCCAACAACAGCAATTTTAATCCCGGCTAAATCTCGGATATCTTTTTTTAGAGCAATTAATCGCTCGAAAAAGTAATCTACGCCGTTGGTGGAGGTAAGAATTAACCAGTCAAATTCCTTTAAGTTCGAGATGGCGTGATCTAAAGCTTCCCAACTGGAAGGGGGGCCAATTTCGATAGCTGGCATTTCGATAACGTGTGCGCCGACTTGTTGCAAGCTTTCACACACTTCGCTTGACTGGCCGGCAGATCGGGTGACTAAAATGGTTTTATTGTTTAACGGCTGTTGCGAGTTAAAATGAGTTTTCTGTTGCCGGTTTTCCGTATCAGGTAATTGCAAAAACTGCCGGAGGCGAACAACTTCGCCAATGACAATAACTGCCGGCGCTAAAGATTTACCGGCTGTTTGCTCAAGAATATCGGCTAAGGTGCCGGCCCAAATTTGTTGTTGCAGATGGCCGGCCCAGCGGATAATGGCAATGGGGGTTTGCTGAGGTTTCCCATGCCGCTGAAGTTGGTAAATAATTTCGCTAAGCTGGCGTCCTCCCATTAAAATTACTAGAGTTTCTATACCTGTGAGGGTTTGCCAGTCTAATTCAGCCGGTTCGTGGGCACTTAAGACAGCAAAACAGCGGCTTAAAACTGGATCAGTGAGGGGAATTCCTGCTAGTAAAGGTGCGGCTAGGGCGGAAGAAAGTCCGGGGACGACTTCAAAGGAACAGTCCGTTTCTATTAGTGCTTGGATCTCTGAGGTGCAGCGGCCAAAAATAAACGGATCACCGCTTTTAAGCCGCACAACTTGTTTTCCTTGCCGGCATTGTTCCACGAGTAACCAGTCAATTTCTGCTTGCGGGGTGCTGGGTTTTCCGCCGCGTTTGCCGACATCAAATAGGGTGGCGCTTGCCGGCACTAATTGCAGCAATTGCTCATCTACAAGTGCGTCATAAATTAATACTTCTGCTTGAGCGAGCAATTGTTGCGCTCGCACGGTGAGGTAGGACGCACCTGCCGGTCCTGCACCTACTAGATAGACTTTGCCCCCTGATTGTGTCATAGCGCTTTCCCGCTTAGTTTTTAGTGCTTTTGCCAACATATCAGGCAATTGAATGGCCGGCAAGCTTTGAAGTACGGTTTTAAGCTGTCTGTGCTTATCTCAATTCTTCAGCAACTTCTTTAACTTCAAATGCCGGCAAGCTTAATGCTACTGCCATTTGTTCTACATTTAGCCCCTATTCTAATAACCGGGGGATTGTTTCCCGTTGTGCTTGTGCCTGTCTGTATAAGGGTAATCAATCTCGGTTGAGATTTGACTGTTTGAAACTGTCATGAATACCTCCCTTAAATTAACTGAACGTCGCTTAATTTATCATTTTAATTATTTTCTTTGAAGTGGCTAACTTAAAGGTATTAAAATTATGTTAATTTTGATTCATTTAGAAATAACAACCAGTAAAAAGAATATTTACTACCTCAAGTATCGGCATTAAGACTGCTCTACATATCGCTTCAATTCTTTTGCCATGCGTTCCATGCCTTTTTTCTCATCATTACGAAGAAAAGGTAAAAATACACGCGTGAGAAAACCGGAAAAAATTTCTCGATGTATGTATTTAGTTCGGCCAACGCCAATTTCTTGCAGTTCAAAAATGTATTCGTGGCGAAACCCCGGAATTGCAGAAACCCATTTTAAACAAACTGCCGGCTGAACTAAAGTCACCACCGGCTCAAATTCTGTCTCTTCCTCACCCCGCACGCGCTGCACACAAAGTACCACTTCTTTCCCCTGCTCAAATGGCAGAGCCGGCTCGCAATCAAACAAAAACGTGTTCCAGTGCAACCACTGGTCTTTTTGAATCAAAACCTGCCAAACTCGCTGCTTGGGTGCATTAATCTCAATTTCCACATAGAGACTTGGCATGAGGGTACAAGTGTT
This sequence comes from Microcoleus vaginatus WJT46-NPBG5, assembly GCA_019359355.1. Taxonomy (GTDB): domain Bacteria; phylum Cyanobacteriota; class Cyanobacteriia; order Cyanobacteriales; family Oscillatoriaceae; genus FACHB-68. The sequence continues at coordinate 43,937 of JAHHHM010000029.1, read as the reverse complement.
TATTGGTGCAGATAAATACAGTTATGAGCGGGTTGTTCCCATAAGCTATGAACGATTGTCGTAGAGATATGCTATGTTATGTCGCTACACAAAAATTTACTTGCCAGATTTTGACCCCCCACAGGAGAACGCAAGCAGTCATGGTAGATCTGACACCAACCCCCAGTTTTAGTTTAACGATTCGTTTGCAGCTACCCAATCGCGCGGGTATGCTGGCTAGCGTCACCCACGCTATTGCATCTGTCGGCGGCAACCTGGGTCAAATTGATTTAGTCGATCAAACGCGTCAGACATCCGTTCGCGATATTACCGTCGATGCCACTTGCACAGAACATATCGAAACCATTGTAGAGGCAGTCAAAGCGCTGCCAGATGTGCAACTGATCAACGTTTATGACCGAACTTTCCACCTGCACCGGGGCGGCAAAATCAGCATAGAAAGCAAAATGGTGATCAACAGCCATTCGGATCTGGCAATGGCCTACACCCCAGGAGTGGGCCGGATCTGTATGGCAATTGCACAAGACCCAGAACAAGTTTATAACCTCACCATTAAACAAAATACCGTCGCCATTGTCACCGATGGCAGCGCCGTCTTGGGATTAGGCAACCTTGGCCCAGCAGCAGCCTTGCCGGTGATGGAAGGCAAAGCAATGCTGTTTAAAGAATTTGCCGGCTTGGATGCTTTTCCAATCTGTTTAGCCACCCAAGATACAGATGCTATTGTTGAAACTGTTAAAAATCTTGCCCCTGTATTTGGTGGCGTCAATTTAGAAGATATTGCCGCACCCCGGTGTTTTGAAATTGAAGCGCGGTTGCGGCAAGAATTGGATATTCCTGTGTTTCATGATGACCAACACGGAACCGCCATCGTCACCTTAGCCGCCTTGATCAACGCCCTGAAGTTGGTGAAAAAACCCCTAGATAGCGTGCGAATCGTGATTAATGGAGCCGGTGCTGCTGGGGTTGCGATTGCCCGCCTGCTGCATAAAGCCGGCGCTGAAAGCATGATGATGTGCGACTCCCAAGGCATTCTTTCTAAAGATCGGACAGATTTAAACTCGCAGAAACAAGAGTTTGCGGTTGATCTAGCCGGCACTCTAGCGGATGCGATGGAAGGTTCGGATGTGTTTATCGGCGTCAGCGCGCCGGGAGTTGTCACTACCAAAATGGTACGTTCAATGGCCAAAGACCCGATTGTTTTCGCAATGGCCAATCCCATCCCGGAAATTCAGCCAGAATTAGTCTCGATGGATGTTGCTGTGATGGCCACAGGTCGCAGTGACTACCCCAACCAAATTAATAACGTCCTAGCCTTTCCAGGCATCTTTCGCGGGGCGCTTGACTGTCGGGCGCAAGCACTCACGACAACAATGTATTTAGAAGCCGCAATGGCGATTGCGTCCTTAGTCAATCCTGCCGAGTTAGATCGAGAGCATATTATTCCCTCAGTCTTTGATAAGCGCGTTGCCCCAACCGTTGCGGCTGCTGTGCAAAACGCTGCGCGTCGAGAGGGGATAGCGCGGGATTAGGGCATTGGGCATTGGGCATTGGGCATGGGTCAAGGCTTCGCCAACCTAATCGTGGGACGAGCCTGTAAAGCTTTGGTGTGATTACTTTTAGCTTACTTGCTTGTCCCTTTCTTATCCCGAACTTACGTTACATAAAAATCGCACGGCTCAGACGAACCCCGAAATCGGCATCCGGATTTGTCGTGGCGTCACCAAGCCGCTCTTGAATCACTGCAACTGCTAAGTCCCGGCGCTTTGGCGATCGTGATGCGTCGGCAGATGCCAGCGCTCCCGCCATCTGTTCGCGCGTGAGATCGGTGCAATAGCAGGGTGTGCCGGGTTGCTGACGCCAGGAATCGGCGAGCGTGCCGGCGTCAAAAGCATCAAGCCCGGTGTCTTCGACGATCGCCATCGCCACGGAGCGATCCTTCTCGCGGTCAGCAGCCACAGGGAGGGCGATACGGTCAGGGCTTCCAGCAGGCTTGCCCTTGGTGGCGAAGGAGCCAGACCCGATCGCGTTCCACGCCTTGGCGATCGGCCGGCCTAGCTGTTGGGCCACCCAAAGGCTCTCAACCTGCCCGGCCTCGATAGCATCGATCTTGTCGTCGCGGTGGGGATAGTAATTGGACGTGTCAATGACGACTGTCTCGGCTGGTAGGTTGGCGATTAGCGGCGCGATTGTGGGAATGCGGTTAAGAGGGATCGAGAGGATCACCGCGTCAACGTCCTCCACCGCTTGGGCCGTCGAGACCGCGCGTGCGCCCAAAGCCAGCACATCGGCCTCGATCGTCTCAGGGCCGCGAGAGTTGGCCACCTTCACGTCATGTCCGGCCGCACTGAGTTTGCGTGCCAAAGTCTTCCCGATATGGCCAGTGCCAAGAATGCCTATCTTCATAAAACGATTTCCTTGTACTGGGTAAGAGTCTCATTCCACTGCTGTACATCATTGGGGCCGGTCTTACCCCGAGTGATTCTCGAAGTAGGGGCGCGCGGCTTTTACTTCTGGTCTGTGGGTTACATCTGTTAAATGACCAATCATCCCCATCCGAACATTTTTTAATGGTGAAAGGTCACGCTCTCGGAGACGGGAACGCGCCCCATCCGAACACTGTTGACTGGTGCTGTGAAGTCTGGATAGCCAAACGCAATGGCAAACATCAGCTTGAGTTCATCGGAGATACCCAAATATTCGCGGATGGTCTGTGCAAAAAAGCCAATGGCGGTCTGCGGAATACCTCCTAAACCGCGCGCCGTCAGAGACAACAAAAACGTCTGGCCATACATTCCAATGTCACCGCCAACGCGCACATTATCTCCAAAGGAAGGCATGAAGAGCAGAGCGACATGAGGTGCACCGTAGAAGGTGTAATTTTTTGCAGCGGCTTTATGACGCGCGATCTTGTCGCCCCGCGCCACACCCATCGCCTCATAAAAGGTTTTGCCGTGTTCAATTCGGCGTTCACTATAGGCGCCATAAAAGCACTCCATATCGAAGCTAAAATCCGGCGTGAAATTCTCCGCTTCGTTTTGCTCGGTCAGCAAGCGCCCCAATTCTTTGATCTTTTCGCCCGAAACGATGTGTGTGTTCCACGGCTGCGTGTTGCAATTCGATGGAGAATATTGTGCATCTTCCAAGACTTGCAAAATTTGAGCGTTAGGGACGGGTGTTGGTAAAAATGAGCGGAATGAGCGGCGCGCTCGAACTGTCTCTTCAAAAGAGAGCGTTTGTGATGGTTCATTTTCTAATTCAATGAGACCGTTTGAAAGGTGTGTTGCGTTTGACATCGTGAAACCTCAAAAGATGGTGTCAGTTGGAAGGTGGTTCGTGGTCGAGAGCCTTGGCTGAACGGGGTATTGCCAGCGCGTTCAAGGTGTCGCGAAGCTCGGCAAGGTCTTCATCGGAGAGACGGCAGGCCGTCTCGATCTTTTCAGGGATCGAGCACGCTGCCTCGCGGAGTGCCTCGCCCGCTTCTGTCAGCTCGATAAGAACGCGACGTTCGTCCTGCTGGTCACGGGTGCGCGTCACCAACCCCGCGCTCTCAAGGCGCTTTAAGAGGGGCGTCAAGGTTCCGTTATCCATACCGAGTTCTTGCCCTACTTCCCCAACAGTGCGCGGGGTCCCCTCGTAGAGAGCCAGCATGACCAGAAACTGAGGATAGGTCAGGCCCAAAGGCTCAAGAAAGGGCCGATGAAGCCGAATGACGCGGTTCGACGCACTATAGAGGGCAAACGAAAGCTGCCTCCCCACCTGTCGCCGTTGGTTGATGTTCGAGTTGTTATCCATTTTTAAATCCAGTCAACAACTATTATATAGCGCACTACATAATAGTTCGATACCTATAATTCACTTTTTTCTGGGTTTTCTACGGTGAACCCTATAAGGGCGTGTTTCATAGGGCGTGAAATTGGCGTTTCGCCAGCTTTGGCTTGGTGAGGCGCTTGAGCATGAGGCGGATCGTGGACACATATACGAAGGCTTCTGGGCTAGGCGGCACCGCCTCACAATCTTTGCTCAGACGCCGGTTGCGACCCAGCCAGGCGAAAGTGCGCTCTATTGCCTTCATCCTAAGAAGCCTTCTCTCAATATCAATGCCTTTTTTCTCCCTTCTGCTTAACCCGAACTCAGGTTACTCAGGACTCATCACTACACCAAGGCTTGAGACTGCCGGCAACCTTCTAAGTCAATCTGGGCTAATCGCTGGTATGCGCGATCAATGAATCGTTGGCCGCGTAGGTAGCCGGTGTTGGCACCGGGGCAGATATAACTGAGGGTTGCCGGCGTGAAACGGTCGATGAGTGACTGAACGCTGCGGATTTGTCGTGGCCAGTGAAAGGTTTTTGAGGTTCGCAAAGGCACCGGCTCACCTTGTTGATTGGGCAGCAAATGACGCCCGGTGAATAGCACTCCGCCACTGCCGGCATAATACAAGCAAGACGAACCGGGAGAGTGTCCGGGTGTCCAAATGGCTTGGCAGCTAGGGCTAAAAACAAACTCGTCAGAAAAGTTTTTTACGGCTAATTCCGGCAAAAGATAGGCTTCTTGCTCTTGAATGACGATTTCGCAGCCGGTTTCTTGCTGAATTTTCTCTGCCTTGCCAATAGCGCCCCGATGCGTCAGGAATAACCACCGCACGCCGCCTTGCTGTTGCAAAAATTCTAAGTTAAGCTCATCAATTGCCGGACAGTCGATGAGGATATTGGCACGGTTTTCTACAATGAGATAGGCTGTTGCTCCCAAGGTATCTCGGTTGGGTGAAAACGCATAAACGGTATCGAGGGCAGCCTGTGGTTGCTTGGGCATAGCATGGTTCTCTGGTTGCTCCTGTTTCTAGGACTGTTTACATATTTCATTTTGCAGCGCTCTGTCGCTCCTGTAACCCGCACGCCGGTGTGGATTTTGTGGCTGGTGATGATGGCACCGGCTTTGATTTGGTGCGCGTGGGTGTTAATTTATGGCAAAAACCAACCCATGCCTCTGGCAGTGGCAATTGGCCCATTTTTGATTTGTCCGCCGATTTACTGGTGGCTGATTCATTTGGGCCGGCGCCAGGCAATGCCACCAAAGCCGCCGGTTGATACGGATTTAGCTGAGGAATCGCCTCAGACAGCCGATTCTACCAAGGATCGCCCGTTGGTGCGTCCGATTACTCAAGCTGAAGAAACGCAGCTACGCGATTGTTTTCCTTGGTCTACTTATTATTTGCAAAACATTGAATACCGACCTCAAGCTGTGATCTGCTGGGGCCGGCTACGGACAAATCCACAGGAGGCTTACCAGACTGTTGAGGAAAAAATAACCGCCTTATTTGGCGATCGGTTTTTACTGGTGTTTCGCGAAACGCTTAATCGCAAACCTTTCTTTGCACTGGTGCCCAACCCCTACCGAGAGGCGGCTGAAGGGCAGAAACCTGAGTTGATCACGCGACCGGCTTTTGCGTTAGCGCTGCTGGTGATCGCGCTATTCACGACGACGCGATTTGGGGTTCAACTGGTTGGGATGGCTGAGAAGCTGCCGGCGAATCCAGCTTTACTGCTTAAGGGACTGCCATACGCTTTGGCGCTGATGACGATTTTGGGCGTTCACGAGTTGGCCCATTACTTGACAGCTCGGTTTTATCAAATTCGCACCACGCTGCCCTATTTTATTCCTTTGCCTTTTTTCTTGGGCACGTTTGGCGCGTTTATACAAATGCGATCCCCGGTGCCAAATCGCAAAGCGTTGTTTGATATCAGTATTGCCGGCCCTTTAGCAGGCTTTATCGTAACGGTGCCGCTGCTGGTTTGGGGGTTAGCTCACTCTCAAGTGGTTCCCTCGCTTCCCAGCGCTGGAATGTTAACGTTTGATGCGCTCAACCCCAACTTTTTTCTGTTGCTGAGTCTGTTGAGTAAGCTGGCGTTGGGCAGTGCGCTGGGTGTCGGTAAGGCGATTGCCCTGCATCCGGTTGCGGTTGCCGGCTATGTCGGGATGATCGTCACTGCGTTCAATTTGATGCCGGTTGGCGCACTTGATGGCGGCCACATCGTTCATGCCATGTTCGGACAGCGCACGAGTTTGATCGTAGGTCAAATCGCCCGGTTCTTGATGTTAATTTTGTCTTTTATCCGGCCTGAATTGTTGCTGTGGGCGCTGCTGTTATTAGTGATGCCGATTCGTGATGAGCCGGCGCTTAATGATGTGAGTGAACTTGACAACCGACGCGATTTTTTAGGATTAATCGCATTGGCTTTGTTGGTGTTAATTCTTTTGCCGGCACCTCGAATTCTCTTTAATTAAACACTCAAGTTTCTAGCTTCAACTCTGTCACGATTAACCGAATAATTTCAATGGGTTTGAGGAGTCATAAACGATTGTGTTGTTGGCTCCCAAAACCGTAACTGATCAAAAGTTACCCTCAGATGCTTGGGTATTGCTGAAGCTACTTGGGTAACCGATTGCAGACAAGTTATCTTATGAGTTAAAGTTTTATGATAAGGGCATCTATCTAAAGATAGATTAATGATTCTTTACAGCAAAAAACTATTAATATGATCACCGTTGCCGGCATTTCTGTTAAAGCTCAAATTTATGAAAGTGCCAACTCCCTAGTATATGGAGGGATTCGGGAGTCAGATCATCAACCCGTTATTCTCAAAGTTCTCAAACAAGATTACCCGACGCCGGCTGAACTCACTCGCTATCGCACAGAATATCAGATCACGAAGTGTTTGAATCTGGCGGGGGTTGTTCAAGTTTATGATTTACAGAAATATCAAAATACCCTTGTGATGTTTCTCGAAGATTTTGGCGGCAAATCTTTGAAATATTGGATGCAGCAGTCCCGATTTACTTTAGAAGAATTTCTACAAATTGCCATCGCTACAACAGACGCATTAGGGCAGATTCATGCAGCAAATGTTATCCACAAAGATATCAATCCCTCTAATCTTGTTTTCAACAAAGAAACCCATCAATTAAAAATTATTGACTTTGGGATCTCCACCAAGTTAACGCGGGAAACACCGGCTTTAAAAAATCCTAACGTTTTAGAAGGCACACTTGCCTATATGTCGCCGGAACAAACCGGCAGAATGAATCGGGTTTTAGATTATCGTACAGATTTTTACTCGCTTGGCGTTACGTTTTATGAACTTCTGACAAATCAATTGCCTTTTGAAACGGATGATGCGCTGGAATTAGTTCACTGTCATATTGCCAGAGTGCCGGTGTCGCCATCACAACTCAATCCAGAAATTCCCAATGTTGTTTCAGCAATTGTCATGAAGTTGATGGCAAAAACTGCTGAGGAGCGATATCAGAGCGTTTATGGAATTTTAGCCGATTTAAAAGAATGCTTGAATCAATTGCAATGTAACGGAAAGATATCAGATTTTTGGGTTGCCGGTCAAGATATTTCCGAGAAATTTCAAATTTCACAAAAACTCTATGGCAGAGAACGAGAAGTTGAGACTTTACTAACCGCTTTTGAGCAAGTTTGTTTGGGGCAAACTGAAATGATGTTAGTAGCCGGTTATTCTGGCATAGGCAAATCCGCGTTAGTACAGGAACTTTATAAACCCATTACCCAGAAGCGCGGCTATTTCATCTCAGGAAAATTTGACCAGTATCAGCGCAATATTCCCTATAGTGCGATTGTCAGCGCCTTTCGCGAATTAGTCAAACAATTGTTAACTGAAAATACGCAGTCGCTTCAGGAATGGCGGGAGAAACTTTTAGATGCCTTGGGGATCAATACTCAAGTGATTGTGGAAGTAATTCCTGAAGTGGAATTAATCACCGGCAAGCAACCCACCGTCCCAGAATTAGGCCCAACAGAATCCCTAAATCGCTTTAATTTAGTCTTTCAGAACTTCATCAAAGTCTTTACTCAACCTTCCCATCCCTTAGCCATATTTTTAGACGATTTGCAATGGGCTGATGGAGCTTCTTTGAAGTTGATGCAACTGTTAATGAGTGCTGCCTCAACCGGGTTGTTTTTAATCGGTGCGTATCGAGATAATGAAGTTTCTTCAGCTCATCCGTTAACGCTGACTTTAGATGAGATCGCTAAAAAGGGTGTAGTTATTAATCGAATTTTTCTGTCACCCTTGGAGTTACCTACTGTTACTCAACTAATTTCAGATACCCTTAATTGTAAAGCAGAAATCGCCAAGCCACTCGCCGAGTTACTGCTTTTCAAAACGGATGGCAATCCCTTTTTCTTGAGTGAGTTTTTAAAATCTCTTTATACTGATAATTTACTAACTTTTGAACAACCAAAATCTAGCTTTGAATCTTTAAATAAATTAATGGATCGGGGGTCTTGGCAGTGGAATTTAGCAGAAATTCTAGCTAGAGACTTTACTGATAACGTCGTCGAGTTGATGGCAAGCAAAATTCAAAGACTGCCCAATAATACTCAAGAGATGTTAAAGCTCGCTGCCTGTATTGGAAATCAATTTGAGTCAAAAACCTTAACAATTTGTAGCGAAAAAGCTTTGCAAGAAGTTGTCAGCAACTTGGATGCAGCCGTGGCGGAAAATTTAGTTGTGATCCTGGGAACTCCCAGTGACTTTGGCTTCTCCGAGGATGTCCTTTCTCTTAATTTGCAATCTCTAAAATATAAATTTGTTCATGATAGAATTCAGCAAGCCGCCTATTCTTTGATTCCCGAAGCTGAGAAATTAATTATCCATCGGCAAATCGGGCGACTGCTATTGCAAAATACGTTTCTAGATAAGCGAGAAGAAAAAATCTTTGACATTGTCAACCAACTCAATTTTGGGATTGAACTAATCACTGAACGAAAAGAAAAAGACGAATTAGCTCAGTTAAATCTCATAGCCGGCAAAAAAGCTAAAGCATCTACTGCCTATGAAGCAGCTTTTAGTTATCTACAAACAGGGATAGAACTGTTGGGAAAAGAAGGCTGGCGGAGGCAATATCAGTTGGTTCTAGAATTATCTGTAGAAGCCGCAGAAACAGCTTATCTTAATGGCGATTTTGAACAAATGGACAAAATCGTTGAAGTTGTGGTGCAAAAAGCCAAAACTGTTCTGGATCAAGTCAAAGTTGTTGAGGTAAAAATAACCGCATTTACGGCAAAAAGCCAGCTAGAAGAAGCAATTGATATCGGATTGAAATTTTTAAGGCAAGTAGGCGTGAAACTGCCCAAAAACCCGAATACCTTAAATATTTTAATGGGATTAATGGAAATCAAGCTAGCTATGGTAGGAAAACGGATTTTAGATTTAGTTGATCTACCTGAAATGACCGATCCTTACAAACTAGCAGCGATGCGTATTTTGTCAAGGATATTTTCTCCTGCCTATTTTGCCGCACCTAAACTTCTCCCGTTGATTGTGTTTCAACAGGTAATTCTCTCTATCAAACACGGCAACAGTCCTAAGTGTCTCGATGCCTATAGTAGTTATGGATTAATTCTTTGTGGAGTGGTGCAAGATATTGAGTCGGGTTATGAATTTGGTCAATTATCTTTAAGGTTATTAGATAAATTTAGCCTTAGAGAGTTTAAGTCCAAAACTCTCCATATTGTGAGTAGTTTCATCAGCCATTGGAAAGCACCAGTTGCAGCACAGCTATTACCTTTAGTAGAGGCTTACAAAAGTGGGCTAGAAACCGGAGATTTTGAGTATGCTACTTATGCAGCTTTTGTTTATTGCTGTTACTCGTATATGATTGGCAAAGACTTGCCGGCTCTAGAACTTCAGATAGCAGCATACAGCCAAGCCATGAAGCAATTGAAACAGCAACAAGCGCTTTCTTTGCTGAAATCTTATCATCAAGCCGTTCTTAACTTATTAAGTCAAGTAGAAAATCCCTGTAATTTAACAGGTGATGCGTGCAACGAGGAAAGTGTGATCCCCCTACTCATTGAAGCAAAGGATCGCACCTCACTTTTTGCACTTTACTTAAATAAGCTAATTCTTTGCTACCTATTCGAACAGTATCCTGAAGCTTTATCAAATGCAACTTTTACTGAGCAGTATTTAGATAGTGCTACAGCAACACTCTGCATCGGTTATTTTTATTTTTATGACTCTTTAACCCGGCTTGCTGTCTATCCCACTGTTGCCAAAACTGAGCAAAAGCAATTCCTTGAAAAAGTAAAATCCAATCAAAATAAAATAAAAACATGGGCAAAATTAGCTCCAATGAATTACTTGAACAACTTTTATCTGGTAGAAGCAGAGCTGTGTCGAGTTCTGGGAAAAAATTCATTAGCTCTAGACTATTATGATCGCGCCATTTACCTAGCAAAAGAACATGAATATATCCATGAAGCGGCATTTGCTTATGAGCTTGTAGCCAAATATTATCTATCTCAAGGGAAGGATTTGAATGCCAAAGCCTATATGCAGGAAGCGCGTTACTGTTATCAGCTATGGGGTGCTACTGCTAAGGTTAAGGATTTAGAGACACGATATCGGCAGTTATTGGTGACAGCTAAAGGTGGAATTCAAGACACTAAAATTTCTACCTCTCTAACTAGCAGCGGTTCAAGTTCCTCCCTTGATATTGCTTCAGTAATGAAAGCTTCTCAAGCAATTTCTGGTGAAATTGTGCTGGACAAGTTACTGTCTAGTTTGATGAAAATTCTGATTGAAAATGCGGGGGCACAAAAAGGCTATCTAATTCTAGAAAGCCAGGGAAGGTTGCTGATTGAAGCGGTTAGCGAAGCGTCGCACAATAATGGGAGAGAAACAGTAAATTGTGAACAGATAACCGTGTTGCAATCAATTCCGATTGAAACTTCGCAAAACTTGGCTGCAACAATTATTAATTATGTTTCGAGAACGAAAGAAACTATTGTATTAAATGACGCAAGTTGTGAGGAAAAGTTTAGTAACGATCCTTATATCAAGGAATACAAACCTAAATCAATTCTGTGCGTTCCACTAATTAACCAAGGAAAAATCGTTAGTATTGTTTATTTAGAAAATAACTTAACAACAGGAACTTTTACGCCTGAGCGAGTGGAAGTTTTAAAGTTGTTATCTTCTTCGGCTGCAATTTCAATTCAAAATGCCAAACTTTATTCTGAGCTGTCTGAAGTCAATCACGACTTAGAAAAAGCTTTAGAGAATGAATTGGAATTAGCAGAAGCAGCGAGTCGCTTTGTGCCCAATCAATTTTTATCTTTTCTTGGCTATGAAAGCCTTACGGAGATTAAATTAGGTGATGCAGTACAGCTAGAAATGTCGATTCTCTTCTCCGATATCCGCGACTTTACAACTTTATCAGAAAGCCTGAATCCGGCAGATAATTTCAAGTTTATTAACTCTTATCTATCTCGAATGGAACCGGCTATTCTTGAAAATCATGGTTTTATCGATAAATATATCGGTGATGCGATTATGGCGTTATTTAGTGGGGAGGCAGATAATGCGGTGAAAGCCGGCATTTCGATGCTCCACCGGCTGGCGGAATACAATCAACATCGCACCAATTCTGGCTATCATCCTATTCAAATTGGCATCGGCATCAACACCGGCACGTTAATGTTAGGAACCGTTGGCGGACAAAATCGCATGGATGGCACCGTCATTAGTGATGCGGTAAATTTAGCCTCTCGCGTAGAAGGTTTAACAAAAAATTATGGCTTGCCCTTATTAATAACCCAGCAAACTTATGAGCGATTGACAAAACCGGCAGACTACGCAATTCGCACGATTGACACCGTAAAAGTTAAAGGCAAATCTCAAGCCGTCACAGTCTACGAAATCTTTGAGACTGATCCACCGGCACTCAAAAACGGGAAATTAAATACGCTACAATCATTTACAGAAGCCTTATCGCTCTACAACTTAGAACAGTTCAACAAAGCGGCGCAACTGTTTGAAGCGTGTCTGCGCCTCAACCCAGGCGATCAAGTCGCTCAAATTTATCGGCAACGCTGCTATCAGAATCATCGCTAAAAATGACAGAAAAACAACCGATTCACGTAATTGGTGGGGGACTCGCCGGCACCGAAGCAGCTTGGCAAATCGCACAAGCAGGAGTGCCAGTAATTTTACACGAAATGCGCCCCAATCACCTCAGCCCGGCGCATCACACTGGCGAATTAGCAGAATTAGTTTGTAGTAACTCATTTGGCGCAAAAGCAACGGATCGCGCTGCCGGTTTACTCCACGAAGAATTGCGGCAGTTGGGTTCAATTATTATCGGTAAAGCAGACGAACATAATGTGCCGGCAGGCGGCGCTTTGGCAGTAGATCGAGCGGTATTTAGTAAAGATTTAACACAAACCCTCGCCTCTCATCCCTTAATTGAATTGCGCCGCGACGAAGTTCACCAAATTCCCCCAGAAGGCATTGTGGTGTTAACAACCGGCCCGCTTACCACCCACAATTTGGCGGAAGATTTGCAGCGGTTCACCGGCATGGAATATATGAGTTTTTTCGATGCCGCCAGCCCAATTGTTGTGGGAGAATCGATTAATTTGGATATCGCTTTTCGCGCTTCTCGCTACGACAAAGGAGACGCGGACTATATCAACTGCCCCATGACGAAAGAGCAGTATCTTAACTTTTGGCGAGAAATCTGCGCGGCAGAACAAGCAGAATTAAAGGATTTTGAACGGGAAACCGCCAAATTCTTTGAAGCGTGTTTGCCGATTGAAGAAATGGCCAAACGAGGCGAAGATACGATGCGCTATGGCCCTTTAAAGCCGGTGGGGTTATTCGATCCCCGCAAAAAAGCCGAGTTGGGAGATGATCCCGTGGAAGCGCGAAAGTTTAAAATTCAAAACTGCTATGCGGTTGTGCAGTTGCGCCAAGAAGACAAAGCCGGCCAATTGTGGAATATGGTGGGATTCCAAACGAATTTGCGCTGGGGTGAACAAACGCGCATATTTCGGATGATTCCGGGGCTGGAAGAGGCGGAATTTGTCAGAATGGGTGTGATGCACCGCAACACCTTTATCAATGCGCCGCAATTGCTTTATCCAACCCTGCAATTTAAGCAGCGTCCAACTTTATTGGCAGCCGGGCAAATAACCGGCACAGAAGGTTACACCGCAGCAGCGGCGGGGGGGTGGCTGGCGGGAACCAATGCGGCGCGGCTGGCGCTGGGGTTGGAAACTGTGACGCTGCCGGTGACAACGATGATGGGTTCGCTGTTTGAGTTTATTAGTTCGGCTGAACCAAAGCATTTTCAACCGATGCCGCCGAATTTTGGGATTTTGCCACAGTTGCCGGAGAAAATTCGCAGCAAGCAAGAACGCTATGGCAAGTATCGAGATCGCGCTTTGGCTGATTTAACCGGCTGGCGGGAATCTCAGCTAACTTTGGCGATTGGTTCTTAACTAACGGCTGCCGGCTGTCTTTTTCCCCTGTTTCCGATCAGGTCACTGGTCAGCCGGCTCAATAAGTGCTATACTACTTAAATGTTAGGACACGTAGCTCAGTGGATAGAGCATTAGATTCCGGTTCTAAGGGTCGGGGGTTCAAATCCCTCCGTGTTCGTTAAATTTTCACTAACTCATGATTTGGTCGGCAACAGATTGCTGCCGACATCTTCTCATGATCTATCGAACTCCTGGTTCGCAAGCTTCGAGCTAAAAACTCAGAACTTGGGACTTAATAATCGCTTGCAGTCATTGCGCCGGCACTTGTCCTTTGTCAAAAGCTTGCCGATAAATGACAAAGGACAAAAAGCGAATGGCGATTAGCACTCAAGACTGAATATTAGCTGTCTAAATCCTCGTTTTTCTTGCTTTGAACGCCTTTGACAATTCGGGACAGTTCGCTCTTTTCATCAATTGAAATTCGGCTGGGAGATCCACTAATAATTCGTTCGTAATTGCGGAAAGAATCTTTAATGTCTGGGCCATTTTGACTGATTGTGTACTCACGAATGCCTTTATCATGCCAGGAACCCCGCATTTTGAAGACATTAATCGCACGCGCCATGTCTCCGCGAATTTCCACATATTGCAACATGATAATCGTATCGGTAATGGTGGAAATATGGGAGTCCGTAATCGAATGGGAACCCATAAATTGATCAGTGGTGTTGGTGAAGAAGCCGGTGATTTCTTCTTGCTTGGCATAGCCGGTGACACCAATTACAAACTGACGAAAGGCATTGTTGCTGATTCCGCGTTCTAAAGCCGAGAGTGAATCAATCGCAAGACGAGCCGGTTTAAAATCAGTCAATTCTGATTTAATAATTTGCAAGTGATCTTCTAAGCCAGCAGATTCCGGGTAGGCACAGCGAATTTTTAGCAATCCTTTCTGTTCCCATTCTTCAAAATCAATGCCCCAGGAGTAAGCATTTCGCAATAACTGGGCGCGGGATTCTTCGTAGGCAAATAGCAAAGCCCGTTCGCCATTTTTACACGCATTTTCGACAAATTTGCTCACCAATAATGTCTTGCCGGTGCCGGTTGCCCCAGTTGCCAAAATAATCGAATCTTTAAAGAAACCACCGCCGCACATTTCGTCCAGAGTCGTGACTCCAGAAGACACCCGAATGTTGGAAGATCGCTGAGTCAACCGCATCGCGCCGAGTGGGAAAATATTGATGCCTTCATCCGTCATTGTGAAAGGATATTCCCCTTTCATGTGGGTTGTCCCGCGCAGCTTCAAAATTTCCATCGTGCGACGCCGGCGTTCTCCTTCTAATACGTTTCGGACAATCACGACATTATCTGAAACAAATTCTTCCACGCCAAATCGGGCAACCGGCCCATATTCTTCCACCCGTTCTGTTGTCATAATCGTTGTGACGCCAACTTGTTTGAGGCGGGCAACTAAGCGAAAGATTTCTCGCCGCACTACAGAGGCTGCATCATACTGTTGAAATACCGCTGTTACGGAGTCGATAGAAACTCGTTTTGCCTTATATTTACGAATGGCATACTGAATCCGTTCAATCAAGGCAGAAAGGTCAAAACTTCCCACCACCTCTTGCCCTTCTGGATCGGGAGAGGCATCCAGAATAAATAATTTCCCTTCATCGATTAAACCCTGTAAATCCCAACCAAAACTTGAAGCATTTTTAATAATATCCGCAGGAGATTCTTCAAAGGTTACAAAGACGCCGGCTTCCTCAAATATTGTGATCCCGTTATAAAGAAATTGAACAGCAAGCATCGTCTTGCCGGTTCCAGAAGTGCCGCTGACTAAGGTGGTTCTCCCCACCGGCAGACCCCCATGACTGATGTCATCAAAGCCTTCTATCATCGTACGAATTTTCTGGACTCCCCTGGCTGGCAATTGATTGGGTTGCCCGATTTGCTGAAGTTTATTCATAGCTTTAGTTGTTCAAAACTGAATGTAAATTTACGAATTGAATATTTTCCCTAATTTTTTTTACCACAAAACCCGCACGCTTGGGAAAAGCGTGCTTTGAACCCTTTAATTTAACTTAGGTTTTGTTCTTCTTCATACAGTTCTTCATAAAGAAGGTCTAACCCAATTAAAACTTTCTCCCGATCCGACAGATCGCCAATAATTTTACGAACCGGCGGCGGCAAGATTTTTGACAAGGTTGGAGTTGCCAAAATTTTATCTTCTTCAGCCAGTTGCGGATTTTTAAGAACGTCGATCACTTTCAGGGCGTATACACCCTGAAACTCCTCTTCTAGGATATTTTTGAGAGTTTTTAAAGCCCGGACAGAGTTGGGAGTATTTCCTGCCACGTAGAGCTTAAGAATATAAGTTTTTTTTAGAGAAGGCATAAGTGCAAAAAGGGTGAAGGGTGAAGTAGAGGCGTGGCTGTGCCATCTGCGTACATGGCTGAAGGGTGATTAGGACATCGAGTAAAGGGCAAGCGATTTCTTTCAACTCACAACGTTTCACAGAACGCTGCACTTCTCCCCTCACACGTTCTCAAGACTCTTGGGGGAGAGATCGGCGATACATCTCGCACAGATGAGCGATGGTATCAATCAAGGTTAAGCGGTAGTCAAGCAGGATTTCTTCATTCCGACCTTCTAATTTTAGCTGTTTGGCAAAATCATCCATTAATTCCATGTGGATCTCAACTATATTTGTTACCGGCAGATCGGCAAAAAAGGCGATGTTTACAAAATTATCAATTTTTTGATTTAAATTATTATCATCAGAAAAATAACTTAAAACGATCTCCCGGTAATCTACTTTTAGATTTTCTAAAAATTCGCGTCTTTCTGCTGGGGGCAGATGCCGTAAAAATCCTTGGGGATTCCTTTTATAATACACACCTAAGTATCCTAATCGTTCTCTCAACTTCTCGGACAGCCGGCGCTGCTGTTGCAGAAGTAAATGCTGGGTAAGGGAATTGGCCGCAAAATTGCTCACAGATGCCGGTCTTGTCAAGTCTCCGTAGGGAGAAAGACTGAGAAATTCAGTCAGTGCTTGGTGAATAAAATCTGTAATGTGGTTAAATTGGGCTGTGGATACCCTAACCTCCGCACTGTGATAAAAACAGCTCAAAACCGCCTCCTCCACCACCGCCGACCTTTGAAACATTGCAACCTCAACCGCACTTAGGGTGGGACTCGTCGGCATTTCGTCGTTGTTGATCTCTGTCTCACTCAAATTCACAATCACCGCCGGCAACAAGATAACTTCCTGGCGCAGATGACTGGTCACCGGCTCCCAAGCCGGATCGTCTTCTAAAATCAAACAATCAATTTGTTGTTTTTTGCTCTCGACAAACTGCAAAAATTCTGCTTCAGAGGTGAAGGAACTGACAGAATAGCGCTCATTAACCAAAAGTCGTGTCAGAGACTCGGCGATCTGGTTGGAATGCAGGAAGATACAAATAGAGAGTTGAGGGCGCAAAGACGTAGCCGATAAATGAACAGAGTTGCTGTTTGTCTTGCAGCATTTGTGATAACAACAGCCGCCTAAACCAGAAGCTTAATATTTGCTTCAATATTCAACTCTTGATTGTAACCAATTGTAAGGGCAAAGCGTTCGATCTCCTCGCCAACAAGTAATAATTGAGCTGTCCCCCTTGCAAGTTTCTAAGCCCTTTGTCCCTCACAATTGAGAGCTTTGAGCCAAGGCTCGAAGTGTGGCCACCGGCTTGACTGCGCCGAACCCTTGCCACCGCACGATATGTAGGGGCTGTAACTTATTTGTAAATGCAACTTTTGTGATGTCAATCCCTACTTCCTATCTGCAAACAGTTATAGCCTCTGTGCCCACTGTAACTCAGACATCCCGGCTGGCAACAGTGCTAGAGATATTCCGTCAAGGGCAGTGCGATCAAATCGTGATCGTCAGTGAGCATCAATGTCCCTTGGGCATCATATCCTTACGGAACTGCCTGCCCTATCTGATAACCGGCCAGTTATCCCCCCAACAAGAATCTCAGGCAGGGAAAGACCTGAGAACCCCATTTTCTGGCGATTTAGACCCGCAACAACCCCTGTGGGCTACAGGGCCACCTCTGATCCAGCCCTTAACTGCACTGAGCGCGAGTCTGAGCCTAAATCAATTGTGGCCACACCTGCAGGCGCAGTCAAATCCCGATTTAGCTTTGGTTGATGCCGCCGGCAAGTTTTTAGGACTCCTGGATCGCGGGCGGTTATTAAAATTTTTGGTAGAGCATTTAACCCCCAATTTAGAAACCGGCATTGGCAGTGAAAACAGTGCAGAATATAAGCCGGCATTCACCATTGAAACGTCCCACTTCAAAACCCTCAATTCCCTGATCCAACTTCTAGAACGCCTGCCATTACCCCTATGCGTGCAAAGCAATACAGGTGAAATCGTCACTTGCAATTTAGCCTGGAGCCGGCAATTTTCAGAGTTTCCTGGTTGGGAAACTACCGCTCACTGGGAAGGAAACAAAGGGAAACCCAGACAAAAATCCCCAGGAAAAAGTGAAAGTAACGAACCAGAAACTGCCAGCGTTGAAACCTTCAAACATACCCTCTGGCAGCGTCAAGAAAACACAAATGAAATAGGGAGTGAAAACGCGGTAACCAACTGGAGCCAGCTCGATTTAGAATTGGCAGCTAGCTTAGGCGTTTGCTCCCTGCCAATTGGGCAAGAGAAAGTTTGGCAGTTTGTGAAAATGCCACTGGGCGTTGCTGTCCCCAAACCCGAACCTTCAGAAAGTGCCGGCCCAGAAGAACGGCTGGGCCAAATGTATACTGCCCACTGGCCCTCGGCGAAGCGATCATCTGCCGGCGAAGTGCATTCAATGGGCAGTGGTACGGCATCCGGTGAGGAGCCTTTCTCATTCTTTGCCGGCTCGAAAGAACCGATTAAAAATGAAGGCGAAGCATCAAATACCCACGCTTCAAGCTTCACTCCGCCATCAGAAGAAAGACTGTGGTTGGTACTCGCAGAAGATGTTACAGAACACCAGCAAGTCGCCAAAGAACTGGCAGGGAAAAATGCAGATTTAGTGCAGCTAAATCGGTTAAAAGATGAATTTTTAGCCTGTATTAGTCACGAACTTAAAACACCGCTCACGGCTGTTTTAGGATTATCTAGCTTACTCAAAGACCGCTCAGTTGGAGAACTGAACGACCGCCAAGCCCGTTATGCACGACTGATCTATCAAAGCGGGCGGCATTTGATGACCGTGGTGAATGACATTTTGGATCTCACCCGCATCGAAACAGGTCAAATGGAACTGATTTTAGAGCCGGTGAACATCACCAGCGTCTGTGATCGCGCCTTCAAACAAGCTTGGCAACAATCGGCCTCAGAACGTCAGGATACAGAGAGCGAGCGAGATAGGGACGACGAACCCGTTTTAGAAACGCAGTTTTCCATCGAAATCGAACCGGGACTGGAAACACTGGTTGCCGATGAGTTGCGCCTGCGACAGATGCTCGTCCACCTGCTATCAAACGCCTTCAAATTCACAGATTCAACCGGGGCAACCGGCTTAAAAGTTAGCCGCTGGGAAGGCTGGATTGCTTTTACCGTTTGGGATACCGGCATTGGTATAGCCAACGACAAACAGCATCTAATCTTTCAAAAATTCCAGCAATTGGAAAATCCCCTAACGCGCCGGTTTGAGGGTGCGGGGTTGGGACTGGTATTAACCCAGCGTCTTGCCCGCCAGCATGGTGGAGATGTCACCTTTGTTTCTAAAGAAGCCGAAGGCAGTCAATTTACCTTGCTGCTGCCACCGTGTCCACCGCAACCGGCGGCTCCGCTAGAAGAACCGGCAGCCAACCGACATCGTCTGGTGCTGATCGTGGAAACCGTTCCCCGGTTTATCGAAGAGTTGACAGAACAGCTCAGCAGTTTAGGCTATCGCGTGGTGGTAGCCCGTGCCGGCACAGAAGCACTGGAAAAAGCCCGCCGGTTTAGTCCAGAGGTGATTTTCCTCAATCCCGTGCTGCCGCTACTGTCGGGGTGGGATGTGCTGACTTTGCTCAAGTCCGATTCGGGGACTTGCCATATCCCCGTGATCATCACCGCAACGCAAGCAGAAAAAGAACTCGCCAACCAAAACAGTGCGGATGGCTTTTTGACGCTGCCGGTGCAACCTGAAGCATTGCGACACAAGTTAACTGAGCTAACCCAGCCCAAGGAAAATCCCGCCGCCAAGCTAACAGTTCTGCGTCTGTGTGCCAATTCGGTTTCACTCGCCCTTAACCCCGATCCATCCAAGGTGAGTGATGAAATTCCGCAGATGATGGCAGACCTCAACAGTTTATTGCACCGGCATCATTACCGTGTGCTAGAAGCCGATGATCTCGAACAAGCAGAATTGCTAGCCCGTGTTTGGCACCCTGATGTTGTCTTGCTCGATACCACCGCCGGACTCGCCGATCCGCTGGAGTACCTACAACAACTAATCCGTCACAGTAAATTGGCCTCTTTGCCCCTCGTCACCCTTGATCGCAAAACCACTCAAGCCGCCAATCAAGTGACCTTAGCACCGGGATGCCGGCCTCTACAAATTTATCCCTGGTTAGGGAGTACAGATGACGCTTCCCCACACTCTGATTCCTCTTGGCCGGCACTGTCTACCTTATTGCAGGTGATTCAAATTGCCGATGGCCGCAACTGGAAGCCGAGTATTTTAGTGGTGGATGTCTCGACTCTGCCAGATTTGCAGGTTTCTGTGCCTGTGGGATCTGGAAACATAGACCTCAAAAGTGACTGGCAGCAAGCGCTCGTTCAGTATATTCAAACCGCTGGATTTCGAGGGTTGACAAGCCGATCTTGGGCTGAAGTTTTACAACAGTTGCAAAACCAAAGTATCGATTTACTCTTGATTTACTGGCGAGAACTTAAACCCGAATCAGCCTTCTTACAAGCACTGGCTAATTTGAATCAACTTGAAGTTAAACCTCCAATTTTGGTACTGACCCAGCAAAGTGATTTGGAAAGAAAAACTGGAGGGAATTTGTTTAACCAGCCTTATGAAAGGAAATCAGAAGTTGCCCTACAATCTGCACAGAGCAATTTGAACGGGCATGAAATTAATTCTTCGTCTCAAAGTGTTTTTTATTCGGGTCATCCTGGAAATGTCTCCGAAAAAATCGAGCCGGCAGACGTTCAGATCAATCAAATTCTTAAGGAGATTGCGACTCAAGTTTTGCCCTCGAATTTGTCAATGGCGGCTTTATTAGAACAAATTAACCAGACTTTAAGAATTTCGCCTTAAGGAAAAATTCTGGCTAAAACAGAAGCACGCAGATCATTGATTTGCGTGATTCACTGAAGCCGGTTTTCACTCCTGATGGGATGAAAAAGATCAGCTTTTAATTTTTGTCAATGGATAGATCGGATTGATTAATCCTGGCAACAACTTGTTTAGAGATTCGGACAAGTTGATACGCGCCGGCTTTGTCCAAAACTGTATATTGATTGGGTCGTAACCCACCCTCTTCAAATTTTGAAGGGTATCCCACCATCAAAACAGAGGTTGACTCTGCTTGAGTTTCAGGAAGGTTTTTAATATACTTCACACCTGATGTCGCTCTCCGAAAAAACTGCACCGGCTGCCGCGTGTAAAATACCAAGCTTGGTTTTTCAAACCCAATCATCACCAGTTCTTCTCCGGGTTGCTTGATTTGAATGACGGTTTCTGCGAGTTGCCGCAGCGGCATCTGACGGTAGCGATCCATCAGGAAAAAAGCCGGCATCATCGCAAAGATCAAAAAAGCGAGAAATCCCACGAAATTAACCGTCCAAAGCCAGCGTTTTTTTCGCCTCAGCAAGACAAACGTGCCGGCACCGGCAACAGCCGCCCAAATCACACCGCCGGCTATCAGTAAACCCGACTGCTGGATCACTACAGATAGATTGGGAATCGCTGGATCTTTGACCTTTTTCAGCCAGAGAATATGAGAGAAAAACGCTGCCGCACCCAATGCCCAAAAAGCCACATTTAGCCAAAAAGTCAAGTTTAAGAACTTAGCATAAAATTTTGTTTGACTTGGGGAATGTTCTTTGATACTTTCATCTGGCGTAATTTCTACAGCTTTGCTTTCTTGGTTTTTAGCAAAATTAGTGGGAATGGAAAGGATGATATCGCCCCAAAGCAAAGCAACTAAAATAGCAGCAGCCGGCATTAAAGGCAGGACGTAGCTGGGTAATTTAGTAACTGCAATGGTGAAAAAGCCAAAAATGACAGCAAACCAAAATAAAGCAAATAAACCTAACTGATTGGAACGCGGTTGCCGCCGCCAAATCGAGCGTTTCCAGAAGCGTAGTCGCGCAATGGCTACCGGCAAATAAACAGACCACGGTGCAAACCCAACTAGCACGACTACAAAATAAAAATACCAAGGTGCCCAATGGTGATTGACGACTCGTGTAAATCGTTCCAAGTTGTGATAACCAAAAAACGAATTAATATAGTCTTCTCCATTGGCTAAAATCACTAAAATATACCAAGGTAGGGCGATAGCCAGCATCAAAATAGCGCCGCAAATCGGTCGCATTTCCTGCCAAACTTCTCGAAAATTACCCAGGTAAAGTAAGAAAGCAGCAATAATTAATGCCGGCAGCACAATTCCCACCGGCCCTTTGGCGAGAATTGCCAAGGCAGCGAGTACATAAAAGGCGAGATACCACGGGGAAGTAAATAGGAAAAAATTTAAAGGAAAAGGCTTTTTTTTATGCGTTTCTGGCAAATGGCTGGTTTCAGCTTTGGCATAGCCGATAAAAAAGACTAGCAATGCCGAACCCATACAGCCGGTGAGCAGCATATCCGAAACACCCACTCTCGCCCAAGCAATGGTTTCGGGATTCAAGGCGATTAAAGATGAACCAATGAGGGCAATTAACCAAGGTTTTGCCGGCTCAACAGAAGAAGATTTTTGCGCGTCTAAATTTTCAGAAATCGTGTCTGCCGGCTCAGTTTCTAACTCAGAATTGGAAAAGGGATTTTGCGGGGTAAAGTATCGCAACGTGTAAAAACCTAAGCCGGCCAGAGCAATTGCCGATAAGGCTGATGGCAAGCGTACCGCCCACTCATTAACACCAACTATCTTATAAAAAATTGCCATCAGCCAGTAAATTAATGGCGGCTTATCGAAGCGCGTCTCCTCATTAAAATACGGCGTAATCCAATCGCCGGTAACGGTCATCTGACGGGCGGCTTCAGCAAATAGTGGTTCCGTTTCATCAATTAAGCCGAATTTGCCTAAATTCCACAGAAAAGCCAGCCAGCAAATTAAAAATAACCACAGCACAGACAGCGTCCAAGCCATCGCTGGACGCTTCTGGCAAGATTTCAAGAAATTGATAATTGTGTGATTCACCTTAAATTTCATCAACTCTATAACAGGCGGTGATTTTATAGCCAAAATGGAGCAGAACGGTCAAAACATTGCGCCGGCAGCACAATACACCCTCAGACTTACTTTATCAGGCGTCAGTTTCGTAGTCGTGCGGGAGAGGGGGAAAAGGAAATAAAGCGAGAAATGATCGGGCGCTGCCGGCAGGCTAAAAAAAACCGGCCCTTGTAAGGAGGAAAGAGGGAAAGCTGACAAGGGTAGGTTTAAAGACTTAGCAGGTATTGGGCATCAAGCTCAAAGCAGCCGGTTAAGGCGGAGGGTCAAAAACAACCGATGAGATTCAGCAGTGACATCGCTTAACTTAGGATTTCGTGGCAGTCAGCAAGCCAAAGCGAACTAACCCCCGTTCATAGCCGCGACTCATAAGATGGAGAGAAAGCGCGGCTTCGATGGTTGACCAACCGGCGGTTAACAAACCAAAAATAGCAGTGGGGTTGAAGGCTGAATCAATCACAACATCCCAGAAAGGTGCCACAGCGGCTGACCAGTCTGCGGTGCGGATCTTTTGAAATTTCTGCTGTTGAGCGATTTCTTCATAGTCTGGCAGCGAAATCACATAGGGCAAACGATAAACGCGGTAAATTTCCTCTAAGTGTTTTCGCTCATCGGCTGTCAGGGGACCTGCAGGTTCATCGGTAGGCCGGTGACACCAGGTAACAAAGATCAAGGTCCCTCCCGGCTTCAAGACTCGATAGCATTCTTGTAAAAATTTCTGCTTATCTGCCATGTGTTCGCCACTTTCTAGCGACCAGACTAAGTCGAATGAATTGTCTGCAAAGGGCATATTTAGGGCGTCTGCCACTTGAAATTGCGTTGTTTCACTACAGCCGGCAGCTTGGGCGCGTTCAGTTGCCCGACCGGCTTGCACAGGACTGAGGGTGATGCCGGTGGCGGAGGCGTTGAACTTTTGGGCTAAATAAAGGGTGCTGCCCCCAATTCCACAGCCTACATCAAGGATTTTCTGGGCTGAATCGACTTGCGCCCATTTCAGCAATTCCTCAATTAGGTCAATTTGAGCTTGCCGGCGCTCTTTTTTCCAGGTGCCATTTGGCCCATAGTAACCGTGGTGCATATGCTCTCCCCAAATTTGCTCCCACAAACCGGAAGAGGCGTCGTAAAATTGTTGAATTTGCTGATTTAGAGTTGAAGTCATGGGCGATTTTAGAGTTTAGATTGTAAATTTTAGATTAATCTAAAATCCCTAATCCCAAATTAGTCATGACGCTTTCTAGTGAACTGTGGCAAACCAATGAAGATTTAGCAGTTACCTGTCTGGAACATCCGTTTGTCCAAGGAATTGCCACCGGCACTTTGTCTAAAAGCCGGTTTGCCTATTATGTCGGACAAGATGCCTTTTTCTTAGAATCCTTTGCCCGCGCCTATAGTATTGCCGGTGCAAAAGCGCCTGACTGGGAGGCGTTTGAAGTGTTCCACGCCCTTGCCGGCGGCGTTTTAGAAGAACTCAAGCTGCATCAAGGCTATGCAGTTGAGTGGGGCGCAGACTTGCGTGAAACGGAACCGGCACCCGCTACGCGTCGCTACACCGACTTTTTGATGGCCACCGCTTGGAGTCATGAAGCCGGCCTGATTGCGGCGGCAATGGCCCCGTGTATGCGACTGTATGCCTTTTTAGGCCGGCAAATCGCTAAAGAGGGCATTCCCGATCATCCCTATGCCGGCTGGATTCGCACCTACAGCAGCCCGGAATTTGAGCCGCTGGCCGAACAGCTAGAACGCTTGCTAGACCGCTATGCTGAAGCGCTGCCGGCGACACATTCGACTTATCGCTACGCCATGCTGTGCGAGCGAGATTTCTTTCAGGCAGCGTGGGAAAGTGCCGATCATTAAAAAGAGATCACTCAGGAGTAAGCTTTATAAATATTCATTGAGTACCTGGGACTCAGACTCTCAACTAACCCCGCTTCATGACAATCTCTAGAACGATTTGCTTGGGATTTTTGGCTCTTCTTGCCATTGGTACTATCCTGCTGACCCTGCCTTTCTCAACGAGTGATGGAACATGGAGCGATCCAGTCACAGCATTATTTACCACCACATCTTGCGTCTGTGTGACGGGTTTATCTGTGGTTGATGTTGGGAAGTTTTATTCGTTTTGGGGCCAGCTGATTATGGTTTGCCTCGTTCAGGTGGGCGGTTTAGGATACATGACGGCCACAACCGTTCTGATCTTACTGGTGGGTCGGCGGTTGGGATTGCGAGATAAACTGGCAGTTCAACAATCTTTAGATCAGCCAGGGTTAGCCGGCGCTGGCGATTTAGTTCGCTCGATTATTGCCATGATCGTCATTATTGAAATCACTGGCATTTTCTTGCTGCTTCCTGCTTTCGTACCAGACTTCGGCTTCAGCCGGGGACTATGGCTTTCAATCTTTCACAGTATCAATGCTTTTAACAATGCTGGATTCAGTCTCTTTTCCAATAATTTGATCAATTATGTCAATTCTCCTTTGGTCAATTTCGTGATTAGCATTTTGATTATCCTGGGAGGGATTGGCTATCAAGTGATTATGGAAGTATTTTTGTGGGTGCGCGACCGCATTCAGAAAAACTCAACTTGCAACGTATTTTCTTTAAACTTTAAGGTAGTTACAAGTACAACGATTTTTCTTTTAATAGTAGGAACCATCGGCTTTTTTCTCACAGAATTCAACAATCCAGGAACCTTTGCGCCTTTAAGCTTCGGCAATAAGCTCATGGCAGCTTGGTTTCAATCCGTCGTGCCGCGCACAGCAGGGTTTAATACCGTTGACTATGGGAAAATGACCAACGCCGGCCTGTGGCTTACGATTGCCCTGATGTTTATGGGTGCGAGTCCCGGCAGTACCGGCGGCGGAATTAAAACAACCACCGTCAGGATTTTATTCAACTGCACCAAAGCGGTGCTCCAAGGGAAAGAAGAAGTGCTGGCTTATCAGCGCCAGATCCCACCCGCACTGATTTTGAAAGCGGTTGCTGTACAGGTCGGTTCAATGCTGGTAGTGATTATTGCAACCGTTTTAATTGCCCTGTTTGAGAAAAATATTGGATTTATCGATATTCTGCTTGAGGTTGTGTCGGCGTTTGCTACGGTTGGCCTGTCCACCGGCATCACCGCTAAGCTTTCACTGTTCCCTGAACTGGTTATAATCACCACAATGTACATCGGTCGGGTGGGGATATTGCTCTTAATGAGTGCGATTCTGGGAGACCCCAAACCTAGCGCGATCCGCTATCCAGAAGAGAATTTGTTGGTGGGGTAAGGATAACGCTATCAGGCTTTTGATACAATTTTTAACAGAGACTCCCACCTTCTGCCGGCATAGACAACGAGAACATGAAACGCTTTCTCCTCCCCTATCCCGCTCCCCCTCTGCCGTTTCTCCACTGTTTTCAAGATTAGTTTTTCAAGATTAGTTTCAGGTGCTTGGCGTGAATTTATCGTCTTTAGGTTTCTTCCGCAGTCTTCGTACAGAAAACAAACAATTTGCCGTGGTAGGCTTAGGCCGGTTTGGCCGAGCTGTTTCTGCAACACTGCACGGCTTGGGATATGAAGTATTAGGTGTGGATTCTGATGAAAAGCGAGTGGCCCAAGCCATGAGCGATCAAATCGCTGCTCATGCCCTGCAATTAGACAGCACAGACCCCAGTGCCCTTAAGCAGGCAGGCGTCTTTGAGTTTGATACAGTCATTGTGGCGATTGGCAATTATGTTGAGGAAAGCGTAATTACCGCCCTTAACCTCAAAGAAGGCGGTGTTCCTCATGTGGTGGCAAAGGCATCTTCTGAAATTCATGAAAAACTTCTGAAGAAAGTCGGGGCAGATCATGTAATATTTCCCGAACATGAGATGGGCTGTACTTTGGCAAGAACGCTCACCAAACCGAGCATTCTCGACCGTTTTGAGTTAGACCCGGATAACAGTATTGTAGAACTCATTGTTCCGGAGGAATTTCACGGCAAAACGATTGCAGAACTCCAACTTCGTAGCCGGTATGGTCTGAATTTGCTAGCAGTAAGTCACGATAACAAGTTTGAGATTAACCCGTCACCTAACACGCGTCTGAAAAGGGGAACAGCGGCGGTGGTGATCGGCTGTAACAAAGATATCAATCGCTTACCGATTTGAATTTAACCCTTGCTGCTTTCCTCAAATAAAATGAATGCCTTACACCAGTAAGGCATTCCCTAAATTTAGGTAAGCTTTGGCAAAGTTTAGATCGACGCGAACAGCTTCTTTAATCGCTTGCGGATACTGGCGCTGTGACATAAACGCATCTCCCAGGTTTTTCCCCACTTCGCCTGAGTTTGGGTTAAGCGTTGCCGGTTCTTGCCATTAGGCAATCGCTTGTGCTAGCCCTCCCCCACCGGCAAGCTGCAAGCCCAATTGATTACGCGCTTCTGCTAGCTGAGGATTGAGCTGTAATCTTAGGCCGGCTTAGGCTGCATAGGTGATTAAAATATAGCAATTATTAATTCCGTGTGACACCTTTATAAGGGCGCAATACATCAACTCTCTACGGCGCTCCTACCTAGCAGATAAATGCACTTAAAAACTGCTAATTCAATGGTAAATTTAGTGAAGTTGGTGTATTTTTTAGTAAAAAAATACCTATAAACTTTATCCATTATTTATAAAGATCACAATTTTTAATTAAAAAGTATTATCTCAAAAAAGCTAATTTCAATTGTATATTTTAAATTCTAAAATTAGTGACTTTCTAAACAGAAAAGCTGGCTTTTTCGGCGGCGGCAACTAGCTGGCAACCTCTCAGAGGAAGAAGTTTGGCCGGCTATAGCGCGTTATACTGGACTTTAAGTAAGTAGTTAAGAACCATTTAACAATGCTGGGTAAATTTTTCAAAAAGCCAGACGCAGAACACAGTGATCGCGTTCCTCCTGGCCAATATTTAACCAAAGGATTTCCGGTATTGACTTATGGGGACACCCCTCATGTCACCATTGAAGGCTGGGAATTTAAAGTCTGGGGTTTAGCGAAACCGGCAACCTTTAGCTGGGATGACTTTATGGCGATGCCTCAAAGCAACTTCACCGCAGATTTTCACTGTGTTACCCGCTGGTCAAAATTGGATGTGCAGTGGACAGGCGTTAAGGTGACAGACTTCATGAAGCATATTGAAGTAGATCCGAAAGCTGTTCACCTCATGCAACACTGCTATGGCGGCTACACGACTAACATTCCCCTAGAAGATTTCCTGCGAGAGGAGAATTTTTTCGCCCACACTGTATTTGGCGAACCGCTGCCGGCAGATCACGGTGGTCCTCTACGGCTTGTTGTGCCTCACCTCTATGCTTGGAAAAGTGCCAAATGGATTAATGGTTTGCAATTTCTAGATAAGGAAGAATCGGGCTTTTGGGAACGCAATGGCTATCACCGACGCGGTGAACCTTGGGCTGAGGAACGTTATAGTGGTTTGTTCGGTTCTTAGGAAAGATTAGGTAATTTTTAACCACAGATAAACGACAGGAAATTTGTGTTTATCTGTGGTTATTTTTTTAACCGATAATCTTTTTGAGCATATCTAATTTTCCTTGATAAGGTGCGTATCGCCAGTCAAGATCGAGGAGAAAGGATCTTTTCAACACGCTTTTGTTATGAGAGAAGGTATCAAAGCTGGCTTTACCGTGATAGCTACCAATGCCACTATTACCAACGCCGCCAAAGGGTAATTCTGAGACACCAACCTGCATAACGGTGTCGTTTATGCAAACACCTCCGGATGAAGTTTCTTGCAATATTCGCTGCTGTTTTTCTTTGTTTTTGGAGAAAAGATAAAGGGCTAAAGGTTTAGGTTTCGCGTTTATTTTGGTAATCGCATCGGTTAAATCTGTGTATTCAAGCACCGGCAGAATAGGACCGAAGATTTCATCTTCCATAATGGGTGCATCCCAGGAAACTTGATCAATGACTGTGGGGGCGATGTAACGATCTTCTCGGTTAGTTTTACCGCCGGTGATAATTTCACCATCTTTTAGCAAGCCGGCCAGCCGATCAAATTGTTTTGGGTTAATAATTCTGCCATAGTCTGGGCTTTTGGCGGGATCTTCGCCGTAAAATTCTTTAATGCAGTTTTCGATTCCCGCGAGTAAATCTTTTTTAATACTTCGATCTACTAACAGATAATCGGGGGCGATACAAGTTTGGCCGGTATTGATAAATTTACCCCAAACGATGCGTTTTGCCGTGTGTTCAAGGTTCACGTCGGCATCAACAATACACGGAGTTTTGCCGCCTAATTCTAGGGTCACCGGCGTTAAGTTTTTAGCGGCGGCTTCCATGACGATTTGCCCAATTTTCGTGCCGCCGGTGAAAAAGATGTGATCGAACTTTTCGGCAAGTAATTGTTGGCTGGTTTCAACGCCGCCTTCAACGACAGCAATATAAGCCGGCTCAAAGGTTTTCTCAATGATTTCACGAACGATACGCGACGTATTGGCCGCAAGTTCCGAGGGTTTTATCGTTGCACAGTTGCCGGCTGATATCGCACCGACTAAGGGAGAAATCATTAACTGAAATGGATAATTCCAAGGCCCGATAATCAGTACAACTCCCAGCGGTTCTGGGTAAATTCGGGCAGATGAGGGGAATAAATCAATGGAGGTCGAGACTTTTTTAGGTTTGACCCAAGATTTAATATTTTTCAGCGCGTAGTCAATTTCTCGAATCACGCCAATTTCCGTTGCATACGCCTCAAACGTTGGTTTGTTCAAGTCAGCTTTGAGGGCGTCCATAATTGCAATTTTATTATCTAAAACTGCTTGCTTGAGCCGCTTGAGTTGTTCAATGCGAAAAGCAACGTCTTTGGTTTTGCCGGCAGCAAAGAACTCGCGTTGCTGCCGGATGATGTCACTAACAGGTGATTGGGTTAGCATTCGGGTTCCTTAATACAATCTGAGCTAAATTTAGGTGATTAAATCGCATTTACTAAATCGATTCTTCCCATTAGAGAGATCGATTTAAGATTGAGTGAGAGGGGACGTGCAAATTACCAAGGCAATCGTATTTAGCCGTTGGTGGCAATGAAATAAAGAAAATTGGTTTATAAGGCATTAATATTACCACATAAAAGTTTACCTGTCTAGCAGAATCGGGCTTGGCAAATGCTTTCAAAAGCCGGCAATTGCTGCTGTACGGCAATAGCGGTGCCGGCAGTGGGGACTGCCAGTCAGTAGGTGTATTAGGAGGCGACACCAGCGTTTAAATTGCACATCCTGAAGTTAGCGCATCTGCAAGGCAATCAGATGCCTCTCGGGGGTTGATACTGTCAGCATTTCCGCCCTTTCCTTAAACTTAAAGTCTTAATTTCTAATAATGATTAATCAATCGTAATCGTTCAGATAAAAATTGCGGCTAGATGCGCTTATTAAGGCACTTTTAATACCAAAACAGCCGATTTTGGCACAATGGCATTTTTAAATATTAGTTTTTGGCTAGAATTTTCGATAAAATACTCCTTTGTTACTCATGACACCCATTGGGGTGGAAGGTTAGACTCTACTGTGGAGGAGATCGCTTCTCACCGAGCTTGTCGTCTAAATAACGATAGCCGGAGTGCGATGTTATATTATCTCTGCTTTGCCTAGCCAATTAAGTGTCAGTGCATCTATGACAACAAAAAACAGTTTAGCCTGCGACTACCAAGTCGGAGGGAGTTTAGCAGCCAATGCACCAACCTATGTGCAGCGGCAGGCGGACTTGGATCTCTATGAGGGGTTGAAAGCCGGCGAGTTTTGTTATGTGTTCAATTCCCGGCAGATGGGTAAATCGAGTTTGCGGGTGCGAACGATGCGCCGGCTGCAACTTGAAGGGATCGCCTGTGCTGCCATTGATTTGACGAAGATCGGCTGCCAAAATCTTACCCCACTACAGTGGTATGCCGGCATTATTCGCTCCTTAGCAATCGGTTTCAATCTTGCCGGGAAAATTAATTTACGGGAATGGTGGCGCGAACGCGATTTGCTCTCTCCCGCGCAACGGTTTAGCGAGTTTATCGAACAAGTCGTTTTAACACAATTTTCTCAAAATATCGTTATTTTTGTCGATGGAGTTGACAGCATTCTCAGCTTAAATTTCCGAGTAGATGATTTTTTTGCTGCCATTCGCGTTTGTTATAATTATCGCGCCGATCATCCCGCCTACAACCGCCTTACGTTTGCTCTCCTGGGGGTTGCCACACCCTCAGAGTTAATCCAAGATAAAAATCGCACCCCCTTTAATATTGGTCGTGCTATTCAACTCACAGGCTTTCAGATGCCGGCAAGTTTGCCTTTAGTTCAAGGATTAACCCCAAAAGCAAACAATCCCCAGGCAGTGTTTCAAGAAATATTGGATTGGACGGGTGGCCAACCTTTTCTCACTCAAAAGCTTTGTCAACTGGTAACGACGTTACCTTTTTATATTCCAGCCGGCTGCGAAGCTGAATGGGTGGAAAATTTAGTGCGAACGCGCATTATTGAAACTTGGGAAGCGCAGGATGAACCGGAACATTTGAAGACAATCCGGGATCGCCTTCTGGAAAGTCGCAACAGCACCAGCCGGCTTCTATTGCTCTACCGGCAGATTTTGCTAAATGGCGAAATTACGGCTGAGGAAACACCAGAACAGATGGAATTGCGACTCTCGGGATTAGTGGTCAAGAAAAATAGCAAGTTAATCGTTTATAATCGCATTTATGAATCCATTTTTAATGGAAGCTGGGTAGAAAAAGAACTAGAAAAGTTACGAAATGAAGGAGCCGGCAATAAAAGATTCAGCTCTGGAAGTTATGAGTTTTTGAGTTCCGGTCAAAAACAAGCTTTAACGAGCAAAAGATTAGCTCCTGCGAGATCCCATCAATTTGCAGATGCTAAAGTTGCTGAAAACCGACGCACCAGCAGTGATGAGCAAATATTATATGATCACCTGCTCTACACGGTACAAATTGAATCACCTAGCCAATCCATAGAACGCTTTCGCAAGTTGTTTATCGACGGCACAGAATACTCGGATACAGAGATTGCAGAAGCGCTTGACAGGATTATTTCTAGCTTACGCAATGAGCAAGACTTTAAGTATATTCTCAACCGCTGTTGCCACATTCTCATTAACCGCTGGCAAATGCATTCCCAACAGCAATCAGTTGTTGCTGATGTGGTTGCTTTATTTAAGGATTCTCCTACCTTTCATAGAGCGCAAAATGTTCGTTCTAAATCTATCAAACGCTTGCGAGAACAGATATCTCTATTTACCAAAAGCGAAGAATACCAGACATTACAACGCTTGATTCAAGTGGTATCAGACAGTCCGGAAAGTGAGACTAAACCCGTTAATACTTCTCTGGGACGAATGATTTCCCGCTATCCTTACTTGTACACCCATTCTCTGTTAAGTCAAGATAGCTCTTACGAACATCAGCAAACAATTCGCCACATTCAATCTGAAAAGCAGTGGCAGTTTGAAGTCAATCTTTCTCATTATGTAACTTATTTGGTAAGGCGAGTGCAAGTTGCGGCTAAGGCTTCTTCAACCAAAGCGGCGAGAATTATACAGCCGGTGCCAAACCCCACCCTACTGACAGATCGGGAACTCTATTTGGCTTTAAGACAATTTGTCGGAAAAGTTGAAGGCTCTTATACTTACCGGGACTTGGCGCAAGTGTTCTTAACGCACACAAGCCAAACTCAATCTTACCGGGATTTCAAAGCGGATTTATACGAATACTTGATCGGTTCCATTGAACCCGACTACGGAAAGCGCCAGTTTAACAGCCGGCTGTATAAACAACTGAAAAATACCTGTCCAGAAAGTGATTCTCACAAATTAAACGACTTTTTATTGATGCGAACTTGCACTCAATTGTTTAATTTCCTGGTAGTGGAAAGTCCACAATCTCCAAACCATTATGTTTTTATCGATCTGATTTCTAATATTGGCCCTCTGGGAACCACAAGTTTGCTGCTCAAGATTGTGCTGCTTTCTCGTCATGTCAAACCTTATCTGGAAAAACGATTGTCTATTCTGTTTAACCACTATGAATCTCACAAAGTTAATGAAATTTTGTGGTTTGTAAAATCTTTGGAAAATTTAAATGTTGCTTTGGTGATCAATTTTGGCTCGGTGGATCTTTCGTTTATCAAACAGCATATCTTATAAGGTTTGTCAATAGTAGAAGTTAGTGGGCCATCTTTACTTGCTGGGATGAGCAGATGAACTCACCTAGGGAAAAGAAACTAAGGATTTCTACTTACTTGCCGGCCTAAGTCAATGAGATGCGCGTTCGTTTAGCAGCATAATCAGCATTTCTCAATTCCCCATTCCAATTAAAATATGTAAAGAAATTCAACAGGACAGGCAGAATGCGAGTAGCGATCGTCGGCGCGGGACTGGCAGGGATGGCCACGGCAGTTGATTTAGTCGATGCCGGCCACGAAGTCGAAATCTTTGAGTCTCGGCCTTTTGTGGGTGGCAAAGTAGGCAGTTGGGTAGAACCCGAAGGCAACCACGTTGAAATGGGGTTGCACGTCTTTTTCGGCTGCTACTACCAGCTATTTGATTTGATGAAGAAGGTGGGTGCACTGGACAACTTACGCCTGAAAGAGCACACCCACATTTTTGTCAATCGGGGTGGCGTCACTGGCGCTTTAGACTTCCGCTTCTTCACCGGCGCACCTTTTCACGGACTCAAAGCCTTTTTCACCACTTCTCAACTTTCATTGCAAGATAAATTTCATAATTCCCTTGCACTCAGCACCAGTCCTATCGTTCGGGGACTGATTGACTTTGAGGGAGCAATGAAAACCATCCGCGAACTGGATCGCATCAGTTTTGCCGATTGGTTCCGCAAGCAAGGGGGGAACGATGGCAGTCTTAAGCGGATGTGGAACCCCATCGCTTACGCATTGGGTTTTATTGATTGCGAAAATATTTCTGCCCGGTGTATGTTAACCATTTTCCAGTTTTTTGCGGCAAAAACCGAGGCATCGGTGTTGCGAATGCTGGAAGGTTCGCCCAATGAGTATTTACACAAACCGATTGTTAATTATATAGAGGCGCGGGGCGGTAAAATTCATACCCGACGCAGGGTGCGGGATGTATTTTTTGAGGATGCCGGCGGGGAAACGCGCGTCACCGGCATTGTGGTGGCAGCCGGCGAAACTGAAGAAACCATTACAGCCGATGCTTATGTCTTCGCCTGCGATGTCCCCGGAATTCAGAAAATTTTGCCGCAAGCGTGGCGTAAATGGCCGGAGTTTGACAATATTTATAAGTTAGATACCGTGCCGGTGGCGACGGTGCAACTTCGGTTTGATGGCTGGGTAACAGAACTAGAAGATGCCGAAAAGCGCACACAACTGCAGGAAGCCGCAGGAATCGATAATTTGCTTTATACAGCCGATGCTGACTTTTCCTGTTTTGCCGATTTGGCGTTAACCAGTCCAGGAGATTACTACCGGCCAGGGCAAGGTTCTCTGTTACAGTTAGTGCTGACACCCGGAGATCCGTTTATTAAAGAAAGCAATGAGGCGATTGCCCAGCACGTTCTCAAGCAAGTTCATGACCTTTTCCCGTCTTCACGAGCGCTGAACATGACCTGGTACAGTGTGGTGAAACTGGCACAATCGCTGTATCGGGAAGCACCAGGGATGGACCCCTACCGTCCGCCGCAAAAGACGCCGGTTGCCAATTTCTTTTTAGCCGGCAGCTACACGCAGCAAGATTACATCGATAGCATGGAAGGTGCGACGATTTCTGGACGCCAAGCGGCAAGGGAGATTTTAGAGAATGCACAAAACATTCTGGCGAAACCTCTGGTAAGTGCCGGTTTTAATTAACAAACTCACAAAAATGGGGATAGGAAATTTTTTATCCCCAGTCACCTATCCCCTATTTAAAATCTAAAATCGAATGGCTGATTGGTTAGAGCATAGTGTACAAATAGAGGTTGGGGTTCCAATTGAACTGTCATGGAATCTCTGGTCCGATTTAGAGCAAATGCCGCGCTGGATGAAGTGGATTGACTCGGTAAAAATCTTGGAAGACGACCCAGATTTATCTCGCTGGAAACTTGCCACCGGCAGTTTAGAATTTACCTGGCTTTCCAAGATTGTTAAGATCGTTCCCCATCAAATTATTCAGTGGGAATCTGTTGATGGATTGCCCAATCAAGGGGCTGTTCGTTTTTATGACCGGCATGGCAGCAGTATTGTTAAATTAACCGTCGCCTATGGGATTCCAGGGATTCTCGGTCAGTTGATGGATAATTTATTTTTAGGTCGCGTCGTTGAATCCACGATTCAAGCGGATTTAGAGCGTTTCCAGGACTATGCGTTGAAGGTTAATGCCGAATCGTCTACTGATAATTAAAATCCCCATTCACATTCGAGCTGGCAGAACTCTCAACTGCTAATTTTATAAAGCTGGATTCTCATCCGAATGCTTCTAAAGGAAAGTAACCGAGAGCGGTTTCTTTAAGATTATCTATAGTTAGTGAGCGAATTTGTTAAGGTGGGATAAACTTTCTTTCTGCGAAAATCTCAGCGTAATTTTACCCACTTTTTAGATATTTTTAAAAAAGCTTTGGTTAAATTATTAACCATTATTTTTTAATTCGCTGAGTGGCGTCAATGGGGAAAATAATATCTGGGTGCAAGAAGCAGCTTAGGCTAAACCTGCCACAACCGCACCACCCCATCCATCCCTGCCGATGCGAGAAGCTTGCCGTCCGGTGAGAAACCGACATGAACCAACTGGGTGTGTCCGGTTAACTGCCGCAGTTGCTTACCACTGGCAACATCCCACACTCGCACAGTCTCCCAACTTCCAGATGCCAATGTTTTGCCATCTGGGGAGAAAGCAACATTTTCCACGGCAAACTCATCTGTGCCCATCTGTCGCAGTTGGGTGCCGGCAGCTACATCCCACAACCGCAGGGTATTATCCTGTCCTCCAGATGCCAAAAGCTTGCTATCGGGGGAAAAGGCAACGCTGTTGATGTAATTGGAATGTCCGGTAAGCTGCCGTAGTAGAGTGCCGGTGGCCACATCCCACAGGCGCACAATGCTATCCCAACAGCCGGATGCTAGTAATTTGCCATCCGCAGAAAAGACAACGCTGATGACTAAATCGGTATGTCCGTCGAGAAGTCGCAATTGAGTGCCGGCAGCCACATCCCACAGTCGTGCGCTATTATCTTCACCTCCGGATGCCAAAATTTTGCCATTCGGGGAGAAGGCGAGGCTATTAATGGGTGCTGTATGTCCGTTGATTTGGCGTAGTTGAGTGCCGGCAGTCATATCCCACAACTGTATGATGCCACTGCCACTTCCCAATGCCAGGGTTTGGCCATCTGGCGAGAGGGCGAGGCTGGTTAAGGCAGACTCCTGTTCGGCAAGCTGTCGCAGTTGTTTGCCACTTGCCACATCCCACACTCGCAAAGCATTATCAACCGATACCAGGATTTTGCCAACGCGGGAAAAGGCAAATTCTTTGACCCAATTTGTATAACCGGCGATCTGGTGCAGTTGCTTGCCGGCAGTGACATCCCACACACGTACGCTGTTATCGTTACCTCCAGATGTCAATGTTTTGCCATCTGGGGAGAAGGCGACGCTGGTTAATTCAGACTCATGTCCGGTAAGCTGCCACAATTGTTTGCCGGCAGTGACATCCCACACTCGCACCGTCCTATCCCCACTCCCCGATGCCACTAACTTGCCATCCGGCGAGAAGGCAAGACTAACGACTAAATCTGTATGTCCTTTGAACTGCTGCAATTGAGTGCCACTCGCCACATCCCAGACGCGCACACTCTTATCGTCAGCAGCTGATGCTACTGTCTTGCCATCCGGGGAGAAGGCGACGCTGTTTGCCCACCCCAAGCGAGTCGATCCACCTGTATTTGTATCAAGCTGCCGTAGTTGAGTGCCGGCTGCCACATCCCACAGTCGCACGATGCCATCCCAACTCCCGGATGCTAGTAATTTGCCGTCAGGGGAGAAGTCGAGGTGACTGATGGAAGCGTTATGTCCTACAAACTGTTGCAATTGCGTGCCGGCTGCTACATCCCACAGTCGGACAGTGGCATCGCCACTCCCGGACGCCAAAACTTTACTATTGGGGGAGAAGGCAAGGCTAGCCACCACATTGGTATGTCCGGTTAATTGCCGCAAAAGTGTGCCGGTGCGTAAATCCCATAAATAAATATCTGGATTCCCACCCAATGCCAGCAGTGTGCCATCTCTACTCATAGCACCACTTTCTGTCGGACAATCGATTTCCCACAGTACCTCGCCGCTAACCATATTAAAAAGTGTCGCACCGCCGGCAGCGCACACAATCACTAACTCGTTACTTAAAGCAATCACATTACGGATGACTCCACGCCCTAGCCGGTGCACCATCCCCTGTGCTTTGAGTTGTGGCAAAACGAAATAGCCCCGCAGTTTGCTAACTTCAGCGGCTTGCCCTTTCTGTCGGCACAGCAGGGTTAATAACAGTGCTGCCGGCATCAGAAGTACATCCCTGCGCCGCATCAAAAGTTTGCTTCCTGCCGCTGGTTGCATATCAAAACCCTGACTGTTTGAGCGTTTCTGCCCTTACTGACGATGATATCTACCAAGTGGGGTCAACATAAAGATTAATGGTCAACTTTTCTCGTCCCGGTGGAATGCCGGTGATACAAGAACAAATGGTTGGCCCATCCTCAATTTCCACTTCGCAGGCGTGACAGGAACCCATAAGGCAGCCGGTGGGGATAGAAATGCCGGCACGCTCAGCGACATCCAAAATCGGTTCTCCAACCTCGGCTTCTACTGTCACGTTATCCGGCAAAAATCGAATTGAAACGCTCATAACTTAATAACGATTAGCTATTCTCTCTGGAATAAAAGAAAAGTTTAATCAAGGGGTAAAAGAAAATTTTCCCCTGACTTTTTATGCTTACTGAGACAATATTGGTGTTAAATCTAAATGCTCTCCCACAACATTTGCCAGAGAGTCCAGTAAAGCTTCCCGTTGTTCACGGTAATTGGGGATGCCGGTGGGCAGGGATTTTAAACCCCTTTGTTGGCGCAAGCCATTTAACCAAGCCCGACGCCAAGGACCATTGTCAAATAAACCGTGGAGATAAGTGCCCCAAACTGAATGATCCGCATCAACAACCCCTAAATTCACATCATCAAACAGTGGGGTGATGATTTTATCATCGATAATTTGAGTGCG
This sequence comes from Microcoleus vaginatus WJT46-NPBG5, assembly GCA_019359355.1. GTDB lineage: Bacteria > Cyanobacteriota > Cyanobacteriia > Cyanobacteriales > Oscillatoriaceae > FACHB-68. Next base: position 5,995 of record JAHHHM010000029.1, on the reverse strand, counting down.
ACCTTGATGAATTTCATACCCAATTACGGGTAGCCCAACTTGAGGCAAATTAGAAGTTACCTGCCGCTGACGAGCAATTTTTTGTGAAGTAATCATGGTCTTTAAGGGTAACAATCCCAGACCTTCATACCGGCCTTCCTGACCTTCTATTCCCTCTGGATCAGCTAACATTTGTCCAAGCATTTGATAGCCTCCGCAAATGCCCATGACAGTGCCGCCGGCTGCCACATAATTTTTAATTTCTTGGGCGATTCCCGTTTGTTGCAGGACAAGCAAATCAGCAATAGTTGTTTTAGAACCCGGAATAATTACGGCATCTGGATGGCCCAAAGATTGTTTAGGGCCAATATATTTCACTGTGACACTAGATTCGGCTTCCAGTGGGTCAAAATCCGTAAAATTAGAAATGCGAGGCAAGCGAATTACTGCAATTGTCAGTTCGCTATTGAGTTTCCGAGGTTGACGTTCTAATAAAGATAGAGAATCTTCGGCTGGGAAAAATTGGTCAATCCAAGGAATAACACCTAAAACAGGAATGCCGGTTCGCTTTTCTAACCAGGTAATACCTGGATCGAGAATTGATCGCTGTCCCCGAAACTTATTGATCACCACTCCGCGAATTAAGGCGCGTTCCTCGGGTTCAAGTAACTCTAACGTGCCAACAACATGAGCGAAAGCACCGCCTCTATCAATATCAACAACAAGCAGCGTTGGGGCGTTTAAATATCGAGCCACACGCATATTTGTTAAGTCGCGGTGCTTGAGATTAATCTCAGCCGGACTACCGGCACCCTCACAGATAATTAGATCAAATTCGCCGGCTAACTGTTGTAAAGATTCCTCAATTGCCTGCCAACCTCTGTCAAAATACTGCTCGTAATAATCAGTTGCACTAACTTTACCGACTGATTTCCCTTTAATAATTACCTGGGAAGTCATGTCGCCTTGAGGCTTCAACAAAATTGGGTTCATTTCCACCCAAGGCGTGACGCCGGCAGCCCAAGCTTGCACCGCTTGCGCGTAACCGATCTCGCCACCGCTCGTCGTCACATAAGCATTTAAAGCCATGTTTTGACCTTTAAACGGCGTTACCCGCCAACCCCGCCGCGACAGAATGCGACACAAGGCTGTTGTTATCGTAGATTTTCCAGCGTGGGATGTAGTGCCCACTACCATAATGGCTTTCATATAAAGGTGAGGAGTGAAGAGTGAGGAGTAAGCAATGCAGAGGTTCAGACGGAAAGATGCGGTGAGATTTTAGTGTCGATCTTTTATGCTTTATTCTTTAAAAAAATCGGAACCATCGACTCATCGCATTATAAAGGCGATCACCGAATGTAGGAGCCGGCAGCTTGCCTCCAAAACCCTGCCATTTCTCCACTAACTGCCGTCCTAAGGGCGTTAGGCGAAAACCGTCGGTAATTCCTTGCCCATCGACTTCCCGCCGCAGTAAACCCACTTGTATTAACCACAGCAGGGCATTTTCAGCGGCTAACTCGGACAGGGGTGAGTGCGTATACTCCCGCTTTATACCAGACTCACCGGCGATGGTATTGAGCACAACGCTTTGTGAACGCATCGCTGCAAATAACTGTAGTTGGAATGGGGAACAACGTAGTGCGCGTTCTGCCCGTTCGATTGTACGGCGGGGATATTGAATTGATTCGGTGTTTTTGGTTTCAACTGCAGTCATCGTGTATTTTTAGGATTTCTGTGAGGTTGAGAGATTAATCAGCGAATGAGCGTTTAACTTGCCGTGATAGGCCGGCACCGGCAGCGTTTTACAGAAAGCCTCGCTGCAAGTTAAAGAAGTATCAGCTTAATAATATCTCTCAGTTTTAACATTTATTTTAAAAAAGCTTGGTTATTCAGGCAATTAATTCTTGTTGAGAAGGTCTTTTGATAGTTTATGTTTTTTATGTGATGAGAAGAATTTAATGGCTGCTGGGAGTGTGGTTCAAATCAGAGGGGCTTAAATGTTTGCATTACCCTTCATTGAGCAGATCGCTGCAAAAGTGCCGGCACCAGCAAGTGAGTCAGACTCTCGCTCGACAGTGCCGGCATGAAAACGATTCACCCAGTCAGGGTACGCTTGATCAACGATTTAAAGGATGTCTTGCTCCTTAGAAGGCTGAATCGTCACTTGCTCAGTCGGTTCGATGGCTGGCGGTTGCGACGGATTGTGCCGGCGAGTCTGCACTTGGGCTTGCACCTCTTGTGCTCTTTCTTGAAGTTCCTCAGCTAGTTGTTGAGCGCCCCGCTTCACGCCTTCCGTGCCGGCTTGAGTCCGGCGCTTTAAATTTTCCCAGTGATCCACAGTTTTTTCATAATCTTCTTGCAAATACTCTGCTGCTTGACCTACTTTTTCCGTCAGTCCCGCCGCGTACTGACGGGGGTTGAGTACAGCATCGTCTTTGACAATCACTCGTTTGATGCCGGCGCTCGATACCGCTTCAGGGGGCAGTAGGTAAATTCCCTCCATCACCCCACGCCAGCCGCTAGAGCTAAACAGGTAATAGACGACAGTGCCGGTCTGGGGAACGAGCAAGTAATCGACGAGCTTGCCTACTTTGTTACCACTCTCTGTCCAAACTTCATGACCGATCAAAGAAATGATCGCGTCAGACTTTTCTGGATCGATGGCGTCAGCGCTGGTGTTCACCATAATGCTGTCAGCCCCAATGCTCTCAATTTGCGCCCAACTAAACGCGCGTTTGTTTTTGCCCAGGAACCCTGATTTGCAACTAAACCCCATCACTAAATGGGATTGAGGGACGAGCCACAATTGATCGACACGCCCGACTTCGTCTGCTGTCCGGCGATCAATCACCAGCCGATTGAGCAACTCGGTTTGCTTTGTCAACTTTTGTTCTGCACTCATGGATAAATTCCTCAGTGATTGTTCGTTGGTAGCGCTCAGCCGGTGGTTCACCCATACAGGGCTTAGTAAAATTTTGAAAGCGCGTTTGGAAAAAAGCCCAAATATAAGCTGGAACACTTCTGCCGCTTTCGCTTTAATTCAAAACTCTCCACCCTTTTCAACTGGGTTTGATACAAAACTTAAAATTCAGCGGATGAGTTGTCGGTACAGGTAAACTGCTGAACCTACCCTGGGTTGAAATTTTTGTCTCTACTTACTTATTGTGCCGAAAACTCCGAGCAACCTTCACTGCCGCTACAGCAAGGATAAAAATAGAAAGGCTGTCTGTCATTCCGGCCCTCAAAGGGAAAAGAAGGCCGCTTGAGAGAGGGCTGTTAACGCCCCATTCTCAAGATCACGCTTCCTTAAGCCTAGCTGCCATACATTTAAGTTGCTTAAGGAAATTCGTCATCCCTGTTTATTTTGATGGATTATTCCTAACTAATTGGCTTTAATTTATCTTTTTTTAAGAATAAAACAAAGCGCCCTTTTAGAAACGGGTTATATCAAGGTTGCTCAAATGAGCGCTCATTGATGATCGGGCTAATTCAAGTGTGAAAATGTTTCAGTTTTAGGGGGCATCTCTTTTTGCTGCTGATGTGCTGGAACCAAGGTTATTTCCTCTGGCACAGCTTCAGCCGTCACTGACGCATCCTTAACTTGCTGGGCCATCGTTTCTTCTGCGGAGATCGCTTTGAGTTCCTCAAGCGCCTTTTTACCGAGACGAATTTGAATTTTAGGCCCAGAACGAGCGAGATGAATAATCACCCCATCCACAACAGGAACTTGGGTAATCGGTTTACCTTCCACATAAGTGCCATTAGTGCCTAAATTCACAATTTCCCACGTCGTACCCTGCCGGCGCAATTCGACATGGTAACGAGAGACAACCGCGCTATAGAGCACCACATGATTATCAGTTGAGCGCCCGATCCGAACAACTGATTCATGTTCAAAGGACCAGCTTTGAGCAGGGACATACTGAAATCGATGCAGCAAAATTAGTGTAATCACGAGAGAAACTCGGTTGATGTAAATACACCAGATATTAAGGCAGGCAGTGAGCCTGCCACAGATCCAGGGTTGTTCAGGGTGCCTTTCCCGCTCTAAGGGGGCGTATTTCTACACATTTAAAAGGCACTCTGAAATTACCTGAAAAACACCACCTTTAAGCGGTGCCAGCTAAGAAATTTGGAACAGAAATGTCACCATATCCCCTTTACCAAGCGCGATCCGATCACCGGGACGCAAGCGGTGCCGGTTGCCAGCCGGCAGCGGGAAGTTATTAACGTAGGTGCCATTTGCACTTCCGACATCTTCCAAGTAGAAACCATCTCCCTCAACCCGGATATCTGCATGAACGCGAGAAACCACTTCAGAATTGGGAAATCCTGAAACATCAATATCCGGTGGTATCCGCTCATTGGGTTTACCCAAGTGAATGACGGATAACTGCTGGGGGAGTTCTAACTCAGTGTTGGTTTGGATGTGCAGCAGTTTAGCTGTCTGCTGCTGGAGTTGAGTTTTAGAACCGCCGGCAGCGGGTGCGGGGGCAGTCGGCATCGGGCTTGGTGCCGGTGGGGCAACAGGTTGGCTGCTAACGCTAGAAGCCGCCTCAGCAGCACTGGCACCCGAACTTGCTGTACTTGGAACGCTGGCACTGCTTCCCACAGGTTCAGGTTGAACCAATGGTTCAGGCGGATCGAGAGCCGGCATCGCTACGGTAGCGGGAATATCCGGAAAGGATACCGCCGTGGGAGGAAGAGCCTGCTCGGATGCAGTTGCTTGCTCCTCTCCTGAAGCCGAAGCGCTTGAGCGCAGATCACAGCCACACTGTCCGCAGAAAGTTGCATCCGTTTGAACGGATGACCCACAGTTCGGGCAACTACTCATCGCAGGTAAGGGTGTGTAGCACGCCTCACACTGGTTCGCGCCATCGGGGTTTTGGTGGTTGCAATTTGGGCAGACAATCATCGCATTTTTTCCTCCCATCGAGATTATGCTAGAGGAGTTTTAAGCGTCAGCACCACATTCGTGGGCTGATTTTAATATTCCTGTTTTAATTCTCGCCCAGCCGGCTCATCAAGCAGCCACCAAAGCTCACCAGCCGGCTGAATCAGTCGAGCTGGATAGGTCATATCGTCGGCTGTGGGAGCAAAAATTTGAGCCAGGGCCGGTTGTTTGCTGGCACCCGTGATCAGAAACATGACGCAGCGGGCGTGGTTAATCAGGGGCACGGTGAATGTAATTCGAGGTTGACCGTCTTTGTTTCCTACTGTAACCATGCGGTCGCGCACTTGCAAAGCGTCTGTGTGCGGAAACAAAGATGCTGTGTGGGCATCATCCCCAATCCCCAGCAAAATCAAATCGAAGCTGGCAAATTCGCCCGTTGGCACCCCAAAAAACTCCTGCAACTCGGCATCATGCTTTTGAGCGTCAGCGGCGGGGTCAGCAGCGCCCGTGGGCATAGGATGAATATTGCCGGCTGGGAGGGGTACTTTATCCAGCCAAGCTAATCTAGCCATTCGCTGATTGCTATCCGAGTCATCGGGCGGGACATAGCGCTCATCACCCCAAAAAATATGAATTTTTTCCCAAGGCAGCGGTTGAGCGGCAATCGCCTCATACAGCGGCTTAGGTGTGCCGCCACCGGCAAGAGCAATGGTAAAGCGATCCCGCTCTGAGATCGCAGCTTGCATCTTATCTAGAACCACCTCTAGCGCCCGCTGTATTAGTGCGCCCCGATCTGGTAAGACTTCAACTTTTTTTTGCATGGTTATGGGCAAGCCAAGGAGGATAAATTTTCTTGCTTCTAGGCTAGTAGCAAGCCGGTGCTGTGTACAAACTCATCTTGCTAAAAGTTAACAGTCACAATTGATGCAAAGAAAGGGCCACTCACTGAGCCTCGGCAATTGCTGAAAGCAATGCCGGTAGAAAATTAGGTATCCTTCCCAATCCCCGAAAAAAACCCCGCCGGGGGGCGGGGGATTGCTCAGCAAAAAGCTAAAAGTTTGAGGAGAAAATCAACCGAACTTCCCGGCCGTCGAAGCAATCAAGAACGCCGCATAAGTCAGG
>JAHHHM010000027.1 GCA_019359355.1 Microcoleus vaginatus WJT46-NPBG5 | reverse complement strand
CGCAGTCCCGTCAACTGCTTGGTCAATATCGTTTGTGGATTGATTGCCTATTGCCACCAACCTAAAAAGCCCTCCATTGCTCTTGAGCACAATTTGCTTCCCTCTGCTTAACCCGAACTCACGTTATCAGTTACATATGCTGAAAAGCTGTAATGTGAACTGGACGAGGCAAAAAAACAGAGTTGTCTTGTCAAATTACACATTTAACTCGGTTGATCTGTAACATTTAAATTGGGAAATAATGAAATGAAATGTCCGTATGGCGCAGTGTTGCGGGCTGAAAAACCCTTGAGACAAAGTAGCTCAGTTAACTTGACATTAAGCTCATAATATGCGATCCAAGAAAGGCGTTGTCTGAAAAGTGTTCTTGGGTAAATTTTTCTTGCCGGCAGAAAAATCAAAAAGCCCTTAATCCAAATCTCAGCCTCCCTTGAATTTAAAGATGTAAAGTTGTTATCGAATCAAAGTAGAAATAACCTCAAGCACACTTGCAAGCAGAATCTTCTCGAGATTTCTAATCTTGATTACTGTGGGTTAGTTGGATAGATTTTGGCTTAAAGTCTGTGTGAATAAACTTATCGCAGTTTTGTTGCACCGGCTGTCTTTCGCTTTCTGAAGAGTAACTTTCGTTTCTTGAGCAGAGGTAAAGCAGATTTTCTTGTTAGCCGTTGCAAAAACTGCGTCAAGCGTTGTGGAAAGGCTAAGATTAAAAATATAATAGCTGTCTTGAGCGCAAAATTAAAATTACAGGAGGAATTGCCGGTGGCACGAGTGAGAGTGCGCCAACACGTTAATCCCCTCAGCAAGATGTATCAGACGCCGGTGCAGCCGCCGGTTTGGAGTCAAGTCTATGCTGACACGGCTAAGCCACTACATCTGGATATTGGCTGCGCCTGGGGGCGATTTTTGCTCAGTATGGCGCAAATAGAACCGACTTGGAATTATTTAGGATTGGAAATTCGGGAAGCACTGGTAGAACAAGCAATTACATCGCGAAATCAACTAGGTTTAACTAACCTGCACTATTTATTTTGCAATGCGAATAACTCATTAAAACCTGTGCTAGAGTCCCTGCCTGCTGGCGTTTTGCAGCGCGTTACTATTCAGTTTCCCGATCCTTGGTTTAAACACCGGCATCAAAAACGGCGCATGGTACAACCGGCAATGGTAGAGGATTTAGCTGCCTGCATGACTGCTGGCGGACAGGTTTTTATTCAATCAGATGTTGAAGAAGTCGAAAGGGAAATGTGCGAGCGGTTTGACGAGAACCCAGCTTTTTTTAGAACACACAAGGGAGAGGACTGGCTAACAGAAAATCCGCTGCCGGTAGCGACAGAGCGAGAAATTTATACCCTAGAACGGGGTGAGCCGGTTTATCGAGCTTTGTTTGTGCGGCGTTAAACTTTGTAACTTGCTGAGGCGATGGATTTACGCACAGGTGAAGGCAACATGAAATTAAAAGTAATTGAGATCATCACCCTGTTAATTCCCCTCGGTTTAACCGTGCCGGTTATAGCAGCAAATCAGGCACACATTACACGATTGCTGCAAACCAAAGAATGTCGGGTTTGCAATCTCAGTAATGCTAACCTAACCAATGCCAACCTCAGTGACGCCGATCTCCGCAATAGCTATCTTGAAGGTGCCGATCTTTCGGGTGCCGATCTTTCCGGTGCTAAACTCAACGGTGCCAAACTCAGAGGGGCCAACTTGAGTAATAGCAATTTGATGGGTGCCGATCTTCAGAATGCTAACTTAATAGATGCGGACTTAAGCGGTGCTGACTTAAGATCCGCTCGTTTAAGTTTGGCGAACTTGAGCAAGGCGAATCTAAGTAATGCTGATTTAATTGGTGCCTATTTAATAAAAGCCAACCTTCAAGAAGCCAACCTCACTGGCGTTGACTTAACGGATGTTATTTTAACTGGAACAATCATGCCGGATGGCACGATTTATGAAGATATCAAAAAGTAAAAATTTGGTGTGCTAAGGTGAAGTTGTTGTCCCGTTGAAATAAGCGAAACAATTCTTAAAATAGTTTTAAAGCTGTACTGCCGGTTTCAGTAGAACTCCGGAAGATTGCGTTTCCCTCTCAGGAGTAAGCTGGGAGAAAAGTTTAATATGGGGTTAAATCTACTTTTATGAACCAACAAAGCACCACGCATGGGGTTGCCGGTTACACCCTAGACGAAAAAATTCATTCTAGTGCCAAGACACTGATCTATCGCGGGCGTAGAGACTCGGATCAAACCCCGGTGATTATTAAAGTTCTAGACACAGAATATCCTACTTTAACTGAACTTATCCGTTTTAGGAATCAATATGCGATCACTAAAAATTTAGACGTTGCCGGCATTGTCAAACCCTTAAGCTTGGAAAACTTAAGATATGGCTTCGCATTAATTTTGGAAGATTTTGGAGCCAAATCTTTAAAAGATTACCTGACATTAAATCCCATTACGCTCAAAGAATTTTTAAAAGTCGCAATTCAGATTGTCAAACCGTTGGAAGGACTTCATCACAATCGCATTATTCATAAAGATATAAAACCTCAAAATATTTTGATTAATCCCGAAACTTTTGAGGTCAAGATTACTGATTTTAGCATCTCTTCACTGCTGCCAAGAGAAACCCAAAGTCTCAGCAACCCTAACTTTTTTGAAGGGACGCTTGCCTATATGTCGCCCGAACAGACGGGCAGAATGAACCGGGGCATTGATTATCGCACAGATTTTTATTCTCTCGGAGTAACCTTCTATGAGATGCTGACAGGTCAGCTACCTTTTCTTCCCACTGATCCAATGGAATTGGTACACTGTCACATTGCCAAGCAGCCGGTGCCGGCCATTGATATCAATCCAGCGATTCCTCCTGAAATTTCAGATATCGTTATGAAACTGATGGCTAAAATTGCTGAAGACAGGTATCAGAGTGCCGGAGGTATTTTAGCTGACTTAGAAATCTGTTTAACTCAGCTAGAAGTCAGCGGCCGAATAGAAAGTTTTGTTATAGGAAAGCAAGATATTTCAGAACGATTTCAAATTCCAGAAAAGCTTTATGGTCGGGAAGCTGAAATTGAACTTTTAATGGCAGCTTTTGACCGAGTCAGTGGGAGTTTAGCAGATAAAAATGATGAAACACAAGTAAATATTGAACGAAACCTATTAGGAGCCGGTAAAACAGAAATGATGCTGGTAGCCGGGTATTCCGGGATCGGGAAATCCGCCCTAGTGAATGAAGTACATAAACCAATTGTGCGGCAGCGTGGGTATTTTATATCCGGCAAGTTCGACCAATTTAAACGAAATATTCCCTTCGCTTCTTTAATTGAAGCATTTCGAGACTTGATGCGGCAGCTTTTAACAGAAAATCAATTAAAAATAACAACTTGGAAAGAAAGCCTCGCTCAAGCCTTGGGGGAAAATGGTCAAGTTATTATTGAAGTAATTCCTGAAGTAGAACTTCTGATTGGAAGACAGCCACCTGTTGCAGAACTCGGTGCAATAGAATCTCAAAATCGATTTAATCTCGTATTTCAGAACTTTATCCGGGTGTTCACTCAAGCAGAACATCCTTTGGTATTATTTTTGGATGATTTACAATGGGCAGATTCAGCTTCTCTAAAGTTGATTCAGCTATTGATGAGCGATCCGGATACCAAATATCTGTTTTTAATTGGTGCTTACCGAGATAACGAAGTTAACTCAGTTCATCCGTTGATACTAACTTTAGATGAAATTAAAAAGACAGGTGCTACTGTCAACCAAATTATTTTGCAAGCCATTGGAAAGAACGACTTAACTCGTTTAATTGCAGATGCACTTAGCTGTCTGGAAGAACGAGCCGAACCGCTTTCTCAACTGGTGTTTCAAAAAACGGAAGGCAATCCCTTCTTTGCTACTCAGTTTTTAAAATCGCTTTATGAAGATGGACTGTTGGAGTATGACCTAACATTCGACTATTGGCAATGTGACATTGCTAAAATAAGAGCTTTAACAGTTTCTGACAATGTCGTTGAATTTATGGCATCTCAGTTGCAAAAACTGCCAGTTAAAGCTCAAGAAGTCCTAAAATTAGCTGCTTGCATTGGTCATAAATTTGATTTAGAAACCTTATCAATTGTCCAAGAGAAATCGCAAATAGAAACTGCGACTGACTTATGGAAACCGTTGCAATCTAGCTTAATTTTGCCTCTTACTGAAGTTTATAAATTTTTTCAATCTGAGTCTTTTCCATCTGCTTCTAGGACGAATAAATTATCAGTCGAATACAAATTTTTGCATGATCGCGTGCAACAAGCGGCTTATTCCCTTATCCCAGAAAGCAATAAAAAAGAAACTCACCTAAAAATTGGCCGACTGCTCTTAAACAATACCAAGTCTGAAGAAATTGAAGAGAAAATATTTGATATTGTCAACCACCTGAATATCGGGGTTGACTTAATCAGCAGTCAAGCAGAAAAAGATAAATTGGCTTCCCTAAATTTAATAGCCGGTCGCAAAGCGAAGTCAGCAACCGCTTATGAACCCGCTGTCAAGTATTTGAATGCGGCATTGGGACTCCTGGCGGTAGATAGCTGGCAGAGTCAGTACGATCTAACACTTAAGGTTTATGTAGAAACGGTAGAGTCCGAATACTTACATATCAACTTTGAGCGAGCAAAGCAACTCTCTGAGGAAGTATTGCAACAGGCAAAAAATGTTTTGGACAAAGTCAAAGTCTATGAACTTCAAATCCTGTTTTATGTCAGCCAAAATCAGCCGCACTCAGCGATAGCAACAGCGATGGAAGTTCTGAAAATGCTGGGGATATCACTACCGGCAGCCCAGGAAGAAATCAGCGCTTATGCAGAATCGCTCAAAGAAGAATTGACGGTTGGGATCAAGCGAATTGAAGATTTAGTAAACTTGCCGGTGATGAGCGATCCCTATCAACTCGCGGCGCTGCGAATTTTAATGAATACATTAGCGCCGGCTTATCAAGCGAATCCCGCATTGTTGCAACTGGTTGCGTGCAAAATGATCCAGTTATCTATTCAATATGGAAATTCGCCTCAAGCTATTTCTGGCTACGGGTATTATGGCGTTCTCTTGTGTGGCGTTTACAACGATCTAGAGGCAGGATATCAATTTGGACAACTCACAGTGAGAGTGTGGGAAAAATTTAACGCCCCAGAATTTAAAGTTAAAGCGCTCAATTTATTTAACGCTTTTGTTAGATATTGGAAAGATCATGTAAGAGAAACGATTGCCCCTTTGCAAGAGTCCGTTCACAGTGGAATAGAAACAGGAGATTTAGAATATGCATTTTATAATGCTGTCCATCACGGAAACCATCTTTTCTTTATAGGAGAACCCCTAGACTCTGTTCACCATAAAATATCTCAATATCTTGAAATGATGGAGAAACTTAAACTAGAACTTCACATTTCCTGGATCGAGATATGGCAACAACGAGTTTTAAACTTGATGGGTAAATCTGCCGATCCCAGCCATTTGATGGGAGAAAGCTTTGATGAATCAAAAAATTTGCCAATTTGGAAATCAAATAATAATGCCTTTTTGCTTTTTAGCCTTTATTGCTGCAAAACAATGCTGCTTTACTTATTTAAAGAATCCGATAAAGCAGTCGAAGCAGCTCAGTTAGGGGAAGAATACGAAAAAGGTGGCACAGGCTTGATTTATGTTCCTGAGTATAACTTCTACTATTCTTTAGCCCTCTTGAGACAATATCCCAATACCAGTACAGCCACGAAACAGCAGTATTTAGAAAAAGTGGCATTTAATCAGAAAAAAATGCAGTTTTGGGCAGATCGCGCCCCAATGAATTTTCAGCATAAGTACGATTTAGTAGAAGCAGAAAAAGCGAGGATAGGGGGTGACATTGGACTAGCAATGAAGTTATACGATTGTGCGATTGCGGGAGCCAAAGAACAGAAATATATTCAGGAAGAAGCCTTAGCCAATGAACTGGCAGCAGAATTTTATCTGGATTTAGGAAGAGAGAAGATCGCTCAAACTTATCTGACAGATGCTTACTATTGTTACGCTCATTGGGGTGCTATTGCCAAAGTTCAAGATTTAGAAAAAAGATATTCTCAATTTCTTACTAGAATCACCTCAAGAGAAACTCCTGGCTTCCTCTCCACCCTAGAAACCCTATTAATAACTAACACAAAGACGCCGACCGCTACCGCGACAAGTCATTCAAACGTACTAGATTTGGCGACGGTGATGAAAGCTTCTCTGGCGCTTTTTGAAGAAATTGTTCTGGATAAATTGCTGGATAAATTGATGAAAGTGATCCTTGAGAGTGCTGGCGCACAACAAGGCTTTCTGATTATGGAAAAAAGCGGTCAACTGGTGATTGAAGCAGAAGGTTCAATTGACCGAGAAGAAGCCATTGTACTGCAATCAATTCCTATAGACAGCACGCTTAATCTGCCGGCTGCCATCATTAATTATGTTGAAATAACGCAAAGATGTCTGGTTTTAAATAATGCCGCTCATGAATCAAATTTTGCTTCTGATCCTTACATTTTAACAAAACAGCCAAAATCAATTTTGTGTTTACCGATCCTTCATAAAGGTAAACGCCTGGGAATTCTTTACTTAGAAAATAATCTGAGTCCTGGCGTCTTTACCCCAGATAGATTAGATGTTTTAAAATTGTTAACCTCTCAAGCGGCTATCTCCTTGGAGAATGCTCTGCTTTACCAGAATTTGCAATCTGCTAATCAAGCATTGCAGCAATCTGAAACTCAACTGCACTCCTATGCAACCCAGCTAGAGCAATCAATTTATGACCTTCAACTAGCTCAAGTTCAGTTAGTTCAAAGTGAAAAAATGTCTTCTCTGGGGCAATTGGTTGCCGGCGTTGCTCACGAAATTAATAACCCCGTTGGATTTATTCACGGCAATCTTTCTCACGCTGTGCAATACACTGCCGATCTTCTCAACCATTTGCAACTTTATCAAGAAAACTATCCCAATCCGGTGCCGGCAATCCAAGAAGATGCGGAAACCATTGAATTAGACTATCTCATTGAAGATTTGCCAAAGATGCTTTCTTCCATGAAAGTCGGGACTGATCGGATTCACGAAATTGTTAAATCCTTAAAGAATTTCTCTCGAAGAGATACTGGCGCATTGCAAGCAGTTGATATTCATTCGGGGATTGATAGTACCCTGTTGATCCTCAACCACAGGCTGAAAGCCAGAGGCTCACATCCAGGAATTCAGGTAATTAAAGAGTATGGTAAATTGCCTTTAGTTGAGTGCTATCCTGGGCAGCTCAACCAGGTATTTATGAATTTAATTGCCAATGCAATTGATGCTTTAGAAGAGTCTTTTACCACTGATCAAAAGCCGAGTAAAATTCTAATTCGTACAGAAGCCTTCAGTGACAGTTGGGTGACAATTCGCATTGCAGACAACGGCGTAGGGATGACCGAGGATGTGCGTTCCAAGCTTTTTCAAACATTCTTCACGACGAAACCTACAGATAAGGGCACAGGCTTAGGGTTGTCGATTAGCTATCAAATTGTTGTGCAAAAACATGGGGGAGAGCTGACTTGTATTTCTGCGCCGGCACAGGGAACTGAATTTATCATTAAGTTGCCCCTAAGAGAGGTTGACTAACAGTAAGCTTGCCATTTCCCTTCTCTGTGATCTCTCATTAGTCCCCTGTTGCCTCCTAATTATATCCAAGAACGGAACCACATCCGGTGGTTAAAATCGGCTTGCGATATCGGCAACCCCCAATAAACCGGCAGCCAGAAAACTAAAGCAATCAAAATCGCAAAAATTGCCGTCACCCCTAGGATTCGATGTAGCTTTTGGTAACTCCGAAGCCAGCGATCAACCACCCAAGCAAGCGCTAGAAATGAAAACACAGAAGCGCTCATATAAAGATAGATAAAAGTGCAACGAGTTACCCCCATCCAAGGCAGCCAATTTGCCGCATAATTAATCACTAAATAAAACGGTGTCCACAAGGTTGGCGCAGCCCATCGACTGCCATTGACCGAATAGTTACCGGGTTGGCGACTTGCCGCGATTTTCCCATCAGTTAGCCACACCCAAACCTGATGCGCTAATAGTAAAAATAACAGCAAAATTGCAGAAATTGAAAGCCACCATAATCCCGGATTTCCCATTGCGTGAATATCATAAATGACCTTGCCGGCACCTTCAGGTAAAGGAGGATAAGTGGGAACCAACTCAGTCGTATTCCGAGCTTTTTCAAAAAGATACACCATCGGTCGGAGCATGAACGGCCAAGTGTACCAAGCTGAACAATAAGGATGGACATCCTTCCCACTAGGCATCCCCTTATGAAAGGACAAAATTGCTTTATGGACGCCCCAAAATCCGAAATCTGTGTTGATTTGTAAGTGAGGAATCCAGACCAAACAATATACAACTAAGGGAATAATTCCTAAATACAAAAGCATTTGCCAGAAAGGCAATCGCTTTAAATTTTGCAGAGGCGTTTGGTTTTTACCCACGCGCACCCATTTTAATTTTGAGAGTTTCGCTTGGAAGTTCGGATAGTCTAAGTCTAAAACATCAATGGCTAAATTTAAAATAGTCGGAAGCCAAGCAGCAAACCAAACCAAATAAATTCCCAGTAAAAATCCTAAGCCGTTCCACTTGACAGCAACCGATGCGCCCAAACAAATGCCGGCAAAAATTAACCAAATTGAACGCCCCTTCCCCCGGCTATCTAGTGCCCGCAAAAACAACCAGTGGCCCAAAAATCCAAAAAACACCAAATACAAATTAATTAAGGCATAGCGAGACTCCACTAAAAGCAAACCATCGGTTGCAGTTAGCAAGCCGGCAATTAAAGCGTAACTGCGCCGATGACTAAGTTGGTAGGCAAGACCGGCAACCACTAACGGCAATAAAGACCCAACAAAAGCATTCAACCAGCGATAACTAAACGGAGAAAGCAGAATGCCGGTGAATCCGTTGGGGGTGCCGGTTCCAAATGGCAAGTGAGAACCGATTAAAATACCCAAGGCAATCATATATTTGCCCAAAGGCGGATGGGCATCAAACAGCGGCACCCCGTCTAAATAATTGAGGGCGTACTTGGCGTAATAAACCTCATCAAAGACTAACGTATTAAATTGGTTTATCCCCCAAAACCGCAGAATAGCTGCCAGAAGAAAAATGCTGGCGATTGCTATCCAAAACCCAAAAACAGGCTGGGGAGTTAAGTGTTTCAGGAATTTCGGTTTGGAGATTCGAGACTTTGGATTCATCTTGAGTGATACCGTCATTCGTCCTTCGCGTTTATCCTCTGTGTACAAGTTGTTAACATTTGACCGATGACTGATGACGGAGGGTGCCATTAGCCCCGGTACAAAACGTAATTGTGTAGTATTGTGCCAAAACTTGCTCGATAAAACTGTACTCTGGTCGCATTGTTTGCGAACTTCAGCAATAACCCGTCAAGACCATGAGTAATTTCGACGCAAATCCTGAACCCCAGCCTCCCAACCAGCCGCCTGCTGCCGGTGTGCTAGGAAATATTGCCAAATTCTTCAAATTTGCAGAATATAAGACCGATTTCCGCACCGAGGTACTGGCTGGAGTCACGACATTTATGACGATGGCTTATATTCTGGCAGTTAATCCAGGGATTTTGTCTAATGCCATTTTTCTGCAACAGGCGGGGGATTTATTTGGGGAATTGGTGATTGCGACGGCAATTTCGTCTGCCATCGCCACCCTTGTGATGGCTTTGACTGCCAATTACCCCTTCGCCCTTGCCCCTGGTATGGGATTGAATGCCTTCTTCGCCTTCTCCGTCGTCCTCAAACTCGGCATTAACTGGCGTGTGGCGCTGGCAGCGGTGTTAATCGAGGGGTTAATTTTCATTGCCCTGACGTTTTCTAATATTCGCAGCCAAATTATTACGGCAATTCCCGAATGCTTGAAACAAGCAACAGCAGCGGGAATTGGCTTATTTCTCGCCTATATCGCCCTCACCGGCGATCCAGCCGCAGGGGGTGCCGGCATTATTGTCGCCGATCCAGCCACCAAAACCGCCCTGGGCAACTTCAATCAACCGGCTACCCTGATGGCAATTACCGGCATTCTCATCGCCTCTGCCTTAGTCGCCCGTCGCATTAAAGGCGCGTTACTTTGGGCAATTTTGGCCACAGCCTTACTGGGCTGGATTTTGGGCGTTTCCGCCTGGCCGGCTGGAATTGTGGCTTTACCCCAGTGGCCCGGAGATTTACTCGGTCAATCATTTGCCGGCTTGGGCCAGTTGAGCCAGACTAATTTCTGGGACTTCGTTGCCGTTACCTTTGTCTTTCTTTTCGTGGACTTATTCGATACGATTGGCACTCTTGCCGGTGTAGGGATTCAAGCCGGCTACATTGATCAAAACGGTCAATTACCTCGCGCCAAAGAAGCCTTATTTGCCGATGCCGTTGGCACCACTGCCGGTGCGATTTTAGGCACCTCTACCGTCACCACTTATATTGAATCCGCTGCCGGTGTTTCTGAAGGCGGGCGCACCGGCTTTACTGCGGTTATCGTCGCTGCCTTGTTCGCCCTATCGGTATTTTTTATTCCCTTACTTTCCGCAATTCCCGCCTATGCAACCACCCCTGCACTGCTGATTGTCGGTGTTTTGATGGCCGGCAACGTTCGGGGAATTCGGTGGGATGACCCGGCTGAGTCGATTCCCTCATTTTTAACAATTTTGATTATGCCGTTGGCTTTTTCAATTGCTGAAGGGTTAGCCATTGGTTTTATTACTTATCCGCTTCTCAAAGCCTTTCAAGGTAAAGCTCATGAAGTCAAGCCGGCTGTGTGGATTTTAGCCGGCATTTTTGTGCTGAGATTTGTTTTGATGGCGCTTAACCCTGGAACTTAAATTTGCTTAGTTATCAATTGCTAATTGCAGATTGAGGCATTTAGCTTGTTTACGATGATCAAATTAAACTCGGAATAGCGCCTGCACCTGCATCAGCGGTAATTGCCAGAGTAATTCTGGCTGCCAATCATCGGGGTCAAATAAACAGTAACGACCTCGCTGGTAAGCAGCCCAAAGTCTCTCGCCGGTGATTGCGTTGCGCCGGTCTGTTTGGGGTGTTTGCAGCAGTCCTAGCAGGCGTAGGAGATTGAGCGGTCTTAACTTTGCCCCCAGCAAAAAAGCCTGAAGTTCAGCCTCACCGGCAGCATCGATTCCATAATCGGTGAGAACGTGGATGCCATCATGCAGTTGTTGGCGTCTTGGGCCGGTGCTGATGGGTTCAAGTTGATGCCGGTCGAGAAAATCTGCCCAAGCACGGCCAAAGCTGCCGGTGGGGAGCGCTTGCAGTTGCTTAAGATCGACAATCTGAGGCGCATTCATCCCAAAAAGTCCGCTTGCACGATCCTCCCGATTCTGGAGTTGCTGGAAACGAGGGACACTGTTGGGCGCAAGCTTGGGTGAAGTGAGAACTTGTAACATAGTGAGAACAGCTCCTCTTGAGTGTGACGGGAAGAAGTGTGCGAGGCTTTTGGGCCGAGTCCGGGATGCGATCTTAGTTTTGAGGGGTTAGACCCCTCACCACTCTTATTAACTAATAACAACTTACACACCCTGTTGTCTATAAAAATCGATGAAGTTTCCATAAAGAGTCGGCTGGAAGCAGTAAAGAGAATTAATCAAAAAATTATTTGCCAATATAGGGATAAAACACCGTAATTTTACGGAGAAAAACTGACAGTCCATAGCAACTTGCCTTGCTGGGAAATTTTGCCACAGTTCCGACGGCTTTTCAAGCAGGAGTTTTTACAACCGGCACTTAAGGGACTTCTTATATTTAGTAGTCTTTCTAGTAGGGAGAGGGTTATTAGGGATAAATACTTTGGCAGTAGCGACCCAGAAATAGACTTTTCTCAAAGAGATTTAAAATCCGGCCATCTTTCTGTGTTTTTTGGAAAGGGTTCCTATCTTGTCTCCTAATCAAAGCGGATGAGCCACACGATTGTCAGGATTTTTGCAACCAGTAGATTAAAAAGTGCAAAAGTTGCCAAGAAATCTAGTTTTTTATGTTTTCGGTGTTCAGTTTGATGCTAAATGAAATTAGCGAAAGAGGCAGGAACCGCTATGAGACTCAAATCATGACTTTGAATTTGCGCTACGACAAGCCTGATCCGGGCGATCTTGCTTGGAAAGTGCGGTGTAAGGCGGTGGCAGCCATGATCACCCACTATACGCCGGATGTGATCGGCACCCAGGAAGCGTTGCCGCATCAACTGTTCGATTTGCTACAACGGCTGCCGGCTTACCAATGCGTGGGAGGTGATCGCACCGGCAGAGGCACAGGCGAACATTGTGCTATTTTTTACCGCATCGAGCAACTTCTATGTATAAGTAACGGAGACTTTTTCCTCAGCGATACTCCCGACATTCCAGGGAGTATCAGTGGGGAGTGGGGAAACCCAATTCCCCGCATGACGAGTTGGGCAGTATTTGCCGGCAGTGATGAAAGCCGGTTTAGCGTATTTAATACCCATCTGGATTATCGCAGTGCGCGGGCACGAGAACTCGGCGCTCAACTGATTTTTCAGCGCATGAGTGAAGTCAATTCTGCCGAGTCGTTACTATTGCTCACTGGCGATTTTAATGCTGAGCCGGCTACAACGCCGCGAGAAACATTTCTGCGTCAATTACCGAATGAGGTACAGCTTTTTGATGTGTTTGCCGGCATTGAATTAGAAGATCAAATGACATTTCATGATTTCACCGGCGAAGGATTTGCTGCGGTTGACACGATTTATTACGACAGCCGGTTAATGTTGCAGCAAGTGACAGCAGACACCGCTCAATGGGAAAAAGTTTGGCCTTCAGATCACTTTCCCATTATTGCAGAGTTTACAGTTGATGCTCAGTTAAATACAAATCTTGAAGTTTCTTTAGGCTAATTTTGTTAATTAAATTGCCGGCAGATAAAACGCTTGCCTTAGTTCAATGATTCTTAGGAAGCTAACACTTCTGATGTTTGATGGCTGATAATATCTCCGACTCATTTACTCATGGCATAATTAAAGAAAGCAAGCAAGCGGAGAAGCTCAGATGATTCCAACCATTCAGGCTAACAATCTTACCCTGCACGATTTAAAAGATAAATTTGGGCTTGAACGCACTAAAGAGGAACAATTCTTCCCAGAATGGCAAGAAAATTTGCCAGAACTAACAGATTTTGAAAAGCAAGCTTTAGAGGAAGTCAAGGGTGATTATATCCACTTATCGGAGTATCCAATATTGGAACCCATCGTTAAAATGGTGGTACTTTCTCCCTTGTTGAAATTAGCCGGTTTTTATCGTCCGCCCTTTTACCTCACGGCGGAAAAAGAAGTCAGGATTCTTTCCGAAGATGAGGGAACGCTTGTAACGGGACGCTTAGATTTGTTAGTTTTTACCCCTCAGTTTTGGATACTCGTCATTGAGGCGAAAAGAGCGCAATATTCTGTAGAAGCCGGCATCCCCCAAGCACTGGCTTATATGATGGGAAGTCCTGAGTCTGAAAAACCAACCTTTGGTTTTGTTACAAATGGCCCAAGTTTTATATTCTTGAAGCTGACCAAAGACGGCACACCCACATACGGAGAATCAGAGCAGTTTTCTATCCGGAATAAGAATGATTTACCCACTGTTGTAAAAATTTTAAAACGCTTGGGTCAATTGGTGAGCCAATAACATTTAGCTTTCTGAAAAATCCAGACAATCATTGCAATCTGATAAATTGTTTGTGTTTCGACCGGCATTAAATTTTTCAGAGAAGGGAAAAGCATTCGCCTATATAAATTTGCAAGGTGACGAAGATTTAGGGTAGGGATGCGTTGCCTCTACCCCATGAGCGACAATTTGCGGCAAAATGAAGAAATGTAAAGATTACAGTTGTTTTTGACAAAATCCCTTAAAAATGCCGCTACAGCAGTTAATCCGCGCCTCTGAACCGGCACATACACCGGCACCTGAACTGAATTTCGACTATGACATTACCATTGTGGGTGCCGGCATTGCTGGAACAACCCTGGCTGCCGGTTTAAAAAATTCCGGGTTAAAAGTCGCCCTGATTGAGGCACAACCCCAAGCCGTTGCCGCCTCCAGACAGCAAGTTTACGCCATTACCCTACTTTCGGGGAAAATCTTTCAAGGTTTGGGGATTTGGGAGAAAATTCGGGCGAATATTACGGCTTTTTCCCAGATTAATCTCTCAGACACCGGCATAGAGGGCGTTGTTTTTAATCCCTCCGACTTAGGTAGAGACGAACTTGGATATGCCGGCGAACATGGCGCGATTCTGCCGATGTTGCAAGAATTCCTCAACGACTGCCCCAATGTTACTTGGCTGTGTCCCGCCGAACTTGTCAGTGTGGACTACCAAAGCGATTTTGTTGAACTTGAAGTGAAGGTTGCCGGGGATGGAGATAACCAGCCGGCAAGCCATCAGAGGATTCGCACGCGCTTACTCGTCGCTGCCGATGGAACGCGATCCCGCATTCGCAACGATGCCGGTATCCCAACCCACGGCTGGAAATATTGGCAATCTTGCATAACTACCCGCGTTAAACCCGAAAAACCCCACAATAACGTCGCCTACGAACGCTTTTGGCCCAGCGGCCCTTTTGCGATTCTCCCCTTACCTGGAAACCGTTGCAATATCGTCTGGACAGCGCCTCACGAAGAAGCCAAAGCTTTATTAGAACTGGATGACGAGCAATTTCTCGCGGAATTAAGGCGCAAATACGGGGATCACATGGGGCATTTGGAATTGGAAGGCAAACGCTTTATGTTTCAAGTGCAATTAATGCAAAGCAATCGCTACGTTCAGCCCCGACTTGCTTTGATTGGAGATGCCGCCCATTGCTGTCATCCGGTGGGGGGTCAGGGGTTAAATTTGGGAATTCGAGATGCTGCGGCGATTGCTCAAGTCTTGCAAGATGCCCACAAAAACGGGGAAGATATTGGCTCGTTGCCGGTTTTACAGCGTTATCAAAGGTGGCGCAAGAGAGAAAATCTAGCCATTTTGGGCTTTACTGATATTTTAGACCGGCTCTTTTCTAATAATTGGTTGCCGATAGTTTTTGTGCGCCGGCTGGGTTTGTGGACGCTACGGAAAGTACAGCCGGTGAAGGTTTTTGCGTTGCGATTAATGACCGGCCTTTTGGGACGCACGCCGCAAATTGCTCAACGTTTGTAGAGTGGAAATTGATAGCTATTAATTAGCCAATTAGCATTAATAAAACGCCATCACTGCCGCCGGCGATCCAGATCCCTCGCGCAAGCGTAGAATTCCAATCACTAAAGTGGTACCGGTAGGAGGCAAGCGATCTAAATTCGTTAGATTTTCCAACACAATCCCCTGGCGTTTTAATACTTGCCGGTTTGTAGCAAAGGTGGTATCTGATCCATCCACCCCATGCGTATCAATTCCCACCCCGGCAATCTGACGTTCATCGAGTAAAAAGCGCGTCGTTTCTGCGGCAAACCCAGGAAAGTGCATTTCATTGAGAAACGCAACGGGATTTAACCACTTTTCCAGCCAGCCGGTATACAACAGCACTACACTGCCGGCCAAAATTTTACCGTGCTGTTGCTCCCAAGCGAGGACATCCGCTATCGTGAGCGCATAATCAGGATTTGTAGTAGATTGGGTGCGAATATTGATCACGACTGCCGACACCACTAAAGACTCGGCGGAGTAAGCATCGATTCCCACACCATCGGCGTGAAAACTGTTTGGCGCGTTGATATGAGTAGCGCTGTGCTCTCCCATTGAAAAGCGCCGAAGGTAATAGCCATCTTTGTCTAATTCCGCTGCCGGCTCAAATTCCACCGGCGGATCATTGGGCCATTGGGGAATCTGTGGGTTGATGCCATGACTCAAATGGATCACCCGCGAGTAATTGATGGTTGAAAAAGCCGGTTTCTCGTGCATTCAGTGGGTGGGAGGCTTACCAAGCAATCGGCTGCTGATCTCTGAAAAAACCGCCGGTTGGCCCACCATCCGGCAGCGTGGCCAGCCAAACAATCGTTTTCACGCCTTCTTTTGGATCTGCGGGAGCATCTGGGCCACCCATATCTGTTTTAACCCAGCCCGGACAAGCAGAATTCACCAAAATATTTGTCCCTTGCAATTCAGCCGCCAGAAGCCCCGTCACCGCATTCAGAGCTGTTTTGGAAATGCGATAAGTTGGATATCCGGCACTCATTTCCGACAGTTGCCCTAAGCTAGAAGACACATTCACAACTCGTCCGTAATCCCCCTTCTTCATCAGCGGAATTAGGGCTTGGCAAAGCAGCAAGGGCGCGTATAGATTCGTTTCAAGCGTTGTTCGCAAGGCATCAATTTTAGTGTTAAAAATACTTGCCTCGACCGGATCTCGTGAATCTTTCAAGACACCGGCATTGTTAACCAGCACATCTAAACGCCCAAATTCTTGACGCAGGTATTGCTGCAACTGCTGGATACTCTCACTGCGGGTGACATCTAGCGGGTGGGAAGCCACCTCTAATCCTTCTGATTGCAGAAGTGAGGCTGCTTCCTTGCCTTTCGAGGGATCGCGGCTGGTGAGAATGACAGAAACGCCCTGACTGGCGAGTTGCCGGCAAGTTTCCAATCCGAGTCCACGATTTGCGCCGGTGATCACAGCTATCTTTTTGTTGTCATTCATCTTGACTGACCGGAGGAATATGCTAAACCATTTTGAACAAGACTACTCTATTGAAACCACTGTTATGCAACAATCACTAAAACGCCAAATTGTCCTGTGGGGACTGAGCTTAATTTTAACCGTCGCCAGCTGGGGGTTTAGCGGGCCGGTATTCGCGCAATC
The DNA here is from genome assembly GCA_019359355.1 of Microcoleus vaginatus WJT46-NPBG5. Classification (GTDB taxonomy): domain Bacteria; phylum Cyanobacteriota; class Cyanobacteriia; order Cyanobacteriales; family Oscillatoriaceae; genus FACHB-68. The sequence goes on along the minus strand of JAHHHM010000027.1, from coordinate 90,681 downwards.
AACAACTGCTCTTGATGTTTTTCGCAGCGCCTACGACAACCGTTACACTTGGGACAGCAAATTTCCCGGCTACACTGCAACAGTGGAAGTGAAGCAAGACGGAGAAACCTATAAAGGCCAAATCCGCATCAATTCTGATCTCAGCATTGAAGTTGCCGGCATAGAAAGTAACGAAGCCTCAGAAACTGTTTCCAACCAACTACGGATGATGGTGACACACCGCAGATCCGTTCCGTTCAAACTCGCGCACGGCACACACACCTTTACATTTGGCGAAACGAGCAATGCCGGCGCAGTAAAAATTGATCAGAAAGGCGGAGATACTCCCTCTTTTTACGAAGTTAAAGCGGAAAAAATCACCCAAGTTAACCGATTTACCGGGCCGGTTTTAGTCACGGTAGATTTATTAGATTCAGAAGATACACCGGCAGGTTATTTAGGCACTCGTTATATCGCCACATTCAAATATGCCCAAACCGGCGACGTGCTGGAAAAATTAGAATTTAAAGATACTTACAAAAAAGTCGGAGATTACTATATTTCAACGCACCAAGCTGTTCGCAGCTTGGAACTCGGACAGCAAGACACCACAGAAGTTAACTTAACCGATATTCAATTGCTGCCGGCATCGGAAAGATCCCTCAAAACAGCTTATCGGATAACTTCTTATTCCAGATTTCAAGCCCCCCCATCCGGTCAACTTTTTGCTGCCGGTGAAGGCAATTTTATGTAAAAGCCTGATTGAGCAAGCAATTATTCGTCAATTTAACCGATTGAGTGTTAGGCGATAGCAAAGCGGCGAGTCAGTGCTATTGAGAGCGATAAATTAGGGTTGAAAAAATATGATTTATTAATAACAAATTAACCGTTATGGCTACTCCCTGTCATTGCACACCGGCACCATGCCGGCGTCCCCAAACATCCCATTCCCGGACTAAAATCCCTAAAGAGGGCAATTTTATCGCCGAGGGGACAACGCCGTGCAACAGCTAACACCACAAACTCAACAGCGAGTACAGCAATTGCGACAGCAGGTGCAAAGCGCCAGCTATGCCTATTACGTCCTCGACGCACCCACCATGCCCGATGAGGTCTATGACCGGCTTTATCGCGAATTGCAAGAGTTAGAAACGCAGCATCCCGAACTGATATCGCCCGATAGCCCCACCCAGCGCGTCGGAGAAAGGCCGGCAAGTCAGTTTACCTCGGTACGACACAATATCCCTCTCTACAGCCTGGAAAACGCCTTTAACATTGAGGAATTCGCCACATGGCAAGAACGTTGGCAGCGCGTTTTCTCCACCGATGAATTTGAATATGTTTGTGAATTGAAAATAGACGGTTCTGCCTTGGCGCTGACTTACGAAAATGGCGTTTTGGTTAGAGGGGCAACCCGAGGCGATGGCATCACCGGCGAAGAAATTACTCAGAATGTTAAAACCATTCGTGCAATTCCACTGCGGTTAAATTTGGAGAATCCACCGGCAGTTGTGGAAGTGCGCGGCGAGGCATTTTTAGGATTAGCTGTATTTGAGCAAATCAACCGAGAAAGAACCCAAGCCGGTGAAGCCCTATTTGCCAATCCTCGCAACGCCGCAGCCGGCACTCTGCGTCAGTTAGACTCTCGAATTGTTGCCCAGCGCCGGCTCGATTTCTTTGCCTATACTTTGCAGATTCCACAACCATTGCCCAATTCCCCGTTCCCCATGCCCAATTCCCAATGGGAATCCCTAGAAATGCTGCAAAAAATGGGTTTCCGGGTGAATCCAAATCGAACACTGTGTCAGTCTTTGCAAGCGGTTAAAGATTATTATGACCGTTGGGATACGGAGCGACTCAATTTGCCTTACATGACAGATGGTGTTGTTGCAAAACTCAATTCTTTTGAATTACAGGAAAAACTCGGTTTCACACAAAAGTTTCCCCGTTGGGCAGTTGCGCTGAAATATCCTGCTGAAGAAGCGCCAACTCGTGTTGAAAATATTTCAATTAATGTGGGAAGAACCGGCGCATTAACACCCTTAGCAGAGTTGCAGCCGGTGCAGTTGGCGGGAACAACCGTTTCACGGGCGACGCTGCACAATATTGATTATGTGCGATCACTCGATATCCGCATTGGTGATACGGCCATTGTTCGTAAAGCCGGCGAAATTATTCCAGAAATTGTGCGCATTTTACCAGAACTTCGCCCCAGTCATGCCCAATCTTTTGAAATGCCCACCCATTGCCCAGAATGCCGGCAGCCGGTGGTGAAACAAGCCGGTGAAGCCGTTACTCGCTGCATTAATACTTCTTGCCCTGCTATTTTGCGAGGGGCGCTAACTCATTGGGCGAGTCGAGATGCGATGGATATCAACGGATTAGGGGAAAAAATTGTGCTGCAATTAGTTGACCGAAAACTCGTAAGTTCGGTTGCAGATTTGTATGATTTAACCGTTGAAAAACTAGCATCTTTAGAGCGATTTGGCAAGAAATCTGCTACTAAATTAGTCGAAGCAATTGCCCAATCAAAAAATCAACCTTGGGCGCGAGTTTTATATGGTTTAGGTATCCGTCATGTTGGCAGTGTGAATGGAAAAACACTCAGCGAACAATTCCCTACGGTTGAACAGCTTGCCGCTGCGAAAACAACCGATATTGAAGCGGTTTATGGAATTGGGGCAGAAATCGCCCATGCTGTTTTTCAGTGGTTTCGGGTGCCGGCCAATCAAATTTTAATTGATAGGCTGCGTACTGCCGGTTTGCAACTTGCTAAACCCGAAACATCCCCACTTTCTTCTACTACCAAAACTGGGGAGAATTTGCCCTTATCTGGAAAAACTTTTGTGATCACCGGCACCCTACCAACGCTCAAGCGAGACGAGGCAAAAACGCTGATTGAAAATGCGGGAGGGAAAGTCACCGATTCGGTTAGTTCTAAAACTGATTATTTAGTTTTGGGAGAGGATGCCGGTTCTAAACTGAAAAAAGCTGAGAAGTTAGGAATTGCTCAACTCAGTGAAGCGCAGTTAATGACTTTGTTAGAAAGTTAAAAACAATTCCTAAAATCTAAAATAACCTCAACTTTGGGAAATCACCCAATTGGAGGAAGCGCACTTTTAGGAAATCGGGGAAAATTAAACCTTTAAAGGGATAATTGCCAAGTTAATGCAACTTCATCAGACTTCAGGCCGGTGGCGTTTAGGGTTAGCGCTATCTCTCATAACTGTTTTTCTTTGGGGAATTTTGCCCATCGCTTTGACAGTAACACTTCAAGCGCTTGATGTATATACCGTTACCTGGTTTCGCTTTCTCCTATCGTTTACAGTCCTCGTCATTTATTTAGCAGCAAGGCAGCAATTACCGGCACCCCAAAAACTTCGCTCAATGCCTTTAGGATTGTTGGCAATTGCGATAATATTTTTAGCGATTAATTACCTGCTTTTCCAGCAAGGATTAATCCAAACCTCGCCCGCAAATGCACAAGTTCTGGTACAGCTAGCTCCCGTACTTTTGGGGTTAGGAGGACTGGTTGTGTTTAAAGAACGGTACACGTTGCGGCAGTGGGCCGGTGTTGCGGTTTTAACGTCAGGATTTAGCCTGTTTTTTCATGAAAAATTACGAAATTTAATCACGAACCCCACTCAATATTTAGCCGGCAGCGGATTGATTGTGATTGCAGCAGCAACGTGGGCGGTTTATGCATTAGCGCAAAAGCAATTGCTGCATAAATTGCCTTCAGCAAGCATTATGTTAATGATCTATGCCGGCTGTACGCTTGTGTTCAGCCCTTTTGCCGCACCAAAACAGATTTTAACTCTAAGTCATTTACACTTGGGAATGTTACTTTTTTGCGCTTTAAACACAGCCTTGGCTTACGGGGCTTTTGCAGAATCGTTAGAACACTGGGAAGCATCACGAGTCAGTGCCATGTTAGCTTTGACTCCCGTTGTTACTTTAATGTCTATTTGGGTCGTTTCATTTTTAGCGCCAAATTTAATCCCACCAGAACGCCTCACAATTTTAGGATTAATGGGGGCTATTTTGGTAGTCTGTGGTTCAATAACGATTGCGTTAGGAAAACGGCCTAAAGTTAATCTAGCTTAGCGCACAATCTCATAAATAAAAGTGAGCTATTTAGCAATGAGGTGAGTTCGTCACAAAAGTAGGCCGGCAATCATGATTGCAGAAAATCACCTCATCACCACCGGCCTCAGCAAAAAGTCTCCGACACTTAGAACTACCTTTGACCGTCTGTAGTCGTTAATAGCGGCTCTTTTATCTAACGGCTCGAAAAAAATGACGCTCTGGTTTTGCTCTGTTTTTCTATGGGAAAAGGTGTAATTAAAATTGGCCTGATCGCTCCAAAATCCGAAATTCAAAACCCAAACTGGTATAAGAGGCTTGAGGAATGAATTGTCTGTTTCCTGTGTTATTTGCCACTGCCAAACGCTCTGGCCGGCGTTTAATCGCTCGTCCCACCGGCACACATTCAAATTTATCTAAAAGCCTGCTGTTAAACCTCAGTCTTTGGCTGCTGCCGGCAGTTTTGACCGCAACTCCAACCCTCGCAGCAGAAAAGATTTACGCTTCCTACGCGGTGCTTGAGCGCTCAATTTCCATCTCCGCCTTAGAAGCCTTTGCCAAGGAAGGCAAAATCGATGAAGATTTAGCCGTCTACGCCCAATACGTCCCGCCAGAACAATTGCAACAACTACGGGAGATTCTTCTAACCCGTGCGGATCTCACTCCCGTCACCATTTCCCAGTTTCTTTATACCCAGCAAGGAGAAACCCTGGTAGAGCGGCTGGGGCAAGTGATCCAAACCGGCGCGCGGCAGGAAGGTCCATTTGCAATTCGCTCGGCATTGATCTTAGCAGCCGCTGATCCGGAAGGATTAACGCTGTTAAATGTGCTGCGTAAGTTTCCCACCGACAGCATTCGCATCGACTTGCAAAGTGTTCAGCGAATTGCTCGGCAATTGCAACAAGCAATCAATCAAACGAATCAGGCAATTGCCTTGGTTGACGGGCTTTCTACAACGGAGGCAGCGTCACAGCCTGGGTTTGGTGGCATCCCTGTAGCGAGCAATCCCACATCTTCTGAATTGCCGGTGGCGCTTGGCGGCCAGTTAAATTTATGGCGGACTGGGCCGTTCACTAGCGAAGTGAAATCGATTGAAATCACCATTCGCAATGCCCAGATCCCAACAGCAATAACGGATGAACGGATTTTTCCTGTTGATATTTACCTGCCTCAGCAACCCACTCGTCAAGCTGCGCCGGTGATTGTCATCTCCCACGGCTTAGGTTCAGATCGCAAGACGTTTCGGTATTTAGCCGAACATCTGGCTTCCTACGGCTTTGTTGTTGCAGTTCCTCAGCATCCCGGCAGCGATGCGCGACAGTTGCAAGCGTTGCTCAGCGGCACAGCGAGTGACGTCGCAGAACCTACGGAATTTGTCTATAGACCGCTGGATGTGAAGTATTTGCTAGACACACTCACCCAGCTAGAAAAAACTGACCCCCAGCTGCAAGGCCGGCTTAATTTGCAACAGGTAGGAGTCCTCGGTCAGTCCTTCGGCGGCTATACCTCTCTAGCGCTGGCGGGCGCGCCGATCAACTTTAACCAACTGAGACAAGAGTGCCCTAACTCAGATGGATCTTGGAATATCTCGCTGCTGCTGCAATGTCGGGCGGCAGAGTTGCCAGATGCTGTGCAGTATGACTTAAGCGATGAACGCGTCAAGGCGGTAATCGCGATTAACCCGGTTAATAGTAGCGTTCTGGGTTCTGAAAGCCTGAGTAAGATTCAAGTGCCGGTGATGCTAGTTGCCGGTAGTGCGGATACAGCCGCACCGGCTTTGCCGGAACAGATTCAACCGTTTACTTGGCTAACGGCACCAGAAAAGTATCTTGTTGTGATGAACGGGGGCACACACTTTTCTACCCTGGCTGAAGCAGACGGCGGGGGTGGCGTTGTAGCCATTCCCTCTGACGTGATTGGCCCAACCCCTGGCCAAGCTCGTCGCTATATTTCTGCGTTAAGTTTGGCTTTTTTTAAAACCCATATTGCGGGAGATCCCCAATACCGGCCTTATCTGCGAGCATCCTATGCCGAAGCCATTAGCCGAGAACCCCTGTCTCTCAGTCTGATCGAATCTTTAACTGAGACTCAACTCAATGAAGCACTTCAGCGCCGGTAGCTATTGGTGCGGTGGGCAGATTGGATTGAAATACTGATGGGATGACTGGACTTTGATCACAAAAAGTCGTAGGTCACTAGAAACAGTACAATAGCACAGGCTTTTTATCGGATGATTGTGCTGTGCAAGGGTTCGTAAACTTAAACAAGCCTGCCGGTTTTACCTCCCACGATTGTGTTGCGAGGATGCGCCGTCTATTGCGAATTAAGCGCGTGGGACACGCCGGCACCTTAGATCCGGCTGCCACCGGCGTCTTACCCATCGCTGTGGGCAATGCGACGCGGTTGCTGCAATTTCTTAGGGCAGATAAGGCTTACCAGGCTACCATTCGCCTGGGCATCCGAACGGCGACGGATGACTTAGAAGGGGAAATTCTTTCTCAGGTGCCGGTGTCTGGGTTAAGTCGGGAAACGGTGGAAAAGGCGCTGATGGATTCGTTCGTGGGTAAAATCCAGCAGATCCCACCGAACTACAGCGCGATTCAGGTGCAGGGTAAACGCTTGTATAACATGGCGCGTGCCGGCGAAACGATTGAGGTGCCGGCGCGAACGGTAGAGATCTTCAAAATCGAAATTTTGGACTACAAGCCGGCAGATTTTCCCGAAATCGAGCTGACGATTGCCTGTGGCCCAGGAACGTATATTCGGGCCATTGCGCGGGATCTCGGTGCAGCTTTAAATACCGGCGGCACCCTAGCCCGTCTGATTCGCACGGAAAGCAGCGGCTTTACTTTGGCAGACAGCTTGACATTTGACACCTTAGATGAACAGCTAGAGCAAGGAGCATTTCAACCGATTTCACCGGCAGCCGTTTTGGCCCATTTAAGCGCCGTTACCTTGGCGGCACCCGAAGCGCGGCGCTGGTGTCAGGGACAAAAAATTTTAGAGTTTAGGGATTTGATTGTAAATTCCGGTGAAGATAGCAGTTTAGAATCAGTAAGTTCTAAATTTGACGAGTCACTGCAAAATCCCACAACAGTTGTGCGAGTTCATCATGAAGATAGCCAACTTTTGGGGATTGGCAAGCTTGAGAATTTAGAAACAGAGCCGGTACTCATTCCTCAAGTTGTATTGAACCCCATCCAGTGAAAAAAATATGGTGAATTTTGGTCTTGCAATTGTTTTATGGTTGATTGCTTTTGCCATAGGTGCCGGTAATAATTCTATCGCCGATCTGTTTATTGCCCCAGGATATGGGGAGTACGGATCTCATGTTTATAAAATAGCCGTGCTGATCGTCGTTTTCTTTGTATTAGCGTGGATCTATGCTCGACAAAATCGAGGAGCTACTTGGGGAAGTTCTGTCTTAGGAACGGGTTTTTTATGGGTAGGACTGTCTGCCATTGCGGATTTAATCCTTAAAGCCTATGTTTGGAATATTCCCAGACAGTGCCCGGAAACTTATAAAACCCTGGTTTCTAGTACCTGTGTGCTGGCTGATTATTACATCTGGGAAGGCCGGCTTTGGATATTGCTGTTAGTATGCGCTTTCCTCGCACCTCTTCTTATGGGAATCAGGGCTAATCGATAACAGCAAATCAGCTTTGTAGACGCCTTTTTTTACTCGGTTCCTGACTTCCTTTTCTGGCGCGAAGAAGTCAGGCACAAACCGCTTTTTTAGGGGAGTGCCGGCACTCGCCCATCACTCAGGATTTCAAAAGCTCAGCATGACTGGAGAATTTAAATGCCTGCACCACAAATAGTCCCTTACGGTTCATGGAAATCGCCCGTCACCTCAGATTTAATTGTCTCAGAAACCATTGGCTTAGGGCCGATTGCAGTGGATGGAGAAGATATCTACTGGGTGGAAATGCGACCGGCAGAAGGTGGACGCAACGTGTTAGTGCGACGAACGCCACAGGGAGAAATCGCTGACTGCACCCCAGCCGGTTTCAATGTTCGCACCCGTGTTCACGAGTATGGGGGGGGTTCGTTTGCCGTGGCAGATGGCACGATTTATTTTTCCAATTTTGCCGATCAACGCCTCTACCGGCAAACCCCAGACTCGGAACCCCAACCGCTGACACCGGCAGGCGTGGATCTGCGCTATGCAGATGCCACTATTGATCGGCAACGCAACCGCCTGATCTGTGTGCGAGAAGACTTCACCGGCAGCAGTCATGAGCCGGCAAATACCCTAGTGAGTGTTAGTTTTGCCGGCGGTGATAGCGGTGAAGTGCTGGTTTCAGGCGATGATTTTTATGCCTCACCGCGTCTAAGTCCCGATGGTTCTCACTTATGCTGGCTGAGTTGGAATCATCCCAATATGCCGTGGGATGGAACGCAACTGTGGGTGGCGCAACTGAATGCCGATGGTTCCCTCGGTGAGCGTCAACTGGTTGCCGGTGGCGTGGATGAATCGATTTTTCAGCCTGAGTGGTCACCGGATGGCATTTTATACTTTGTAAGTGATCGCACCGGCTGGTGGAATCTTTACCGTTGGAATGCCGGTGAAGTCGAACCGCTATGGGAAATGGCTGCTGAATTTGGGCGTCCCCTGTGGGTGTTTGGGATGTGTACCTACACCTTCGCCTCTGCGGAACGCATCATCTGCACCTATACCCAGGAAGGCGTCTGGCATCTGGCAAGCCTTGATACTAAGGCAAAACAGCTTGAAAAAATTGAAACGCCTTACACGGAAATTTCATCGCTACTGGTTGATGCCAAAGGTCGTGGATTGATTTTAGCCGGCTCACCTTCAGAATCTACCTGCGTTGTGCAGCTAAATTTAGCCACAGGTGAGAGGGATGTGTTGCGTCGTTCCAGTGAAATGTCAATTGATAGCGGTTACTTGTCTACGCCGCAAACGATTGAATTCCCAACGGAAAATGGGTTAACCGCCTATGCCTTCTTCTATCCACCCCAAAACCGTGACTACACTGCACCTGCCGGCGAAAAACCGCCGCTACTGGTGAAAAGTCACGGAGGGCCAACCGCAGCAGCCAGCAGCCGGCTGAATTTGGGCATTCAATACTGGACGAGTCGCGGGTTTGCCTTCTTAGACGTTAATTATGGCGGCAGCACCGGCTACGGGCGGGAATACCGGCAACGGCTGGAGAAAATGTGGGGCGTGGTGGATGTGGATGACTGTGGCAATGGGGCGCGTTATCTGGCTGAACAAGGTTTGGTGGATGGTGAGCGGCTAACCATTGCCGGAGGTAGTGCCGGCGGCTATACAACCCTGTGTGCGCTGGTGTTTCACGATACCTTCAAAGCCGGTGCCAGCTACTACGGCGTCAGCGATCTCGAAGTTTTGGCAAGGGACACACACAAATTTGAAGCGCGTTACTTAGACCGGCTGATTGGCCCATATCCTGAACAGCAAGACCTTTACAAGCAACGTTCTCCCATCCATTACACAGATCGTCTTTCTTGCCCGGTGATTTTTTTCCAGGGAAAGGAAGACAAGGTGGTTCCGCCCAACCAAGCCGAGATGATGGTGGAGGCGCTAAAAGCTAAAGGTTTGCCGGTTGCCTATGTGTTATTTGAGGGTGAACAACATGGTTTTCGTCGCGCTGAGAGTATCAAACGTGCGCTTGATGGAGAATTTTATTTCTACTCGCGGGTTTTTGGGTTCAAACCGGCTGAGGATTTAGAGCCGGTGTTGATTGAGAACTTGTGAATTGAATTTTCCTGTCTTTCAGCAGCAAAATGTTCGCGCACAGAATAGTTTTTATAATTGCGCGAACCTTTGCCAGTAAAACGGATTAAGCGCATTGTTAAGCATTTTTTACGACTTTTGCAGGTTCGGAAGTTTTGTGTTACGACAGATTGAGCAGGCCGGTTAAAATCTTTCTTGGGGTGGATTTATTCCATAAGTCAAGCTAATTACAAATATAGTAGCTGTGCCTGCATAATAAAAACCCAACTGCAAAAGGAGATTTTTACAATGTCTAAACAAAGTGCTACGCAATTTTTATCAGTTGCCGCTCGTGATAGTGATGTCCAAGAAAATTTTAAATCAGTCAATAACCCGCAGGAATTTGTAAAAGTTGCCGAAGAGTTGGGTTATAGCTTTACACCTGAAGAGTTGAAGGATGTGGTTAAAGAACACAGTGAAGGCGTTACCCTCAGAAGGAAAACCGGCATTTGGAACTGGCTGCGTCACGTTAAGTGGATTGAATAATCTAAATCTTAGAGGGCAAAGCATTCGGGAAGCAATTTATCCGGATCGGCAGTAATTTCGTAACCGAATCTTTTGCCCTGAGCAAGTCGATGATACAGTTGACACGATGTTGCTTTTGCCAATCCCCAGTTATGGGCTGGCGCTCTAGAAGCCGGTTGTGCTTGGGGTGGGTTTGGTGAGCAGAAAACTCATCCCAATTTCAGAAAAGAAGCCGACAGATGGGTTGGTTGGGCAGAGTCACGCGAAACTCAACACCGGCAAGCATTTGAGCTATAGAGTTTCTCAACCCAACCGACATCATGCCGGCTGAACTTCACCCGAGTCCTCGCTGATGTTGCTACGCTGGAAGCAGAAGAAACAGGCTACCCCAGAGGCAACCACATGAGCAGGGATGACACAAAATCAATTGCCCGTGAATTGAAAACCCAAGCCACGATCTTAGGTGGGTTTATTGCCCTCATCTGGATTTTGGAACTTGTGGATCTATTTGTGTTCGGAGGAGCATTAAATTCTTATGGGATCGTACCGCGCCGAGTATTTGGGCTGCGGGGCATCCTATTCGCGCCCTTCCTTCACGGAAATTTAGTTCATTTGATGGCAAACACTGTACCCTTTCTGACGCTCGGCTGGTTAGTGATGCTGCAAGAAACCAGCGACTTTTTTGTAGTCAGCGCTGTAACAATGGTTGTCGGTGGTTTAGGTGTTTGGCTATTTGGATCGGCAGGGATTCACATTGGGGCAAGCGGTGTAATTTTTGGCTATCTGGGTTTTCTGCTGTTTCGCGGCTTTTTTGAACGTAATATTCCCTCCATTTTCCTATCATTAATTGTCGGCTTTTTCTACGGAGGCTTGATCTGGGGTGTATTGCCGGCACAAGTTGGAATTTCCTGGGAAGGGCACTTGTTTGGATTTTTAGGCGGTGCATTAGCCGCAAAAATGTTAGCAGGGCGCAAACAACCGGCATAGACAATCTGCCGGCAGCTTTTTTTCTGTAAACAACTGCCAAGCGGGTGTAGTTAATATTCTAAAGTACAGTAATGACTGGAGGATTTATGCCAGAAGATGAAGTTGTGTTTCAGATCAACGAATCGATTTTTCAGCAATTAGTGGATTGGCAGGAAAAAATCGAAGAAACAGAAATAACTGAACCAGATGCAGAAACCGCTTGTTTTAACAGCACTCAGCCCCTGACTGAAGCAGACAAAGCAAAAATCACACAATCTCGACCAAAGGATTCAGTTAATTAAAGAGTGCCGGTAGAGACGCGCCCATCGCGTCTTTATCTGCCTATCTCTAACTGCACAATGCGTTTTCATCTGTGTTTATCTATGTATGCCCTGCGGGCACGCTGCGCTATCATCTGTGGTTTTAATTAATACTTATAAACTTTAGCCCCCAATCCTTATAAACTTATAAATTAATTAAAAACTATGCCGAAAAAACAAAAATTTCCTTATCTAGTCGGTTCCAAATGGACAGCCCAGCAAAAAACGTGGGGTTGGCGGCATTTCCAAGTTGCTAATCGCAAAAACCAAGGCGAGTGGGTATTTGCCGAAATGGTTGCTTCTTGCGATCCAGATGTCCGGTTTTGGATTAATTCTAAGATATTAAAAGATCGTTCCCAGTGGCAACCGGGCTGGCAATCTTTAAAAGAAATGGGTGAAATTGAAGAAGAGATAGGCTTTCATGTAGAGTAAAAAAATAGCAGAAAAAAAGATGCAGTTACACCACAATCGAAAACACTAGCATCTTATTCTGAGATGATAGCAACGGGGCTAGACGCCCACACGGCCTCATAATTAATCGAATGTAAAATAATATTTTAAGTTAATAAAGTTAAAGATAAAAACAAAAATTTGAGAGTGACGACCAACCGGCTCAAGGGCGAGAGTCCAGGAGGAATGCCCAAAGCCGTGCTTGATTGCGAGAGTGAATCAATGCGAAGTTTTAAAAAAACTCAAGATTCTTTTGTACCAATCTGCGGCAAAAATAGTTTAAAAGAGTAACCGCAGTAACAAAAATAGCGATGTCAGAATCCAGCATAGAATCAATCCTTCAAGAAAAACGTCTATTCCCTCCCGCTGCTGAATTCTCCCAGAACGCTCACATCAAGAGTCTGGAAGAGTATCAACAGCTATATGAACGCGCCAAAGCTGACCCCCAGAAATTCTGGGCACAATTGGCAGAACAAGAATTGCACTGGTTCCAGAAGTGGGACACTGTGCTCGATTGGCAACCGCCGTTTGCCAAGTGGTTCACCGGCGGCAAAATGAATATTTCTTACAACTGCCTAGACCGGCACCTCACAACTTGGCGTAAAAATAAAGCAGCCCTAATTTGGGAAGGCGAACCCGGAGACTCGCGTACCCTCACCTACGCCCAACTGCATCGGGAAGTCTGCCAGATGGCAAACATTCTGAAACAACTGGGTGTGCAAAAAGGTGATCTCGTCGGGATTTATATGCCGATGATTCCAGAAGCAGCAATCGCAATGCTGGCTTGTGCTCGTATTGGCGCACCGCATACAGTTGTCTTTGGTGGCTTTAGTGCGGAAGCGCTGCGCGATCGCTTGAACGACGGCAAAGCAAAGCTGGTGATTACCGCCGATGGTGGGTGGCGCAAGGATACGGCGGTTCCCCTTAAAGCTCAAGTCGATAAAGCTTTGGCGAATAACGCAGTTCCCAGTGTTAATAATGTCCTAGTTGTCAAGCGTACCGACCAAGAAATTCAGATGGAATCCGGACGCGATCACTGGTGGCATGAGTTGCAAGCCGGCGCATCCGCAGATTGCCCCGCCGAACCGATGGATAGTGAGGATATGCTGTTTGTCCTCTACACCAGTGGCAGCACCGGCAAACCGAAAGGCGTGGTTCACACGACTGCCGGTTACAACCTCTATACCCACATGACAACCCAATGGATCTTTGACCTCAAAGATACCGATGTTTACTGGTGTACTGCTGATGTCGGCTGGATCACCGGCCACAGCTACATCGTCTATGGCCCACTGTCCAACGGGGCCACAACCTTGATGTACGAAGGTGCGCCCCGCGCCTCCAATCCCGGCTGTATGTGGGACATCATTGAAAAATACGGCGTCAACGTCTTCTACACTGCCCCCACTGCGATTCGGGCATTCATCAAAATGGGCGAACACCTGCCCAACGCCCGCAACCTATCTTCCCTGCGCTTGCTGGGAACCGTGGGTGAACCGATTAACCCGGAAGCTTGGATGTGGTATCACCGCGTAATTGGCGGTGAACGTTGCCCCATTGTCGATACTTGGTGGCAGACGGAAACCGGCGGAATTATGATTACGCCGCTGCCTGGTGCAATTCCCTCCAAACCCGGTTCCGCAACCTTGCCGTTCCCTGGAATTCTGGCGGATGTTGTGGATTTGGACGGTAACTCAGTTGGCGTTAACCAAGGCGGTTATCTGGCGATAAAATACCCCTGGCCCGGTATGATGCGAACCGTTTATGGCGATGATGATCGCTTCCGTCGTACCTACTGGGAGCATATTCCCCCGAAAGATGGCCATTATACCTACTTTGCCGGCGATGGGGCGCGTCGTGACGAGGACGGTTATTTTTGGGTAATGGGGCGTGTGGATGATGTGATTAACGTTGCCGGCCACCGACTGGGTACGATGGAGATTGAATCAGCCCTAGTGTCTCACCCGTCGGTTGCAGAGGCGGCGGTTGTGGGTAAACCGGATGACATTAAAGGGGAAGAAATTGTGGCGTTTGTCACCCTGGAAGGAACGGCTAGCCCCAGCGATGAGTTGAATAAAGCGTTGAAGCAGCACGTTGTCAGTGAAATTGGGGCGATCGCTCGTCCGGGAGAAATTCGGTTTACGGATGCTTTGCCGAAGACGCGTTCCGGGAAGATTATGCGCCGGCTGTTGCGAAATCTGGCTGCCGGTGAAGAGGTTGCCGGTGATACTTCGACTCTGGAAGATCGGGGTGTGTTGGATAAACTTCGCGAAGGCAGTTAATCCAGGTTAAGAGTTTTGGCCTTGGTTTTGATTTGACTTGCCGTGATTCAAAACTGAGGTCAAAAAGCAAAAGTTCTGGATTCGGTGAGTGCCGGTGCCTCGGCTTTCAGCACAATAGGGGCGCACGATGTAGTACGCCCCGACTGAGTTGTTATGATTAAAGAAGAAGGCAGTGGCTCTGCGAACCGGCCTGAATTTTAACTGTCTTTTTGCTTAATCTGGAAAGTCGCGCCCAAGGCTGCGCCGGCACCGGCTAATAAGCCAACGCTCATGCCTTCAAGGGTTTTGCTGAAGGGATCTTGAGTTAGGCACTCGTTGGTAACAGAGGTGGCATTTTGACATTGATTGATTTCGGCTTGGCTGGCAGTTCCGCCGAGGACGACGCCAACGGCACTACAAGTAACAATAAGAATAAAAAGCCGGCTTGTTTTTCTTACCATAGATAGATGTGAAAGGCAGCAATAACAACTTCACTTCATTGTGCTGGCGCTCAGGGCATTTTGCAGCAGTATAAATACTGAGATTGTGCCACAATTTTACAGATGTGTGCCGGCAAAGCAGGCAAATTTGCTGAGGTGCAGCGGGTGACAGGGTGATCGAAGCTATGCCGGTGGGAATATGGGGGTGAAAAGTGCCAGTATTTTTTTTCAGAAAGTTGGCGTCAGCAGAATTGCTGTGTTCGCTTGCCGGTGAAGTGAGGAGTATGGAAGAGGCTGCCGGCACGCTTATTTATCCGCTTCTCATTCTTAAAAATTAGCAAAATATAACCTTTTTATTGATGCAAAATAACTAGGATTTTTAGAAATTTTTATATTAAAATTTCGTCTTTAAAGTATAATTAATTAAAAATTTTCAACCCAACTTCTTTCAACAAACAAAGGAAAGCAAAAATATGACCAATCTTACTACAGAAAAATGCTCTGCCTGCCATGACGGTGCCCCCCGTGCCACTGAGGAGGAAATTGCTGAACTCAAACCCTATATTCCTGATTGGAATATTGTGGAGGAACAGGGAGAACAACGGTTGCAACGCAGCTACAATTTTCCAGATTTTAAAACGGCATTAGCGTTCACAAACAGTATCGGAGATGCTGCCGAAGAAGTCGGACATCACCCAGCATTACTCACGGAATGGGGAAAGGTTACAGTTACTTGGTGGACTCATGCTATCTCTGGACTTCATCGGAACGATTTTATTATGGCATCGAGAACTGATGACATTGTGAGCAAATTTACACAGAAGAATTGAAAGGTTGTTTTTTTTACCGCAGATAAACGCAGATATCCCATCTGCGTTTATCTGGATGTTTGAGTCTGAAATATTCAATTTTTGGTTTGTAGTTTCAGGAAGTTCGCTGTTCAGCTAACGGTTTTTTAGCGTAACTTTGATGCCGTATTCTGGACGTAGAGTGATAGATGGTTGCGGAACAATTGGATGTTCTGGTACAAGGTTTAATTCAAATTTTTGGGCAATTGTTGCTAGTAATAAAACCGCTTCCATTAGGGCAAAACCTTTGCCGATGCAAATTCGAGGGCCATCTCCAAAGGGAAAGTAAACGCCGCGTGGAAGCTGTTTTTCAAGGTCGCCGGCCCAGCGTTCGGGTTTAAACTGTTCTGCATCTTCAAAATAACGGGGATGCCGGTGCATCACCCACTGACTCATGATGATCGCGCAGCCAGCCGGCACTTGATAGCCGCCAATTTCGTAGTCTTTAATCGCTTGACGTGCCATATTTGCCACCGCCGGGTAAAGTCGCATGGCTTCCTTGATCACCATGTCTGTGTAGCGCAAGCGGGGTAAATCGGCCATCGTGGGGGCGCGATCTCCTAGTACCTCTTTTAACTCTTCTTGTAATTTAGTTCGCGCTTCAGGATTTTGAGATAAAAGCATCCACGTCCATGCTAAAGTATTGGCGGTAGTTTCATGTCCAGCTAATATTAAAGTTGCCGCTTCATCGCGCAACTGTTTATCGGTCATTTTGCTGCCATCTTCTTCATCTTGCGCTTGCATTAACATCGAGAGTAAATCTCCTGAATCTTCCCCGCTAACACGGCGCTGATTGATGATCTTGTAAATATTTTTATCCAACTGCTGGATCGCATTTCTGTAGCGGATATTTTCGGGTCTGGGAAACCATTCCAGAATTAAAAATCCTTGTTTCCGCTTACTTTCAAACCAATCCATCGCCACATCAAGGGCATGGGCTACATCTTTCGCTTCGCCTTCGGTGATATTACTGTTAAATATCGTTTTCATCACAATATTTAAAGTCAGACGCATCATGTCTGCATGGACATCCCGAGTTTCCCCATCTTTCCAGCTTTCAAGCATTCGCTCAGTATAAGCAACCATGACCTCCCCATACCCAGCAATTCGCTTTTGATGGAAGATGGGTTGAGTGAGGCGTCGCTGGCGAAACCAAGAATCTCCCTCACTGCTTAAAAGCCCTTCGCCTAGCAAGGTTTTTAACGCCTTTAGACCTCGACTTTTAACAAATAATTCTCGCTCTTTCAAGACATATTGAATATACTCAGGGTTGGCTAGGACACAGGCTGGTGTTAAGCCTAAGCGCAGAGGGATAATATCTCCATACTTCTGAACGCATTTCGTCATAAACTCTAGCGGGCTTTGACCAAAGTCAACAAGGTTGCCAACTAAGGAATTTCCTTCAGGCCCTGGCAAATCGAAGATATCTTGAGTCATGGTGAATTGTTCTAGATAATACACTTACTACTTTAATTTATTTTTTATAAATCACAATTAAAAATAAAGATTAAAAATATCATATTAGAATCTAGTTTTTTGTGTTTTTATATGTTTGAATAGATAAAACTTGAATTTTTATCATTTTTAAAAAATATAAAATAGATTTTTTATATTTTAACAAAAAATATCAGTTATAATCTCACGATTTACTAAGGTTATTATATAAAATTCACTTTTATGACTCGCTTTTGATTAGATTCTATTCAGTGCTTTGAGCCGGCATCAAATCTAAACTCTTTATAGCTTAGGGTTTTGAGTCTCACACCTGTCGCATTCCACGTATCGAAATCAGGGTCTTCATGGGATATGGTTGATTAAGCAGGTTTTTCGTATCCACGTTTCTAATATGGCTCCTGAAACCCATACTATTCCGTATAACTTGATAATGACCGGCGGCGATGTGGCGCTGTTATGGCTTGTGCGGCGCAAAATGCCTAAAATGGTTCAAATTGCCGGCTTCTTCACGTTGGCAACATTTGGGCTAATTGCGCCTTTCTTTTTGGGAGAATATGGTTTAGGCATTCTTCAACTGTTAGCTTACGGCATTTTTGTACACGGCTTTATCGTCCTCACCGGCTTGGCGATTATTCTGCGCCCTTTGTCTCGTAAAATGGCAATCGCGGCGGCTGTTGCGGCTGTATTTTTAGGAACAATTGCTGTCGATGCTTTTGCGATTGAACCCGCTTGGCTGGAGGTGTCTCACGTTCAATTGAGAACACCGAAACTAGAAACCCCTTTAAAAGTTGCAGTTGTCGCTGATTTCCAAACAGATGTGTGGGGGGAATATGAACGGCAAGCGCTGCGTTTGACAATGGCAGAAAAGCCTGATTTAATACTTTTAGCCGGCGATTATTTGCAGGAATTTGACGAACAGCGTCGGGAAATATTGCGGCAAAAGTTTAATTCTTTTCTCCAAAAAATTAACTTTAGCGCACCTTTAGGCACCTATGCGGTTGTGGGAGACACGGAGAGTTTTATCGACCCGACAAACTGGCCGCAGGCGTTTGAGGGGCTGCCGGTGACGGCATTGCGAACCAAAACAACGTTGCTGCTGCCTGAATTTTGCCTGACCGGCTTACCGTTGGCGGCTTCGAGAAATTCTCGGTTAAAGGTTGCGCCTTGTGATCGCTTTCACATTGTTTTAGGTCATGCGCCGGACTTTGCGCTGGGCGATATTGACGCCGATTTGCTGGTTGCCGGCCACACACATGGGGGCCAAGTGCGGCTTCCTTTGGTCGGGCCGGTGTTGACCCGTTCCAAAATACCGCGAAGTTGGGCTGCCGGCGTGACGAAACTAACGGGCAATCGCACCCTCATTGTATCGCGGGAATTGGGATGTAGCGAGGCGTTGCACCGAGGGTAAGATTTTTATGCCGGCCAGAATTAGTCATCGTTGAATTGCTTCCCGCTTAGGGGCGAACAGCAGTGGTAAACTTCCTTAATGGTTACTTACTGCTTTTATGTTTGTTGAGATTGAGCCAAATTTTCTTCGCACCATTGCCACCGACTCGGATCGGGTTCCTACGCTGTATTACTCCAAATATTGGCCGGTGAGGCAAGTGTTTTGGATGCGATTGAAAATGATTAATTTTCACCTGCAACGCCTGTCAATTCCCAAAGATTCCTGTTTAGATTTTGGCGGCGGTGGTGGTGTATTTTTACCAACGCTTTCCCGTCATTTCAAAACTGTTTCTTTTCTTGATTTAGAAGATATCGAAGCACGACAAGTCGTTGAAAAGCATCAATTAAATAATGTTAAAATCTTTAAAAATGATGTGGCAGTTGTCAAAATTTCTCAAGCGTCTTTTGATGCGATTATTGCTGCTGATGTTTTAGAACATTTTCAGGATTTATCGATGCCGGCATCTATCCTGAGAAGTTGGTTAAAACCCGATGGCGTCTTGCTGACTTCCTTGCCAACAGAGAATTTTATTTACATCTGCTTACGCAAAGTCTTTGGAATTACGAAGCCGGCTGATCACTATCACACCGGCAGCGAAGTGGAATCTTATTTAAAATCTCATGGATTCAAACAAATTCGCCGCACCTTTGTTCCTTTGTTTTGGAATATATTTCCCTTGTTTCTCGTAAGCGCTTGGCAGCGTGATGAAAATTATAGCAATTTATAAATAGGATGCTCCAAAAAGTTGCTGTGGTAATTCCTTGCTTTAACGTTAAAAAGCATATTTTGGAAGTTATCGGTAAAATTGGATCGGAAGTAGATTTAATTTATGTGATTGATGATAACTGTCCGGAGTCAACAGGCGGTTATGTCAATAGCCGATGCCAAGATTCACGAGTAAAAGTTATCTTTCATCCAAGAAATCAAGGTGTGGGAGGTGCGGTTATTTCTGGTTATAGAGAAGCCATCGCTGCCGGCGCAACCATTATTATTAAAATTGATGGGGATGGACAAATGGAACCTGCCTTAATTCCCAAGTTTATTAAACCGATTGTCGGCAACTTTGCAGATTATGTTAAAGGCAATCGATTTTTTGATTTAGATTTACTGGCATCTATGCCTAAATTGCGACTAATTGGAAATGCTTTGCTGTCTTTCGTCAATAAAATGTGCAGTGGATATTGGGATATTATGGACCCGACAAATGGCTACACTGCGATTCACGCAAGTGTTTTAAAAATGATTCCTCTGCATAAATTAGATAAAAGATATTTCTTTGAAAGTGATATGCTATTTCGATTAAATACTGTGCGCGCAGTCGTTTACGATCTACCGATGGCAGCAAAGTACGGGGATGAAACTAGCCATCTCAAAATCGGCAAAGTCATGATCGATTTTCCGTGCAAGTATGTAAATCGTTTCTTTAAACGCATTCTTTATAATTACTTTCTACGAGACTTTAATATTGGTTCAGTTGAGCTAATTGTGGCTATCAGTTTGATGAGCCTTGGCTTTATATTTGGATTGTATAATTGGTATTTAAGCATTCAACGAGGAATACCGGCAACCAGTGGAACCGTTATGCTAGCGTCTCTCCCAATTATTCTGGGATTTCAATCCTTACTAGCGGCAATTAACTATG
The DNA here is from genome assembly GCA_019359355.1 of Microcoleus vaginatus WJT46-NPBG5. Classification (GTDB taxonomy): domain Bacteria; phylum Cyanobacteriota; class Cyanobacteriia; order Cyanobacteriales; family Oscillatoriaceae; genus FACHB-68. The sequence continues at coordinate 70,564 of JAHHHM010000027.1, read as the reverse complement.
ATGTGACAAATGTACCGAAAATGCCGGTTCATAAAATATGGGAAAATTTAGAATAAAAGTTTACCATAAAATATCAGCTTAGAATGAGACAAAACTGGAAGTCGATTGTTACAACGCCTGAAAAAGCATTTGTTATTATTAGCCTTATTTCTGGCATTTTATTTTTACTCATAACACCTCCCTTTCAAGCGGCTGATGAGTATCAGCATTTTTATCGATCTTTTCAGGTAGCCCAAGGAAGTTTCATTTCAGAAAAAAAAATTGCTGATTGTCATGGAAGACTGCTTTACACGCCGGCAGCGATTTGTGTGGGAGGAATGCTGCCAAAAAGTGTTTTAACCACCGCGCAACAAGCCTCAAGCGTTGATCTGCGATTTCAACCCAAAAATAAGCAAAATGTTCAAGATATTCTTTCCTTGCTTAATTTACCGCTTAAGCGTCAGGATAGAATCTTTGTTCGGTTTCCCAATGCTGCCTTATATTCCCCGATTCCATACTTGCCGCAAGCTTTAGGAATGGCATTCGGGCAATTATTGGGAGGTTCTCCGATAATTATATTCTATTTAGGCAGAGCGGTAAACTTATTCGTTTGGGTAGGACTTATCTATCTAGCGATTAAAATCACCCCAATTTACAAATGGTTACTATTTTTATTAGCTTTAACTCCCATGCAACTGTTTCAAGCAGCCTCCCTATCGGCGGATGCTTTTACAAATGCTGCCTCATTTCTGTTAGCCGCTATTTTTTTTCAAATGGCTTTTGAACCGGCACAACATATTAAATTCATTAAAATTATCAGTATCGCTTCACTTTCAATATTAATCGGACTATCTAAAACCGCTTATTTTCCGTTAAATTTATTGTATTTGCTCATCCCAATTAAAAAGCTAGGGAGTGTTACAAAATATTTTTTAGGGTTTTTCGGCATCAATTTATTAACATTAATCGCCCTTTTAACCTGGTCTTCCCTGATCAAAGATTTATATATTCCCCTACGACCGGCTACAGACAATGTCGTGTTAAGCGAACAGGTAAATTATATTTTAAATCAGCCCATGCAGTTTATTTTAACCCAAATTAATACTTTTTCAACCTATGGTTTAAATTATCTAGAACAATTAATCGGAAAACTTGGCTGGTTAGATACCTCCTTGCCTAAATTTCATATAATATCCTATATAATTTTGCTAGTCACAGTTGCCTTAGTTAGCCACAAATCCGATATTAAAATATCATTATTTCAAAAAACAATAGCTTTAATCATCATACTTTTAACCGGCTTACTCATTACAACCGCCATGTATCTTGCTTGGACTCCTGTGGGTGCCGGCCTTATAGAAGGCGTACAGGGACGATATTTTATTCCCCTCACCCCGCTTTTCTTCTTATTACTCTATAACCAAAAAATCAAGATTAATTTAAAAATCCCTATCTCAACCCTCACCGGCTATGCCCTATTTTCCTGTACCCTGACGGCTGCGATATTATTAAAGAGGTATTATTTGTAACATTTCTTCACAATCATGGTACTCAAACCAATTCAGCGCACAAAATTAGACGATACCAGCGATAGCGACTTTTACTCAGTCCCGCGCTTCGTCACCCACGTAGACGAAGGATTTATCGATCAACTAACCAACCTCTACCGGCAACGCCTCCAACCCAACACACGCATCTTCGACATGATGAGTAGCTGGGTTTCTCATCTCCCGGAAGAGATGAAATTTGCCCATGTTGAGGGACACGGCATGAATGGGGAAGAACTCGCCAAAAATCGTCGGCTGGATCATTACTTCCTGCAAAACTTGAACGAAACTCCCAAATTACCCTTACCCGATCAAGATTTTGACGCCGTTCTCAACTGCGTTTCGGTGCAGTATTTGCAATATCCAGATGCGGTGTTTTCCGAGATTTACCGTATCCTCAAACCAGGCGGAATTGCCATTATCAGTTTCTCCAACCGAATGTTTTATCACAAAGCAATTCAGGCGTGGCGAGATGGTTCAGAAGCCAGCCGAGTGGAACTCGTTAAAAGCTACTTCCAATCTGTACCAGGATTTAGTAAACCAGAAGTTGTGGCCCATCAGTCAAGTGCGCCAAGTTTCCTACAAATGTTAGGAATGGGTGGGGGCGATCCCTTTTATGCCGTCATTGCCAGCCGGCAATCTTAGGAATAAACACTCATTTTTTACTTTCTATCTGAGTGAGAACCTTTTGAGCTTGATCGCATAGATCCTCATGACAATGGCCATTACTGGCAATGAGGCAACCCCACTGAGTAACATCCCCCTGGTTATACATCAGGGGGGTGCCATCCGCGTGAGTAAACCGGCCACCAGCTTCCGTCAAAATTAACTCAGGCGCAGCAAAGTCCCAATCTTTCGGCGCACTCTTACCAGAAATCGAAATATAAACATCTGCCTCCTGTTCCACAATTTGGGCGATTTTGCAGCCGATACTACCGCCAAATCTCTGATTTTTGCAGGGCAAGCGGCGCATTAACTGATTAAAGCGCTCATTTCGGTGGTTGTGGCCGCTGATAATGGTTAATTCCTGTAGGCGTTCCCGTGGGGAGACTTGCAGCGGCGTGCGAAATCCCGCAGGATTTTCTACAAATGCACCACCCCCTAATTGCGCGTAGTACAGCTTGCCTTCAGTTGGCCACACAACCACCGCCACCACAGGCCGGCCTTCATAAACAAGGGCAATGTGAACAGCATAATTGCTGGTGCGCTTAATAAAGTCGCGGGTGCCGTCGATGGGGTCAATGATCCACACCCAAGATTGAGGGACGGGTATAGACTTGCGGGTTGCCGACAAAGATTTATGAGTCTCCTCGGTAAGAAACCCAAAGTCTTGAGAACCCAAAGCAATGCGTAATTGTTGCAGGATGTAGCGATCAACTGCCAGATCCGCACTCGTCACCGGCCCATCCTTTTTATCTTCAACGCTAAGCCGGCTAGCCGCTGCGCCGTAGGAGTAGGAATGCAGGATATCAGCCGCCCTCCAGCCTACGGCGCGGGCGATCTGACCGATCTCATCCAAATTCTTTTGATTGGGCAAATCGGGCACCCTAGGAATCCTCTCCGATAACAAGGGATGCCGGTTGGAAAGAGGCCACCCAATACCGGCGGCAACTCCATAACAAGGCAATCCCTACTGCAATATAAATCAAACCGCGCACCTCAAAGCTAACACCGGCAACTCGCAAGACGATGCCAATGCCCATCATCGCCAAAATTAGGGCAATGGTTTTGGCCCCAAACATTTGAAACACGCTTTTAAACGGGTTAGGCTCTTGCAAGGTTTCCACCCGCTCAATCACCCTGCCGGCAGTGCGATCAAGAATCAATTTTCCTTTCACCAAGCCAACCGTGAGGGCTGCTGCGCCTCCCAGAAGATGTCGGGTGTCTAAAAATCCCAGATAGGGAAAATGGAACCAAAACACCAAACCCATGACAAACAGGCCGGCACCAACCAGCGTCCAAATGCCGGCGGCAATCCAAAGATGTTGTGTACGGCTCAAACCGCTTTTTGTGTGAGTGCTTTCCATATTCAAAATTTTAAGATTGAGAAGCTTCACAAAGCAAACATTATATGCAGCCAAGATGGATACAATTTGCAAAAAAGCTTAACTTACATTGAACGCTCCAGCTCGCCAAAGACTTTTTGTGAAACTAAGATTACCGATGTCGCTGTTTTCTCTCTAACTCCCGAACTGTCGGACTCACCCACTCCCCAACTCAGGACTCAGCACTATTTTGTTGTAGGATGAGCATTTTGCGCGTCCCATCGATGCTAAGTGTGGGATGTTAGTTCTACCGAAGAAGTGACGAGCCTGCGATATGTACGAGAAAATTACTGCCCCCTCCACCGGCGAACGCATTACGTTTGAAAATGGTAAGCCCATTGTCCCCGATAACCCGATCATTCCCTTCATTCGCGGGGACGGCACCGGCGTTGATATTTGGCCGGCCTCCCAAAAAGTCCTTGATGCTGCCGTGGAAAAAGCCTATGGCGGCAAGCGGCAAATTAGCTGGTTTAAAGTATATGCCGGCGATGAAGCTTGCGAAAAATACGGCACCTATCAATATCTGCCCCAAGATACCCTCACAGCGATCAAAGAATATGGCGTGGCCATTAAAGGGCCGCTGACTACGCCGGTTGGCGGTGGCATTCGCTCTTTAAATGTTGCCCTGCGGCAAATCTTTGACCTTTATTCCTGTGTGCGTCCTTGCCAATATTATGCCGGCACGCCTTCACCGCACAAAACTCCTGAAAAACTGGATGTAATTATCTATCGGGAAAACACCGAAGATATTTATCTGGGGATTGAATGGCGGCAAGGCAGTGAAATCTGCGACAAATTAATTGCTTTGCTTAATAATGATTTGATTCCTGCCACACCAGAACATGGCAGCAAGCAAATTCGCCTCGACTCCGGCATTGGCATCAAGCCGGTGAGCAAAACCGGCTCTCAGCGACTCGTACGCCGCGCCATTCAGCACGCCTTGCGCTTGCCCAAAGCCAAGCAAATGGTGACTTTGGTTCATAAGGGCAACATTATGAAGTACACCGAAGGCGCGTTTCGCGATTGGGGTTATGAGGTTGCGACGAGCGAGTTTCGGGCTGAGTGCGTCACCGAACGCGAATCTTGGATTTTAGGCAATAAGGAAGGCAACCCCGATATTTCCCTCGAAGATAACGCCCGTGAAATTGAGCCAGGATTTGACGGCTTGACGCCAGAAAAGCAAGCAAAAATTTGTCAGGAAGTGGAAAGTGTCCTCAATTCCATCTGGGAAACTCACGGCAACGGGCAGTGGAAGGACAAGGTGATGGTGAATGACCGAATTGCCGATAGTATTTTCCAGCAAATTCAAACCAGGCCGGCGGAATATTCAATTCTTGCAACTTTAAATTTAAACGGCGATTACTTGTCTGATGCCGCAGCCGCGATTGTCGGCGGTTTGGGCATGGGTCCCGGTGCCAATATTGGCGATTCATCTGCAATTTTTGAAGCCACCCACGGCACCGCCCCCAAGCACGCCGGTTTAGATCGGGTGAATCCCGGTTCGGTGATTTTATCGGGGGTGATGATGCTGGAATTTATGGGGTGGCAAGAAGCTGCCGATCTGATTAAGAAAGGTTTGGGGAATGCCATTTCCAACCGGCAAGTCACGTACGATTTAGCCCGGTTAATGGAACCGCCGGTGGAACCGCCCCTCAAGTGTTCTGAGTTTGCCGAGGCAATTATTCAACACTTTTGATTAGGGGCATGGGGCATGGGGCATAGGGCATGGGAAGAGAGAGTGGGAGAGTGCTAAGTATGGAGTATGAGTTTTGAGTACCCAATCCCCAATCCCCAATCCCCAATGCCCCATGCCCTTACCGCGTAGGATTCGAGAAAGTATTGACTTGACCGTTACCAATACTGCCCGGTGCTGCATAGTTCGGTTGTGAGTTAGGCAAAGCCGGCTGCAGCCCTGGCGTCCCGTAGTTACTGGGAGATGCGGAGTTGATGCCCGTGCTTGGGGTATTAAAACTGGGTAACGGTGATTGCCCGTAGTTATTCGGGATCGCCGGCAATCCTTGCGGTTGCGCCCCCGGTGCGTTGAAGCCTGGGTAAACCGGCTGCCCGTAGTTATTAGGGATGCCGCTGACTCCCGGTTGCGTCCCTAGCCCGTTAAAACCGGGGAAAGCCGGCTGGCTGGTGTTCGTGGGAACACCGGGCCTAATTTGTGGCTGCACAGGACTATTGGAGGTTGGTAAGGGGGCTGGGGCTGTGATGGTCGGTAATGGCGATTGTTGTCCAAAATTGCTGGGTGTAACCGTCGGTGCCGCTGGTGCCAGGTTTACGGAGTTTGGTGCTGTGGGGGTAGATGGGGAGCCGGTTAAATACTGGTAGGCATTATCGGGTGCTGTATTCGCTCCTGTCCCCGGCGTCAAAGTCGTGTCTGGCGCGCCGTAATTCGTTGAGGGAGCGATCTGTCCCGGTAACGTGGGAGTCAGTGAAGAATTGAGGCCATCTGTGCCGATAGGGCTAAGCCGGCCTGGATCTCGTCCTGGTCTTGGGCCTCGGTAAGGCGGGTTAAATCCATCTAAACTTCCCCCCGATGGCGTAATTCCTGGCTTGTTGGGAAATGACTGGGCGACGCCTGTAAATCCTGCGTTAAAAGCGGCTTCAGTCTCGGTGCCGGTATCGGCATTCGCGGAAGGTAGCGATGATGAATTTTGGCCAAGCTTGTACCTGTCCAAAGCCGATTGCAGGGGGCTGGCAGGCGGCAAATTGCCACTCCCACCCGTGGCGTTGAGCAAGCTGTTGCCTAAGGTTGTGTCATAGATTTGCCCCGATGATGGCATTGCGCTAGGAATTCCTGTGTCATAACGCGCTGGGGAGGAATTGCCTTTAATCGGTGCGGTTGGTAAGGGTGAGCCGGCTAACAAATTTGCAGATTCTGGCCCTATTGCATTGGGGTTTTTCTGTGGATCAACCGATTTGGTTTCCTCCTTTCCAGTCTTTGGGTTCAGCCCAAGGCTTTGTTCCAGCAGACTTTTAGAATTTGCTGAGGTTGGCTGTTTGCCGGCAGCATCCCCACCTTTCAACTCTTTAAGCAGTGCCGACGAGCGCTCAATCTCAGCGATTCTGGCCTTTTCTTCGGGCGACAGTGCTGTTGCGTCGGATTCCTCTGCCCCCATTTGCTTTGGAATAAGTTCTGTAAATTGCTCTGGGTTTTCCAAATACTCAAACATTAACAGTCCCACTAGCACCAGAAATCCTACGGGTCCCCAAACAACAGGTCGTAATAGGGTTCGCATTTTGGCTCTGATGTTGCGGATCGAGTTAGGCATTTGGTTGTGAGGTGACATAAGTTAAGCGCAGTTTGAGCTGGCACGGAAGGGGCAGAAATTTTACACTGACATTGATGGAAATGGGAGCATCCCATTTTTGCAAACTTGTCATAGGGGCATCTTGCCCGCTTGTCGTCATCTGTGGCACTAAAATGCTCCCACTCCAATATTTTGGCAAATCCCAGATGCACCCGATGCCAATTGTCTGGCTGCCGGCTAGAGCGACAACAAGCGCCGGTGGGAAAGTGTCTCCAAAAGGAAGGTTGAGTGTGATTACATCCTAGCCTTGAATTTGTCTCTAAGGGATCTTAGCTTCCAACTTTCTTAAAGTCTATCTACCCAACGATTCTAAATCACGTCTATCTAAACTTGCATCCACCCTTGCAGACTTTCTTAACCGGCAGCTTGGTTTTGTTTCTTTAGCCGCCCTAAAACTTATTGTGATACCCGCAAACTTATTGTGATACCCGCACTAACAAGACTGCTCCCATTACAAAGCCGCACAGGGTTGGCAACCAGCCGGCTATCACAGGAGAGATCACCCCGCTCAACCCCAATGCATCGCCAATCGACATCAATAAATAGTAAGTAAAGACTAATAAAACACTAACGCCAAAGCCTGTAGCTTTGCTGGTTCGCTGGGGTTTAGTTCCTAATGCCGCACCGACTAGGGCGAAGGCAACACAGGCAAAGGGCAGGGAATATTTCTGTTGAATCCGGATAATCAGCTTGCGAATTTTCTTTTCTTTTCCGCTCTGTTGCAGCAGTTTTAAATACTCTTGGGATTCCGCAATATTCATTTCGTTATAATCCCGGTCTTTTGAAGCCAGATCAAACGGGGCGCGAGAAAGGTTTAATTCCTGTTCCTCAAATTTTAAAATATTGCGGTACGAACCGTCTGGTGCAACAATATAAATGGTGCCATTAAAAAAGTTCCACGTATTTGTTGTGTTATTCCAACTTGCTGATTCTGAGACTAAAATCTGATTAATGTTCTCCTGCGACCGATCTAAAATTGTCAAGCCTTTCATTCGCTGACCGTCAAATTCTTCTGCATAAAATAAGCGCGTCAGAACTTCTTGTTTTTTGCCATTAGCTTGCTTTACTTGACTAAATTCTGGATAAATAATATTTTTTTCTTGAAATACTTTTGTATTTTGTTTCAATGCCCGTTCTAAGGTAATAGATGCTTCATAATTGGCAGCCGGCACAATAAGTTCATTAAAAAAAAAGGTCATCGCCGTAACGAAAATACTCAGCACCAGAGCAGGTGTGATCAATCGGTAAATACTGATGCCGCAGCTGCGTAAGGCAATTAGCTCGCTGTCACTCGATAGCCGGCTGTAGGTCAGTAAGGATGCTAGCAGCATTGACATGGGGAAGGCGAGAACGACGAAATAAGGAAGCTTTAATAGCAAAATTTTCATCGCCAGCGTCATTGGCAAGCCGGCTTCTGTTACCTTCCGCACCAAGTCAAACATTGACCCAATGGCTACCCCTACGGAGGAAAAAGCTCCCACTCCAAATAGAAATGGCGGCAATAACTCCATTACAATATAGCGATCCATGACCGAAATTCTAGGAGTTAGCCAGCTAAGCGAATGGAAGGATTTGGACAGGCTTAATCTCATGTTTTGCTGCTGGGGATTGAGGTGTGAGGAGGAAGAGAGAAATTAAGAGTTTTATAAACACAGATAAACCCAGAGGGTTTATAAAAATTTTCAACTTTTGCCAAACGTTGGGTTATGAAGACCGGCAGGAGGATTGGATAATTTAGGTGAGTGATAAAATGTTGAAAGTTTATTAAGTTCTGGATTTTACCAGTAAATCCCCTCTTTAAAATTTAAAATGAGCCGGCTATCGCTGGAAGCTTTCACCTAAGTAGTATTGTCGAACGAGGGGATTGTTGTAGAGTTCCTCGGCATTGCCGGCTGCTAAGATTTGGCCATCGCGCATAATGTAGGCGCGATCAGTAATAGCGAGGGTTTCTCGGACGTTGTGATCGGTAATCAGGATGCCCATTTGCCTATCTCGCAATCCGGCAACAATTTGCTGAATTTCTGCCACAGCGATCGGATCAACGCCGGCAAACGGTTCATCAAGTAGCAAAAATGTTGGGCCGGCTTGTCCAGCAGCCAATGCTCTCGCTAATTCAGTGCGCCGGCGTTCTCCGCCAGACACTTGAATGCCGGCGGTGTAAGCAACTTTTTCTAGGCGGAACTCTCGCAACAAATAATCTAGACGTTGTTGCCATTCGTGACGGGGAACGCCGGTTTGTTCTAATACCAGTAAGATATTTTCCCGAACGCTCAATTGACGAAAGATACTAGCTTCTTGGGTTAAGTAACCAATGCCAAGCTTTGCTCGTTTGTGCATTGGCAGATGGGTAATATCAAGGTCATCGAGCCAAACGGTGCCCTGATTGGGTTTAATCAGGCCGGTGGTAATATAAAACGTTGTTGTCTTACCGGCACCGTTGGGACCTAGCAATCCTACGACTTCTCCTTGCGCCACTGACAAGTTAACGCGGTTGACAATGACGCGCTTGCCATAGGATTTGTGAACATTCTCAAGCCAAATTTTCATTGGGAATTTGTGATAGATAAATTGGGAGAGGGTAAGGGAAGTTTTCTGCCGGTTTTTATCCCTCTCTCTATCCTCATTTAAAATTAAAATTCGGGCGTTGCCGGCGCAGTTTGAGTACCCGGTGCAGCCGCGTTTTCTTCAGGAACGAGATAAATTGATTCGACTTGCCGGTTTGATTTGGGAAGTGCGATAAATCGCCCCTCATCAATCAGGTAAACAATGTTTTCACCCCGCAAACTGTTTCCTTCCTGCAAAACATAAACATCGCCACTCAAGACAATGCGGCGTTCTTTGCTGAAATATTGCGCTTGCGCGGCTGTGGCTTGAATTTGTCTTGCTGGATAATCGATTTGCACGTTGCCACGCGCTGTGACAACTCCAGTTTTGGCGTCAGCTTCTTGAATATCAGAACGCAGCGTCAGCGGTCTATCCACTGCTGCTGGGTTTGTTTGGGGATAGGTAGGAGCAACACTCCCAAATAAAGCCACCACGGGCAACATCAAGGTTAGTCCGAGGCGCAGCATCAGTAAACCAGGCAGTTTTGCAAATGACATCATGGATTGTGAGGCTGAGGAGGAACAAGCGGTGCGGAACTAGCTTTCAGGCTGAGGATCGCCTGACAGGCTGCTGTAGGTAGTTTAACGTGTCCTGTGAAGACTCTCTATCGAGATCCCTGCAGATGTGATTGGCACTCGCCAAGCTATCACAATTTTGACGTTGCCGGATTTAGTGAGGGTTCCTCATCGGGAGTTCTCAGTGCTGAGTAGGGGTTATGGCTTTCTTGCGTGTTTCCTGCCAACCGGCCTTATTCGTTGGGTGCAGGAAATCGGGCAATTTGAGGGCGCTGTAATGAGGAATTGCCCCCTTGACTAAGCTGTTGGGCACAATCCGCTACATTTTCTGGCCCTGCTTGTTGCAATTCGCTCAACAGCTCAACACTTTGCTTTAGTAAACTATCGACATCAATATCAAAGTATGACGGTTGGTAATTTCGCAACCGGCTGATGCCTTCTCCCAGCAAAATCACAGCTCCGCGCCAGTTATGATTGCCCAGATGATAGAGGGCAACAGCAATTTGTAGCACTCCCTGATAAAAAGTGCGTTCGGGTTCAGACGCTTCCATCCACAAAGCCTCTAGGGTGTCGTGGCAGGCGTAGAATTCTTGCCCGTTGAACTGCGCTACGCCTTGCCAAAACTGATCAGGGATCGGTTCACTCATCCCATGCTTTCTCTAATTTCTTTGACTTGTTCAATCGTCATTGTTTGCGATTCGCCGGCAAAGTCATTTTCTGGGGTGAGGAATAGCATACAGTGGCACTCTTTGCGCTCGCGCATCGGTACGCAGGGGCAGTTCCAGTAGGCAGCAGCGACTTCGGCTTCTTTGTCTTCGTAGTGCCGGCAGGGACACAGGGGCGAACCGAGGTCATCTTTGTTTTTGGCCAATCCTTCGATCACCACAGCCGTTACTGAAGGTTCTGAACAGAAGTAGGTGCCGGTGCGCTGGGCGTAAGTTTGGGAAAACTGCACCATTGCTTCTAGGCTTTTATCGCTGGATTTGTTGCCGGTGTCTGTTGGAGAGGTCATTAGCTTTGACTATAAGAGGAGATTATATTTATTGCATTGTACCGCAAGGCTTAGGCCGGCAGTATGAAGTGGGGCATGGGGCATTGGGCATGGGGCATGGGGCATGGGTCAAGGGGCATGGGACTAGGGATTTGAAGAGGCTAATCAGATTTGAGGTTTTTTAGGCAACTGCTTCTGGGAAATTTGGACTAAAACCGGCTTAGAGGTTCTTGCAGTTGTAGATCCAAGGCGCGATCGGGGCGGATCTCAATGCCGGGACGATCCCGCTTGATAATGGTGTTTTCTTCTTGCGGGAGGGAAGCGGCTGCCGGCCATAAAACCCATCGGCTGCCAGGGGGAAGGCTGCTTAAACTGACAGGATTTTGAGTTAACCAAATTAAAGGCATCTCCGGCAAGCCATTGGGAACGGGATCTTCACCGGCACTTGTGGCAGCTAGGGTTTCTAAAACTACTTGATGTCCTTGAATCAGGCCGGTTTGAGCGGTCCAAACGCTGGCATTTAACCCGGCGCGGCTGGCGTAGAAGTACAACGATGCTGCTGCAATCACAGCCGCTTCAAAATCATCCTGCTGCCAAGTGCCGGCACTGTCGAGGCTAATCACGATTTGCTGTCCGCCGGTGGAAATTTCTAATTCGCGCACCCGCATTTCGCCGTAACGGGCACTGGTGCGCCAGTGGATCAGACGAATCGGATCTCCAAATCGGTAAGGGCGCAGGGTTCGGGTGATGCCTTCGGTTCCCATTTGCTGCCGGCGATCACTGTAAAGCTGGGCGCTGTCTTCTTTGCCCATTTCGTCTACCAGTGGGCAAACCTTTAGCGGAAACACGGTGGGATAAACAATCGCTGTAGCTTTGGCTTGACGTGAGCGCCGGCACCAGAATAATCCTAACGGGGCTGCCGTCCTCAAATGAATCTCATCCCACCGATAGACGCCTCGGCGTTGGGTGGGGTGGTAGTATACCAAATGATGTATCCCTTTGGGAGGGATCGCTTCAACGGCAACGGATTTCGGCTGCCCTAAGACATAAGGCAAAATGTCATAGACTTGCAGCAGCGTCTTGGTTTGCTCAGTTGGGTTTTCTATCTCGATTTCAATGCTCAGTTGGTCGCCGACACTCACCGGCTCAATTGGACGGCGGCGAACTTGCAGTGGGCGCAGCGTCCGAATCGGCAAAGTCATGGCAATGCCCAAAATCGCCAGACTGATTCCGCTGATCGCGTACAACCACCCAGCCATCGTATTAGTAGCAGCGGCAAAGTAGAACAGGGCCAGCCCACCCAGCAGCCAGCCCGCGAAGGCCGGCGTTACCCAGTGGGTTTCCAACCAATCGGTTATTTGCGTGGTTAGCCTCTCGGCGAACTGATAAAACATTTTCATCGCAAGTCTATTTTGTCTAAGTTGGCCAACAAGTTAACAGATTTTGGGCGAGAAAAAATCTTTTAAGGTTCTCTGAGGTCGCGGCTTGAGAAATAAAATTTAACAACTTAATTTGAAAATTTTTTAGCGCCTTGGCTTGATTCCTGAAATAAATTTCTTTGCTGGCTTCGCTGTTTTTAGGGCAATTTGATAGCAAATTATCACAAGAGGCCGGGGTCAATGTTTTGGATGTTCTGCAACACTCACTAGCCTCAAGTTTACACCCGATTGACGATTTTTTATAATTTAAGTATATTCACGAATGAGTGCTGAGCCAAATAGAATGGTCTCAACTCCAGAAAGTCATAGCGATTCATCTTAAAAACTCATCCATTCGTTGCCATAAATCTCGCCTCGAAACCGAAAAGAAAATGAACCAAATAAATGCTGGTGCAGTCCCCGGATCTCAGGCTCAGCCATCCCACAAAACACCACCGCCACCACCACCGCTCAAACCGACGGTAGGGCAAGTACAAACCACTAGCCACGGCACGATTACCATTGAGCAAATGGTAAAAGAGGCTTACGCACGGAAAGCCTCGGACATTCATATTCGAGTGGGCCAAGTTCCCAGAATTCGGGTTCGTGGCGAGATGATTCCAGTTTCAGAACACGGGAAAACGACACCCCAAATTTATGAACAGTACCTGGCGGAAATTTTAACGCCGGCTCAGAGAAAACAGTTTGTTGAAACAAAAGAACTGGATACAGCAATCTTTTATCCTGGCTTTTTGCGCTGCCGAGTCAACTGTTTTGATTCCCTGACTGGTGGTGCGATCGTGCTGCGGTTAATCACCCTGCACATCCCTTCCATTGAAGAATTAAAGTTGCCAGAAGTCCTGAAAAAAATTATCTCCAATCATCAAGGACTAATTTTAGTAACAGGGCCTACAGGTTCCGGTAAATCGACCACAATGGCGGCAATGATCCGTCATTTAAACGAAACCGCAGCCAAACATATTGTCACCATTGAAGACCCCATTGAATACGTTCATCCCAGCCAAAAGTGCTTGATTAGTCAACGGGAAGTGGGATTACACACCCTTGATTTTCACTTGGCTTTAAGGGCGGTTTTACGGGAAGATCCAGACGTAATTTTGATTGGGGAAATGCGTGATCGTCTCACCATTAACACAGCCCTGCAAGCCGCCCAAACCGGCCACTTAGTATTAGGAACCCTTCACACTCGCAGCGCTATCAACTCGATTAACCGTTTGTTAAACCTCTACAATCCAGAGGAACAGCCGGCAATGCGAATTCAAATTACCGAATCTCTTGTGGCTGTCGTCGCTCAGTTGCTACTGCCTACTACCGATGGTCGTCGCACGGCAGTTCACGACATTTTAGTAAATACGCCGGCGATGAAAGATTACCTGCTTAAAGGTAACGAAGATGACGCCTTCCACTTGATGTCAACTGACACCATTGAAGGAATGCAAATCATGAACGTCGCCCTCTACGAGCAAGTGCTAAATGGCCGAATTACCATCGAAGACGCCCTAGGTGTTTCGCCAGATATCGGCGATCTTGAACGGCGGATGAGAACCGGCGGCTTTGACTCTTCTAATTCGCCTCGTGATTGGAGTTAACCGTGCGAAGGTTGTGAGACACTGTGGAGGCAGGGGTTGAGCCGGCATTAAGATTGCATTCAGTCCTTTGTCTCTACAACTTTACATATTTGAGGGCGAACTATTATAGAAGTCCGCCTCATTGGGTTTGGTAGCACCTTTTTAAGGCTCAATCATAAAATAAGAATTTTAAAAGACTTCTTATTTCTAAGATTGAGCCTTATTTTATTGTAGCTAATTGATTTTTTGGCAGCGATCACATCATACTTGCCGACATCAATTCCTCAGTCATTTCAAAGTTCGCAGTAGCATTTTGCACATCATCTAAATCTTCCAAAGCATCCATTAATTTGAGCAGAGAGCGAGCGTGTTCTGGATCAGTAACTTGCAGTGTATTGCTAGGAATCCAGCGCACTTCTGACTTATTTACCCTATAGCCTTTATTCTGTAAAACTTGGCTAAGATTTTCTAGGTTTGTGACTTCAGTAAAAACTTCAGCCCCCTCTGTTTCTTCATCAATTTCTATCAGTTCATAATGCTCAGCACCAGCTTCTAGAGAAGCCTCTAATAACTGCTCTTCATCAATCGCACCGGCAATCGTGACAACGCCTTTTTGATCGAACATCCAACCAACACAGCCGGTTTCGCCCAAATTGCCGCCATTTTTACTAAATGCCGCTCTTAAATCCGCTGCGGTGCGATTGCGATTATCAGTGAGTGCTTCAATGAGAATTGCCACACCACCGGCACCGTATCCTTCATAGCGAATCGCTTCTAGGCTATCGCCTTCTGATCCCCATTTACCGGCACCTTTAGCAATCGCTCGTTCAATATTCTCATTCGGAATGCCAGCCGCCTTTGCTTTGTCAATCGCCGTGCGTAATTGAAAATTGCCGGCTGGATCGGGGACACCGCTACGCGCAGCTACAATAATTTCGCGAGAGATTTTCGTAAAAATCTTGCCCTTGACGGCATCTACTCTCGCCTTTTGACGCTTGATATTCGCCCATTTACTATGTCCTGCCATAAATGTTGGTTAAACTATTGAAGGTTACACCTTTTATTAGGATAGTTGTTAGTTGTTATAATGACAGCTTATCAACTTACCACGTCTTGCCGGCACTTTTCAAGATTTATTTGCGTGGCAATTGTTAGCGCTAATACAAAACAGTGTCATATTTTCAGATCCATCCTAATTTTGCCCCTCTAAAGCCGGCAGTTGATTACTCAGAAGTTATATAAACTCGCATCTTTGAGGTTCCTGAGAAACTGGCTGTAGGGAAAACCTTAGTGATAGCCATCAGCGCCAGTGACTTTGCAAGCAGCCCCCAAACGCTGCTAGCTATTGCATTTAGCACTCAAGCGCCGGCTGCCGGCACCTTAAACCAAAACTCCTTAGCAATACTCCCTAAGATAGTTTTATTCAACTTAAAAAATATGTATCCTGTGGAAAATAATCAAGCAGTACCTCTTGATCTAAAAATCTAAAGATCAATGTATTAAGGGAGAATTGACGGTGAAAAGTGGGGCGTATTATTTGGGTGATGGACGCTGTGAGTTTAGCGTTTGGGCACCCACTCTCAAAGAGGTAACTGTACACATTGTTTCTCCTGATCAGCAATTAATTTCAATGCAACAGGATGAGCAAGGATATTGGAAAGTAACGGCTGAAAATATTAATCCAGGTACACTATATTTTTATAAATTAGACGGAAAAAATGATAGACCCGATCCCGCCTCAGACTTTCAACCACAAGGAGTTCATGGGCCTTCTCAGGTAATTGATCGCAATAATTTTGCTTGGAATGATACGAATTGGTCGGGCATTCCTTTAGAAGAAATAATTATTTATGAATTACACGTCGGGACTTTCACCGATGAAGGAACTTTTGAAGCAATGATTCCCCGGCTCAAAGATTTAGCTGAGTTGGGTGTTAATGCCATTGAAATTATGCCGGTGGCGCAATTTCCAGGCGAACGCAACTGGGGTTATGACGGCGTATTTCCCTACGCCGTGCAAAATTCTTATGGTGGTTCTGAAGGGTTAAAAAAGCTGGTTAATGCCTGCCATCAGGAAGGGATTTCAGTCATTCTTGATGTTGTTTACAATCATCTGGGACCCGAAGGCAATTATCTTCCGGAATTTGGCCCCTATCTTACAGATAAATACCGGCCAATTTGGGGAGAAGCGCTCAATTTTGACGATCAATACAGTGATGGAGTCCGGGAATATTTTCTGAACAACGCTCTGTATTGGTTTGAAGATTATCACATTGATGCCCTGCGATTAGATGCAATTCAAGCAATTTTTGAAGTTGGGGCAAAACCGTTTCTACAGGAACTTGCAACAGCTACGGATGCCCTTTCCCAACAGCTAGGGCGGAAACTTTATTTAATCGCAGAAAGCGATTTAAATGATGTTCGGGTTCTGCGGCCAAAAGAATTAGGTGGTTTTGGGTTAGATGCTCAGTGGTGTGATGATTTCCATCATTCACTTCACGCATTGCTAACCGGAGAAAGCGACAGATATTATCAGGATTTTGGAAAATGCGAACATTTGGAAAAAGCGTTTAAAGAAAGCTTTGTTTATTCCGGGCAGTACGCCCCCCACAGAAAACGAAAGCATGGGAATTCTGCCAAAGATCAGCCGGCTGAGCAATTTGTGGTGTTTTCCCAAACCCATGATCAGATTGGCAATCGTATTTTAGGAGATCGATTATCTAAATTAGTGTCGTTTGATGGGTTGAAATTAGCTGCCGGCACTGTCTTAATTTCTCCTTACATCCCGTTTCTTTTCATGGGTGAAGAATATGGAGAGGAAGCTCCTTTTTTATATTTTGTTAGCCATTCAGAAGAGCCGTTGATTGAAGCCATACGGAAGGATAAACAAAACGAATTTAAAGCGTTTGAAGGGCGGGGAGAATTTCAAGATCCACAAAGTCCTAAGACTTTTCAAAATTGCAAGCTGAATTGGGGAAAGAAACAGGAAGGTGAACACAAAGCTCTCTGGGGCTGGTATCAGCGATTAATTCAGCTACGCCGAACCGTTCCAGCCCTGAAAAAGCTGGATAAGGAAAGTTTAGAGGTGTCTAGCATTGAAGAGGAAAAAACTATATTTTTGCGACGTTGGAGTGAAGATAGCCAGATATTTTGCATTATGAACTTTAATCATAAGGATGTCACTTGCCTAGTCAATATTCCTGCCGGCAACTGGCAAAAGATTTTGGATTCCTCTGAGACGAAATGGATGGGTGCCGGCTCCACATTACCCGATATGATCGAATCGGCCCAAAAATTTACTGTGAAATCACAAAGTTTTACACTATACGAAATCAAAGTATAGTCGTAGCTATAATTCAAAAAGTTCAAAATTAATTACTCAGGAGCGCTCGTTTCATCATGCGAATTCCCACAGCAACCTATCGAATTCAATTTCATGCCGATTTCACCTTTGAAGCGGCAAAACAAATCATTTCTTATTTAGCAGAATTAGGAATCTCCGATTTTTACGCTTCCCCCATTTTTAAAGCAAGAGAAGGAAGCACTCATGGTTATGATGTCGTCGATCCAAGTCAATTGAATCCGGAACTCGGCACTCAAGAAAACTTTGAAGCATTGGTGAAAGAAATTCAAGCCAACAGCATGGGCTGGGTGCAAGATATTGTTCCCAACCACATGGCTTACGACAGCCAAAACTGGATGCTCATGGACGTGCTGGAAAATGGGGCGGATTCGGACTATTTCGATTATTTTGACATTGCGTGGAATGCTCCTTATGGTGATAACCCAGAAGGAGTCCTCGCTCCTTTATTAGGCAATTTTTATAATGAGTGTTTGGAGAATGGCGAAATTCAGCTCAACTATGATCAAACTGGCTTGAGCGTCAATTACTATAGCCTCAAATTGCCCATCAGAATAGAATCTTACGCCCGGTTCCTGACTTATCATTTAGGTAAACTCGGAAAGGCACTTGGAAGACATCACCCGGATTTTGTCAAGCTACTAGGGGTGCTTTATATTATCAAAAACATACCGACAGAAGCAAAAGGCAGAGAGCGCTACGATCAGCTTACCTTTGTTAAGGCACTTCTTTGGGAACTCTACGAAAATCAACCTGAATTCAAAACTTTCGTTGACGAAAACATCAAAACTTTCAATGGAGAAGCGGGGAACCCAGAAAGTTTTAACCTTTTGGATAGTTTACTGGTCGATCAATTTTACCGGCTCTCCTTCTGGAAAGTTGGGGCGGAAGAAATGAACTACCGCCGCTTCTTCACCGTCAACGAACTGATTTCAATGCGAGTAGAAACTCCCAAAGTTTTTTACAAAACGCATTCCTTAATTACTCAACTCGTTGAAGAGGGCAAATTCACCGGCTTAAGAATTGATCATATTGACGGACTCTACGATCCAGCTCAATATCTAGAACGCCTTCGAGAGAAAACAGGAGACGTTTACATCACCGTTGAGAAAATTTTAGAACCTCAAGAAGAACTCCCCAGTAACTGGCCGATTCAGGGGACAAGCGGCTATGACTTCTTAAACTATGTCAATGGCATTTTTTGCCGAGCCGACAATGAAGAGAAATTTAGCGAGATTTACACCCGATTTACCGGCATCCGCACCCCCTACGAACAGCTAGTCCTTGAGAAAAAAGCGCTGATCCTCGATAAAAACTTGGCGGGAGATGCCGATAATCTGGCGAAACTGCTGAAGCAAATAGCCGAACAATCGAGATATGGGCGAGACTTTACCGTTTATGGTCTCAAAAGAGCGCTTTTAGAAGTGCTTAAAGCATTCCCCATTTATCGCACCTATATCGACTCACAAGGAATCAACGAAACTGATCGGGCTTGTGTGCAGGAAGTCATTGAAAAAGCCAAAGAGCAAGTGCCACTTCTGTTAAAAGAACTCAATTTTATTGAGAAGTTCTTGTTTCTTGAATACGAAGATTTTCTAACCGACGAACAAAAAGCTCAGCGTTTATACTTCGTAATGAGACTTCAGCAGATGACCGGCCCTCTAATGGCAAAAGGGTTTGAAGACACATTCTTATATGTGTATAACCGGCTTCTCTCCCTTAATGAAGTCGGCGGTTCTCCTACCCACTTTGGCCTCCCACTGGAGACATTTCACGGCTTAAATCAACAAGACCAGAAAAATTGGCCGCATAAAATGAATGCCACCGCAACCCACGACACAAAACGCGGTGAAGATGTACGAGCACGCCTCAATGTTCTCTCAGAAATCCCTGAAGAATGGGAAAAGCAAGTAAGAACTTGGAGCGAAATGAATCGCTCTAAAAAAACGCGTGCGAAGCGGCGGATGATTCCCGATGCAAATGATGAATACTTCTTTTATCAAACCTTGGTAGGGTCTTTTCCTTTTGATGGAGTTGTGGATTCCGAATACATTGAGCGGATGAAAAACTATGTCATCAAAGCCGTCAAGGAAGCTAAAGTTCATACAGCTTGGTTAAGACCGGATAATGAGTATGAAGAGGCGTACATGGCTTTTGTTGATTCAGTCTTAGACTCAGCAGATGAGAATCAATTTATTAAGGAATTTTTGCCTTTCCAGAAGTTGGTTGCTCATTATGGAATCTTTAACTCACTCGCCCAAACCCTGCTGAAAGGAACATCTCCAGGTGTCCCCGACTTTTATCAGGGAACTGAATTTTGGGATCTCAGCCATGTAGATCCGGATAATCGGCGTCCGGTTAACTTTGAACACCGAGTATCTGTGTTACGCGAGATTAAAGATCAAGTACAAAAAGATCCTCGAAAATTGACGGAGGACTTAATTGCTAACAAAGAAGATGGGCGGATTAAGCTGTTTTTGATCGCCCAGCTCCTTGAGGCAAGAAAACAAAATCGGGAACTTTTCTTGGAAGGGGATTACCAACCGCTGGAAGTTACTGGAAAGTTTAAGGATCACATTGTCGCTTTTGCGAGAAGCTATGGCGGAAAGACGGCAATTACGATCACTCCGCGCTTTTTAACCAGCCTGATTCAACCTGATGAATATCCGTTCGGTGAACAAGTGTGGGCAGATACTCAAATTAAGCTGCCGGCGGGAACTCCATCTTCATGGAAAGATGCGATTTCATCCCACTCAATTCAAGGTAATGGAACGCTTTTAATTGGTGAAGTTCTTCAACACTATCCTGTCGCACTGTTAATTAGCTAGAGCCATCCTTAACTTCATTTGCCTACCTCGATTTTCAATTGGGGTAGGCATTCGTTTTGTTAAGGTGTCGCCCACCCAACGAAACTCTTGAAAACTATTTCAAGGGCAGATACAGGGGGCAAGATGCTCCCACTCCCAGATTTTTACAAATGCTAGATGTACCCTGTTTTAAAAAAGCCGGCTCAAGCAGAAATTTTGTAAACCGCTTCAGTATCAGTCGGTAACTCCACCGTAAACCAAGTTTGGTTAGATTCACTTTCCGCCCAAATTCTGCCGCCTAGCTGCTGCACCAATTGCTTAACCAGCGCCAAACCCAAACCCGTACCGCCCTGTTTCCAAGGATCACTGCTAGCAGCCCTGTAAAATTTATCAAAAATTCGACTTAACTCTTCTGCAGGAATTTGACTGCCAGAATTGCTAACAATAAGTTGAGTAACATTACCCGCTAAACTTGAGGAATCGGCACCTTCAGAACTCCCAGAAGCTTGTTGTAGCCTTACCCCAATCTCACCACCTGGAGGCGTGTATTTGCAAGCATTATTCAGCAGTTCTGCTACAATTCGCTCCCAACTAGCTAAGTGAGAATGTAGCGGCAGCACATTAGGATCAACGTGAAGGTGCAGTATTTGTTGCCGGTTCCGCAAACGTGCCTGAAACGGCACAACGACTTGAGGAAGCCACTCCTGTAAAAAAATGGTTTCCCACGTCGGTACAGCCGGCGACATCTCCAAACGTTGCAAATCTAGCAAGTCATTGATCAGATTAATTTCCCGCTCGCATTCATTTTCTAAAATTTGCAAATAGCGATTAAATTTTTGGTAAAACTGCGTGAGCGCATCCTCGCCTTCCAGCCCTCGCCCCTGTGCGGATTTCATGGCCAACTGCAACATACTAATTGCCATTTTCATGTTGGTCATTGGCGTTCGCAACTCATGAGAAACCGTACTGAGAAAATCATCTTTTAACTGATTAAGCTGCTGCAGTTCCTGCATTTGCGTTTGCAGTTGCGCCGTGCGTTCCTCAACTTGTCGTTCTAACTCAATGTTAAGCGTCTGAAGTCGGGTTTCTGCGGCTTTGCGTTCTGTAATATCCATTAGCGTACCCGTCACTCCGGCAACCTCGCCGGTAGTAGAAAGCAAGCGTCGAGCAAACATCGCCAAAGTGCGGATACTGCCATTTTGAGCGAGATAGCGAACCTCATACCGGCAATCATCCATTTGAAAATGCAGCAAACAATGCAGCTGCCTTTGACTATAGTGCCGGTCATCCGGATGTATATAATTTAAAAAATCAGTCCCCAGGGTTTCTGCAACCGTGTAGCCCATCACTTCTGACCACGCTGGGTTCAAAAACGTCCAGATCCCCTGGCTATTTTGTTGGAAAATAATTTCGTGAATGTTGTTAACCAGTTCCCGATATTGTTCCTCACTCGCCCTCAACGCCCTTTCCGCTCGCTGGCGTTCAGTTACATCATTCGCCAAAACAAGCTGAGCACGCCTGCCGGCAAAAGTAAGGCTGTGTATCGTAATTTCTACCTCAATAATCGTTCCGTCTTTCTTGCAATGCCGCCATCTGCCGGCTGCCCGCAGTCCTGTGGGTAATTTAGACAGATCCTCAATTAAAGCAGGAATATCTTCCGGGGGACGAATATCCCGAATCGTCATCGCCAGAAATTCTTCCTGAGAATAGCCATAGTGCTGAGTTGCCGCAGAGTTGACAGCCATAAAAGCCAGGGTTTCAACATCATAAACCCACATCGGTTGCGGATTGGTTTCAAATAACAGCCGGTATCGCCTTTCAGACTCCCGTAGCGCCTCCTCCATCTCCTTGCGCTCAGTGATGTCGTAAAATGCACCCAGAACTGCTTGTTCGCTATTAAAAATAAGAAGTTGCAGCGAAACCACAAGCCAAAACAAAGTGCCGTCTGCCTTTTTTGCCCGAATCTCATAGTTATAAACCGCCCCATCCTTTGTAAGAATTTCTAGCAGTGCTTGCCGATCGGCGGGGTTGTTGTAAAAGTCTGGCGCTCTGGAACCAATGAACTGCTCAGTTCCAAGGCCAAACATCTGACCTAGTTGCTCATTGGCATATAAAATTACACCATCGCTCACACGAGAAATCGCGATCGGGATCGGAGCCGCTTCAGAAATGGCGCGAAACTTGGCCTCGCTCTCCCGCAACGCCGCTTCCGCCTGCTTGTACTGCGTGATATCTTGGGCAGCCCCAAAAATCCGAATCACCTGCTGATGGGTTGCATCCCACTCTGGACGGGCGTAATCTCGCAACCATCGCACTTCTGCCTGTTTGGTGATGATCCGAAAGTCTTGTGTACTGGGCTGACCACTTAACAGATTGCGGTTTCTGACTTGAACAAGAAGTAAATCATCGGGATGAATCAACTTCTCCCAGCCCTGCGGGCCGGTAACTTCTGTCAAAGGGTAACCACTACTCCGGCAAAAGGCGTCAGTTAACCATTCAATTGTAAATTGTCCATCGGGAGCCACACTGAGCGTATAGGCGTAGTCTGAGGTTAGCTCGGAAATCAGGCGATATCGTTCTTCACTGGTTTGCAATTCTTCCTGAATTCCCTGCAATTCGCTCAGATTTTGTTTGAGGCTTGCTTGGGTTGACTTTAGGGTTTCATTCGCCTGCCTCAAAGCCATTTCTGATTGCTGGGTTGCCCTCATTACCTGGTGGATCAGCCAATAGAGAATCGAGGCTGTGATTGTGACGTAAAACCAGCCTTTAAAGGTTTGTAATTTGCTCAGGATGCCGGCATGAGGAACGAGTGCCAACAAAATTTCATCGGAAAACCAGATCCATAAGCTTCCGATCATCACGTAGATGGCCGTAATTCTCAATGGAGTCAGGCTTGGTTTGGAAGGTCTTCGCCCGTTCAAGGAGTCTTTCATGGCAACTTGCGTTCACCCATAGGCCAAAAAGAGCTGGCTGCTGATGAGACTTTATCAAATGCAGCTTTGCCATGCCTATTCCATCAGCATATTTCTAGTTGCGGTGCAAAAACCGGCTCTCGAAATCGGCCTGCCGGCACCGTTAATTCTACCGATGAGGGTTATCCGCTTCATTGCCCTTACAGTGGGGATTTTCAATGCCGGCAACCAACGCCACCAAGCGGCTTAGATGCCGACTTCACTCTAGAGATATCGGGTTTTTTATCAAAGGATGGACGAATTTATGAAGGCTTTTTGCTACCGTTTATAACAGATCGTTACTGATTGTTTAAATTTGTGTACTATTTGGGTGCGCTGCCGATAGCGCCTACGACCTCGCACTCCTGGTCGTACTGTCAAACTAAAAGAAGAGATGCTGCTAAGCTCAAGGATAGCTAAGCCAGAAGCAACAAAGAACCCTGTCCTACACTCACAAAGGCCAGCCTTTTAACCAGCAAAATTCTCAAAGAAGACGCTGTAAATCGCGCAAACCGTTCAAAGTTAAAGACCTCTAGCATAATAGGTAGTTTATGTCAATGACGCTTGTTGCTCCGGATCAGATTAACCGCATTGTTTGGAATCAACATCACGATCCGTTTGAAATCCTCGGCCCTCACCCCATCGAACAGGACGGCAAAATCACTCACTGGGTAGTGCGAGCCTACCTGCCTACTGCCGATGCCGCATGGGTTGTGATCCCGGAAGAACGGCAAGAATATCCCATGCAATCGGTTCACGATCCCCACTTCTTTGAATGCACGATTGAAACGCCGGAACTGGCCAACTACCAGTTTCGCCTCAAAGAAGGAGAGCACGAGCGCGTCATTTATGATCCCTATGCTTTTCGCTCTCCCAAGTTAACAGACTTTGATATCCATCTATTTTCCGAAGGCAACCATCACCGCATTTACGAAAAATTAGGCGCTCACCTGACGGAAGTAAACGGGGTTAAAGGCGTTTACTTTGCAGTCTGGGCACCAAACGCGCGTAACGTTTCAGTGTTGGGCGATTTTAACAGCTGGGACGGACGCAAAAACCAAATGCGTAAGCGTGACAACGGCATTTGGGAATTATTTATTCCCGACTTGGGCGTTGGCGATGGCTACAAATACGAAATCAAAAATTACGATGGCCACATTTACGAAAAATCAGACCCCTACGGCTTCCAATCCGAACCTCGGCCTAAAACGGCTTCCATTGTTGCTGACTTAGATAGTTATACCTGGAACGACGCCAGTTGGATGGAAAAGCGCCGGCATACCGAACCCCTAAGCCAGCCGATTTCCGTTTATGAATGTCATATCGGCTCTTGGTTGCACGCCTCCTCAGCAGAGCCGGCCAAACTACCGAACGGCGAAGAAGAGCCGGTGGTCGTTGTCTCGGAATTGCGTCCCGGTGCACGCTTCCTCACCTACCGCGAACTCGCTCACAAGCTGATTCCCTACGTCAAAGAACTCAACTTCACCCACATTGAACTGCTGCCGATCGCCGAACATCCCTTTGATGGTTCTTGGGGTTATCAAGTCACCGGCTACTACGCCCCCACCTCCCGCTATGGCACTCCCGAAGACTTCATGTACTTCGTCGATCAGTGCCACCACCACGGCATCGGTGTCATCGTTGACTGGGTTCCCGGCCATTTTCCCAAAGATGGTCACGGATTAGCCTTCTTCGACGGCACTCACCTGTACGAGCACGCCGACCCCCGCAAAGGCGAACATAAAGAATGGGGCACCTTAGTCTTCAACTACAACCGCAACGAAATACGGAACTTCCTCGCCGCCAACGCCCTATTTTGGTTTGACAAGTACCATATTGACGGCATTCGGGTTGATGCCGTCGCTTCCATGCTCTACCTCGACTACTGCCGCAACCCCGGTGAATGGGTAACTAACCAGTACGGGGGACGGGAAAATATCGAAGCGGCTGACTTCTTGCGTCAGGTGAATCACCTACTGTTCAGCTACTTTCCCGGCGTCCTCTCAATTGCCGAAGAGTCCACTTCCTGGCCGATGGTGTCCTGGCCCACTTATGTTGGCGGCTTGGGCTTTAATTTGAAGTGGAACATGGGCTGGATGCACGATATGCTCGACTACTTCAACATGGACCCCTGGTTCCGCCAGTTCCACCAAAACAACATCACGTTCAGTATGTGGTACAACCACAGCGAAAACTTCATGCTGGCGCTGTCTCACGATGAGGTGGTGCACGGTAAAAGTCCGCTGATCGGGAAAATGCCAGGAGATGAATGGCAGAAGTTTGCCAATGTACGCTGTCTGTTGGCCTATATGTTCACGCATCCCGGCAAAAAAACCCTATTTATGAGCATGGAGTTTGGCCAGTGGAGCGAGTGGAATGTGTGGGGCGATTTGGATTGGCATTTATTGCAATACGAGTCGCACCGGCAGCTCAAACAGTTTATGAGCGAACTCAACCACCTGTATCGCACTGAGCCGGCGCTTTATACGCAAGATTTTGCGGAGGCAGGGTTTGAGTGGATTGATTGCAGCGACAACCGGCACAGTGTTGTCTCCTTCATCCGCCGCGCTAAGGATTCGGATGAGTTTGCCATCGTTGTGTGTAACTTCACACCTCAGCCGCACAGCCACTACCGCGTTGGTGTCCCCGAACACGGATTCTACACTGAGCTGTTTAACACGGATGCCCGCAAATATGGCGGCAGCAATATGGGCAACCTTGGCGGCAAGTGGGCGGATGAGTGGTGGAGTCACAACCGACGCTACTCAATCGACCTGTGTTTGCCTCCCTTGGGTGTGCTCGTTCTCAAGTTAGATCGGCACAAAAATCAAACGGCTTTGGCAGGAACGGCGGAAGATTAGAGGGGCTAGGGTATAGGGACTAGGGGCATGGGACTAGGAAAAATTACCGTTCTCCTTTCTCGTTGGCGCAGCCTCGCCCCCATGCCCATGCCCAATCCCCCATGCCCCATGCCCAATGCCCAATGCCCTTTTATGAGATACACCGGCACCGTTAAGATAGAGGTTGCCGCTTAGGGTGATTTTGGAGAAATAATCGTGTCATTCACTGCAACTCCCTCATTGCGCGAGGAACAACATCCGCTGATTCGTGATTTAGCGAATCGCATCGAGGCAATCTGGCAAACCTATTTAGATTTGTCTCCCTATCCGATGCCTGAAGAGTTGGGGTATGTGGAAGGGCGGTTGGAGGGAGAAAAACTCACGATTGAGAATCGCTGCTATCAAACCCCCCAATTTCGTAAGCTTCACTTGGAGTTGGCGAAGGTGGGTAGTACGCTGGATATATTGCATTGTGTGATGTTTCCTCGCTCTAATTACCCGCTGCCGATGTTTGGCACGGATTTGGTCGGGGGGCGCGGCCAAATTAGTGCGGCAATTGCAGACCTTTCGCCGGTGAATGCCGATCGCTCTTTACCGGCAGCTTATCAAAATGCACTCACAGCATTGCCGGCAGCCCATTTTTCTCAACCCCGCGAGTTGCCGGCTTGGGGGGATATTTTTTCTGATTTTTGTTTATTTGTCAGGCCGGGCGGTGCTGAGGAAGATGCCCTATTTCTGGCGCGGGTTGGCTCCTTTCTGGAACTCCACTGTCAGCAAGCACTTTCACAAGCCCCTGTTTCTGGGGAAGAAGAAGCCCGCGTGATTGCCGGCCAGCGCAACTACTGCACCAAGCAACAGAAAAATGACAAAACTCGTCGGGTGCTAGAAAAAGCTTTTGGGCCGGAATGGGCAGAATATTACATGACGACTGTGTTATTTGATGTCGCTGACTAACTCAGCTTGAGTCTGTGGTGAGGGGATTTTTTTAAAGCAAGCATTTTGGCGATTAAAATATCAGCTTTCAATCAATCTGTCATCAAGACAAGGAATGAATGCTAGCTTTTAACTAGATGATTACTCAGGATTCCATCACTATCTTCCACATATCTCATGGAGCAGGAATATCGCCCGAAGGATAAACCCTTGTTAAAGCCTGCGGGGTGGCGGCTGATCGCTATCATCAGTGCGGCAGCAGTTGCGCTCAGCGTGGCCGGTTTCTATCATCTCTCTCAAGTTAAAGCTGCAAAAATTAAGGCAGAGGAAGCACAAACGGTTCCTGCACCTCCCAAGGCGGTGACTGCTTTGGGCCGGCTTGAACCCGCAGGTGAAGTGATTAAGCTGTCAGCGCCGGCTTCCATAGAAGGGACGCGCATTAAAGAAATCCTGGTGAAACAAGGCGACAAAGTTCGTGCGGGGGATGCGATCGCAGTTCTCGACAGCCGCGAACGCTTAGCAGCGGTTTTAGCACAAGCAGAAAAACAAGTCAAAGTGGCCGAAGCACGTCTGGCACAAGTGGAAGCCGGTGCGAAAACAGGGGAAATAGAGGCCCAGAAGGCGACGATCGCCCGTTTAGAAGCCCAGTTGCGCGGGGAAAAACAAACTCAAGAAGCCACCATCGCCCGTTTAGAAGCTCAACTGCGCGGGGAAAAGGCAACTCAAGAAGCCACCATCACCCGTTTAGAAGCCCAGCGCGAAGGCGATAACACAGTTCAAGAAGCCACGCTAGGCCGGCTTAGCGCTCAGCTTAAAGGGGAAATCGCCGCTCAAAAAGCCAAAGTTGACAGAATTAAGGCGCAGTTGAGCAATGCTGAATCTGAATATTCACGCCACCAGCAATTGTACCGAGAGGGTGCGATCGCTATTTCTTTGCTTGATAGCAAACGCTTGACCTTTGAAACAGTTCGAGAGGAACTGATTGAGGAACAAGCTAACTTAAATAAGATTGAGGGGATCGGGCGGGAGCAACTTGTTGAGCAGCAAGCTAATATCAACAAAATTGATATAACGACTCAACAGCAAATTAACGAAGCCACAGCAACACGAAGCAAGACAGTTGAAACCCTTGAAGAACAGCTTAATGAGGCTAGATCAACGAGAGATCAGACAATTTCTACCCTGCAACAGCAAATTAATGAAGCTAAAGCGAATTTAGCTCGCATTTCTGAAGTGCGCCCGGTTGATGTACAAACCGCTCAAGCAGAAGTTGAAAGCGCAATTGCAACTGTGGCAAAGGCTCAGGCAGACTTAGATCAAGCTTATATTAAAACTCCAACTAATGGGCAAATTTTGAAAGTTCATACTCGCCCCGGAGAAACAGTTGGCAATGATGGGATTGCTGATGTCGGTCAAACTGAGCTGATGTTTGTGGTGGCAGAAATTTATGAAAGCGATATTGATCAAGTAAAAATGGGACAGCCGGCAACAATTACCAGCAGCGCAGTTAATGGGGAATTGCACGGAACAATTACTGAAATAGGGTTGCAAATCGGCAAAAAAGATGTTCTCGATACCGATCCGGCTGCGGATGTTGATTCGAGAGTGGTCGAAGTGAAAATTCGGCTCAATCCAGAAGATAGCAAGCGAGTGGCCGGTTTAACAAACTTACAAGTCGAAGTTAAAATTTTTATCTAATCTATTGAGATGGAAACAAATACTGTAGGGGCGCATCAGCCTACAAAGTTTTCGAGGTAACTGACATCTTGCTACGCTGATGCTACTCTCTTACCTTTTAATCACCAGCTTCTAAATTATGAAAATTCCTTTAGCTTGGTTGCAACTGACCCGTGAAAAAATGCGCTTACTTGTGGCATTAGCGGGAATTGGATTTGCTGACATTTTAATGTTTATGCAACTCGGATTTCGAGATGCGCTTTTTGATAGTTCTGTGCGGATTCACGAAAATTTAGATGGAGACATTTTTTTAGTTAGCCCGCAGTCTACGACATTAACGGCCATGAAAAGCTTTCCCCAACGGCGTTTGTATCAAACACTCGCTTTTGAAGGCGTGGAATCAGTCAAGCCGGTATATTTAGACTTGAGTTTGTGGAAAAACCCTGTGGATCGCAGCACCCGAAGTATTTTCGTATTAGCCTTCAATCCTGATGATACTGTATTTAATTTACCCGGAGTAGTAAATAATATTAACCAAATTAAATTACCTGATAGGGTTTTATTTGATGCAGCGTCTCGTGAGGAATTTGGACCAGTTGCAGAAAAATTTACTCAAGGAGAACCTGTCATAACGGAAGTAGGGGGACGGCGGGTTGAGGTCAAAGGATTATTTGAAATGGGGGCATCTTTTGGTGCAAATGGTAATATTTTTACTAGCGATTTGAATTTTTTAAGAATTTTCCCCAGAAGACAAAAAGGAATTATTGATATCGGAATAGTTAAATTAAAACCAACCGCCGATGTTGAGGCTGTTCTTAAAGGAATGAAAACCTATTTGCCGGATGATGTTATATATTTCTCCAAACAAGAATTTATTGATTGGGAAAAAAATTACTGGGCAACAAGTACAACCATTGGCTTTATTTTTACTTTGGGAACCGCAATGGGATTTATTGTGGGGATTGTAATTGTTTATCAAATTCTTTATACGGATGTTTCCGATCATTTAGCAGAGTATGCCACCCTTAAGGCAATGGGATATAAAGACCTTTACTTTCTCATCGTGGTTTTTCAAGAAGCTTTAATTTTAGCAATTTTAGGTTATTTTCCGGCTTGTGCTGTGGCGATAGGATTATATAATTTAACAAGAAATGCTACCAGTTTACCACTGATCATGACACTTGCCAGAGCCACAACAGTGCTGATTCTGACAGTGGTCATGTGTTCAGTTTCTGGTGTAATTGCAGTGCGTAAGCTAAGTGCGGCTGACCCCGCTGATATTTTTTAAGCGATTTTATTACGGTACAAAAGCTATTTTTTTGTTTATTGATAATTAAGTAATAAAAATATGACTCAAGAACCCGTTGTTAAAATTAAAAACCTGAATCATTATTTTGGTCAAGGGTCACTTAAGAAACAGGTTTTGTATGATGTTAGCCTGGAAATATACCCGGGAGAAATTGTTCTAATGACTGGCCCTTCTGGATCTGGAAAAACGACATTGCTGACATTGTTGGGCGGATTAAGATCTACTCAGGAGGGCAGTCTGAAAGTATTGGGACAAGAACTTTGTGGTGCCGGCAAAAACAAGCTTGTGCAAGTCCGGCGTGATATTGGCTATATTTTTCAAGCGCACAACTTACTGAAGTCTTTAACCGCCTTACAAAATGTGCAAATGTCGCTGGATTTACATCCAGAGATTCCTCAGCAAGAGATGAAAGCTCAAGCAATGGTGATGTTAGAAGCTGTGGGATTAAAAGAGCGCGTCAACTATTACCCAGAAAACCTTTCAGGCGGGCAAAAGCAGCGGGTTGCCATTGCGCGAGCTTTAGTCAGTCATCCGAAATTAATCTTAGCAGATGAACCGACTGCGGCTTTAGATAGTAAATCGGGTCGAGATGTGGTAGAAATTATGCAAAAACTCGCCAAAGAACAAGGCAGCACAATTTTATTGGTTACTCACGACAACCGGATTTTAGATATTGCCGATCGCATCGTTCACATGGAAGATGGATATTTAGCAAAAGATGCCGCAACGCAGACTGCCGGCACGCCTGCTTAAAAAAAAGTGGTGCCGGCATCTATTTTTTCAGCTAAAAAGGTGAGGTCACGATGGAGAAATATAACCCATTTTCCTGCCATGTTCTATTACTTGAATTAATATCAACCAACGGAATACCGTAGTCTATACGCGCTGTGAGGCGATTAGCAAATTGGAACCGTAAACCCAAGCCGGCAGACACTAGCGTATTCGGATCAGGTGCCTCTGTGCCAGAACTATTCCAAGTTGTACCAATATCAATAAATGGGGCGACTTGCAAAACTCCTTGCTGGTTGGGTAAACGATAAATTGGAATGCGAATTTCTGCGGAAGCAAAAGCGCCGTTATCGCTCAGCAGTGCATCCTGCCGGTAACCGCGCACACTTTCAATACCGCCTAAGCCAAATTGTTCTAACGGTAAAAGTGTTCTAGATGCCAGTTGCACATCACCGCGCACTAACAGCAACGTATCAGGCGCAAATTGTCTCAACCACTGCGCCTGTCCTCGCCACGCAAAAAACCGACTGTCGGGAGGTTCAGCGTTAACCGTTGCTCTCTCGCCGATTCCTAAACTAAATTGAGAACGTGCAGCAAAGACTTGCTGAGCATCTCTTTGTGTCCAGTCCTGAAAAAACCGAATCGCATTAATTCGGGTTTCCCCTTGCTCGTTGGCACCCGGAGAAAGCGGAAAAGGCACATTTAACAGTGTTGTATCACTTTCTTGCCGGTTGGCACTCAAACCCAAAGCAAATTCTCGTGTCGGCGTGAGAATTAAAGGCTGGCGCACACTAACCTCAAAATTTCGCGATCTCGCCTCAATATCGACTTGATCGAACGGAGGCTCGATAATATTGCTACTGGTTCGACTATAGGCAAAAGTAACCGTGCCATTACGAGCGTTGAAGGGTAAAGTGTAGCTGCCATCAAAAGCATTACTACCGTCAGTGTTGGTATAAGCTAAATTGAGGCCATCTCCCAACCCCAGCACATTGCCTTCGTTTAAGTTTATTTGGCGTCGGAAACTTCCAACACTCGGAGTTCTGCCATTATCAAATGTGAATTGATGACTGAAAGAATTTGCCTCCGTCACCGTTACATCTAGCAAGCTGCTACCGGCACGCGTGCCGGCAGAAAGTTCGGCAGACACCGTTGCAATCAGAGGGTTGAGTTGCAACAGTTGTAAGGATTCTAGTAGTTTGTTGACATTCAGGGGTCTGCGAGTAGCAATGGCAATGCGGCTGCGAATATAATCGTCATTCAGGCGGTTAGTGCCGGCTACATTAATATCTTCTAATTCCCCTTCAACGATTTGGATGATGACGACACCTCCATCCAAAGTTTGCGGCGGAATCAGCGCTCCAGAAGTGATAAATCCTTCGTCGGTATACAGTTTAGTGATAGCAGAACGTGCTTGCAGCAGTTCGGCAAAGGTGAGGGCACGTCCGGTTAATTCCAACTCATCTAGTACCTGGCGTAACCTTTCATCACTGAACGCTGTATTGCCCTCAAACTCAAAGCGTTCCACCTGAATACTTCCAGGAACGTTATCTGGAACCAGTTGTTGAGGGGGTGCCGGCGCGGTGGGAGGCTGTAGTAATTCTTCAGGGGGTG
This sequence comes from Microcoleus vaginatus WJT46-NPBG5, assembly GCA_019359355.1. Lineage (GTDB taxonomy): Bacteria > Cyanobacteriota > Cyanobacteriia > Cyanobacteriales > Oscillatoriaceae > FACHB-68. The sequence continues at coordinate 38,338 of JAHHHM010000027.1, read as the reverse complement.
GCAGCAGTTCCGGGGTTGGTAGCGGTGTGGGTTCTTGCGGACGAGGAACGGGCAACGGAACTTGAGAGGGATCAACCGGCTGCGCGAGTAGCTCCCCAGCAGTCAGGACAAAGTAGAAAGAAAAAGCAAAAAAGCAAGAATCAAGAAGATTATACGCTTTAATTTTGCTTTTTATATGATTATTTTGTTTCAATGGCATTGGGTGAAACCTTTGGTCGGGAGCGTCTGAAAAATATATTGGCCTATTGAGTCCCCTTAATGGGAATTTTCGACCTAAGATGTCAGTTAATCTTTACAAAAGTGAAACGCACCCCAGGCAGCCAAGTGCTGAGAATTCATGAATAGCTATTTAGTTTAATACAAATTTAAATTCCTTTAACTTGGTGTTGCCGGCAGAAAATGTAGTGTCTCCGGGATAGCATAACAGTAAACCCGTAAACAGCCAGCAGCTTTTCCAAATATCAAAGTGCCGGTGCAGCGCTTATTGGGCTAGAGCCAGAGTTGATTAACAGATTATTATTCTTTTTAAGAAGTTTTTGCTTTTGTCCTTGAATGTTGAAGCCTTCAGAACGTCTTGGCTATGTCTAACTTTAAAAAGCTCTAGCAAAGATAAATTATTGAATCCCGGAGTTATCCCAAACTCGGTTTACCCCGACTCTTACTTGCTGATAGAGAAACTCTGTTGATGCTAGGATGAGCAGTCGCGTATTAAAACCGGCTTGACTGCGACACCGGCATCAACGCCACCGCCAATCACAACCGGCCACAATCCGCAAAGCCGCAACACACCGGAAGGCCCACCGACACTCAACAGCCCCGAAGGTGGCCCAGGATTAATCTGTGCCGGTCTGTCCCTTGTCCCATCGCAACTCAAATCGGCAGCTCCGGTAACCCTAAAGCCGGTTTCGTCTACCTAGCCTGCCAAGATAAATGATCCCATTTCAGCCATAGCCGACACATAGCAGCAAAACTTAACACAAACAGAACAGCGAGACTTCGCCCTTCGGTAGCCGCGCTCTGATAGACTTTAACACTTGAGTAGGCTTATGAAACGACGCAAAATCAGCAGTTGGGAGGATAGTATTCGTGGAAAATACGCTCGGTCTAGAAATTATTGAAGTTGTTGAGCAAGCTGCGATCGCATCCGCCCGGTGGATGGGCAAAGGCGAGAAAAACATCGCTGACCAAGTGGCTGTAGAAGCCATGCGGGAACGGATGAACAAAATTTATATGCGAGGCCGGATCGTGATTGGCGAAGGGGAACGCGATGAAGCCCCCATGCTCTATATCGGCGAAGAAGTCGGCATTTGTACCCGCGAGGATGCTAAAGCTTATTGCAACCCCGATGAACTGATAGAGATCGACATCGCGGTTGACCCCTGCGAAGGTACTAACCTCGTTGCTTACGGTCAAAACGGTTCAATGGCAGTGCTCGCCATTGCCGAAAAAGGTGGCCTGTTCGCTGCACCCGACTTCTATATGCGGAAGCTAGCCGCACCGGCAGCCGCTAAAGGCAAGGTCGATATTCGCAAGTCGGCAACCGAAAACCTCAAGATCATTGCCGAATCTTTGCAGCGCACGGTTGAAGAACTCGTGGTCGTGGTCATGGATCGGCCCCGTCACAAAGACCTGATCAAAGAAATTCGCGAAGCTGGGGCACGGGTACGCCTAATCAGCGATGGTGACGTATCAGCGGCTCTGTGCTGCGCGTTTTCTGGCACCAATATCCACGCCCTCATGGGCATCGGCGCGGCTCCTGAAGGCGTAATTTCAGCAGCAGCCATGCGCTGCTTAGGCGGGCACTTCCAAGGTCAATTGATCTACGATCCAGAAGTAGTGCAAACCGGCTTGATTGGTGAAAGCCGAGAAGGGAACCTAGCTCGCTTGAAAGAAATGGGCATTACAGACCCCGACAAGATTTATGATGCTCACGAACTCGCCTCTGGGCAAACCGTGCTGTTTGCTGCTTGCGGCATCACCCCCGGAACCCTGATGGAAGGCGTTCGTTTCTTTCACGGTGGAGCACGGACTCAATCTCTGGTCATTTCTAGCCAATCCAAGACGGCTCGGTTTGTTGACACCATCCATATGTGGGAAGACACACAGAGGCTGCAATTGAAATAGTCACCTTATAGGGCATGGGGGATTGGGGATTGGGAATAGGGCATGGGGGATTGGGCATAGGAATAGCTAGGTGGTGATTTAGTAGTTTCCACGGCCTCGTCCCTTATCTATCGTGAGATATTGCAGACTCGTCCCATTCCCCATTCCCCATTCCCAATGCCCCATTCCCATCCCCTCTTCCCTAGCCCCTCTTCCCCATTAGCAATTAGCCATTAGCAATTAACCATTAGCAAATGAATATTGCAGTTGTAGGTCTTAGTCACAAAACAGCTTCGGTAGAAGTTCGGGAAAAACTGAGCATTCCAGAACCTCAAATTGAATCAGCCATCGCGGCTTTAAAGTCATACCCGCATATTGAAGAAATTGCCATTCTCAGCACTTGCAATCGGTTAGAAATTTATTTGGTAACCAGTGAAACTGAGCAGGGTGTGCGGGAAGTTACGCAATTTTTGTCAGAACATAGTAAACTTCCTCTGCAGCAGCTACGCCAGCATTTATTCATTTTGTTGCATCAAGATTCGGTGATGCATTTGATGCGTGTAGCAGCCGGCCTTGATAGTCTGGTTTTGGGAGAAGGGCAAATTTTGGCTCAAGTCAAAAACACCCACAAACTCGGCCAGCAATACGTCGGCATCGGACGCATTCTCAACCGGCTCTTTAAGCAAGCACTCACAGCCGGCAAGCGAGTTCGGACAGAAACCAGCATCGGTACAGGTGCAGTTTCCATCAGTTCAGCGGCAGTTGAGCTAGCTCAGCTAAAAGTCCAGAATTTAGCAGCTTGTCGGGTGGCGATTGTCGGTGCCGGCAAAATGTCTAAACTTTTGGTACAACATCTGGTATCAAAAGGTGCCGCTCAAATTTCAATTCTCAACCGTTCCTTGCGACGATCTGAAGAATTAGCCAGTCAGTTCCCAGACGCGCAAATACAGTTGCACCTGCTGTCAGAAATGATGCCGGTGATCGCCCAATCAGATATCGTTTTTACCAGCACATCCGCCACAGAACCCCTCCTAGATCGGGCAAAACTAGAAGCATTTTTGGTTCCAAACCAGCCCTTAATGCTATTCGATATTTCCGTTCCTCGCAACGTCCATGTGGATGTGAATGAGCTAGATCACGTTCAAGCCTTTAATGTCGATGACTTGAAAGCCGTTGTGGCTCAAAATCAAGAAAGTCGCAGAAAAATGGCGATGGAAGCCGAAGGATTGCTGGAAGAAGAAGTAGAAGCCTTTGATGTTTGGTGGCGTTCACTCGAAACCGTCCCCACCATCAACAGCCTGCGGGAAAAAATCGAAACCATCCGCGAACAAGAGTTAGAAAAAGCCCTCTCACGTCTCGGTTCAGAATTCGCTGAAAGACATCAAGAAGTGATAGAAGCCATGACGCGAGGCATTGTGAATAAAATTCTGCATGATCCAATGGTGCAGTTACGCGCGCAGCAAGATATTGAGGCGAGACGCCACGCAATGGAAACCTTGCGGATGCTGTTTAACCTAGAGACAGAAACTCGCTCAAGCGAACAATATAGCTGATCCGATTTTAGATTTTAGATTTTGGATTTTGGATTTTAGGTCGCGATCAGTTAGTGATTATTGGTAAGCGCTCAAACGTCAAAGATAACTGACAACGCAACAGGCGAGCGCAAGCCGATAAAAAAACAGTGGGAATCGATACGGATCAACTCGCATCGTTTCGCCACACATCTGACAAATCACGGTCTAAAATTTAAAATCTAAAATCTAAAATTGTTATGTTAGCTTGGTTGAGAAAACGGGGTTTTCAATTAATTAGCTTGGTAATAGGACTATGGCTAACTGTTGAGTTTGCCACCTACATCACAGCAGAAAGTTTTTGGTTTCAAGAAACTGGGTATTTACAAGAGTTTTGGTTGCGGCAGCTAACCCGTGCAGGACTATGGTTACTGGGGCTGTTCGTCACAACCGGCTTTCTGATCGCAAATTTGGTACTCACCAGCCGGTTCAAACATCCCTTAAAAACAGAAGTTCAGAGGAGCCTAGAAGCAAATTCTCCCCTCTTTTTCTCATCCCCCCCGCTTCCCCTCTCTCCCTCACGGCTCACCTTGCCGTGGCTATTGCCGGCAGTCTTTGCTTTGGGGTTGTTAATCGCAGCGATCCTGCTTCAGTATGGCTTAGTAGCAGCTAGTTACTGGAATTGGAGCGCCAGCTTGCTTGGGGTGTCTCGCGCTCAGTATTCTCAGTTGCAGCCAGAGGCGCTTTCACAGGTGTTGCGACAACTCCCCTACCAACCCTGGCAACTACTCGGTGTTGTCGGCGTAGCGCTTGCCGTGGTGCTCGTCCCTCAGTTGCTGTGGGCGATCTCACTTCTGACGAGTTTAGGCTTTGGTTGGATACTCTCTAACAACTGGGCCAAATTCTTGCAGTTTATCCATGCCAGCCCTTTTAGCAATAGCGATCCCCTATTCGGTCACAATATCAGCTTCTACGTGTTTCGGCTGCCGGTGTGGGAGCTGCTAGAAGTTTGGCTTTTTGGGCTATTTTTGTACGCCTTGCTCTCAGTCTCCCTGGTTTATTTACTTTCAGGCAACAGTCTTTCGGAAGGGCGTTTTCCAGGCTTTTCTCAACAGCAGCAGCGGCACCTGCACGGGTTAGGGGGATGCTTAATGCTGCTCGTTGCTCTCAGCTATTGGCTGTCGCGCTACCGTTTGCTCTATTCAACCAGTGGCGTTACTTATGGAGCCGGTTATACCGATGTGAAGGTACTGCTGCCGGCTTATGGATTGCTGAGCTTCCTCGCTTTTGCGCTCTCTACCTATCTGCTGGCGCGGACAATTTTTTGGTCTGGCGTACCCAAGAAAAGGACACAAATAAGAAAGCAAACACCAAGATTACCTGATTCTCAATTCTCACCCCGCACTTCCCGCTCTGTCTCACTCAATCAATACAGCCGCACACCTTATCCTCGCCCATTCCTCTTTGGCTTGGGAATTTATCTGATATTGGTCGTACTCACCAATATTGCTCTCCCCCCTACAGTTCAGCGCTTGCTCGTTCAACCCAACGAACTGGGACGGGAGCGCCCCTACATCCAGAACAGCATTAACTTTACGCGCCGAGCGTTCGACCTGGCGAATATCGAAGTTATAACGTTCGATCCAGAAGGCCAGCTCACTTACGCAGACATTCAAGCAAATGATCTCACCATTCGCAATATCCGCATCTGGGATCAGCGTCCGTTGTTGCAAACCAATCGCCAATTACAGCAAATCCGACTGTACTATAAGTTTCCAGATGCCGATATTGACCGCTATACGCTGAAAGCAGATCCCAATCGTAGCAGAGGTATCCCGCCGACGGGATCGCAGAAGCGGGCGAACACAGGAAAAGACAACCCAATAATTCAAGAAACACAGGCACAACCCATACCCGACAACGGAGAAACAGAAAAACGACAGGTGCTATTGGCAGCGCGGGAGTTAGACTACACAGCCGTTCCCCAGCAGGCGCAGACTTGGCTGAATAAACATCTGATTTACACCCACGGTTACGGATTTACCCTGTCGCCGGTGAATACTGTTGGCCCTGGTGGATTGCCAGACTACTTCGTCAAAGATATCGGAGTCGGAGAAAGCACACTACGAACCTCTAGTGAGCGAATTCGCGCTAGTATCCCCATCGGCAAACCCCGCATCTACTACGGCGAAATCACCGATACTTACGTGATGGCACCCACCAAAGTTAAGGAACTGGATTATCCCAGCGGGGATGATAATGTTTACAACACTTATGATGGTGCCGGTGGAGTGCCAATCGGTTCTTGGTGGCGTCGATTGTTATTTGCCAAGTATCTCAACAACTGGCAGATGATGTTAACTCAAAACTTTACGCCCCAAACAAAGGTACTGTTTCGCCGCAATATTAATCGAAGGGTGCGGACACTTGCGCCGTTTCTGCGCTATGACAAAGACCCGTATCTAGTCGTCGCTAAAGGCAATCTGGAAAACAACCGTGCCGGCACCGCAGCCACCTCACAGGAAAACTACCTCTACTGGATTATTGATGCCTATACAACCACGGATCGCTATCCTTATTCAGATCCGGGCCGGTATGAATTTAACTATATCCGCAACTCTATCAAAGTTGTCATTGATGCCTACACCGGCAGCGTCCATTTCTTCATTGCCGATCCACAAGATCCGATTATTAAAACTTGGAAAGCTATCTTTCCCAAAATGTTCAGACCGCTCAGCGAGATGCCGTCTACGCTTCGCAGTCATATCCGCTATCCCGTAGATTTTTTTGACATCCAATCCGAACAGTTGCTCAACTACCACATGACAGATCCCCAGGTGTTCTACAACCGGGAAGATCAGTGGCAAGTCCCCAATGAGATTTACGGCAATGAAACGCAGCCGGTGCAACCCTACTACCTGATTATGAAGTTGCCAACTGCCGAATTTGCAGAATTCATTCTGCTTAACCCCTTCACCCCCACTAGCCGTAACAACCTTATCGCATGGCTAGCCGGTCGCTCAGACGGTCAAAATTACGGAAAACTGTTACTCTACCAGTTCCCTAAACAGCGACTTGTCTATGGCCCAGAGCAAGTCGAGGCCCGGATTAACCAAGATCCAGCCATCTCTCAGCAAATATCCCTGTGGAACCGACAGGGTTCACGAGCGATTCAGGGAAATCTTTTAGTGATTCCGATTGAACAATCTCTGCTCTACGTTGAACCCCTTTATCTGGAAGCCGAGCAAAATAGCTTGCCTACATTAGTCCGCGTGATTGTGGCTTACGAAAATAGAATTGCAATGGCAGAAACGGTTGAGCAAGCACTAGAAGCAATTTTTAGGGGTGAGGAAGCCACAACGCCGGTGATTCTTTCTCCCGGCGATGAAGCAATCCCACAACTGGGAACGCCTCTTGCACCACAACCTTAAGGGGAGTGCTCAGTGCACAGTTGAGTTTTGGCTAATTGTCCGAGTATTAGAGGCAGATGTTCGTGTTGCGTCGTTTCCTCTTGACTTGGATCGGTAAACTTGTGAGTGTTGAAAACAACATTACTTGAGATTTGTTATGGATGCGAGTAAAGCACTCTGGCAACGCTATCAGCATTGGCTCTACTACCAGGAAGGCTTAGGATTTTACGTTGATGTCAGTCGGATGCGATTTGATGACGCTTTTGTTGAGGCAATGAGGCCACAGTTTGAGAAGGCGTTTAAGAATATGGCGGATCTAGAAGGGGGTGCGATCGCTAACCCGGACGAAAACCGTATGGTGGGCCATTACTGGCTGCGAGATCCTGACTTGGCACCGGCACCGGAACTCAAACAAGAAATTGTCGAAACCTTAGAGCAAATCGAAGCATTTACTCAAAAAATCCACACCGGCACCATCCACCCTCCCGACGCCCCCAAGTTTACGGATGTGCTTTCAATTGGCATTGGGGGTTCAGCCCTTGGCCCTGAATTTGTGGCGGCTGCCCTCGCCCCAGATGTGCCGCCAATGGCTATTCATTTTATTGACAACACCGATCCTGCCGGCATTGACAGTCTCTTAACTCAAATCCAAGACCGGCTACCCACGACTTTAGTTTTGGTGATCTCCAAATCTGGGGGAACGCCTGACACTCGCAATGGCATGATTGAAGTGCAAAAAGCCTTTGCCAACCGGCAGCTTAACTTTGCCAAACACGCCGTCGCCATCACCGGCCACGACAGCACTTTAGACAAGCTAGCCAAGTCTGAAGGGTGGTTAACCACATTCCCCATGCACGACTGGGTGGGGGGGCGCACCTCTGAATTATCAGCCGTTGGGCTGCTACCGGCAGCCTTACAGGGCATTGACATCCATGCCATGCTGGCTGGAGCTAAGGAAATGGACGCTGCCACGCGGAAGCCTCAAATCAAGGGAAATCCAGCAGCTCTGCTCGCCCTATCTTGGTACTATGCCGGCAACGGAAAGGGCGAAAAAGACATGGTTGTGCTGCCCTATAAGGACAGTCTGTTGCTGTTCAGCCGGTATCTGCAACAGTTGGTTATGGAATCGCTAGGTAAAGAAAAAGACCTGGATGGTAACATTGTTCATCAAGGCATTGCCGTCTATGGCAACAAAGGCTCAACCGATCAACACGCTTATGTCCAGCAACTACGCGATGGGGTGCCAAATTTCTTCATTACGTTTATTGAGGTTTTAGAAGACCGGCAAGGCCCATCACCGGAAGTAGAACCGGGCATCACATCGGGAGACTATCTGTGCGGCTTCCTTTTGGGCACCCGGCAGGCGCTTTACGAAAATCAGCGTGATTCAATTACCGTAACAATTCCTCAGGTAAATCCCCGCACAGTGGGTGCCTTAATTGCCCTGTACGAACGAGCCGTGAGTTTGTATGGGTTTCTGGTGAATATTAATGCCTACCACCAACCAGGCGTAGAAGCCGGTAAAAAAGCCGCTGCTGCCATCCTCGATCTTCAGAAACGCGTATTGCAAGTGCTGCAAACGGAAAATCAACCCCTTTCCTTAGAAGCCATAGCTGCCAAAGCCGATGCACCTGACCAGATCGAGGCGATTTACAAAATTCTGCGCCATCTAGCCGCTAACGACCGGCAAGGCGTTAAATTGCATGGCAATCTTGGCGAACCCGCTAGTTTGAAGGTAGTTGTGACTTAGGACAGGTGTTTATTCGGTTGCAGTTGACCTAGTCTAGAAGTGGAAACTCGGCTTTTTTAGATTTTGGATTTTGGATTTTGGATCGACCAAAAATTCAAAATCCAAAATTTAAAATTTAAAATCCTTATGTTTGCTGTCTGCGCCCCATGCCCTTGACAATTCTTGTTGTTGATGACGATCCAGGGACTCGTCTGGCCATCAACCATTACCTTGAGATGTCTGGCTACTCAGTTATCACAGCTGAGAATGGTCAAGAAGCCTTGATAATGGTTGATCAATACCAGCCGCATTTGATGGTGACAGACATCATCATGCCTCGGATGGATGGCTATCAACTGGTACGGCAAGTCCGCCAAAGGCCGGCTTTTCGCTTGTTGCCAGTTATTTTCTTAACCGCTCGCACTAATACCGAGGAACGAATTCGCGGCTACCAATTAGGGTGTGACATTTATTTGCCGAAACCCTTTGAATTGGATGAGTTGGGAGCAGTTATTCGCAATCTCTTAGAGCGATCACAGCTAATTCAATCTGAGTGGCGGTTTTCCTATCCAGATACCTTACGCTCTCCGAATGGTTCGGTGCTGCCATCGCACCTCCCTCAAGCCGAGGCATCTGAGGCGAAGCCAATCCCCGCAACCGATAGCGAGCCGGCACTTCCTCTCACTCAAAGAGAACAAGAAGTTTTGGATTTACTAACGGTTGGTCTTTCTAATGTTCAAATTGGCGATTGTCTCCACCTCAGTCCCCGTACTGTGGAAAAGTACGTTAGTAGTCTTCTGAGAAAAACTACAACCAGTAATCGAGCAGAACTGGTTCGTTTTGCAATGGAGCATCATCTAGTAAAGTAGCTCAGGGCTAATGGTTAAGGGCTAATTGTTCATAATTGATGGCAATTAGTTTTTAACCATTAGCCCTTGATTTTAAGGCTTGATTGCTAACAATGTGCTGTAATAGACCCTGGCAGGCATCTGAAAGCAAATCAATCACATAGTTAAACCCATCAGAACCGCCATAATAGGGATCGGGCACTTCTTTGTCGTTATGCTGGGTGCAAAAGTCACACATCATTCTGACTTTGTCTCGATATTTGCCGGCAGGATCTAGGGAAATAATATCCCGATAATTCTCCCCATCCATTGCCAAAATTAAATCAAATTGTTCAAAGTCTAGTTTCTGAAATTGACGCGCTTCACCTAAAAATTTCATCCCTCGCTGACTGGCAGCCGCAACCATGCGCCGATCAGGTGGATTACCAACGTGATAGCTAGCAGTCCCGGCAGACTCACAAATAATCTGAGCGCTCAAATCTGCTTCTGCGATCAGGTGGTTCATAATATTCTCGGCTGCCGGTGAACGGCAAATATTCCCAAGGCAAACGAACAAAAGCTTGTAGGGCATTCGTAAATATCTCTGGTTCTATAGATGAAAGTGTCAGTGTTGGTTTTTCCCAAAGTATCGATTAACGCCCCAGAGCGGTTGCGAAAAAGCCAAAAGCAGGGGCTAACATCTAAAGTGCCTGGGGTCTTCAGGCTAAGTTGGGCGACGAAATTATACCATCTTATCTCTTAGATTCGAGCTAGAGCGTCATTGGCCTTGTTTTTCCATTGTTTGGAAACTTACTACAAAATGGAAGGTGCCGCGTTTGCCGGCTCGTTGTGTCTTTCCGGTTGTTGGAAAATTACAGATTAAAAAACCCTAGCTAGACTGTAGGCACTCGCTCCTAATCTTGACCGACCATACACAAGAGTGCGACGCTTTTGCAGGTGCGCGGCTTAGTGTGCGACACCATCGGTTTTTATAGGAAATTGCTTGATGTTTAAAAGCAAACGTGGAATTTACCAAACCCGCCGTCCATTCCCCAAACCACTGGCGATCCTTTTGGCGATCCCTGTGGCACTCATTGTCTTGGAAATACTGATTCGCATTTTGACGGCAATTACCGGCTTCAGTGATGAATTGGCGGGTTATGAAGCCGAACGTAAAATAGTTACCGCTTACCGACTCAAATTTCTTAACCAAGCACAAGTCCCCTATGATGGACTCTCGAATAGAGGGTCTTTGATCGCTCAAGGAAATGAGCTGCTCGGTTACAAACTTGCTGCAAATCAACAGAGCGATTTTTGGCGCATCAATGAGCAAGGCTTTCGGACTGATGGGCCGGTGGCATTACAAAAGCCTTTGGGTGAAATTAGAATATTTGTTTTAGGGGGAGCGGCGGCTTTTGGCTACCTCAGTTTAAACAATCAAACGACCTTGGCCGGCCAACTCGAACAGCTTCTGAACCAACAGGTGGGGAAGCAACAGATAAACTCAGAGGAAACTCCTTCGGATAACGAACAAGGGGAAACACCGGCTTCTTCAGTCCGAATACGGCAGGGTCAGTATCGCGTCATTAATGCTGCCGTACCGGGTTATACCTCAGGCAATGAAGTCGTTCAATTAGCCCTCGATATTTTGGCCTACAAACCGGATCTGATTGTGGTTTTGAATGGATATGAGGACTTAATGTTACCCAGCACCCAGCAAGGTGCTGATATTCCTGGGCTACAAACCTTCCTGCAAAACGCTTCCACTCATTTCTCAGCCTCTGTGACTCAGGGGTGGCAAAATTGGATCGCTCAAAGTTATCTTCTTAAAGGAGTCCAATACTGGATCTTGCGGCCTCATGAGGCTCCGCTTAAAAACTACGCCAACCAATTGAGTCTAGTTGCCGACAATTCTGTACTTCCCCCAGCCAAACACTTAGCCGGTGATGCCGAGGAACTGCAACGTCGGGTGAGCCGGTACCGGCATCATCTCCAGCAAATGGCTCGTCTAACGGCAGCCGCGAATGTTCCGTTAATTGTGGCGGTTCAGCCGGAAATTACGGGCCGGGGGCAAAATAATCCTATTCCCGACGAGCGGGAGATTTTAGATCAGCTAGGAAAATCCTATGCTCAAGGCGTGGAAGCAGGATTTTCACAATTAGGGGCAGTTGTCAAGGATGTAGAGCGAGAATTTCCCAAGAATGTGACGGCGCTGAACCTCTACAACTTTTATGCAGACTTTCGCGATCCAGCTTTTCAGGATGCGGTTCATTTGTCCGATGTTGCCAATACAGAACTTGCCAACCGCCTATCTGAAAGCGTCAATAAGGCGCTGCAAACGCAGACGAAACCCCAAAATTAGCTCCGTGAAGTAGGCTAGGGGCAATAGGAGCAGGAAATGCTGTGGTAAAGCAACGTTTGCGCTCAATATTTCTGCCGGCAGAGCGCAGGTGTGTTGAAAGATTAGGGTGCGGGTTTGACTCATCGCTCAGCCATGCAAAGAAGGTTGGGCAAATGAGAACTGCTGGCGAGTCAGAGAAGGTATCTCAGGGTGAGTCTCGCCAGCAATGTTAGCCGGATTATTTAACCACTTCCAGACTAGAAACGTGATTGATACCTTGGCAAGCGCGAAGAGAGCAGTTACAGACCGGGTAGATTAAGTCCCCCTGTCAACTCTTCCATACGCTCTCGCATGGTGGTTGTGGATTTGTTGTAGGCATCTTGCATCGCGATGGTGACCAGTTCAGACACAACATCTGCGCCTTCACCCAGTGCATCCGGTGAAATCACCACCCCACGGGGTTCTTGATTTCCACTCACAATAACCTTGACCAAACCGCCGCCGGCTTGTCCCTCGATTTCCATTTGATCGAGTTCTTCTTGGAGCTTTTTAGCTCCTTCTTGTACCTGCTGGGCTTTTTTAAAAGCTTCGGTCAGCTCTTTCATTTTCCCCAGACCGAAGCCAAATCCCTGTCCTTTTGACATAATTTCTAGACTCTGAATGGATTAGCGTTGCATTTGATAGACTGCCGTTTCAGCGCTTTGCGCTTGAGCGGGCAGACAAAGATGTCAATTTGAATGCTGTCACGACAGACTTCTTGTTTTCAGGCATTCAATTGTTCGCGCACTTTGACTTTTACGCCGGCAGATAAAGATCCACAAAGGCGTAGACTGGCTGCTTCAATTGACAAGAAGCCCAAGACAGAGAGCCGATGATTGCTCCAGATACTCATGTTATCAATTGTGAAGCCTGATAGGAGCGTGACCCATCAAAAGAAAGTAAAAAGTTAAAAGTGGGTAGGGTCGCCCCCGCTCACTCAGATGGCCTAGATAGCCTACCTGCCGCTTACTAAATCGGTTGAAATTCTCCGAGTATTTTAACTTCTGGTTCTAAACACAAAGACCAACGCTGTTCCACCTGCTCCTGAACATAACGGATCAGCTGGAATATCTCATTTGCGGTGGCTCCCCCACAGTTAAGAATAAAATTAGCATGGCGCTGGGCGACTTGAGCACCGCCAATTTGATAGCCCTTCAGACCGGCTTGCTCAATTAACCACGCGGCTTTGAGGGGATTGGGATTGCGAAAAACACTACCACAGCTAGGCAAATGGTAGGGTTGAGTGGTTTGTCGTTCCTTGAGATGTTGTGCGGTTATCGCCATCACCTTTGCCGGTTCTGCTCCAGGCCGCAGTTGAAACGTCGCTTGGCTAACTAAGCGATCACCGCCTTGGAGTTGGGAACTGCGGTAGCTGTAGCCTAGGTCTGGGGCGGTGAGAATGTCTACTTTGCCGCTCGGTGAAAGGACATGAGCGTTCACTAAAATCTCGGCAGTACAGCCGCCGTGGGCACCGGCATTCATCACCACAGCCCCCCCAACGGTGCCGGGAATTCCCACAGCCCACTCTAGCCCTTCCCAGCCGCGCTCTGCGGCTTGCCAAGCGAGGCGAACCAGTGGTTCGCCCGCGGCAGCGGTCACTTGGCCGGTTTCTGCATCAAAGTGGGAGTGGCGCAAGTGGCGAGTGCAAATCACTAAGCCATCAAGGCCGTGATCACTCACCAATAAATTAGAACCGGCACCTAATAAAGTAATGGGCACACCTTCAGCAACCGCCCACTCGAAACTTGCTTGCAAGTCTTTCAAGTGGCGGGGCGCAATGTACCATTCAGCAGGGCCGCCTACGCGAAAGGAGGTTAGAGTTGCCAGGGAAACTTGAGACTTAATTTGACAATTCGTTCCTGGCAGGGAAATTGGCGAATCTGGTTTCAAAAAATTGGCCTCGGGAGTGGCAGTCACACTAGCAGTTTTGAAAACACTAGGAGGATCATAGGAAAGAGTCATGATAATTTAGGTGCTTAAATTCCTATAGACCTACATTCTGAAAGCGGGTAAACAAGCGTTTTTTTTGCTTGTATCAGGGTGTAAGAAACGGATGTTTCAGCAGCTCAGGCCCGACGGTGCGCTTCGTGAGACCGTTCCTGCTCTGACTTTTCATAAAAAGTCATGACCTCTGGAATGATCTGATTTAGATTACCCGCTCCTAGAAATAAGGCAACGTCGCCAGGGAGGAGCGTTTCTGTGAGAAACGCACAAACTGACTGTAAAGACGGTTGATAGTGCACCTGATGATGGTAAGTGGCAATTAAATCGGCAACTTGCTGACCGCTCACTTGCCCTAAGTCGGGTTCACCGGCGCTATAGATATTCGTAAGAACAACGATATCGGCATCGCTAAAAGACTGAGCGAATTCTTGCAGGAAGGTGAGGGTGCGGCTGTAGCGGTGGGGTTGAAAGATCGCCACAACCCGTCCGTTCGATTTGCCATTATGGTTTTTGGTGGAACTGGCTTCGCGATCCTTTGCTCGCAGACTCGCTGCTGCTAGGGTGACGCGGAGTTCGCTGGGGTGGTGGGCGTAGTCATCGACAAATAAAATGTCGTTGTGTTCGCCTCGAACTTCAAAACGACGCCGTGCGCCTTCAAACGTGGCGACCGCACTGGCGATCGCGGCAAAGTCTAAGCCTAACAACCGACCAACTGCGACCGCTGCCAGGGCGTTGCTGAGGTTATGCCGGCCTAGCAATTTCAAGTTCAGCTGTCCCAAGATTTCTCCGCGTTCCCACACTCTGGCCGTGGTGCCATCTGCGCGGGTGGCAATACAATCAACGGTATAGTCAGCTCCTGTCTCTGGCTCTAAGCTATAGCTAATTTTTGGTTTCAGGCTATCTCTTACCGTGGGGCAGTCAATACAGCCCACTAAGGTTTGGCAGCGCCCCTCAAAAATTTTGAAGGTGGCTATCACTTCATCGAGGCTGGCGTAGTGATCTGGGTGATCGAGTTCGATATTTGTCACAACGCCGATTTGGGCTGAAAGCTTGACGAGAGAACCGTCTGATTCGTCTGCTTCTGCAACTAAATACGGCCCTTCTCCCAGTCGGGCGTTGCCTTCCCAGGCTTTGACTTCTCCGCCCACCACGATGGTTGGATCTAAACCGGCCTGCATCAGCACGTACCCGATCAAGCTACTCGTTGTTGTTTTACCGTGGGTGCCGGCTACAGCAATGCTTTGGTACTCTTTGATCAGGGCTGCCAGTAAATCTGATCGGTGGAAAATCGCACACCCCAAGTCAATCGCCGCTTGATATTCGGCGTTGCCTGAGTGAATTGCTGTTGAGCAGATCACTTGGGGTAAGTTTGCCGGGGGCTTGCCAACCTTTGATGTGCTTTCCAGCGTTGTGGTTGCTGCTGCCGCGCCCTGCTTAGAACTCTCGCTCACACCGGCAGGTGCAAACGTTGCTCCAGTTTGATCGCTTGCCGGCTGAAAAAATTCTAAATTACTTGCGTCTTGACGCCAAAAAATATGAGCGCCAGTTTCCTGCAACCGCTGAGTAATATGGCTAGATTTAAGATCCGAGCCATATACGGGCAGCTGACGCTTAGCTAGAATATAAGCGAGGGCTGACATTCCTATTCCGCCGATTCCGATGAAATGGAATGGCTTGCCGCTGAAATCTACAGAACTCAGCATTTTTAGCTCCTTACACACCACACCACGCCAATAACACGCGATATCATATCAGGAATTCCTTTTTCCCGATACAACCCGGGATAGATTTAGAGAAGTCCCAAAGTTTCGTTTCTCACCTCAGAGCAATGAGGGCACAGATGGTCTAGCTCTTAGACGCTCATTTCTCTATAGCGAGTGTATTGATCTTGACTGTTTAATTTACATCTGTTGTCCTAGCATTTCCTGAAAAAACACTGATGCCAATCGCATCAGCAATCAGGAACTCGGATTTCTTCAAAAGCGGTATTGGTGGCTTCTGAGAAACAACTGTCAGATATCAGCGCTACTAGAGTTATAAATCTGGCTATTTGAGAGGTATCCGGACGAGCCGGCAATCTAGAGGTTATTTTCGGCACAGGGAGGGCATATGGCTATATTTATCAAACGCTTTGGCGAAATCCAGCGTTCGAGACTGCGGTGATGAAGGGTTGTTGTGATGGTTTAGGTAGGCAGAAAGTCGCGGTTTTTGGCGGCACCTTCGATCCGGTTCATTTAGGGCATCTGTTAATCGCCCAGACTGCCTCGATTCAGGTGGATCTTGATCGGGTGATTTGGGTCCCCACTCGCTACCCTCCCCATAAATCTTCACGAGCGTTGGTTGAGTTTGAGCGTCGCTTGGAAATGGTGCGGCAGGCAATCGCAGATAATCCGGCGTTTGTTGTTTCGCCTGTAGAAATTAATCGCACCGGCTCTTCGTATGCTATCCAAACTTTTATTGAGCTTCAGGAACTCTATCCAGGGATTCAATGGTACTGGATTGTTGGGGCGGACGCCTTCCAAACACTGCCCAAATGGCACTGCCGGGACATTCTAGCTGCGTCTGTTGAGTGGTTGGTGGCACCCCGACTGCTGCGAGGGCGTGCTGCTGGAGAGGTCGGTGAGACCGGCTGGAGCGATGACATTTACTTGGAGACTCAGATCCTTTGCCAACAGGTGGCCAACCATCTGCCTAGCGCGTCTATGCCGGTGCGCTGGCAAGTTCTGCAATCGCCTTTGGTGGCAGTTTCGTCAAGTTTGATTCGCCAGTTTTGCCGCGAACAGCGCTCAATCCGTTACTTAGTGCCGGAAGCCGTCAGAATTTACATTGAAGCGGAAAACCTTTATCAGTCTGAAGATGATCGTTAATCATTCATTCGGATAATATACCAAGCATTACTGATGTAAATTCGGTCTATCTATTGATTACGCTTAAGTAATTTTTTATAGTGAAAAATTCATAGCCGCTAAAAATGCATTGATCTGGGTGGGGCCGGCTGGGAGTGCCGGTGAGCAAAAATCGCTATGAGCTGTGCGCCCTAGCCACGCCAAAACCGGCCACTTCTTCTTTAAAAAGATGGAGAGCATAGACGGTACTATTTTGTGGTATCTTCAACACCAAGTCCCAAAATATAGGCTGGGGCGAACTAGGTATCTATTAAGAAAACAAAGGGGCAAGACGCAGTGATTAGAGTCGCGATCAACGGGTTTGGACGCATCGGACGTAACTTCATGCGCTGCTGGATTGGCAGAACCAACAGCCAACTTGAGGTCGTTGCTATCAACGACACTTCTGACCCAAAAACCAACGCTCACTTGCTGAAATACGACACGATGTTGGGCAAGTTGGACGCCGATATTAGTGCCGATGACAACTCCATTACCGTCAACGGTCATACAGTTAAATGTGTATCAGATCGCAACCCTTTAAACTTGCCCTGGGCTGAATGGGGAATTGACTTGATCATTGAAGCGACTGGCGTGTTTATTGACAATGCCGGTGCTTCAAAACACATAGAAGCTGGAGCTAAAAAGGTACTGATCACAGCGCCGGGGAAAGGCTCAGACATCGGCACCTATGTGATGGGCGTTAATGACAACGAATACGAACATGACAAGTTCAATGTTCTGAGCAATGCCAGCTGTACAACCAACTGCTTGGCACCCGTGGTCAAGGTGTTGCACGAGAACTTCAATATTATCAAAGGTACGATGACTACCACCCACAGCTATACCGGGGATCAGCGGCTGCTAGATGCTAGCCACCGGGATGTGCGACGTGCACGAGCTGCGGCAATGAACATTGTGCCCACCACCACCGGCGCTGCGAAAGCGGTTGCTTTGGTGATTCCAGAAATGAAGGGCAGGCTCAATGGGATTGCTCTGCGAGTGCCAACACCGAACGTATCGGTTGTGGATTTGGTGGCTCAGGTTGAAAAAAGAACCTTCGCTGAAGAAGTCAATGAAGCGCTGCAACACGCGGCACAAGGTCAACTCAAAGGCATTTTGGAATACAGCGATCTCCCCCTAGTTTCTTGTGACTATAAGGGGAATGATGCTTCTTCCATCGTGGATGCTAGCTTGACAATGGTTATGGATGGCGACATGGTGAAGGTTATTGCCTGGTATGACAACGAGTGGGGTTACAGCCAACGGGTTGTCGATCTGGCTGAATTGGTCGCTCAGAAGTGGGTTGCTTAGGAAGTTGGATGTCGGATTTAAATTTTTAAACCGTTGATTCCGTAGGTGAAACTGGAATGTGCTACGCTCGTCATTCAAGTTCCACCTACGTCCGCAGATAAACGCAGATATTTCTAAATCTGCGTTTTCGTTTATCTGGGTTCGTAAAAATCTAAAATTAGAAATGTTGAAATCCTTGGCTGAGAGCTAGTTGTTGATCGGGATAAATACCGGCCTTGTCTGTTAGCCAAACACCAGCGTGTGAAGAAATTTTTCCGACGATAGCTGCACCGGCACCCAATTGATTGACCAATTTCTGAGCAATGGCTGCCGGCAAGCAAAGCACGAGTTCAAAGTCTTCTCCGCCATATAATGCCCATTCTAAGGCGCGATCTGCCGGCACGAGTTGATTGAGTGCCGGCGGGATGGGAATGCTATTGCGTTCAATTTTCGCTCCCACTGCACTGGCTTGACAGATTTGCACGATAGCGTCTGCTAATCCATCGCTGCTATCCATGCCGGCTACAGGGATTGGAGATTCTTGATCAAAAATTTCCCAAAGCAGCGGCAATACATCTAATCTGGGTTTGGGGCGTTGGTGAGCGAGTGTGAGGCTGTCTCGCTCAGCCGAACCCAGATTTTGACCAAATTCTGGATGCAGTAATAATTCTAAACCGGCACGGGAGGCTCCGTGAAAGCCGGTGACGACAATGACATCTCCAGGTTGAGCTGCACACCGGCGGATGATCCGATTCGGGTAAGCTTGACCAAAGGCGGTGATCGAGAGCGTAATCATCGGGGAACGGACAATATCGCCGCCGACGATGGGGGTGTTGTGCTGTTGCAGGCAGCTTTGCATTCCTTGATAAAGTCTTTCAACCCAACTGACGGGGGTGGTGCCGGTGATGCCTAAACCCACCGTAATTCCTGCCGGTTGTGCTCCCATTGCTGCAAGATCCGATAAATTAGCTGCAGCAGCACGCCAGCCGGCATCTTCTGGAGACGTTGTTAGATTGCTAAAATGAACGCCATCCACCAACATATCGGTTGTGATTACTAACTGTTGTGCCGGTAACAAATTCATGACCGCCGCATCATCCCCCACCATATCTGGAGGACAGAATTTGTGCAATCGTTTTAAGAGTCCCTGCTCTCCAATATCTTGAACTTGTAAGGACGGGAGATTATCGGTCACGAGTTTTTACAACAATGCCGGTTTAATATTCTTGAATATAATAATTTTACTGTAGCAAGAATTTGTTAAATTAAAAATAAAGTTTAATCTCAATATTTTTAATCAGTTATATTAAGGATGGGTGATTAAAAAAATATTGAAGTAGCAGAGTTCAGATTAAAAAAGCCAAGATTAGCTTAGTCAGAGGCTCCCACCATGCAACTTATAACGGAACAAATCATTTACCCATCCAGTGACGGTCAACCGATGGCAGATAGTACAATTCAGTACAGATGGATTACTCAAATTAAGGGCGGCTGTGACGCAATCTTTAAAGATGATCCAAATGTATTCGTAGCCGGCGATTTATTTTGGTATCCGGTAGAGGGAAATTCCAACATCTGCCAAGCCCCGGATGTAATGGTCGTGTTTGGAAGAGGCAAAAGCGAGCGGAAATCTTATAGACAATGGCAAGAAGAAAATATCGCCCCCCAAGTCATCTTTGAAGTGCGATCAGAAAGCGACAGTCAGACAAAGATGGATAAAAAGTTAGTGTTTTATAACCGTTACGGAGTCGAAGAATATTATTTATACGATCCAGCAGATAAAGATTTGAGGGGATGGCGGCGCACGGAAGGATTATTAGATGTTATTGATCCAATGAGCGGCTGGGTTTCTCCACGTTTGGGGGTGCGGTTTGAGTTGAATGATGAGGGGTTGGAACTCTACGCACCAAATGGGGAAAAGTTTGTTGATTATCTGGAGTTATATCAGCAACGAGAGCAGGAACGACAGCAAAAGGAGTTGGCGCAACAACGAGCGGAACGATTAGCCGCGCAGTTAAGAGCGGCGGGAATTGAACCGGAAGCATGAATTTTTAATTGCTGCAATATTTAAAGCGATTTGTATACCGGCATCTTTTGAAGTGGGAAGGGTGCCGGTTTTTACTAGAATGGGACTTTGCTACGTTATGTGAAGAAAAGCGCAAGCATAGCGGTAGGGTAAACGTCTAATTGACTAAAAAGTTGCGGAAAATACGGATTATTTGCCAACCTCCAAAGGGTTACCCTGTAAGCAAATCCCAGGTTATATGCTCTTTTTATGACACAGTCAAATTTCTGGCAATCACTGACAAAAACAGCAACAGGGTTTGGAGAAACAATTAGTAACGCTGCCGCACAAGCAACACAAGCGGCAACAGATACAGCAGCCAAAGCCGGTGAAGCCATTAGCAGTGCAGCCTCAGGCACAGCAGCCAAAGCCGGCGAAGCCATTAGCAGTGCGGCATCAGGCACAGCCACCAAAGCTGGCGAAGCCATTGGCAGTGCTGCATCAGGAGCATCGATGGCTGTAGCCAAAACAGCAGCTAAAGCCGGTGAAGCTATCAGCAGTGGGGCATCAGGGGCAACCGTAGCGGCAACGGAAACTGCACTCAAGGCAAAAGAATTTTTCAGCAGTGCGGCATCAGGAGCAACTGTGGCGGCGACAGAGACAGCAGCCAAAGCTGGTGAAGCCATTGGCAGTGCCGTATCAGAGGCAAGTCAAGCCGTCGTTGGGAAATCTTTAGGAGTAAGCGGAGTCGTCGCCGGCGCTGCCTCTGTTGCCGGTAAAGCAGTTGTGGGGAAAGCGACGGAAGTTGGCGGTGCAATCGCTAACACTGCATCCAAAGCCGGTCAAACTGTTGCGAAAAAAGCTACAAATGCAGCTGCACCTATTAGGGATGCTACCGGAAAAACCATTCAAAATGCTAAAAACGTAACGACTGATTGGCTAATTCGCTTCATAGATAAAGTGGATGTTCCTAAAGCCGAAGCTGAAGTCAGAAACCTACAGCAACAGTATCCTAACGAAGAACCAAGAAAGATTGCTCATCGTTTGATGGTAGATAAAACCGTGCTTGCAGCCGGCTCAGGTTTGGCTAGCAACTTGGTGCCGGGAGCAGCACTGGCAATGGCAGGCGTTGATTTGGCAGCGATGACTGCTCTTTCAGCAGAATTGATTTATCAGATCGCGGCTGCTTATGGGCAAGATTTACAATCGAGCGCTCGCAAAGCGGAAGTTCTCACAATCTTTACTTTGTCTGTGAGCGGAACTTTAGCGCTTGAAGCCGGTTTGGGCTGGCTGGGAAATGTGCCGGTGGCTGGGGCAATGATTGGTGCAAGCACGAATGCAGCAATGATTTACGCACTCGGATATGGGGCTTGTCGTTTTTATGAAGCCAAGCAGCAAAATTTATTAGTTTTGCAAGGCACTGTTGGAGATTGTCAGATTGAGGGTGAGAAATATTTAGAAGGTGCGATCTCGCAAGAACTGATAGTTGAGACTGAAAAATATTTAGAAGGTGCAATCTCGCAAGAAGTGATCATGGATCAAACTTTGATTCATGTTTTTTTAGCCGGCAATCCAGATAAAACAGGGGAAGAACTGTTGCCAGAACTGCAAAGTTTGAATCTCAGTCCTGCATCATTAGAAGCAATTACGGCTAACATTAAATCTCCCCCCTCCTTAGAAACCTTGCTTGCTCAAATTAATAGTGATTTTGCAGTGCCACTGCTCGCTCAATGTCAAAAAATAGCTCAATTAGATGGAGTCGTAACCCCAGAAGAAACGCAAGTCATAGAAACTATTATCAATAAGTTTGGTATTGAAATTAAGAGTGAGGCTGAATAAAACCCCTATAAATTCCAGCAGATTTTATCTTTAAGGATTCTCATTTTCTTAATTAAAGAGGCTTTCAACGAAATTCGCATGAGTTACTGAAATCTAAAATTTCTGACAAAATTCCCTTGCATGAAAAAAATAGAATCCTTAAATCTCTGAGCTAACTTATTTAGTTACATTTTTAACTTTTTACCTCTACCACTTATGACACAGCAAAACTTTTGGAAATCCCTGACAAACACAGCAACAGGGTTTGGAGAAACAATTAGTAACGCTGCCGCACAAGCAACGCAAGCGGCAACAGAAACCGCAGCCAAAGCCGGTGAAGCGATTAGTGCCGGCGCATCAGAAGCAACTGTAGCTGTAGCGAAAACCGCAGCCAAAGCCGGTGAAGCCATTAGCGCCGGCGCATCAGAGGCAACTGTAGCTGTAGCGAAAACCGCCCTTAAGACAAAAGAAGTTATCAGCAGTGCGGCATCAGAGACAGCAGCCAAAGCCGGTGAAGCGATGAGCATCGGCGCATCCGGGGCAACGGTAGCGGCAACGAAAACCGCCCTTAAGGCAAAAGAAGTTATCAGCAGTGCGGCATCAGGGGCAACTCAATCCGCTGCAAAAATAGCTAATGAAAGTGGTAAATCGACGAATCAAACTTTAGACTTTGCCAAATTAACAGAAAGTGAGCGCGTAGCTTTTTATGGTGCGCTTTTTGCAATTGCCTCTGCTGACGGTTCCCTCGACAAAGAAGAGATGGAACTCATCTTTGGAATTATGGATTTAGAGGGAATGTCTGAGCCGGCAAAACGCCTAATACAATCCTATATTATTGAGCCGCCGGCATTACATGAGTGCTTAAAAACCCTATCAAGTGCCGATGAAAACCTTCGGTTTAGCTTGATGGTTAACCTCATCGACACTGCTTGGGCTAATGATGAACTTGATCCTAATGAGGAAAAAGCAATTCAACTCGCACAGCAGGAGTTACGGATAACAAATGAACAAGTAAAAGCCATTGAAAAGTTTATCCAAGAAATGAAAAAAATCCGCGCTCGGGGTTTAGATGATAACCAAGCTGCGGATGCAATAAAAACTGCGGCTGCCGGCTTATCTGCGGTAGGTATTCCCATTGCAGCCGTTTATCTTTGCGGATCAGTCATTGGATTAAGTGCAGCAGGAATTACCTCTGGATTAGCAGCATTAGGTGCATTTGTCGGTGTGGGGGGAATGGTTCCCGGCATTGGTGTTGCGGTTCTTTTGGGTACAGGTATATTCATGGGTGTATCCCACTTACTAGATACAGGCGACAAACAGAAAAAAGCACAATTCCAAGCCGAGAAAGAACGCAAAGCTCAACTGGTGATTAAAAACCTTCAAGAAACACTCAATGGAGTGATAGAAAAAATAGAGGAGTTACAGAAAGCCGCTGCTGATGCCGAGATGAACCGGGAAGCCATTCGCATTTTAACTGAAAAGATGCGTTACTTACAGCAGTTACTTGCCAAGCGCAAACAGGCAGGAGTTTAAGATGGTTTCAGAGCGGTTTGCTGCTGAATTAAATGCTGTGTTGCACATACAAAATCGTATTCTGCAACAGCTTAAGGCTGTGGTGTCAGATGTGGAAGTAAAACTCGCAGATGTTTCTAACCAAGCTCAACAAATCCAAGAGCTTGAGAAGCTCATGGCAGAATTAGAAGCATCTGTCGAGTTGCTTGATGAAGATGATTTGAGTGATTTTAATGCAGATGAAATTCTGCGGTTATATGATAACCGGCGTGCCGCTATTTCCCAAGAGTTAATCAAAATTGGCTTCAAAGATTGGGATAGTTTTGTCAGAGAATGCCAAATTTCAGCACTTCAGCATGAATGCAATAAGGAAGACGGTTTTCAAAATATTTCTTTAGCACCTTACGAAGCACTGCTAACAGAACAAGACTTCAAAAAACTGCGGGATGAGTCCTATCAGGCTCAGTACGCTTGGGATCAGTGGGATTATATTTTTGTGGGTGCAAGTGGTGTTTTGGCATCACTCACAGACTTTCTATTAGTCAAAATCCCGGCAACAATAAACACCGAGGAATACAGTGGACAAATTGGGAGTCCGATAACTGCATGGATTAAGCAATATGACATCAAAAAATCGGATGACTGGTTTGCTCAATGGGCGAGATCCCTTGAGAAAACCTGCAAAGTTCCCTATGATAATCAAAAACTTATCGGGGGAATGTATCCCAAATCGCACCGCTTTCAATCATTAGGACATGATCCTGTTTTGGGATTTGTGTTTGGTGTGCTTGATATCATGCGGGGAACGATCACCGGCTTTTCTTATGATAAACTCAGTAGCCTTCACAATTTTGAGATTAAAGGGGTGCCGGCAAGCCAAACTGTCGGATTAATTGAAGCGATTTTGCGACAAATTGGGCATTTGATTTCTGATGTGGCAACTCCTATGGGGTTGCCGGCTCCTTTTATGACGCTGATTCAAGGAATTAATACCGGCAGCTTTGGAGAGAAAAATCGGACTGCTGGCGAAGTGGCTCGATGGATGTATTTAAATGGCTATGATTTTCGGCATTTCTTAGTATCTGGAATCACGCCGGCAGTGATTGAGATAGTTCTGAGAGCGTACATTATGCTAAGGCACTATTCTGAATATGGGGAGACTAAATTTACTTTAGCTTCTCACCCAAAGTATAGATCAATGCTGTTAGCCGCTCATGGAATTGCTGCCTTGGGAAATAGCGGCAAGATTGCACTGATGCAAGGGAATCCTCTAGCAATTAACTTGGCACAATGGATGGCTTTATTTCGTTACCTCATCCCCAGCATTAAATATTGGGTATTTGAGCAACACCGGCTTCAGATTGCACAGGTGGAAAAAGTTGATGATGCCGGTTGGGATGAATTGATGCAAAATAGTGATAGATTACTTGAAATGGTTGGTAAAATTGAAGGAACTAATATTTGTTTAGGAACTGTACCAATTTTATCTAAAATCTAGCCGATAAAAACATTAATTTGTAATTATTTTGATATAAATGTACGTTGTTTTTACTTCGGAAGGGAAGGGATGTTAAGAAATTGACATCGAGTTAAGCTAGTTTGATTTCCAATATAATTTTATCCGAGGTGGAAGAAAACCGATTTTTCCACCGGCACTAATCAAAATTCCTAAAAAAACGCTTTAAAACCGAAGGTACTAATTATTTCCAGGAAGGCGCAGTTTAGGAAATCGGTAATAAGTATTTCCATCCTCATCAACTTCTAAAATTGCCGAAAAAACCTTAGCTTGGCGTTCCAAATACTGTCGGGTTAGTTCAGCTTCAACTCTGGCACTGGCAGCCAACTGAATCAGAGAAACTTCGCCATTTTGAGCGTCTAACAAATGGTAAAAAGCATTCTCTAACCGCTGCTGTTGCTGACTAACCTTAACAGAATTGAAAATTCCAATGCCTATCAACACACCCACACTGATAATAAACGCAAACTCAACAAGTATCATAAATTAACATCCTATTAATAAATCTCTTAGAAAAATCAACCAGACGCAATTAATCTCTTAACCCAACCACTAACCCATCTGTGTTTATCTGTGTGCATATGTGGTTAAAAAAATTAGACTTAATGGAGAAAAAGAGAGTGCATCCGGGATTTGCAAAATTAGAGGAGTGGGAGCACCTTGCTCCCTAATATCAGAAGCGGGCAAGATGCCCGCACTACAAATTTTCAAAAATGAGATGCTCCCAAAAAAAGATTATCTTTGCCCCTCCTAATTTATCCCCTTTTAAAAGAATCGCAGATGTTCCCTCAATAGATGAATGGCAAAAGTTTCTTCGTTTTTTGCTGGTAAATTTTGTATTCGTCACCGAATTGATCGATAAGCATTTCTTCCTCTATCATAATTCGATTGCCGAACCAAATTGCACAGACAACAGCCAGCAACCCCAGACTAGCAGGACTTTGCAGCATGATACAAAATGCTGTGAACAGTAAAATATAGCTGAGGTAAATCGGATGGCGCACTGCACTGTAAATACCGGCATCAACGAGCTGGTGATCGGGTTTAATGGTCAAGCGATCAAAAAACTTTCCAAGTGTGGCAATGGCAGCTTGACTGACAGCAATAGAGGAAATCAGCAACAGAACAGATAAAATTACCAAGAAAATATTACCTGTCGAAGCCTCTAAACTTTCTAAGCGGGAAAAGTCATAGACAGCTAACCAATGGACACTCAAAAGACCCACAAGCAGCACAAGAGAGGCCAAACGACCCGATGTGCGCTGAACTTGCTGATCTTCACGCTTGGAGGACAGATCACCATGCCGAATAACACGCCAGACTGTGCTTAAGAAAAAGCAAAGATATCCCAGTGAAAGGAAAATGACCTGCCACTGGGTGATGACGCCAAATAAGATAGCCGGCAGCACAATTAAGAGAGTGATGGAGCCGGCCAATCCCAAGCTTAGCTGTAATACTTTTACAAAACTGTTCATTGTTGCCAACCTCAATGAAAATCGGCAGAGCATTCACAGCGATCAATGACCGATTGAGTTCAAGATTGATGAGCCGAATGCTTTACCTCTACCAAATTTATTATGGCCGGCCTCAATGGAAATGGGCAAAGCATTCAGAACAATCAGTCCCCGATAGAGTTCAAGATTGATGAGTCGAATGCTTTGCCCCTATTAAACTTGCGGTTGAACTAAATTTTCTCCGCCTTGGATAACCTTGGCAGATAGGATTTTGTCTCCCGCGCTCAATTTTTCCAGAACTTCCTTACCCTCAATAACATAGCCAAAGACAGCATAACGACCATCTAGCAAATTGAGACCGGCAGGCGTCAGTTCAGGTTCAAATAAGAAAAAGAAAAACTGAGAAGATCCACCATCCACCTCAGTTTCAGGACGCGCCATTGCCACCGCACCATAGGCAGAGAAGGGCAGCACCGGCTGATCCCGATAGCGACCGGCTTGTTCTAAAGTAATGCCGTAGGTCGGTTCTTGATCGCCTCTAACGAGAATTTCTAGAGGAACATTGCGGTATTTTTTAGAAGTCGGGTCAATAAAACCCACTTCCGGGCCGGGTGGATCACCGGCTTGCAGCACATAGGATTCTTCCGAACGAACAAATTCTAAACCGTCGTAAAAACCGCGCTGAACGAGATCGACAAAATTGCCGGCGGTAACAGGTGCATTGTAGCCATCTGCAACCAGCGTAATCTTACCTTTGTCCGTCACCACTTCCACCGTGGCACGTCCCTTGAGTTGAGGCAAGTAGCTGTATTGTTCTGGCACCTCAAAGGGATATTCTCCCACCATTAACGCTTCAAGCTGGCCAACCAGATTGAGCATTTCAGAGCGCTTGGTCCAAATTTGTTCCTTATCCTTGGCTTCGGTGGCGGCTCTCATGGTGGCCAAACCTTCTTTGAGCTGAGCGATTAAAGCTTCCGCTTCCGGTTGTTTCGCTTCTGCAACACTGGCAAGCAGATCTGATTGACGATTCACAATTCTTTCTGCTGTGCTAATGTCGCTCGTAACCCCACCCCAGCGCCGTTTTGCCCGCAGTTGGGTTGAGATATCTTCCAAAGAGGTCTGAAGTTTTCGCACCGGCTCATTTTCAATCGGCAAAGCATATCGCAACAGTGCTCTGCCATCGGTAATTGCATTTCCAGCCGGCAAGCCATAGTCACGGTTAGCAGCGGCGCTCAATCCTAGAGATAGAGTGAGCAGCAGCGCGATCGTGCCGGTTTTTAGCCAGCGTTTGAATCCATCCATCATTACTTTGCTCAAGTGATGCATTAGTCTGAAGAAAAGCTTCTTCGAGCGGTTTGCAGAGTTAGGCGGCAAAAATGTTCTTGCCTTAACCATATTGCCACAGCGCTGCCGGCGGGGCGCGTTAATCCCCAACTGACTTTTTTCCCTCTCGTCGCAGCCGCAGGTCAGCAAGGGGTCACGCTCGCGGTAAAATAAAATGCCGATTGTTCTGCCCGAGAAAGATTCATGATCTCCAGTAACGACTTTCGCCCCGGTGTCACGATTGTATTAGATGATAACGTTTGGCGGGTGGTGGAATTCCTGCACGTTAAACCAGGAAAAGGTTCAGCTTTTGTTCGTACAAAACTTAGAAATGCCAAGAACGGGAACGTTATAGAGCGGACATTCCGAGCCGGCGAAACAGTTCCCCAGGCCAACCTAGAAAAAAGTACCATGCAGCATACCTATAAAGACGGCGACGAGTTTGTCTTTATGGATATGGCCACTTACGAAGAAGCGCATTTGAGTTCGGCTCAAATTGGCAATCGCGTCAAGTACCTGAAGGAAGGAATGGAAGTCAACGTCGTCCGGTGGGGCGAACAAGTTCTAGACGTGGAACTGCCGAATTCCGTCGTGCTGGAAATAACTGATACCGATCCGGGTGTCAAAGGAGATACCGCAACAGGCGGGACTAAACCTGCCATTGTGGAAACCGGCGCTCAGGTGATGGTTCCTTTGTTTATTTCTGTGGGAGAGCGGATTCGGATTGATACCCGTGAGGACACCTACTTAGGCCGAGAGTAAAAAGTTTTGAGTTTTGATTTATTCACTGATAATTCAAAAGTCAAAATTCATAAGTTTTGACGGGGTCAAACTACTGTGCAATTGGATTTAAATCAACTCCGTGAGCTGCTAGCGGTTTTCGATCAGACTGACATCTCAGAGCTGACGTTAAAAAGTGGCGATTTTGAGCTAACGCTACGCAAGGGCACCCATCTGGTTGAGCGCGGCACGCTAACATTCGAGCCGCCTGCTGGAGGCAGTGCCCCTTGGGGAACCCCAGCATCCCCAGCCCCATCGGCACTGAATTCAGTGGCTTCCAGCACTGGAGCAGAATCTGGGGCTAGTGGAACCGGCCAAGGAACTGCCGGGGCGAATCCTGTCGTGCCGGCTCCCATCGCTCCCTCTGTCAACGATAAAAAGTGGATTGATGTCATTTCCCCGATGGTGGGCACGTTTTACCGATCACCGGCACCGACTGAAGCGCCCTTTGTCGAGGTGGGGGATCGGATTAAAGTTGGCCAGACGGTCTGCATTATTGAGGCAATGAAGCTGATGAACGAAATTGAGGCTGAGGTGTCTGGACAAGTAATGGAGATTGCCGGTCAGAATGGGGAGCCGGTGGAGTATGGCCAAGTTTTGCTGCGAATTAACCCAGATTAGTGGCAGCGAGAACTAAGGGAAAGGGTGCGGGACACAATTCACTGGAACATTCGTTGACTTTTCAACGAAATCATGATTAGCAATTGTGAATCAAACACCCTTCCCCACAAGCATCTGAGCTAGCCGGCGTCGCAATTCAAGAGTTAAAAGCCTTGAACAAAGCATTGTTGTCAAAACTTTAAAGCCAGTAAAAATCAGCCTTAAAAATTCTAGGTTAATTACTGTATTGGCATAGACAGGTTAACTGGTAAAATCTGGGGATCAGTCCTTTCAGGTTGATCCGATGAAATCAGCGCAGCCTGTCCCACAAGAAGTCGTACAACAAGTTGCCGAATACTTCAGCATTTTGAGTGAGCCAATGCGGCTCAAAATTTTGAACTTACTCCGCGACGGCGAAAAGTGTGTGCAAGAGTTAGTCGAAGCCACCGAAACCAGTCAAGCCAACGTCTCGAAGCATCTCAAAGTGATGCTGCAAGCCGGAATACTCTGCCGGCGAACAGAAGGCACCTCAGCTTACTACCGAGTGGAAGACCAGCTGATTTTTGAGCTGTGTAACTTAGTTTGTGATCGCTTGGCGACGCGGATTGAGCAACAAGCTCGCCACTTCCGCGCCTTTAGCCTGATCAGCAAAGAGTGAGCGTTAAGCCACCTCAGACCAAACTGAATGCCGTGAAGAATCTCGCTTCAGAGAATTTGCCTTCACCGGCATCCAGCGGGGACTGTATTGCAAAAGACGCCGGCCCTGATTAAAGCGAATATTCCTTTTGGAAAAGATCGCGCGTGAGTGGCTGCGGAACCTCTAAACCTTCACCCCCTAAAAGTTCTAAAGGTTCGCCTTCCACAGAAATCCAGACTTTAGCGTTAGGTTCTAAACTCGTAGCAGTGTAGAGTACCTGAGCCAAGCGAGCGATCATCGAGGAACTGCCGCCGCCAGTTTTAAAATCCCGCGATAGGTCGAGGTAGACTCCACCGTTTTTAACCGCTAAACTCCGCATTTTTGTTCCCTGAGGAATAGCGCTGCTGTTTGCGGTATCTGTAGGTCCTGCTAACAAATTATTGAAAGCCACCTGCAAATTAGCGTCAGGTTTGTCGGCCTTATTTTGGGCAATCGGCACCGGCACTAACTCTGTGCTGGTGCCGGTGTCTTTGAGCCAAAAGATTTGCGCCGTTTGCTGTGCGGCTGGCTGGGTTGGCTGCGTTGCCGGCGTTGCCGGCGTTGGCTGCACTGGCAAGGTTGGCGTTTCTGTCGGCTGGACAGTGGGGGTCGTTGTGGGAATTACCGTGGGAGTGGTAACCGGAACCTCAGATATTGTCTGCGAATTCCTCACCAACCAAGCGGTGCCACCACCGGCCACTAAAACCAGCGCCGCTAAGCCTGCCAAGACGCCGGTTGGGAGGCGACGACCTTGTTGTTGCTCGTTCATAACAGAAGGTACTCCTTGAGGATTTAATAGAATTCAGGGTGAGAATAAGCATTCAGCCGTAAAGCGCGATTTTAGATTTTAGATTTTAGATTCAATCTAAAATCTGGGCATCCGGGTATCGGAACATTGACTTGCTAACTGCTTTTGGTGTGAGGAGACCTTACTGACAACTACATGAAAAGCGGCAGTTTTCCAGAAACGGCCAGAAGCCTCAGACTGCTGTCACTGCTTTTCGCGCTCCTCCAGAAGACAATTCATCGCGGTTTGACTTGCACAAATGCCGCTATCTCTAATTGTTCCGAAGTTATTTTTAATTGTAAAAGCCGCGCTAGAATTCCGGATCTCTCTAAAGTTTGGAGATCCAGTTGTCGGCTGATTCCCTGAGATAAACCTTTAACTAAGCGAGCCGGTGCGGGTTCCCCATTTACCAGCACTGCCAAGTCAATTAATTGTAACTGCCGGCCTGAAATAATGCTGAGTCCTGATTCTACGGTAATCGCCAGTTCTTCTGAATAGCCCCTTTCCTGAATTTCCACTTGGAAACGCAGCCGGTTGCTGTCTAAAAATTCTACCCGTGGGTTGACAATGTCATAGCGTTGCAATTGCTCGGCTTCTTGACTCCCCAACACACGAATCCCCAGATTTCGCAGCCGGCTCGTAACATCTGGTCCTTGCAAGGCTTTATTGATATCTTCCTCGGTTAAAACCAAACGCACCCCAGCCTGTGCCGGCTCCCGCAGCGCTGAGAAATCGCGAGTCCCACCTTTTCGCAAACGCCCGATATCAACATTAATTGGATCGGTTTCTACTTCTAAAGTGGCGATTCGGAAATTTTCAGTCAACCACAAACCTCTACCGGCAACTCGTACCTTTCCTATTTTTCCTCCCACAATTTGATAGCTCGGAGCATTATCAACGCGGACTTGCAGTTGCTCAACTTTGTCAAATTGAGAGCGGATTGCTTTTTCGGCAGTGTTGTCAAGAATTAAGCCGGCTGGGGAAATAACAGAAAGCAAAAGTGATAGGAAAATAGCAAAGAATTCCATTTCAGTTATTAGGGATAAATTTTTAAACGCAAAGGTTACACGAAGTCAGCTTTGACCTGCTTTTCCTCTGCGTTTAACATTTACTATTGTTTAGCTGCCTCAATCCACTGTTTTAAAGTTTCCACAACTTCACCCACAGGAATTTCTTGAGATTTGTGAGTGGCGCGTTCCACAACTTCGAGTTTCCCTTCTTTGAGAGAGCGCCCTGTGACGAGCCGGTAGGGAATTCCAATTAAGTCGGCGTCTTTAAATTTGACACCGGCACGTTCATCTCGATCATCTAAAAGTGTTTCGATGCCGGCTTGATTTAACTCCTTGTAGAGGTTTTCTGCAACTTCTACTTGGTTGGCATCTCCAACATTTGGAACGGTAATTATCGCATGATAGGGTGCAATGGCTACCGGCCAAATAATCCCATCTTTGTCATAAGATTGCTCAACGGCTGACTGAGCTAACCGAGAGACGCCAACGCCATAACAACCCATGACAAGCGGCACTTCTTCCCCTTGTTCATTGGTATAGGTTGCTCCCATTGCTTTAGAATATTTGATGCCGAGTTGGAAGATGTGACCGACTTCAATTCCTCTGGCGCTTTGTAGGGTTTGGCTGGGGTTGTGGGTAGCGCGATCACCGGCTTTGGCTTTGCGGATATCGACGACTTTTTCTGACAGTTGAAATTGTTCGCCCCAATTTGCACCAACGACATGATAGCCCGATTCATTAGAGCCGGTGACAAAGTTTTTTAAATCAACCGCTGTTTGATCGACTAAGCATAAAAATTTGGGCGCTACACTTTTATCAGATTTAATGTAGCTATCTTCCACATTCGGCGCTATATATCCTAAAGGTAGGGATTGCGCCGCCCATTTCTTCTGTGCGTCTGCATCGGGTACGCTGAGGGCGAGAACCGTTTTAGAAACGTATTTGTCTGCTTGCTTCGTTAGTTCATTCAGCAGTTTGACTTCATTAACATCTTGATCGCCTCGGATGCTAATGATTACCAGCACAGTCATGCCGCTGTCATAGACGGCTTGATAAAGCACATTTTTGACAATTTGGGTAGCAGAACACTTGAGGAATTTGCAGAGTTTCTCAATCGTGTCCGTTCCGGGTGTTTCCCGTTTTTCATAACTTGTAAAGGGTGAAGTTTCTGCATCTGCCGGCAAGGAAATCGCTTTTTCCACATTGGCAGCATATTGACCATCTTCGGTGTAGAGAACTTCATCTTCACCGGCTTCTGCCAATACCATAAATTCTTGTGAACCAGACCCTCCAATCGCCCCGGAATCTGCATCCACCGGGCGAAATTTCAAACCGCATCGGCGCAGCATATTGCTGTACGCACGATCCATATCTTGATAAGTTTTTTTTAGGCTTTCTTCATCTGCATGGAAAGAGTAACCATCTTTCATGATGAATTCCCGTCCGCGCATCAAGCCAAAGCGTGGGCGAATTTCATCGCGGAATTTGGTTTGAATTTGATACAGGTGTAGGGGGAGTTGCCGGTAAGAACGGATCATTTCCTTGGCAACAGTTGTGATCACTTCTTCGTGGGTTGGCCCTAATCCTAATTCTCGGTCTTGCCGGTCTGTGAGGGCAAACATGATGCCTTCAGCTTGGGTGTAGGTGTCCCAGCGACCGGATTCTCGCCAAAGATCAGCCGGCTGTAATTGTGGCAGGAGACATTCTTGTGCGCCGGTGGCGTCCATTTCTTCGCGCACAATTTGGCTGACTTTACGCAGTACGCGCCACATCAAGGGCAAGTAAGCATAAATACCGCTACCGATGCGACGGATATAGCCGGCGCGTAGCAATAGTTTATGGCTGGGAATTTCCGCTTCGGCTGGATCTTCCCGCAGTGTGACAAAGAGCATTTGTGACAGTCGCATCGCTTGTTCCCTTTCTAGACCGGACGATCATTATCTCAGATCA
Organism: Microcoleus vaginatus WJT46-NPBG5; assembly: GCA_019359355.1. Classification (GTDB taxonomy): domain Bacteria; phylum Cyanobacteriota; class Cyanobacteriia; order Cyanobacteriales; family Oscillatoriaceae; genus FACHB-68. The sequence goes on along the minus strand of JAHHHM010000027.1, from coordinate 4,825 downwards.
GTCTAGGACATCAGTTGCTCCTGTTAGTGATGATACGCCTTGTGCGTTGTTCGATAATCGCTAGAGTTTAACCAAGCTGCGCTAGGATTCTCAAACTCAATTGGCTTCTATAGGCTCTTATCACATAAAAGTCCAAATCCAAGCCGGCGGAGAGCGAGTTGCTTCGCTTTCCCCAGCGAGAGAAGCAGATATGCCGGCTAATTGCTCTTTTGATTGGCTTGGTTTGTGGCAAAATACCGACTTTGATAGTCAAAATATTGTCAAACTTGTTTATTTGAATCAAGTGTGGGGATTGGTTCGATATGGTTTATATCCCTATCCTGGTTTTCCGAGATTCCTAGAAATCGAACAATTGGAAGCGAATCCAACCAGTCGAGGGGAGATGACTGATCGGCTGATCATCCCAATCGGCAAATGGTTAATTTGGTATTGTATCAAGGTCGGCCTGCAATATTGCTCAGTAGCAACCAACGATCCGCTAATTATCCTCGTTTCCCTAGAATGGGCTGTATCATACTATAGAGATGTAATAATGATGGAGTATTTGGGGCCGGTGACAATTGCTCCAGGTGAAGATGGATATGCCTTCAGATTCTCATCAACAGCAGCCGCAGCCTTCTGTCAAAGACACGAAAACGAATGGGGAGTCCCAACCTTTATTGACGAGTGATGAGGTTAAGGCAGGGACAAAGGTTGTGATGACTCACGCTGAACGGCAAGCATTTCTAAAAAGGTCTCGTCTTGGACAAGTTGCCGGGGTTTCCCATCTTTTGCCTGAAGTTTGTGACAAAGAGCATCTGTGACAATCGCATCGCTTGTTCCCTTTTTAGACCGGACGCTCATTATCTCAGATCAGTCTAGGACATCATTAGGGTTCGCTCCCAAGTTGCTCAATCAATTGGGTAGGTGTAAGAATTCGCAGTGTGGCATTGATGTAGTCTTGCGGGTTGCGGGTGATGATTGCATCCAGATGGTTAATAATGGCACTACTATACTGAATTGCATCTTAAAAATCTGTGAAGTTTGCAGTGAGTGCGATTGCAATTGCCGCTTCATCTACGGTGGCAATTCGGCAGATTGTAGCCAGCCTCCTTAAGAAATCAAGCGCCCTCTCTCGCCCTTGAGCTTTACGAATCAGGTAATAAAGATCGCTAAAGGTTGAGCCAGAAACATAGCCTTCTATTTGGTTCTGCTGAACCCGTGTCAAAACTTGGTTGCTGTGGTCAAAAAAAGGCAGTCGTTGTAGTGCTATATCCAGAATGATATTAGTGTCTAGGAGGATTTTCACAGCTGGTGTTTTTCTCTTAAAGCTTCCCATCGAGCTTGATCTGCATCGAAATCGGGAGAAACTGGAGGTGCTTTGGCTAGCCAATCACTAAAAATATTACTGTGCCTTGAATCTTTAGAAATTTCCCGCTGTGCTCTTGGGACTTCCGGTGTGAGATTAACCGGCTCAGTTACAGTGTTCACTTCTTGCAAAATAATCACTTCTACCTCACCTGCTGGGAGATCAATTGATTGGGTGAGGGTTAAGTGGCCGGTTGCATCAATTTTTCCTTTAAGTTTATATGCTTGCATAGTAGGGTTTTGAGAAGTGGTTAGGTGATGATGGTTCAATTTATATGCTAAAGCTTTTGGATGAGCGAATGTAAGCGCAACCACACTCAACAATAAAAATGCCGATTCAAACTTGTACTTGCAGGAGATTACGACTTGCAACCGGCCTGAATCACTCTTTTTCCCAGCCTACGTCGCTTCACTAAGCAGGTTGTGCCTTTCATCGGCATCTAGATCATTTATGCGCTTTTGAGTTGCTCAGCCCGGTTATCCTCCCGAATCATTTTAGGGTTGCCGGCTTGCAATATTCACTCATAGTGATGCGTTAAGCCTGACCTATTTATAGTTGGCTGGATATATATCTATTTGGAATTTAAGAAACTGGCCGGCGCAAGTTCACTGCTTTTCAAACATGAGCCACGATCCCAAAGGATTTTGAATGCAGAACCAATGAATACAGGGTTCTTCCTTTGGTTAGAAATTTTCTGAGAGTTTTGATACAAATTTGACTGATTGTTCTGCAAAAATATCTCCCTCTTCAGCAAGATTCAAGATTAATTAAATACTTGTTAACTTTTATAAAGAACAAAAAAACAAGTTTCCAAATAAATAAGGAAACTCAGCAATTATTAGTTTTTGGAGAGTTAGATGACATCTGGTACTAGCGGTGCTTACGATAAAGGTAAAGAAGCTTTTGCTCGCTTAGATGTAGACACTCAGCTGGCTGTGCTGTGGTTTGTTTACGAAAAAATGGGTCATTCAATTACACCGGCTGCTCCTGGCGCTTCGGGTTCTGAAATTGCCCAAGGGTTGTTCAATCAAGTTAAAGACTTGTCCCATGAAGAACAGCTCCAAGTTCAGCGGGACATTGCCGGCAAAAAGAGCACAGAAATCAGTCGGATGTATGGCTCTATGAGTCCTGAAACCAAGCTGGCTTTCTGGTATTTCCTTGCCCAAGGAATGACCAACGGAACCATCATTCCTATGCCCCCAGACTATCAGCTTTCTCCAGAAGGGCAAAACCTCCTAGGGCAAATCGAGTCAATGGACTTTCAACAGCAGATCGATTTCCTACGCGGTGGTGTATTGCCGATGGGTGCCGAAGCGGCCTCAGGTGCTAGCATTTAGGAACTCTTCATAAATATTGGTTGAACTCGTCTCCTATTTCCCCCGCTATACTATCGATTAGCGGGGGTTTTGTTGGGATTACTGATAGCTGAAATCAACGGATTTTTGACCCACCACTTCTGGCGCATTAACCAAGATTTGCAGCGATTGGCACTGAACAGTTAACAGAGGTTTATTTAAATTTAAACTTGCAAAAGGACTCTCGGCTGGGATATCCAATTTCCCATTAACCAACTCTAAAGGAGAATTAAACTCACCTTTAAACAGCAGCACATCAGAATTTAAGCCGCTGAGAACCGGCCCGCTTAAAGGCAAAGGGAAACCTGTAGAGAAGGGTAATACCATATTTGTCGTGCTGAACCGGCACAATTTTCGGTTGCCTTGACGCACAGCAACCTGAGATGAATCTTCGCGTTTATCCCAAGTAAACTCAGCCAATTCTTTCGGCAAACCCCAAATTTCTCGACCGCCGGCAACCGAATCAGGATTATCTACATAAATATGAGAAATCCAGGCTCCCCAATTGCCGGCATAACTAACCAAGCCGGCGACAACTATTAACTCACTGTATTCCAGCGCTGAACCAGACTCGTAGCGGGATACATAAATCCCACCTAAAGTTTTTCCAGGCAACACAGAAATAATTTCAAACTCTGGGGGAATGAATGGACGAGCTTGTTCAATATCAACTAACTGCCCAGTCTGGATAGCGTAACCTTGAAGTTTCCAAGGTGCTTTTGGATAAGCCATTTTCACATTTTCCTCATTTAAAAAATCATGCTTTGCAAGAAGTCGGTTCAACCCTGCTTTTCTTGTAATACTATTTTACCTTAGCTCCCCTATAAATAACTTTTAGCAGCTCTCAACTGGAGATTAGCAAATAGCTAGCCTTCAAAAAATTTAATATCAACAAACTAACCTCTGAATTTAAAATATAATTAAATGAGAAAAAATTTAAAATTTAATCTTAAAACTTTAGATTATTTTTAGATTATGCTAAGCCACCAACCTTATCTCGAATAAAGGAATAAGTTTGAATTAATTATTTCCTTGACGGGATGTGAAGCTTTGCTAAGATTTATCTATAGCCAAATTTTCGTAAAATAATAAATTATTAACTAAGGACTTTATAGAAAAGCCATGTATCCCTGTCCATGTTGCGGTTACATGACCCTGAGTGAAAAACCGCCGGAGACATACTTAATTTGTCCGATTTGCTGTTGGGAAGATGCCGCAGCAGATAACGAGCTAGGTTCTAACAGAATTTCCCTGCGTTTGGCACAGCAAAACTTTATCGCTTTTGGAGCTTGTGAGCAGGAATGGCTCGATTATGTTCGCGCTCCCACCCCTACCGATCAGCGAGATCCAGATTGGCTAACTCTCGACGAGAAAGCTGATGCCGCCGGCACACTCCTAATCAAACAAATTACAAAAGCATTTGAAGGTGTCACTCGCGACGGTGGCGTTTCACTGCACGAAGCGCGAGCCATTGACGATTATGAAGGCGAACAGGGACGCGCTGAAGCCCGTAAGAAAGATACAGACTGCCGGTGGCAGGATGTTCCAGATGAGTGGATCGAGTATTTTTACGATGTCTTTAGTTTTTTCGATGCTAAAGGATTTCGCTACTATATACCCGCTTATATGATTTGGGTACTCAAGAATTATCGAAGCAGTCCCTCAAGTTCTGTTGATTTCACTATTTATGCTTTAGGTATTTATGAAGATGTAGATGACCCTTACGCTCGCTTTCGCTTACTTAATGCAAAGCAGTCCGAAGCTGTCTGTAACTTCCTAAAATTGATGGCGACTCATGGTGTGGATTGGGTCGATACCCGTGTCGCTAAGAAGGCGTTGAATCAATATTGGGTCCCGGTAAACCGTGAGGAGTGTAGATAGGTTGTTTCGCTTGAACCCGTCCGACTACGGTAGCGCCAGAACCACACAGAATAATCACAATATTGACCGTTGCATCCACACTTAGCTTCTGTTCTTTAACCGCATTTCCCAGAATAACGTGAGTTCGGGATAAGGGAGGGGCAAAACAGATAGGCTGAAAGTGCTGAATTCTCATCCCTCTGCTTGCCCTATGTTTAGTCTAGAAGAACTGTTCTGTAGCGTCGATGATTTCTGCCAAACC
>JAHHHM010000026.1 GCA_019359355.1 Microcoleus vaginatus WJT46-NPBG5 | reverse complement strand
CCGCAAGACCCTGTGCTATTCCAAGTCTGTCGAGATGCTGAAGTGTTCACTGCGTTTACTGCTTCACTACTTAAAGTACCGAACAGTTCCCCTGCCAGCTTAGTTCATTACATTTTCAGCAACGCCCCAAAACTGTGTCACGTCATATGCAAATTGAGCAATCATTTGCCGCAGCAGAGGCAAACTGACGATGACATGGGTGCGGCAACCTTCAAGTTTATCGACAAAAAAATCGCCTTGAAAAAGTGCGAATTATTAAGAAAATAAGAGGAAACTATGGCAGTTTACACAGGTACTGTGGGTAATGACTACCTTGTCGGTGGAGAGGAAGATGATTCTCTATTTGGATATGCCGGCGATGACACCCTAATGGGTGCAGGTATAAGCTCTTCCAACTACCTTAATGGCGGCGAAGGCAACGATATCCTGGCAGATCCAGATGGCAACAGTGGCACCTTCTATGGCGGCACCGGCAATGACACCTTCTATGCCGGAGAAGGTTATTACGAGATGTATGGCGAAGACGGTGATGATCGGCTGCTTTTAAACTATGCTAGTGCCTTCATTAATGGCGGGAATGGCAATGACTGGATTGAAATGGAGTCTGGCTTCGGCACTCTTACCGTCTTAGGTGGAGAGGGCAATGACACAGTTTTGGCTAGGAACGCGAATAGCTTCCTTGATGGCGGGGATGGGGATGACTTTCTCCAGGGTGCAGATGGTTGGGGCGGGGGCGCTGACACCATTTTCGGGGGTGCCGACAACGACACTCTCCTTAGCGGCGGACATGGTGGCTTCCTTGATGGCGGCAATGGCAATGACTGGATCGAAAACGATTATGGTAGTTATGGTAGCAGTATTACCGGCTTGGGTGGTGAGGGCAATGACACAATGCTCGGCGGTCTCAGTAATGACTCTTTAGATGGCGGCAATGGCAATGACTGGCTGTTTAGTGGGATCGGTTTGAGCAATGATACCAATGATACCCTCATCGGAGGAGCCGGCGATGACACGCTGATTGACCAGCAGGAGAGGAGCTACCTCGATGGTGGGGAGGGCAATGACTCGCTCGAAGGTGGGGGATACCAAAGCACCCTCCTAGGCGGAGCCGGCAATGATACCCTCGGTAGCAATGGAGGTAACTTACTGGACGGGGGAGAGGGCAATGACTTGCTTTATAGCAATTTTTATAATGATGGCAATGACACTCTCCTCGGAGGAGCCGGCAACGACAAGCTGATCGGAGGTCTGAATTCTGAGTTGCTTGAGGGTGGTGAAGGCAATGACTATATCGTAAGCGAGGGTTATTATTTCTCTGCTCTTGACACCCTACGAGGCGGAGAGGGTAATGATTTTCTCAACGGCGGTTATGGCGATGACTTGCTCGAAGGCGGGGACGGCGATGATACCCTCAACGGTGGATATGATGGCTCTGATACTATTGATGGGGGTGCCGGCAATGACATTTTAAGAGCAAGCGACCAAGGATCCGCCTGGATTTATGGCGCTGAGGGTGATGACATCATCTATGACAGCTTTTCAAAATATAGCTCTGATGAATACATGGATGGGGGCACCGGCAATGACACGATTATTAGCTCCGGTAGTATAAGCGGTGACAATGATACCCTTATCGGTGGTGAGGGTAATGACTCTCTCATTACCTGGGTGAATGACGGTTGGATCAAAATGGATGGGGGCACCGGCAATGATACTCTCATCGGTTCCTATAGCAACGATTATTTGCAGGGGGGAGCCGGAAATGACATGATCGAGGGCGGGGAGAGCAACGATACACTGATTGGCGGCCCTGGACTCGACAGCCTCAGCGGTGGTTTTGGCAACGATCTCTACATCGTTGACAGCGCCAACGAAATTCTCCAAGAAGACTTGTATGGCGGCAATGATACCGTCGATTCTAGCGTCAGCTTTGCTTTGGGAGCTAACGTGGAAAACCTCACCCTAACGGGCACAGCCACAATTAACGGCACCGGCAACGCCCTGGGCAATAAGATCACCGGCAATACAGCAAGCAACGTTCTCAATGGTCGTGATGGTAACGATACTCTCATTGGGGCTGCCGGCAACGACAATTTAATAGGGGGCAATGGTAGTGACTGGTTGATTGGGGGAACGGGCAATGATTTGCTCACACTCGGTAGCGATAACGTCACTGACACCATTGTTTATGCTGCCGGGGATGGCAGTGATACGGTCAATCAATTTCTTCGGGGTGTTGGGGGGGATGCGATTGCATTTACTGACATTGCTGCTGTTGATGTGGTTAAGAGTGGCAGCGGCACACAATTACGTTTAGCCGATGGCATTTCTGGTAATAGTGGCTTTGGCAGTGGACAGTTGCTGCTGACTTTGGTGGGAAGCACAGGTTTCAATGCCGGCAATATGGGTGAGAATGTCGCATCTGAGAACACAGCGCAGTTCTTGTTTAGCTAATTTAAGCAGGCGGGTTGTTGCTGATGCCGGCGCGACCCGCCATTTAGGCTGGTTGGGGTTGCCAAAATATCTGTCACGTCATATCCAATTTGAGCAATCATGTGCCGCAGCAGAGGCAAACTGCCGATGAAATGGGTGTGGCAACCTTCAAGTTTTTCGACAACAAGAGCGCCTTGAAAAAGTGCGAATTATTAAGAAAAAAAGAGGAAAAGATGGCAGTTTACACAGGTACTCCGGGTAATGACTACCTTGTCGGTGGAGATGAAGAGGATTCTCTATTTGGATACGCCGGCAATGACACCCTAGATGGGGTAAACGGTAATATCTTTGGCGAAAGCGGCAATAACTATATTGAAGGGGGAGCCGGCAATGACAGTCTGATAGGGGGAACCGGCAATGACTTTCTCGATGGCGGGGAAGGCGATGACACCCTAGATGGCGGCTTTATCGGCGATGACACCCTAGATGGCGGCGGTGGCAACGACTTAATAGGTGTTAATTCCAGTGATTATGGAAATGTATACCTGTACGGAAAGGAGGGGAATGACACCCTAGAGGGTAGGTACTATGGCACGACCTTTGCAGATGGTGGCACCGGGGATGATTATCTTAGCGCAACCGTGGGGACCCTAATCGGTGGCGAAGGCAACGATACCCTCTACAACTCGTCAAGCTACGGAAGTTACTTATTTTATGGCGGGGATGGCCATGACTCGTTACTAGGGGTTCTCGGTAGTGGGCAAATGTATGGCGGAGCCGGCAACGATACTTGTGTGTTATACGAAAGCAGCGGAATTAGTTATGGAGAAGATGGCGATGACGTGATGAGCCTCTACTATGGCGGTAAAGGCGATGGGGGCAACGGCAATGACTTGATCCTAGGTTCTGGACCCGATTCGATAACCGCAGCTGGGGGAGCCGGCCATGACACTGTTAAAGGAGGAAGTGGCGATGACTCACTCCTAGGCGGGGAAGGCAACGACTCAATCATGGGTAATTACTACTCGGAGGATACGCCTGGCAGTGACACGCTTTTTGGTGAGGAAGGCAATGACTTTCTTGATGGCGGGCGAGCCGATGACTTCATAGACGGCGGGAAAGGCAATGACTTTATCGATGGTGGGGAGGGTGATGACTTTATTGATGCCGGAGCCGATGATGACACTGTATTTGCCGGCGATGGCTTTGGTAACGCTACCGTCATTGGCGGGGAAGGGAATGACTCGCTATACGCCTCAGACGGCAACAACTACTTTGATGGCGGTATTGGCAACGACACCCTAATTGGTGGGGTGGGAGACTCCTACGAAGACCTTAATGGCGGAGCCGGCAATGACATCCTGGCAGACGCGGATGGCAGTGGCACCATTTATGGCGGCGAGGGCAACGACACCCTCTCTGGCGGAGAAGGTTCTCATGATATGTATGGCGAAGACGGTGACGACCGGCTGATTATAACCATTGGTGGTGGCTTCCTTAGTGGCGGCAATGGCAATGACTGGCTCGAAAGTCAGTATGGCTACGGCAGTATTGCCGGCTTCGGTGAGGAAGGCAATGACACGATCCTCGGAGGTTTCAATAATGACTACCTAGAGGGCGAGAATGGCAATGACTCGCTGGTCGCCGGGGGATACGAAAGCAGGCTCTATGGAGGAGCCGGCGATGATACCCTCCGGAGCAATGGCGGTAACTTGCTTGACGGTGGAGAGGGCCATGACTTGCTTTATAGCGACGGTCTCTATGGCAATGACACTGTCCTCGGAGGAGCCGGCAATGACACTATCAATGCTGGGGATGGCAACGACACACTGACTGGTGGCTCTGGACTCGATAGCCTCAGTGGCGGTTTTGGAGACGATCTCTACATCGTTGAAAATGCCAACGAAATTCTCAAAGAAAACTTGGATGCCGGCAATGATACTGTCGAGTCAAGCGTCAGCTTTGCCCTGGGAACGAACCTGGAAAACCTGACCCTCAAGGGCACTGCCACGATTAACGGCACTGGCAACACGGTTGACAATATAATCACTGGCAATGCAGCAAGCAACGTCCTCAATGGTCGTGATGGCAACGATACTCTAATTGGGGGTGCCGGCAATGACAATTTAATTGGGGGTAATGGTCGTGACTGGTTTAGCGGGGGACCGGGCAATGATGTGCTCACGCTCGGTAGCGATCACGTTACTGACACTGTTGTTTATGCTGCCGGTGATGGCAGTGATACAGTTAACCAATTTGTTCGGGGTGTTGGGGGTGATGCGATTGCATTTACTGACATTGCTGCTGTTGATGTGGTTAAGAGTGGCAGCGGCACACAATTACGTTTAGGCGATGGCATTTCTGGTAATAGTGGCTTTGGCAGTGGACAGTTGCTGCTGACTTTGGTGGGAAGCACGGGTTTCAATGCCGGCAATATTGCTGAAAATATAGCCTCTGAGAACACAGCGCAGTTCTTCTTTAGCTAGCTTGATCTCGCGGGTAGCTGCCGGCACTACCCACCATTTAAGCTTGTTGGGGTTGCCAAAATTGGGTCACATCATATCCCAGTTCACTGATCATGTGCCGCAGCAGTGGTAAACTCAGGCCGATGACGTTGGTGTGGCAACCTTCAAGTTTTTCGACAAACAGACCGCCTTTGCCTTCGAGGGCGAAGCAACCGGCACATTTCAGCGGTTCGCCAGTGGCGACATAAGCTTTTATTTCGCTATCGCTAACATTGGCAAAATGAACTCGCGTGATCTGGCAGCGCACGAGTGTTTTTCCTTGAGCGAGATCAATTAAGGTATGGCCGGTGTAGAGTTCGCCAACCGATCCGCGCATTTGCTGCCAGCGTGCGATCGCTTCTGCTGGGTCAGCCGGCTTGCCGTGAATTTCACCCTTTAGCCACAAAACCGAATCGCACCCCAAAATCAACCAGGACGCAAAACTGGGTGCCCCTTCCAAGGTATGTGCCGGCAAATCCCCGACTTTTAAGCGTTCTGCAATGTGTTCAGCTTTCAGTTTGGCGAGGGTTTGCACCAATTCGGCTGGGTTGGTGGTTTGAATTTGCGACTCATCAATATCGCTAGGGCAGACAATGGGAGGGATGCCGGCGCTTTGCAGTAATCGGCGTCGCGCAGGGGATGCAGAGGCGAGTAACAGTAAAGGCAGTCCCATAAGAATAGAAGGGGGTGATTTGTCTAGTTATTCGGGGCGCTTTTGCTTAGCCGGCAGTAGGCTGTTTGCCGATATCGCAAGAGCGGGTTTATTCAACCCACCCATACAAATTCCCTGCCGGTTGTGATGACCACTGAATGCTGAACACTGACATCTAATCAAGAGAGAAAGAATTGACGACTTGCTCAAACAACTGCTGCACTTTTGGCCAGCGTTCTTCTGTGGCTGAAGCACTTAAGGTGTAGAGTTTACCCCGACCGATGGCGACACTGGCTAGATTGTGCCGTTGTTGAGTGGGCAGTTTAATCGTATGTTCCAATATATAGTAACTCTTGTCGCCGACCTGCTTCTGCTCAGCATTGACTAATTCTGCTTCGCGTCCTGAGTTGGGAGGGCCAAGGCTGCTTTTGGAGAGTTTGTAACCCACTTCGCTAGGCGTTCCTAAATCAGCTAGGGTTTTATTAGCCGGCATTGGATTTATGACGACGCTGACGTTCTCGGTTTCCTGAATCAAGTCTCGAAACACAACATCTGGGCCGTTGTTGACTTTCGTTTCCACCCAACCATTGGGATAGAGGAACTTATACCCATCGGTGGTATCAACATAGCCTTTTAAACCGGCAGTGGCGGTAGCTACGCAACCGCTTAGGGTTACGGTAAGTATGACGAGAAGTATTGCTGCAATTCGTTTGATCATGTCAGCGGTTGCCTTTATGCTGTGCCTTTCCTTGCTGGGGTTCGTGTTAGACCATTTTTGATTTTTAATTGTTAATTTTTGATTGACCCGCACCCCAGCCAATCAGCATTTAGCGCGTTGGTCAATCTTGCAATTTTCAAGTAAAATGGCACGCGGGTTTTCCCCCATCTAGGTTCATTGTCTCATCTGGTGTCGGCAAAAGATTAATGATGGGGCAATTAAAAAACCTCTGTCGGTGTGGCAGAGGCTGGCAGATTGCACTTGGCAAATATCTTTGGGTCTTGAATCGGGTTGGATAGGTATTATTAATATTTGCAGAGTTGCTTTCTGGCATTAGATAATTCCTATCATTTGATGCTTTCCTGCTTTGCTGCCTGTAGCTCTCCAGCATCGTTAATAATAAGTTTTCAACCGTAGTTTAAGATTATTGACCCGTTGCCGGCGAACAAAGGGTTTGGAGTGCTTGGTTCCAAATGTGGCGACCGGCTTCTTTAGCCGGTGATTCTCCAGGCGAAAACTCAGCCAGATAAGTTTCCTTATCAATGCCGTCAGAAACTAGCTGACAAACTCCTTCGCCGGTTCGCTGAATGTCACTTGGCGAAGTTTCCGATAAAATCGCCCTTGCATCTTCTGACATCTCACGAGACAGAAGGGCTTCTTTAAACTGTGCGGCGCTCTCCTGTTGCACACTATCGACAGGAGTTGGAAACTCGAAATTCGGATTATCTTGCTTGGCTGCAAAAGACGGAGTGGCAAGTGCAAATAAAAGGCCGGCAGCTATAAATCCTTGGCAAAGGCGTATCATCAATGTCCTCCAAATGTATTTGGGTTGCTGACTTGAACACAGAAGTTAGCAATCAGTGCCCTAATCAAACAAATCTTTACATTGCATGAATCAGCCTGTCCGCCTGATTGAGATTATCCCCGGTAACGCTAACTGAAGGTTGGTTTAAGCTGCCGGCAACCCACCTTATATGAATTTAAACATAAAAGTTTATGAATTTTTTTAATTTTCTTGCTCAGATAATTAAGTTTTGTATCTTTACTTTGGCAGATTTTCTGGATCGAACCGTTTTTTTAAGAAAATGCGACAAGCCGGTTTAAAAATCAGGCTTTCTCATTATTCCTTTAACAAATAGCGATAAGTTCAAACTTATCTTGATATTTTTATAAATCGCTTTAAATTTAGAAATTGTAAATATTTGTCTTAGGAAGAGAGGAGGGATACCCACAAAGTTCGCGCCTCTATCTGGTTAAGTTTAGAGACGCGGTTGACTTGTGAGACAATTAAACAAAATTATTATCGTGAAAGGTTCTGAGCTATAGTCCGCTTTGCATGGCGACCAGCCCAATCACCGCAACGCTCATCAAAATCAGTAAAGCTCCCATTGAAAGTGATTGACTAAGCTGAGTATTTGAGATTTTCATATTTTAGTCTATGTATTTTTACTGAGGTTCTCATAACAATAACAGAACTTCCTACAACTCAACAAAACATTAAAATCTTTTAAAGAAACGTAAACTATCTTAAAAAAAGAACTCGACTTTTATCGCGGTAGAGTTCGCTTAAAAGTCGAGTTTGGGGGGTTAGAAATAGATTTTTAGCTGAAATAGGGCTGCCAGCACCGGCAACGCTTACCGGCTATTTTGTTAAGCCGTGTTCCAAGGCGTAGCGGACTAATTCTGTACGGCTATTAGTGCCGGTTTTGCTGAATAGCCGGCTAACATACTTTTCTACATTGCGAACACTGGTTTCCAAGCGGCGGGCAATCTCTTTATTCATCAACCCTTGAGCAACCAGATCCAAAACACTTTGCTCTCTGGGAGTCAAGTCAATTTTAATCGGTGCCGGTGTTTGCGTAATGCCACTACGACCCGTTAGTAAAGACTTAATCTCAGCAATTTGACTGGCAAGCTCAGTAATATCAGGCGTTTCACCATCGCCAGTCTTTGCCGATGCCTCTCGACGTTCCAGCAAATTTTCTACAATTGCCACCAATTCATCGGGGTCAAACGGCTTAGAAATATAGGCATCACAGCCGGCTTGATAGCCTTGAATTCGGTCAGAAGTCATGCCTCTAGCAGTTAAAAACACCACCGGCAACGCCTTAAAACGAGGGTCATCTCGCAATTGCTTGAGAAACTGATAGCCATCGACTTGGGGCATCATCACGTCCGTAATCACCAAATCGGGCCGTTTCTGCTGTACCAGTTCCCATCCGAGATTGGCATTACTGGCTACGTTCACACTAAATCCACTGTCTTCTAGATAAGCTTGCACTGCTTCACGCAATCCAGGCTCATCATCGACCAGTAATAATTGTGCTGACATTGATGTTCCCTTTCCGCTACTTTATTTAACTTTAGCAACGATAAGGACTGGAAAGGATGCCGGCAGCCTGTTCACAAATCTGTCAGTAGCCTTGCTTTTCTGAGAATAAACGTGAGAACCGTCTCTTTTCTAGAAATAATCTCAGCCGTCCCTTGCATCCCCGCTTGAACAGGACATTTGTGATCACCCTGGATTAAAGCAAGGTTTTCCGGCTGAACCGTTACTTCAAAGAAAGCAGCATTTGAGGTAGGAGTTTGGGGAGATTGTGAATTGTCATTAGGCTTCATTGCATCTGGTGAAACTGCCGTTACCTTGCCTTTAAGAATGCCGTAATCAGGATAAGGACAGGCAGAAACTCGCATTTGCACAGGTTGGCCGGCTTTCACGCGGCTGATATCCTCAGAGGATACCAGCGCTTTCACCACCAAAGGCGCTTCACTGGGAGAAACTTGAGCAATCAGATCCCCTGGACGTACCATTTGAGAAGTGTTGCGGAGATTAAGCACCTGGACAGTACCAGAAACGGGTGAACGAATGATTGTATTTTTCAGCTCAGTTTCAATTTGTTGCAGTTCTTGTTGATCGCGGTTGAGTTGGCTTTGGATTTCCACTTTTCGCTGAAGCAACTGCTCTCGTTCTTGATTTAATCGCGCTAAAGTAACAGCACCGGCAGCTTTTTCCTGCTCAATTTTCTCCCTTGCCATTGCCACGATTGCCTCACTCGGATCAAGGCTGGCTGATGCCCCTTGCAATCGCGCTTTTGCCGCCTCAATCGCTTGTTTTTGCTGCTCTATTGTTTGCCTTTGGCTGATAATTAAAGCTTTTTGCTGATCAACAGCTTCTTCTTGCTGCTCAACCGCAAGTTTTGCTTCCTCGAATTGATCTTGAGAAAGTCCCCCGCTTTCAACTAAAGGCTGATATCGATCACGTTTCGATTCTGCTACTTTCAAAGTTGCTTGAATCGATCTTAAATTCGCCTCGCCGGCTTGTAATTCTGCCTGTGCCTTTTGCAATTCTTCTTCGGCAGATCTAATATTCGCTTCAGCTTCGGAAACTCCAGCCACAGAGGTCACTTGCCGGTCTTGATAGTCCCGTTGACTGCGCTCTAGATCCGCTTGTGCTGAGGCTACAGCCCGCTTTGTGCCGTCACTTTCAGCCGCAACTTGACCCGCTAAGGCACTAATTTGAGCGTCGAGTTGAGTGAGTTGGAGTTGGCTATTTTGAATATTTCCTTGCAGTTGACTCTTTTTAGTTTGCAGTTGGGAGTCGTCAATATAAGCGAGTGCTTCTCCCTGTTTGACTGCTTGATTTTCTTTCACTTCAATGCGGTTAATGCTACCTTGAGCAGATGCTTGAATGAGTCGCAGATCGCCGGTGGGGCGAACCGTAGCAGCGGCTTTAACAGTAACATTGTATTTCGTGATAGCAGCAACGATGACGCCAATGCCAAATGTTGCAACCAAAAATAATCCGCCCAGCCTTGTCCACAGACTAATAGGCGGGAGAAATTCGTTACTGTTAAGTGGTTGAAAAAATTCTGAATCAGATTCACTCAACATGATTAAAATAAAATCGGTTATTTTTGAGATTGATTGAGCAAAATATCTGCGATTGCACGGGAAATAGGTAAACCAGGGCATAACTCCAGCCAGAAGAACTCCCCAACCGGGTTAACTTCGAGGAAAATATGGCGACCGTCTGGCGTTAAAATTAGGTCAATTGCTCCGTAATTTAAGCCAAAGTAGCTCATCAACTGTAGCAGCTTTTCTCCGAGTTCCTGGGGTAAATCATAGGGTTTCCAATCATCTATTAGGGCTAAGCCTTGCCTGCGCCAATCGTGACGCGCCTTCTCAGAACTTTGAGAATCTATTGAAGCGGTAAACAACTGCTTCCCAACCACAATTGTGCGTAATTCTAACGCTTTGGGAATGTGTTCCTGAAACGTCATCGGACAAAAGCGCAGCCCATCAAGATTTCCTAAATCTTCAGCGGTTAAAGGATTGGTGAAAACAACTTTTTCTACACCCTTTTCATAAATTGCAAAAGAAGAATGCATTTTTGTAATTAAATTCCCCTTGCACTCGCCGGCAAATTCTCGTACGGATTGGGGATTATTTGTCATTAAAGTGCGTGGCGTATCAATCCCCAATTCTCGCGCAACTTGCAACTGCAATTGTTTGTTTTCCGCCCGCCGCAGATGGGGCACTGGATCAAGGTGAAAAGCCTTAAGGCTAGCGATCATTCCTTGAACAGTCGCCCGTGATTCTTGAATGGAGGCTTGTCTGAGTTGAGCATCCATTGTGCTAGGAATTCGCCCACCTATTCTGAGCCGGCGATACCAGACTGCGGAGACTTCACGCAGATCCAGTTTATCTTGTTCAGTAGCGATAATTAATCGTTCTGTTCCTTTGCTGTAGTAAATATCTAGCTGAATTTCTGTGGGAAATTGGTCTGTGTTAAAACGAAATGCTTTGCCGCCTTGTTTCTCTACGGCGTCGATTACCATAGGGATACTTTCGTTGTCTTGGCTGTGGGTAATAATCAGAACTGTCATAAGATTTCGGATTTTAGATTTTGTATTTTGTCGGGCTGATTCATTCTTTTAACGCTATAGTCCCATAGGGAGGGGCATCATCGCGAAAGTTGCTTGAATACGGCTATAAATATAGTATTTTACGGTTAAAACCAACCTGGAGCCTAAGCGTATTCGTGATACTGCTGGCAGGTTGTCGGAGAATAAAACAGCTCTTATTTAGCAATTTTAAACGCTACTAAGATAACAGAGTCTCTGCAATTGCCTCAGAAATTGGAAGATTTAAATCTCGCTCTAGCATTCCCCATTCCCCTGTGGGATTAACCTCAAGAAAGATATACTCACCCTCTGGTGTTTGGATAAAATCAAAAGCTCCAAAAAGCAACCCAAACTCTGCCATGAAGGCATTAAGGCAATCGGCAATTTGACTAGGAATTTGTGCCGGCTCCCATACACACTCCCCTGGTTTAGCATTCCGCCAATCCATTGTCGTTGCGGAATAACGAGACGCATCCAGTGCCCCAGCAAACAACTTTCCCGCCACAAATATCACCCGCAATTCCCTCAACTTTGGGATTTGCTCCTGGAAAACCATCGGGCTATATTGGAGGGATTCGGCATCGGCAAGATCCGCTTCTTTAACTTCGCTGGTATACAGGAAAAAAGCGGAGCCTTCCATACTTGCTGAAAGCGGTGTCAAAAGTTTTGCCACCATTTTCCCATTCAGTTGTTGAAAAAAATCTCGCGCTTCTTGAGGATGATTGGTGACGAGAGTTCGGGGAATTTGTAAGCCGGCATTTGTGGCAATTCTCAGCTGGCGCAACTTATTTTCTGCAGCGGAAATGCGTCGCAAATCATCCACCCAGCGCACCTCGCTGAGGCTGTCTAAGAAGCCGAGAAGGGCAGCGCGTGACTCTCGACTACAAGCGTATTGATACTGTGGGGATAATTCTGGACTCAGCTTGGGTTCCCAAAGCCGGCGCATCCAAACTGATCGCACTTGCTCTGTGCTGATAGATTTGTCTTGATAATGGACCCGATGATGCAGTCCTTCGCTACCAATTTTAGCTGAAAGTTGCAGATTCATTGGGAATTGATCCGTGTCCAGGCGAAAAGGTTGTGATCCGCGTTGGGCAATAGCTTCGGCAACGCGATCAATGGTGAAGAAATCTCCACTGTGGGTGAGCAATAAAACAATATTGCGGGACAAACTCATGAAGAAAAGATGCGGTAAAGTGGGCCAACAAAAAAGGTTGCAAATCCAAAAATCCGCAGAACTGATTAACTGAGAATCAGATAACTGCGGATTATAAGCTATGCAGTTATTGCTTGTTACAGTTTGCTGGTTTCAAAGGCCGGCTGTCTAATTGCATTAAACCCAGCGAACTGCAAGTTATTACAAGGTACAGCCGGAGTCCTCGTTGTCAGACGGGTACTTCATCGTCACCATGACATCTCCGCCATCTTCGGCATCAGATGGGTACTTCGCCGTGGTTACGTCTCCACCATCCTCTTGGTCAGATGGATATTTTTCAGTCACTCCGATTCCGCCGCCGTTACATTTTGCTCTTCTTCTGCCTTTGCCGCCGGCTGCGGCTTCCATATCTTCGTCAGAAAGTTCTTCAATGTTCTGGCTTTCTAGGAAGCGGGCGAAGAAGGGAACTGCTTTTTCATTTGGCCTTTCAGACATGAGTGTATTACTCCTTTTTTTTGTAGCAGTCAACTTTTGGATAGCAAAAATCTGGCTAGCTGAATACCGCTCAGTTGCAGACTGAAGTCGAAAGACGTTTCTCAGGAATTGTGGTTCCTTAGCTTAAAAAAATGTTACTTGAAATTTTGTAAAATTTATAGATAAGTATTTTTACTTTGCTAGCAAAAAGACCTGATCTGTTCATAGATTACACATGATTCCCAAGACTTGACAATCGCATTCGCATTGAGATAGGGTTAAGCGATCAAAGTCATGATTTCCGACCGTAAAAAATCAAAACCTATTTTTAAAGCAATCAACATTTCGCCAACAGCAGGAAAATCCGAATAAGGAAGAAATACGGTTTTGGTTTCATGCAGTTGTTTCAAGATTAGTAGTAAACAGAGAAGTTTGAGAATGGGCGCTTTAAAACTAGGAAGTTTCTTGGAAATTATTTAAATTTTCTCCAATAAGGACGGTTGCAATAGGTCTGGATAGTTTAACTTGCATATTCTCAAATTTTGGCAAGATTAATTTTCTCCCGGCAGCTTTCTGATCCCAATTCACCCCAGGTCAATCAAAGATATTCAACATAAAAGGTTTCTAGCCGGCTTGAGGGTTGCAATCTCGCTTCAAGGCAGGAACACTGAGAAGATATCTGAGACTTCTGAGACATCCTCTCAGCCAAGTTGGCATCTACCATCATTAAAGATGCGCTTTCCTTAAGGACGAATGAAATACCAGGTTGTTTTACAGCACAGTGAAGAAGACTGTGGCGCTGCTTGCCTTGCCACCATCGCGAAACAGTACGGGCGCACGTTTACCCTCAACCGCATCCGGGAAGCCGTCGGTACCGGCCAGTTGGGAACGACTTTACTGGGGCTGAAGCGGGGTTCAGAGGCACTCGGTTTTAATGCCAGAGGTGTCAGGGCTTCACCGGAAATTCTCGACAAAATGAAAGAAGCCCCCTTGCCGGCGATTATTCACTGGAAAGGCTATCACTGGGTGGTTTTGCATGGACAACAGGGCAAAAATTATGTCGTTGCCGATCCAGCTGTCGGTCTTCGTTACATCACAAAAAACGAACTCTTAGAAGGCTGGGCGAATGGCGTCATGCTCTTACTAGAGCAAGATCCCATTCGCTTTTCAGCCCAACCCGATGATAAAGTTAGCGGTTTTGGGCGTTTCTTTAAGCCGGTGTGGGCTTATCGAGGCATTTTGGGAGAGGCATTTCTAATTAATCTTGTTTTGGGGATGCTGTCTTTAACTTCCCCGTTTCTACTGCAAATTCTCACCGATGATGTGCTGGTTCGTGGGGATACCCAGTTGCTTACGGGTGTGGTAATTGCTGTTATCATTATGAACTTTCTCAGCAGCAGCCTCCAGCTTGTACAGTCTAACCTAATCGCCCACTTTGCTCAACGGTTACAGTTAGGGCTAGTGCTGGAATTTGGCAGAGTCATTCTGCGTCTACCCCTAAGCTATTATGAAGCGCGTCGCAGCGGTGAAATTGTCAGCCGGCTCCGAGATATTCAAGAAATTAATCAATTAGTTTCTCAAGTTGTTATCCGTCTTCCCAGTCAATTATTCATTGCTGCTATTTCTTTAAGCTTTATGCTGTTCTACAGTTGGAAACTTACCATAGCGGCTTTCTTATTTTCAATTTTAATGACTTTATCAACCATTATTTTTCTGCCGACTCTTCAGCAAAAAACTCGAACTCTATTAGTTTTAGAAGCAGAAAATCAGGGCGTTTTAGTCGAAACCTTTAAGGGCGCACTCACCCTAAAAACCACCACGGCAGCTCCCCAATTTTGGGAAGAGTTTCAGAGCCGATTTGGTCGCCTTGCTAACGTGACATTCCGCACGATTCAAATTGGTATTATCAACAATACCTTTTCTGGCCTAGTTTCCAGTATCGGTAGCGTTGCCTTGTTTTGGCTCGGTAGCAGTTTAGTCATTAGTCAAGAATTAACCATTGGTCAACTATTGGCTTTTAACAGTATGAACGGAAATTTTATCGGTTTCATCGGCACAATTGTTGGATTTGTGGATGAATTTACGATGGCTCAAACGGCTACACAACGCCTGACAGAAGTGATTGACTCGACTCCTGAAAGTCAGAACGACTCTCAAAAGCCGATTGCTAAAATTCCGGGTAATGCTGACATTATTTGTACAAATCTCAACTTTTATCATGCGGGGAGGGTTGACCTGCTCAAAGATTTTTCTCTCAAAATTCCCGGCGGTAAAGCCACTGCTTTAATTGGTAAATCTGGGTGTGGCAAAAGTACCCTGGCTAAGCTGATTGCGGGTTTACACTCGCCTCAATCTGGCAATATTCGCTTTGGCATTTATAATATGCAAGACCTTTCTTTGGATTGCTTGCGCCAACAGGTTATCCTAGTTCCGCAAGAGGCTCACTTTTGGAGCCGGTCAATTATTGAAAATTTTCGTTTGGGCAATCCTTACGTGACATTTGAGCAAATTGTTACTGCTTGCCAAATTGCTGAAGCTGATGAATTTATTAGTAAATTACCTGATAAATATCAAACTGTTTTAGGAGAATTTGGGGCAAATATCTCTGGAGGACAGCGGCAGCGCCTAGCCATTGCTAGAGCGATTGTTAATGATCCGCCGGTATTAATTTTAGATGAATCTACAGCCGGTTTAGATCCAGTTAGTGAAGCTGAAGTTCTCGACCGGCTCCTATCCTACCGGCAAGATAAAACGACCATCACAATTAGTCACCGCCCTAGAGTGATTGAGCGTGCTGAGTGGATTGTATTTATAGAAAATGGTCAGTTAAAATTGCAAGGTTCTGTAGAGGATTTGCGAAAACTTCCCGGCAATCATATTAACTTTTTAACGCCTTAATTTGACGGCTAGATAAAGGGTTCAATTTCTCGTGCTTTTTCTGCTAAATTTGCTTCTCGTTGCCCCGTTGTTCTAGCCTGAAAACAAAAGAGACCAAGGGGTGTACTTAATAAATCTGCAAAGCCGGCTTTTCCTCTTATTGTTTTCACGCTAGCAGCCGGCAATTCTTTTAACAACCACCGGCTGATTCGATAAACGTATTCTTTAACCGTTAATTCTCGCATTAAATCAATGCCGTGCAATTCGTGCAAATACTTGTTTGACTCGCCATAACGCCGCCACTGACTTCGTAACTGCCGCAAAGTTGAACGATGCCGGTGTTGAACGATCGCTTCTGGTGCAAATTCTAGTTGCCAATGAGTTTGCCGCAAAATTCGCCAACAAATATCAGCATCGCCGCCAGTCGTTAGGTAAGGACGAAATAAACCGACTTCTGCTAAAACTTGCCGGCGAATGGCTAAATTTGCAGTTTGACCGTAAGGGCAAAAAGGATGAGCTAAGGTATGCTTCTGGGATAGAGTATCCTGCCGGCTGGCGTATTTTTCCAACAGAGTTTTACCGGCAAGCGCCTCTATTTCACCGGCAACAATTCCTACATTTTGCTTGACAAATGGCTGAATTAATGAGTGCAACCAGTTAGGGTTGGGCCTACAGTCAGCATCGGTGAAGGCAAGAATGTCGCCGGTTGCAGCACGAATGCCGGCATTCCTAGCCGCGTAAGAACTTTGAATTTGATTTTCGCTGAGGTGGTGGAAACCCTCGCCTCCGGCTGCAATCAGGGTGCCGGTGCCATCGCTACTGTTATTGTCTACAAGCAAATACTCAACTAAATGCGTTGGGTAAGTTTGTGATCGCAAACAATTTAGTAAATCAGGTAAATCTGCCTCGCCATTGTAGATCGGAACAATGACGGAAACTTCTGGAAAAAAAGCCGGGTTGCTGAAGTTATTCGCTTGGCTAGGAGACATTTTGAGAAGCCGGTTATTCGGCTTTTTTTTCTGTAAGTGTTAGCTGCCCAATGCAGCTTTTTGCTATTATAGGGACTGCTGTATTTTTGTACCAAATCTCGGCTATTTGGGCAGCACAGGCTTTTAAACGCTCTTTTCTTCTGGGGTCATAGGAACTCCTCTTACACCCCCTATTAACTAGCAGTTGACTCTCTATCGATTATCCTGTTTTAATTAGAATTTTACAAACTCGGGATGCTCGCCGATTAATAGGAACTGCCCATGCAGTCGTTTGAAGCAGGCTTTATTGAGGGGCAACCTATTACCCAAGGACTCCTCCAAACCATCCGCCTGATTGGAGAATACAAGGGTAAGCAGGAGTTATTCAAGGAGCAGGCACCCCAGGCACTAGAAACCCTGCGCCAAGCAGCCATCATTCAAAGTACCGAATCGTCCAACCGGATAGAGGGCATCACCGCACCCTTGCAACGCATTAAGGAATTGGTCGCCGAAAAAACTACACCCCGAGATCGCTCCGAACAAGAAATTGCTGGCTACCGAGATGTCTTGAATACAATTCACGCCAGCTATGCCCATATTCCCTTTACTCCAGGAGTAGTGCAACAGCTGCACCGTGACCTTTACCAATTTGCTGTTGGTGCGGGTGGGGAATGGAAGCCGGCGGACAATCAAATCAGCGAAACCCATCCCGATGGCACAAAATTTGTGAGGTTTCAGCCTGTTCCGGCTTATGCCACGCCAGAGGCGATGAAACGCCTGCATGAACAGTTCAACAGCTTCTGGCAGTCCGGTGAAATCGAGCCGTTGCTCCTTATTTCCTCATACATCCTAGATTTTCTCTGCATCCATCCTTTCAGTGATGGCAATGGTCGGATGGCTCGCCTTCTCACCCTACTGCTGCTATACAAAGCTGGGTACGAAGTGGGGCGGTTTATTAGCTTAGAGCGGATTGTTGAAGGCACCAAAGAAAGTTACTACGATACACTTTACCAATCCTCACAACGTTGGCATCAGGGACAGCATAGCTTATTGCCCTGGTGGGAGTATTTTTTGGGAGTGGTGGTGCTGTCAGCGTACCGGGAGTTCGAGCAGCGGGTTGGGTTAGTCACCTCAGTCAAAGGCGCTAAAACCGCGATGGTGTTAGATGCCATTAGCAATTTGCCTGTTGAATTCTCCATCAGGGATGTACAGGAACGATGTCCCCCAGTGGGGATTGACTTGATTCGCCGCATTCTGCGCCAAGAGCGGACATCTGGCCGGCTTGAATGTCTGGGGCGAGGTCCGGATGCGCGTTGGGGGAAGAAATAGGTACAATACCTATTTAATAGGTACTAACAAGCTGTTTAGTACCTATTTAAGCTTGAATCTGGGACAGTACCAACTCCGACAGTAGGCGAACGACGAAAGCTCCTTGCGTTGCCGCACCTCAGATGGAGAAAGCTCCAAAGCCTGTTCTACCATTGATCTATATTTTTTTACCATTATTTCCACAGACTAAGTCTGCAAAATAGAGGGGAGGCGGTAAATACCCCCGCTTGGATAGTAGGAAATAGAGAAATAGAAAACCAAAAAGGACAGCGGCCCCGAGGGACACATTTTTGATCACAGAACCCTGTCCTTGTGGCTTAATCATATTAGAGCGAGTAAAACCAAGATCGCATTAATCACATAAAATACGCCAACAATTTTGATTTCTCGCCATCCAGAAAGTTCTAAATGATGGTGAATTGGTGCCATTTTAAACAGGCGTTTGCCAATTCCATCTGGGCCTTTTGTGGCTTTGTAATATCCCACTTGAGCCATCACAGACAGCGTTTCAACGATTAGAATGCCGCCGATAATAAAAAGACTCCAGAGGCTATTTGTAAGAATCGCGACGGCTGCTAAAGCGCCTCCCAGTGCCAAAGAGCCGGTATCTCCCATAAAAACACGAGCAGGGTTGCGGTTGTGAGCGACGAAACCGAGACAGCTACCACTGAGGCAGGCGCAGAAAATTGCTAAACCGGCAGAGGTTGGTGCAACCACTGTAGCGAAACCCAGGAAAGCGATGGCACCGAGTCCGCCCATTAGTCCATCGACGCCATCGGTGAGGTTGGTGGCGTTACTTTCTGCCACCAGCACAAACACTGCAAAGGGCCAAAATAGCAACCCTAAAGGAATCGCTAAACCGAGAGGTAAAAGAATTGTCGTGATACTTGCCGGCTCAACCGATTTTAGAAAGTACGCCTGGATGAGCAACCACAGACAAAACAGCCCCCCAAATCCTACTTGTAAGGCAAGTTTCATTTGAGGGGAAATGCCTTTATTCGATTTGCGGCGTAGGATTTGCCAGTCGTCTAGCCAGCCAATGAAGCCATAGGCAAGCGTTAAGGCGGCTACAGCAATCACAGAGATGAAATCGGATGCGGGAACTGCCGGCGAAAAACTAGACCACAACAGCGCCATCAGCACGCCCACCGGCACAAAAAACACCCCGCCCATTGTCGGAGTGCCGGCTTTTTTCAAATGTGCCTGAGGGCCATCCTCTCGAATAATTTGGCCGGTTTTTAGCTGCTGTAGTAGCGGAACCACCCAGTAGCCCAACCCCGCTGTTAGCAAGGCAGAAACCAACAGGGGCAACGTCAGGGAGAACCCTAAATTGAGAAACCTGCCGGCTGTCCAATCCAAAATTAGCGCTGCCGCACTCAGCCCAACGCCCAGCAGCCAAAACAGATTCGTGCCTGAAAGGTTTAATGCGTTGCCAGAAAATGATTTAGCGTCCACAAAATTTTTATTTCACTCCACACACCAATAATCCGAAGACAGCGCTCAAGTCTCCGCTCAAAAAAAAGTGTGAGGGGTAAAGGGTTAAGGGTCAAGGATTTGGGATGAAAACTCAAGGCAGTGGGAGTTTGAGAGGTAGAAATGATTTGCACTCCACACTCCCCACTTTAGCCAATGCGCTACCTGTACGCTGGGTGAGCGAATACACCCCTCACACGTCGTTTTTAGTCTTTATTCCTCCAAATCAAGCTCATCATCATCATCATCATCGAGGTCAAAGGTGCCCTCATCCACAGCCATCAGTTCAGAAATTTCTTCTTCCTCATCCAGATAGCCCGCAAGCTCGTGAGAGTCACGGGCTATCAAGCGACCTGTGTTTTCCAGCCAGTCTAAAAGGGAAGTCTCTTGATTCAATGGAATGACATCCGCCGGCTCATGACGAGGTTCTTGACGCAGAGAAGGGTTATACATTCTTACACTCCCACGACTAAAGTCGATCCGCTATTGCAACTTGTGCCCTAAGTCATCTTACACGAGCCGGCTGAAGGTATGTTTGTAAGCTCACCCCAAACTGAAGT
Source organism: Microcoleus vaginatus WJT46-NPBG5 (assembly GCA_019359355.1). Lineage (GTDB taxonomy): Bacteria > Cyanobacteriota > Cyanobacteriia > Cyanobacteriales > Oscillatoriaceae > FACHB-68. The sequence continues at coordinate 87,740 of JAHHHM010000026.1, read as the reverse complement.
CGCGGGGCTTTCGCCCAAACTTATGCGTTAACCAGCAAGGACGATTGCCCTTGTAGTTGACAACACAAGCCCGGACGTTCGGGTGCGCTTACAAAAGACACCCCCAGCGCGGCAATATTTAGAGCCGCATTTACATCAGCATCATGGTCGAGCTTACAATGACCACACTTAAAACGCTTGCCGCTCCGATAAGGCTTCCCTTTGTCAGGGTGAATGTGTCCACATCGGCAACAAGTTTGCGAAGTGTAGGCAGGAGGAACAAATACCACTGTTACCCCTGCAATCAGGGCTTTATACTGCACAAACAGACGCAACTGAAAAAACGCCCAATTGTTCGTTCTCCGCCGTTCCGTCTTGCTTCTAGGCTTCTGATTCAGACTCTCCCGAATTCCGGTCAATTCCTCAAAAGCCAATGCACAATCAAGCTGTTTTGCCTCTTGTACCAGTTGCTTGCTGATGTTGTGATTCAACCACTTCTGAAAGCGTTGTTCTCTGCCCTGAAGCCTTCTGAGCAACCGTCTAGAGTTGCGAGTGCGTTTGCGTTGAACATTCGCCCTGACCTTGCTATATCGGTCACGCATGGCTTGAATCTTTTCCCCACTCCAACTGTTTCCAGTGGAGGTTGTGGCAATATCTCTACGCCCCAAATCGACCCCAATCACCTTGGGCGTTTTGCCCGTGGGTGGAGTGTCAATCTCAACCCCAAAATTGATGTAGTAGTCTCCCTTCCTGGTTCTATTCAGTGTTGCACTCGTCAGGTTTTGACCTCTGAGCAATGCAATCTGATACCCACCGATGGACAGCTTAAAGTTATGTCGGCCAGACTTTAGGGTGACACCGACAGATTGAGTGGCTGCGACATATTTGAACGTGCGGACATCCAGGCTGATCGAAGTCGGTCGGAATTTATGAATTTGCTTCAGGGCTTTAGCGTTGCCAATCACTCGTCTAATCGCCTGACAAACATGGTTGGCTTTAAGGCCAGTAGATTCTCTGACTGGCTTGTAAACCTTATGGTGAAGCTTGTTAGTATTCCAACACTGATCTCGCTGGGCAACCTGCAAAATCTGATTACAAGCATCAGCAAACCCATGCAAGGTTTGGTCAATATCCGACCGCAACTCTATGGGGACTATTAGCTTGCACTTAACAGACAGGGATTGAGTCATAAGGGTATCATAACTCATCCAGAAGGGACGGGTACTTTAGTACCCGTGTCGTTTTTTCTCCGAGCGTCTTGAGACACTCGGTTTCCAAACTTCCGTGAGGTACTTATGATCAATGGTCAGACTGTCAAAAAAAGATGTGAACGGGAGTCATCTGAGGATGAGTACGAGTTCGGCTGTTTTTTATATCAAGGATGGTTTCGATACGAGTGGTAAACAACTGCTTGGTCGCCAAGCGGCGGGTGAGGGTTTTCTTAAAGGTTTAGTCAAGTACGGAACAGCAGAGCGTCTCTACTGTTACACAGGGCAACGGCAAGATTTCAGCGATTTTTGCCAACGAATAGAACCTTGGGCAAAACGCCCCCGTCCTGTCCGGTGGCTACCGGCTGACAATCCTACAAGCCTTGCTGAAGCCGGTGGTATCTATAAACCCGATCCCAGCATTTCTGACTTGGTTTGGATGCGGCGATTTACCGATGAGCGTGCTTACAGCATTTGTGGGGTGACTCACACCATTGTCAGCAGGCCGGCAACGAAAGCAATTGGAGATTTACTGATAGCGCCGGTGCAGCCTTGGGACGCTTTAATTTGCACGTCTGTTGCGGTTAAAACGGCTGTTGAACGTCTTTTAGAAACATGGGCTGAGTATTTAGGTCAACGCACCGGCAGCAAGCCTGAGACTGAGATCCAACTGCCCATTATTCCCCTGGGTGTTGATTGTGATGCATTTCCCCAAGGCAGTGAGGCGCAAGAGATTCGCAGCCGGATGCGTCAAGAACTTGGCATCGCTCCCGATGATATTGTGGTTCTGTTTGTAGGGCGCTTAATTTTCTATGCAAAAGCCCATCCAGTGCCGATGTATTTGGCTTTGGAACGGGCTGTTCAAGCAACCGGCGCGAAAGTGCATCTAATCCAGGCCGGCTGGTTTGAAGATGCGAGGGAAGAGGCTGACGGCAAAAACAGTCCTCAACGATTCTGTCCTTCCGTGAATGCAATTTTTCTAGACGGACGTGAGCCGGCAATTCGTTCAGGAATCTGGTCTGTTGCTGATATTTTTATATCTCTAGCCGATAATATTCAAGAAACATTTGGTTTAACACCAATTGAAGCCATGTCTCAAGGACTGCCGGTGATTGTTTCCGATTGGGACGGCTATCAAGAATCGGTGCGTCATGAAATTGATGGGTTTAGAATTCCCACAATTATGCCGGCATCAGCAGATGGCATCGATTTCGCATCCAGTTATCTTAATGACAATTTGAATTACAGTTCTTACATCGGTCATGCGTCGATGGTAACGGCTGTTGATATTGAGGCTTGCAGTCGCTCGCTGATTGCTTTAATTGAGGATAGCGGGCTGAGGCAGCGCATGGGAGAAAATGGTAAAACTAGGGCGAGGGAGGTTTACGATTGGAAAGTTATCATCCCTGCTTACGAAAGATTATGGCAAGAACTCGCTGAAATTCGCACTCAAAAGCCCGTGTCTTTCCCGACGCCTGCCGGTGCTCCAGCTTATCCTCTGTGTGACGATCCTTTCCGGTGGTTGAGTCACTATTCAACGGCCCATCTGGACAGCAAAATGGTTCTCAGTTTGGGTTCAATGGCCACGCCGGCACATTTAGAGGGACTGCGAAAAACCTGGAACACGAATTTTGGTTCACCGAGAAGAACGCCGGCGGCCACTGTCGATTCAATTTTAGCTACCATTAAACAGGAGGGTTCTCTTTCTGTGGGAGATATCCTCAGCCGGTTTGCCAATCAAAATCCCGCCCAAGCAAAATATCTATCTCGCACCTTGGTTTATCTCTTAAAATTTGATGTTTTGCGCCTTCAATAATTTTATCCTCCGTAGAGGCACGCTGCGAATTGCGCCCCTACAAGACGGAATTCTACCTAACAAATAACAACAATTATGATAGGAAAATCTGACTTATTAGAAGTAATTGCCGGCAAAAATCGCGGACTGCTGGCAACCGAAACCGATAAACTGGCCATTCTCGCGGCAGTTGCCCAACTGGAAGACCGCAACCCCACTCCCCGACCTGTAGAAGCTGCCGAAATGCTTGATGGAAATTGGCGCTTGCTTTACACCACCAGTCGGGGACTTTTAGGGATTGATCAGTTCCCTTTGCTCAAACTCGGCCAAATTTATCAGTGCATCCGTGCCAAAGACGCAAAAGTTTATAACATTGCCGAAGTTTATGGTGTGCCTTATTTAGAAGGTATTGTTAGCGTTGCCGCTACCTTTGAGCCGGTTTCTGAACGCCGAGTTCAAGTAAAATTCAATCGCTCAATTATCGGGATACAGCGCTTAATTAACTATCAATCACCCGGAGATTTAATCGAGCAAATAGAAGCCGGCAAAAAATTTATCGCCATTGATTTTCCCATTGAAAGCCGCGAACAGCAAGGTTGGTTAGATATTACCTATTTAGACGAAGACCTGCGGGTCGGTCGCGGCAACGAAGGCAGTGTGTTTGTGCTGACCAAAGGGCGATAAATTCAAAATTCTGAACTTAAAAACTGATATGCGCTTATCCCAAGGGCAGCTAAATCTTTTAGAGACTTGCCCCCGCAAATTTCAAAACACCTACCTGGAACAATTGAGTTCACCGGCTTCCCCAGAACAGCAAGACCGGCAAGATTGGGGAAGCCGGTTTCATTTACTGATGCAGCAGCGAGAATTGGGTTTACCTATAGAATCTTTGATAGAAGAAGACCCTCAATTAGAGCGCTGTCTGACGGCTTTTCTTAATGCAGCACCGGAAATTTTAACCCCCGACCCGGCTAAAAATAGCGGTGTTTTTCGTCAAGCTGAGCATTGCCGCACGTTAAATTTTCAAGGGTATTTGCTCACAGTTATTTACGATTTGTTAGTTGCTGAAGCGAAAAGCGCTCAAATACTTGACTGGAAAACCTATCCCAGCCCGCAAAATAGAAGCCGGTTAGAAAAAAATTGGCAAACGCGATTATATCTTTATGTTCTGGCAGAAACAAGCGACTATTTACCTGAACAAATTTCCATGACTTATTGGTTTGTTCAGTCTCCGGTAGAAACGTCAGAGCTGCCATCCTTACAAAGCCAAAAATTTTCATATAATGACTCTTTGCACAAACAGGCAAAAACGGATTTAACGCACTTATTGAGCAATTTGGATCTTTGGCTGCAACAGTATCAAGAAATAGGAGAATCGTTCCCTCAAGTGCCGGTGGCAAACGGTCATTGTACTGCCTGTAATTTTGGGGTTCGTTGTGAGCGATCAAGAGAGACAGCAGAAGCAGCCATTACCCTGAGCAACTTGCCAAATTTTGCGAATATTCAAGAAATTTCACTATGATGAATGCCTTTTTCTCGTTTGAATGAGGCGAAGGTGGGTAAAGCCGGCGCAAAAAAAAGCAGGCGGGATGCCTGCTTTACAAAGCCACAAAAGAAAGTAATCTTTCTACAAAAGTGGGAGAGTTCCCTCAGAATTAACCCACTGCTGCCTCATTAAGGTAAGCCTTTAGCTGTTCAGCTATCACTTGGACGTGGGGGGGGAAATGCATGGTAATGTGATTTCCTGGTACTTCGTGAATCTGCAATCCTCCCGCAGCCAAATTAATCCAGCCTAGTTCTGGGTTAGGAGGATTAAACGCATCGCGTTCACCAGCACGGAAGAAAATAACCTGCCCCGAATAAGCTTGGGGAATGTAGTTTCGCATCGCCTGAACGTGTCCCTTAAACAGCTGGTGATACTGGCGAAGCTCAGACAACCCGAACCCATCAGGAAGTCTTAGTGCAGCCTTTCCCTGCTCCAAAAAGTAGCGCAGTTGCTCCTCAGTGCCAAGCTGCTGAAGACGATCCAGCGAATTGGAAACGTTAGCACCCAAACCGAGTAAGTAAGCCATAATTTTCACCACACTATCTTCTATATGCCCTGCCGGCATATAACCCCATCCGGGAGTATCTATCAGAGCAAGTAGCGCCACTTTTTGCCCCTGCGCCTCAAGTTGCTGTGCCATCTCGAAAGCCACAGTGCCTCCAAACGAAGAACCCCCTAGCAAATATGGCCCTTCTGGTTGGACGACACGCAGCGTATCGACATAGTTCGCCGCCATTTCCTCAACACAAAGAAAAGCGTCTGTTTCCTCATCTGCACTCTGGGACTGCAACCCATAAACCGGCTGATCTGAACCTAAATGATGCGCCAGATCGCGATACACGTAAATCTGTCCGCCGGCTGGATGTACCAAGAAAAGCGGTTGTTTAATGCCGGTTTGAATTTCCACCAGCGAAGGAGGCAGTGCTTTATTTCCAGGCCGGTTGGTAAGTTTTTGCGCTGAAGAAGTCTCTTCAATTAATTCCGCCAGCGCTGCAATTGTGGGCGCTTTCAGTAAACTGTGTGGCGACAATTTCGTTTTGGTCGATTCACTTAACTTGCTGAGCAAATGAACAGCTAGTAGAGAGTCTCCCCCCAACTCAAAAAAGTCATCGTGAATACCCAATCCCTCAACACCCAGGCACTTTTGCCAAATGCCGGAAATCGTTTTCTCAAGGGAATTCCGAGGTGCTAAATAAGCATTTTTCAGTTCAGGTCGAGACTCTATCAATTTAGACGGGTTAGCCTTCTGTATTGCTTCTAAAAACAGCGAACCTTTAGAAGCATGATGCTGCTCAATCAGCATCAAGAAATCCTGCGTCGATACCAAAACTTGAGGCAGCGCAGTCTTTACAATCCGGCTAAAGGCATCTACTCCTTCCTTTGGCAAAATTGCGTGTTTAAGACTTTCTTCCCGCCATTTTTCAAGTTCAGCCGGCATCATTGTGTTGGCTGCCTGTCCGACCTCTTGCCAGCCATCCCAGTTAATCGAAACAGTGAACGTACCATTTCGATTAGTATTGCGTTGAGCGAAGGCATCCAGAAAAGCATTTGCAGCGCAATGGTCTACAAGTCCCATCGTTGCCAAGATTGAATTGAGCGAAGAACAAAGTACAAGGAAATCCAAATTAAAGTCCTTGAGTAAAGCATCAAGTATCAAGGTTCCCTTCACTTTAGGAGCCAGAAGATTTTCGATCATTTCTGGTGTTTTTAATTGAATCATGCCGGCTGGTGCGATGCCGGCAGCGTGAATTGCCCCATCAATTGTGTCAAATTGCTCACAAGCTTGAGCAATCGCTTTTTGCATTTGTTCTAAGTTGGCAACATCCGCAGCAATGACCAAAACTTCCGCACCCAGCTTTTTAATCGCCTGCAATTTTCGGATTTTACGGCTTACACTATCCTGCTCATCGTGATTGCTTAACCATTGTTCCCACTGGTTACTTTCAGGAATTGGAGAGCGTCCAATCAGCACTAATTTAGCTCGCACGGTCTGTGCTAAATATTCGGCTAACTCAAGACCAATACCCCCTAATCCCCCTGTGATTAGATACACTCCGCCTTCCTTAAGCCGGGGTATTTCTTCAAGCGTGCCATCCAATTGCATTGGCTCAAAGGTTTGTACCCAACGATGATTGCCGCGATAAGCAACACTTAATTCAGATGGTTTTGTCCGCAGTTCTGCCAGAAGATCGGAGATCAGTTTCTCCTCTTGCCGGCTTCCAGAGTTAGGAAGCACAACATCAATATTTTGACAAGTGATGTTCGGGTATTCTTGTGGAATTACTTTACACGGTCCCAGTACAGTTGCCTTTTCTGGAAACAGCACTTCTTCGCCGGTTACTTCTTGAATATTGTTTGAGACAACCCCGATTTGAAGCTCATCCGTTAAATTTTGTTTCCCGATAGCTTGCGCTAAAAACATTAGGCTATAAAAACCTAAGTTTTGAGAATTATCAAGAAGCTGAATTCCTAGTTCTGTACTATCTTCCGGTGTGACATTCCATAAATGAACAATAGTTTTTGGCGTCTTGTTCTGAGTGCTAAGTTCTGTGACTAAGGTATTATAGTCCTCACTTTGTTGGGGATTGAGGGTATAAACGCCGTTCCCTTGCGAGGCAAACTCTTGACCCACTTTTACCGTAATAACATCCTGATTCTCTTGTTCCAGATGTTTCACGATTTTGTCACCCAAGCCGCATTCATCAGCAAATACTAACCAACATGATTGAGCTGGGAGTAGGTTAGCTTTACGAGCCGGCAGTAGTGAGCGTTTCCAAGATGGAATATAAAACCAGTCTGCAATGTTCGGTTTTTTGCCGGTAGTAACTTGATTGCTGAGAATCTTTTCTTGAGAAACCGTAAATGCTAGAGGGGCAGAATTAGCTGCCGGTGAAGAAGCTTTGGCAACCAAAATATGGTGTCCTAATGCTTCAGTTTCAGGCAATGCAGTCATCTCAACAAATCCATTATCTCGCAGCGCTTCAAACCACTGTTCTTTTGATAAGAATGGATTTCCCTGACTGCGTTCTCCATCCGCAAGAGGTCTCATAGCAAGGCCATCAACGATATCAAAATCTAATTGATGCTGTGTTATTTCCCAAATCAAAACGATGCCTTCAGGAGCCAGTAAAGAACGAGCGTGAGCCAAAGTTTCCCCGATGTTGCGGGTTACGTGCAGCACATTCGCAGCTATTATGACATCAAAACTATGTGGCTCATATCCTTGATTTTCAGGAGGCTGCTCAATATCTAGCAGGCGATAATCAACAAATGGATAAGCGCTAAATTTTTCTTTGCCTCGATCTAGGAAAAGACGTCCAACATCGGTAAAGGTGTAGCTCGTTTGTTTCGGTGGTAAAATCGGCATTATATCCACCGTGGTTAATCCCATGCCGGCCCCAATTTCCAGGATTCTCAAATTAACTTGCGGTGATAATGACTTCACCACCTGTTGCAAGCTCGCCCGCACAATGCCATTACAATAATGAAACACCGGCCATTCTTGAGCGAGATTTTCCATTTTATCAAAGGAGCCGCCGGTAAATGTCAGCGCCAACGGATCTTCTTTACCGAGTAGCACCGCAGCTAGATTTTCTCCACAAATTTGAATCGTATCTATCCATTGCAGGTTATCTTGCCATTGAATTCTGACTTGTTCTACAAGAGCGTTTAGAGAGTTTTTGGGAAATGGGATAAAGTTGGTAAACTTCTCTCCTTCTTGCTTTAACTGACCTTGAGTGACCAATACTTTTAGCCATCCAGACAATAATTGCTGGTAACGCGGCAAAACTTGAAATTGATGGAATAATTCTTCAAGAGAATACCCTTGGCTGGGATTGCTAAATGCACCTAAATTTTGGAGAGCGAGGTTCATGTAAGCAATACACAAACGATCAAGCGACTGCTTTTTCTCTAAATAGGTAGAATTGTCAAATTTTTCGATACCTATCTGTGACTGCATGAGGCCGGCCTCTACTAAAGATTCCCATAAAATGGGGTTGGAAATCGGAGTGTTTTGTGCCGGCAAGCTTTTTGCTTCAATCCAGTGTCGTTGGCGCTCAAACGGATAAGTTGGCAAGGGCAGTCGGTAGCGTCGCTCATAGGCATAAAATCCCGACCAATTGACCTGAATTCCTGTTAGCCAGAGTTTGCCGAATGTCGTTAGCAAAAATGCTAAATCCGACTGCCCATCTTGTGGGTGACGCAATGAGGAAAGCACAATACGATCAGCCGTGCAATCTGGATGCTGTTTTGCCAGCGTCGTTAATGTCCGTCCGGGGCCAATTTCTAATAAGATTTGCTCCGGTTTTTTCAACAGTTCTTGCAAGCCATCTGCAAAGCGCACAGTTTGCCGTAAATGCGTTGCCCAATAGCTAGGATTTGTTGCTTGTGCCGCTGTAATCCAAGTGCCGGTGACATTGGATATATAAGGCATTTGTGGGGGCTTCAGGGCAACTTTCTTAACCAGTTCCTCGAAAGGTTCTAAGATGGGTTCCATCATCTGCGAGTGGAACGCGTGGGATGTGTGCAAACACCGGCACTCCACACCTTGATCAAGTAATTTTTGTTGCAATCCTTCTATAGCATCTGCAGTGCCGGCAACCACACAACTCGATTGCCCGTTAATTACAGCCAGGGAGAGTTTATCGCCCAACAAAGGTTGCACTTCATTCTCTGGAAGTGGAACCGCTAGCATTGAACCTGGAGGCATTTGCTGCATCAATTGCCCTCGTTTTGCCACTAATGCCAATGCATCTTCTAGAGAGAAAACGCCGGCTAAACAAGCAGCCACATATTCACCAATACTGTGCCCAATCATCGCCGTAGGGCGCACACCCCATTCCAACCACAACTGCGATAAAGCGTACTCGATGGTAAAGAGTGCCGGCTGTGTGATGGCAGTCTGCTTTAATTGCAGCGTAGCTTCTTCTATTTGTTCGTCCTTTGGATAAAGAACGTGGCGTAGGTCAAGTTTCAGGTAAGGTTTGAGAATTTCTGAACATTGATTAATGCAATCGCGAAATGTTGGCTCTTTTTCGTAAAGTTCAAAAGCCATTTTCACGTACTGCGATCCTTGACCTGAAAACATAAATACAACAGGCCGCTCTTTGGCATCCTGCGTGCTGGTAAAAACTCGTTTTAGGTCGAGATTGGAAAGGGCATTAACAGTATCTTCTAAGTTAGAGCAAACAACCATTCGCCGGTGATTAAACGCTTTTCTACCAACCTGAAGTGTGTGAGCGACATCAGCAAGGTTAAGAGCAGAATTTTGCTTTAAATGCTCAACTAAATTAGTGGTTGCCGTTTCAAGTGCCGAGCTTGTTTTTGCAGATAACAACAGCATCTGCCAAGGTCTCGACTCTCCAGAATCTTCGATGAGAGGAGCTTCTTCAAGCACTACATGGGCGTTCGTTCCGCCAATGCCAAAAGAACTGACACCGGCACGACGGGGTGTTCCATTTGTTTTCCATTCGGAGAGTGTGGCATTGACATAAAAAGGACTGTTAGCGAAATCTATTTTGGGATTGGGAACTTCAAAATGTAGACTCGGTGGCAGCAACTTATGTTTGAGTGCTTGAACAGTTTTAATTAAGCCGGTGACACCAGATGCCGTGTCTAAATGTCCAAGATTGCTTTTAACAGAACCGATAGCGCAGAAGCCTTTCTTCTGGGTGCCGGCGCGAAAAACTTGCGTGAGTGCCGCAATTTCAATCGGATCTCCCAAGGGAGTGCCGGTGCCATGAGCTTCTATGTAGCTAACAGTTTCAGGTTCAAATTCTGCTGTTGCTAAAGCCTGGGCGATTGCTTCAGCTTGACCATCGATACTGGGTGCGGTGTAGCCAATTTTTAAGGAACCGTCGTTATTAATTGCTGAACCTTTAATTACTGCATGAATGTAGTCTCCATCTGCAATTGCATCCTCTAATCTTTTCAAAACAACAATTCCTACACCGCTGCCACCTAAAGTTCCCTCTGCCTTGGCATCAAAAGGTCTACAGTGTCCATCTGGGGACAGAATCATTCCTTCTTGATATAAATAGCCGGCTTTTTGCGGAACGCCGATTGCAGATGCGCCGGCTAAAGCCATATCGCATTGGTAATTCAGCAAACTTTGGCAAGCCATACCGATGGCAACTAATGAGGTAGAGCAAGCAGTTTGAACCGTAACACTTGGCCCTTTCAAATTTAATTTGTAGGAGACGCGGGTCGAGAGAAAATCTTTATCGTTGGAAATAAAAATTTGATAGTCTCCAACCGTTTCTCTTAACTCCCCATTTGAATGAAGGTTATTCAAAAAATAGGTATTTATTCCACTAGACCCACCATAAACGCCTATGGAACCTTCATAAGTTTCAGCGTTGTAGCCGGCACTTTCCAACGCTTCCCACGCACACTCTAAAAACAGCCGGTGTTGTGGATCAGTGATGGCAGCTTCTCTGGGATTGAACCCAAAGAATGAAGCATCAAACAACTCGATATCTTCTAAAACAGCTCTTGCTCTTACATAATGGGGTTCACTGAAGACTGCCCGGTCAATTCCAGCTTCTTCCAGTTCTCGATCAGAAAAAAATGAAATAGACTCTACACCATTTTTCAAGTTTTGCCAAAATTCATCAACATTTTTGGCACCGGGAAACCGGCCAACCATTCCGATAATGGCAATTCCTTCAAGAGATTCGGACATAACTGATTTATCCATGATTATTTTTCCTTTCCTGCCTGCCGGCGTTGTTTTTGTTTATTGATTGCCTCTTTTTGCTTTTTAGCTCGGTCGTGGCTTTGCTGAAAAGAGGAGGCTGCGCTTGATTCTTGACTGACAGATTTCGCTAAAGCGCTAATCGTTGGATATTTAAATAGTTCCACCATTGAGATAGGTGTCGTTAAAACTTCTTGCAACTTGCTGTGAACTTGCACGAGAAGTAATGAATGACCTCCAAGATCGAAGAAGTTATCATGCATTCCCACTTTTTCTAGGCGTAATACTTGTTGCCAAACTGTAGCGATGGTTTGTTCTACCTCAGTTTCAGGTGCGGCATAAGTAACTCCTAACTCTGGACGCCAAACTCCTGGAGCCGGCAAACTACGGCGATCCAGTTTGCCATTGGGTGTTAACGGCAGATTCTCTAAGAGTGCAAAAGCCGCAGGCATCATGTAGTCAGGCAACCGAGCTTTTAGATAGTTCCGAAGCTGTTCAGTTAAGTCTTCTGAGTAGTTGTTTTGATTGCTTTTCAGTTCATCTTGGGAGAATAACTTGGCGTAAAAAGGTGTTTGCTTATACAACCTTTTGTGATGGTAGGAAGCGTGTTCAAAATCAATGATTTGCCCAGTTTTTTTTATCAAGGAACCTTGAACCTTGTAATCTGGATTTAGATTATTTTCGCAAAGAAATCCACTGCAAACGGCTTCAATCTTATCTCCTGCTGAAACTTCTATGCCGGGATAAAACACTGGTAAGTAAACGGGAAGCCAACAGTACTCGTGTTCGATGATATCAATTATTTCCCCTTCAATCGTGTGCAAGTTCAACCAAACTAAAAATCCATCTAATCTGGAATCTTTAGTAATATCAAGGTTGATTTGTATGTGGTATTCAGTTTCAACCTGGTGAGTGAAATCTAAATCCTCAAAAATTCCACTATTTGAAATTAGATGAGAGTTCGGAAATTTCTTGATACATAGTCTCAAATCAAAAGGATAGCCAATTTGCTCAAAGATTTTTTCCGTGTAATAGCCTGGGGTTTTGGAAAAATGGGGATTTTGTAGCAGCTCATCTGGAAGAGAAATCGCTGCGATTTTCGTAACGCTCCTTTGCGGAATTACCTTGCCATCTTCCTTAAGGAACCGACGGGCATTATTCTGAATGACTGCAGCTCCTTCACATCCCCCAATAGAACCGACAATTTCTGAAATACACACGTCAGCCTGTTCCGGCAAATTAACCTGAGTTGCATCTCCTTGAATTAAGGTTATTTTTTCTTGCAAGCCTAAGTTTTCGATACAAGCCTTTGCTAGGCTGTAAGATTCCTCGCTCCTCTCAATCGCATAGACTTTTTTGGCACCGCCTTCCACGCAAAATCTCGCTAAAATTGCATCTTTTCCAGTGCCTACTTCGACAACAACTTTGTCCTTTACTAACTGGTTAATTGCTACTTTATAGCTGTGGTTTCTGCGCTCATCATGAGTCATTGCATAGTACAACAACTCGTCATAGACATAATATTCGGCAACTGATGGCCAAAGTTCGATTTGCTCCGAAGCTTGGTGCTCGATATTATGTACCGGCGTTACCTCTTTTTGCTGAGGAACGATATAAGCAACCAGGCGTTTTTCCTCAGATATATCCTCCCGCTCTATGACCGCAACTTCTTGCACATCCGGGTGTTGGCTTAACACAGACTCAATTTCGCCCGGTTCGATACGGAAGCCACGAATTTTTACCTGATGATCAATACGTCCAAGAAACTCGATGTTCCCGTCGGGCAAATAACGCGCTAAATCGCCGGTTTTGTACAAGCGGGAGTGCTTCGCTTCGCTAAAAGGATTGGCAATAAATTTCTCAGCCGTTAATTCGGGTCGGTTGAGGTATCCTCTAGACAAACCGGCACCCCCAATGTGTAATTCACCGGGAACACCGATGGGAACCGGCTGCATTTGGGCATCTAGCAAGTACACCTGCGTGTTAGCAATGGGGCGACCGATGGGCGGCTTCTTGTCGCTGTGGGTACATTCAGCAACGGTCGCGCAGACCGTTGTTTCCGTTGGCCCATAGGCGTTGAAGAAACGCCGGCCTGGTGCCCAACGTGCAGCGAGGTCAGCAGAAGAGGCTTCCCCCGCAACAATAATTGTCTGTAGCGTGACAAACTCCTCGACCGGCAAAACCGCTAGCACTGACGGCGGTAGGGTAACCGTTGTAATTGACTGATCTTTGCATAACTCAATTAAAGCCGGCCCAGGTAGCAGGGAATCCCGCGTTCCCAATACTAGGGTTGCTCCTGCTAATAAGGTCATGAAAATTTCTGAGACTGAGGCATCGAAACTGAAGGAGGCGAACTGAAGTACGCGACTGTCTGAGCGCAGATCAAAGCGCTTCTGTTGGGCTGTGGCGAGGTTACAAAGCCCCCGGTGTTCCAACAGAACGCCTTTAGGTTTGCCGGTCGATCCAGAGGTATAAATTACATAAGCCAAGTTGTCGGGTGTAACGCCACTAACCGGGTTTTCCGGGCAACTTTGAGCCAGAATTTCCCTGTCTGTATCCAAGCAAAGGACACGAGTTTGATGTTTTGGCAGCGACTGGACAAGATGGGACCCGGTGAGCAACACCGGCACGCCAGAGTCTTCTAGCATGAAAGCCAAGCGCTCAGCAGGATAGGCCGGATCGAGCGGCAGGTAAGCACCGCCGGCTTTGAGGATGCCCAGCAGTCCGACAACCATTTCTAAAGAGCGTTCTACACAGATGCCGGTTAGGACTTCTGGCCCTATACCGAGCGAGCGTAAGTAGTGAGCGAGCTGATTCGCTCTGACGTTGAGTTCTTGGTAGGTTAGCTGCTTCCCGTCAAACACAAGCGCTAGAGCATCAGGCGTTTGCTGCACCTGCTTTTCAAATAAATGGTGAATGCAGGTTTGGTTGGGATAATCTGCCTTTGTATCATTCCACGTTTGAAACTGTTGTCGCTCTGGCTCAGTTAAGAGGGGCAATTCCGAGAGGCGCTGCTCTGGATTTGCCACAATTCCTTCCAGTAAAGTCTGGAAATGCCCCACCATCCGCTGCAAGGTGCCAGCGTCAAACAAATCGGTATTGTATTCAAACCAGCCGATTAGACCTTCTGGACTTTCCTGCAATTCCAGAGACAAATCCAACTTCGCCGTGCCGGTATCGACATCTAAATCGCTTAAAGTCCAGCCGGCATCTAGCGCCGGCATCGGAGGTGCTAAAACAAAAGCGACCTGAAACAGTGGGGTTTGGCTGAGATTTCGGCTTGGTTGTAATTCTTCTACTAACTTCTCGAAGGGCAAATCTTGGTGAGCCGATGCGCCTAAAGTCACTTCCCGCACCTGTGCCAAGAGTTGCCGAAAACTCGGATTGCCGGCCAAGTCAGTACGCAGCAACAAGGCATTGACAAAAAATCCAATAACCCCCTCAAGCTCGGCTCGGTTGCGACCGGCAATCGGCGATCCCACCACAATATCTTCGCTGCCGGTGTAACGATAAAGTAAGGTTTTGAGGGCCGCTAGCAACGTCATGAACAGGGTGACGCCCTCCCGCCGTGAGAGCGCCTTTAGGGCTTCTGTTAAGGATTTAGAGATGGTTACAGGTTGCTGGGCACCCCGAATCGTCGGGACGCTGGGTCGCGGGCGATCTGTTGGCAGTTGCAGTACCGGCAACTCGCCCCTCAACTGCTCTCTCCAATAAGCTAACTGGGATTCGAGAATCTCTCCCTGAAGCCATTCCTGCTGCCACAGTGCAAAATCTGCATACTGAATGGGCACTTCCAGTAGGGGTGAAGGCTTGCCGGCAGAAAAAGCTGCGTAAAGTTCCTTGAATTCCCCCACAAACAAATTTAATGACCAACCATCAGAAATGATGTGGTGTATCGTCAGCAGCAATACCTGCTCCGCTTCCGCTAAGCGTACCAGCGTGACACGCAATAGTGGGCCTTGCTCCAAATCAAAGGGACACCGAGCCTCTGCGCTGGCCAATTGTTGTGCCTCTGCCTGCCGGCGCTCTGGAGGCAAATCCCGGAGATCGATCATCGGCAGATTCAAGTCCAGGGATGGCGAAACTGCTTGCACCAATTGCCCATCCACCATTGTAAAAGTCGTTCGCAGGCTCTCGTGACGCCTGACAATTTCGTTAAGGCTTTGCTTGAGTGCGGCAAGATTGAGTGGCCCTTGATTGTGTAAAGCGATGGGAATGTTGTAAATCGGCTGAGCCGGCATGAGCCGGTCGAGAAACCACAGCCGTTGTTGGGCAAAAGATGGAGGAAAAACAAACATTTCCTCATCCAAAGTATCAGCAAGTTGAAAATTTTCAGAAAGCTCTTGAGTCATCCTAATAAGTCCTAAGTCTTGAGTGGGTTGGGGTGGCCGAGTGTTGGTTCCTATTGTTAGTGAGTTAAAGAGTGTCTTGAGGCTTGATGCCAGTAGGCGTTAGGGTGCTTTCCAATGGGCTTTATGTTTCACTTGAGAAACCACCGGGTTGCTTTTTGAAAGAAGATAACTTCATACGCCGGCTCTCACGAGAAACCGATGTAATTGCCGGTGCTTGTGCTTTTGCAGCGCTATTTTTCAGCTTCTCAATTTCTAGAGAAAGCTCGGCAACAGTTGTGGCTTCAAACATTAAACGCAGGGGCAACTCCACCTCAAATGTCTGGCGCAAACGGGAAGCGATCTGAGTGGCTAGTAAAGAATGCCCCCCCAGTTCTAAAAAGTTGTCATGGACGCCAACGCGTTCGAGATCGAGAACTTCGGCCCAGATGCCAGCAAGCATTTCCTCAACCGGAGTGCGAGGGGCGATAAAGCTTGCTTCCAGTTCAGGCCGGCTTTGGTCGGGCTGCGGCAGCGCTTTGCGATCCACTTTTCCATTTGAGGTCAGCGGCATGGCATCCAGCAGCACAAAACGGTCGGGCACCATATAGTCGGGCAGCTTTTGCTTCAAGAAGTTACGCAGGTTGCTGGTAAGCGTGCGCTGCAAAACTTTTAAGAAACCTTGGCTTTCGAGCAGATATTTAACGCTTTGGCGCACCAGCACTTGCTCTTGATGCGTGAGAGTGAACTGAATTCCACTGCGCTGTTCTTGATGCCAAGCAATGCTGCCAGACAGCCAGAGGGTTTCTCCAACTCCAGGCAACTCTAGGCGCAGGCGGACAAGCTGACCGGCTGCGATATCTGTTACTCCCACTAAGCAGACGCCTCCATTTGAGAGATCCTCGGTGTGCAGTTTGACCAGGCAACCGCCGTCAAATTCCGCGACACACTCGCTGTTGAAGGGAACCCGATCTGGGTAATGATTAGACACAACGTAAGCGACTAAGCGCTTATCACCGGCTGCGACTTCTCGGTCGATGACGGCAACTTCCCGCACGTCTGGATGTTGGTCGATTGCTGCTTCAATCTCTCCCAGTTCGATGCGGAAACCGCGAATTTTCACCTGATGATCGATGCGTCCGAGATACTCAATATCACCATCGGGACGGTAGCGGGCCAAATCGCCGGTTTTGTAGAGCCGGCTTGAAGGGTAAGCGATCTCCCCCTCTTCACAAAAGGGGTTAGTAATAAATCGCTCAGCCGTCAATTCAGGCCGATTAAGATAACCCCTGGCCACACCGGCACCCCCCACGTACATTTCACCGGCAACCCCAACCGGCACCGGCTGCTGATAGCGATCTAGTACATAAACTTGTAAATCTGGGATAGGACAACCGATCACACTGCTGGTGCTGTTCAGATCCGCCACGGTTAGGGGACGATAGGTGACGTGTACGGTGGTTTCTGTGATGCCGTACATATTGACTAATTGCGGGAATTCGTCGCCGTGCCGGTCAAACCAGGGTTTTAAGCTTTGCAGTTCTAAGGCTTCTCCACCAAAAATCACCAAACGCAGGGAGAGTTGGGGACTGCTTCCCAAGGTTTCCTCGGCCCGAATCAGCTGGCGAAATGCCGATGGTGTCTGGTTGAGAACGGTGACTTGTTCCTCACACAGCAGTTTGTAGAACTCCTCTGGCGACCGGCTGATACAGTAGGGAACGACAACCAGACGTCCGCCGTAAATTAACGCACCCCAGATTTCCCAAACAGAAAAGTCGAAGGCGTAGGAGTGGAAAAGCGTCCAAACATCTTGTTCGTTAAAGTGATACCACTCGTTTGTTGCTTCAAATAAACGAACGACATTGCAGTGGTTTACCAAAACCCCTTTAGGCTTGCCGGTCGATCCAGAAGTGTAGATGACATAAGCTAAGTTATCGGGTGTTAGCTGCGGCGAGGGGTTCTCCTCACTTTCTCGCTCAACAACTTCCAACTCGGTATCCAGGGAAACGATGACAGGTTGGATGCCGGTGCTACCGACTGGCGGAAGAGACGCTACCAGGCGGGACTGAGTGAGCAACACCGGCACGCGAGAATCTTCAATTGCAAACGCCAAGCGCTCAGAAGGATAGTTTGGATCGAGTGGGACATAGGCCCCGCCGGCTTTGAGGATGGCCAGAATTCCTACGACCATTTCTAAAGAGCGCTCGACACAAAGGCCAACCAGTACCTCTGGCCCCACACCCAACTTGATCAAGTGGTGGGCGATTTTGTTCGCTTTAGTGTTGAGCTGCCGGTAAGTTAATTGTTGCCCCGCATACAGCAACGCCACGGCATCAGGTGTTCGCTCAACCTGCGCCTCAAATAGCTGGTGAACACAGGCTGTGACGGGGTAGCTTGCCTTTTGATCATTTTTGAGCAACTGCTGCTCTAATTGGGTTAAGAGGGGCAACTGTGAGAGTTTTTGGTCTGGATTGCCTACAATGCCTTCCAGTAAAGTTTGAAAATGCTCGACCATCCGGCGTATTGTGCCGGCGTCAAATAACTCGCTGCTATAGATAAAGTAGCCGGTTAATCCCTCTGGCTTCTCTTCTAGTGAAAGGGTGAGATCGCACCGCGCTGCGCCGTTATGAACATCCATTTGGCCCATTGTCCAGTCCGAATCTAGGGTTGGCTTGGGGGGGGCGAGGAGGAACATAACTTGGTACACAGGGTTTTGGCCCAAACGCCGTTCCGACCGCAGCGTTTCCACAAGCTTCTCGAAGGGCAAATCTTGGTGGGAGTAAGCTCCTAGGGCCGTATCTCGCACTCGCAACAGCAGTTCTTTAAAACTGGGGTTGCCAGAAAGATCGGAACGCACGACTAAAAAGTTGACAAAGAAACCGAGAAGTGAGTTAAGTTCTGGTCGGTTAGAACCGGCACTGACAATCCCAACTGGAATATCTTCTTGGCCGGCATAACGGAACATTAAGGTTTTGAACGCCGCCAGCAAGGTCATGAACAAGGTGACACCACTCTCACGGGAAAGGGCTTTTAGCCGCTCAGTTAGGCTTGCAGAAAGAATGATCGCTTCTCTTGCACCCTCAAAGCTGGCAATAGCCGGTCGCGGGCGATCCGTTGGGAGTTGCAAAGCTGGCAAACCGGCTAACTGCTGTTTCCAGTAAGTTAAATGTGGCTCTAGGACTTCCGCAGTCAGCCATTGCCGCTGCCAAACTGCATAATCTGCATATTGCAGCGGCAATTCCGGCAGAGGAGAAGGTTGGCCGGCACAGAACGCTTTATAGAGACTTTCCAGTTCTGGAAGAAAGACGTAATTTAACGAGAAACCATCATAAATAATGTGGTGCAGGGTCAGGTGTAAACGATGATCCATTTCGCTCAACCGGATTAAAGACGCTCGCAACAGCAGGCCGGCATTAAGATCAAACGGTTGCCGTAGTTCCTCAGTCGCCAGCCGTAGCGCTTCTGCCTCTCTCTCGGACTCTGGCAACCCTTGGAGATCGATAACTGGCAGCATCAAAGTCAGGGCGCTTTGAATGACTTGGACAGGTAAGCCATCCACTGTAGAAAAGGTAGTTCGCCAGACTTCATGACGTTTGATAATCTCGTTCAGCGCATTCTCTAGCGCCGGGATGTTGATCGGGCCACCGAAGCGAAGGGTTACGGGATCGTTATAGTAAGCATTTCCAGGCTGTAGCCGATCCAGTAACCACATGAGTTGCTGAGGAAACGATAACGGCAAGTCTCGATTGCGCGCAACGGGTAAAATCGGAGGTGCTAGGGGTGCCGGCGCTTCCTGACGGCCTATTTCTACATTCTTGGCTAATTCCGCGATGGTAGGAGACTCAAACAAGCGACGCAACGGTAAGTCCACCTGAAATGAATCACGCAACCGGGAGAGAATTTGGGTTGCCAGTAAAGAATGTCCTCCCAACTCAAAGAAGTTGTCATGCACGCCAACGCGTTCTAGCCGCAGGACTTCCGCCCAGATGCCGGCCAGTGCTTCCTCTGCGGCAGTGCGGGGTGGCACAAAATTTTCAGAGTGATCAAATTTGGTTAAATTGGGTGCCGGCAGCGCTTGCCGATTCACTTTACCATTTGGGGTGAGGGGCAAAGATGGCAGGAGAATAAAGTGAGAAGGCACCATATAATCGGGCAACTTTTGCTTGAGGTAAGAGCGCAAGTTGCCACTGAGTGTGCGCTGAAAAATTTTCAAAAAGCCTTGAGTTTCGAGGAGATTCTCAACACTTTGCTCAACCAAGGACTGTTCTTGTGTTGTCAAAGTGAAATTGATCCCAACCCGTATACCTTGACGCCAAGCAACTTTGCCAGATAGCCAGACTGCTTCTTCAAGCCCGGGTAAGTGCAAGTGCAGGCGGACAAGCTGACCGGCTGTAGTATCTGGGACGCCTACCAAGCAAACCCCACCATTTGAAATGTCCTCGGTTTGTAACGTTAAGGGCGCAGTACCGGCAAATTCTGCCACACAGTTGCTCTTAAAGGGCACCCGATCTGGATAATGGTTAGACAAAATATAAGCGACCAAACGCTTATCTCCCGGTGCATCTTCCCGAACTAAAACAACGGTTTCCCGCACTTCAGGATGTTGTCTCAGTACCGCCTCAATTTCGCCGGTTTCGATGCGGAAACCCCGAATTTTCACTTGATGGTCAATGCGACCGAGATACTCAATATTACCGTCGGGTAAATAACGCGCTAGATCGCCGGTTTTGTAGAGCCGGCTAGTAGCTTGATGACTAAATGGATTGGCAATAAATCGTTCAGCCGTTAAATTGGGCCGGTTGAGATAGCCTAAACTCAAGCCGGCACCGCCGATGTGCAACTCTCCAGGCACACCGATGGGGACAGGGACGAGATGTCGGTCGAGTAAATAAATCTGCGTGTTGGCAATGGGGTGCCCGATGGAAACTGTAGCGTTCCCAGGCTTGACTTCACACGCCGCTGACCAGATCGTGGTTTCTGTGGGGCCATAAAGGTTCCAGAGTTCTTTGCAACGCGCGGTTAGCTGGTTTGCCAGTTCTCTGGGCAAAGCTTCCCCACCACAGAGGATTTTGAGTTGTCCACTGCCACTCCAACCGGCTTCTAATAATAGCCGCCAAGTGGCAGGTGTGGCTTGCATCACCGTTGCCCCAGATTGATCAAGTGTGTCTAACAACTGCCGGCCATCTGAGGCAACTTGCCGGCTAGCTAGCACCACCCGCGCACCGACACTTAGCGGCAAGAACAGTTCCAGTGCTGCGATGTCAAAAGATAGGGTGGTAACTGATAGCAGGGTATCTTCAGCCGTTAACCCTGGTGTTTCCCGCATGGAACTTAAGAAGTTGACCACAGCCTGGTGACAAATTTGCACCCCTTTTGGCTTGCCGGTTGAACCCGATGTGTAAATGACGTAGGCTCGATTGTTGGCTGCTATGCCGCTGATAGGGTTCTCGTTACTGGCTAAATTATTTGTCTGCCACGGGCTATCTAAGCAGACGGTGATCGGCAAGATTCCTGCGCCACCGGCTTGATGTTTTGGTAGCGACTGGGCGAGATGGGACTGGGTGAGCAACACCGGCACGCGAGCATCTTCTAACATGAAGGCCAAGCGCTCAGAGGGATAGGCTGGATCGAGTGGCACATAAGCCCCGCCGACTTTGAGAATGCCCAGCAGTCCAATCAGCATTTCTAAGGAGCGTTCAACACATAACCCCACCAAGTCTTCTGGCCCAACCCCCAGATCCATCAGGTGATGTGCCAGTTGGTTCGCACGAGTATTCAGTTCTCGGTAAGTTAATTGCTGATTTTCAAAGACCACTGCAATGGCATCAGGGGTTTTCTCCACCTGGGACTCAAACAGATGGTGAATACAGGCATTTAGAGGATAATCCGCTGCTGTATCATTCCATAATTGAATTTGCTGCTGCTCATCTGCGGTTAAGAGCGGCAACTGTGATAGGGGTAAGGCTGGATTGGCTGCAATTCCTTCCAATAACGTTTGAAAATGCCCTAACATCCGGGTGATTGTTGCCGCATCAAACAAGTCGGTGCTGTATTCAACACGACCGATCATGCCCTGCGCTGTCTCTTCCAGATCAACGTTTAAATCCAGCTTTGCCGTGCCGGTATCCACACCGGCATCTAACTGCCGCAGATCCCAACCTAGTTCGTTAGCCGGCACCGGCGGTTGCAGAACGAACATCACCTGAAACAGGGGGTTCTGGCTGAGATTTCTCTCTGGCTGCACTTTCTCTACCAGTCGCTGAAATGGCACGTCTTGGTGGGTGTAGGCTGCTAAAACCACCTCTTGCACCCGTTTCAGGAGTTGCTGGAAGTTAGGAGTGCCGGCAAAGTCGGTACGCAGCACTAAGGTATTGACAAAGAAGCCGATTAAATTTTCAAGTTCTGGCCGGTTGCGTCCTGCGGTGACGGTGCCAATGACAATATCATCGGTGCCGGTGTAGCGATAAAGTAAGGTCTTAAAAGCTGCTAGCAGTGTGGCAAACAACGTTACGCCATTCTCGCGCGAGAGCCTCTTAAGGGCTTCTGTCAGGCTTTTCGGCAGTGTGAGATATTGCTTGGCACCTCGGAAAGTCGCAACGGCTGGGCGCGGACGATCTGCCGGCAGTTGCAGCATGGGCACGTCAGCGAGTTGTTGCTTCCAGTAAGCGAGCTGAGAATCGAGTACGCTTTCCTGTAACCATTGCTGTTGCCAGTGAGCAAAATCTGCGTACTGGATGGGTAAATTTGGCAGGGGTGATGCTAAACCGGCTTCTACTTTATAAAGTTCCGCGAGTTCTGGAAGCAATACATTATTGAGAGAAACCCCGTCAAAAATGATGTGATGCAGCGTCAGGTACAATCTGCTATCGGTTGAACTTAACTGGATCAGGATGCCTCGCAGCAGTGGGCCAGAACTGAGGTTAAAGGGTCGCTTCGCCTCCTCTGTGGCCAATCGCAGCGCTTCCGCATCCCGATCAGACTCCGAGGTAATGCTTGCGAGGTTCACCACCGGCAATGTGATCGGTTGCGCTTCTCGGATAATTTGAACCGGCTGCCCATCGACTGTTGAGAAACAGGTTCGCAGGATTTCGTGACGCTTGACGAGTTCGTTAAGGGCTTTCTCCAAGGCGTCTGGGTTAAGCCGGCTACTGAAGCGAATCAGAACAGGTTCGTTATAAGCCGGTTTATCAGGTTCAAGTTGATTGAGAAACCATAGTTGTTTTTGCCCAAATGAGAGGGGCAAGTTTTGGCTGCGGGAAATTGGTGGGATGGGAGAAGCCGGCAAAGCCAAATCTTCCCGACGCGCTGTTTCCAGTTTCTTAGCCAGTTCTGCAATAGTGGGCGCTTCAAACAGCGATCGCAGAGGCAACTCTATTCCAAATGTGTCGCGCACACGAGAAATGACACGGGTTGCGAGCAAGGAATGCCCCCCCAGTTCCCAAAAATTGCTGTCAGCGCCAACCGGCTCAATACGCAGCACTTCTGCCCAGATGCCGGTGAGCAATTCCTCGAAGGGCGTGCGCGGTGCAACAAAGTTTTCTTTGTACTCTGCCACCGTGTGCTCAGGTGCCGGCAGCGCTTTTCGGTTAACTTTGCCACTGGGAGTTAGAGGCAGCGCATCTAGCATGACAAAGCTAGAGGGCACCATATACTCAGGCAACTTTTCTTGCAGGAGGTTGCGAACCAGGGGCACTAGCTTACGGGCAATTTTTCCCTGTAATGGATTGTTGGCATACTTCCTCCAGTGGAAAGAGGAGGGAGGGAGTGTTGAGTGCTGAGTGCTGGAGGTGTGATGGTTAAAAGAATTGTCTGTGTCTGGTTTTAATTTTTGGAAGACTGCATTGTAGCAACCATCTGCGCCGGCACCCGACCAGGTGATATTAATCGTATAGGGGAATTCCTGGCTCAACGCCCACAAATCTTCTGGCTCAATGCCGATTCCTTGGAACTGCGGTAATTTTTCTGATCGCCACTCTCCAACCGTTTCAGGGCCATCGGAGCCGGCTAACCATTCTAAGGTCTTGACTTCTGCCAACAAACGTGGGTTAGGAATGCGGCGTAATTCGAGCATCTCAGGCTCGGTTTGCAGTAGTTGGCAAAGTGCCGGCAGTGTTAGCTTTTGCTCCTGCCAGTCCAACCCTGCAATATCGCCGGTTGCACTCTTTTTATTTCCGATTTGGAGAACCACATCATAGCGGAAACGGGAGAGTTCATTATGATAGCGACCCCGCTTTAATTGAATCTGGACATCAGTAATTTGCGGGAAATGCTGTTTTAGCGCTGTGAAAAAGGTTGGATCGATTACCAGTTTCTCTTCTTGGGCTAAATTCTGCCGCACGCGCTGAGCGAGTTGCCCTCGTGAGAGGGTATCAGGAGCTTGATACAACTGAACAGAGGCGTGGTAGGCTTCCAGGAGCGGTAGGCTGCTGACATCCCCGACAAAAATGAAGCCGCCTGGGGATACCCGAGTTAAGGCACTTTCCAGAACTTTTAACAGATAGTCGATGCTGGGAAAAAGCTGGGTGAGTGAGTTGAGAATAACCGCGTCAAAGGCTTCGGGTTCAATTCCTTCAAAGTCGTCTGCGGTTCTGCGTTCGAGGGTGACTTGGGGCAATTGCAAATCCATCTTCTGCAACTGCTGCTGAAGGTAATCTACAACTTCTTGCGAGAAGTCTGTTCCTAGATAATGGCTACAGTGAGGCGCAATGGGGAACAGCAGCAAGCCGGTGCCACAGCCGATATCGAGGACACGTTTGGGTTGCAAGGACAGGATGCGCTCAACAGTGCGATCTACCCACTCACGCATTTCTGCTTCCGGGATGGGTAAGCCTGTATAACTACTATTCCAACCGGCAATATTAAATGTTGGATCTTGATCAGTGGCGCTGTGGCTATAAGTTTCGTCGTAAACAATTTGCCATTGCTCGATTTGCTCAGCCTGCCACTGGGCAATCTGTTCAGGTGAGCCTTCGTATTGAGGATTTTGGACTAAATAAGCAACTAAGCGCTTATCTCCCGGTACATCCTCCCGCGCCACAACAGCTGCTTCCCGCACGGCTGGATGTTGCCACAAGGCTGCTTCAATCTCGCCCAGTTCAATGCGATAGCCGCGAATTTTAACTTGATGATCAATCCGTCCAAGATACTCGATGTTGCCATCGGGTAAATAACGCGCTAAGTCGCCGGTTTTGTAAAGCCGATCTGAAGGGTAAATGTTAAGGGGATTTGGAATAAAGCGTTCAGCTGTTAAATCGGGCCGGTTGACATATCCTCGCGCTAAGGCAATGCCGGCAATATAAAGTTCTCCAGGGGTGCCGGCGGCAACCGGCTGCATTTGGGCGTCTAGCAGGTAAATTTGCGTGTTAGTGATGGGGCAACCGATGGGGGGAAGTGCCGGCCAACTTTCGGGTGTACCTGTGAGGGTGAAAGCGGTGACGACATGGGTTTCGGATGGCCCATAGTGATTATGCAGGGTACAATTTTTGAGCTTTGCAAACCAATTAACGATTTGCCGGGTGATCTGCAACTGTTCGCCGGCGGTGACGACTTCGCACAGATTTGTCGCAACTGTTTCGTGAGTGTCAGCAACTTCGGCTAGCTGCTGTAAGGCAACAAAAGGAAGAAACAGTCTGTTAATCGATTCTTGGGTAATAAAATCCAACAGCGCTACAGCATCTCGCCGCACTTCTTCTGAGATTAAGACCAGTGTTCCGCCCGAACACCAAGTAGAGAACATCTCTTGAAAGGAAACATCGAAGCTGATTGGAGCAAATTGCAGCGTTTTTGCGCCGTGAGAAACGGTTGAGTTTTCCAGTTGCCAATGGAGCAAATTCGTTAAGGGCCGGTGACACATGGCCACTCCCTTGGGTGTGCCAGTGGAACCCGAAGTGTAGATTACATAAGCCAGGTTGTCGGGAGTCACGACTGTGCAGAGGTTTTCCTGGCTTTGTTGGGCGATAAGTTCCCAGTCTGCATCCAGGCAGATCGAGTGTGACTGATGTTCAGGAAGAGACTCCGCTAGGTGTGCCTGGGTGAGCAACACCGGCACGCGAGCGTCTTCTAGCATAAAGGCTAACCGCTCTTTGGGATAGGCCGGGTCTAGTGGGACGTAGGCACCGCCGGCTTTAAGGATGCCCAGGACTCCTATCACCATCTCCAAGGCGCGTTCTACGCAAATTCCCACGAGTGCATCCGAACCCACGCCTAAATTGATGAGGTGATGCGCGAGTTGGTTAGCCCGCTCGTTCAGTTCTTGGTAAGTCAGTTGCTGGCTGCCAAAGACTACTGCCTTAGCAGTAGGCGTCTGCTCGACTTGGAATTCAAACAGCCGGTGGATAGATGCATCTGTGCAATTGCTGAGCATAAAATTCTAGCTTTCATTTGGAATTTAAATAGCCGACACACCTACGCAGTCCTGATCTGAGTGTGCGTGATATTTGTACATCCCGCATACTGAGCTTTTGCTACTGAGAGTATTCGCCCTTGCTGGAATTAACTAACTCGTTCGATTCTAGGTTTTATATAAATAGCCGTTGATAGCCTACTCCAGGTGATAGTTTTGACAGTCTCTAAGTGTTATGGCTGATCCAGCAGTCGCCGGATTGCTTTCCCCACGTATTGTTCCCATGAGTAACTGCCATCTAACAGATGGGGTCAATTCAGTTGTCGATTGCGGTTTTTTAGATCGGGATTCGGAGATTAGGGGATTAAGAGATGGTTGAGCAAGTTGATAAAATGTATTTTTTTATACAAGTAAAGTAATATTAAGTTGACTGAGCATCGAACTGTGCGGTAGCTGTAAATGAAAAACCTGTCTTTCTACCTTTCTCCTGTGACGCGCCAATTTAATGCTGAGCCACTGATTTCTGTTAGCGCATTCTTGCAAGAAAGCCAATTTTTGAGCCGTAGCGTTATGCTGCGGCTCGGTAGGACAGCTTGCGTTTAAGTTTGTTTAGGCGAGTTGATTGACTGATAACTTGTGATGGGATTGCTGCTGAACCGGAATTTCAATCACAAACTCTGCTCCTTGTCCAGGTACTGAGATACACTTGAGATTCCCGCCGTGTTTTTCCACAACAATTTGATGGCTAATCGATAATCCCAAACCCGTGCCAGAACCAACGGGTTTTGTGGTGAAGAAGGGGTCAAATAGCTTAGATTGCACTTCTGGGCTTATGCCGACTCCATTGTCACTAATCGAGATAAATACGCGGTTGTTATCTAAGATGCCGGTACGAATGTGAATAAGAGGTTGTTTTTGAGCATTTTTAAACGCCTTACTATGTAGGGCATCAATTGCATTCGTGAGGATATTCAAGAATACTTGGTTGAGCTGGCCGGCATAACACTCTATTTTGGGCAGGTTGTCGTATTCTTTAATAATTTCAACGCTATAACTTTCAGAATTACCTTTAAGCCGATGCTGTAAAATTAGCAAGGTACTGTCGATGCCGGCATGAATATCAACTGCCTTCATGTCCGCTTCATCTAAGCGAGAAAAGTTTCGCAACGACAGAACAATCTGGCGGATTCGAGCTGCGCCTACCTGCATTGATTCTAAGATTCTGGGGAAGTCTTCCCTTAAAAAGGCCAAATCGGTTGTTTGCTTTTCAGCTTCAATTTGGGGGTCAGGTTGGGGATAAGTTTTGTCGTAAAGATCGAGCAGTTGCAGCAGGCTCTTAAGATATTCATTCGCGGGATGTAGATTGCCGTAGATAAAGTTAACGGGGTTGTTAATTTCGTGAGCGACTCCGGCAACCATCTGTCCCAGAGACGACATTTTTTCGGTCTGGATTAGTTGTGATTGAGTTTGTTGAAGGTCTTGCATGGCTTGTTTCAGACACTCATTTTTTTCCTTTAACTCCTGTGTTCTTTTTTCTACCTTATGCTCCAAGTTTTGGCTATAATCTTCTAATCGAGCCTTGGCTTCTGTCAATTTTTCAGTGGCTGCTTCCAAATTTGCATAGAGCATGGCGTTTTTTAGTGAAATAGCCGCTTGGACAGAAAGAATTTTTATAACTTCCAGCCGTTCTGAAGTAAACGCTCCAATCGTTAAGTTATTTTCTAGGTAAAGAATTCCGAGCAGTTTTCCTTGATTGAGGATGGGTGTACATAAAACAGATTTGGGTTGCCGGTTGATTATATAAGTATCCGCTTTAAACCTTCCTTCGCGGCTGGCATCATTTAAAACTACGCTTTCGTGAGTTATAGATACATAATTGATCGCAGAGAGTGGCAGATGCAAATAGGTTTCTACCGGCACAGAGGGCCACATAACCACCTCATCTCGCTCTACAGCACCTGTCGCCTCTACAAGCAATTTTCCGTCTTTTTCTAAAATAAGGCAGCCGGTTTGAGCACCGGCATTTTCCATGACAATTTTTAGTAATTTATCGAGTAGATGTGAAAGAACGATTTCGCCGGCTAAAACTTGTGATGCTTTCATTACTGTGGCTAAATCCAGCGCACTCGTCGCAAAACCTGTTGTCGAAGTTTTCGTCAATGTCACATTAATTCCGCTGGTTTCTCGCCCCTGGTTAACTTTTGCGGTTGCCCACAATTGAGAAAAAACAATCGGATACCTTTCCTCCAAGTCTTTAACCTTTGCCGTTGCTCCCCACCGAATATAGCCATAGTAAGATTCTGTCAGATAAGTTTTAGCAATTTTCTCTCTACCTAGGGAGAAATAAAACTCTGCAGCCAGTTCATTGGCAAGCGCTTCTTCTTGAATATATCCCTGTTCTAGGGCACCTTGAATGCTGGCGTCATAATACTCCATCGCTTCTATAATACGGCCCAATACTCGCGCTTTTTCTGCTTCAACTAAATTGTACTTATGCTTAAAATTAGATGGGGCATATAAAGCCCATTGCTGCATTTTTTTCTGATTTTCCTCAACCAGAACTAAATACTGCTGTTGTGTGCCGGTTTCAACTTGGGGGTATTGAGCGAGGAGGGCAAGAGAATAATAGAAGTTGTGTGCTGCAAAAATTATCCATCCCATCACAGGTTTTGCGTGTTCTGCCGCCAAAGCTCCACTGGTAACAGCATGAGGATAATCTTTAAACAGATAAAGTAGAATTTGTTTTGCTAAATATACAATAAAAACTAAAACAGAATTATTAGAATCAGCTAAAATAGGAAGCATTTTTTTTTCATCAAAGCTTTCACCAATCAATATCTTTTTATTCTCTGACTTCTCCAAAAGATTCAATGTCATCTGCTTCCAAATTCTTGCGTAATTTATGGAATACTCTTGTTTAAGACTTACAACTGAATCTAGGTATTGTGATTGCTCCTTAGCAACAAACTCAAGGCGTTCTCCTAGTAAAAACAAATTAGAACAATAGCCAATAGCACAATAACTCGCAAATTCTATTTCACCAGTTTCTAGGCCGCTTTGAAATCCCTCCATTAATGATGGTAAGGTTTCCCTAATATGCTCTTTCCACGGCCTGATGAAAAAATTGAATAATTGATAAACTTTACATTTCAGTTCTCTTGCGTTAAATTTATCTAACAGCTTTAAAGCTAGTTTGCCAGAGTGATATCCAGCATCCATTTCCCTCATTACAGTACACAGAAGCATCCCATATACAGCATAAGCAAAAGCGGTTTGCGCCGAATAACCATGTGCGATACAGAGATTGATCTGCGTCAAGACAATTAGCGGCACGATCTCAGGCTTTGCAACGGAAGCGGGTGATCCGACAATCATAAGGAGCCGCAAAGCTGCTAATTTATCAGCATCTGTCATGGTGGGAATGTCTTCTAAATCTGTAAGGGAAGGCAGAGCGACAACCCAATTACCATCACTAGGTAGACTTGATAGGGAGACACCTAACATTTCCAGTGCTTGTAGCCCAGTATCCGTGGCTTTAAGCATCTGGTTTTGAGCAAAATAAAACTGGATTTGCAGTTCGTAAACCTTAACTTTATCTAGCAGCGTGACAGCTTGCTGCAAAACGATTTCGGCTAAAGTTGCAGCTCGTTCAAAGTTAGTGTTTAAATATTCTGCTTCCGCTGCCTCTACATGAAGAGAAAGTGTTAATTCATACTGATGCTGCCAGTTATCTGCCGGCAGCAGTGCCAGACCAACATTTAAATACCTGACTGCCGGTTCATAAGCTGCCGCCACTTTTGCTTTTTGGCCGGCAATCAAATTTAAGCGAGCTAGTTCATCTTTTTCTAACCCATCTGTAATCAAATCAGCGCCTAGATTCAGTTGGTTTACCAGAGCAAAAACATTTTCTTTCTGTTGTTCCGAATTAGTATTCCTCAGCAGAAGTTGACCGATGTTAAGATGAGTTACCTTTTTATCCTTTTCAGGAATAAGCGAATAAGCTGCTTGCTGCACCCGGTCGTGTAAAAACTTATAAGAGATTGAATATTGGTGATGGGGAATTGAGGAGTTGGAATTGTTTAGTTTCCAGCCTTGTCGAGATAATTCCTCGCCATCGCTCCGCTCTAGCCCAGAGTCACCATCTGAAGGAAGTTGATAAAAGTTACTCAGTGGCAGAGCCAGCCCTGCTTGCATTGCTTCCCACAAATCAGCAGATGTTTCTGATATAGATTTTTCATGGACAATTGCTAAAATATCTAAATTAAACGAGTTTCCAATGCAAGCTGCCAATTTTAAAACTTTCTGTGTGTCTGAAGGTAGTTTTTTAATATTTCTAGCAAGCAACTCAACCACATTAAAATCAGTGATTCCCACCGCTTGAATTTTAGCAATATCCCACTTCCAGATGCCGGTGTTGTAGTCAAAATTCAGTAGCTTTTCTAAGTGAAGAGTTTGGAGCAACTGAGTTAAGAAAAAAGGATTGCCTTGAGTTTTATTAAAAATGAGTTCTGCTAAAGGTAGCGAACTTTGTCCAGCCAACGCTTCTGAGCTTGCGAATGAGCTGCTATGTGTGTCAGTGTGAAGGGTATCAGCAACTAATTGGCTAACGTTGCTGATATCTAAAGGCCGCAAGATAATGTTATTGACAATTGCTCCCGATGAGTGAATCTCATTTATAGTCTGCATTAATGCATGAGTTGGGCTGACTTCGTTATCTCGATATGCTCCTATAAGCAATAGAGACTGACTATCTCTGTCAGTCATCATCATCTGAATCAATTTTAGAGACGCTGAATCCGCCCACTGAAGATCGTCAAGAAATAAAACCAGTGGGTGTTCGGGTTTAGTAAATACTTGAATGAACTTTTGAAAGACCCGATTAAATCGATTTTGAGATTCTGCCGGCCCTAAATGGGGGACATCTGGTTGTGACCCAACAATTAGTTCAATTTCGGGAATGACATCAATAATGACCTGACCATTTGCCCCCAAAGCTTCTAAAAGTTTATTTTTCCAACCAGCTACGTTTTCTCGGCTTTCTGTTAATAGCTGTCGCATTAATTCCTGAAAGGCTTGAATCAGTGAAGCATAAGGAATGTTTCGTTTAAATTGGTCAAATTTCCCGGAAATAAAATATCCCCGCGATTTAACAATGGGTTTATGAACTTCATTCACGACAGAAGTTTTACCAATTCCTGAGTAACCACTGACGAGCATCATCTCGACGTTACCAGAACCGGCTCTTTTTTCCTGCGGAGATGCTACGCGAGCAAATGCTGCCATTAGAGTCGCTACTTCTTGTTCACGACCGTAAAGTTTTTGGGGGATCAGAAATTGGCCAGAGAGATCCCGCAGACCCGGAGTGAAGTTGGCAATTTTGCCGCTTGTTTGTAGCATACTCAGACAGTTTTCTAGATCAGCTTTTAACCCTAGAGCACTTTGGTAACGATCCTCAGCAGTTTTAGCTAATAACTTCATTACGATGTCAGAAATTGCTTTAGGAATCTCTGGCTTTAGCTGATAAACTGGCAGAGGTTGTTTAGCAATATGACAGTGAATTAATTCCAGCGGATCAGTGGATTCAAAGGGCAGTTGGCCGGTGAGTATTTCATAAAAGGTGACGCCTAAAGAATAGAAATCGGTGCGGTAGTCAATCGAGCGATTCATTCGCCCGGTTTGCTCCGGTGACATATAGGCGAGGGTTCCCTCTATAAAATTAGGATTAATCGGCAGCGCGTTCTGTCTGGCCAAGCGTGAGGCAATGCTAAAGTCAGTAATTTTAACTAGCAAACTGTCAGGGCATAAAATAATATTTTGAGATTTAATGTCTTTGTGAATAATTTGCTGGTCATGAAGCAGACCAAGGGTGTCTGAGAGCTGAATGGCTATGGTCAGAAATTCAATAATTTTAAAGGGATGGCTGGGGATAAAGTGGCTAAATGCTTTCCCGCCGAAATCTTCTAAGATTAGAGCTAAACTATTTTGATGATTTTCCAAACTATAGCTTTTAACTATTCCGGGGAAATTCAAATGCTTGGAAATTTCATATTCATGCCTCAACTGCGTCAGCTCTTTAAGGGTAGGGTAATCGGATACCGGCAGTTTGATGACCACCGGCTTTCGATCCTCGTGCCTCTCTGCCCGGTAAACCACTGTTTTCAAATCTTCGTAGATTTTTTCTAGAATTTTGTAGCCTGAAATAGCGATCATAGTTTTATATTCTATTAACGATAAGTGCGTGTTTTTAAGCGTAAGCTAGTTTTAAACCGTTTGCTCTAAACTCTAGATTGTCCGAAAATGCCGGCGCTGACAATTTGGCCTTGCATAGCATTTAAACCTGCTCAACATAGCTAGTAGGCTGCCTCTGTCATCTAGAAGCCCTCATAGGATCTATTATTCCCACAGCACGCCCTCTATTAACTCTGGCAACGCCGACTTGACGCAGTTGGGAAAGTTCTGACTTATGAAAGCGGCACCATCTGCTCGGGTGTTGAGTCTCAAAAAAACTCACAACCCATGAGTACAGCGCTTTTTATTTGTCATCAATATAGTAGCTGTAGTATTCTAGCCAATTAAGAAACTCAGAAACCCTAACACCTTCAAAAGCTTTTTTAATAGCTTTATGTAACTCTTCATAAGTATAGGTGGTGGGCCTAGGTATAAGTGCTTTAATTATAATGCTATGAATCGGCTAATCTGTCTGATTTTGCCTGATGGGATAACAAGGGATTATAAGCGATGAAGTCGGACATTAAGGCTGTTTCAGTCAAAAAATAATTAAAGTTGTTTAAGTCTATTCCAATTTTATCAAATATTCTCTTCATTCTACTTCATATTTTTTGAAAATTAACCTTGTCTTACTACCTACGTTTCTTTATTATTGTTGTGGCGTTCACTAAAACAAGATTTCAATACTCGCTCACTGCCGGCACAACCGTTACAGATAATTTTTAAGGTTCGCACCGGCACGTTCGACCAACCAAAATTCCCCGTTAACTGAGTACAATTTAAACAACGATATTGAGTCTAGCCCTGACATGGTACAGGATCAACCTGGAGTCTACCTCCCAAGCAGTGCTGAACTTCCTTGTTCCGATGACACGCCTGTGGATAACGAAGACCAAAATTTTGTCCCTAATTTCCTGTTGTTCTTGCTCGAATTTCTCTGGGCAGATCGTTTGGATTGGTTTTTTAGTGTGGATATGGGTATCTACCATACAACCGGCGTCAGTCCGTTAGTGCCCATTGTTCCAGATGGGTTTCTCAGTTTAGGAGTGGAACGCCGCAAAGGAGGAAATTCAAGGTCGAGTTATGTACTCTGGGAAGAAAATGGTGTTCCCCCAATTTTTGCTTTAGAAATGGTTTCTCTGACCTACGGGGGAGAATATGATAGCAAAATGGATATCTACGCCCGATTAGGGGTTTTATATTATGTGATTTATAACCCCAAATTTTGGCAGCGTGATCGCCACACTCCTCTAGAAGTTTATCGCTTGGTCAATGGGGAGTATGAATTGCAGATTGGAGAACCCTTTTTTATGCCAGAAATTGGGTTAGGAATTGGGCGAGCAATCAGAAGATTTGGGGGCGTGCAGCGCGAGGTGCTCTACTGGTACGATGAGCGCGGCAGTCGATATTTAGCATTAGAAGAAGTCGAGCAACAAGCACGAGAGCAACTGGCAATTGAACGCCGGCAGCGCGAGTTGCTTCAGCAGCAAGCCGATACCGAACGCCGGCAGCGCGAGTTACTTCAGCAGCAGGCTGATGAATATGCAAAATTACTAGAGCAATACCGGCAGCGTTTTGGTGAACTGCCGGCACCAGAGTAAATTGAATGGCGACTGTCACCGGCTTGCCTTGAACCGGCAGCCCATTCAGCGGATCATGAGTTGGCGCAACTGGATATGCCGGCTTGACGTTAACATATTCTCTGATGGGCAATTTACCAGACTTGAGTTTAATTCCCAGTTAATCTCCTTTCCAGTGCTATTTCACAAAGGAAATAAAAACCGATGAGTGAACTACGTGCTTTGATTTTTGACGTAGATGGAACTTTAGCAGATACGGAACGGGAGGGGCACCGAGTCGCATTTAATCGTGCCTTTGAAGAAGCCGGCTATGATTGGAATTGGTCAGACTCTTTGTACAGTGAATTGCTGGCGGTTACGGGGGGTAAGGAGCGCATCCGCTTTTACTTGAACGATTACCTACCTGATTTCCAGCCACCTGAGGATTTGGAGCAGTTCATTGTCGGCATTCATGACCTGAAAAATAAACACTATCAGGAACTACTCGCTGCCGGTGCGGTTCCCTTGCGCCCCGGTGTGAAGCGATTGATCGCAGAAGCGCGAGAGAATGGCTTGCGTTTAGCGATTGCGACGACTAGCGCTGTGCCGAATGTGTTGGCTGTGTTGGGAGAAATGCTTGACCCTGCTTGGTTTGAGGTGATTGCTGCCGGCGACATGGTTGCAACTAAAAAGCCCGCACCAGATATTTATCACTACGCGCTGGAAGAGATGGATTTACCGGCTGCCGATTGCCTGGTGATTGAGGATTCCCATCATGGCTTTCAGGCTGCCTGTCAAGCGGGTTTAAAGGCTGTTGTGACGGTTAACGAGTACACCAAAGCCGAAGATTTTACCGGCGCGTGCCTGGTGATAGATTCCTTGGGAGAACCCAACCAGCCTTTTCGGGTTCTGGCTGGGGATGCCGGCGGTGCTACTTATGCAGATTTAGCTCTATTACGCCGCTTGCACGGTGGCAACTGAAATGGCTCAGCCGGCTCAAACAAATAGTTTTTAGGGATGTTAAAAACTTGCTGGATCTTTAAAACATTTAAAATAGGGTCATTTTATTCATTTAATTTAGACTTATGAAGTAAATGTTTTTGCTGTTTTTGCTGTCGAATGGGAATTTCAATAATAAACTCTGTTCCTTGACCGACTTCTGAAATACATTCCAATCGCCCCTTGTGTTTTTCAACCACAATTTGGTAGCTAATGGATAATCCCAAGCCAGTGCCTTTGCCCACCGGCTTGGTGGTGAAAAACGGTTCAAATAAATGCTGGCGCACAGAGGCCGGCATCCCAATTCCGTTGTCTGCAATCCGGATAAATACCCAGTTGTTATCCAGTATGCCGGTGCGAATCCGAATCGTTGGGGGCTGTTCCTGATTCAATGTCAATCGCTCATTGCCATGAGCTGAAGGCAAAGAACTTTGAACATCCTCCAGGGCATCAAGAGCATTATTGAGAATGTTCATAAATACTTGATTGAGAGTGCCGGCATAACACTCGACTGGGGGCAAAACCCCATATTCTTTAATAATCTGAACTAACTGATTTTTTGACTTGGATTTCAGCCGATGATGCAAAATCAGCAGCGTGCTATCGATACCTTCATGAATATTAACTCGCTTCTTTTCGGCTTCATCTAAGCGAGAAAAATTGCGTAAAGACACAACAATTTGTCGGATACGTTCAGCCCCTAATTTCATCGAATCTAGTAATTTTGGCAAATCTACAATCAGAAAATCTAGGTCAATTGTCTCAGACTTCTCGGCGATTTCTGGGGTTGAATTAGAGTAGGACTGCCGGTAAAGCTTTAGCAAATGCAGCAAGTCTTGGATATATTGGCCGGCATAGGATAAATTTCCATAGATAAAATTAACAGGATTATTAATTTCATGGGCGATGCCGGCAACCAACTGCCCCAAACCTGACATTTTCTCTGCTTGAATAAGCTGAGCTTGAGTTTGTTGCAACTCTTGCAGCGCAGTTGTCAGCTGATCTGCCTTTTGTCGCAATTGAGTTTCTGATCGTCGCAGAGCATCTTCAACCCGCTGACGCTCGATAATGTCCTGCAAAAGCAGAGCATTCGCTGCTTGTAATTCTGCTGTGCGTTCCTCAACCTGTCTTTGTAAATCGTCGTGAGCTTGTTGCAGCGCTTTTTCCGCCCGCACACGCTCCAAAATTTCACTTTGCAATCGCTCGTTTGTGTTTTGCAATTCTGTTGTGCGTTCCTCAACAGCTTGCTGCAAAGCCTCAATAATTCCATACATTTCTTTTGGATCAAGGGCTTGCAGCAAACTTGTTTGGGAAACAATTCCTACCAATTCCCCTTGATTTCCCACAACAACCATTCGCCGCACATGAAGGCGCTGCATTTCTTGATGTGCCAACCATAAAGAATCTGAAGGAACTAGACAAAATAACGGTGAACTCATCACGTCTTGTGCCGGCATTTTCTCTAAATCCAGTGCTAGCGCTTGAAATTGGACAATATCTCGTTCGGTGACAATGCCTAAGGGCAATGGCGAAAGTGTGGGGGAACTTTCTTCCTCTTTTTTCCCTTTTTTCTTCTTTTCTACTTTCTCTTGATCTTGTGCAATTACTACACAACTAACACGATGCTCTGCCATGAGTTGGGCTAAATCTAAAACGGATGCTTGCTTTGATGCTTGAATAACTTGGGGATTCATCACGTCTTTAACAGAGCGCAATCGAGTTAAAATATTTGCCGGTTGCAGTGATTTGCGAATGCTTTCCGGCGTAACCATTCCCAATAACTGCCCCTGTTGATCCACGATGGGCAAATGGCGAATCCGATGCTGGCGGAATAGAGACAAGGCGGTAAAAATCCCTTCAGACTCTGATTGCGTGAGGGTGATCACCGGCTTCGTCATCACATCAGCCACGCAAACGCTATTTAAGTCCATCCTCGCGGCAGTCAGGCGCACGATATCCCGCTCTGTGAAAATCCCTAAAATCGGTACATTGCCCATCACCTGTGCACCAGGCATCTGACAGTGCATCCCCGCCGGCATCCCTGCCATCACCAGCACACAGCTTGCCCGGATCTCTGACAGAATCGTTGCATTGAGCGAGGAACTTGCCACCGGCAGTGGACAGCTACTTCTGACTTGGCTCATCAGTGCCAGTACATCAACCAAAGGCGTTTCAGGCGCAACAATCAGTGGTGATGGATCAATTGCACGATCTAGAGCAGAGGAATAAATGAGCGTGTCGTTGAGTGGCATGGTAGGTGTGGATACTTAACAGAAAGTTAAGAATGCTTAATGATGAGCCGGCCAGAAAGCGTTTAAACGAAAAGTTGTCGCACAATGTCTGCTTAAATCATGCTCTAGATGTCGGTTTGTTGAAAGCGAATTTTAAAATTTTCAACAAATTTAAAAAAATTGTTAACAACTGTAAATTTTAGGGCGAGGTATCTCAACACGTCTGTATGCCTAATTTACTATTTATTCTGCCTGTAATAGAGGCATCTGGAAGATTGCTATACACGGGTTCATGAGAATAATTTGCCGGCACCTGCTTCAGTCGAGTTCGGTAATTAACAAGTTTTAAGTTTAAATAGTGGACGTTTAACCTGAGAATTTAAAGCGTAATATTCAAGAGAATCCCAAAAAATAAATTTGTATGAATAATTATTTTTAAACAAATTAAAAAGAGGAATCAATCATCGATATGCGGTTAAAGCTTTTAGCCGCTCGTTCTTAGCCTAAGTTTCCGCAATTTTCCCAATAGCTGTAGGGGCGTGTTTCTGTACGCCCCGATTAGCCGGCAATTTTATTCGTGATGTTAAATCCTGCCGGCAAAATATATTTGCAATTGTTTCAACTTTGGCCGAGTTCTAAAATTTTCTAAACCTCGAAATGGCTAAGAGTGAGCAAAGTGTTCTGACACCGGGCGCAGCG
This sequence comes from Microcoleus vaginatus WJT46-NPBG5, assembly GCA_019359355.1. GTDB lineage: Bacteria > Cyanobacteriota > Cyanobacteriia > Cyanobacteriales > Oscillatoriaceae > FACHB-68. The sequence goes on along the minus strand of JAHHHM010000026.1, from coordinate 50,129 downwards.
GTTGCCTTCCACACACCAGCAGTCTTTCACCGTTTGCAGCAGAAATGCCTTCATCTGCCGGTTTTCTGCGAGTACCTTTGCAAAACGAGCTTGTGCTTGCTCGATGGATTGAGACACATAGACTAAATCTTCATTGAGATCCTCTAGATGCTCTAGCGTGTCTTGGCTTAAAGCGTCACCAATTTCCAGTTGAGCGTTGAGGACGATTTCACTCAGTCGGTTTGTGGGATTGGTTCTCATGGCTATTACAGTTAAAGATTACTGAAAAACTGAAATCGGCTTTGTAGCATTTTTGCCTTTTGCTTAGATAGAATTGTAATAACCGGGTAATTGGTAATCAGTAATGGGTAATGGTGATCTCCATTACCTATTACCCATTACCTATGCCGGCACTAAATAAGTCGCACTTACCCAGTTATTTGGTATTAGTTGATACCGTTCCTATTTCTATCTGTGCAAAGTTCAACAAATGCAAGTCTGGATGGTAGCAGGGGACACCATCCAGACTCATTCGGTTAGTTAACGACGCTGGCTTCCATTTCGCTGACGTTATTATGGGGCAGCAGCATTTCGCTAGCGCCATTGCCATTGGCATGAGCCGCCATTAAGCGGACAATTTCATGGGGCGGTAAGTGATCCAGACAAGCCATGAGTTTTGTGCCTTCCAGATCTAGCAAGCGGGCTTGGTTGTTTTCATCTTCAAGCGCGACTGCGACTTGATCGAGCCGGCTCCATGCTTTATCGGAAGTGGCATCGAGCTGTTTGAGCAGCGGATCAGAGACGTTCGGGAATTTCGCGCCGCGCTCGTACCATTCCCATTTCAGCGAATAATAATTGATGGGTTTTAAAATGCCCGTTTCATCTGGCTTTTGACCGGAGTGCTTGACGAAATCGGGCACAAAAATGCCTTCTGCCGGCTCAATGCCCCGCGCCATAATCTCTGTGACTTTGCGGTTGAAATCGCTCAAGGATCGGCCTTTAATATAGGTACACATGACAACACCTTGAGGCATATCGCCGGCTTCCGCAACAAACCAAATTTGTCCCCAAAGTGTGTGGTGCGTTTGACCGAGGCTGCCGAAGAATTTGCTAAATTTTAAAATGGTCATCGCCAGTTTAGAACCATACTCTTCATCGCCAATTGTCCAGCGCCCTGACTGGCAATTGTTACGAACTGAGAGGGGAAGTTCTGGGACAATAATTGCATCTGCAGGTTTGCAACCAAAGACGGAAAGTTTAGGATGTTCAGACATAAATTCAGTTCCTAGTTTATTGTTGTTTGTTTGCTGTTTGTTTCGAGCTTGATTCGCCATTTGTTATTCACTCGCTCGCAATGGGTTACTTTTCGCGCCCGACTGGGTAAGAAACCAGAGCTTGATGGGTTGACACCGGCTTTGGATGGGCTGCATATTCGTTGCCGGCACCGACGCCGATTGCTTGTTCAGTTGCAGCACGCACCCGTTGCTCTGCATACATCTCAACTGCCGGCTGGCTGCGTTCAGTTGCGGCTGCTGACTGAGATTTGATGTCACGCAACACTTCAGTTAATTGCTCTAGCAGCTCAATGTGGGCTACGGTGAAGTGGATGCTGAAGCCTTGTCCATCCCGTGCATAGCCAGGACAAACGAGAGAAGCTGAACTTTGTTGGTCGTGCTTGGCGATATAAAGCCAGTCGCTCTCAGCCAGTTTGTAGTGAGTATCTGTCCAAGTTTTGAGCATTGTGATTCTCCCAAAAGATCTGGGGACTTCTCCGTGTGCCGTGGCACTGTTTATTGATGGATGGGGCACAGCGCCGACACCCCTGCAACTGATAGCTTTTCCACCCCGCGTGCTGCGCTTTATTATGGCCGGTGAAATCTTGGCTACACTATATATAGAGTTCTGAGCGATTTGATTTTGGGTTATTACTCCACTGGTACTGTTGCTGCGTTGATTTTCTCGTCAACTAAGCTTATCCTAACGCAGAGTTGATTTTTTCGTCAAGAGCGTTGTTGATTTTTTATTCAAATTTGCGTAGAATGCAGATGCAGTAAGAAAAAGAGAAGATGTGAACCAGACGTTTGGACAGCTGATCCTGAATGCGCGTAAAGCTAAGGGATACAGCCAGAGACAGCTCGCTAAGTTACTCTCGCTGGATTTTACATACCTATCCAAGCTAGAGAATGATCGGGGTGATTACGCCCCGAAGGAAGACGTGATTCGCTCTTTGGCACGGAATTTAGATTTAAATGAGGAAGAGTTAATCTTCCTTGCCGGTCGGGTTCCCCAAGGAGACGAGGATTTTCTCAAGCAGAACTACAAAGATATGTCAGCTCTGTTCCGCCGGATGCGGGAAAATCCTGATTTTGCTCAACAAGTGTTCCAGGCAGCGACACAGGCAGATAGTGGGGGCGAGTAATTGTGAGTCTATTCAAACCGTATCGCTTCTATTCCAAGGCAGAAATTGAGCGTCGGGCGAATGACTTGCTGAGGCGGATGGATTTGACGCCGAATTTTACTCCCGAATGGCCTTTTGAGGCGAGTTTGGTGGCTGATTTTCTGGATTTAGGGGTAGTTTGGGACTGCATCCCCCCCGATGAGGAAGGGGCGATCGCAGCCCGGATTCTGCCCTCGTTGCGGCAAATCGAGATTAATGAAGAGATTTTGAATTTGCCTCAAGGGTTTCAAGAATCCACCATTGCTCATGAAATCGGTCATTGGGTGCTTCACATCAATCATGATGAAGTGGATGGGGGTGCGAAGCAATTAGAATTGGGGCTGAATTTGGAGCCGGTAGAGCCGGTAGAGCCTTTTGTCTGCCGGGGTTCGAGTAATCAATCTAAAATTGAATCGATTGAGTGGCAGGCGCAATATTTTGCCTCTTGTTTGCTGATGCCCTGCTCTATTTTAGAAGAGAAACGAGAAGGGCGAAATTTAACGCGGTGGTCTGATTTATACGCGATTGCTGATGAACTTGGCGTGACAATCTCAAATTTAAAACATAGGCTTAAGGATTTAGGCTGGATTCATGTTCCCAAAGGAACGCGCAAAATTTATTTAGGAACTGAAGAGCCGGTGGAACAACCTAAGTTATTTGCTCATAAGTAAATAGCAGCAAATAATATACCATCAAGAACGTAGAGAATAAGCCATCACTCGCTCTGCGTTTTTTGCGTTTAAAAAGTGCTGGATAGTTTTATTGCCGGCAGCAACAAATGGCTAATCTCATTCACTTTGGGGGGTATTTTGGACTGATTGCTGGTAATATTCTTTCATAAGCTTAGGCCAAACTAATAAGAAAAAGCCCATCCAAATTAACACCGGCACTGCAACAATCAATGTTACCCAGATAATTTTAAAAACTAACCAGCTACCACTGATTAGAGTGATGCCGGTGAGGAGAATTGACCAAGGTTGACACCACCAAGGTTTGTAATCCCAAGGACTAAAGGACTTTTGTTCAGAAACTTGTTTCATCTAAAAAATTAAATTTGTGCTTTTAGTAGTTATCTTACTGTAAATTTTTCCCTAACGGGTGAGTCAGTCTCAAATTTTCTAATGCCGGCTCATTCCTAAAACACCTTGATTAATCCAGTTACTTGTGATTAATTTATCCTAAACCTAAATTTTTGCCAAGTTGTACGCTTCTCGGCGATAAGGTTGGAAAGGCATAGGGAATTAAATACTCTTCTTGAGGAATTTGAGGGTTTGTATTATGGTTCCTCACTTCATAACCCATACTGCGTAAAGATTGCAAGTAAGAAAATACATCCTTTTCCTTAACTTTCCACAACACTGCCAACTTTTGAGCCGGCATTTGAGTTGCCACTCCAATTCCCCTCACCACGCATTGAACCACCCCCCAGAAAGGATCGACGGTTAATGAATGATGAAACGTTATTTCTGTACTGATGCGCGGGGTATATTGGTAATAGCCAGAAAGCTGAACCAAATCAGCTTTACCTGTTATTTCAATTAATTTTTCTTCAAAGGCTTTCCACAGGCCGGTATAAACACATTTGTCTAAATTTTTAGCACACAGTTTAACTTTGCTTGTATTTAAGTTCCAATTTTTACGTCCCAGCCCTGGCCAAATTTCTATAATATATTGATTTTCATTTTCTACCCTTTCATCCATTCCTGCTGAAATGAGCCAGCTACACTCGTTCAAATTATAGGTTAAATCAATTTGGACACTATTAGTAGTTGTTTTTTTATTCCAATCAAAATTAGTAGATAAAAATCGCCTTGCTTTTCCATGAAAGGCGAATTGAGTTGATGAGGGGGAACGGAAAAAAACGGCAATTGCTTTCTGAGCTTTTTGAGCGTATCTTTTTGTTAATTGACGCTTGCGCTTTCTAAAACCAAGTTCCCTATCTGCCGGCAAGTAATTCATGGAGACGGGTAACTTTACCCCCATCACTTGCTCTAAAATACTAAGGGCTAAAATTCGCCCCAGTTGTGGCGGAACTGAATTACCAATCTGTTCGATACAAACTGAGCGATTGCCTACGATTTCATAAACATCCGGAAAGGTTTGCAGCCGCTTTAGTTCTGCAAGCGTGAATTGCCGATTTTCCCAACTAAAAGGGCCGGTGTATTGTCCTCCTTGTGCTTTAATTGTTCTCACCGGCATCTCAGGATCAGCTTTGTATAAAAAATCAGAAAACTTCGATCTCCAGCTAAATACCGGCTGAGGATGTCCCATTTCCTCTGTATAAAAACTATAATTTAAACCCGGTGGAATATTTGCCAGAAGATGACCATATCGCCCGCCAATTTCTGCTTCTAATTCTGTCTTTAATATAATTGTGCCGGTGACCGCTTCTCCTGCTGTATAAAAAGGCTCATTGTTCGGAGAATCAGGGCCATGAGTTGGACAGGGAAATAAATAATTGCCTTCTTTCAATCCCACAATAAATAAACGCTCTCGATGCTGGGGCACTCCATAATCAGCAGCATCGAGTATGCGATAATAAATCGTGTAGCCGGCATCCTTAAAAGCCTCTTGAATCTGTTTCCAAGGCTTGCCATTCTGAGCGCTTATTATCCCATAAACATTTTCAAATAAAAACCCTTTAGGTTGTAATATATTGAGTAAGCGGACATATTCTTGAAATAGGGTTCCTCTGGCATCACTTGTTCCCAAAACTCCAGCAGCTCTACGTCCTGCTGCTGAAAACGTTTGACAGGGTGGCCCTCCAATAATAAAATCTACTTTTAAATGGGAATGGGGAAAAAATTCTCTGATATCGACACAGAGGGTTTGAGCGTTTTCTAATATTTTCCCTGGCTGCGAGTTTTTTACCAAAGTTTGCACATATTTAGCTTCAAGTTCCACCATTTGAATAATATCAAAACCGGCATCGTGAAAAGCGATATCGAGTCCGCCGCCGCCGGAGAACAAACTCAGTGTTTTAATGGGAGAATAGTTAAGTTCGCTCAACCACTGGTGTAGAGATTGGCCAAATTTATCCGGCCAAGCTGAACCGGGACTAATCCCTAATGAATGCAACATCTGCTGAAACCAAACAACTTTTGCCGGCTCAGAATTCAACAAATTTAGATTCAAGGAAAGTGGTTGCATGAGTTAGATCAGCGTTACGATTGCTATTGCACTATCTTATGCCCTTACCAACTCAATTAACGATGGAAATCACTCAATGTCTTCACGCCGCCATAATTGTTTCCGAACTTGAACAAGCTGAGCATTTTTATGGAAAAGTTCTAGGATTGCCAAAAGTAGAACGAGTGCTAAAATTTCCCGGTGCTTGGTATCAAATTGGAAACTTCCAAATTCATCTGATGGTTGCTTCAGATATTCCCTCAGCTCACATCAATTCTGAAAAATTGGGACGCAATCGACATATCGCTTTCTCAGTTGCTAATTTAGAAGCTGCGAAAGAGATGTTAATCGCTCATGGATGCTCCATACAAATGAGTGCATCAGGTCGCGCTGCTTTATTTACTCAAGATCCAGATGGTAACATAATTGAGCTGAGCGAGTGAGCGGTGCCGGCATGAGATAATAAATAATAACTCAAAAACCTCAGATTTTAATAATGTTATGGTTCAAGCAATTCCAGCTACTAATCTTTCTCTAGAATATTTGCAAGAAAAGTTCAATTTACAACGCACTTCTAATGACCAATTTTTTACAGAATGGTCAACGAACTTAGTGGAACTTTCTAATATAGAAAAACAAACTTTAGATAGAGTTAAGAGCAATTATTTGCACTTAACTCAGAGTCGCCCCATGATAGAAAGCCTGGTACAAATGGTGGTGCTATCGCCGCTGCTGGATCTAGCCGGCTTTTACCAACCTCCCTTTAAAGTCGAAGTAGAAGTGCCGGTGCAAATCTCTATTGAGGATGAAGACGAAGTTGTTCAGGGACGCATAGATGTTTTAGTCTTGCGAAATCAATTGTGGGTACTCGTCATCGAATCTAAACGAGGTGGCTTATCCCTTGAACCGGCAATGCCCCAAGCATTAGCTTATATGCTGGCTAACCCCGCCACAGAAAAATCGACTTTTGGATTTATCACAAATGGCAGTAATTTTATTTTCTTAAAATTGTCTAAACAAGGCACGCCACAATATGCCTATTCCTATGAATTCACGCTTCGACGAGGGAATGAAGATTTCTACAACGTCCTGAGCATTTTGAAGCGATTGGGCCAATTAATTTTGCAATGAAAATCATTGCTTATTCCTACAGCGATCCTTTACTAGAACCGGCACCTGATCGTTTTATCTGGGGTTGGGAAGTGGATCGCGTTTATCAAGACTTAGGCGAACGGGCACAACTCCAACAACTTTTACAAGATTGCCAAACCGAACCCCCTAACTATTTATTAATTCGCCGTTTAGAAGAATTGGGCGATTCAGTGCAGGATGTATGCGTTCACCTAGCTGCAATTGAATCTTTGGGCATCAAACTGATTGCTACAAACTCAGAAATACAAACTCAGGACTTAGAACTTAAAAAAGCAGGCTTACTCCAACTGCTGAATGAAATCCAGCAAAATCAGCGCAGCCGGCGCATTCGTCAAGGACACGCCCGCAATCGTATTAAAGCCTTACCGCCTCCCGGAAAAGCCCCCTACGGATACCGCAGAGGCAAGGATCGCTACGCCCTTGATCGCAGTGCTGCGCCGGTGGTTAAAGACTTTTTTGAACAGTTTCTTCTCTACGGTTCTTTGCGCGGGGCTGTGCGCTATTTAGAGCAAAAGCACGGTAAAAAAATCTCGGTTTCTACAGGCCGGCAGTGGCTAACCAATCCCGTTTATCGAGGTGATTTAAAATATCAAAATGGCGAAGTTATTTCTAACACCCACGTCCCAATTATTTCGCGGGAAGAAGCCGCCCAAGTCGAGCGAATTTTGCGCCGCAACCGGCGAATGCCTCCCCGTACCGCCAGTGCGCCGCGTTCCCTCTCCGGCTTGGTTATGTGCAGCGAATGCCACTCATCAATGACAGTATCTCGCGTTACCACCTTTCGCAAAGATCAGGAATATCTCTATCTGCGCCCCATCGGCTGCCCTAAACAACCCAAATGTAAAGCAATTCCTTACGAGCAAGTTTTAGAGCAAACGATTGAGGGAATTTGTCGGGATTTACCTCGTGCAGTTGCCGGCATCAATATGCCAGATATGGATAAAATCAAAAGTGGAATTACCGGCACAATTGCAACTAAACAAGACATCCTTTCTCAACTTCCCAACCTCACCGCCGCCGGCATTCTCGACACAGAAACCGCAGAATTACGTGCCTACAAACTCCGTACAGAAATTTCCGAACTGCAAAGCCGGCTCGCTCAACTGCCGCCCGTGAATCTACGTGAGATTGCCCAAGCAGTTTCTATCCCGCAATTTTGGCTAGATCTATCAGAATCAGAGCGCCGGTTCTACTTCCGAGAATTCATCCGTAACATAGAAATTACCCGACAAGAATCAACCTTAAATCTGCAAGTTATTTTCATCTTTTAAAAGTCTTCGCCGGCTCATTCATTATTAATGACAGTTCTTCAGCCTCACGTCTGTTAGACTGGCACACCGGCAGCTCTACCATAAAAGTTGTGCCTTCACCCAATGTTGAAAAACAGTAAATTTTGCCGCCGTGAGTTTCCGTGACAATTTGATGGGAAATAGATAATCCTAATCCCGTGCCAACGCCTATCGGTTTCGTTGTAAAAAACGGCTCAAATACACGCGTTTTCACTTCTGGATTAATCCCAAGCCCATTATCAGAAATACTGATTGAAATTCGGTCTGCGCCCACCAGTTGCGTAGCAATTGCAATTTGCTTTTTGCTAGAAGCGCCGGCTGCCGTTTCTTCCTCTGACTGACCATTTTTTGCTTCTTTTGCCAGCAACGCATCAATCGCATTGCTCAGAAGATTCATAAACACCTGACTTAACTGGTTAATATGGCACTCCACCGGCGGCAGTTCGCCGTATTGCCGCACAATTTCAATTTTCTGCTTATAACGGTTGTGCAGCATTACCAGCGTACTTTCAATGCCGGCATTTATATCCGCTTCTTTCATCTGGCATTCATCGAGGCGATAGAAATTTCGTAAGTTGAGAACCAGTTCTCTAATTCTTTCCGCCCCCAGCTTCATCGACTCAACAATGCGCGGCAAATCTTCTAGAACATAATCTAGCTCCACTTCTGAAAGTACATCCTCAACCGCAGCCTTTATTTCATAAGCCGACTGGTAAACCTCTATCACCTTTAACAGCGCTTCTATATGCTCCTCTACATACGGTAAATTCCCGTAAATAAAGTTAATCGGGTTATTAATTTCATGAGAAATACCGGCAACCATCTGACCCAACATCGACATTTTTTCCATCTGAACCAAATGCTCCTGCATCTGCTTCATTTGTGTCATGGCTTCTTTAAGGCGCAAGTCTTTATGCTGAACTTGCCGGCTCAATTCAGCAACCTTTTTCTCCAGTTCCGCATTGCGTTCCTCTAGATGTTTAGTTAACTCGTCCATTCCCCGAACCCCCATCGTTAGATTGATACACAGCAAAAGCCAGCGACCACAATTCAGAACTCACCTTTCAGATGCCTTAAAAATTATTACTATTTTGCAATTTTTTACTAAACTTGCTCCGGTCTTTACAATTACTTTAGAATATTTATCATTTGAGGACGAACCTGTTGGGCACTTGCCTCAAACAGAATCACACTTGCCAATGAGGTAAGCTATCCTCTTGAGGGTTGTCCTCTGATATGTAATCGGCCAGTTACAGCAATTTGCGAGCGGATTTCGTTCTGCCTGCACTCACAGCTACGTCTTCGGCTTCTACCGTTGTTTTACCTAAAAGAGCTGTTGCCAGACCAAAGAATGCCTCTTAACTGCCTAACTTATATTCACTTTATCGAGAAATCTAAGGGATTTACTGTGAGCTAGATCACGCATTAAGATGTTCTTTGTCAGGTTATGTCTTGAGAAGTTCCTATTGGCTCTTCTCAGCAGCCGAATGCCGGGAGAATTTTCAGTCTTAATATGTAGCTTATTAGGTTATAAATCTATCGCGCGATAGAAAAAAAGTTATGATTTCCACAGGGGAAGCATTAGGAGAGAATCCAGGCTCCCCTGTGACAATTTTTATCCAAATTTAACCCTCTGCTGGTTGAAGTTTAGAAGCGGAAATCTGACACCGGCACTCCTAACCCTTTTCACTTTGTTCTTAATGGCTACTCCCTTACTTCAGGTACAATTTGCTGCTCATGTTTAGGGAAGTCGGATTTGCCGGTATTGCGGACATTCACAATTTTGTTCAGCAAACCAAACCAAAAGGAGGAACCCATAGAAATCGCCAAGCCGCTCACGATCCAACCTACAATTTGCTTGAGATAAGGAATCTTCCAGTCTTCTTTTTGACTAAATTGCTGTTCCTGATTCGCTTTACTCCAACCAATGGGGATAGAAACATCCGCAAGCGCCTCTCTCATTTCTGTTTTAAGCTTGGTTAAACCGGCTGCTCCCTTTGGGTTTCGAGTCACTACCTGCTCAGCATTTTGAGTGATTGTTGCTCGCAAAACAGAATTTCTTGATAAACTCTCGACGATATGAAATGTATCGGTATTAGCAATGACCGCAACAACTAAACCAATTAAAATTGCCACGCCTTTAGCATTGCGTTTATAAACCCCAGACGCTCGATCCAGTGAGCGATCAAACCAAGTTTCAACTTGAATTTGCAGTTGAGTAATATCATCCTCAATGCTGGCACTCCCACTTTTTACGCGGTTGGTGAGTTCAACCATACTCGCTTTAAGAGAATCAGGTAAAGTATCGATTAATGTTGAAATTTCTCTGTAGGTATCACTCTCTTTATCGTTAACTGCTTTTTCAAATTCCGAATAAAGCTCAGGACTTCTGGCAATGACTTGCATCACTTCTTCCAATTTGGGTTTCAGCGTTCCCAGCAAGACTCTTCTTTCATTTTCACCAAAAATATCTTGCTTCAATAATTTAAGCCGGCTCACAAACATCTGGCTGGATGGATCATCTGCCGGCAACCCTATCTCGCAATTGCCAATCCAGGTATCCAGCTTATCAGACATTCTTTCAATGCTCATTTCCAAAGTGGTTGTTGCCGATCTGAGATCAGCGACAATTTCCTCAAGGCTTTGATCGAACTTATTCAGCTCTTTTTCAAAGATGGTTTTCTTGTCTTCAGAAATGTCTGCTTCCGTGACAACGGCGACGATTTTTTCCAGCAATCGATCTTGTTTAAATTTCTGAACTCTGGAAATACTTAATATATGAGCTAGGGGTTTAATTTTCAAAGCATCAATGAGCGTCCGGGCGAAGGATTCTGCAGGGATGTAAGAGGGGCCGCTATCTTTCTTCCCAAAAACATTTTTATCTTTTGGCAGCATTTGGCGACCGAGCTTAATGACCCCGTCACTAATCCGGCGGAATGCTTTTGCCAGCCGTCCTTTTGCTTCTTGATTAAGGTTTCTCAGCAAAGGATAATCGTAAAGTGAATTGGCAAGAATTCGAGCTTTTTGAGCATTGGCACTGTCATCATTGCCGCCTGCAATTAACACTTCTATTGATTTTTTTAAATGTTCAGCTCTCCACTGTAACAAGGTAGTGATCAGTTCTTGAATTTCGGAAGCGAGCAGGCTTAATATTAAGTAAATAAAAATTAAACCGACAGCAATATCTAAAATTAAAGGAATGCTCATTTGATTTAAAACTCCAGTCTGAACATCTGCCCGCATAAGCTCGGCAGTTTGACGAGCCTTCGGTACTATAGGGCAGAATGGGGAGTGTTCTTAGATAGTTTAAAGAAAATTAAAACCGGCACGCCGCTAGTGCAACCATTGTTCCGGCTTCCCAACAGGAAAAAAACAAAATAACGATAGCAGTGCCGGCGCGATTCCGCCAGCTAGCGACATCACCGGCACTGGCAACTTAAGTGGTAAACTCAGATCCCACCATCATCGAACCGATCCCAGTGTCAGTAAAGATTTCTAACAGCAAGGCGTGGGGAAGGCGACCATCGATAATATGAGCGGCTTTAACGCCTTGGGCAAGTGAACGCACACAACATTTTACCTTGGGAATCATCCCGCCGGCGACTACACCAGTATCGATCAAATCTCGTGCGTCTTGAATACTCAACTTGGGAATTAACGTTGATGGGTCTTTATAATCCTTCAAGATGCCGGCAGTATCGGTCAGTAAAATTAATTTTTCTGCACCCAAAGCAGCCGCGAGTTCACCGGCAACCGTATCCGCGTTGATATTATAAGCTTGACCCTCTAAATCCGCCGCCACACTGGAGACAACTGGAATATAACCGCCGTTAACCAACGATTCTAAAAGATTGATTCTCACACTGGTTACTTCGCCAACAAAGCCAATGCCTTCTTGACCTTCAGGACGTGCATTGAACAAGTTACCATCTTTGCCGCACAGTCCCACGGCCTGTCCGCCGGCACGGTTAATCAGAGAAACCAGTTCTTTATTGACCCGACCGACTAAAACCATCTCCACGACATCCATCGTGGCAGAGTCAGTCACGCGCAAACCGTTCTTAAATTGCGGCTCAATGCCTAGTTTATCTAACCAGCTGTTAATCTCCGGGCCACCGCCGTGAACCACAACAGGTCGTATGCCAACACAGGACAGAAAAACGATATCGCGGATGACTTTGTCTTTGAGCGTGCTATCTTTCATCGCCGCGCCGCCATATTTGACAACAACCGTGCGACCGGCAAACTGCTGGATGTAAGGCAGTGCTTCACTCAGCACTCGCACCCGCGTGGCTTCAGTTTGCTGAAAGTATTCGTGTTCGGTGAGCATGGGGTAAGAATTATGCAAACAGGATTGAATTGCAGTTTATCGGCAGAGGGTGCGGCTCAACAATCTCTTGATGGTGCAATTTGTTGCTGATTAATTTGACTCAGCCGCACTAGCAACGTCTGATTTGAGAACTTTGCGAATTTCCTCAAGCACTCGCGGCGCAAGTTGTTGTGGCGTCTCACCGGCACCCGTGATGACGTGCACATCCGCTTGCGCGTACAGGCGTTGTCGGCTCTCGTAAAGGCTGTGCAGCTTTGCCAAAGGGTCAGGATCTCTTAACAAAGGCCGGCTGGTATCCTGGCGCAAACGCTCATAAAGTTGTTCCACCGGCACATCTAGCCATAGCACAATGCCGTAATGCAAGTAACTCCAGTTTTGCTGCCGCAGCACAATTCCGCCGCCAGTGGAGATGACTAACTTTTTATAAGCCGCCACTTCCCCCAAAACTTTGGTTTCCGTCTGCCGAAACGTTTCTTCCCCCTCCGTCTCAAACATCTCTGCAATTGATTGGCCGGCCACCTGCTCAACTAACTCATCCGTATCTACAAAGCGATAGCCGAGCTGCTTAGCCAAGATGCGCCCCACCGTTGTTTTGCCGGCACCCATCATCCCAACTAGATATAAATTCACCCCTTTTAATAAGTCGCTCACAGACTTTATTTCTCCGTTGATGCTTGTCTTCTTTTAGCTAGATTTTTTATTCTGTTATTATAAATTATCTTTGCTTTTTTGAAGTTATTAATCTAAGTTGAGTTTAAAAATTTTCAGCTTTAACCATAAATTTTTTCTATAGTTAATTCAATTAAATTTCAATTGAAACACCTATTTTGAGTTAAAATAAAGTAGCGTTAAAAAAAACATCCAAATAACCAGACACAGCTTATAATAAAAAATTTACCGATTCCTTAGCCATAAAACTTCAATTTTTAACAAGGCCTTTAAGATCAACCAACAATTCACCAAATCTGCGATGAATTCCGAAACTTTAGAGCTTGTCAAAACTGAATATGAAGCCGGCAAAATTGCCTTTGAGAGCGGCCAGTATCGCCAATCCGTGCAGCATTTACAAAAAGCCAGTGCCCTAGTAGAGCGTAACTCCAGCTTAGGGGGAGACGTGCAGATTTGGCTAGTCACAGCCTACGAAGCAGCCGGTCAACGTGCAGAAGCGATCGCCCTCTGCAACCAGCTAACCCGCCACCCGCATCTAGACACCCGCCAACAAGGACGCCGGTTGCTTTACATTTTGGAAGCGCCGAAACTAAACACCCGTCCGGAATGGCTAGTTCAAATCCCCGACTTAACTGCCTTGGATGAAAGTGAGGCAACCGCTCGCCAAACCAGCATTCCCCCGGCTAAAAGTTCCAAATCTCAACGCCCAAAAGCCGAAGTAGAGCCGGTCGATCTGAGCCAAGTCAATACAAAAGACAATCGATTTATCTGGCTGGCGCTGATTGTCACAGTTCTAACGCTGGGTAGCTTGCTGTTAATGAGCCGGTAAGCTGCAAACTCCTAAAGCAACCCTTCTAGCACTGCTGCCACAACCCGATGATCCTCATCCTCTCTCAACCGGCTTAGGGCATCCCTGGCATCTGCATCGTCAAATCTTCTCAAAACCCTAGCCACTCGCACGCGAATGCGCCACTCATCTGAGCTAACTAATCTCAGCAGTTGTTGCAATGCTTCCGCTTGTTCCGTCTTGCCGGCAAGCGATCCAAATCCATCAACCGCCCCTTCCTGCACCGTCAAATCTGAGTCTGCCAGCGCTTCGATACACACTTCTAACAAAATATCGGGGTAGGACATTTCGATAAAAGCAGCCAAAATACTACGGCGAATCAGCCAGTGCCGGTTTGCCCGAAACACTTGCAGCAGATGCGGAACAGCAGCTTCCCCATACAGAGATAGAGAGTTCGCGGCTTCAGCGCGCACATTGTAATCGTTATCGTGTTTTACCAGATCGATTAAAGCGTCAAAGGCTTCTGGTGTTTGTTTGCGCCCTAATCCCATCGCCACAAACGAACGCACCAAAAATTCTGGATCTCGCAATTTGGTTTTCAGCAGGGGAACCGCCACCTCCGATTCATAGCTTCTCAATGCTGTGAGTGCCCTCATCCGGGCTTGAGAATCAGAACTCTTGAGGCCGGCTTCGATCTGGTAAATATCCATTTTTGTCAAAAATTATGAGTGCCCCTTTACTTTAGTTTACAAAACCGGCAGGAGTGATCGGCTTTTGGGAAGAGGATGCCAAAGTAGCGAGTGATCTCATGCCGGCAAGATGATTGCGTTTGCCACAATAGAGTAAGTGGGTGCAAGGTGACATGAGATTAGATGTCCGCTCTATCCCAGGCATGAAAAAACACCCCTAATGAGGTGTTTGGTTAGCTCTAAGAGATAAATCAGCTTATGCTTCAATGGGCAGAGCCATTCCCGTGGTAGTTATCTGTATCATAGAATCCGTTTTTCGTGCCAAAAAACAGCGTTGCCACGATAAACACACCCGTCAATACCAGCAGAATTAACTTGACATCCATGTTTTGTCCCAAATTCGTCTGTTTCAATTGCCCAGAGAAATTCTAGGTACTTGTCCAAAAATTCGCTCAAACTCTGTCGAGAGAAAAAGTCTGGCAATTTAGACAAGACCCGAACCCTTCAGGTACAAATTACTATGAATGTAACGCAGTCCGAGCGGATCGTAGAACCTTCGTGGTTGGCGCGTCCATCTACAGAAGTGGCACCAGACTTACTGGGTTGCACCCTGGTGCGGCAGTTGGCCGACGGGCAAACAATTCGCGGGATGATTGTAGAAACCGAAGCCTACGGACCGGGAGATCCGGCCTGTCATGCCTATCGGCGACGCACCCCGCGCAATCAGGTGATGTTTGGGCCGGCAGGCATGAGCTATGTCTATTTAATCTACGGAATTTATCACTGCTTCAACATTGTCACCGATCTCGACGGCGTCCCCAGCGCTGTGCTGGTTCGCGCCTTACTGCTAGAAACGATGCCGCCTTGGATTGACGCGCGCCAAATCACAAAACCCAATCGCCTTGCCGCCGGCCCTGGTAAACTTTGCCTAGCGCTGCAAATTGACCTGAGTTTAACCGCTTTAGAGCTACGTGCCGGCCAACCCCTATGGTTAGAGCATCGTAGCCCTAAGTTTCAGCAAGATCGGGAATCTAGGGCAATTAGCTTTGTGCAAACAACCCGCATCGGTATCACTGCCGGCGCTGAATTGCCTTGGCGGTGGTATGTTGCTGACTGTCAGGCTGTTTCTAGACTTTAAAGCAGAATTTCTTTGCCTTGTTCAGTGAAACGAACGGTTTTGATTTTCCAGTCTGGGTTACTGGTTAAGGTTTTATTCAAACTGCTGAATAAGGCAAATTGTTCGCAACTTGATAAAGAAACAAGCTTGCGTTTAGAATCAGGCGCAACGCGAAAATCGACCGTCGCCTCACCCGTTGCCGGTTCAACATTAACGCGATAACCGGCTAAATCAAAATCGCCGGTATCATACTTTTCCAGTACCTTTCCAACCGCAGCTTCCAGTTGTTTATCTGCCGGCACCGCAACTTTTTTAGGAAGTACCGTCTCACATTGACTATCGGCTTCATAAACCGTCACGCTCACAGTATTTTGAGACGAGGTATTGAAAGGCTGGCTGCCGGTTAAAGTTTGGCCCTCAGATTCATCTGGGGATGGTTTTGCTGTGGGACTAACTGTATTTGACGGAGTGGGATTCGGCAAGGAATTGTTACTGCCAAGGTTGCTGGGGGGAGGGGTGCAGCTACCCAAACCGACTAAAAGCAGGCCGGAGATCAGGACAGTCAGATATTTTTGGGTAGTGTTCATGGGTGCCTCAGTTAAAAATGAGCGATTCTTCGAGCTGTTATTTAAGTGCTACAGCGGATTGTGTTTGAATCCCTAGACAGTTAGCATAGATTTTAGCGGTTTCCTTCTGACGAAACCGATGTTGAATTTTGCGTATTTTATGGACCGAAGTCCATCCACTGACAGTATTAAACTCCACTAGGCTGGGTGGCCATGTCTCCCAGCGCGGGGAAGATATCGGAGGTTTTATGGTCACTCAAGAAGCGCCTATTTCTATTTCCAATATTGCCGACTTAAATCTGTTGAAATTCCAGTTGAATCAACTGCCGGCTGTGGATGTGGGAGATTACATTGTAGAACTGTCTCCAGAACGTCGGGCAATTTCGTTTCGCTTGCTGAACAAATCGCAGGCAATTGATGTTTTTGAATATCTGCCGGCAGAAGTGCAGGAACAGTTAATTGGTTCGCTGCACGCTGTACAAGTGTGTCAGATTGTCGAAGCAATGAGTCCCGATGACCGGGCAGCCTTATTTGATGAACTGTCGGCAGGTGTTGTTAAGCGGCTGGTGCAACAACTTTCGCCGCCACAGCGACAGGCAACTTCAACCCTTCTCGGCTATGCAGAGGGCACTGCCGGTCGGATACCTTAACCGTCACCATTCGCGGACTCGGTGTGGGAGAAGTCAGCCCAATGGATACTGTGCAAATTCTCCGCAAATAAATTTTAGCCGGCCTGGGGACAGCGTTCACTTTAGGAACAACCCTGATCTTGCTTTCCCTGATTTGGACTTCCCCTCAGTCGCGGTGGGTAGGATTTGTTGCCGGCTTAGTGATGGCGATTAATGTCTTTGTTGCAGTTACGTTAGGAACCATTCTGCCAATGGGACTCAAGCGCTTAAAGCTAGACCCCGCGTTGATCAGCGGCCCTTTGCTAACTACATTATTAGATGCCGTTAGGTTTATGATTTTCCTATCGCTGATTTGGGTATCTCTGAATATCCTCCATTTACAGCCCTGACACAACCCAGTAAAAAGAGAAAGGAAAGCGCAAGAATTCTCGCTTGTCACCTTTCCATTTTCTCTTTTCCTTCATCTCTCTTTTTGCATGGCTACAACAACTTGGACGCGCCGGCACATTCTTTCTCTGGCTGATTTTGTTTCAGAGGAATACAATACTGTCTTGCAAACGGCTGCGAGTTTTCAGGAAGTCCTCTCTCGACGCTTGAAAAAAGTGCCGACTTTGCAGGGTCAATTGGTGGCAAATTTATTTTTTGAACCGTCCACCCGAACTCGCAGCAGCTTTGAACTGGCAGCAAAGCGGCTATCGGCTGATACGCTGAATTTTGCCCCTGGCACGTCTTCCTTAACGAAAGGGGAGACAATTTTGGATACGGCGAAGACGTATCTGGCGATGGGCTGTGACATGATGGTGATTCGTCATAAACAAGCCGGTGTTCCCCAAGCAATTGCTGATGAGATGGATCGCTTGGGAACACGGGTTGGCGTTCTCAATGCCGGCGATGGGCAGCATGAACATCCCTCACAAGGGTTGCTGGATTTGTTCACGATTTGTTCTTTATTAGATCCTCAGCGGCCTCATTTAGAACTGCTTGCCGGCAAAAAAATTGCGATTGTCGGCGATATTTTGCACTCACGAGTGGCGCGATCCAATATTTGGAGTTTAACGGCAACCGGCGCTGAGGTGCATCTTGCCGGCCCTCCAACCCTTTTGCCTCAGCTATTTGCGGATTTCGGCACAGATAGAGTCGGTAAGCTTTTTCTGCATTGGACAGTAGAGCCGGCTTTACAAGATGCCGATTTTGTGATGACATTACGCCTACAAAAAGAGCGGATGGATCAAAATTTATTGCCGAGTTTGCGGGAGTATCATCAACGGTTTGGCATTACTCGTGAACGCTTGAAACTGTGCAAACCCAATGTCAAAGTCTTACATCCAGGGCCGGTTAATCGGGGGGTTGAAATCTCTTCTGATTTAATGGATGACCCTGAATTTAGCTTAATTTCCCAACAGGTAACGAGTGGTGTTGCGGTTCGCATGGCGTTGCTGTACCTAATGGGTGGTGGGAAAGCTTAAGGCCGGCAATATCAAGGAATTGCAAAGGGAAAGCGTTATCAATTGCAGTCATTTAGGCATTAATCCAGCAAAATAGATCCACTAGCCCTTAACCAGATCAATGCGATGAATCTTGGAACCACACTTTCCCTGAATACACCCATTCAACCCCACCCTGGGGATAGCTTTGCCATCACATTTGCGCCCCTATCCCTGGAAGAAGTCTACGCCTTGGCAGACGATCCGGGTAATGGGGCGGTGGTGGTGATGAGTGGCATGGTTCGCAACAAAACCGATGGCAAGCCGGTGGTTGCCTTGGAATATCAGGCGTATGAACCGATGGCAGTGCGGGTGTTCCAGCAAATCGCTGCCGAGATCCGCAAAACCTGGCCAGATGTGAATCGCGTGGTAATTCACCATCGCACTGGCCGGCTAGAAATTGGGGAAATCAGCGTTTTGGTGGCAGTTGGTTCTCCTCATCGTTCAGAAGCGTTTGAGGCGTGCCGGTATGCGATAGATACGCTTAAACACAACGCGCCGATTTGGAAGAAAGAGCATTGGGGCGATGGTTCGAGCAGTTGGGTGAGTATTGGAGCGTGTGAACAAAACTGCTAAGGTTCCCCTAATGATTGACTATGCCAGGGTTTGAACTAAAGAGCAGAGTGAACATAGCAATGCTCTAGGGCGTGTCGTTAATTGAGCCGGATAACAGTAGCAGCCAAATAAATTGCATCGAAAAAGTTCTTGGCTCACTGAGCGTAACGTGTTGCAATTGCGCGGTACTGCTTGAGTTTGGCAAAGAAGTTATCAATGAGATGTCGGGCTTTGTAAAACTCCAAGCGGTTGGCAGCTAAGCTGGGGCTGTCTTTTTCAACACTGAATCGGTGGAAAACCGTCACTCTACACTATCACCTCTGGCATTGAGCAGTAGTTGAAGGAGATGGGAGAGGGATGGGCCGATTTACTAGATAAGTCAGGAAATGTTGAAAAATTGAACACTAAAAATTAGAGATATCTCTAACTGCGGAACAACTTCAACTCCTAATAGCTGCAAATCAAGAGAGCCGAGGTGAGGCACTTCGACAGATACTTGACTATCCCTTGAAACAGCGCGACCCTGAAGGCTCCCGATTTTGCTTTTGAGACTGGGTTCAGATGCTGATGAGGCACAAAACACTCCTCTGATCCCAGTGGCTTTTATGCAGAACTCAACCAATTGAGCCATAGCGAAATCCTTCAGTTTTTTACATCCGATGAGCAACAACACGAGATTTATAGGCATTACACTCATCGTATTATTCCCAACCAGCCGGTGATGAATGAGCTATGCTTTACTAAAACAGTATCTACTCTCAGAAAGATTCAGCTTCAGTTATCCTCTTAATTTTTCTTAATCTAAATATGCTTACTCTTCCCGGAATCGCAGTTCAAGCTCAAATTTACGAAAGTGCAAACTCCCTGGCTTATCGAGCTATTAGAGAGTCAGATAATCAAGCTATCATCCTCAAGGTTCTAAAACAAGATTACCCCACACCTCAAGAATTAACCCGCTACCGTACCGAATATCAAATTACGAAATCTCTAAATCTGCCGGGTGTCGTTAAAGTTTATGGATTGCAGAAATATCAAAATACTCTCGTGATGTTCTTGGAGGATTTTGGCGGCGAATCTTTGAGAATTTACAGCCAGCATCGCTCATTTTCCCTAGAGGAATTTTTGGAAATTGCGATCGCTACCACCGAAACTTTAGGGCAAATTCACAGCGCTAATATTATCCACAAAGATATTAACCCTTCTAATATAGTATTCAATCCAGCGACGGTCGAGCTAAAAATTATAGACTTTGGCATTTCTACTCAGCTAACGCGAGAAACGCCAACCCTAAAAAACCCCAACCTTTTAGAAGGCACCCTCGCTTACATCTCCCCGGAACAAACCGGCAGGATGAATCGCACGCTCGATTACCGGACTGACTTTTACTCGCTCGGTGTCACCTTCTACGAGTTGCTGACAGGACAACTTCCTTTTGACACAGAAGATGCTTTAGAGTTGGTTCACTGCCACATTGCCAGACAGCCAGTTGCTCCGCACCAAATAGATCCAAAAATTCCCCTAATTGTATCTCAAATTGTCAGTAAATTAATGGCAAAAAATGCAGAAAATCGCTATCAAACTGCCTTGGGACTAAAGCACGATCTAGAAATGTGTCTGGTTAAATTACAAAAAATCAATAACATTGAGCATTTTGCCTTGGGAATGCGAGATATTACAGACCGTTTCCTGATTCCCGAAAAACTCTACGGCAGGGAAACTGAAGTTTTTAATCTATTAGCTGCCTTTGAACGAGTTAATACAGGTAACGCCGAAATGATGCTGGTGGCTGGCTTCTCTGGCATTGGCAAAACCGCAGTAGTGAACGAAGTTCACAAGCCAATCGCCAGACAATGGGGCTATTTTATTAAGGGCAAATACGACCAATTCCAGCGCAATATTCCCTTCAGTGCATTTGTGCAAGCATTTCGGGAATTGATGGGGCAATTATTATCAGAATCGGATGCTTTTTTACAAACATGGAAAACCCAGATTCTGACAGCAGTAGGCGATAGTGGGCAAGTGCTGATTGAGGTGATTCCTGAGCTAGAACGCATTATTGGCGCTCAACCTTTAGCACTAGAACTGTCAGGGAGTGCTGCTCAAAATCGCTTTAATCTGCTGATGCAGAGATTTGTACAAGTATTTACCACCGTCGAACATCCCTTAGTGATATTTTTGGACGATTTGCAGTGGGCGGATTCGGCATCGCTGAAATTGCTACAACTATTGATGCAGGATACGGGGCATCTGTTGGTGTTGGGTGCTTATCGGGATAATGAGGTGTCACAATCTCATCCGTTTATGTTGACGGTAGATGAGATTGTTAAGTCCAGAGCAGTAGTGAATACGATGACGCTGCAACCGTTGAGCCAAGAAGATATGAATCAGTTGGTAGCAGATACGCTGATTTGTAGTTTATCTTTAGCTCAACCATTGACAGAATTGGTTTATCAAAAAACTAAAGGAAATCCCTTTTTCTCGACTCAATTCCTCAAGGCGTTGCATGAAGATGGTAAAATTATTTTTGACTGGAATTTAAGGCATTGGCAGTGCGATATTGCTCAAGCTAAATTTGCCCACGCCAATGATGTGGTGGAGTTTATGACGGGGCAATTGCAGAAGTTGCCTGTAAAAACTCAGAATGTTCTCAAGTTGGCGGCTTGTATTGGGGCGCAGTTCGATTTAGATACATTGGCAATAGTCAGCGAAGAATTACCAGAACAAACGGCATCAGCACTATGGAAAGCCTTGCAAGAAGGACTGATTTTACTGATTACAGAAGGTTATAAATTTATTCAAACAGATTCTCAATCCCCTACTGGGTCTGTTGCTAATCCAACTTATAAGTTCCTGCACGATCGCGTCCAGCAAGCGGCTTATTCATTGATTCCCAACAAACAAAAACAAGCCACTCATCTCAAAATGGGACAGTTACTGCTAAAAAATTCTTCGGAGATAGAAAGGGAGGAAAAACTGTTTGATATTGTGGGTAACTTAAATCTAGGAATTGAGTTAATCAATCAATTAAGCAAACGAGAAGCCTTAGCCCAACTTAACTTAAAAGCCGGACAGAAAGCCAGAAGTTCTACCGCCTACGCGGCGGCAAATATCTATCTGCAAATAGGGATTGAACTCTTGAGTGCCAACTGCTGGCAAACTCAATATGAATTGACCCTAAATCTCTACGTTGCTGCTGCCGAAACCGCCTATTTGAATGCTGATCTTGAAGGCATGGAGCAGATGGCAGCACAAGTTTTGCAAGAAGCTCAGACGATTTTAGACAAAATTAAAATTTATCTAGTTCAAATCGTCGCACGATCAGCCCAGAGCCAGATGTTAGAATCCATTGCAGTGGGTATAAAGGCACTGAAGCAATTAGGGATTGAACTACCTACCGAACTTGACGAAACATTGATTAGTAAAGCGCTACAGACCCTTGCCAGCCAACTCAAGGGCAGAAAAATTGAAGAACTGCTTGACCTGCCTGTGACGACAAATCCCCAGACTCAGGCAGCTATGCAACTGTCTGGGATGTTACATACAGCGATTTTCCAGGCAATGCCGGGTTTGCTACCCCTACTTAGCTCCACGATGGTGAGTTTATCGCTCCAATTTGGGAATGCACCCGCATCGACGGTGGGGTATGCAATTCATGGTATGGTGCTGTGTGCCTTTTTGGGAGAGGTGAAAACGGGCTATGACTTTGGGCAATTGGCACTCTCATTGTTAGATCGGTTCAATGTACGGGAATTCAAGTCTGTAATTCTGGTTCTGTTTGGGGCTTTTATTCAGCATCACCAAGAATCTCTCAGAGCAACGATACCGATACTGAAAGATGGCTTTACGGCAGGCATCGAAACTGGCGATTTTTTATACGCTAGCTACAGCATAAACGCTTGCTTTTATTCTCATTTCTTCGCTGGGGTAGAACTAGACACTTGGGAAACCGAAATACTAAGTTACAGCGCTGCCTTGGCTCAAATGAAGCAATATTCTGCCCAGATTTTTTTGGATATAACGCAGCAGACAGCGAAGAACTTGAGGCAAGCCCATATTCTGTCGGATTGCCTAATAGGGACTGCCTACGATGAAACGGTGATGATTCCTAAGCATCATCAGGACCATCAACTCAGTGTACTCGCTTTTGCCTACACCTACAAACTGCAGCTTGCTTACTTCTTTGGCAATTACACGACTGCCCTAGACTATATTGCCCAAGCCAAACAGTATTTGATGGCAGTATCGGGATTGGTTCTTGTTCCCATTTTCCATTTTTATGCAGCCCTGACGAACTTGGCACTTTTCCCTACACAGCCAGAAACCGAGCAATCTGAAATTCTTGTCCTGGTGGAAATCCATCAAACTATTCTGCACCAATGGGCACAAAATGCTCCCATGAATCATCTGCATAAATGGTATTTAGTTGAAGCAGAACGGCATCGGGTTTTGGGTAACAAAGCCGAGGCAATTGAACATTACGATCGCGCCATTGCTGGATCTAAAGAAAATAAATACATTAATGAAGAAGCTCTCGCGAACGAACTAGCCGCTAAATTTTACTTGGACTGGGGCAAAGAAAAAATTGCTCAAACCTACATGATTGAGGCGTATTATTGTTACGCTCAATGGGGAGCTACTGCTAAGGTAACGGATTTAGAAAAGCGATATCTCCAATTATTGGCAGCAATTCAACCGGGAAGAAAAAACCCTCAAACTACCGCATCAGTAACAACTACTGGTTCAGGCATTAACTTAGATATTACTACAGTAATGAAAGCAACAATCGCGATTTCTAGCGAAATATTGCTAGAGAAATTACTGTCTAGCTTAATGAAAATCTTGATGGAGAATGCGGGGGCGCAAAGAGGTTATCTGATTTTGTCGAGTCAGGGAAAGCTGTTAATTGAAGCTGTTAGCGAAGCGTCGCACGATAGTGAGATCGGGACAATCGATGACGAACTTGTCACCGTCTTGCAGTCAATCTTAGTTGATAATTGTCAAGAACTTTCCTCCGCGATCATCAATTATGTGTCCCGCACTCAAGAAAGCGTGGTCCTAGATGATGCTGTCCGAGAGGGACAATTTACCAACGACCCCTACATCCAAAAAAATCAGCCCAAATCAATTTTATGTGTACCGCTGATTAATCAATCTCGAATCGTCAGTATTGTTTACCTAGAAAATAATCTAACTGCCGGAGCTTTTACGCCAGAAAGAGTGCAACTATTAAAAGTGTTATCTGGACAGGCAGCTATCTCGATTCAAAATTCTAAGCTTTATACAGAAGTCCGCGAAAATGAAAGCAGACTGGCTCAACTCAACAAGGCTTACGAGCGTTTCGTCCCCAATCAATTCCTTCAGTTTCTAGGGAAGTCAAGCATTATTGATGTGGAATTGGGCGACCAAGTGCAGTTAGAAATGTCAGTCCTATTTTCTGATATTCGCGATTTCACTACGCTTTCGGAAAGTATGACACCGGAGGATAATTTCAAA
Organism: Microcoleus vaginatus WJT46-NPBG5; assembly: GCA_019359355.1. Taxonomy (GTDB): domain Bacteria; phylum Cyanobacteriota; class Cyanobacteriia; order Cyanobacteriales; family Oscillatoriaceae; genus FACHB-68. The sequence continues at coordinate 25,824 of JAHHHM010000026.1, read as the reverse complement.
TTTATCAATTCTTATCTCAGTCGCATGGAACCCGTTATTAATGAAAATAACGGGTTTATTGATAAATATATTGGTGATGCGATTATGGCGCTGTTTAGCGGGGAGGCGGATAATGCGGTGAAAGCGGGAATTGCTATGCTGCACTGCCTCGTTGAATACAATCAAAATCGCGCCAATTGTGGCTATGCGCCGATTCAGATTGGAATTGGCATCAATACTGGAACTTTGATGCTGGGAACGGTGGGCGGACAAAATCGCATGGATGGTACGGTAATCAGCGATGCGGTTAATTTAGCTTCTCGTGTAGAAGGATTGACCAAAAATTATGGGGTGTCACTGTTAATTACCCAGTCAACTTACTCGCGCTTAGAAAATCCATCCCAGTACGCCATCCGCACCCTCGACATGGTAAAAGTCAAGGGAAAATCTGAATTAGTAACCGTTTATGAGGTGTTTGATGCAGATCCGCCAGCACTTAAAGAAGGCAAGTTAGCCACGCTGCCATTGTTTGCAGAAGCTTTAGCGTTTTACTCGGAAGGAAAATTAGGGGAGGCGGCACGACTGTTCGCGGATTGCCTGGGCCAGGGGCAGGGTGATCGCGTGGCGCGGATCTATTTCGAGCGATGTCAAAAGGACTCTAGCAATCCTAAATGATTTGTGAGAAGCTGCCCTAGGTAAAAAAAGAACATTAGGCAGATGATTCGAGCAGTTAAGTGAGTATGGGAGCCGGTGAGGCGGAAAACACCGGCAGCTGCTAAAATCAGTCGATACACTGGGTTGGGGAGAACCTACGCAAACACACTTCCCGCTCGTGTTTAAATGTGTTTGTAACTTTCGCAGGAACTTCTTAGATATGGCACCGTCACTAAAGCTGGAATGTTACAGAGCCAATACTGCTCATGAGTCACTCTCTTCCTTTATCTTGGTCAACGGGTGAGCCAACGGTTCTTCAAGTGCCAGTTCCACCTGAGAAACTTTCTAACTACGACTTAGTGCTGCGGTGTCAGGATGGACTACACCCTGACAGAGCTGCGTTTGCTGAACTGCTGCGCCGTCATCAGTCTCATGTCGAAAGAGTTCTATACCACTTGGCTCCAGATTGGCAAGATCGGGCAGATTTGGCTCAAGAAGTCTGGATTCGGGTATACCGTAATGTTAAGCGCTTAAACGATCCAGTTAAATTTCGAGGCTGGTTAAGCCGCATTGCGACAAACTTGTTTTACGACGAATTACGCAAGCGCAAACGTGTGCGCGATCCACTCTCTCTAGATGCCCCCCGGCTGCTAGAGGACGGCGAGATGGATTGGGAAATTGCAGCCGACAGCCCCGGACCGGAAGAAAATCTGACAACTAGAGAATTTTACGATCAGCTGCGAGAAGCAATTGCTGACTTGCCAGAAGTTTTTCGTACTACAATAGTTCTCAGAGAGATTGAAGGAATGGCTTACGAGGAAATCGCTGAGATTACAGGCGTATCCTTGGGAACCGTAAAGTCACGAATCGCTAGAGCGCGTCAGCGTCTGCAATTACAATTACAAAACTATCTGGACGGTAAGTAGGAAGGTTAGCTCTTAAGCGCCTAGTTTAATCGTTCCTTTGATAGATGACCCCAGATAGCAAATGGCATCACTATGATCGGTAGTAAATTAACTTGTGTTCGTTGCTCCGGGTTTTTGCCCCAATTTGAGTTGGTGGTGGTGTTAAAATGACCCCTAACTTTGAGTTCCATGATGATTCTAGAAAGCAACCCCAAGGGGAGTCGCTGGATGGGAAACTTGCTAATCACGCTGAGTTGATGGGTGCCGTGAATACGCTAAAACGTGACCGTTTTGAATTATTGAGTGCTTACCTTGATGGCGAGGTGACAGCCGCAGAACGCCGGCAAGTTGAAGAATGGCTGGCCAACGATCCGATGGTACAACGGTTGCACAGCCGGCTATTAGGTCTGCGCCAAGGATTGCATAAAATGCCGGTGCCAGCGGCACAGCAAAGCGTTGAAGAAACGGTAGAGCAAGTTTTTGCCCGTATTGATCGCCGGCCAAAGCGAGCCATCTTGTGGGGCGGTGCAGCACTGGCGGCTATGTTCATCGCTGCGGTGTCGGGAATGATGCCCTCTCAGCAGTCTTTTGCACCCCAAATAGCGCAATCCCCTCAGACCAGTGTATCTGACGACAGCTTGATGATTGCTCTCAACAACCCGGTTGTAGAAATTCCCAAAGCGCCGGTAGCCACTCCAGAAAAATCGGTGATCACTCGCGCATTAATTGTCGAATAAAAAAAGTGAATAGATTTTGGATGTGAGATTGCAGATTTTCAATGAGCTTAAAAATCCGTAGTCTCATATTTGTTTTCGGGTGATTCACCGGCACTCCAGCATCCAGAAGCAACCAGTACGCCTCCTCGGCGTTCAACCTGTTCGGGTGTCATTAAGTAAACCCAAGCAAAATCTAGCATTTGACCGGATAAGTCAAACACCTCAATTTGCACTCGGTTATATTCATTTTGTGCCGGCAGCCGGTGAGGATCGTAATCTTCTAATTGATCCAGGTCTTGCAAAACCGCCGGATCACTAAATGAAAGCAACACACCGCAAACAGTTTCCTCTCCCGCAGTCATCGCCGGGTATCCCACCGGCAGGGCGAATAGCCGGCCAAACGCAGTTGCCGGTTGAGCCGCTACAACTTTGCCGGCGCAGTAGCGTTGATAGTTATACTCCCCAGGCTTGAGTGTTCCGTAAACAAAGACCTTTAGCAAACTCAAGAAACCCTCCTTAAGTAAATTGACAGCAGATCGGCGATGCGAGAGTATAAGTCAGCTTCGCTTAACAAGAAAATACACACCTGTGAAACTTGACGGCTGTATGTTCCGTCTTGCAGTATATCTGGGTCGCTCAGCAACCCAGATCAGCCCTGAAGCTCATACAAAATTAACAAAAGTCGGGCTTTTTATCAAAAAAGTTTAAAGCTTTTAACTGTGAGCAGTTTTACGGTCTGATTCAGTTAAACTTGGCTTACGCGGGTCATGCATCCGCTCTGCAAAGTTCAACCCCAAAAATGCCAATGCGTTTTCACAATGCTTAAACAGAGCTTCTATCGTGGCTCCCCATGTTGAGCGGTAAAACTTAGGATAATTTTTAGGTTGTTAAGTACCATCAAGTTTTTTTTATTACGGAGATTTAGCATCATGAGTATCAAATCAGTTTTTCGTTTAGCATTCGCCGGCTTAGTTGCAGCTCAAGTTCCCCTCCTAAGTGTTCAGCCGGCTTCTGCTCAGTCAACAAATTTACAAGCGTTTGAATGCCGGCAAGATGACTATTATGTGACAGTTGCTGTTAGAAAAAATGGCACTGTCTCAGATCCCATGATCGTTTGGACAACCGAAGAGTTTAGCGAGGCAGGGTTCCCGCCAGCAAAGCGCTGCGCCGAAGTGACGAGCCGGTTAAACAGCGCCATCGCTCAAAATAGTGGCACTCTGAACGGCTTATATCTGACGGCAGGAAGAGTCAACGGTTTGCCCGTTATCTGCTCGGTAAACAACACAAGAGGCGGTTGCAATGGCAATAACGTGCTGTTTACCCTCAAGCGAGAAAACAATCCCAATACCGTCTTAGAAAAATTATTCAGTGCGAGTGGCACCGGCACCCCAATTCAGCAGTCTGGCGGTCAAAATTATGTAGATTTGAGCAAGTTGGTTAATCAACTTTTTTAAGTCGTCAAACCATTCATTGTTGCGAAGATCAGCGCTAGGGTTTATGGGTCATTTGTTCTCAGTCACCGAAACAAAGAAAATAACTGATTGCTAACAACAAGTTAATTGCTTTGATTGCGTGACTTTGACTGGCCCTTTCAGCGCGTCTAGTGAGAGAAAGACGCTTGGCCATCAAGCGGATGCCGGGGAGTTTATGGCCAACTTTAGCGAAGATGCCGGCACAGAGCCTTCAACAGGAAGCGCAGGACATCGCAGACGTTTTTAGATCGGCAAGCTTTGAAGAGATGCCGGCTGTGATATCTCCAACTCCAAGCTTTCATGAATATAGAGAATTCGCCATTTTCAGCCCAACATAATTATTAAAATGATTTTCTTTGGCCGGTTATCCTCCTGTCTTGTCGGGGCAGCCGCCGCAGTGGCAATCACGATCCCACTGATGGCGGCTCAACTATTGACAAAAGAACAGGTCGATACTGTTGCTTCCCAAACCACGGTCGTGATCGCCCAAGGTCTGCAAAAGGGAGATATTGAAGCCAGACAGGAATGGAACCCAGGCTCAGGGGTGATCGTTGCCCGCAGCAATCAGACTTATTATGTTTTAACGGCACTTCATGTTGTGCGGACGCGAGATGTGGTTTACGGGGTGCGAACCAGTGATGGGGAAGTTCATTTTGTGGATGATGTCAAAACTCACGAGAATATTCTTCCCTTCGGCACCGAGGACGAAAAGTTAGGAGAAACCATCAAAGGATTTGATCTGGCAATTATTAAATTTGAGAGCGAACTCAAGTATCCCGTTGCCGTCGTTGGAAAATCCAACCAGTTAGCGGAAGGAGAGCCGGTGTTTATCTCCGGTTGGCCCAATCCTGAAGATGAAAGCGCTCGCCGGGTGCGGGAGTTTTCCGCCGGCAACTTAAGCGAAATTGTCGCTCCACCCTCGCCGGATGGTGGCTATAGCTTGCTTTATAATAACCAAACGCGCCGAGGCATGAGCGGCGGCCCTGTGTTTAACGCACAAGGTGAGTTAATCGGCATTCACGGACGGGGAAGAGCACAGGATAACATCTACTGTATCGATCCCAGCTTAAGTGCCAACAATAGTTGTGGAATGCAAACGATACATTTTGTCAAGCAAGCAGAAGTGGCGGGACTACAGCTTGCCTTGAAGCAACCGCCGGTTGATCCGAAATTACTAGAAACTGGGAGAGCGAATCGGGAAAAAGCGGATGTGATTGAAAATATTTACGAAGCATTCACGTTTGATGTGCGATCGCTGCTGAGAGATGAACCTTCTGGGGGATGTGGCAGTCTATTGCTAGGTGACGCCTGCGATTAAATTTAGAAGATTACCAGAACTTCGGTGATAAAAAATCTCCTAGATTTGTCAGTGAATCAGGTAGTGTGCCTTAGAGGAGCGAAACATTAACCTGTGTTTCTGGTATCTAGGTGTGAGGAGCGATCATCAGCATGAAGTACATCTTTCCCGGTTTGGCCGTGTTACTGTTCGCAGCACCGGCAGCCGCAAACCCCCAGTTGTCTGTAACGACAGGTTTATCTGAAGCACTGACTGTTGAGGCGAATCGGCCTTTGGAGGGCAGTTTTGAGGGAGAAATGCCGGCACTGTCTGTACAGCCGAACATCCTTTCAGATAACCCGAACTCTGGGTTATTACCATCAACCCATAAGGGTAAACCGGCATCCACTAGGTTGCTGAGTCGCGATCCAGGTAGCGAAGCAAGTGTTGAACCGCCACTGGATAACCGGCTTAGTCAGATTGAAACTGAGCAGTCTGATATCGTTTCGCCTGACAGCGTGATGGATCAGGTAACTTCCGTATCGCAGTTGCTGGATGTGCAACCAAGTGACTGGGCGTTTGGGGCGCTACAAAACTTAATCGAGCGCTACGGTTGTATTGCCGGCTACCCAGATGGGACTTTTCGGGGCAATCGAGCCATAACGCGATATGAATTTGCGGCCGGTTTAAATGCCTGCTTAGAGCGGATCAATGAATTGATTGCAGCCGAATCTAGGGAAGACTATGTTACCCAGGAAGATTTGGCAGCTTTACAAAAACTGCAAGCAGAATTTGCCACTGAATTAGCCGGCTTGCGCGGTCGGGTTGATGTGTTAGAAGATCGAACTGCTCAATTAGAAGTGCAGCAATTTTCTCCCACAGCAGTTTTTGGTGGCGAAGTGATTTTTGCCTTATCGGGCGCTGCCGGCAGCGATCCTCCTGGCAAAGGAGATGCCAATACGGTGTTCAGTCAGTTGACACGCTTAGGCATTGTCACATCTTTCACCGGCAAAGATCGGCTACGGCTGGAATTAGCAACGGGAAATTTTGATGATCGGGGATTTGCCAACCCTGACATTTTTAATAGCGATATGACGTTGCTATCTTATCAAGCTGATTTAGATAATCAAATTAAATTAGATAAGCTGGAATATCGGTTTGCTGCGCTCAATGATCGGGTTGTTTTTACAATCAGGCCGGTGGGATTTAGTTTAAGTAGTGTTTTAACGGCTAACTCGCCTTATTTTGATGCCGGCAGAGGCGCGATTTCACGCTTTACTGAAGCTAGTCCGGTGTTTAAAATTGGTAATTTAGATGCCGGGGTTGGGTTTGACTGGTTAGTCGCTGATCCTGTGCGCTTGCAAGTTGCTTACGGTACGGGAGATAGCAATCGTTCTGAGCCGGGTGGGGGCGTATTTGGAGCAGATCGCAGTGCTTTAGGCGTGCAGTTGTTACTCAAACCGGCTGCCAATGTTCTCACCGGCTTGGCGTATGTAAATGCTTACAATAGTGATGGCCGGCTAGATACCTTCACCGGCAGCTTTATTGCCGATACCAATGGCTTTATGGATGAGCCGGCTCAGATTCATGCAGTCAGCGGCACTCTACAATGGCGGGTGAATCCTAGAATTACTTTCGGGACTTGGGGGGGATTAATTTTCACAAATTCCAACGCATCATCTGCCTCTGCAACGACTTCCACTTATCTATTTTCTCTTGGCTTATCCGATCCGTTTGGTAGAGAGGGAGATTTATTAGCGTTTTTATTTGGACAACCACCTAAGTTAGTGAATGGTAATGGCTTAATTTTGGGAGAAGATGAGTCAACTTCTCTACATTTTGAAGCATTTTATCGTTTCCGAATTACGGATAATATTTCTCTAACACCGGGTTTCTTTTACATTACAAACCCAGAGCATGATTCCGGAAACAGTGATATTTTTATCGGAACACTTCGCTCAACTTTTCGCTTTTAGGAGCTAGATTGTATGCGCTACTTATGGCTTTCATTTGCTTTCTACTTTTTACCTTCTTTAGCGGTTCATGCCGGCGAATTAGAGACAAGTCGGCAATTTCAAGTTCAAACCGTACCGGCAAACCCTTCAACGCAGCCGGCACCCCGGCGACTGAAACCAACTTTCTCTGAAGAAGAAAGAAGAGGTTTTGAGCAACGGGGATTTAAAAATACCTTCTTAATGGATTCACTCAATGGTTTAAGCGATCCATTAGGCGGAGGGGCTGCCGGCGCTGAATTTACAGGAAATGAAGGTTTATCACCGCTTTCGCCTCAAAATCGTGGTATTTTTCCCGGCGTTGACCCCACAGATGTAATTATCCCCCGTTCAGGAGGGAGAAGATAATTACTTCAACTCCTGAACAACGTAGGGAATATTTGCTTGGTTTTTTAACCGAGTTCGATGCTATCAATCACAAATTTGTTAGCCACATCGCCAAAGGTTACGGATCTGGCAATTCCTGAAAATGGAATCGTTACTTCATTAAATGTGCTGTAAGCATCGGGCAATTCACCGGCAGGGGTTCGAGATAAAGGAACAGAAGCTAAAATATTGCCAGTACCGCCGGCACCGGAATAAATGATGACAGTATGATCCCGAAAAGGTGAAGCGTAGAAAAACGAAAGTTGGCTGTCAAAACCTCCGCTTACATCCATTACAATCTCGGAACCTTCCCCATAAGTTAAAGCAGTAATTCCACTCGGTGGCGTCCCAAAGTTACCGCCAAATTCATCCTCTCTTCCCAAGGCATCTAAGGCATCGGTATCAATAATTCCTAATGCATTAGAAGAAAAAGAAACGCCTTGCGCTGCATAGGCATCTCCAACGGTTTCTAAATTTTCCACTGCCTCGAAATCTAATAATGCCGGCACATCACTTCTCGCAATGGTGAGAGTCGCGGTATTCTGTGTTCCCAATATCGCACCGCCGATAGGATTAGCTAAGGTGAGATTAACCGTTTCAGGAACTTCAATTAAAGAGTCATTAATGATAGGAATATTAACCGTTTTAGACAGTTCTCCTTCGCTAAAGTTAACGGTTATTGGGGTATCCGTGTAATCTTGACCTGCAATTGCCGTGCCATTTGTTAATGAAATTGTCGCGCTAACTTCTCCACCACTACCGCCGCTGCGAGTCACCGTAACCGCTGTTATTGGAGTCCCATTTTCATTCACTAAAAAACTTGCTTCACTAAACTCTAAGGTGCCTGGTGCTGCCGGTGAGGGTGATGGTGAGGGGGCCGGCGGTGCGGTGTCATTATCGACAATTTCGAGGACGGCAACATTATTATTGCCAATCAGTGCGTTTTGCTGGGGATTGCTTAAGGTTAAATTAATCGTCTCAGAACCTTCGACTAAGTTATCATCAGCGATGGGAATAGCTAAGGTTTTACGGGTTTCCCCAGGAGCAAAGGTAACTTCTATAGGGCTATTGTTGAAATCTGCTGGGGATGTTGCTGTACCCTCTGTCAGAGTAATCGTTGCCCTCACTTCAGTATCGAGGATGCCGGTGCGAATGATTTCGATTTCTTGAATCGGGGTGCCATCTTCATTAACCCTAAAAATAGGGGCACTAAACTGTAAAGCAACATCATTGTCTAAAATCGTCAGATTTGCTGTACTTTGCGCTCCAATTGTTGCCCCGCCCGTGAGGTTTTCTAAGGCTAAATTAATGGTTTCTGAGCCTTCTAATAAGGCATCATTGACAATGGGAATTGTTATGGTTTTATTCGCTTCTCCTGAAGCAAAATTTATCTGAATTGGCGTATTGTTATAATCTTCTGGGGCGATGGCGGAGCCATCTGTGAGTGCTAAGGTGGCACCGACTTCTCGATCCAGAATGCCGGTGCGAGTCACAGTAACTTGAGCAACAGGTGTGCCATCCTCATTAATACTAAAGGAGGCATCACTAAACTGCAAGGCAACATCATTATCAAAAATATTTACAGTTGCAGTATCTTGGGTGCCAATTGTCGCCCCGCCAGTCGGGTTTACCAAGCTCAAATTTATGGTTTCAGTATTTTCAACGGCGCTATCATCTAGGATAGGGATGGAGACGGTTTGTGTAGTTTCTCCCTCAGCAAAATTTACCTGAATCGGGGTGTTGATGTAATCTTGAAAAGCTGTGCCGGTGCCATTGCTTAAGTTAATCGTTGCGCTGACTTCTCCGCTAGTGCTACCAACCCGATTTACTGTCACTGCTGCCACCGACACCCCATTTTCATTAACCGCAAATGTGGGGCTGCTAAATTCTAAGGCACTACTAATTGGGTTCACCGGCACTAATAAATCGCTCAGATTAGACAAGTCTGGAGCATCGCCTTGATAATTCAACTGTGCCAAAACGAGAGGGCGACTGTTGGTTTGCTGCAAGAAGGTAATTAAAACGATGCCTGAATTTGAACTGACGGGAAGAATTTGTGTCCTTACCTGAGAGAGATCAATGTCAGCCGGCAAGCCAATTTTGTCTACTCCAAACTCAAAATCGGTAATAATATCTTGTCCTAAACCAAGAGAAAAGCCGAGTGCGAATACATCAGTGCCGGCACCGCCGGTTAAGGTATTATTTCCTTCACCCCCAAATAGGGTATCGTTGCCGTCACCTCCATTTAAACTATCATTGCCGGTGCCGCTCAATAAGCGATCATTTCCGCTACCGTCAATTAAAGTGTCATTGCCCTCTTCGCCGAAGAAAATATCATTGCCGAATCCTCCGATTAAACTGTCATCTCCCTCAGCACCAATGAAAATATCGTTGCCGGCGCTGCCGATTAACGTGTCTTCTGTATCGTCGCCTAAGAATAAAGCCATCGTTTAACGCTCCTCTCTACAATTGGTTCGTTGAAAATTACCCTGTAGATGCCTTCCGCTCAGGCTGCTAAGCCCTCATACAAAGGTATTAATTAACTATAAAATTAAGCGTTACCCTGATTAGTAAATAATAGAATAAGCAAAGCAATATTGACAAATAACTTATTACTTGCCCTTTTAGGTTTTATTTTTTTAGGGTTCACCCCCGCAGTGATAAACGTGTTAGGGCTATCCTTGCACCGGCACACTAAGAAAAATCAGTACCTTCAAGTGCCGGCTCTTTAAATTGGCCGGTTATTGGATAGGAGATGGTGCAGACACCGGCGACTGCTCATAATTTTAAACAGATGCTCTCAATGTCAGCTATTCCAAGCTTTAGGCTACAGATAGTTTACACCAGTACAAATTTTCGGCTTGTGGCCGGCAGCAACTGATGAGAGAAAAGGGCGTGAAGTAATTGAGATATGGCAACCTCCTCTTCAACCCCTAACTATATCTATCCCTATAACTACGATTAGATTTCCGGTGAATGCAAATTTAAAAAGCCTCAAGGTGTTATAACCAAAATTGGCGATCACCCTCTAATATACTCGGATAAATCCCATTTAAGCGCAGATAAGCCATCCGATCTGAGCCATAAAGTGGCATTGGCAATCGAGGAGTTTTTAATGCTCCGTGATGTAAAAGAGTGAGTTTAAGAGTCGCATCTACCACATCCTCAATTGATGCCGGATGTCCTTGCTCGTGAACTGTCAACCGCAAGGGACGAGCCAAACCCACATTTTCAGAAACCTGAGTTGTTACCAAAACCGCTTCGCGAGAGGACAGGCGAAGCGCTAAGCCCGGTGCTGGTGCCGCCAAAACTTTTTGATTTAAGTTATACAGTCGAGGGATATGAGATTTTCTGCACTCTACCAAGATAAACTTAGCATTGATTGCTTTAGCTCTTGCTAAGAAATTATCAACTTCTTGACCGCAAAAGCGCCCATCTCGATAAATTAAGACAGTTTTACCTCCTAGATCTGCAGATGGAAGCAACCTTTCTAGAAGTCGCTGAGGGATTTCTTCTCCTTCAATTAAATCGCCTTCAAGTCGATAGCGATGAAACTCTCCTTGTTGGCCGTAAAGACGTATACTGGCACAAGCATTCAAAGTTCCAGGTGACTTTTCTTTAGAAGCCCTGGAAATATCTAATCCAATAAAATAGTGAGCAATCTCTAAAGGTTCTGCTAAAATGAAAGGTATATTACCCAACTTTGCCAAAATTCCTGGAATCACTTGATTGAGGATATACTTAGACTCAATATCTTTTAAGGTGTCTTCATAGATTACTTGACTAGCAATGCGACGATTGAGTAATAGTGAATAAATTTGATGATAAAAACTCCCCTCATCACTGCGATCAGTGTTGCGATCTTCTTCTGGAAGAAACGTTAAAACTATATCTGGCGTAATAGTAACTAAATCATTAACAGCTTTCTCTACTTCTACTCTGAATTCAGCTCCGTTTACACTATTGCTTGATAGGGCTTTTTTATCAATTACTTGGCTTTCAAATCCATACTCTTTCAGACGTTTCTGAACTTCATTGAGAAATGAATCAACCTTCAAACCGCACAGCTTCAAAGCTGCGATTTTAACAAATCTTGAGGAATCCTGATAATCTTTATGACGGCGATAAACCCCTCCTTTTTTTAGACCAGTAAGGATTTTACTTTGAACTCCCTCAACTTTTTTACCAAAAAGAAGAAGGGTTTCTGGAAGCGGAACAGGGGGTTGCCAGAATAAATCGGGATATTGAACGTTGTTAAGACACTTATCTGCTAGCTTAAAGCCATAAGAACCTAAAGTCTTTTCAGCGACTTTTTTGTAATCAAACAAGAGTTCTTGTCGCTCACTATTACGAATTTTGGTTGCCTTGAGGAGTTGTCCATATTCCACTCCAAAGTCGCTAGCTGTTTCAGGCGTGATAGCGGGGCGGAGAGCAGCCATTGCATAGTGAAACGGTTTTTTATTCTTACCAAATTGTACAGCTACAAGAGGCTGGTCATCTGGTGCATTTGTCAAAGCTGCTTTACTCACTGAACCCGTCGCATTCTTAATTAACCTTTCTAAATCCTCTTCTTCTAGTTCTCCTATTGTTCCTAGAAGCTGGGTAATAGTCGCAAAACTTCCTTTTTCAATATCTTGTACTTTTAATCCAATTAACAGTTTTCCAGGTTCGTGTCGGTAGGGATGATTCTGATAAAATTCAGCTAAATCTCCTTTAAATAGTATGCGACTCTGAACTGTTAAAGTTAGAGCAGAGTGGAATTTCTCCTGTAGTTCAATAGTTTCTGGCCAAAAATCTACTTCACGCCTGACCTCAATTCCATTGACTGATAAAACAGAAACGGGTGAAAAAGGTCGGTCTGTTCTTAGAACTTGAACAGCTAGTTGAGCCAAAATATAGGGAGTTACTGATGGCTGACGTACCCATTGGAATGACCAGTAGCAATTTCTAAAATCTTCAACTTCCTCTTGGATATTTTTTAAAGCTTCTTTCCAAGCTGCTTGGGTAGGCATTTGTTGATTTGGTTTTCCTAATACCCAAAACGATTTATCATGCCAACTAACAACTATGTCTGGAAACTGTCGGCTAAAATGGAAACTTAAGCGGTTGCCTACCTCCTGATCAACTTCTGGACTCAATCGAAAGCCCATTAAATTTGGCTGTGGGATAGTAAGTGGGAAAATTTCGCTCAGAAATTTGGGGGGAACAGCAGCAGTCATGCAGAAACCTCAAAAGTAGAAAATTGACAAATTGAATTGAACTGGCAGTATTGGCACGAAGGTCCGGGATTAGGTGGAAAAATTGTTGCGAAGTCTGCTGGATTTTGTCGATAACGCCATAAATCCCTTTGATGCTGTTGAGAAATTCGTGCGAGTTCCATCCGCATAGCATCAAGTTGGACAGAGGTTGCAGTGATGGGATCAGACCAATGGCAAGTTTCCAAGTTATAGAATGAAGCAATAGCAAGTTGCTGTGGATAGAGATAGCGAGCAGCTAACAGGTAAATAAATCCTTGCCGGCGGTCAAATTCCGATTTACCTGTCTTCAAATCTAAAATGTGCAGTCTGCCATCAGGCTCTAGAAAAATGCAATCAATCGCAGCATAAAAATTAAATAGATAATTTCCATGTTGGATGAGAATTGGTTCTGGGAATCCCTCATCGCCACGACTCAGCTTTATAATATTTTTGCCAACTAAAATTGGGCTTTTACGGTAGTTTTCTAGGCTATGGGTAACTCGGTTTTGGACTTCAATCGATTCCTGATTTAATTGAATAATCTCTGCTACTCGCTCTATTCCGTCTGATGAGTCTAAGAGCTGGGTGTCTCGATGAAATTCATAAACTCCTTTTTGTGCTAGTAGTCCAATTTTCTGCCAGGGTGTATCTTGCTCCAAAAGAGCCTTAACTTGGAGTTCTTTTTTTCGAGCTTTAGTAAATCCCCGTTTCATATCGCAGTGCCAGTGTTCCTGCCCTACAGCTGGGGAGAATAAAGCCAACAGATTATAGCTGGCAAACTGCCAAATTTTGTTCATGTTCAAATTTCTAGTAGGGATAGTTTTAATTCTGCTTTTGGTTGTGGGACAGTCCAATCATGCTGGAGGGCCATTCTTTTTAAGACTGGCATAATCGCTCGCGAAGAAGCGGAAGATATCAGGATGCTGGGATAAACGCCACTGCCCCAACTGGGATGCTCTACCACAGAGCAGCTATTGTGAATGACTGGGAAGCCTAACAAAGCTTTAACGGCAGCGGTGTCGTCGTGGGCGATTTCTCCGGGACGTGAGAGTAAGGGATAACCTGTACGAGGATCGATTAGGTCTGTTAAGAAACCGCGATCTCGTAAATGGCGTACTACATCTGAACCAAACCCCATAAACCTCTCCCGCAAACGGTCTTTCTCCCTCTCAATATGGGGTGCAGTTTCTGCCAAGGGGTAGCGGGATTGTTGGAGAACTACAATCACTCGGCAAGTCGTTATGGGTAAAACCCAGTCGGGAAAGACCCGTTCTAAGTTTTGGGCAACGAACGGACTGCACCGATGAACTGACATCTCAACTGCCTGTCCCGTCTGTGTGACCCTTTTGATTGGCGAGTGTTGCTGGGATGCCTTCAATGTTGGCTGTTCCGCAGACAGTGCTTCATTTTCAGCTAATTGTCTCGCATACACCATATATAGCGCCCTTATTGAGTTGTTGTAATTCGTCAACCCTATTTTGATACTAACTAATGTTGACGAATTACGTCAACCCCCAGTACGATTAATAGGTAAGTAGGAAAAAAGCTGTGAGTAAAAGTTTTGGTAAGCGTATTCGTGAAGCTCGACAGAATAAGGGATTAAGCCAGCGCGATTTGGCGGCGTTGGTAAAGGTGGATTATACCTACCTGTCCAAACTAGAGAATGATCGCGCAGAGTATCCGCCTAAAGAGGAGGTTATTCAGTCATTAGCACATCATCTAGATTTAGATGCGAAGGAGTTACATGATCTAGCGGGTCGGATCGCACCAGAAGATGTCAAAGTTGTTCAGGAGCTTGTCAGAACCTACCCAAAACAGATCCCTGTTTTATTCCGTCAAATGCGGGACAATCCTGAACTTGCTCAAAAATTTATTCGGGAAGCTACACAAGCAGAAAGTGAGGAGGAATAAAAGTTGAGTGTAATTAAGCCTTATCAGTTTTTGTCCAAAGAAAAAATTGAACATTTGGCTAATGACCTTCTAATGCGTATGCAGGGAACACCAAATTTTCCAAAATGGCCTGGGGTAGCTGATCGGGCAGTGAATTTTCTGAAGCTAGGTATGGATTCTGTGAAAATTCCTGACCAGAATGGTAGACCTGTAGCGGCTAGAATTTATCCAACACAACGTTTAATACAGATTAATGAAGATATCCCAAAACTCCAGCAAGACCGTGGGTTTGAAGCGTCCACAATTGCTCATGAAGTTGGGCATTGGGTACTACATATTAACCAAGATGAAGCTGATGGTATTGTAGAACAACTAGAGCTATCTCTAGATTGTGCGACAACTGAACAACCGTTCTTATGTCGTGATGTTGGCGAGCGGATTGCTCTGAGTAGTCCTAAAACTCAAGCTGATTGGATTGAGTGGCAAGCTCAGTATTTTGCAAGTTGCTTGCTGATGCCTCGGTATAAGTTAGAAGAAGCCCGAAGGGGACGTGATTTAACGAATTGGAATCACCTTTATGCAATGCGAGATGAGTTGGGTGTAACGATATCTAATTTGACGAACCGCTTACAAGACCTCGGCTGGATTGATATTCCCAAGGGTTCTAAGCAAATCTATTTGAGGAACACTGGCTTTAACAGGTAGAGAAGGCTGTTGAACTGCAATTGGCTTAAGTTCCAAAATAATACTTGTGTACTAATTCAAAATGTCAGGCTATTCACAATTTTTCCTGAAAAAACCAAATCGGGTGGCAAAAAAATCCATCAAGTTGCCGCACATCCAAATTTAAAAGCACGGCAATACCCGATAAGGGGACTCACACCGGCACTACAATATCTCCTGAAATCAGGATAGTCGCACGGCAGCGAGAGTATGTAAAAATATCAAGGCAAATAAACTGTATTAATTATCTAAGAGGAGTTCCGTTTGTGGAGTCCCGTTATACCCCCGGATCTATAGAACAGAAGTGGCAACAGACTTGGACTGAGCAAGGCTTAGCTGAAACACCGGCAGAGACAGAGAAACCGAAATTCTATGCACTGTCTATGTTTCCCTATCCCTCCGGCAGTCTGCACATGGGACACGTCCGTGTCTATACAATTACGGATGTGATTGCCCGACTGAAACGGATGCAAGGGTATCGGGTTCTCAGTCCAATGGGTTGGGATGCCTTTGGACTGCCGGCAGAAAATGCGGCGATCGAACGCGGCATTCCCCCGGCAAAGTGGACGTATCAAAATATCGCCCAAATGAAAGGGCAATTGCAAAAACTCGGCATCTCCTTTGATTGGAGCCGAGAAATTGCCACCTGTTCGCCCGATTATTACAAGTGGACGCAGTGGATTTTCTTGCAATTTCTAAAAGCAGGACTCGCTTACCAAAAAGAAGCCGCCGTTAACTGGGACCCCATCGATCAGACTGTGCTGGCAAATGAGCAAGTTGATAACGAAGGCCGATCTTGGCGTTCCGGTGCTAAAGTTGAGCGTAAATTGTTGCGGCAGTGGTTCCTCAAAATTACCGACTATGCCGAACAATTGCTCAATGATCTTGACAAATTAACCGGCTGGCCTGAACGGGTGAAGTTGATGCAGGCCAACTGGATTGGCAAATCCACCGGCGCTTATTTAGAATTCCCGATTATCGGATTAGATGAGAAAATCGCAGTCTTTACCACGCGCCCAGATACCGTCTATGGCGTGACTTACGTGGTTTTGGCACCCGAACACCCGCTCACACCCCGCGTCACCACTCCAGACCGGCAGGAAGCGGTAGACGCTTTTATTAAAGAAGTATCCGCCCAAAGTGAATTGGATCGCACTGCCGAAGATAAACCGAAACGCGGGATTCCCACCGGCGGCAAAGCAATCAATCCCTTCACCGGCGCAGAAATTCCCATTTGGATTGCCGATTATGTGCTGTACGAATATGGCACCGGCGCTGTCATGGGAGTGCCGGCACACGATGTGCGGGATTTCCAATTTGCCACGCAACAAAATCTCCCCATAAAAGTGGTCATCGTGCCGGCAGATGCGGCAGATCCGAAAGCTGCCCCGAAACAAGCCTATACCGAACCCGGCGGGGTGATTGAGTCCGACCAATTTAACGGCATGGATTCAACGGAAGCCAAAACAGCAATTATCCAGTATGCCCAAGAAAAGGGATATGGGAAAGCCAGAATACAATACCGACTCAGAGATTGGTTAATTTCACGCCAACGGTACTGGGGGGCACCGATTCCGGTGATTCACTGCCCCAACTGTGGTGCGGTGCCGGTGCCTGACGCAGACTTGCCGGTGCAGTTACCCGAAGATGTGGAATTTAGCGGGCGCGGCGGTTCACCCCTGACTCAATTAGAAAACTGGGTGAATGTGCCCTGTCCGAGTTGCGGAACGCCGGCAAAGCGGGAAACTGACACGATGGATACGTTTATCGATTCCTCGTGGTATTTCTTGCGCTACCCAGACGCCCAAAACGAGCAGCAGGCTTTCGATCCAGCAAAAGTAAATGATTGGATGCCGGTGGATCAATATGTCGGCGGCATCGAACACGCAATCTTGCACTTACTATACTCTCGGTTTTTTGTCAAGGTCTTGCGCGATTGCGGCTGGCTCAACTTTGACGAACCCTTCCAGCGCCTTTTGACTCAAGGCATGGTTCAGGGATTGACTTACAAAAACCCTACAACCGGCAAATACATTCCCTCAGCAAACGTGAATGCCGGTGCGCCCAAAGATCCAGAGACGGGAGAAGCGTTGGAAGTCTTTTATGAAAAGATGTCCAAGTCGAAATACAACGGCGTCGATCCTCTGGAAGTCATGGCAAAATATGGCGCAGATACGGCACGGATGTTTATCCTATTTAAAGCGCCGCCAGAAAAAGATTTAGAGTGGGATGATGCGGATGTGGAAGGTCAATTCCGCTTCTTGAATCGCGTTTGGCGCTTAGTTACAGAGTTTGCCGGCAGCACTCCCCCGAAACCTTACAAAGGCGGGGATTTGAGCAAAGCTGAGAAAGACTTGCGGCGGGCAATTCACACGGCAATTGCAGCAGTGACAGAAGATTTGGAGGGCGATTATCAATTCAACACCGCGATTTCAGAACTGATGAAACTCAGCAACGCCCTCTCAGATGCCGCGAGTAAAACCTCGTCGGTTTATGCAGAAGGCATTGAGACGCTGATTCGTCTACTCGCCCCCTTTGCGCCGCATATTGCTGAGGAATTGTGGCACGAAATTGGTCATACTGATTCAGTCCATGAGCAAAGTTGGCCAAAAGCAGAAGCCTCTGCCTTGGTGGTGGATGAAATTACCCTGGTGATTCAAATTATGGGGAAAACTAGAGGCACCATTCAAGTGCCGGCAGCCGCTGATCGGCAAGCTTTAGAGCAATATGCCCGTGAATCTGAAGTAGCGCAGCGTCATATCGAAGGCAAGGAAATCAAAAAGGTGATTGTGGTGCCTGGAAAACTGGTAAATTTTGTGATTGGCTAATTCTGACTCAACTGACACCCATCTCCTTCAAGAAAAGGGGGAGATGGGGAGAAAGAACAACAGAGATCGCGAAGAACATAAATAAATGGTTGAAAATATAAAGTTTTGATAAAGATTGCCAGTTTGGCAACATCTTTAACCGGCTCAGTGTTTGTATAACTTTACATAGCGAGTTTTATTAATTGTTTCTCTCATTCACAGAAAGCCGGTGTTTAAACAGCCCCGCCTTCGTGAAGCAGGGCGGGGGAGTTTATTAAGAACGATCATTTTCCCTAAAAAATAATGTCAATTGCTTATTTAATCAATCAGTATCCCAAGGTCAGCCATAGTTTCGTCCGCCGGGAGATTGCTGGGGTTGAGGCTTGCGGGATTCCAGTGGCGCGGATTTCTATCCGTTCCAGCGCATCTGAACTCGTTGACGAGGCAGACAAGCGAGAATTAGAGAAAACCCGGACTGTCTTGGGAGGCGGGGTTGCCGGCCTGCTATCGGGCTTAGTTCGCACTGCCATAACCCGACCCTTTCGGCTGCTGGGCGCTTTTTGGCTGGCGCTGAAAGTCGGCTGGGGTTCAGATCGCGGCGTTTTGCTGCATCTGGCTTACTTAGCAGAGGCTTGCATTCTGCTGCGTTGGTTTGCAGAAGCAGGAATTGCACACGTTCACGCCCACTTCGGAACCAATTCAACCACTGTGGCGATGTTATGCCACGCCTTGGGTGGCCCTTCCTACAGCTTCACGGTACATGGCCCGGAAGAGTTTGATAAACCTGAAGCGCTGTCCTTACCCGAAAAAATCAAGCGATCAGCATTTGTCGTGGCGGTGAGTTCCTTCGGCAAAAGCCAGCTTTATCGCTGGTGTGACTACGACCAGTGGCCAAAAATTCATGTGGTTCACTGTGGCGTAGACGAGATGTTTTTGAAACAGCCTCCAACAGGAGTGCCGGCAGTTCCTCGTTTAGCCTGCGTGGGCCGGCTATGTGAGCAGAAAGGTCAGTTACTTTTAATTGAAGCAGCGGGTCAACTAGCGGCTGAGGGCATCCCGTTTAAGTTAGTCTTGGTGGGCGATGGGGAACTGCGCTCTCCCATTGAAGCACTCATTGCCAAACTGAATCTTCAAGATCGGGTGGAAATTACAGGTTGGGCAAGTGGTGCAGAGGTTCAGCAGCAAATTTTAGCCGCTCGTACAATGGTTCTGCCAAGCTTTGCGGAAGGACTGCCGGTGGTGATTATGGAAGCGCTGGCTTTAGGCCGGCCTGTGATCAGTACATACGTGGCGGGAATTCCGGAGTTAGTCGAGCCTGGAGTATGCGGTTGGTTGGTGCCCCCCGGATCGGTTGAAGCGCTAACGGTGGCAATGCGGACTGCCTTGCAATTGCCGGCGCAACAGCTAGAAGCAATGGGCAAAGAAGGCTCTCAACGTGTGGCAAAACAGCATGATGCTGCGATCGAGTCCAGCAAACTCGCAGCATTGTTTCAGGCTACTATCGAGAAGTCTCAGGAGCGGGCCATTGATGGATCACCCAGCCTCCCCTATGCCGGCATCCCCTCGGCCAAGAGCAATTAACGCCTAAATATCCCTATGTCCACTCGCCAAAGTCATCATGTCATCACTTAAAAAGCTTGCTATCCGAGGCGCTGTCTGGACAATTGCTAGT
Source organism: Microcoleus vaginatus WJT46-NPBG5 (assembly GCA_019359355.1). GTDB lineage: Bacteria > Cyanobacteriota > Cyanobacteriia > Cyanobacteriales > Oscillatoriaceae > FACHB-68. The sequence goes on along the minus strand of JAHHHM010000026.1, from coordinate 6,115 downwards.
TACGGCGCTAGTCAGGTTTTGCGATTTGGCAGCAACCTGATTCTGACCCGTTTGCTCGTACCAGAATTGTTTGGTCTGATGGCTTTGGTCACGACCTTCATTGTTGGGCTAAACCTGTTTTCAGATATTGGTGCCGGCCCAAGCATTATCCAAAATAAGCGCGGCGATGACCCAGATTTTCTCAATACTGCCTGGACTTTACAAGTCATGCGCGGTTTTGCTTTGTGGTTGTGCTGTCTAGCGATCGCTTGGCCGATTAGCCAGTTCTACAAAGACCCCCGGCTGCTTTGGTTGATTCCACTGGTAGGCGCAGGCACGATTATTTCTGGGTTTAGCTCCACTGCTGTGTTCTCGCTCAACCGGCACATGGACATTGGTAAGCTGACAATTTTTCAGTTTACGACACAAGCGCTGTCTATTGTCGTGACCGTGGTGTGGGCTAGCTTCAGCCCGACAATCTGGGCGCTGGTTGGCGGCCAGCTTGCTTCATCCTTAATTAGAATGGTGTGGAGCCATTTTTTAATTCCCGGAAAACGCAACCGCTTTGCGTGGGATAAAGATGCCCTCCAAGATTTATTTACCTTTGGCCGGTGGATATTTGTTTCAACAGCAATGACATTTTTAGCCGGCCAAGCCGACCGGCTCATTTTAGGAAAATTGCTCTCATTCCAGATGCTGGGGGTTTATACCGTTGCCTTCACCCTGTCTGATATGCCGCGTCAGATTGTTGGGGCGATCAACAGTAAAGTGCTTTTTGCAGCAACTTCAAAGCTTGTTTCCCTACCTCGCGAAACTTTTCGGGCTAAAATCCTGGGGAAACGCAAGCTGATTATTGCGGTTTTGGCCTTAGCCTTGGCAGTGCTAATCACGGTTGGAGATTTGTTGATTCTGGCACTTTACGATGACCGATATGCTGAAGCCGGTTGGATGCTGCCGATTCTAGGACTGGGTCTTTGGCCTCGCCTACTCTCTCAAACCATCGATCCCTCTCTTCTTGCCCTTGGCAAACCTTACTATGTTGCAGCCGGCAACTTTCTCAAGTTTTTGTTCATGATTATTGGTTTACCCCTCGGATTCTATCTCGGTCAAGTTCCGGGGGCGATCATCGTCATAGCACTCAACGATTTTCCTTATTATGCAGCGGTAACTTACGGTCTGTGGCGTGAGGGAATGAGTTGTGCTTGGCAAGACATTCAAGCGACGGGCCTATTTCTCGCGTCACTCGCACTTTTGTTACTAGGCCGGCATCTTTTGGGTTTTGGGATTCCATTTCAAATCGCTCTTTAGGGGGTTGAATCAACCCTTCTCAAACCCTTACCCTATTCAAGAGAAATTGTTTTAAAAATTGATTCAATCATAGGCATCGAGAGGTTTCTGATAGATGGTTCAACCCGTAGACTTGCTGCTGATCACTTGGAACCGTCGGGAGTATGTTGAAAAGACGCTGCCGACGATCCTCAACGATCCTTCAGATTTTCGTCTGCACTGTTGGGATAATAACTCTCAGGACGGAACCGCAGACTTAATCGCCTCCATTGATGATCCGCGTGTGGTCAAGCGACACTTTAACCCGGAAAATGTCGGGCAGTACAAGCCTTGTATGTGGTTCCTTGAAACAGCTGCAAGTGATGTGCTGGGGAAAGTCGATGATGACATTTTGCTGCCGGCCGGCTGGGTTGATCGCATTGCCTCGATCGTTCGCAAAGAACCCAAGTTTGGGATGTTAGGATGCTGGATTTTTATGCCAGAAGATTGGGACGAAAAACTCGCCCAGCATAATATTGTTGAGCTATCGGGTGAACGGGTATTTCGATGCACCACAGTGGCTGGGCAATCTTTTCTAGCCCGAAAAGAACACTTGCTTCGCTATAGCATCGCAGACGAGCAAAGCTACAGTCATGGCTTGCCGATTAATCGCGTCCAGATGACCCTCGATGGTTTAATCAGTGGTAACCCGTTGCCACTGCTGTATGCCCACAACATGGACGATCCGAGATCTCCCATGAATGTTAAAACAAAGTCTGGCAATCTAGGCTCAGATGCAGCGCTAACCGCACGGAAGCTCAAGTTTGAATCAGCAGAAGATTATGCGAAATGGATCGCTACAGATGCCCGTCGCCGGCAGGAGTTGCCATTTGACACACAAATTGAGTGGGAGTTGCTTCGCCGAGATAATTCTTTCATGGGAAAGATCAAACGAAAGCTGTTGAAAACGTTTGTGATCAAATAAAATCGCCTCGTTGGCGAGAACTAGAACACCACCTGTTTTAACCTTTGGATGTTCGACTTGCCGGTTGTTACGTGTGTTTAGTTGCTTCTCAAAGAAAGATATTCGTTTCTTGACTAGGTCAGCGTACTAGGAGGCTGTGATGAATTCAACAACATCTCTATTTTGTCTTGATGAAAACCGCTTAAATAATTTAGCGAGTCAGTTAAGTCAAAGCTACGCTCAAGCAACACCTTTTCCACATATCATCATAGATGATTTTTTACCGGCTTCTTTATTAGACAGGATTCTAGAAGAGTTTCCTAAGCCCGGGACAATTGATTGGCAAAAGTTTAATAATCCTGCGGAAAAGAAGCTGGCTTCTAACTTGGAATTGCAAATGGGAGAGTGGACGCGGGTTCTGCTCTATCAATTGAATTCCTCAACGTTTATCAAATTTTTAGAAAGCCTCACGGGGATTGAGGGCATTATCCCTGACCCCCACTTTGCCGGCGGCGGTCTTCATCAGATCGAGAGAGGCGGTTTTTTGAAAATGCACGTTGATTTTAACCGGCACAACAAACTGAAACTGGATCGCCGGTTAAACCTCTTACTTTATCTCAACAAAGACTGGAAAGAAGAATATGGCGGTTATCTAGAACTTTGGGACAAGGATATGACTCAATGTGAGCAAAAGATTCTGCCGATTTTTAATCGATGTGTGATCTTTAGCACCACAGACTTTTCCTATCACGGACATCCTGAACCGCTGACTTGTCCCGAAGGGCAAACGCGAAAATCCCTGGCGCTTTACTACTATAGTAACGGAAGGCCGGCTGAAGAAGTTTCTGGAACGCACACAACGGTGTTTAAAGCCCGACCCAGCGACGATATTTCGGCAGAAAATCCTTCAGGGGTTGGCGTTAAAACTTTCTTGAAAAAGCTAGTGCCCCCCATTTTAATTGATGCCAAAAATTACCTGAAAGACAAACCAAAACCTGGCAATAACTAAACTCAACTGACCTTTAAAACAAGTGTAGTAAAGCATGAGTCCTACAGTAATGCTGGCTCTGTTCGGCCTGATACCGTTTACCATTTATATGTTCATACGGTATCCTTCTCAACGGGCAGTTGTGATCGTTTTTATCACAGCGTTTATCTTCCTGCCGGTTGCAGCTTTTAAATTACCAGGTATTCCAGAGTACAGCAAAACATCAGCACCTTGCTACTGCATTTTACTGGCAACACTAATCTACGACCCTCAACGCTTTAGTTCATTTAAATTTGGCTGGCTTGACGTGCCAATGCTATGTACCTGCATCTCCCCCTTTATTGCATCAATCACTAATGGCCTCGGCCCTTATGATGGGTTTGCATCAACACTCGCACAAACGATGGCGTGGGGAGTGCCTTACTTTTTAGGCCGGATCTACCTCAATAACTTAGAAGGACTGCGCCAGTTGGCAATTGGCATTTTGGCCGGCGGCCTGATCTACGTTCCTTTATGTTTATTTGAAAGCCGCCTGAGTCCACAACTGCACCGAATGGTTTACGGTTTTGCGGCCCGTAAAGACTTTGCCCAAACAATCCGCTTGGGGGGATACAGACCAACCGTGTTTATGGTACACGGCCTTTGGGTCGGTGTGTGGATGATGTCAGCGGCGTTGATAGCAGTTTGGTTGTGGAAGACGGGAACCATCAAACGATTCTGGAATATGCCAATGGATTGGCTGGCGCTAGCGTTGCTGGTCACATTTATTTTGTGCAGATCCACAGGTGCCTATCTCTACTTTGGGATAGGGATTTTTATCCTGTTTTTTGTTAAATACTGCCGCACAGCTTTGCTGATGTATCTCCTAATTTTTGGGTTGTGTTTCTACTTATACCTGGGAGTCAGCGGCGGTTTTACGGGAGGTGAAATTGTTTCCTTTTTCGCTGATACCCTCGGCCCAGAACGCGCTGCGTCTTTAGAGTTTAGATTTGACCAGGAAGGGCCGCTTGCAGAAAAAGCACGAGAGAGAATATTGTTTGGCTGGGGGGGATGGGGCAGGGCGCGTATTTTTGACGAATGGGGTGAAGATATTTCTGTTACCGACAGCTTATGGATTATCGCCTTTGGCAACCAAGGTTTATTCGGCCTGAGTGCTTTGGTCTCCTCCATTCTACTTCCCAGTTTAAGTTTTTGCTGGTTAGGCTATCCCCCCAGTACGTGGACTCATCCCAAAGTTGCGCCGGCAGCCGTGTTAGTGGTGCTACTACCTTTGTTCATGCTGGATTCAGTATTGAATGCAATGGTTAACCAGATATTTATGCTGGCTGCAGGGGGACTGACAGGACTGATGCTGAGCAAAACACAACCCCAAGTAACAAGCGGTCGCGCATCGCCGGCAAGGCGTTCTACAGCCAGATAGAGGTGATATTAGAATGCTGGAACTGCTCTTAACAAATGCCTCATTTTATGTGACCAAAAAATTCTGATATGGCAGCCATTGATAACCTTAACAATCAGAATTAATCACCTCAAATATTAAGCGCATTTTTCGCACTTTTTCTGCTTGACAAATAACGAGAGAGGGCATCTATAAGTATGGTCGATTCCATGCAAGCTAAACCAGAAACGACGAAAGAGGAAACCACTGTTATGCCTGATGCCATTGAGTCAATGAACCCTCCTCTTTTGCTAGTCGTGATTCTTAACTACCGAACGCCGGTTCTCACCATTGAATGCTTGCGTTCCTTGGTGGGGGAAGTGCAATCTTTGCCCGGTACTCATGTTGTTGTTGTTGATGGTGCTTCTGGGGATGGTTCCGCTGAACAAATTGCCGCCGCGATTAAAAATGAAGGGTGGGGTGAATGGGCGGAACTGATGCCACTTGAACACAATGGCGGATACGCTTATGGCAACAACGCTGCCTTGCGCCCAGCCTTAGAGGCACCCAATCCACCGCCTTATTTTCTGTTGCTGAACCCAGACACAGTAGTTCGGCCCAATGCGCTCAAAATATTGGTGGATTTCATGGAAGAACATCCCGATGTCGGGCTTGCCGGCAGCGGTTTGGAAGACTTGGAGGGAAATCAAAGGCGCAGAGCATTTCGCTTCCCCACCGTGCTGAGTGAGCTAGATTCTGGGCTACGTCTGGGGGTAGTGTCAAAGCTGTTGTCAAAGTGGGCGCTGATCACTCCCATGCCTGAAGAACCGGCTCAGGCAGAGTGGGTGCCTGGGGCAAGTCTGATCGTTCGCCGCGAGGTGTTTGAGTCGATCGGATTGATGGACGAAGAATATTTTCTGTATTACGAAGAAACAGACTTTTGCTTGCAGGCAAAGCGGGCCGGCTGGCCTTGTTGGTATGTGCCGCAAAGCCGAGTTGCCCATATTCCCGGACAAAGTACAGGGGTAACTGCTGTCGGTTCACGGAAGCGGATACCGAAGTATTGGTTTGATTCCCGGCAACGATATTTTGTCAAAAATCATGGCTGGGTGTATGCCGGCCTCGCTGATCTCGCTTGGGCTACAGGTTTTATTTTATGGAGGGGGCGACGGGTGATTCAACGCAAGCCTGATGAAGATCCGCCCTACCTCCTCAATGATTTTTTGCGGAATAGTGTGTTATTTAAAGGCTTTACCAAGTCAACAGAAGGTTGATCAGACTTTCTTTTATGCCGGCTCTCAATCCCCCACGCCTTTCTTAATAAATTGGCTTGGGGGATGTCATTTTATGCCGGCAAGCTTCAAAAAAAACGGTATGACTTCTTGCCATCACACCGGCATTCAATCATAAAACAACGTGAGTTCGGGATAAGGGAGGGGCAAAACAGATAGGCTGAAAGTGCTGAATTCTCATCCCTCTGCTTGCCCTATGTTTAGTCTAGAAGAACTGTTCTGTAGCGTCGATGATTTCTGCCAAACCT
>JAHHHM010000025.1 GCA_019359355.1 Microcoleus vaginatus WJT46-NPBG5 | reverse complement strand
CTCCAGCACCAACCCCCTTAGAACCTCCAGCACCAACCCCCTCAGAACCTCCAGCACCAACCCCCTCAGAACCTCCAGCACCAACCCCCTCAGAACCTCCAGCACCAACCCCCTCAGAACCCCCAGCACCAACCCCGGCACCTAATCCCACACCCATTCCGGCACCAACACCGGGCGCTGGTTCTCTACCAACACCCTTGCCGGCACCGTCACCCATTCTGACGCCATCCCCATCAAGCGGCTCAGTTCCAACACCAACACCAGTGCCGGCACCGACACCAACCCCAGCATCAACGCCAGTGCCGGCACCGACACCAGCCCCAGCATCAACGCCAGTGCCGGCACCGACACCAGCCCCAGCACCAACCCCGGCACCTAATCCCACACCCATTCCGGCACCAACACCGGGCACTGGTTCTCTACCAACGCCCTTGCCGACACCAACACCCATTCTGACGCCATCCCCGTCAAACGGCCCAATTTCAACACCAACGCCGTCCCCGTCAAACGGCCCAATTTCAACACCAACGCCGTCCCCGTCAAACGGCCCAATTTCAACACCAACACCGGCACCTACAGTAGATTCAATTTCAACACCAACACCGACAGTAGATTCAATAGCAACGCCGGCACCGTCTCCATCAAATGGTTCAATTTCAACGCCGGCACCGGCACCTACAGTAGATTCAATAGCAACGCCGGCACCCACAGCTTCAGTAGATTCAATTTCAACACCGGCACCTACAGTAGATTCAATTTCAACGCCGGTACCGGCACCGACAGTAGATTCAATTTCAACACCAACACCGACAGCTTCAGTAGATTCAATCGCAACACCGGCACCTTCTTCGACGGAGGTAGATTCAACCGCAACACCGGCACCTTCACCCACTCCAACGCCGTCACCCAGCAGTTACTCATCCTCACCAAAAACCCGAGATTCTGCTGACAGCTCAACAGGTTTACCAACAGTTGCTAAACCCCTGCCACGAATAGCAAGATCAACAGGAGTACCCACAGCAGAAGTGCCTGAATTCACAGGCAGTGTTAGCAACTTTTCGAGCGTTATCATTTCCAAGTTTGCAGTTGCCGGCTCTACTGGCCCACTCAACAGCGATTCATTTGTCAACAAGGCTGAGTCCTTTTCTATCTCAACAGACAACCACCTTTCCGCTTTTAACCCAGCAAATGAGCAAGCGCCGGTTCTGCGCTTGACTAGCCGCACTGACATTCAAAACCTGATTGAGAAAGGCAACTTTGCTCAAGCCGTAGCAATGACTGATCGCTTTTATAGCGAAGAATTTGAGGGGTATTTAGGCCGGCAATTCCCAGTATCTTATTTGTCTTATACAGGGATACAAAGCAAACTGAGTGAGATGGCTGCCATTACAGGAACCAGAGCAGTGGTTATCTATACTTTTGTGGAAGCCGATCAATTAAATTTGCTGCTAGTTCCACCCGCAGGCAAACCCATTTATAAAAGCGTGCCGGCAGCCAATGCTAAAGTGCTGATGGAACAAGTCAGAAAACTTCAGCAACAAATTGGCGATCCGACTCAACGCCGAACCACAAGCTATTTAGCATCATCTCAGCAACTCTATCAGTGGCTCATTGCTCCTTTAGAGGGTGAGTTGCAACAGCTAGATGTCGATACACTGATGTTTAGTATGGACACAGGGTTGCGGACATTGCCGGTCGCGGCTTTACATAACGGTCAGCAGTTTTTGGTAGAACAATACAGTTTGAGCTTGATTCCTAGCCTGGTTTTGACCGATGACCGCTATGCAGATGTGAGAAACGCTTCTGTCCTGGCAATGGGAATGTCACAGTTTCCTGACCAACCTCCTTTGCCGGCAGTGCCGGTGGAAATCGCTTCTATCTCGGAAAATCTCTGGTCAGGACAAGCTTTTCTCAATCAAGCTTCTACCCTAGAAAATTTGCAACGAGAACGCAGAAAGCAGTCGTTTGGCATTATTCACATAGCCACTCACGGAGAGTTTAAACCAGGTGAAGTCAATAACTCCTACATCCAGTTATGGGGTGAAAAGCTACGCCTCGATGAGATGGAGCAGTTAAAATGGCATGACCCACCTGTAAATTTGTTGGTGCTCAGTGCCTGCCGCACAGCGGTTGGAGATTCACAAGCCGAACTCGGCTTTGCAGGGTTAGCGGTGCAAACCGGCGCGAGTTCGGCACTAGCAAGTATGTGGTACGCTAACGATGCCGGCACTCTAGGGCTGATGAGTGAGTTTTACAAGTCTTTGCACTCAGCCCCCATTAAGGCAGAGGCATTAAGAAGGGCGCAGATAGCAATGCTTCAGGGAGATGTGCGTTTGCAAAACGGTGAGATGATGGGTAACTTCGGGAAACTGTCATTGCCGCCGGAACTGACCGCCCTAGGGAATCGAAACTTAAAACACCCTTATTATTGGGCCGGCTTTACAATGATTGGCAGTCCTTGGTAGTAAGCAGCATAATTTTTAAAATTTGTCGAGAGGGTAATAACTGATATATGATCTTGTTGGTTAATGCGATCAGCGATCACCCTAGGATAGGCGCTCAGGGGAGTGCGAAAGCCCAGACTGTGAGGCTGCCGGCAAACCCACTCGTCCTTTAATTCAGGCATCTTCTTCTGACAGCATTTTGGGTTTAGCCGGCCACAAAGCTTGCTACTGCATCACTGCTATCCCAAGGCTTTTTAATTTGAGCATCTACAATCTAAAATCCGATGACTCTGCTCATCCCCTCGTAGCTTTTTTATAGTTGCGCTTAGCTAATAAACTAACAACATTATATTTATGTGGACCAAGGCTAAAAAAAAACATGGGAGTGGCGCGGTGGATTAATTATCGCCCCTAGTGTGGCAGCATTTGTAATTTTTATGCGAATGCTCGGCTTCTTCCAGCTGTTGGAATTATCCGCTTTAGATCAATTGTTTCGCCTGCGTCCCTTAGAAAAACCAGACTCACGCATTGTTATTGTTGGTATTAATGAGTCCGATTTGGAAAAAGTCGGAAAATGGCCGATTCCGGATACTGTACTGGCGCAATTGCTGAAGAAAGTGCAACAGCAGAAACCGAGAGCGATCGGCCTGGACATCTATCGAGATTTGCCGGTGGAGCCTGGTTACGGAGAATTAGTTAAGGTTTTTGAGTCTACCCCAAACTTGATCGGTATCCAGAAAGTCGTTGGCCAGGGACCCGATCAGAGTGTTGCTCCATCGCCGGTGCTCAGTAAGTTGGGTAAAACCAGTGCCAATGATTTTCCTTGGGATGTGGATGGCAAGATCCGTCGTGGCTTTTTGTATCTAACAGGCAAACAAGGCAAAAATGTATATAGTTTAGGATTTAAGCTAGCTTGGCTATATCTGGAAGAAGAAGGCATTCAACCAAAGATGAAAAATGAAATTCAGATTCAGCTAGGTAAAGCAATATTTACGCCTTTTGAAACAAATGATGGTGGATACGTGGGTGCTTCCGCTCAAGGCTATCAAATTTTGTTGAACTACCGGGGACCGCAACAGACATTTGAAACAGTATCCCTAGATGATGTATTGGAAAACAAAATCAAGCCAAATTTGATGCATGATCGCATTGTCCTGATCGGTTCCACAGCAAAAAGCGTCAAAGATTACTTGCTAACTCCATACAGTAGCAACTTAGTGTCTATTCCTCAGCCAATGGCCGGCGTCGAAATTCATGCTAACATGACCAGCCAAATTATTAGCGCCGCTTTAGAGGGAAGATCGCTCATAAAAACGCTGAGTGAACCACTAGAGTGCCTATGGCTTTTGAGTTGGTCTGCGCTTGGTGCCACACTGACCTGTAAATGGAGATATACCGACGGTGTAGCTAGAATTTCATTTCTGGGAACCGCCGGTAGAATAGTGCTATTCAGTGGCATTCTCATCGGCTTTGGCTACATCGCTTTTGTCGAAAACTTGTGGGTTCCTGTATTTCCAGCCTTACTGACTTTGATCGGAGCTACGATTGTTAAAACAGGTTACACCCTTTGGGAAAATCTAAAACTTTCTTACAAGCAAATAGAGGAGTATTCACGCACGCTTGAAGTCAAAGTGGAGCAGCGCACTCAAGAATTACAGACTAAAAATGAAGAACTTGATGGAACTTTGCAACAGTTGAGAGCGGCACAGAAACAGATGATCGCTCAAGAAAAACTGGCTTCTTTGGGTTCTCTGACAGCAGGAATTGCCCATGAAATTAGAAATCCTCTTAATTTTGTTACCAATTTTGCCACCATTTCTGTGGATTTGGCGCAAGAGCTTAAAGAAGAGATTGAAAATCAAACAGAAAACTTAGAAGCCGAGGCTGTTGAATATATCAATGAAATTTTTACTGATTTAACAGAAAGCGTGGTTGAAATAGAAAAACAAGGCAAAAGAATCGAAAGTATTCTTTTGGGAATGATGATGCACGCTCAGCAAGAAACCGGCCAACCGGAACTGACTGCACTCAATTCCTTATTAGCCGAATCAGTTCAACTTGCTTATCAGAGTTTCCGTGCTAATAAAGAAACTGTTGAAATTATTTTGAAACTTGAGTATGATGAGCCTTTAGGTAACTTTTATATAGTTCCCCAAGATATTAGCAAAGCTTTTGTTAATATTATAAATAATGCCTGTTATACAGTTAATCAGAAGAAAAAAATGTTGGGAGATAAATTCACTCCAATTATTGAAATACAAGCTATCAATTTGGAAAATCGTGCGGAAATTTACATACGAGATAACGGTGAGGGCATTTCTCCAGATATTATAGATAAAATATTCAATCCATTTTTTACAACCAAACCGCCTGGAGAGGGAACAGGTTTGGGTTTGTCTATCACTCATGAAATTATTGCCGGCCAGCATCAAGGAGAAATAAAAGTAGAAAGCGTTCCAGACTCGCATACAGAATTTATCATAGTCTTGCCAAGAAACGCGCTTGAGAGCCAAACAGTTGTTCGGTGAGAATAAAACGGGAGTAAACTATGCCACCCAAAATTTTATTTGTAGATGATGAATTACCTTTTGAAGCCCTAATTAAACGACATTTCAGAAAAGAAATTAGGGCAAAAATGCTGGATTTAATTTTTGCTTCTAATGGCGCAGAAGCGCTAGCAAAGTTGAAAGCAGAAGCTCCTGTTGATCTCGTCGTCACCGATATCAATATGCCAGTAATGGACGGTCTAACATTGCTTGATAAAATTAATACTTTAGATCCAACCCTCAAAACGGTGGTGCTTTCAGCCTATGGGGATATGAAAAATATTAGAACGGCGATGAATCGGGGGGCTTTTGATTTTCTCAACAAGCCAATCGATTTTCAAGACTTAGAAATTACAATGAACAGAGCTTTAGATCAGGTACGGCAAATCAGAGAAAACCAACAAAAACTGTTATCTGCTCAGACTCAACTCATCCAAAGTGAAAAAATGTCTGCACTCGGCCAGCTCATTGCCGGTGTAGCGCACGAAATTAACAACCCAGTTGGCTATATTACCGGCAATATTGAGATCGCTGAGGAGTATCTTCAAGACTTAATTGATCTCTTAAATCTGTATCAAGAACAGTTTCCAGATCCAGGGGCAGAAATTTCTAAGAAAATGCAGGATATTGGCCTGGATGCTTTGGTCAATGATATGCCTTTACTGATCTCATCCATGAGAGAGGGAACGGATCGCATTTGTTTGCTGAGTACGTCACTGCGAACGTTTTCTCGTTCCGATATGTCTTCCAAGGTAGCCTTCAATATCCATGATGGACTTGATAGCACCCTGCTGATTTTGAAGTACCGGCTTAAAGGGAAGATCAACCGGCCTGCTATTGAGGTGATTAAAGAATATAAGCCATTGCCCTTAGTGATGTGCTACCCCGGACAGCTTAATCAGGTGTTTATGAATATCATTGCGAATGCAATTGACGCCATTGATGAGTTTAGTGAAGAGGGAGTATCTAATGAAATCAAGGAAGTTTCTAATATCATTAAAATTCGCACGGAGTTAACGGCAGATGAGAAGGGGGTTGTAATTCGGGTTTCTGACAATGGGCCAGGAATACCTGAAGATGTACAACAGCACGTGTTTGACTACTTATTCACCACAAAACCAGTCGGCAGTGGTACAGGTTTGGGATTGTCGATTAGTTATCAAATTGTGGTGGAAAAACATGGAGGAAAACTGAGTTGTGTGAGTGCGCCCGGACAGGGGGCAGAGTTTATCATAGAGATTCCCCTTGAGTAACGCTCCCTGAGCAATGATATTTGTTTGAGGATTCATCATTTCGGGTTATTTTGGAAGTGTCCGAGGAGATTCTTCCAAATTTCATCCATCGAGTTTCAGCCGGTTGCGAACTGCCGGCAATAAAAAACCTCGACAACCAGCTTGGGCACCGAGGCGTCAATCAAGGTTCTTTTATTATATAGCAAGCTCTGCATTTTTTCACTATTAATTTCTAACCTCAGATAGATGCGACGGCTATCGTTTGAGGTTAAAAAGCAGATACCTGTGGAAATCACATTGAGCGGCACTTCCTATTTGAGGGCCGGGGAAGAGATGGGCCAATCCCACTGATTTTAATGAGGTCGCGAGGATCGGCACGATCCCCTAACCCACTAAAGCTTAAGTTGATTGTTGGTTGCTCTCGCCGGGACGTTGGGTAGCAGTTTCATTTTCTTGCGCTTCATCGGTTCTTGTAGAATCGTCATCACCAAGACCGGCAACATCGCTAACCTGTGCGGGATCGGCAGCGGCATTCGTTAAACCCTCAGTGTTGGTATTGGGTTTTGTTGAAGTGCTTTTATGACTGGCATGACCACTAGGCATAACAGTTTCCTCTGATTATTTGAGTGAATACACCTAGCTTAGACTTATCAATTCTTAGGCAGACTCTATCTCCAGGTGGAGATTCAAACCTTTGCCGGTGACAGATCAATGTCACCCGCTATCAGTTCAGCAATCAAATCAACTGCTTCAATCTTGGGCGGAAAATTTTACAAAGGAAGTAGGGTTTACCGTAATGACATAATTGTTAGTAGACAACACAATGAAATTAAAGGTTAAGTAAATCAGTCTTGTGAATTAAAGCTGCTCTCGTTTAATATCTTGGCAGCGAATCATGCAAACAGACGATTTTCTTACCTTAGGTCTACCAGCTTCTTAACACCAGTAGAACTTCTTAGAAGTTGTCCGAGAACCACCAACATTTCAACCTTTAGTAACTGTAGATTCTTCACGAGGTGATTTAACCTATGGCACTAATACGTTGGCAACCCTTCCGAGAAATAGAAACACTCCGTCATCAATTTGACGAACTGTTTAATGAACTAGCCGGAAGCAAGCGCGAGTCTGAGATGACTTGGATGCCTTTGGTTGAACTCCAAGATACAGATGAAAACCTGATTTTGCGGGCGCAACTTCCCGGCCTTGAAGCTAAGGATCTAGATGTTCAAGTGACGCGGGATGCCGTTTTAATGGCGGGTGAACACCGCTATGAAAACAAGGCTGAAGAGAAGGGATATTTCCGCTCGGAATTCCGCTATGGTAAATTCCAACGGGTGATTCCTTTGCCGGTTCAGGTTCGCAACGAGCGAGTGCAAGCTGAGTTTAAGAATGGCATCTTGACGCTGACGCTGCCGAAGGTGGAAGAAGCGCAGCGCCGCGCAGTCAGAATCAACTTGGGTGACAGTTCAACCATCGCTTCAGCAGATTCTTCCAAGACTCTAGAAGCGAGTGGGGAACAGCTCAACGGGCACAATTCTGAGCAAACCAGAGCATCTGAGCCGGCGATGGCTTCCTAAGTTAATTTTGCAGGGTTTTACTTGCTTCCTCCTAGTGAGAGATACCGGAGAGATGTAATAACTTACCTCTCTCCTTAAGACGACAAGATTACCGCGATCAAAGTTATTTCTTTGGTCGCGGTATTTTTTTGCAGGTATGATGAATTCATTGGTTCCTTAGAGGAAAGCTGAACCACTTTATTAAGTTCAATCGATTGCCGATATGCTGATACAACACTTCCAGATGCTCGCACGCTATAACACTTTGGCAAATCATCGGCTGTATGAAGTTTGCGCTCAACTGAGTGATGCAGAACGCAAGCGTATCAGGCCGGCCTTTTTTAAAAGTATTCACGGGACGCTTAACCACATTATGGTAGGTGATCGCATCTGGATGACACGATTTAAAGGTGGAAATATTGCTTCCACAGGTCTTAATGCGATTCTCTATGAAGATTTTGATCAGCTTTGGGAAGCGCGGGTGTTAGAAGATGAACGAATCGAGACTTTTATTTCTAATTTAAATGAGGAATTTTTGAGCGGAAGAATAGAATATCGAAATAACCAAGGAAATATTTATGCCGATCCGACAAATCTATTAATGGCGCACTTTTTTAATCACCAGACACACCATCGGGGACAAATTCACGATTTGTTAACACAAACCGAAATTGCTCCGCCAGTTCTCGATATGCACCGAATTCTTCGCCCCTAAATTTCGATTATTTATTAAAAAAAATGCTTAAACTTTATCCTTAATTGTGGTTGTAGGAGTATACTTTTCTATAACTTGTCCAAGCAATAGACCTAAAAGACCAAATAAAATTCCTATCCCCATAATATTCAACTGAATATTGCCAAAAATTGCTACTTTTGGATTAATTAGCATTAAAGTAAGTGCTGAAATTGAGGACAAACCGCCCATGAATAAAGACAACCTCACGCTGGCTTTATTGAATTGGTAGCCTCCTATTTCAGAAAGCAGATAGACGATGAAGGGGACAAACACGGCGGAGACATAAGCGGCATAGAAAGAGACAATCAAATTAACAATTTCACCACCTTTCAAGGCAATGGCTAGACTTAACAAGACGTTTGTTGCTGTGATGAGCAGTCGGTTCAAGTTAGATGCCGGCAAAAAGTTAAAGTCTAAAATTGTCTTGGTTTGTACTCGCAAGATGCTGCTGCCAACCCCGAGTGCCGGTACTAATAACGATAGAATCAAAACAATACCCAAAGGTTTGTGACTGCCACCGCCAATCCACAATAGAATAAACGGAAGTGTTTCTTTCCCGTCAATGCCTGCCGGCAAAATCTCTGCATTTTGCGCGGCAACCACAACTGAGGAAGGTAAAAAAGCAAGCAATAGTAGTACAACGGCTGCTAATAAACAGCCTTGATACAAGCTTCGCACATTTTTTGCTTGAACCAAAAATTGCTGGTATTTCATATCAATAAGAACCAGCAAGATTGTAGATAGAGAGACACCGGCTAAATCTGGCGGACTGATTTGTTTAAGTGAGCCGGCAAACTTAAAAGGTTCATGCAAATATTCTGAGAAACCGTCCAGCACCCACAGCCCATAAAGTAGCGCCAAGAAATTTAAAATTAACAATCCTCGAAATAAAAAGCCTGCTTTCTCCACCGGCAGCAAAGAAACAAGGGTAAACAAAATAGCTAAAATAATCATACTAGAAAGCACCGGCACCCCCAAAACTTTGAGGATAAAAGCACCTGAAATCATTTGGACGGCTTCAATCCCAATGAGGGACGCCCAAGACATTAACCCCACGCCAATTTTTACGGCTCTTCCATAGCGATTGCCCAACAAAGTCCAGACTTGCTCAATCTTTGTCCAGTAAAACTTTGCCAGCACTAAAAGAGCGAGTGTCCCTAAACCCAGACAGACAGCATAAAGGCTGCCGGCGACACCCAAAGTCAATGATTTCTCAGCCGTTCCCAGGATAAACCCCAAGCCGTAATGTGCTGATACTAGCAATGCAGCTAAGGAAAAGGCATCGAGTCTGCGGTTTTCTGCCATATTGACACCCTTGTCTGTAAAAAGCCTAAACGGTACTTAGTTTTTTGCCAGTTTTGCCCGTAGAATTATTACTAATTATTGGGGTTTAATTTCAATAAGTTTACTGTACACATGACCATCGCTTGAAATAGTTACATTATAAAAGGTTTCATTATGCAAATCTTTAAAACCTTGGGTGTTTCTCAGAGCTTTTAAGTTTTCTTCGCTTTCCCAATTGGCAATTGCAGTGACTCGCACACCATCATCACTAACAATTAATTTGGCTGCAATAAATCCAGGTTGATGGGCGACAACATCTGTATAAACTTTCTGAATTGCTTGAAAAGCATCTTGTTGCTTTTCAGGAAGAACGGTAAAGACATTAACAAAGGTAATCATCGGTATTGAATTTGTTTATAGTAAGCCATCCTAATCTGGAACCCGCAGTTCCCCTTAATACAGTAACCGCTATCGGGACAGTTGAATAGTCAATCAGAAAGTTTTAAAGTTTTGACCCAATAACAACTCCGTCAGCCGGCCGACATGAGATGCAAGTTAATAACAAACAACCGACATCCTAGAACTAAGAGGGAGTTCGCTCAAATCATAAGTATGATATTCTAGTTACCAAAGTCACTGAGCCTGCCGGTACTGGCACCAAAATTGGCTATTTTTTTTAGTAGAAATTTTTTGCAGCGGTTGCCTTTGAATTTTGATGTTAAGGTTAAGATACTTAAGTTTTCAAGCTGGCTACCTATTAAAGTAGAGCCGATGCCGGCAATTAGAAAGCATGACTCTATATCTAAAGTAGTATTAGATGATACAATCAGGCATATCAAAATATTGATTTATCCCCTTAACTCCTGAACGTTAATCTAAACAAAGGATTTAATCCCTTCAACAGAGCTTTCAAGTACGGGTTTCCGTACTTAAAAAGGTATATATTTCGACTTGTTAACCCATCAACTTTCTCCTAGATTTCATCTCAAACACTACTTCTCTAGCAGGATGTGTAACTCAAAAAGAGAGCATAAAATTTAAAGCAGCCTCTTCATTAAAAAAAGAGTTTAATCCTGCGTACTATTTAGGAGGTTTGATATATGCGGATTGCCCAGGTTGCCCCTTTGTGGGAAAGAGTTCCACCCCCAGCTTATGGTGGCATTGAACTGGTTGTAGGTCTGCTCAGTGATGAATTAGTTCGGCGTGGTCATGAAGTGACACTGTTTGCATCAGGAGATTCTATCAGTCTGGCTAAGCTAGAATCTGTACATCCGCGAGCCATGCGTTTAGATCCTTCGATCAAAGAGTATGGCATTTATGAAATGCTGCAAATGAGTCGGGTGTATGAAAAGGCTGACGAATTTGATATCATTCACTCCCACATGGGTTGTGCGGCATTGCCTTACGCCAATTTAGTTAAAACGCCAACAGTTCACACCTTGCATGGAATTTTTACGCCAGATAACGAAAAAATGTTTTCTCACGCGCGCCGGCAGCCTTATGTGAGTATTTCCAATTCACAGCGTGAACCCAGATTAGACCTTAATTGTGTGGCAACGGTCTACAATGGCATCGACACATCGACTTATGAGTTTTACGAGAAGCCACAAGATCCGCCATACTTAGCATTTTTAGGTCGGATATCTCCGGAAAAAGGAACGCATTTAGCGATAGAAATTGCTAAACGTTCTGGCTGGAATTTGAAAATGGCCGGCAAGGTTGATGCTGTTGATGTGAAATATTATGAGCAGGAAATCAAACCTCATATTGATGGCAAACAAATTGAATATTTAGGTGAAGCAAACCACGAGCAAAAGAACGCTTTAGTGGGAGGAGCAGTCGCGACATTATTCCCCATTACCTGGCGTGAACCTTTTGGGCTAGTCATGGTTGAATCAATGGTTTCTGGGACGCCGGTGATTGCCATATCTCTGGGATCTACGGAGGAAGTTATCGTAGACGGGAAAACCGGCTTCTTATGTCATAGTGTTGAAGAGTGCGTAGCGGCAATTGATCAAGTAGCGGGCTTAAATCGCTATGATTGTCGAGAACACGTTCTCAAAAACTTCAGTGTTCAGCGGATGACTGAAGGTTATGAAGCAGTTTATCAACAAATTATTGGAGAGCGCTTTTCAAAAAACGGACACTACCGGCAGTTACCAGCCTTGCGGAGCGTTCGTTAAATTTTTCCAGTTAGAAGCTCTTAGCGAATAGCTTTTAAAAGATTATTGTAGGGCGGAGGGAATTATTTTTCTCCGTCCTTTACCTTTATAAGTTTAAGAGATTATTAGCGTAGTAGCATCCCTGTTTTTAAATGAAAGCGTTTCTTGTTACTCAAACAGATACTAATAAATATGAGACAACCCTTGTAGAAAAAGATTTGAATGAGTTGCCGGCAAAAGATGTTTTAATTCACATTTACTATTCATGTTTGAACTATAAAGACGCGCTTTAAGCGAGCGGCAACCCTGGCGTGACGAAAAAGTTTCCCCATGTACCGGGAATTGATGCCGCCGGCACCGTTGGCACCCGTGAAGTTTCCCAATTTCAACCCAACGATAACGTCACAGAATATGAATAACAACCGGCAATCTCATAAACGCACACGCTACGCTAAGAATGTAACCAGTCACTTTAGGACTCTCCCAATGTGAGCAGTCATCGCGCTGGACATTATGCCGGCAGAACAACTAAGCAGATCCAGACAGGGAAATCAACAGCAGTGAACCCTGCTACCTCCTAGCAACCCCAGCAGCCACTTCCCAAGCTTAACGTCTCAAATCCTTACCAGACGAAGCTTTGCCCTCTTGATCTGCCGGCCACCAGACCCCGCTACCGCATTTAGCTGAAAATCGGTTAATATTAGTTTACATAAACAATACTAACTGTCCCCGTCAAAAGATAAAAGTTTTAGGAGGCTCGATCCCGGTGAATAAACGGTGGAGAAATGCGGGACTGTACGCATTGCTAGCAATTGTTGTCATTGCACTATTTACTGCATTTTTTGACAAACAACCCCCCAGCCGGCAAACGCTGCGATACAGCCAGTTTATTGAGGAAGTTGAAGGGAAAAAAGTAGATAAAGTCAGTATTAGTGCCGACCGGACTAAAGCATTAGTTCAAGCCCAAGACGGCAAATTCTTAGTCAATCTACCCCCCAACGACCCTGATCTGATCAATATATTGACCGATAACAAGGTCAATATCGAAGTGTTGCCGCAAACCGATGACGGCTTCTGGCTGAAAGCACTGAGCAGTCTGTTTTTCCCCATCCTGCTTTTGGTTGGCTTATTCTTCTTGCTGCGCCGCGCTCAAAGTGGCCCAGGTTCTCAGGCAATGAACTTTGGCAAATCGAAAGCCAGAGTGCAAATGGAACCGCAAACCCAAGTCACCTTTGGCGATGTCGCCGGCATTGAGCAAGCCAAACTAGAACTGAGTGAAGTTGTCGATTTCCTCAAGAATGCTGATCGCTTCACCGCCGTGGGTGCCAAGATTCCCAAAGGCGTGCTGCTCGTTGGCCCTCCCGGAACCGGCAAAACCCTCCTGGCGAAAGCCGTTGCAGGGGAAGCCGGCGTGCCCTTCTTCTCCATCTCCGGTTCAGAATTCGTGGAAATGTTCGTCGGCGTCGGCGCTTCCCGCGTCCGCGACTTGTTTGAACAAGCCAAATCAAATGCCCCCTGCATCGTCTTCATTGATGAAATTGACGCCGTCGGTCGTCAGCGAGGTGCCGGCTTAGGTGGCGGTAACGACGAACGCGAGCAAACCCTGAACCAGTTGCTCACGGAAATGGACGGCTTTGAAGGCAACACCGGCATCATTATTATTGCCGCAACCAACCGTCCCGACGTGCTGGATTCCGCCTTGCTACGTCCAGGCCGGTTTGACCGGCAAGTCGTGGTAGATCGCCCAGACTATGCGGGCCGGTTGGAAATTCTCAACGTCCACGCCCGGGGCAAAACCCTGGCAAAAGACGTGGATCTGGAAAAGATCGCCCGTCGTACCCCCGGCTTCACCGGCGCAGACTTATCTAACCTGCTCAACGAAGCCGCCATTCTCGCCGCCCGTCGCAACTTGACTGAAATCTCAATGGATGAAGTCAACGATGCTATCGACCGCGTCCTCGCCGGCCCAGAAAAGAAAGACCGCGTGATGAGCGAAAAGCGCAAAACCTTAGTCGCCTATCACGAAGCCGGTCACGCCCTAGTTGGTGCATTGATGCCTGACTATGACCCCGTGCAGAAGATTAGCATTATCCCGCGCGGTCGTGCCGGCGGTTTGACCTGGTTCACCCCCAGCGAAGAACGCATGGACTCGGGTTTGTATAGCCGGTCTTATCTGCAAAATCAAATGGCCGTCGCTTTAGGGGGTCGCATCGCCGAAGAAATCGTCTTCGGTGAGGAAGAAGTCACCACCGGCGCGTCTAACGACTTGCAGCAAGTCGCACGCGTCGCACGGCAAATGGTCATGCGCTTCGGCATGAGCGATCGTCTCGGCCCTGTTGCCCTCGGTCGCCAACAAGGTAATATGTTCTTGGGGCGCGACATTATGGCAGAACGCGATTTCTCAGAAGAAACCGCCGCTGCCATTGATGATGAAGTTCGCGGCCTCGTCGAACAAGCTTACAAGCGTTCTAAGGAAGTATTGGTCAACAACCGGCTAGTTCTTGACAAATTGGCAGATATGCTGATTGAGAAAGAAACCGTTGATGCTGATGAACTGCAAGACTTGCTAGCCACCAACGATGTAAAAATGGCTGCGGTTGCTTAATCGCTTGTCTGTATAAAGTTTCCTTTTGACACCTCACACCAGCCCCCTATCCTCACGGAAAAGGGGGTTTTTTCTATCTATTTTCTAGAAAAGCTGGGGCTAGGAAGGAGTTTGCGCCGGACTCTGGGATGCCGCCGGCTGGTATTGCACGCGATAAATGCGATTATTGGCTTCCTCGGTAAACAGCAAACTGCCATCCGGCATTACCAGTAAACCCACAGGTCGCCCCCAGGTCGTTGGGCCAGATGGGTTAATCAAAAAGCCGGTGACAAAGTCTTCATAGCCGCCTTGGGGACGACCGCTGCTATTGAAGGGCACAAACACGATTTTATAGCCGGTGCCCTGATTGCGGTTCCAGCTGCCGCGAAAGGCAACAAACGCCCCATTGCGGTATTTTTCCGGGAAAGTCTGGCCATCATAAAACTGTAATCCCAAAGCCGCTGAGTGCGCTTGGAACAGCACATCAGGGGTTCGGGTGCGCTTCACCAATTCCGCCTCCAAACTTTGGCCGTTTTTCACCAGACGGGGGTCAAGCTTAGTCGGCGAGAAGTAGGCGTAGGGCCAGCCGTAAAATTCTCCTTGACGAATCCGCGTCAAGTAATCTGGCACCAGGTCATCCCCTAAGCCATCTCGTTCGTTGACGGCGGTGTAAAGTTCGTCGGTGACGGGATGAAAGTCGAGTCCTACAGGATTTCGCAACCCGTAGGCAAAGGTTTTTTGCTCCGAACCGTCCTTGTTCATCACCTGCACAGAAGCGCGGGGAAGCGGTTCTTCCTCTGCATTCGATTCTGAACCAATGGAGACGTAAAGCTTTTGGCCATCGGGCGAAACCGCCACGTTGCGCGTCCAATGCTGGTTATAGCCTTCACCAGGTAGATCCGCGATTTTTTCGCCGGCACCTGTGAGTTTATCGCTGCCGGCAGTGTAGGGAAACCGCCGCACTTCGTCCGTATTGCCGAGGAAAAAGTAGCCGCCGGCAAATGCCATCCCTAACGGTAGATGCAATCCGTTTTCCGCAGTAGCAAACACTTTAGTCGTATCGGCAACGCCATCGCCATCGGTATCACGCAGCAGGCGAATGCGATTTTGGGGCGTTTCTGTCACCAATACGTCACCGCTGGGGGTGAGTGCCAACCAGCGCGGCTTTTCTAACCCTTCGGCAAAGACATTAACCGTAAAGCCGGCGGGAACATCCAGCACCGGATTGGCCGGCACCGGCACAACGTCAGGAGAGCGGGAGGCGCTGTTACTGTGGTAGGGTTTGGGCAAACTTTCCACAGTGAGGCGAATCGGGTTCGGCGACAGTGATCGGGTGCGGACCTGTCGTTGAAGTGGGGCAGAAGCCGCTACGGGTGCCAGGGTTGGCTGGGTTTGTGCTTCCCCAACGAGGGCGGGGTCTAATGCTGGGCGATCATCGCCCTTGGCGGGTTCGGCAGGCTTGCCAGATTGGACATTCCCACCACAACCACTCAACAGCACAAGCAGCATTAAGCAACGCAATCGGTACATTAAAGCGACCTCAGAAAATTAGCCGGTAAGTTCGCGCACTTCATGAGAGGGGAGATTGGGAGAGCAAAAGAGTTCACCAGTGAGAGAATTTGGAGTTGACTGACTCCTGCACGCCCGATCTTCGCGCTTCACTGCCCTTACATTTTTAGGACTCCCCAAATCGCCCGACCATAAAAGTTAAGGTATCCAATCAAGTACACTAAATCAATCACAATTACAATTCCCTTGCCGGCCCATGAGTTGATTAAGCTCAAAACCGGGAAGGTGGCGGCCAGTACAGCGGACAATTCAATAAGCGCCCCGATCGCGCCGTTGTGTCTAGGGTCCCAGTAGGATACGGGACTGATAAATCGGTAATTGCTGAAAGGGAAGAAGTGCCGGTGGGCGTCGTCGTTGTGCAGCGGGAAGTCGCACAGGGAATGTAAAATCGCACTGAGACAGATTTGTTTAACTGCCGGCCAACCGCAGTAGTGAGCAACCGCTACACCCATTACGGCGAGGGGGATGGAATGGAAGGTGGCCGTGATGTTTTGCCAAAAAGGTTGATAATAAGCTTGCGACCAAATCTGCTTTTCTGGAAGGCGAAGGAAGAATTTCGCCCAAAAATAGAAGATAAATATCGGTAAATCAGGTAGAATCGCACCGATAACGATGGGAATAGTCGTGGGTGAGGGCTGGTGTTTGCCAAGAATGGCCAGATTGATGATAGCGTGGCTGGGTGTGTTCACTGGTTGATGTCCAGTTGCCGCGTTTTGTGGATGTCCCTTTTTTATCACGAGCTGGCCATCGGTGCCTCATCTCACGCAACATTGCTTCTCAATACCTAACGAATCATAAGGATTTATGAGCGCTCAAGAGATTGCGATCGCAAGCTTAGATGGCGGCAGTTTCAGCGGCTATCTGGCAATTCCGACTGCGGGTGCCGGTGCCGGCATGATTATCATTCAGGAAATTTTTGGCGTTAATCAGGTGATGCGGCGCTTAGCCGACGCTTACGCTGCTGCTGGCTACGTTGCTCTTGTGCCCGATTTGTTCTGGCGGCAGCAGCCTCAAGTGCAATTAGATGACCACAGCGACGAGGATTGGAATAAGGCTTTACAGCTTTTTCAAGGTTTTGATGAAGATAAGGGGGTTGAGGATCTGATTGCCACGCTCAATACCCTCAGACAACTGCCTGAATGCACCGACAAGGTGGGGAGTGTTGGCTACTGTCTAGGCGGTAAGCTGGCTTATTTAATGGCAACTCGTTCGGATGCTGCGTGCAATGTGAGTTATTACGGCGTTGGCATTGAAAATAATCTTGATGAGATTAGCAATATTCAAAAGCCGCTGATGCTGCATATTGCAGAGAGCGATCAATTTGTCCCCCCGGAAGCTCAAGCCACGATTAGGGTACAGTTGAGCGGCCACCCCCAGGTGACAGTTTATTCTTATACCGGCGTCTCTCACGCGTTTGCTCGTGAAGGCAGTCAGTCCTATGATCAAGCGGCTGCCGAGCTTGCCAACAGCCGCACAATGGCGTTTTTACAGCGGCATCTCAGTTAAGGTCATTAAGTTAGGCAATTTAACGCTCTTCAGTAAGGGGTGCCGGCAGGGGAAATTCTTCGCCTCTCAAATAAGCATCAAACTGTTCTTCAAACCGGCTCCAACTGGTGGCGATTGACCGCTGCAAGCGATGGGTTGGAGCCTCGTAAAATAGCGGCATTCTCTGTTCTATTTGGGCTTTTATTTCTGGGTGCAGTTCTTCAAAGGCGTCTGTTTTAGTTCCGGTGTAATTTAAAACTAAAAAGCCTGGTTTTCCCTTCATTTTCATCCAGGGTTCCCAAGGACCCATCCGATAGTAGGAAAGGGCGACAGCGCGATGATCGGTGGGCGTGAGTGTTTCCTCACTCAGCATTTTTGTGGGAAAAATAAATTTGTAAGAATCAGAAGATTGGATAAATTCTTCAGGGGAATGCTCGGCAAATTTTGGATTTTTTGCGAGCGGGTTCGGTAATTTCAGGTTGATATCTAATGAAACCGCAGAAATTGCCGGCGCGATGTGAGCCTTGATCTGTTGAGGAATTTCAAATTCTTGGTAGTCGTAAGAGCGATGCATAACGTTGAGCGTTTCACCACTCCAGGGATTTTGCCAAGTCTTTAAAATTTGGCCGGTTTGCGGGTCAAGATAAAGTGTAATTTTACGGCTTAGCAATATCCAGCAGTTAATGATTTCATCTTTGATGCAGCGTGAGATATCTACGCCGAGAAAATCAAACAGGTGAGCCGGTTGATCCCCATCCATTGGTTGGGCGTACATTGAACCCGTGGCAGAGAAATAATGAGTTCTACTATCAAGACTACAGCGAATTTTGACGAATTGTTCATCCGTTATCAAGGCTGTTGCTAAATTCATATTGCATTGTTAAGTATTTTGTGTAACAGGTGAAAACTGTGTGTGGAACCGGCAACGGCTTAAGTATGAAGTTCAGTAAAACGCTTAAAAAGCAATGCCGTCCTTTAGGACGGCATTACTTCATTCATCAGGCTTTATTGAGCCGCAAAATTGTGCTGTGAAGTTACCACAGCGCTCTCACCGGCTGCGCGGGAGCTTCATAATAGGTATTATCGGGCTGCGTTTCAACCTCTGTGGTTTCAACCTCAACGGGTGCCGGTCGCACTGTTGGGGTGGTTGTCATCGTCGGTGCCGGTCGCACTGTTGGGGTGGTTGTCATCGTCTCGCGGACGGTTGGGGTTGTTGTTGTTGTCGTTGTGGT
Source organism: Microcoleus vaginatus WJT46-NPBG5 (assembly GCA_019359355.1). Taxonomy (GTDB): domain Bacteria; phylum Cyanobacteriota; class Cyanobacteriia; order Cyanobacteriales; family Oscillatoriaceae; genus FACHB-68. The sequence continues at coordinate 92,375 of JAHHHM010000025.1, read as the reverse complement.
CATCGACTCCATCGTTTCTTCGTTCATCATTGGCGCTCTAGCGACATCAACGACCCGCCCGTTTTCCATCCGCGCAATGATATCCATTCCCGGCACCAGTCCTAGCGCCCCTCTTTCCGGTCGTCGAATCGTAAGCGTTCTGACTCGACCGTCATCAGGCTCTTGAATCGTGACTACGTCACCAACAATACTTTTAATGGTGCCTCTAATCATTTCAGAGGCCGGCATATTGTTTTGGGCAATGGGCTGCTGCTGAGCGATCACATCAGATTGGCCGGCAACTGCTGGATACATTGCGATGGCCGAAAGCAACAGTGAAACCGTCGTCCCTGTCAGTAATTTCATTCTTTCAATTCCCATGAAAACCTCCTCACTTAGGAGAACCTTATGTTAGTACACTAACCGCTTAAAGTTAGTTTGGCTCTGCAAAACGTTTATAGATTTAGCCCTTATGCCCAAATTTTAACGTTCGCAGCTTTCTGTTAAATCTACCTGTAGATATAGCTAATTGCTATTCGCACAGGTATCTGAAATCTTGCTTTTTTAAAGTCAACGTGACTGTTAAAGCAAGTAATTCAGTTCATGCACCTGCTCTAGTGTACTCATCCTACAGCGTTTTAATACAAAATCAGGCCGATAGGACATCTCGACTTTTAAAATGTCTGATTTATGCTTTTTGTCTAAAATATAGCCGCCGAAAAACTTGAAACCTGGCCCATTATCCCCCACTGCGTATAAGTACGGTTAAAAATGAGGCTGGTTACTGCCGACTCAGTGAGGTTACTGATATTTTACTTGATAGGGAGCGTTTATAAGCAGACTCTTTTGTACAGATAACCCTTTTGTAGAAACGATGAGAGGTTAGCGCTGCCGGCAGGGTTTTTCTTACTCTCATAATAAAATTTTATCATCCGCCCCTTATTTAAAAAGAACAGATTGAATAAAAAGTCGCTTGAGACCTTAAAAAACTGGGAAATTCTAATCAAAGGTTATGAAAATAATAGGGATGACTGATAAATATCCGGGTTTGCGAGTTATTAAAAGTATTATCCAGCAGGGCTTCCTGTAAAAACTTTCTTTTTTTTTGGAAAATTCTCTATCCCATCTTAAACGCTAAGATGGATATGCCTTAAAATCTAACGAAGCAAGGTCTGCTTCTGTGAATTCTAGACAGTCATTTTGCATAAATCGTTTGCTAGAGATAAGAGATGACAGCAATGGTGAGAGGAGAGTCCCTAAATCGTTCTTGCAGCCTGGGCAAAACGCACAGATTAATCATGCTGTGTTGTACAACAATGGTAATGCTGTGGGGGCATGGGCAAGCTACTGCTTTAGAGGTGGCGCAGAAAGGAGGAGCTGCCGGTGAGCTAAAGCCTCAGATTGAGCAACCTGTCTCGCCGCCGATTGAGCAACCTTCTGATGTTTCTCCGAACAATAAACCGGCTGATATTGCGCCTAGCGATAAACCTGCCAACATTTCTCCGAGTAATAAACCTTCTCCAGCCAGCGACAGCCTCAGCACCCGCTTGGTGATTAAGTTAGGCGAGCGCCGCGTTTATGTATATCGGGATAACCAAATGCACATTAGTTATCCAATTGCGGTGGGTAAGGATGGTTGGGAAACGCCGGTGGGCACCTATCAAGTGATGCAAATGATCAAAAATCCAACTTGGGAGCATCCTTGGACAGGAGAACTTGTCGAGCCAGGACCAGATAATCCTTTAGGAACCCGATGGATTGGCTTTTGGACGGATGGCAAGGATGTCATTGGTTTTCATGGCACGCCGAATGAGGATTCAGTCGGACAGGCAGCTTCCCACGGCTGCGTTCGGATGTTTGATCGCGACGTTCAAGCTTTATTTGAAAAGGTGTCAGTTGGGACAACTGTTGTCGTAGAACCCTAGGAAAAATAATCGCAGGCGTCCTTTTTCTTTGCGTTATTGACAACAGGTTGATTAACAAAAAGTTGATGGGTGCGTGCCGGTTAAAGTGTAATTGAACGGTTTGGTGGGCGGCGTGAAACGGAGGATACATTTCGCCCACCAAATTGCGGAATCTGCGGGTTTGAAACAAAAAATCAACGTTTGCAACCAGTCTAATTACTCTAAAGATTGCTGATATCTTTCTAACAGTTCGGGGATGTAGTCATAGCCATCTACCCCAATAACTGCAATGATGGTAGGGCGCTTTTGCTCTAAAAGATTTTGAAATTCAAGGCTTAATTGACCCTTTAAGATTGTCAACAAGCCTGCCGGCTGCCGCCACTCATTTGCACCAATTTGCTCTAAAATATACATTCCCAAACCCCCGTAAGCCACAGCATTGCCAATGGCGGTTAAACTATAGCAAACTTGCGCTAAGTAAGCCAAATTCAGACCTTGAAGATATAAATCTCCTGACATTTGAGCAGTTTTCCAACCGTCTGTTAGATAGTTGAGGGCTGCTTCAGGTTGATCTAAAACAACATGAGCGATGCCAAGACTGCTGAAACAAAGCGCTTGACTTTGACGATCACCCAATTTTTCTGCTAATTGCAAACCTTGCTCTAAGTAGTTAATCGCAGCTTCATAAACTTCGGGTTCCAATTGTTCTTGTTGTTTGGCTTGGAATACTTCGCTAAACCCGAAATTTGCCAGAGCATTTGCTTCTCCTAAACGATCACCGGCTTGCCGGGAATAAATGAGGGCGCGTTGACTGTAACTAATTGCACCGGCATAGTTTTTTTGAGCAACGCAGGTACGGCTGAGGTGATTGAGATTGGCAATTTCACAGGGACGATCACCGGCTTCACGGGCAATTTCCAAGGCTTGTTCATGAAAGACAATTGCCTGTTCATAGCGACCCTGAGCGTGTTGTGAATAGCCTAAAAGTGTGAGGATTCGAGCTTTTTCTTGGGTTCCTTCAACTTGTCGCAGCGGTTCACTTAAATAATCGAGTGTGTTTCGCAAGTAGCTACCTGAAAACGAGGCAAAAATTCCCCCATAAAGTGGAAAGTATTCTCGTTGAGAAAAAGCTCTCAGAATTTGTAAGGTAACTTGAAAACATCCATTGGCTAAGCGTTCTCGATTGCTGGAATTGAGGCTGGTGGCTCGCTCAAAGCCATTGGCTAACTGAACCCAAATTGCGGCAAAGGTTAAAAAGGTGGAAATCGAAAGCTTTGCGCCTACTTTTGAGTCATAGACAAGTTTGTCAAACCATTGAACTAAACCTCGTTGCAAGCACTGCAAAATTACGGCTAATTCAATTAATGCTGCCGGCTCTAAATTGGCTTGCTTATCGGTGGCTTCAATGATAGATTGATTGAGGGAAATTGCATTAAATAAGGCTTTGGGGAAGGGACTACTGACTTGCTTTGCCCATAACGCCCAAGGGCCATTTTGTTCAGGAGTGCCGGCAAATCCGATTTGGCTACGTTTTTCGTAAATCCAGCTAACAAGATTGCCTTCGAGTCGCTGCCAAGATTCCAATCCTGCGGTGATGCCGGTGAGGATTTGCTGCACATCTTGAGCTAAGTCGGGGTTGGCAATCTGCGTGAGTTGTTGATGCAATAATTTGGCAAGTTGTTGCAGTTGATCTAAGGTAAGCGGTTGCTTTTGGTTGGGATCGAGTACGCGCAACACAACGGTAAGGCGATCACGCTCATCTGCGTTAAGAATTTGTTGAATAGCGGATGCGATGGCACCAGACACTCTATTTTCTTTTTGCCAGCGTTCCCACTCGGTTTGAATCGTTTTGATTGCTCTCAGCCGGCGATTAGCTTTAGCTTGCTTTAATTCATCTTTTTCGGTTTTTACCACAGATTGAGTGGTGTTTAATTGTTCATCTAAACTGCGCTCAAAAATTTCGCCGGTGCCGGCTTCTATGCCTTCCACCAGCATTTGATAAACCTGTTCTTTTGAGCGAATTTGCCCTTTGAGGGTGATTTCAACGATTTGCTCGATAAAGGCTAGGTAGCGCTCGCTCAGTGAGTCTGACATGGTTGGGGTTACGGGTGATGGCGTTCCCTTTAATTTTACTTGCCGGCTTGGGTGTGCCGGTTTGTCACCCCCTCACCCTCTCAATTCGGGTAGATTATACCGGCTCTGTTGCATTTTCAGGCGTGGGGGGCACAGAGGCGATAAACTCATTGAGGGAATTTACGGTTACTGCCACATCCGCCAAGTCCTCTAGCCGCACGGCTGACTCGTTATCCCCACCCCGAAGCGCCGGCACACAACCGGCTCGTCAAGTATGCGAATTAGATCCTTGGAAAAAGAGCCGGCAGCACTCGGATTACGGGGAAACCGGCACCGCCGGCACACTTTGAGTTGTACTAGGGGGAAGACAGCGATTGCTAATTTCTTTGGGGAGAAAATCGCTATCTTTTGCACCTGGAATTTTTGCTATATAGCAATCGCGTACAGCAAGCAGAAAGCCTTTAATCGCATCAGGAGAGCCGGCTTGTGAATCTGCTACGGATAAGAAACCTTGCCATTTGCTGTCGTTATTCCCATAAACATCAATTAAGTGCAAACCCGCTAGATATTCTGCCACTGGATCGAGGGTAAAGCGGATATTTTCTTTTGCCGAGCCTACGGTTTGAATCAGGCGGAGTGTTTCTTCGAGATATTTGAGGCGAATTTCTGTGTCTTGGGGGTTTAAGGCAGAGAGCGCCGCTATCGCATCTTTAAACTTAGCGGTTGCTGGTTTGTAAGTGGGTTTTAAGCATTCCCAGGCGATGGCTTTGGCATCGGCGTGAACCATGCGCTCATCGAGCCGGTTTGCTGCAACATCCCGGTTAATTTCATTGACGTATTCTAACATCAAATCAGGGATGTTTTCTGGTAAGTTATCATCTTTTTTGCCTTCTTTACTGGCTACCACTAAATCAACATACAATCTAGCGAATAAAACGGTGGTACTTCTTTGTTGCTTTTCTGCCTCTTCTAAGAGTTTGGCAAAGTCGCCGCAGAAATAGTGAAAATCCTTACCCTTCAATAGAGATGATTTACCCAGTTTATCCAAGTATTTTTGCATAAAAGCTGAAAGCTCAGCCCCTTGTATTTTCTGGGGTTTAATCGTGGTTTTCCCAGCTTTACCGAGGCTGCTTTTCAGCCGAGAAGTAACGACTAAGGCATTGACGGGAAATTCTGATGAATCCGGGTCAATTTGCTTTTGTGTGGCTTCGGTCATTTCTGAAAAGTGGTCTACGATGACCAGAAGGCGGCGCTGTTCTAGCAATTTTTTCACCAGAGTTTCATCAATCGCTTGGGGATGGTGGGTGAGAGTTTTCAGCTTTCCTCGAATCGCTTCTAGAAACGGATGTTTGCCTTGGGGAATTTGAGTGCTGAGTTCTTCTTCTATGAGAATGGGAAGCTGCTGGTGTTTGCAGAGACGTTTGGTTTCATCTGACTCCATTGCCCACAGCGCCATCTGACAAGCGATGCTGGTTTTGCCGATCCCGCCTTCGCCATAGATCAGCAGGCAGATACGCTTTTTGTTGAAAGTAGCTTGCAACTCTGTCGGCTCTAATGAAATTTTTTTGTCGTCTAGTTCAACAGCAACGGGGACGTAGGTGGCGCGACGCTTGACGGTTTCCAGTTTGCTAAATTCCTCACGGAAAGTTTCGAGATGTTTGGCAACCCAGGCATCAAGAACTCTGGGATGATAAACAAAAAGACTGAAAAACGTGAGGTCACGAATGCGAATGGGTGCGCCTCCCAAAGTTTCCGGGAGTTTAAATTCGTAGGGTTTGAGGGCGTCATTAATTCGCAACAGCCACCGGGGACGCAGCCAGAAGATTGTTAACCATAGGGAGGGGAAGAAGAGGAGGTAGAAAAGGATGCCGGCTTGGCAGGGATTTTGCTGAATCCAATAGGTTAAATTGGCATTTCTTTGGGCTTTGAGTGCGTTGAGTGACAGACGCAAAATTCTAATATTGTCTGTTTCTGTTGTGAAATGACGCATCTCTTCTCGGCTTTTTAAAGCTGCCTCCAAGTCGGAAATTGCTTGCTCCAACTCCTTTGGTGATAGGGTATTTGCCTTTTCCTGAAGGCTCAACGCGATGCTGACCAAGGCAGAAGCGGTACTGGTACTCGCTAAAGATATCCCTTTTGTGTTTTTGAGAGCGTTTACCAAGTCGGGGACAGCGGCTTTGGCTTCTGTGCCCATGCTCCCCAAGGCATCAGCTGCACTGCTACCCACCCCTGCATCTTGGTTTTTGAGAGAGTATACCAAAGCGTTTACCAAGTCGGGGACAGCAGCTTTGGCTTCTGTGCCCATGCTCCCCAAGGCATCAGCTGCACTGCTACCCACCTCTTTGTCTTTGAGAGCGTTAGCCAAGTCAGGGACAGCGGCTTTGGCTTCTGTGCCCATGCTCCCCAAGGCATCAGCTGCACTGATACGCACGGTTGCATCTTTGTCTTTGAGAGCGTTAGCCAAGTCAGGGACAGCGGCTTTGGCTTTTGCGCCGATCCTCCCCAGGGCAGAAGCTGCACTGATACGCACGGTTGCATCTTTGTCTTTGAGAGCGTTAGCCAAGTCAGGGACAGCGGCTTTGGCTTCTGTGCCCATGCTCCCCAGGGCAGAAGCGGCACTGCTACGCACGGTTGCATCTTTGTCTTTGAGAGTGTTAACCAAGTCAGGGACAGCAGCTTTGGCGCCGATGTCGCCCAGGGCATCAGCGGCACTGCTACGCACGGTTGCATCTTTGTCATTGAGAGCGTTAACTAAGTCGGGAACAGCGGCTTTGGCGCCGATGTCGCCCAGGGCAGAAGCGGCACTGCTACGCACGGTTGCATCTTTGTCATTGAGAGCATTAACTAAGTCGGGAACAGCGGCTTTAGGTTCTGCGCCGATCCTCCCCAGGGCATCAGCGGCACTGCCACGCACGCCTGCCTCTTTGTCTTTAAGAGCGTTTGCTAAGTCGGGGACAGCGGCTTTGGCTTCTGCGCCGATCCTCCCCAGGGCATCAGCTGCACTGCTACGCACGGATGCATCTTTGTCTTTGAGAGCATTTGCCAAGTCGGGGACAGCAGCAGCCAAAGCTGCTAACGTTTGTGTGTGTGACCATTCGTCTGCTCTTGTCCCTAGAGACTGGGCCGCAATACGACGCACTCGGGCATCTGGATCTTTTATTGCTTTGACAAGAGCAGGAACGACTTCTGTGTTACCAATGTCACCCAGCGCAGCCGCCGCACTCCAACGCACTTGCTCATTCTCGGACTGCAAGGCTTTGATCAAGGCAGGGACAGCCGGCTCACCGATTTTTCCCAGTGCCTCCGCTGCACGGTAGCGGACTAGCAAATTATCGGATTCCAAGGCTTTGATAAGTTCGCGTACGGCGGGTGCGCCAAGTTTGGTTAAAGCATTAACCGTGTCGTCGCGGTTAAATTCATCAGCGGTTTTTAATTTCTCGATCAGGGGAGCAACCTGTGTGACACCGGCATCTTTCCCACGTTGATTTTGCGCCCCAGCACTGCCGGCAACCAGCGCCGGTGATGTGAGAGACAGGAAGAGAACGGTGAATGCAGCGAAGAAGGTTGGCCGGCGATGTTGAGTCATTTGAGTAGAAGTTGTTGAGTTGAACAACCTCAGCAATTGGAATAATAATACCTACAGTTTAATCAGGCACGTTTACGCAAGCCGGTTGAGAGTGCCGGCGGATTTTGGCTAAAAGTCCCGCAGAGCAATGCCGGCATCCCTCAGACAGGTTGGCAATCCAGCTTAACCCAAAATTTTTATCTTAGAAAAGCGATTCACCAACGGCAAAAAGGGAAGTAAGGCTTTGAGTGCCGGTGGAAATGCCATAACCTCTACTTCCCAAATGTTAAGGACGTGATAATCTTGAGGGGCTTGTCAGCCAAGTCCGCAAAGTATTTAGCTGCAAAGAAACAGCCGGCTCCTTAAAAATCCCACATCACTGGATTGTCATCTAATTGATCTGTAACCGTGCGTCCAATGGCATCAATTTCTGCTAAATCTTCTGCCGATAATTTTAGAGTGCCGGCTTTGGCATTTGCGGTTGCTTGTTCCGCATTTCGCGCTCCAACAATTGCATTAGATTGCGGTTGAGCGATTAACCACGCCAAAGATAGCTGAGCGAGGCTGCACTGATTTCGTTCTGCAATCGGGCGCAATTTATCTAAAGCTTCCTGCACTCGTTGATAATTCTCTTTATTGGCAAACAACTTGTTTTTTGCCCGGTTATCCCCTTCCTCAAATTTGTGATCCGGGCCAAACTTGCCGGTTAACAATCCCTGTGCAAGCGAAGAATATGCAAGGATAGAAATATTCTTGTCAACACAGTAAGGCATTGTCTCTTTTTCCACCCATCGCCAAAATAAAGAATAGGGCGGTTGTAAACTATCAATCTGTCCATAGAGTGAAGCTTCTTCTATCTGTCCGCGAGAAAAATTAGACACGCCAATCGCCCGAATTTTTCCCTGTTGCTTCAATCTCTTCAGAGCGCCCATTGTCTCTTCAACAGTCACAAATTCACTATTCCAAGTTCCAGCCGGCCAATGAATTTGGTAAAGATCGATATAATCTGTTTTGAGATTTGTCAGCGAACGCTCACACGCTTCAATCACTAGATTACGGCTGAGATGATTCGAGAATACTTTCGTTGCGTAGACGACTTTATCCCGTACAGATGAGAGCGCTTCTCCCACTATCCGTTCTGAGTGTCCCTCCCCATAAACTTCTGCGGTATCAAAGGTTGTGATGCCGGCATCATAGGCAGCTTTCAATGCTTTAATGCTGTCGGCATCCTCAATTCCCACCCACATTCTTTTGCCGGTTTGCCAAGTCCCCATAATGATCGGGGTAATTTTTACGTCAGATGTGCCTAGGGTTCGTGTTTCCATGTTTATTTTTTAATTCTGCTTTTTTGAGTATATTTTGTTTTTTAACCGTAGATTCCACAAATTAATGCAGATAGGTCTGTGTCAAGTTAAGGTTTGGTAGTTTAATCTGGAAGAAAGAGGTGATGTGGTTGCTATGGAATCAATGACTTCTCACGCGCTGAAAGAATGGGCTGTTGCTGTCGATGCCCTGGAAGAAGGCAAAACTATCATTCTGCTACGGAAAGGCGGCATACGCGAAGAGAATGGGCGCTTTGGTGTTGATTACGACAGGGTTTTTCTTTACCCAACTTATGAGCACCAACAGCCGAATCTGCTGAAATCTGAATATGCCGGCAAGGTGATGCCGGTGGAGTCTGGCTGGCATCCAGAAACAGTTCGGATTGGTTGCTTGGCTGACATTACTGATATTTTCCCAGTTGCTCACGAGCCGGCGATTAAGGCACTGTTACCTTATCATATTTGGAATGAGCAATTTGTCAGCGAACGCCTCAAATGGAAGCCGCGCCAACCAATTTATGTGTTGCTGTTGCGGACTTATAAACTTCAGCAACCACAAGTTATTCCATATCGCCCAGAATACGGGGGCTGCAAATCTTGGATCGCTCTGGTTGAACCGATTTCTATTGAAGGGGCAGTGCCGGTTTTAAGTGATGGTGAGTATATTAAACAAGCGAATGCTATTCGCTACACGATTGCTAACCCGGAGTTGGTTTCGTCGTGATGCCGGTGTTGGTAAGCGATGGTTTTAGAAAAGGCTGTAATTAGAGATTTTTTAACCGCAGATGCACGCAGATAAACGCAGATGAATACAGATGATTTATCCGTTTTTATCTGCGATATCATCTAAAAAAGCTTTGCAATAAACAGTAGTCGATAGTTTTAAAAAGTTAAACCGTTCCAAAAGTAACGCCCATTTGTTTTAACCATTTGCGATAGGCAATAGAGGCGCGATCACAAGGTAAGTGAAATTCTGCCGGCAAATCTAATGGAAGACGCTTAGGATGCTGGGATTCGACAATTGGAATATCTTGCTGCACAACTTTATCTTGAAATGCCCGTAATTCGGCTTCTGGGATATCATGCCCATAATTCATGGCAATCCACATCCACCCTAAACATTCTTCTTCATCTACTGGCGTGACGGTAAAGAAAATCGTCAATTCGCCGGCTGGCGCTTGCTTCACAAAATAGGCTGTTAATGGGCGCACAACGCGGTAATTATAGATAACTTCTCCTCCTGTGCCGGTGCCGTCTGGATCGGGTTGCCAGACGCGTACATTGCGGAGTGAGATGCTATTTTCCTCGACTTCCACTTCATAGTCTGCGGTGGCAGTGCGGTTGTGATCGCCTAGCAATCCATCATGCACAAATGGGAAATGGGAGACATCGAGAAAATTTTCAATGGATCGAAATCCACTTGAATAATATTTGTAAGATCCGCAGAGAAATTTGCGAAAATTCGGGTTATTCCACTCTGGAAAGAAAGGGATATTTTCTTTTTCAGCTTTTGTTGTGCCTTGTGCCTTTGCACTAAGATTCACCCAAATTAAGTCGTAGAGTTCGTATGCCTGGTAAGTTTGAACATGGGCGCGTGCCGGCGGCTGTAAGTCTGGATGTGCAGGAATGTATGTACATTGTCCTGTGATGTCATAGGCTAACCCATGATAGGGACAAATGAGGGTATCACCGGAGATATTTCCTAGTGATAGACGCGCACCTCGATGAGGACATACATCTTTCCATGCCATGATGTGATCTCCGGTGCGCCACAAAAGCAAGTTTTCTCCCAACAAACGTGCCGGCAGGATGGTTGCCGGTTGCAAGTCTTCCGATTTGGCTATAACGTGCCAGTCGTTCAGTAAAATTGGATCGGTTGTGACGATTTTTGACATTTATTTAGTTAGATTAATTACGATGCCATCAGTTTTACAGTAATTTAATATGATTTCAAAAAAATTCTATTTCTTAAATAATTATACTATTTTTATTAGGCTATTCATTCGATACAATAGAATTAAGAATCAAAATTAGCTGCTGTTATCTGGGCTATGTGATATGGTACAAAGCACTCCATCCGAGATTCCAGTATTTCCAGCCGGCGATTTACTGAGTGAGGAACCGCAATTGGAAAGTTCCCGGCATCTGAAACAATTAATTCTACTATTAACCTGCTTAGAACGGCTGTGGAGCAACCGGCAGGATTTCTTTGCCGGCGGAAACATGAGTATTTACTACAGCACTCGGCAACGTAAATCAGAAGACGTGCGGGGGCCAGATTTTTTTGTTGTTTTAAATACTGAACGCAAAGAGCGCAAAAGTTGGGTGGTTTGGGAAGAAGACGGCAAGTATCCTAACTTAATTCTAGAAGTTCTTTCTGATAGTACAGCTCAAACTGACCGAGGGTTGAAAAAACAGCTTTACCAAGATATTTTTCGCACTCCTGAATATTTTTGGTTTGACCCTTATAAGTTGGAGTATAAGGGGTTTAAACTCATCTACCGTCGTTATGAGGAGATTGAGCCAAATGAGCAGGGATGGCTTTGGAGTGAGGAATTGCAATTGTATTTAGGTATTTCGGAAGAACAGTTGCGGTTTTTTACGCCAGAGGGAGAACTGGTTCCTACTCCAGAAGAAGCGGAAGCACAAGAACATCAACGCGCAGAGGCGGAACGTCAACGCGCAGAAAATGCTGAAGCAAAAGCGGAACGTCTGCGGCAAAAGCTAGTAGAAATGGGGGTTAACCCAGAGGAGTTGGAATAGCTTAAGGGCTTTTCTTTCCTGTAAGAAAAGATTTTTTAACTACAGATAGACACAGATAAATGTAGAGTTTATCTATCTGTATTTATCTGTTTTTGATAGCGGGTCAATAATCCTTTGGATTGTAGAAACTCTCGCACCACATCTTCCACTTTGCGAAATTCTCCATCCACCTGATAATTCATTTGCTGCATTTCTTTTGCAGTGATGATTCCTCCCAATTCTTTGAAGGCTTCGCGTAATTGTGGGTATTTTTTTAAGGTTTCCTTGCGGACGATTGGGACGGCTTCGTAAGGAGGAAAATATTGCTTGTCATCCTTGAGAATGACTAATTTTAACGTAGCAATTTGACCGTCTGTTGAGTTGCCGGCAACCATATCGACTTTTTTCTCAACTAACGCTCGATACATTAACCCCAAATCCATAATTTTGGGAGATTTTTCAAATTTTAAGCCGTAAGTTTTTGCTAACCCCGGAAATCCATCCTCCCGCTCAATAAATTCGTAACCGAAGCCAGCTTGCCATTGGGGCGTATATTTAGCGGATTGGGAAAGTGTAGTAATATTCAAGCGTTGGGCGTCTGCACCGCGTACAACCATTGCAAAGGTGTTTTCAAAACCTAAGGGTTCAGTAACTTCTAAGTCAAATTGATTGGCATACTGCTGCTTAACCTGCTTGTAAACTGCTTTCGGATCGCTGATTGTTTTCTCTTTTAAAATAGAAGTGAAAGCAGTGCCGGTGTATTCCACATAAGCATCTAGTTGCCCGGATTTGACGCCTTCGTGACAGATGCCGGTGCCTCCTAAGTTAAGTTTCCTTTCAACCTTCAAGCCGGTTTTGGCTTCGATTTGCTGCGCTACAAGCTCTCCTAAAATGACTTGTTCTGTGAAATATTTGGAGCCAATCACAATGTCACCGCTGCCACCACCGGCTTTGCTAGGATTGCAGCCGGCAACGATCCCGGCAAAAGTCAAAACGCAAAGAGCAAAACAAAGAAGTTTTTTCACTTTTTAATCATTAATTGTTTTTCAAACCAACCGATAGCAAAATCTGCAAGTAATGCCAGGATCGCTGCCGGAATTGCCCCGGCAAAAATTAGCTGATTGTTAACGACAGAAATTCCGCGAAAAATAAACACACCCAAGCCGCCGGCACCAATTGCCGGTGCGATGGTTGCAATGCCAATTGCAATCACAGTAGCCACTCGCACACCCGCCAAAATAACCCCTAATGCCAAGGGAATTTCGACTTGATAAAGCAGTTGCCAATCTGTCATTCCCATGCCACGACCGGCTTCTCGAACCGCTGGATCTACCCCGATAATTCCGGTATAAGTATTGCGGATAATTGGCAGTAGCGAGTATAATATAAGCGCAACAATCGCCGGATTATTGCCAATGCCTCCTAACAAGGGCACAGAAATCAAGAAGCCGAAAAGCGCCAAACTGGGAACCGTTTGCATCACATTGGCAAAACCCAAAATAGGGTTGATAAATCCTGGCTTGCGGGTGATTAAAATTCCCAAAGGAATGCCGGCAAGAGTAGCAATGGCAATGGAAATCCCGACAAGAAATAAGTGTTCGCCGGTACGCGTTAAGATTTCTGGGCCATATTTAAATAGAAAAAAGTCAGTATTCATTAACCATCCTGCACTTGTTCAAAGGATTTCAGGCAAGCCATAAAAGCACAGGCTTCCGGTTGTTCCGATTGCAAAAATTCTGCCGGCGTCCCTAACACCACCATTTGACCTTCCTGCATTAAACCAATTCGTGTAGCTAAAATAAACGCTTCTTGAATGTCATGAGTCACAAAAATAACCGTTTTTCCTAATTCTTTTTGCAGCCGGCCAAACTCTTTTTGAATTTCCAATCGCGTGATCGGATCGAGTGCGCCAAAAGGTTCATCCATCAACATCACCGGCGGATCAGCAGCGAGTGATCTCGCCACTCCAACGCGCTGACGCTGACCTCCTGAAAGTTGATGGGGATATCGGTTTGCAAATTGCTCTGGATCTAAGCCAACTAGATGCAACAATTCATAAACCCGTGTTTTAATTTGCTTGGGTTTCCAACCTTCCAAAGCTGGCACTAAACCCACATTTCGCTCAACGGTGAAATGGGGAAATAAGCCAATTTCTTGAATGACATAACCGATGCGCCGGCGCAGTTGGATAGGGTTCCATTCGGTTGTAGGTTTACCTTGCACCAAAACTTCCCCACTGCTGGGTATCAGCAGGTGGTTGATCAGTTTCATGGTCGTCGTTTTGCCGCTGCCGCTGCGTCCCAACAGCACTAGCGCTTCTCCCTGGCGGACGGTGAAGTTTAAATCTGATACCAGTTGCCGGTGGTTAACGGTATAACTCACCTCCCGGAATTCAACAGCAATTTCGTTATCTTTTGACATAGTTTTTTCAATGCTGAATAGAGTTTACTACAGCATCGGGTAATAAAGAGTGGGTGCCGGCAGCACTCGACAAGATGCCTATCTTCTAATATCTGAATTTATGGCTGTGGTTTCACTTGTGAAAAATGAAATTTAATAACACAGAATAGTTTAAGATATATATAATTTCCTGTCGGTACGAGGATGAGGTTAAATTATGTCTATCGTCACTCAAAAACTCGTCCAAGAACTATCAATTACCTGGCCCTTACTGCCCGATGATTTTATCCTGCCTGATGATCCCTTGGAAAATACCGACCAGCCTTTAATTGCAGCCGCACTGAGTCAGCCTTTAAGCTTCTTGCCTGAGTTATTGCAAGATGCGCTGATCGTGTCTAATTTTGCCTTGTGTGCGGCGATAGACGAGCGAATGATCTGCAAAGCGCCTGACTGGATGTATGTGAAGCCGGTGCAGCCGTGGCAGTCAAGCAAACCTCGTCGCAGTTATACACCCCACACACAAGGGACAATCCCGCAAGTCGTGATGGAATTTCTCTCAGCAACTTATGGGGAAGAATACTCTGTTGAGTTTACCGAAAGTGTAGGGAAGTGGTTCTTTTATGAACAAGTTATTCAAGTTCCTATCTATGTAATTTTCCGACCAGATACAAGCCGCCTTGAAGTTTATGCTTTAGAATCTGGGCGCTACCAGCCTCAAAAACCGAATGAGTCAGGACGTTATTGGATTCCAGGTTTAGAGTTATTTATAGGAGTTTGGGAAGGCACCCACGAATTGAGAACCGGCCATTGGTTACGCTGGTGGGATGCTGAGGGAAATTTGCTGTTGTGGTCAGAAGAAAGAACAGAACAGGAACGGCAACAGAAGCAGTTAGCACAGCAGCAACTTGAACAGGAACGTCAGCAACGTGAACAAACGGAAGTGTTGTTAGAACAGGAACGACTGAGGGCACAAGCGTTAGAAGAAAGGTTGCGATCTTTGGGGATTGAGCCGAATCAATGATGAAGGTGAAGAAGGGGAAAACTTGATGCCGGCATTCATTTAAAATCTTCCTAAAACTTGTTGATTCCGTCAATAGTAAAGGCAATTCCCCCAAAAAGAAACCGGCACAGAAGAATTGCCTCTAAAGCAAAACGCATTTTTTATTCAAAACAACCGGCTAACTATTTGCCTCAAGCAGTTCGTTTTGCTTCTCCCTTCTTTCCTGTTGCTGCAACATCAACAAACTCACTAAATGCACCGTTGCCAAAGCGATTGCACCCAATGGCAAGGCGTAACTGTGTAGCGCATATAAATGCTGCACCGTCACCGTACTAACCCCGCTACCACCTGTTAAAATTGCAACTAATTGAGAGCCAATTAAAGGAATTGCTTCAATCGTTGCCACCTCAATGCGGAAACGCCAGAAACCTTCCTGACTCCAATCTAAAAGCATCGCCGTCCAACCTAAACCAATTGCCGTCAAAACGAGCAAAATATTGCTAATCCAACCGGCAATCCAACTGCGGCGAAATTTCTCACCCAAAAACATCACTACAATTTGAATTAATCCCAGCCCAACTAATCCATTACCGGCAATATTATGCACACTCCGAATTAGCCAACCATACGGAACTTCATTGGTAATCGTTTCCAGCGAATTATAAGCACCACCAGCACTCGGTTGATAATAAAACGCCAAAAGCCCGCCCGTAATTGCCGCCATTAGCGCCAGTGTCAAAATTGCGACAGACAATATTGTTGCCAGTCGCCGTAGCCTAAACTCCCAGCTTACATCGATCATGGCTATTTTGTACTTTTGTTAAGGTACTCTATACTTTTGTAACGCAGTTATTAAAAAAAAGCTCAAATATTTTCCACAGATTTGCAATCTACTCCCCAAGGAATAGCAGCCGGTTTGCATACAACCGAGGCTGTGCATCTCCAACTCAGCTCAGACTCCCTTAAAATAACGGGGAACCCGGCAACTTAACCAACTGATGGCGCGTACATCTACCATTACCTTTGATCGCGGCACGCTCATTTTGCACCCACCCCCAAGAGGGAAAGCTTGGGTGGAATTTGCAACGTGGGATGATCGCGTTGAGAAATTTCGCATTCCTGCCTTCCACTACCGCCCTTTGATGGAAGCGCTGCAAGCCGAAGGCACTCAAATTAGCGACGAAGCCAAGGCATTTGAACCGCTGGAACTCAATGCCAGCATGGAAATGGAACCTTACGCCCATCAAAGTGAGGCGTTGCTGGCGTGGAAGCAGGCGGGACGTTGCGGGGTGGTGGTATTGCCGACGGCTGCCGGTAAAACGTATCTGGCGCAACTGGCAATGCAAGCCACCCCCCGAAGCACCTTGGTTGTCGTTCCCACCCTGGATTTGATGCACCAGTGGTATGCACATTTAGAGGCTGCTTTTCCAGATGTGGAAGTGGGTTTGCTGGGGGGCGGTTCACGCGATCGCACCCCGATTCTGGTTGCAACTTACGATAGCGCCGCCATTCATGCAGAAAGCTTGGGCAACCGTTACGCGCTGATTGTGTTTGATGAGTGTCATCACTTGCCCACCGACTTCAACCGCGTGATTGCAGAGTATGCGATCGCACCCTACCGGCTGGGATTGACTGCAACCCCGGAACGCACAGATGGCAAGCATTCTGATTTAAATACTTTAATCGGCCCTGAAATTTATCGCAAGACGGCAGAAGAACTTGCCGGCGGCGCACTTGCCAACCATGAAATTGTACAGATTAAAGTCAAACTTTCCAAACTAGAGCGCGAGCAATATACGGAGTTGATTAAAACTCGCAACGAATTTTTGCGGGAATCCAATATTTCCCTCGGCAGCATCAAAGGCTGGCAGCTATTTGTGCAAGCGAGTTGCAGATCGCCGGCAGGAAGACGGGCTATGTTAGCCCACCGGCAAGCCAAAGATATTGCGCTTGGAACCGGCGGCAAGTTGCGAATTTTGGCAGATTTATTAGCCCAACATTACCCGGAACGCATCCTAATTTTCACGGCAGATAATGCTACGGTTTACCGAATTTCTCAAGAATTTTTAATTCCCGCACTTACCCATCAAACACCTGTTAAAGAACGCCATGAAATTCTCACCCGATTTAAAGCCGGCGAATATAAAGCTATAGTAGCCTCTCATGTCTTGAATGAAGGGGTTGATGTGCCAGATGCTAAAGTTGCCATCTTGCTATCAGGTACAGGTTCTCAGCGCGAGTATATTCAACGTCTAGGGCGAGTTTTGCGTAGAGGAACAGATCGGGATAAAGTCGCAATTTTATATGAAGTCATAGCGGAAGATACGGCTGAGGAAGGAACCTCTCAGCGCCGCCGAGGAGAAAATAAATATGAACCGCACAAACGTGAAGAACCCTTGGAGAAAAAGGCTAAGAAGGATGGGAACAAATACCGACAGTTAGAAATTTTGCCTTCCCCTCAAGCTAAACCTTCTATATCTCCTGAAGCGCCCACACCTTTGTATGGCGTTTCTAAACAGGTTTCTCAGCGTGCGGCTGAGTCGAAGGAACAATGGGGTGAGGAAGCCGAGGAGCCAGAAAACAAGGGAACAGAGGATTAGTTTTTTTCAGACGCAGATAGAAAAGAAAAAAGGATCAGGAACAGGAGCGAATTCTGCTGAATCTTTTAATGTAAATAATAGTTGTTACAGAGATGAAAAAGCTGTGGTTGCTAGTGAGTGTGAGTTGCTTGGGAAGTTTGTTTGCCCTTGGCAATTTTAGTCAAGCTTTCCAAACTTCTAGAGTTGATAGCTCAGCGAATATCAAGCTAGCTCAAAACCAAGTAAATACCGAGTGTCAAGCAGATAAAAATCAAAAAGCTTCAGCGCGAGTTCGTGAGTTGCTAGAGCAGTTTCAGCAGCAGGCTTATATGGAGCAGACTGAGAAAGCTGAGGAAACGCTTCTTCAAGCCTTTAAAAGCCTTCAAAACTTAACAGACGAGAAAATTAAAGCAAGTTTCCTTGAAGAAATTGTTGTCGATTACAACAATCAATCGGCTGTTTTAAGCCAAATGCTCAATCGTTATCAGGAAAGCGGGAAAAAAGAAAGAGCGCAAACGCTTTTATCACCGGCACTGCAATTAACCCAAAGTTTGAGCGCCGGCGCTAGTTTGGCAAAAACAAGGGCTTTGAGTTCCCTTGCCGGCTTCTATGCCCAAATTGGACAGACATCACAAGCTTCTGAACTGATTTCTCAAGCACTACAAAGCGAAAAAACAATTCAGGGTGGTGAGTCTAAAACCAAAGCACTGACAGCCATTGCTAAAGCCTATGTGGCGATTAATGAATTCGACAAAGCGACACCCATTCTTTCTCAAGCACTCGAATTCTCGCAATCAGTCAAGTATGCTGATCCCAATGAAAAAGCCTGGGTGCTAGAGCCAATTGCCCTTTCCTACGCCCAAGCCGGCAACTATACAAAAGCCATTGAAGTTGCCGAACAAATAACGGATGCTGAGTATTATCAGGAAACTGCTTTAGCCGGCATTGCTAGTCAGTATGCCAAAAATGGAAACCTACGGCAAGCCACCCAACTTGCAACAACCATCAAAAACATTCAAGTACAGACAAAAGCTTTAACTAATATTGCCACAACTTCTGTTAAAAGCGGTAACAAAGATGGAGGATTGGAAATTTTTTCGCAAGCTTTGAAAGTGGCTCAAACTGAACCTCAGCCATACAACAAGGCAACTTTAGTTTCAGAGAGTGTCATTCAATACGCACAAGCCGGTGAACCGGATGCAGCCTTGACAGGGATTCAAGCAATTAGTGAACCTCAACTAAAAGCGAGAGCATTGGGTTCTATTGCCCTGCAACACGCCAAAATGGGGCAATCGGAAAAAGCCTCGCAGGTTGCTAATCAAGCCTTTAATTCAATTGCAGAAATTAAGGATGCTCGTCAAAAATTGGATGTTAGTGGGGAGATGCTTCGCAACTACACCAAAGCCGGCTTCTACAATTATGCAATTCAAGCCGGTGAAAAACTAGGGGAGGTTTTTAAACAAGCTGGGAATTCCCTAGATTTGCCCGATAGTATGCAACAAGCCGGAAATTTACGAGAGCTTTCTCTGAAAGCTTTAGAAGCGGGAAATTATGATATTGCTTTGCGAGCCATTCAAATTATTCCCAATTCCGTTGGCTATGAATTGAAAGAACCAACTTTATATCAAGTTGCGCTTGCTTATGCCAAAACCGGCCAATCAGACAAAGCGGTGCAAATTGCTCGCAGTATTGCCAGTTATTCGCCTTTTTACCAATTTAAAATCCTAGCTGCCATTGCGCTTCAGTCTCAAAATTCTGCGCTACTATCTCAAACGTTGCAAGAGGCGAATGCGATTGCCGATTCCGAGCAGAAAAGTTATGCCCTTGCTGCCATTGGCTTGGAAACAGCCAAAGCCGGCCAGCCAGAAAAAGCTGCAAATATTATAACACAAGCGTTAGACGCCTCACAAAAAGTTAATGAAAATACGAATCTTTTAACCGGCATTGCTCACCAATTGATTCGAGGTGAACAATACGAACTAGCTTTGCCTTTTGTGAAAGCAATCAGCATTGAGGATCACAAAAACAATCAGTTGCAAGAGATAGCCCAAGCAGCGATTAAATCTGGACAGTACAGTGCTGCCATTTCCTCGGCAAACGCCCTCGTCAATAATCCGCAAGCGCACGCTCGAATCCTGCTTTTATTGGCTGATAAACATATCGAAGCCGGCCAAACAGAGCGAGTTGACGAAGTCTTATCTCAAGCCATTGCAGTCACAGGTACAATTGCCGGCCCGGAATCTCAAATAATAAATGTCACAGAGAGTATTCAAGTTGAGGATGAGTATGACAGAGCCAGCCTCTATGAAACAATTGCCATTAAATATGCTGAAGCAAAGCAATATGACAGAGCTTTGCAAGTCACTCAGAATATTCAAAACGATGCTGCTCGGGATTTAGCACAGAAACGTCTTGCCTGTTTTCGCTAGAGCTTGATTGTTTTTTACCGCAGATACACGCAGATGCACGCAGATGATTCCTAACGATATCTGCGTGCATCTGCGTATATTTCTAATTCTCTAACCCTCATATTTTTTTTGAAACCTTGTAAAAATATGGCTTTAGACACTTGATAAAAAACTTGACAAGTCTGTAATAAAAAATGCGTCAAATTGGATACAAAATCCCGGATAACCTAGAATTGTGAGCGTAAAATTTAAAAATCGCTAAAAGCGTGCTTTTCTCTTTTCTTTATTTACCCTAAAAACAAAAATTAGCAGCCTCAGCAATTAAACCCATGTTTCCTAAGGAAGCAAACTGCTGAATCCTCGGCTAAAGGGAAAATTATGTTAACAAGACAAGGATTGATACTTTCCATGCGCTCGCATCTATCGGTTCCACTTTGGTTTTTTGCGTTCGTTCCCTACAAGTTAGGCGAAGGTTTGCTGATCACCTTGTTGCCCTTATTTATTGTGCAGGTTGCCGGCGGCAGTGTCGCTGATGTCGGAAACATTCACTCTATTATCTCCCTTGCCGGCGTCGTGGCTTTCATCTTTTGGGGCAACCTTTCTGACATGATGAAACGCCGCCGCCCCTTTTTAACCATTGGGTTTCTAGGCTTTGCCGTTTTTACCTGCCTCATCGCTTTAGAGCAAAACCTCTCACACATTCTGCTATGGAGTTTTCTAGTCGGGTTTTTGATGGCAGCCGTGACACCTGTTGCTTCAGCTTTAGTATTAGATAGTGTGCCAGAAGATGAGAGGGCACAATCTTTTAGCCGCTTCTATGAAATTAGTGGTTGGAGTTTTGTCGCCGGGGTTGTACTCGGCGCAATTTGGCTAGCATTGATACCTAAATATTGGGGCATTGCCGGCGCAATGCGGACTTTATTGCTATTCGCCGGCGGCTTTGCTTCCCTCAGTTTAATTTTATGCCTGTACTGGGTGAAAGAACCGAAAAATGCCCAGCCCCGCCGGCACTTTCAACCCCAATTACGCGGACGTCTCGGAATCGGCGTAATTGAAGAAAGGTCGCGAATTTACTCGGCCCGAATGATTTATTTTATCCTGCATCCAGGAATTTTGCGTCAAGCTCCGCAATTGCTAGAGAGTCCGTTAATCCTTTACTATTTGTGTTGCATTGCCTTTTTCTTTGCCATCCAAATCGTCTTCGTTCCCTTCCCGATTTTTCTCACGGACATATTAAAGGCAACCAATACCCAGGTACTTTTAATCACCGTTAGTAAAGCCATCGTGGAAACATTTTTCTACATTCCCGCCGGCAGATTTATAAAATACCGAAATGGTATAACGTTGCAAGCGGTTGCGACAGGTTCGCGGGTTATCATTTTTCTCATTTTTGCCACAGTCGCGTTGATGCAACCAACACCGGCAAGCTTGATCATTGTTGGGGTAACTCACCTGCTAACCGGCATTACTTGGGCGGCAATCAACTTATCTAGCATGACAACCATTGCCAACCTCACTCCCAAAGGTCAAGAAGGCACAGCCCTTGGCGTGTATAACGCGATGATTGGTATTTCTACCGTTGTTGGTAGTTTGGTGAGTGGCTGGCTGGCTAAAACCTTTGGCTATAGTGTCTGTTTTGTGACGGGTGCAGTCTTAGTTGGCGGGATCGCAGTGTGTTTATGGAGCCTGCGAACGCTACTCCCGACAAAGATGCAACACGCATAGCATTAGAGGTTTGCAAATTTTTGATAAAACTTTGATGAAGTTTCTCTGTGGGGCCGGCACGATGCCGGCCTCTTCTTTTGTAATTGTTAAAACAAAAAATTAACGGATATAATTCCCAGAAATGTGGGGAGATCAGGCACAATTAAAAAGTTAAAAGTGGTGAATAATTTTTCATGCTCCCAACCGATTTACTGATGCACCGGCTTCAGGGCGAAACCATCGTTCCCAAATGCCTAACAATTGATTCTAAACATCTGGCAATCGCCTCAGAAATCATCACTTGTTTCCAAGAGTGTCAAGGTGCGACGCAAGGAGAACTCGACCGGCAACTCCTCGAACTCGAAGGCGACAGTCCCGACTACCGGCTCAAACGCGGACTCGCGCACCTGCTTAAAAGCGGCTTTTGCACCTTTGAAGCGATCAGTCCCCTCGATCCTGAACAATTGCGGCAGCGTGTGTTTACGCTAGCAGCAGAAACCGTTCCCAGCAGCCACGCCACCGAAAAAACCCTAGACAAACTCGCTACCCAACTCAGTCAGGAATTAGAACGGGAAGTGCTGCCGGTGGAAATCAAAGCCGGCCTTTATGCCGATTTAAACGAAAATAAAATCCTCACCGAATTTGACGCACCGACGCCCGAAAACTTACTGCACCGCTACAACCTTTCCCAAGTGCAGGGCGTTTTTTACCGCGCCACCCACCTCACCCTCAACGCACACCGTAACGTTCCCGGTGAGTATAAGCTTTTATTCCGCTATCTCAAACTTTTTCAACTAATGGCTTATATTGAAGGCGATGCCGATTGCGGTTTCACGATCACCATTGATGGCCCGACCAGCTTATTTAAACCAAGCACGCGCTACGGACTCGCCCTTGCCAAGATGATCCCCGCCTTGCTGCACGTCACGAAATGGAGTATGAAGGCAACGCTGCAAACCCGCGACTTCTACACCGGCGACTGGAAAACGGGACGCTTCGCCCTTGACTCTGAGTGCGGTTTAGTCAGTCACTACCCCCCCGGCAAGCCTTATGACAGTATGCTAGAAGCATCCTTTGCGGACAGGTGGGACGCAATGAAAACGAATTGGGTTTTAGAAAGAGAAGTGGATTTAATTCCCATTCCTGGGAGTGTAATGATTCCAGACTTTCGCCTGGTACATCCCGACGGTCGCACATTCTTGCTAGAAATTGTCGGCTACTGGCGGCCCGAATATTTGCAAAAGAAATTCGCTCAAGTGCGCCGGTCAGATCGCGATAACTTAATTTTGGCGATTTCTGAGCGATTGAATTTAGAAAAAGCCGGGGTTAATCTCAAAGATGTGCCGGCGCGAATTGTCTGGTTTAAAGATAAATTATCACCCAGATCTGTGTTAGAAGTCCTTGACTAAATTGTTAAGGCATAATTTCAAAAACCTAATACCATAAAACACCAGAATACATCATCCTCTAAAACCACCGCTGTTGAAGAGAGGTCGCTCTCATCTTCATTAAATATGAAATTTTTAACTTCTTTTGTGCCTAAACTTTCCCGAAAAACTACCGAAGCCGGCAGGAAAATTCACTTATTGCCCTATTTCGCCGCCTCATTCGCCTTCGTGATTGTTTTGGGTGTTACTGGGGTACTGGATTATTCTGAACAAAAACGGTTTCAAGAGCAACATCGTGCCACTGTTCTTAGTGAGTTGAGTGCCGTTAGAGCTCGCCTTGAAGGCGCGTTAAACCAGAGGCTTTTTCTAGAACGGGGTCTGGTGGCTTATGTTTCAGCCATCAATCCCAACATTGATCAAAAGCAATTTGAAAGTCTTGCCGAAGTTATTGTGGCGCAACAACGGGGCATTCGCAGCGTAGCGCTGTATGAAAACGCGATAGTCAGTCATATGTATCCCCTGGCGGGGAATGAATCGGCTATCGGGCTTGATCCGATGAGTAAGCCAGCAGAACGGGAAGCAATCGAACGGGCAATTAGATACAGAAAAACAGTGGTTGCCGGCCCGATTAATTTAGTGCCCCACGGTGTGGCATTCATCAGCCGCACGCCGGTTTTTCTAACTCCTCCTGGACAAGCGCCTGAAAGTGGTGATTTCTGGGGGATGGTTGGCATCATCATCGACCAAAATACCTTGTTTCACGATGCCGGACTACTCGATCCCTCTTCAAAACTTCGCTACACCATTCGTGGCAAGGATGGGTTAGGGGATGATGGGGAAGTCTTTTTCGGGGATGCCAAAATTTTTAAACAAAATCCAGTCATTTTGTCGGTGACGCTGCCGAATGGTTCGTGGACATTGGCAGCCGTGCCGGCACAGGGATGGCCTAGGCAAGCCCCAATTTCCCAGTGGTTGCAGTTGGGAGGCGGGGTGCTAGCGCTGGTTGTGGGTGGCTTGGTTTACATTTTGGTCAGATGGCCGGCAAAATTGCAAGAAGCCGTAGAACGGGCTACAGGGGCGCTAAAAAACAGTGAGACGGCGCTGATGGCGGCAAATGCTGAGTTGCAGCACTTGGATCGCATCAAGGATGAATTTTTGGCAAATACCTCTCACGAACTGCGAACCCCCCTGCATGGCATGATTGGCATTGCTGAATCGATGATGGACGGAGCGACTGGGCAACTTTCTGAACTGCAACAGAAAAACTTGTTGATGATCGCTCAAAGCGGACAGCGGCTGAACACGCTGGTTAACGATCTCCTAGATTTCTCGCAACTCAAACATAAAAATATTGAGCTGCAACTCAAGCCGGTGGGAATGAGAGAAATCACTGAGGTGGTTTTAGCCCTCAGTAAAGCGCTTGCCGGCAAAAAAGATTTGCAGCTAATTAATAAAATTTCTCCGGATATGCCGATGGCAAATGCCGATGAGAATCGGGTTCAACAAATTTTGTATAACTTAATTGGAAATGCGATTAAGTTTACGCAATCTGGAGCGGTAGAAATTTCAGCGGAAGTGGTTGAAAGGTCTGGAACACCGGGTCAAGGCTTATCGGTATCCTCTGCCAATTCCCAACTCGCGATTACGGTTTCCGACACCGGCATTGGGATTCCAAAAGATAAATTAGACAGAATTTTTGAATCTTTTGAGCAAGCGGATGGATCTACAGCCAGGGAGTATGGTGGCACCGGCTTGGGTTTAACGGTTACTAAACAGCTAGTGGAATTACATGGTGGGAAAATTTGGGTTGAATCGAGTGTAGGGGCTGGATCTCGCTTTACTTTTACGCTGCCGGTGTCTCCTGAAGAGAGGAAACTGGAAAGAGAAAAACAAGAAGCTTCTTCACAAACGCCTTCTCCTATCTCTGCGGTTTCCAACCTTCAATCCCCCGATTCGATTTCCCAATCTTCTCAACTTTCAATTTCTCATCCTGAATCTGTCTCACAGTTTAAGATTTTGATTGTGGATGATGAGCCGGTGAATCTTCAGGTTCTTTTCAATCATTTGTCGCTGCAAAATTATGCCATTATTCAAGCAGCAAGTGGGAGCGAGGCACTCGCTGCATTTGATGAAAGTTTCCCACCCGACTTGGTTTTACTGGATGTGATGATGCCGAAAATGACAGGCTATGAGGTTTGCCGAGAACTGCGCGAAAAGTTTCCAGCTCATGAGCTTCCTATTGTGCTTTTGACGGCAAAAAATCAAGTCTCAGATTTGCTAGAAGGATTGGATGCCGGCGCGAATGATTATCTAACTAAGCCGATTTCCAAATATGAACTTTTAGCAAGAATTAAAACTCATATTAACCTCGCCCATATCAGTCGGGCTTACGGTCGCTTTGTTCCCCATGAATTTCTTCAACTTTTGAATAAGGAAAGTATTATTGATGTCAAACTTGGCGATGCAGTGCAACAAGAGATGTCAATTTTATTTTCTGATATTCGTGATTTTACGACGTTGAGTGAAACAATGACGCCCGATGAAAATTTTCAATTTATCAATTCTTACCTTTCTCGAATGGAGTCGGCGATTGCCAGCAATCATGGGTTTATTGATAAATATATTGGAGATGCAATTATGGCTTTGTTTGGGGGCAGTGCAGATTGGGCGGTTAAAGCCGGCCTTGCAATGCTACAACGGCAGGGTGAATATAATAAAGACCGCCAAGAAGCCGGTAAACCCCCAATAAAGATAGGCATTGGCATCAATACCGGCTCTTTGATGTTAGGGACTGTTGGCGGACACAACCGAATGGATGGAACAGTAATTAGCGATGCTGTGAATTTAGCCTCTCGAATTGAAGGATTGACGAAAAATTATGGCGTATCTTTATTAATTTCTCACCATACTTTTTCTCATCTCCAGCATCCAGATGACTATTCTATTCGTCTGATTGATAAAGTCACCGTTAAGGGAAAATCAGAGTTAGTAACCGTTTATGAAGTGTTTGATGCCGATCTGGATGAGATTCGAGAAGGTAAGTTAAAAACTGTAGAGATTTTTGAGGAAGCTTTATCGCTCTACAATCACGAAAAGTTTCTTGAATCTGCAAAATGTTTTAAAGATTGTTTAGGTAAAAATCCAGAAGACAAAGTCGCTGAAATTTATTTAAAACGCTGTCGAGCTAAAGCTTTTTCGTCTTAAGTTATGATTGCTGGAGGAGAAGACTTTGACTTAACTAGAGACAGTTTTGGGTTCAAAGGAGTTAAGTTAAAAAATATATATTTTAAATTATCAAAATATCTAAAATTAAAGCCGTTATGCCATTTCCATATCTTCGTCTCTGCCTAAACCAGGGTTCAATCTAGCCAAAAATGCCGACAATGGTGCAGTTTTAAGATAATTTACTGCTGAAGCCGGCTTCAGTATTGAGGAATTGCTCAAAGAATGAGACAAGCAACAAAGTTCACACCCCTCTTGGCGCGATTGTCCCCGGTATGTTAATTTAACACTCATCTTAAGTGCTGGTTGTGAACCCCACGCTAAAAAACCTTGTTAAGGAATAAAGAAGGTTAGCACAAAAAAGAAGCTAAAATTTATAATTTATCCTAGCTTCTTACACTGGTAAAATTCACAAATACTGCCACTTTTTAGGAAAATAACACATTTTTTTTTTGGGAGAACACCATGTCAAAAGTAGTTAAAGTTTTAGCCATTGATGGAGGCGGAATTCGCGGGATTATTCCGGCGATGGTTTTGGCTGAAATTGAAGCTCGAACGCAAAAGCGAGTTTCAGAAATGTTTGATTTAATTGCAGGCACCTCAACAGGAGGGCTGTTGGCATTGGCTTTAACAAAACCCAAAAAAAATAGTAACCAACCTCAATATAAAGCTGCAAATTTAGTCAGAATGTATGAGGAAGAAGGTGAGATAATTTTTTCACCTAAAACCTTTGCCAAGCTGAGATCCTTAACAGACGAAAAATATCCAGCAGACGGCATTGAATCCGTTTTGGAAAAGTATTTTGGTAACACCCGTTTAAGTCAAGCTCTGACAGAAGTAATCGTTCCTAGCTATGATATTGAGCAGCGCCGGCCCCATTTTTTTAAAAGCCGAAAAGCTAAAAATGACTATGAGCGGGATTTTCCCATGAGAAAAGTGGCGCGCGCCACTTCTGCTGCACCGACTTATTTTGAACCGCTCAAATTAGAAAACCATGATCTAACAGATTACTATGCATTAATTGATGGAGCTGTTTTTGCCAACAACCCCGCCATGTGTGCCTATGTGGAAGCTAAAGACACTTATCCAGATGCCACTGATTTTCTCGTTGTTTCATTGGGAACAGGAGAGCTGAGTACCAGACTTTTTTTCGATCAAGTAAAGGACTGGGGACTGCTTCAATGGGCGCAACCCATTCTTCACGTTGTTTTTGATGGCAGCAGCGATACGGTAGATTATCAACTCAGACTTTTACTGCCGGCTCTAGAAGAAGGAACGAATCGTTATTACCGCTTTCAAACTAGCTTAATTGGGGATGTCGGTAATCATCTGGATGATGCGAACCCCAGAAATATCACCGGCCTGAAACGCCTTGCACAAGATATGATTGATAAGAACGATACTCTTTTAAAGACACTTTGCCAGCAATTAGTTAGCAGCATCCCAACCGGCAACGTTTAAAGGTTGATTCGTGCAAAATACTGAACAGCGCCACCAACCCTAAAACACTTAACTAGGTTGGGTTTTCAACCCAATATTGATCGATTGCTCCTAGAGCGAAGTAAACCGGAGGGTACGCTTCGCTCTACCCAGCCGAGGTTATCTAATTTCCCACCTTTGAGAAAGCTTGGCTTGGCTATCCATAAGAATTTTGACAATTCCTTGTTGGGCTGCGACTCTACAGGGTGCGGAATCTGATTTTCCCAAAAACCCGCTAACCGGCAGAGAATGCCTTACAATAGGGAATTGTCAAAAATTAGCAGCACTCACTGTCATGGCCGTCCCTAAGAAGAAAACATCAAAATCCAAGCGCGATAAGCGAAAAGCAACCTGGAAGCACAAAGCAGTCCAGCAAGCGCAGAAAGCTCTCTCCCTAGGCAAGTCGATTTTAACGAAACGCTCCAGCTTTGTTTATCCACCCGATCAGGAGGATGAGGAAGAATAATCCGCACTGGAGTTGGGCTAAAGGCTAATCGCTAATCGTTGAGAATTGTAAGCAAAGCTTGATCGACCATTAGCCGTTAGCCATTAGCACGATCGCAATCATTGGCAATTCCTGCTATGCGTGCCGCCGGCAAAATTATCATCGCATCGCCAAAAGAGTAAAAGCGATACTCTTGCTCAATTGCATCCCGATATAAATCCAGCAAGCGCTCACGCCCCACCAAAGCACTTACCAGCATCAACAAACTAGATCGGGGCAAATGAAAATTCGTAATTAGCCCCTCGACGACTCGCCACTGATAGCCGGGATAGATAAACAAATTGGTCTTGCCGCAAAATGGTTGCAGCCGGCCATTCGCAGCCGCCCCCTCCAGAGATCGCACCACGGTCGTGCCCACTGCAATAATCCGCCCTCCCTTCTGCTGCGTCTGACGGATTGCTTCTACGGTGGCTGCCGGCACCTCTACCCACTCTTCATGCATCTTGTGGGCTGTCACGTCCTCAACCTCTACAGGTCGAAATGTCCCCACGCCAACGTGCAGCGTCACGAATGCGTGATTGATCCCGCGTTCAGCCAGCCGGCCAAATAATTCGTCGGTGAAGTGCAGCCCAGCCGTGGGTGCCGCAACTGCCCCCGGTTGCTGGGCGTAGACGGTTTGATACTGTGCCGGTGAGGCAGCCGAGTTTGTGATGTAGGGCGGCAGGGGCATATAGCCGAATGCTTCTAACATCTGGCTCAGGGGGATGCCTTCTGGAAGCTCGAAATGCAGCAAGCGTCCGCCGGTTGCTTCATCTGTGCCGATGACTGTGGCGCTCAACCGGCTTGAAATTGAGGAAGTCAGAGATTTTTGGGGTTCAAATTCTATTTTTGAGCCGGCTTTGAAGCGCTTTCCCGGTTTGACTAAAGCCAGCCAGATGTTCTCCTGCCGCTCCTCTAGTAAAAGCACTTCTACCACAGAGCCGGTGGGTTTGCGTCCGTACAATCGGGCTGGGATAACGCGGGTGTTGTTGAGTACCAGCAAGTCTGCCGGGTTTAGCAGATCAGGTAAATCCCGAAAAATCCGATGGCTGTGTTCAGTGGGGGAGTCTACCACCAGCAAGCGGGAGCTATCTCTGGGTACAGCTGGATTTTGAGCAATTCGATCCGCTGGAAGTTCGTAATCATAAGCCATCAATGACCGATCCCACTCACTGCCGGCTGCGAGTGAATTGACAGAGGAGGAGTGGATCGCCATATTATTCGCTTCTAACAAAGTTGTACT
Organism: Microcoleus vaginatus WJT46-NPBG5; assembly: GCA_019359355.1. Classification (GTDB taxonomy): domain Bacteria; phylum Cyanobacteriota; class Cyanobacteriia; order Cyanobacteriales; family Oscillatoriaceae; genus FACHB-68. The sequence goes on along the minus strand of JAHHHM010000025.1, from coordinate 62,883 downwards.
CGCTTCCCCCGGTTTTCGTCTGGGTTGGGAAAGATGGGGAAATTTAACCGAAAAACCTTGCAATTATCTCGTATATCTATTCTTTTGTCAAACTCTGCCATTCACTTTCTGGGCAAGCGTTACAAAAATTTATCAGAATAGAAATTGAGTCGGTGAAAAACTCTGTTTTTTCTTTTTATTTGCATACAAAGCCCACGATAAAATCAGAGGTTAAGCGTTCAGTGCCAGACTTTTTTGTAGTCAGTCAGACAGCTCCCTTGATTGTAGAAAATTGATTTTATCAGACAAAAGGCTCCAAATGACGTAAGTTCATTGAGTAAATAAAAAATATTCTCAAAAAGCCAAGTAGCTTAACATAGCGTTACATTGAATCATTGTAACTAAATTGTACGACTGATTAGATATTGCTATAGGGTTTCAAAAGCTACTACTTTCCTAAAAAAAAAGAGGGAAAACTTAAAGTAGATAGCAGGCTTGTGTAAAAAACTTAGAAGTACAGGATTGCTGCGGTTGCTTTGCCCTTGAGCGAAAAGGCCGGCACTCAGACAAAAAATTACCTGCTTTAAACGCGTGTGTCATTCATGGATTCGAGAGAAAAGATCCGCAGCCACCTTTGCATTTCAACCATTAACTACGATTGACCCTAAAATTTCAAATAATAAACGAGCGTCTTTCTCTGTAAAAATAAAAAAATTATTTAGAAATCAGCTATCGCAAGCCGACAGCGCCAAGAGAAGCCTCAACGCTACAGACCGCTTAAAAATCTTGAATGGCGCTTTTGAGAAATATATCTTTAGCTAGATGACTAAAGATAATTTTATTGTTTTACGCAACAAAAACGTTTAATTATCAAGGGAATTGGGGAAACTTACCCATCAAAGATCGGGCTTTTCCCGTAGTCATGAGCACTCGCACTTCGCGACAATATAAGAAGTAGCGTATGCACACCCCCGAAAAGATGGAATACCTTTATTACCTTGCCAATGCCAGCTTGACCTTGAGAGTCGCTGAGTACCTGCACAGCGCACGCCATCTTCCCGTGGAGTTCATGAGCGTTATTCATCAGATAGATGGCTGGGTAATTCGGGTCAAGATGAGCCAGCCGTTAGACTCCCAGACTGATGGCGACTTTCGAGCGTTCATGAATGAAGTAGGAATTTCCTATATGCCAGGAATTCGGCTGCAAATGGCGCTGTGGAGCCTGGAAAACGGACAATCTCCGATTGATGTCATGCGTCGCTATCAAGTAGCCGTAGTTTCTCACGGACATCCAGATCGGGGAGAAATTGAAGAATTTCGCCGGCAATTTGTGAAAGGATTGGGATACTGCCCGGAAACACTAGCTTAAGGGTTGTGCGTGTTGAGCTTACTTAACCGTCTTCAGCAAAAGCTGACTCAATGTAATCGATAAGCGTGAGTTGGTAACTTGGAGCGAAGACGGGTTGACCTAATATAATTGGTTGCCCCAAAGCGTAGGTGCCGGCATCAGTCCGTATTTCATTAGCTTGAATTTGCTTAGGCGCGAGGGGCTGAAAGCTAACAAGCGCCACATCAAACCGGCAGGGTAAATCAGCCAAATCCGGGCACTCTGCCAAAAACATCTCAGCAGCTTTCCTCAGTTTTGCTTGCTTTTGCTCAGTGATAGCCAGAAGTCCGCCGGCATCCCAATTCCACCGGCGACGAGTCTTAACTTCCACAAACGCCAAGGCTGTTTCCTGCAATCGACACTGTGATCCACTCGCTTGCTGAGCGATGAGATCAAGTTCACCCCACCGGCAGCGCCACCGCCGGCGTAGAATTACCCAACCTTGCTGCTGTAACCAGTGAGCTACCAAATTTTCCCCAAGCGTGCCGGTGTCTGGTTTGCAATTCTCGCCGGCAGACGGTGATGAAGGAAAGCTTGGCATAAAGCAAACTCACAGCGTTCATTTAACTGGTAGGATTACGAGATAGGAAGCATCGGTAACATTCGTTACGTTTATTCCCCTCATCAAACAGTGGCAGCCAGCCGGCTCTATTCTGTTAACGATAAGGTTTCCTATCAACATTAAAACCGAATGAATCATAGCTTGATTAAGCGTATCCCAGCAATCCTCCTCAGCGCACTCTTGTGCACTGTCGTGTGCCTGACAGCCGTTGGAGTAATAGCAACCCCTGCGTTTGCCAATGAATACGACAAAGAAATCCTTGTCAACATGGATTTCTCAGGCAAAAATCTGACAGACTCCAGCTTTAACAAAGCCAACCTGCGCGGTAGCAATTTCAGCCATACCAATCTGCAGGGCGTTAGCTTGTTTGGAGCGTATCTGGATGGAGCAAATTTTGAGGGGGCGGATATGCGAAACGCCACCTTAGACACGGCTCGTTTTACCAAAGTCAATTTATCCAACGCAATTTTAGAAGGTGCCTTCGCTTTTAATACCAAATTTGAAGGTGCCACGATTGACGGCGCAGATTTTACCGATGTGCTGCTGCGCGAGGATACCCAGAAATTGCTTTGTCAGATAGCGACTGGGAAAAATCCAGTCACGGGTAGAGATACGCGTGAAACGCTTTACTGTGATTAATCATGTGGCACGGGTGATGCTGCCATAGACATTACCCGTGCCGGCATTTTTAATCTCCATTAACGGAATTAAGCTATCGCCAACATCTGTATTTATCTGCGAAATCTGCGGTTAAAAATAAAAACCCATCGATACCCACAAACAATCTAAGATACAAAATTCCCGATCCAAGGCAACTGCACCAAATCAGAAAATGTAGTATGACGCTGCCGATCTAATTCTTGAATGCGAGCTTGTTCCGCATAAAGTTGCTGTAAATAAGACTCAAAAAGATCAGGATTCGTCTTACTGTCTGTATTACGCCATAAATCCAGAAATAAACGATAGCGTTTCTCACACATTACCCGCTCGATAGAAGCAGCAGCAGCGCGAATAACCAGGGGAGTTCGCAAGATTTCCTGCTTCGTTCTTTCATCTAAATAAAATAGGGGAGAAATAACAGCCATATCCTCAGACAACTCCAAGCAACGATCTTGAAGTGTCGAAATAAGCTGTGTCGGCTCAACACTGGCAGTCGGAATCTCCGAAATCTGCCGCCATAAAAATCGATGATGAGATAAACTAAATTCTAAATCTCGTTCCTCTAAAGCATCAAGAACCGCCTGCCGATGTTCGGGGTAGTGGAGATAAATCAGCAGTAGTAAAGCTTCGGCTTTTTCTAAAAGATTGCGTTCAGAAGAAAGTGGAAGTGCTTGAGCAGGATTTGACTTTGGGGTGCCGGCACGACGCACAAAACGGCGCTTATTTTGTTGCAAGCGACTTTCGATAAACGGGGCAAACCGGCATGACTCATCATGGCTGAGAAGTTCTTCGCAGTAACGAACAATTTGACTAAGAAGATTATCCGCTAATAAAGGTTGCCGGCGAGAATCCCCTTGGCTCAAAAGTTCGGCACAGCGATTGATATAATGAGTTAACTGGTTATCGTTAGAGATATTACACAATAACTTCACCATTGCCGTTGCCACTTGCTGAAATTGATCCGCTTGGGTTAAGTTGCGCTCAAGCAAAGTTTGCTGAATTTTCCAATCAAGCCACAGAGAAGCATTTGCTAAAAGTTCTCGATACTGCTCAGAAGAATAAGTTTTTAGAAATTCATCCGCATCTTTACCATCGGGAATATTAAGAATTCGCAGTTGCACTTCACCCCGGTAAGCCAGATCCGAGATTTCTCCAATTGCTCTGTCTGCCGCACTGGTGCCGGCTTTATCTGCATCAAAATTAAGCACAATTTGCTTCGATTCTGTGTGGCGTAGCAATTGACGCACTTGCTCTAAACTCAGAGCGGTTCCCAATGAAGCAACAACATTGGCAATACCGGCAGCGTGAAGGGCGATCGCATCAAAATATCCCTCCACTACCACCGCTTGATCTTCTTTAGAAATCGCATTTCGTGCTTTATCGAGAGCAAACAAGGTTCTGCCTTTGTCAAATAGCTCAGTTTCCGGCGAATTGAGGTATTTCGGTTGCTCATCCGTCAAAGTTCTACCGCCAAAACCAATCGTTCTTCCTTGGATATCGTGAATAGGAATAATCAGACGCTCCCGAAATCGGTCATAATAGCCGCTTCCCGACTTGCGGGGTGCAATTAAACCGGCTTGTTCCACCAACTGCACCGGCTGCTGTTTAACTTCCACCAGATAGCGGTAAAGCGTATCCCAGCCGGCAGGCGCATAACCGAGTTGAAACTGCTGAATTGTTTCTGGACTCAGTTGCCGCTCAGACTCCAGGTAATCTAATGCCAATTTGCCTTGGGGTTGAGTCAGGGCGTGTTGGTAAAAACTGGAGGCAATCGCTAGAATTTCATACAATTGCTCTCTAATAGAAATTTGGCGCTGAAATTCCTGCCGGTGTTCGGCTTGCAGGGTTTTGATCGGCACCTGATAGCGCTTCGCCAAATCTAACACCACATCGCTATAGGATTGCTTCCCCACTTCCTTGAGAAATCCAATCGCATTACCGCCGGCATTACAGCCAAAGCAGTAGTACATTTGCTTCCCAGGACTTACCGTAAAGCTGGGTGATTTTTCCTCATGGAAAGGACACAAACCCACATAATCCTTCCCGCGCTTTCGTAGCACGACGTGTTCGGAGATGACATCGATGATATCAACGCGTTGCTTAACTTCTTCAATCGTGTCTGGATGTAGGCGGGGAATGTCCATCAGTCAAAATTGCGCCAGAAAAAAATCGTCATTTCTATTTTGACGTTTCTGTTGCCGGCAGTAAAGCAGGGCTAATTTATTTTAAAATGAATTTCCCCGCTCATCGCTTAAAAGTTAAAAGCTGCTAAAATTATTATCTACTCAGCATTAAGTTCTTTTAAAAGAATATTTTTATCAGTCAGGTATTTAATCTTCTTGGGAAGTTTTACGAAAGTTTAGCAATCCAATTCGCTTAATAAAGCTTAAGATTCCACCACTAAGAAATTAATGGTATTTATAATTCTAAATTTTCTAAATCTAAAGGTTTGAAAACTGAGCGGTTTCTTCCCTGAGCTTTAGCTTGATAAAGTGCCTTATCCGCCACAGCCATTAAAATTGAAGGGTTCAGGGGATTTTGGGGAACTAAGCTAACAATGCCCAAACTCAAAGTCACATATTGACTAATCTCAGATTTTGCGTGTTCCATATTAAGATTTTCAACCTCATTTCGTATAGCTTCAGCGATGTGTAAAGCTCCATCCGCAGGGGTATTCGGCAAAATTATCACAAATTCTTCACCTCCATAACGAGCAACTAAATCTGCGGGTCGGTTGAGCGCCTCACTAATTTTTTGAGCAACTTTCTGCAAGCAAAAATCTCCCACTAAATGACCATAGCTATCATTATATTGTTTAAAATAATCTAGATCGCACAAAATTAAAGACAAAGGTGAACTCTCTCGTGCCATCCGCCGCCACTCTTGGTTCAAGTATTCATTAAACCAACGACGATTTGCAACTCCTGTCAACTCATCCACCGTCGCAAGGCGGTGCAGTTTCAGGTTAGCTTCTTTAAGAGCAGCTTCAGCTTTTTTACGCTGAACAAGCGCACCTAATTGGGCTGCAACCACTTTCAATAGCTCAATCAGCCGCTGTTTAGATTCAAGCTTTTCTTTCTTGAAAAAAATCAAAACAGTTAATACTTGGTTATTAAGAACAATAGGAATACCTAATGCTGCTTTGAGTCCAGCATCTAAGGCAAGCGCAGAGCGGAAAAAAACTGGGTCTTTGGCAATAGAAACATCTTCTATCCACTCCGGTTGTTTGGATATCCAAATTCGCCCTGGCAATCCTACATTTGGGGCATACGTCAACTTCTTGCTCTCAAGTTGAAATTGTTCTAAGTTCGCTTCACCGGAATACCAACCTCGACTGTATTCTAAAATCTCACCCCGTTCATGAGGAATCCAAGCTTCTCCCAAATCCCAACCTATGGTTTCGCAAACTTGGCGAACCGTCACTTCTAAAGCGGAGGGAAAATCCTCCGCTGCGCTAATTGCTTGCGTTATCTTCAGTAAGAGATTGGTTTCCGCTTCAGCGCGTTGGCGTTTTTTAATTTCTTGTTGTAAGCATTTATTTTGTTCAATGAGTTTTTGTGTCTGCTGCTGTAGTTGAATATAAAAATCTCGAATCGTCAATTGGCTTTTAACGCGAGCTAAAACCTCTGCCGTCTGAAAAGGTTTCGCAATGTAGTCCACTGCACCGGCATCAAAGGCTTTAACCTTATCAAAGACATCATCAAGCGCACTGATAAAAATTACTGGAATTTTGGCGGTTAGTGGGTTCTCTTTCAGCAACCGGCAGACTTCATAGCCATCCAAATCTGGCATCAAGATGTCAAGTAAAATGAGAGCCGGTGGAGCGGTTTGCACGACTCTTAAAGCCAGCTTTCCGCTAATCACTTTTCTAACTTTATATCCTTGTTCAGCAAGTATTGTAGACAAAACTCTTAGGTTGTCTGCGCTATCATCAACGATCAGAATATCTTCAAAAAAAGTAGATGTTTGGTCACGACTCATGATTAAATTCTTGAGTTAAATCAAAAAGCAGATCCAGGCGAAAATTATTGAGTAAATCTGTAAGAGTATGAGCCAAAGAAGATTCAGCAGCGGGAATTTGTTTGATCAGCTTCAAAATTAAGGCTTCATCAGCACAAAGTATTGCTTGGTGTAGCTGCGCTATCCACTCAGGAGACATGACGCTCAAATCTTGGGGGGTCAGTTTTCTGGGTGCTTCTAACTGAGGTGAGTCACTTTGATCATCTTCTTCGTAGATATAGCGCACTCCGAGGTGTTGAGCTATCTTGTCAAACAGTTGCCACTCCCGGAAAGGTTTATGCATGAAGTCGTCGCAACCGGCAGCCAAAATATTAGTTTGCTGTTCATCAAAAGCACTAGCGGTTAAAGCAATAATTTTAGTTTTGCCGGCCAAGGTTGAGCTATTATTCTCTTGTAACCCCGCACTTTTCTGTTCCAAAGCTTTAATCTCTCTCGTCGCTTCGTAGCCGTCCATAACAGGCATCCGCATATCCATCCAGATCAGATGCGGTTTCCAGGTTAACCACAGCGCAATAGCTTCTTCACCGTTAACCGCTTCTCGCACTTGAAATCCTAAAGGTTCAAGCAATTTTAATAGCAGCTGACGGTTCTCTTCCACATCCTCAACTACTAGCATACGGTAAACTTGCTGATTAGGCGCTAATCCAATTACCCGCTGACGACTCGATAAACTTTTTTCATCAGCCCCAGCAACCTCGTTCACAAAAACATCAAAGGTAAAAATTGTTCCTTTAGCAACTTGACTACGAACTGTAATAATTCCCCCCATCATCTGGACAAACTGCCGGCTAATGGGTAAACCCAACCCCGTTCCCTGCATTGATTTCCGACCCGTTTCTGTTTGGACAAAGGGGTTAAATAAAGTGCCTATTTCATCGGATGCAATACCAGCTCCGGTATCCTCAATTTCAAATAATAAACAAGTTTGGGAGTTTTGGTTTTGGGAATGAGGCTGTTCTAGGCCCTTACCTCTTTTCACCCGCAATGCAACATAACCTGCTACAGTAAATTTAACCGCATTTCCTAGCAGGTTAATTAAAACTTGACGCAACTTATTTTCATCGGTTTGCACGTATTGAGGAATATCAGATGCTCGTTCAAAGACTAGCTGTAACCCTTTAGAAGTCGCCTTGAGTTTAAGCATCTGTTCTAAATCATCAAGTAGCCGGTACAAATCAAAGCGAGTTCCATTCAGCTTAGTCTGACCGGCTTCAATTTTAGCCATTGACAGAATATCGTTAATTAAACTGAGCAAATGTTCGCCACTGCGATTGATGATTTGTAAGTGCTCTTTGTGTTCAACGGAAACAGAATTGCTGCGAACCATCACCTGACTAAAACCAAGAATGGCGTTAAGAGGGGTACGCAGTTCATGGCTCATGTTAGACAGAAAGCGGCTTTTAGCAATGGATGCGGCTTGGGCGGCTTGGAGTGCTTTTTGCAAGGCGGCTTCTGCCTCTCGGCGATCACTAACATCTATTGCGTGACCGACTGCTCGAATGGCTTTTCCGTCGGGATCTCTAGCGATGGTTCCATAATCTGATAGGTAAACATAGTGACCATCTCGATGACGAAGCCGGTATTCCAGCACGTAGTTATTTTGAGTTTCACTGCCAAATGCTTCGGATAACTGCTGGGAAATGTTGGCTAAATCTTCTGGGTGAACCTGTTCCTTCCACCAATCAACTTTAGCTTCGGCTTCTTCGGGGTGATATCCAACAGCTTCAAATAATCCCTGTGTTCTGAGAACAATATTCTGTTTGAGATCCCAGTCGTAGATAAATCCTTTAACGGCTGATGCGGCTAGCTGAAATCGTTCGTTGCTTTCTTGCAAGGCTTGCTCCATTTGCTTGCGGTCGCTAATATCGAAAGCTAAACCTTGAAGCACTTCAGTCTGTCCGCCGGCAGAGGAAACAAGATGGGCACGATCTCTAATCCAGATCATTTTGCCACTGCGAGTTATCATGCGATATTCAACACTCAAGGGTTTTCCCGTCGAAATCGCAGTGTTTACGGCTTGCAAAACGCGCTCATGATCTTCTGGATACACATACTCAGCCCAAGTATTAAAAAACCCAGGAGACCATTCTTCGGGAGAAATCTCTAATAATTGTTGCAGTTGAGGGCTGATATAAGCTTGCTCAGTCGTTGCTGCAATCGGAGAAATATAAACAACTCCTGGAATTTGTTCAATTAAGGTGCGATATTTATGCTCTGCCTGTTTGAGCTTTTCTTCTACTTGTTTACGATCTGTGATATCTAATATCACCCCATGCCAAACTATAGAGCCATCTTCACGACATTCCGGTTGAGCTTGGACGCGCAGCCAGGTTTGTTTTCCAGAAGGGGCAAGATTGTGCCATTGGGAAGTAAACGGTAGTACGTTTTGAACGGCGTGAGCAACTGCCTCTTCATGTTTGGGCCGGTCATAGGGGGAAATTTGGTTCAAAAGGACATTTTCATCCTCGATTACCCGTGCCGGCTCGGCCTCAAACATTTCTTGGCAACCGAGACTGAGATATTCAAACTTGCCTGAACCATCGGGATAATGCCCATAGGAGTAAAGGGTTCCGGGAATGCTAGCCGTTAGATGTTTGAGCCGGCTTTCGCTTAACTGCAGTGCCTCTTCTGCCCATTTGCGCTCACTGATGTCCTCAACAATGTACGACAATCTCGGATAACCGTTAGGGCCGGTTCCAATCGGGCAAACGCTTGCAGAGAGCCATTTTTGCCCAGATGGAGCCTCGTGAATATATTCAAAGTGCACGGCAGCTTGAGTGTGTAAAGCTTCTCGGTAGTGATCGAGCCACTGTTGTAGGTTTGCTGCCGGCACGCCTATGTCAGTTGCGAACCGATTTTTCATCTGTTCTGGCGTCGTCCCGAAGAACCGCGCTGCTGTTAGGTTATCGGAAAGATGTAAAATATCATCCTCATACAGCTCAACAATGCCCATCAACATCGAACCGCTGTCAAAGAAACTGCGAAGCGTTGATTCACTGTGCCGCAGCGCTTCTTCTGTTCGTTTCAGTTCGGTAATATCGGTTGAAATCCCACAAAGGGCGTAAATACTCCCATCAGCGCGTTTTAGGGGAACTTTCACCGCCCAATAGTAATGCACCTCCCCAGAGTGTTTCACAGTAGTGACTTGCTGGGATTGCGATACCTCACCGCTCTCAATAACCTGCAAATCACTTTCTCGTAAGCGTTGAGCGGTTTCTGCCTCAAAAAACTTGAAATTATCTGCGCCAATAATTTCTTCTTTGCTACAGTCAAATAATTCCAAGATGGGACGGTTAACGTAGGTGTACCGGCTATTTAAGTCTTTCATGTAAATATAAGCGCCGGCGTTATCAAAAATGTTTGATAGCATCGCTTCGCTTTCCCGAAGCACTTCTTCAATTTCCTTGCGTTCAGTGATATCTCGTCCAACGCCTTGAAACTCCACCATCCGGCCCTCTTCGTCGAATATTCCTCGATTAATCCATTGCGTCCAACGTACCTCTTCTCCCTTCGCAATGACCCGATTTTCGATAACAACGACTGGATTATCGACGCTAAGTGTCTTAATCAGTCTTGTTACATTTTCCCGGTCTTCCTCAAACACGTTAGGTTCGTAGCGAGAACCGATGAGTTCTTCCCGCGTCTTGCCAGAGAATCGACAGAAAGCTTCGTTGACAAACGTTAAGGTTCCATCTAACAAGGCGCGAGCGATCAGTTCCGTTTGATCTTGAAGAATCGCGAGATAACGCGCTTCGCTTTGCCGCAGTGCCTCTTCTGCCTGCTTGCGAGCGGTAATATCTGCAAATGAGGCAACCACTGCATAGGGAACCGTTTCGCCGGCTCGAAATAAAGGTCGAGAATTAATCGAAATCCAAGTAAAACTCTCATCCGGTTTGTGAACTCCCATCACCACGTTAGAGCAAGCTGTGCCGGTTCGCAGCGTCACCATTGCCGGGTGTTCCTCGCCAGGGAAAGGTGAACCATCTTCGCGAATCGCTCGCCAACCGGGATCGAGGGAAGTTCGTCCCATCATTTGCTTACGCGACAAACCCAAAATGCGTTTGGCGCTGAGATTACAAGTTTGAATCGCACCATCGGCATCTTGCAAGACAATCCCCTCTGCCATCGCTGCAATTACAGTCCGGTAGCGTTCTTCGCTCTCTTCTAGGGCGGCTTGTGAGCGCTTGCGTTCGGTAATATCGCGAACGAGACACACGACCTCATCAGCACGGCTTTTCATGATGCGCGTCTCATAGCTGTGCATTCCATCGGGTTTTTCGAGGTCGTGTTCGTAAATTTGGAGGGTTCCGGTTGCCACTGCTGCCCGAAAACGTTCCAGCAAGCCGGTTTTAATGGGTTCGGGAATAGGGGTATCTTGTATCTTTTTGCCAATGAGTGCTTCGCGCGGTAGCAGCAAGGAGCTTTCATTTCCCGCGATATCTAGATAAGTACCATCTACCCGATGCCGAAACATCAAATCGGGGATCGCCCTCAAAAGTGCCTGCATTCGTTCTTCACTTTGCCGCAGTGCTGCTTCTGCCTTTTTGATTTCGGTAATATCTGTGGAAATTCCACAAATGGCATAAATATCGCCATCGGAATTTTTTAGAGGAACTTTTGTAGATAAATAGTTATGAAGCTCTCCCTGACGATCAATCCCGACTTCCTCAAAACGATGGACAACACCCGTTTTTATTACCTGATCGTTATTTTCTTTGTAAGTTTCAGCTAACTCTTCTACAAAGAAATCCCGATCATTCGCTCCAATAATTTCAGATTCGTTCCGTCCAAAAAACTCCTCAGTTAAGCGATTGACGTAGATGTACGTGCCATTCAAATCCTTGATATAAATACAAGCCCCTGCATTATCTAAGATAGCGGATAGTTTGGCTTCGCTGCGTCGCAATTTGGCTTCTATTTCCTTACGTTCTTCGATTTCAAGCTCTAAATAAGTGTTTGTTTGGCTAAGTTCAGCCGTGCGTTCTTGCACCTGAAATTCGAGAACTTGATTGTAATCTTTTAAAAGTTGTTCTGCTTGCTTGCGCTCTGTAATCTCGGTAACCGTGCCGATGTAACCGATGATATTTCCCTCGGCATCTTTTTCAGCAATCGCCTGTCCTAACACCCAGATAATGCTACCATTCGGTCGCTGAAAGCGGTGTTCCCAGTAATAGGGAATGCCCTGTTTCACAAAACTCAACCACGCGGCTAGAGTGCTATCGCAATCATCCGGATGTATCGCTGTCGTCCAGCCGGCTCCTATGCATTCCTTTGGGCCAAGTCCAATCATGTCAAAACAGCGTTCGTTGCCGTACACGCAATTACCTTGAATATCGGTGCGGAATATTCCAACCGGCGCGGTTTTCGCTAATGCTGCAAAGCGCTGTTCGCTTTCCTGCAATGCTGTTTCTGCTTGTTTGCGTTTAGTGATGTCAATAGCGATGCCGGTGAGAAACCAGTAGTCCTCAGATTCGTATTTTTTGGCAACCAACGTGTTATATAACCAGCGCCAACTGCCATTTTTATGGCGAAATCGATATTCTACAGTTACTTGGCGTTCAGCATACAAATCTTCCATCGCCGGCAGAATGATTGTCTCAATATCTTGGGCATGAATTCGAGAAAACCACAGACTCGGATCGGCAGCAAATTCTTCTCCCTTGTAGCCAAAAATGTTCTCGCCATTAGGAGAATAGTAGTCATATTCCCAAGGTTTTTCCGGATGGATACGTCCAGAAGAAATGAAAGCGCCTGTGTTATCAAGCACTTCTTTCAGTCTGCCTTCCGACGCTTGCAGGGCAAATTGTGTTTGTTTGCGATCACTAATCTCTTGCCGCAACTCCTGATTAGCTGTTGCCAGTTGCGCCGTGCGTTCTTTTACCTTAATTTCTAACTCGTCGCCAGCCTGTTTCAGAGCTGCTTCTGCTAACTTGCGTTCGCTAATTTCACGCTCCAGTTTTTGGTTCGTTGCTTCCAACTGTGCGGGACTAGGGAAAGCAAGCGCTTTGGGCACCAATTGCAGCATCTCCACAGCCGTTAAGAAAGAAACGAAGGCGGTGATGGCTTTGAGGCATCCACTCAGCCAATAGGTGGGATACCAAAGCGTCCAAATCTCCATCAGGTGAGTGGTGCCACAAGCTACGATGAAGGCGCTAAATAGCAGAAACATCCAGGAGTAGGGTAAATCTTGTCGCTTACGAACAAAATAGAACAGGGTGATGAGGATTGAATAATAGGATAGGGCGATAATCGAGTCGGAAACAATATGAAGCTCCACCAATCCTGGCTTCCAGAGATAGCAATGTCCGTGGGGTAGAAATGGTTGCCAAGCGAAAAGGTTTTTGAAAAATTCCAGCATTTTATTTTTTTTAAAGAGTATTAATCAGGGATCAAAGTCTATGGAAGGGTGCTCTGGAGATAGGCATATAAAGCTTAGAAGCCGGCAAACTCAACTTTATAGCTTTCTTCATCCCTCCCAGATTCTGTTACTTAAAGAAAAGCTGATCAAAACCAGTATAATTAACTTCTCTATAAAGCTGCAACACGATTTCGTGAATTTACCAAAGTTTCTTGCAGAAACCAAAGGTGAATATTACTCCTTTGGAAGGATAAAATTTTAATGGGAGTGTAATTGTTGTTTTCCCCTAATTCGACGATGAACCTTTATATTTCAAAGAAACATATAGTAAACATAGAAAATGTAGCAAATAACACTAATTTTTACAAAATAAAAAAGCTACTTATACTTGGATAATAGCAAAAATTAAACAGCGACTAGGAAGCTTTTACTAAAATTTTGCTAAACGATTTTTATGGTAATTTTTTCCTGACCTCACCGATAGTACCTATAAAGCGAGAGTTAGATAATTTGACTGTTAGTTATTAATGACTTGACTTTTTAGACGCAATAGCGACCATAGAGGCAGGAAACCCTATCAGCGAGGATGGGAATCCACACCCTTAGCCAGTACGCCTGGGTGGGGAAGATGTCAAACTGGTAAGTGTTGATACACAGAGGAATTTTATGACCGAGCAAACGAATGCTCGTGAGCTATTTCGAGCTGCTTACGAAAACCGCTACACCTGGGATGGGAACTTTCCTGGCTACACGGCTGATATCGTACTCAAGCAGGGTGATGAAGTTTATCACGGCAAGATTGCCATCAAGCCTGATATGAGTGTCGAAGTAACCGGCATTGAAGACGACGAGGTGAAACAAAGCGTCTACACCCAACTGCGCGACATCGTCACCCACCGCAAACGCAGTAATTTCGAGCAATCTCACGGAAAAAACACCTTTAGTGCCGGTGAAGCTGACAACACCGGCGCACTCGAAATTTTAGTCAAAGGCGACTCAATGGGATCGAATTACAAGATCCGAGGCACCGAAATTTGCCAAGTCAGCCGAGTCATGGGACGGATGGCGTTCACCATCGACACCCACGAAAGCTTGGATACTGGGGAAGGCTACGCCGCAAGCCGGTATGATGCCATTTTCCGGAACCCGCAAACGAATGACACCATCAAAGAACTGCAATTTGAAGACTCCTACGAGAAAATTGGCAATTACTATGTCATGACTCGTCAGGTGATTCATTCCAAAGAAAATGGCCAAGTAACGACCACCGAGTTCAACTTCTCGAACGTGAAACTGCTCGAACCGGCAGCCGTTTAATCCAAATCTTCCTAGGGGGGAAGCAAGAGCGCAGATAGTTGCGGTTGCGCTTGCTTCGCCCTCTTACTCTTCCTACGCCCACGTTGGGAGAACAAAGGTAAAATGACCAATAGAGCAAGATTTTGCAAGGAGAACCATGTCTACACTGGCACTAACACCAGATAACGTTGAAACTGTTTTGGATGAACTGCGTCCCTACCTGATGGCTGATGGTGGCAACGTTGAGCTAGTTGAATTAGAAGGGCCGATTGTCAAACTGCGCTTGCAAGGAGCCTGCGGTTCCTGTCCTAGCTCTACAATGACCCTGAGAATGGGCATTGAGCGGAAATTGCGTGAAATGATCCCAGAAATTGCCGAAGTCGAGCAAGTGATCTAGTTATCGCTCATCACTCATTCGTCAACAGCAAACGACAAATGACAAGCCATAAAAGATAACTGACAGCTGAAAACTGATACATTGAACAGGGAGAGGTAAAAGCTTTTCCCTGTTTGTTTTTAAGCTGAAACCTATGCCCCATCCCCTCTACATTGCGTTTATCTGGCATCAACATCAGCCGCTCTACAAAAATCGCAGCAACGGTCAATACCGGCTGCCTTGGGTACGGCTGCACGGGACAAAAGATTACCTGGATCTCGTATTATTGCTAGAGCGCTATCCCAAACTGCATCAAACGGTGAACCTGGTTCCCTCCTTGATTTTGCAGCTAGAGGATTACATCGACGGCACCGCGCTTGACCCTTACCTGACAGCAGCGCTGACTCCAACAGAACAGCTCAACAGCGAGCAAAAGCAATTCATCATTGAGCATTTCTTTGACGCCAATCACCACACCTTAATTGATCCCCACCCCCGCTACGCCGAACTGTACCATCAACGACAAGACAAGGGCTGGCCGTGGTGCTTGGACAATTGGAACGGGCAAGACTATAGCGACTTACTTGCTTGGCATAACTTAGCGTGGATTGATCCCCTATTTTGGGATGATCCAGAAATCGCGCAGTGGTTAGAGCAAGGGAAGAACTTTACCTTAAGTGACCGGCAGCGAATTTATTCCAAACAGCGAGACATTCTCCGCCGCATCGTCCCGCAACACCGGCAGATGCAACAAGCCGGTCAGTTGGAGGTAACAACAACGCCCTACACCCACCCGATTTTACCCTTACTGGCGGATACAGATGCCGGTCGGGTGGCGGTGCCCCACATGACCTTACCGCAGCACCGCTTTCAGTGGGAAGAAGATATTCCCCGGCACTTGCAGAAAGCTTGGGATATGTATACCGACCGCTTCGGTCAAGCGCCACGCGGCTTATGGCCTTCAGAGCAGTCTGTCAGTCCCCAAATTTTGCCTCATATTGCTAAGCAAGGATTTAACTGGATTTGCTCGGATGAAGCGGTGCTCGGTTGTACCCTCAAGACCTTTTTCAACCGCGATGGTGTGGGGAATGTCTGCGAACCGGAGTTACTTTACCGGCCTTATCGCTTAGAAACGCCTCATGGGGATCTGGCAATTGTCTTTAGAGATCACCGGCTTTCCGATTTGATCGGCTTTACTTATAGCGCAATGGAACCGAAACGGGCCGCTGCCGATTTGGTTGGGCATTTGGAAGCCATTTCGCGCACGCTGAAATACCGGCAACCAGGCGACAGCACAAGCCTAGAACAACCCTGGTTGGTGACAATTGCCTTAGATGGGGAAAATTGCTGGGAATTCTATCAACAGGATGGGAAACCCTTCTTAGAACAGCTTTATCAAACCTTGAGTGATGCGCCGGATCTGAAACTGGTGACGGTTTCTGAGTTTATCGAGCAATTCCCCCCGACGGAAAAACTGCCGGCAGATCGTTTGCATAGCGGTTCCTGGGTGGATGGCAGCTTTACAACGTGGATCGGCGATCCCGCAAAAAATCGGGCTTGGGATTTGCTCACACACGCACGGCAGGTACTCGCCAATCATCCAGAGGCAACCGAAGAAAACAATCCGGAAGCCTGGGAAGCGCTGTATGCCGCCGAGGGTTCTGACTGGTTCTGGTGGTTTGGAGAAGGCCATTCCTCGAACCAAGATGCGATTTTTGACCAGCTATTCCGCGAACATTTAGCAGCGATTTACCAAGCGCTGAATGAGCCGATTCCCACTGAGTTGATGCGTGCGGTAGAGATCCACGAAAATCAGGGGGATCACCGGCCTCAAAGCTTTATTCATCCCGTTATCGATGGGGTGGGGGATGAGCAAGATTGGGATAAAGCAGGCCGGCTTGATATCGGGGGTGCGCGGGGAACGATGCACCGCAGTTCAGCGGTTCAGCGGCTGTGGTATGGGGTGGATCACTTGAATTTCTATCTGCGGCTAGATTTCAAAAGTGGCACGCAACCGGGCAAAGACTGTCCTTCAGAGCTGAATTTGCTATGGTACTATCCGGATCGCACGATGCACAACAGTCCTGCTCCACTGGCAAGTCTCCCAGATAAAGCGCCGGTGAATTATAGCTTTCACCATCATTTAGGGATTAATTTGGTGACGCAAACCTCTTGGTTTCAAGAAGCCGGTGAACACCATAAGTGGCATCCTCGTGCCGGTCGTGCTCAGGTGGCTTTAGATAAGTGTTTAGAAATCGCGATTCCGTGGGCCGATTTGCCCATGAATCCTGATTGGTCACTGCGATTGGTTTTAATGCTTTCGGATGCCGGTCATTTTTGCGATTATGTACCGGAGAATTCCTTAATTCCGATTGAGAGACCGTAGCCTTTGAGTTGTTGTCTAATAAAGCGCCTGGGATTTGATTCCCAGGCGGATTACGGGCTAAGCGAAAGCACCGTAAAATTCTTAAACCGGCCTAAGAATCCTTAACAGGTCTCATCGTGGGGAACATCACCACATCTCGGATACTTTGCGTATTTGTTAACAGCATCACAAGCCGATCAATCCCAATTCCCATGCCGGCACAATTCGGCATTCCTAAAGATAAAGCTTCGATAAAATCTTCATCCATTGGATGCGCTTCATCATCACCGGCATTCTTTTGTGCGAGTTGTTCTTCAAATCGCTTTCTTTGCTCTTTGGGATCGTTTAACTCAGAAAATCCGTTGGAATATTCTGTGCCGGCGATAAATAATTCAAACCGCTCAACATAACCCGGTTTGCTGCGATGTCCTTTTGCTAAAGGACTGACTTCTACGGGAAAATCGATGATAAATGTGGGTTGAACTAAGGTTGATTCGACCAACTTATCAAAGACGGCATAGAGAACATAACCCAAGCTTTGTTTTTCTAACTTAGAAAGGTTAAGTCCGCGTTCTTCCGCTGCTTGGATGGCTGCCGGTAAATCTAAAACATCAAAATCTAAGCCAGTTTCATCTTTAACCGCTTCCACCATTGTTTTGACTTGCCAATGCTTGCCGGCAAACCCCGGATATTTGTCGCTGTAATCGTACTGCCGGTTTAAACTAATCGTTTGTCCCTGATATTCAATCTCTGTTTGTTCCCCAAAAACAGCCGTAGCAGCATGACACATGACATCTTCAACCACGGCTAAAATATCGAAGTAATCTGCATAAGCTTGGTATACTTCTAATCCGGTAAATTCAGGATTATGCGTGCTGTCTACGCCTTCGTTTCTAAACACTCTTCCGAGTTCAAAAACTCGCTCAAAACCACCACAGACTGCCCTTTTTAAAAACAATTCTGGGGCAATTCGCAGATATAAATCGACATCTAGAGCGTTATGATGGGTGATAAAAGGTCTAGCCGCAGCGCCGCCATATATGGCTTGCAGAATTGGGGTTTCAATTTCGTAGAAATCCGCATCAACGAGATAAGAACGAATGCTTTGAATGATGCGGCTACGGAGTTGGAAGCGGCTAAGGGATTCTGAGTTGCCGGCCAGATCCATTTCTCGATGCCGGCGGCAAGTTTCCGGGTCATTTACACCGTAATAAGCATCAGGAAATGGAATGGTTGCTTTTGACAAAACATCCAATTCTTTAACTTGAATTGAAAGTTCTCCCCGTTTTGTACGACAGCCAATTCCCACAGCGCCGGCGAAGTCTCCAACATCCAGCAGTTTTTTAATTTGGTCAAACGATAAGCCGGGATCGCCGGTGACTTCGTTCTTTTCGATCTTCAGTTGAATCTTGCCGGTGCCATCGGTTAAATCGATAAAACAAATTTTGCCGCTATCACGCTTGGAAGTGATGCGTCCTGAAACCCGAAGTTCACGTTCTTGGGGATCAGTTTCTTCGTTTTGCAGTTCATTTCCGGGTTGATTAAATAATTCGTGAACCTGCTGTGTCGTATGCGACCGCTGATAAGATTGGCTGGGATAAGGTTCTATCCCTTGCGCTCGTAGTTCATCTACTTTTTGCGCTCGAACTTCTGCTTCACTCCGAGTCATTCCCTGGCATCCTGTGTTAAGTCAAACATAAGATTATAGCAGCTTAAGGCAAGATTAATGTCAATCATAATCTTAAAGCACGTCTTACGCTTGCAGATTTGCGTTTTCTGCTCATAAAACCTGAGCAAAATAACCTTTAAGGCTAAAATCCCTAGGAAAATTTGTATAAGTATCACGAAAAACTGATATTTTAGTTAATTTCTCAGTCACCCTCTACGAAAACCCTAAATCTTGAAAGTGAGTTCCCCATGATTTCCCCCACTCGTCGTCATTTTCTCAAATTTGCCGGTTCTGCGCTAGCTACATTAGGGATGAATCAATTGTTATTTCAACAACAAGCGCAACGCTATGGCAAAGTGCTTGCCCAAAGCACCCCCCGCAAACTAGCTTTACTGGTTGGAATTAATCAATATACTTCACAACCGTTGACCGGATGTCTCAACGATATTGAATTGCAACGAAACTTGCTGATTCATCGGTTTGGATTTAATCCCAAAGATGTTTATACATTAACCGATAAAGAAGCCACAAGGGAAGGAATGTTAGGAGCCTTTGAAGAATATCTGATCAAACAAGCTAAACCGGGAGATGTGGTGGTTTATCACTATTCTGGACATGGTTCACTCATTCATGATCCGAACCCCATTATTGTTGAGCCAGGGAAAGATGGGATGAACGGAACTTTTGTGCCGGTGGATGGTAACTTGCCGGCAGGATATCCTGAAGAGGGAGGAACTGTGCAAGATATTATGGGGCATACTTTATTTCTGTTGATGTCTGCCCTGAACGCTGAAAATGTCACAGTGGTGTTAGATAGTTGCTTTGCCGGCGGGGCAACGAGAGAAGCACGAGTCCGTTCCCGCGAAGGTGGCAAGAATATTTTGGTATCTGCCGATGAAAAAGCTTACCAAGAACAATGGTTATCGCGGTTAAATATGTCGAAAGAAGAATTTGTGAAAGGCTACCGCACAGGCGTGGCAAAAGGAGTCGTTTTAGCGGCGACATCTCCCACCCAACTGGCACAAGAAGCGATTGTCAATGGCTTTAAATGTGGCTTATTTACTTATTTACTCACCAATTATCTCTGGCAAGAAGATAGCAATATTGAGCAAGCCTTCCAAAAAATTATTCCAGAAATGCCCCAAAGATTTAAGCAAACTCCCTATTATGACGTGAAACCGGCAAGCAACTATCAACTGCAACCGCCATTTTTTATCCAGTCTCCCAACTCCCCGGCTGAAGCAGTGGTCATACAAGTAAAGGGGAACAATGCCCAGTTGTGGTTAGGGGGAGTGGAGCTGGGAAAAGTAGAACCGGGAACAGTATTTACGGCAGTTAAGGGGGCAGGACAGGTGAAAGTTTTGTCTCGCGATGGCATAGTCGCACAGGCAAAGATTGAGAAAGCCGTTAGACAAGGAACCCTGTTGCGTTTGATGGAGTAAATGGGGATGGATTTTTGTGTGGAAGAGTTTATATGATGGATTCACGCAACTCCCCTTTTTTAGGGCTATTAAAAAATAGTTATGTTTCCAAATAACGCGCGAAAACAGCATCGAGGTTTTGCCCTTTTGATGGGCGTGGTATTTGCGACAACCTATAGTATCCCCATCAAGGCGCAACCAAGGATTCGTGCAGTTGCTCAGGTGCCGGCCACAGAAAGCTCTAGAACAACAGGAAATAGAGAGCCGAGACAAGCATTCGCCGGTCAACTGGCAGTATTTTTAGGACATAAAGGATCTATTAACAGTGCGGTATTTAGCCCGGATGGAACGCAAATTTTGACTGCCAGTGCAGATCAAACCGCTCGCCTTTGGGATAGCAAGGGCAATCTGCTAACTGTGTTTCGGGGTCATGAGGAAAAAGTATTTACTCTAGATGGCCGACAAATCCTCACTGCTGTATTTAGCCCGGATGGCCGGCAAATTTTGACTGCCGGTGAAGATCAAACCGCTCGCCTTTGGGATAGCAAGGGCAATCTGCTAACTGTGTTTCGGGGGCATGAGGAAAAAGTCAGAAGTGCAGAATTTAGTCCAGATGGTCGGCAAATTCTCACTGCAAGTGATGATAACACCGCCCGCCTGTGGGATAGCAAGGGCAATCTCCTGGCACACTTCCAGGGGCATGAGAATGATGTCATGAGTGCAGAATTTAGCCCCGATGGTCGGCACATTCTCACTGCCGGTGATGATAACACCGCCCGCCTGTGGGATAGCAAGGGCAATCTCTTAGCTGTGTTGCGCGGGCATGAGGCAGGGGTTAGTAGTGCAGTATTTAGCCCCGATGGTCAGCAAATCCTCACTGCCAGTGGTGATAACACGGCCCGCCTGTGGGATAGCAAGGGCAATGTCCTAGCTGTGTTGCGTGGGCAGGGGAACTGGGTCATGAGTGCAGTATTTAGCCCCGATGGTCGACAAATCCTCACTGCAAGCCGTGATAACCCGGCCCGCCTGTGGGATAGCAAGGGCAATGTCGTGGCACAGTTTCAGGGGCATGAGGATCAGGTCAAGAGTGCAGTATTTAGTCCTGATGGTCGGCAAATTCTCACTGCCAGTTTTGATAAAACTGCCCGCCTGTGGGATAGGTCAGGCCATGTCCTAGCTGTGTTGCGCGGGCATGAGGCAGGGGTTAGTAGTGCAGTATTTAGCCCGGATGGTCAGCAAATCCTCACTGCTAGTTGGGATAACACGGCCCGATTATGGAACTTATCAAATGCGCTCGCTGCTCAATCTGAGCAAATGACTGCTCTGCAAGCCGTTGAGGAAGGCGTGTCTAAAAATAGCGCTCAACTGGCTGTGTTGCGCGAGCAGGGGAACTGGGTCAAGAATGCAGTATTTAGCCCCGATGGTCGACAAATCCTCACTGTCAATGGTGATAAGGCCCGCCTGCGGGATAGCTCAGGCAATGTCCTAGCTGTGTTGCGTGGGCATGAGAATGATGTCAAGAGTGCAGTATTTAGCCCCGATGGTCGACAAATCCTCACTGCCAGTCGTGATAACACCGCCCGCCTGTGGGATAGCTCAGGCAATGTCCTGGCACAGTTTCAGGGACATGGGAACTGGGTCACAAGTGCAGTATTTAGTCCAGATGGTCGGCAAATTCTCACTGCTAGTTGGGATAAAACTGCCCGCCTGTGGGATAGGTCAGGTAATCTCCTGGCTGTATTGCGCGGGCATGAGGCAGGGGTTAGTAGTGCAGTATTTGGCCCGGATGGTCAGCAAATCCTCACTGCAAGTGGTGATAACACGGCCCGCCTGTGGGATAGCTCAGGTAATCTCCTGGCTGTGTTGCGCGGGCATGGGATCTGGGTCATAAGTGCAGTATTTAGCCCCGATGGTCGACAAATCCTCACTGCCAGTCGTGATAACACCGCCCGCCTGTGGGATAGCTCAGGCCATGTCCTAGCTGTGTTGCGCGGGCATGAGAATGATGTCATAAGTGCAGTATTTAGTCCAGATGGGCGGCAAATCCTCACTGCCAGTTTTGATAACACGGCCCGCCTGTGGGATAGCTCAGGTAATCTCCTGGCTGTGTTGCGCGGGCATGGGAACTGGGTCACAAGTGCAGTATTTAGTCCAGATGGTCAGCACATTCTCACAGCTAGTTGGGATAACACGGCCCGCCTGTGGGATAGCTCAGGTAATCTCCTGGCTGTGTTGCACGGGCATGAGGCAGGGGTTAGTAGTGCAGTATTTAGCCCAGATGGTGAGCAAATCCTCACTGCCAGTGAAGATCACACGGCCCGATTATGGGACTTATCAAATGCGCTCGCTGCCCAATCTAAGCAAATGACTGCTCTGCAAGCCGTTGAGGAAGGTGTGTCTAAAAATAACGCTCAACTGGTTGTATTGCGGGAACATGAGGATTGGGTCATGAGTGCAGAATTTAGCCCGGATGGTCGGCAAATCCTCACTGCCAGTGCTGATAACACGGCCCGTCTGTGGGATAACAAGGGCAATCTCCTAACGGTGTTTCGGGGTCATGAAGATGGGGTCACAAGTGCAGAATTTAGCCCCGATGGCCGACAAATCCTCACTGCCAGTTGGGATCACACCGCCCGCCTGTGGGATAGGCAAGGTAATCTCCTAGCTGTGTTGCGCGGGCATGAGGAAATTGCAGAACTTAGCCCAGGTGGCCTGCAAATCCTCACTGCCGTTAGTGCAGAATTTAGCCCAGGTGGCCTGCAAATCCTCACTGCCGGTTTAGATCGTACCGCCCACCTGTGGGATAGCAAGGGCAATCTCCTAACAGTGTTGCGCGGGCATGAGGATGAGGTCAACAGTGCAGTATTTAGTCAAGATGGCCGGCAAATTCTCACTGCCAGTGATGATAACACCGCCCGCCTGTGGGATAGCTCAGGCCATGTCCTAGCTGTGTTGCGCGGGCATGAGGATGAGGTCACAAGTGCAGAATTTAGCCCCGATGGCCGGCACATTCTCACTGCCAGTGGTGATAACACCGCCCGCCTGTGGGATAGCTCAGGCCATGTCCTAGCTGTGTTGCGCGGGCATGAGGCAGGGGTTAGTAGTGCAGAATTTAGCCCGGATGGCCGGCAAATTCTTACTGCTAGTGGGGATAAAACTGCCCGCCTGTGGGATAGCAAGGGCAATCTCTTGGCTGTGTTGCACGGGCATGAGGAAACGGTCAACAGTGCAGAATTTAGCCCGGATGGCCGGCAAATTCTTACTGCTAGTGGGGATAAAACTGCCCGCCTGTGGGATAGCAAGGGCAATCTCTTGGCTGTGTTGCACGGGCATGAAGATGGAATCAATAGTACAGAATTTAGCCCTGATAGTCAGCAAATCCTTACTGCTAGTGGTGATGACACTGCCAGGATTTGGGATATAGCTGCCGGCATCAAAGTTTCTGCCGCTGAAGTCGCATTTATAAAGGGAAATCAACTTTCTAGCCAAGACACCGCCGAATCTAAAAAACTCGCACTTCAAAAGCTAGAAGAAGCCCTCGCACTCTATCGTGCAGAGCAAAACTATTCCCAAGCAGCACAGACTCTCCTATCAATCGGTAAAATTTATGCCTATTTCGGAGAATTTCAATCTGCCCTAGATTCCTACAATCAAGCATTACCCTTGTCACAACAAGCCGGGGCAACAGCAGCACAAGCCAGTATTCTGAACCGTCTCGGTCAACTCTACACCGATTTAGCTGACCCAAAAACAGCCGTCGATTACTATAACCAAGCATTACCTTTATTTTATCAACTCAACGACCAAGGGGCCGTTGCCGCCACTCTCAACAATATTGGTGAGATTCAGGCAACTTCTCAAGAATGGGAAAATGCCCTCAAATCTTACAACCAAGCGTTGGTAATTTCTCGACCCGCCGGCACTTTAGATGCTGAAGCCTCTGCCCTAATGGGTATTGGCAACGTTTATCTGATCTCTCAGAATTGGACAACCGCTCTCAATGCCTACAACCAAGCTTTGCTGATTTGCCGGCACCTCAACGACCCAGTTAAACAAACGATAATACTCAACCAAATCGGAAAAATACAAGCCGCATTAGGTCAAGAATCTGCCGCAATTGAATCTTACAAGCAAGCTTTTTCTTTATCTCAACAACTCGGTTACAAAACAGAAGAAGCCAATATATTGTATAACCAAGCGGTTTTGAGCCGGCAACAAAACAACCTCACCCTTGCCAAAACAAACATCGAAAGCGCCATCAATATTATTGAAAATCTCCGAACCCAAATTGCTTCTCAAGAACTACGTCAATCTTACTTTGCCGACAACCAAGATTATTATCAATTTTACATCGATTTATTGATGCAACTGCATCAGCAAGACCCAAATAAAGGTTATGATGCAGAAGCTCTACATATTAGTGAACGTGCCCGTGCCCGAAGTCTGTTGGAATTACTCACCGAAGCCACGGCAAATATACGTTCTGGGGTTGACGCAAAACTACTCGAACAAGAACAAAACTTACAACAACAACTCAATAGTTTAGAGCATCAGAAATATCAATTATTGAACGGTTCCTATAGTCAGAAAGAACTGGATGAAATTCAAAAAACCATTGCTTCAACGTTAGCCCAACTTGACCGAATCGAAGCTAAGATACGAATTTCTAGTCCACGATATGCTGATTTAAAATATCCTGAGCCTTTGACATTACCAGAAATTCAGCAACAGGTCTTAGATGAAGAAACGGTGCTTTTGGAATATGCGTTGGGTGAGCAACAAAGCTATCTATGGCTTGTTACAAAAGATAGCATCAACAGCTATATCTTACCCAAACAAAGTGAAATCGAAGCAGCGGCAGAAACCTTTCAGGAGGCAGTGACGCTGGATAGCACGGCAAAAATAAACACCGGCTTGCCTTTAAGTCAAATCTTACTAGCTCCTGTCATTTCTCAAATAGAAAATAAACGTTTATTAATCGTTGGAGATGGGGCACTGCAAAGGATTCCTTTTGCGGCACTTCCCTTGCCTTCTTCTCCTAATACGCCACTGTTAATTTCAAACGAAATTGTCACTCTGCCTTCGGCTTCTACGGTTGCGATTCAACGCCGACAACTCGAAAACCGGCCCATTGCCACTAAAACTTTGGCGGTGATTGCTGATCCGGTATTTAATCTCAATGATGACCGTCTTGCCGGCACTCCTTCTCAACCCACAGCTTCTATTAATAATTCGGCCCTAACTCGTGCGACTCGTAATTTGGGAATTGGGGAAGGGGGAATTCTTTTAGACCGGCTTAAATATACTCGCACAGAAGCTGAGAAAATTCTGGCTTTGGTTCCGGACTCTCAAAAGTTACAAGCCTTTGATTTTAAGGCATCTCGACAATTGGCGACTGACCCGAATTTAGCTGACTATCAAATGATTCATTTAGCCACTCATGGCTTGCTTGATCCGGTGAATCCGGAGTTATCGGGGGTGGTGTTGTCTCTGTTTGATCAACAAGGGAAATCCCAGGATGGCTTTTTGCGTCTCCACGATATTTTCAACCTCAACTTGCCGGCAGAATTGGTGGTGTTGAGCGCTTGTCAAACCGGCTTGGGTGAAGCGGTGAAAGGGGAAGGATTAGTCGGATTAACCAGAGGGTTTATGTATGCCGGGGCGCGGCGGGTGGTAGTAAGTTTGTGGAGTGTTAATGATCTGGCCACTTCCGAGTTGATGACCAAATTTTATCAGAAGATGGTGAATGAACAACAAAATCCCGTTCAGGCGTTGAGGGCGGCACAACTGGAGATGTGGAATTCTGGACAGTGGCAGTCGCCTTATTATTGGGCGGCTTTTACCGTGCAGGGTGATTGGCGCTGAGTGAAATTTATCCCGCTTCAATATTAGGTGGAATGAAGAATCAAATATTTTTATGCCTCAGATTTCTCTTTCTGTTAGGGATATTTTTTGGTTTTTACTCTTTGATTTGGTTCTGCACTACCCGGGAAATTTATTGGCTTTAGAATAGCCGATTTTCGCCTGAAACAATTCTCAGCATTTGTGCGTATTCTAGCAAAAACTGCTTTTAGAAATCGAGGTAAATTATGAGGCCTACAGGGGTAAGGTAAACCAAAAAGTAGACCCAGAACCCGGAACACTATCGACCCCAATTTTACCGCCGTGAGTCGCAATAATTTGCCGGCACAAATATAACCCCAAACCCAAGCCGGTGGAGCGGCGTGCATGAGTTCCGCGCGTGTAAAGTTCAAAAAGCTGCTTACATTGCTCTTGACTCATCCCCACACCACTATCTTGAACAGTGCAGCGAATCATCTCCAATTTTGGATTAGCAGAAATGACAGAATTTTCTTCTTCCCCTTCAGTGGTTTCTGTTATTTCCTCACTAATCACTGTTGCAGCAATCGTTAAATGAAGTCCTGGTGGATTATGATTTAAAGCATTCGTGATCAGATTTTCAAACACGCGCCATAACTGCGCTGAATCCGCACTCACCACCGGCAGCTCAGCCGGCACCAAATTGCTCAGCATCGCTTGATTTTTAGCCAGCAGAGGCTCTAACTCCGCCACAATCGCTGCAATCAGCCGGCTCAACTGCACCGGCTCTCGCTCAAGGACGATACCTCGCACTTCCGTAGAATGAACTTCTAGCAGCGAATTAATCATCTTCAGTTGCCGCTGACTACCTTGAATCATCCGCTCTAAAATTGAGCGAGGAATTTCAATTTTAGAAGTTAAATTGTGATTAACCGGCTCACCGGCAGCCGGCTGATTATTAAGCAAATTATTCAACACCAATAACGAACCCATCACCGGCGTTCGTAAATCGTGAGTAACTGCGTGTAAAAACAAATCCTTCAACTGGTTAATTTCTTGCAATTCCTGATTTCGCTGTTGCAACTGCGCCGTGCGTTCCCCCACCAACCATTCTAAATTCGCCGCACTCGCTGCCAATTTTTGATAAAGCTGGGCTTGTTTAATCGCCATCGAAACCGGCGTCGCCAGTCGCTCCAAAAATTGCAGCTCAAAAGGTTCCCAGTGACGGGGACGATCACATTGATTTGCTACTAACAATCCAAACATCTGATCGTCCACAAGCAGCCGAACTGCCAAACTTGATTTAACCTGAAAATCTGCATAATACTGGGCGATATAAGCAGACGGTGTTTCCTTCAAACTCGTATCATCAACAGCGCGAACGGAAACCTCGTCAAAAAGTATTTTAATTTCCCCAAAATAGATATCACGCGGGGTAACGTGTCCTAAAGACGAAGGAAAGCCGGCAGCCACCGATTCTGCGACAATTAAACCATCTAAATTCTCATCCAAATGACCGATATAAACGCGATCAGCTTTCAAAAATTGCCGAACTTCCTCAACCGTTGTGTTAAGAATTTGCTCCAAATCACAAGACTGGTGAACGCGCAGGGCTATTTCTGCTAGTAAACGTTCACGTTCTTGAGCTTCTCGCAATTGTTTCTCAGCCAAAACTCGCTCAGTAATATCATTCGTAACCGATAACAAACACCCCTCACCGTTTAGTGTAATAATTTCAGCAGAAAGCAACCCCACACGCACCTGTCCTGTTTTTGTTCGCAGTTGAACTTCCTGGTTGTAAACCGCACCCTCCTTTTGTAATTGTTGTTTCATCAATTGACGATCTTCAGGATTAACCCAAAGATTTAGTTCTTGGGAAGTTCGCCCGATCACCTCGTCGCGCTGATAGCCAAAAACCCCTAAGCAAGTCTCATTTACATCCAAGTATCGCCCCTCACTCAGGGTACTGATACTCATACAACTTGGGCTAGAGCGAAAGGCTTTGGAAAACTTTTGCTCTGACTGTAACAGCGCCTCCTGAGCTTGTTTGCGATCTGTAATATCAACACCAACACAGACAGCAGCTTGACCTTGCAAGTATTTTTGAGCCACCAATAAATGATGTTTATTTTGACTTTTTTTCGTAGTATTTTCATCCGGTGCCTGAGCGATCTCAATTTCTTGAGAAGCTTCCTGTGCCGGCGATGCAAAAAATTGAGCCACAAAATTTCTAAATCCACCGGCTATATTGAGAAAGCCCATTTCTTTGCCCACAAAGTCTGCCGGTGATAGCCCACAAATATTTGCTAAATAGCGATTGACCCCCCGATACTTTAAATCTGAGCCAATCCAAGAAACACATCCCGGCACGGCATCTAAAACAGCTTGCAATTGATCTTTTGCTTCCTGGAGAGCTTGTTCGATCTGCTTGCGTTGAGTGATATCTCGCACAATGGTCAAAACTTCATCGTCCCCGCTTACCACAATTCGCGCCTCATAATAATGTTCTTTAAGGTCGGGGAAAGGCAACTGAAACTCAAAAACTTGCAACTCACCTGTTGCTAAAGCTTGTTCAACATAATCCATACGCTGCTTCGCCACAGATTCGGGCAAAATATCATAAATATTTTTGCCAATTTGCTCATGCATTGGTTTCAGCAGAAAACTATCTTTTGGCGCTTTCACATCTAAATAAGTGCCATCTCTGCCAATCCGAAAAATCAAATCGGGGATGGCGCTTAATAAGCTGCGATTGTTCGCTTCACTCCGCTTGCGGTCGGTGATATCGAGAACATACCCCTCATAATTAATCACTTGTCCGGCGTCATTTCTAACAACAAACGTGAAGTCATAAACCCACCGTACCTGACCGTCAGGGCAAATAATTCGGTAGTCCTGTTCAAAAGAAGTCAAACCGGCAGCAATATGGGCTTGCACCTCAGCACACGCTCTGCCAAGATCATCGGGATGCAGAATGCTGTCGTAGGGTACTCTGCCACTCATTAACTCCTCTGGATCGAACCCCCACTGACTAACATTTGGTGAAACATATTCCACCGGCCAGTTTTCTTGTTCGCGCCACCGAAAAACCGTTACCGGCCCTCCCATAAACAGCCGGCGTTCTCGCTCAATTGCTTCTAACGCTCGTTTGCGTTCTGTGATGTCAAACGCTGTCCCAATTAAGCCGGTGACTTTACCACTATCGTCAAACAGCGGACTGTACCAAGACTCAAATGCCAATCCGTTTAGCTCTACCGTACAGCTAAATGCTTCGCCGGCCAAACCGCGCCGGCAGTTTTCCCCAATTTGAGGCACTTGCCGATAAACATCAAAAATTGATTGCCCCAGCAATTGCCCAGGACGCAGTCCCAAAGTTTCTAAAATTTTGCCTTCTGAAAAGGTGAATTTCCCCTCACAATCAACTGCCCATAATGTGATTGGCGCATTCGCAACGATGGTACGCAGAAAGGCTTCACTTTTTCGCAGCGCTTCTTCAGCTCTTGAACGTTCGGTAATATCAATTCCGCTGGCGATAATATATTCAACTTTGCCAGTGCTATCTAAAAGCGCCTTATTCGACCAAGCAATTAGCCGGCATCTGCCATCGCGCGCCACCCAATGGTTTTCATACTGCATTGGC
Organism: Microcoleus vaginatus WJT46-NPBG5; assembly: GCA_019359355.1. Classification (GTDB taxonomy): domain Bacteria; phylum Cyanobacteriota; class Cyanobacteriia; order Cyanobacteriales; family Oscillatoriaceae; genus FACHB-68. The sequence goes on along the minus strand of JAHHHM010000025.1, from coordinate 33,330 downwards.
AGTTCCGTCAAACAAAGGGTTTTAAAGACGTTTTGAACCGGCTCGACTTCTGCCGGCAGCAAGAACAGATCCCAGAAAGGCTGACCAATCACTTCCTCAGCCAAGTATCCTGTGGTTTGCTCACAAGCTCGGTTAAAGCGGATAATTCTCCCTTGCGTGTCGAGAACCACCACCAAAGCGCCAGCGGTATCCAGAATTGTAGAAACAAAGTTGCGCTGAAGTTTCAATGCTTGCTCTGCCTGCTCGCGTTGAGCAATTTGTAAGCGCAGGTGCCTGTTTGCTTTCATCAAAGCAGCGGTGCGATCCTCCACCCGGCATTCAAGTTCTGCATTTGCCAGTTGCAGTGCTGCTTGTGCCTGTTTCAGAGGGGTAATATCTCGCCCCACACACTGATATTCAATAAAGTTACCTTGCTCATCAAACAGTGCCCGATTCGTCCACTGGTGCCACTGAATATGTCCGTTTGGTAATGTGACTTTGTGTTCAACTATCCTCACCGGCTCTTCCCGATTGAGGCAAGTCAGATAACCTTTAACCGTTTCTCGCTCTTCTTCTAAAATTAAAGAAAATAGATTTTTTCCGATCAACTCTTCGCTTTCTTTAGCAAAGTAACGGTAATACGCAGTATTAACAAAAGTTAGGGTGCCATCTGCCAAAAATCGGCAGATCAATTCAGTTTGATCTTCGATAATCGCGCGATAGCGGGCTTCACTTTTCCGCAGTTCCTCTTCAGCTTTGATTCGCGCTGTCATATCGTTACCAATACAGAGGATTTCAGCAATGTGCCCGTCTGCGTCTAAAATCGCTTTGTTCGTCCAAGCAACCCAGAGGCGATCGCCATTGCGGCACATATTTTCGTTTTCATTGCGCTGATACTGTTCCGGGTGTTGAATGATATCCCGGATCGTGGCGTCGAGATCGCGCCCGGATGTATCTGTTTGAGGCACAATGGTGCCAACGACACTTCTGCCTAGAATTTCATCCTGAGAGTAGCCGAAAAAAGTTTGAGCGAAATGATTGATAAAAGTAATGTGTCCCTGAGTGTCCATTTGCAAAATGATGCAATTTGCATTTTGGACAAGTTCTCGGTACAAGTTGTCATTGTGGCGTAATGACTGTTCTGGCTGACTCTGTGGAAGGTTCCTAGACATAATGTGCGATCGCTGCCCTTCAAAATTCAAAGCACAAAGGTTTTTTTCGCTTGCTTGTATCCTCTAAAATCCCTACTGCAAGCTCTCTCCCTTGAATGTGGCTATATTTTAATGCGATTGAAACCCGGTTGCCATGATTGCCGGTTTTTAAGCGTACTTAAAAGAGTTTTTTAACTTTCTTCTTCAATTCCAGGCTGTCTGCTTCTCATACCTGTAGAGGCTGTACGCCTTGCCGGCTCAAAGTTTGGGCTAACTCAGCAATGGCAGTCCGCAGAAAACTGTCAAAAATCTGCATAAGTGCTCGTATCTCAAACATATATTCCTGTGACAGCCGGCAACAGGCTGAGACGTTAGAAAACGGAGTGCACATTATGCCTACTTACTTGGGGACTATCTTCAGCGACATCTACATTGGGACTTTCCGCGATGAAGACATCGTGGGGAGAAGCGGCAATGACACCCTTGCCGGCGAAGATGGCGATGATATCATCGAAGGCAACTCAGGAGAGGACTGGCTCTTAGGGGGACTCGGCGCTGATATCCTTGATGGCGGATATGGCGCTGATATCCTTGATGGCGGTGCCAATTCTGACTTACTTTATGGCGGCAGCAACTTTGACATCATTGTAGGCGCAGGCGGCAGTGACACCATTTATGGGCAAGCCGGCGTTGACTATATCGACGGGCAAGAAGGCAACGATCTGATTTTCGGTGGCATTGGCGATGATCTCATCGATGGCGGCATTGGCGATGACATTCTTAATGGCAACGCTGGCGACGATACCTTACTCGGTGCCGATGGCGATGACTACCTTGATGGCGGGGATGATAATGACTTGCTTTGGGGAGAATTCGGCGCAGACACCCTTTTAGGAGACTTCGGCAATGACTCTCTAATTGGCGAAGAAGGCAATGACTACCTCGATGGCGGCATTGGCAGGGACTACCTTGATGGCGGCAGCGAAAATGATGCGCTCTTTGGCGCGACTAATGATGACACCCTATTAGGCGCGGATGGAGAAGATTACCTTGATGGCGAAACAGGAGAAGACTATCTCTTTGGCGAAACCGGCAACGATATTCTCTATGGCAGGAGTGGCAATGACTACCTCGATGGTGGGTTTGGCATAGACTATGTCGATGGGTTTAACGGCAATGATATTCTCATCGGTGGCGCGAATAACGACACGTTAGATGCCGGTTATGGCAAGGATACAATCATCGGTGGCACCGGCGACGACATCATTCTGCTCGGAGATGATGACTTCTCTGATACCGTTATTCATGACTTTTTAGATGGCTCTGATTTTATCGTTGGCTTTGAGCGATGCCGGTGTGGTGAGGTTGTCGATACCATCATCTTTAACGGCATTTACGCAATTGATGTTGTTACGGTTGAAGACGGCACAGAATTCCGTCTCAGTGATGGCATTATAGGAAATAGCGGCTTCGGCAGCGGTGAATTACTGATTACCATGTTAGAAACTCAAGGTTTCACAGCGGATAATATTCAGTACAATATCTCTTCTACCAACACCACTGAATTATTATTTGGCTAATTGATTACTGGCTTTTTTAACCACAGATGAACAGCCAACACGAGCTGAATTTATCTGTGGTTAAAAACTGGCGGAGTAACAAAGAGGGATGAAACTCAGAGGGTATAAAATCTCTTGAAATTTGTCCTCGAAAAAAGTAAATCAATGAGCCATTTTTCAAGACCTCATGTCTGAAAAATTACTAAAATTGTCCGTTACCTTGAACAATATGTTTAATGGTTGTCAGGGTTTCTAAACCGATTAAGCCCCGGCGATGTCCTTTTTGATTGGACATTCCTAGAAAAACTGCATCTCCTTGTTTTGGATTGCGGGAAAATCTCGGGGAGGCATTGATGTAGGTAGAGGCACTGTTGATTCCTAAAGCAAATTGCCGGCTTTCTTGGTAAGATTCGGTCACAATGCAGTCGGCATGGCCGCTACTGTAATGATTGATCCAGGCGATTGCGGCTTCTAGATTTTCTACGACTTTAAACGCAATAGTTTTGGTTAAATAAGCGTTTCCCCACTCTGAGGTTTGAGCCGGCTTTAATTCTGGAAAATCATCGACTAGATGAGCGTCTCCCCGGATCTCAAAGCCTTTTTCTTTAAGGCTATTCCACAGCGTTGTTAAGGAGGAGGGTTTTTGATCGCGGTGAATTAAGACTTTCTCGATGGCGTTGACAGGATCGGGTTCGCTTTGATGGCTATCTAAAATTACCCAACGGGCCATTTCTAAGGTGCCGGTGGGTGACCAAAAGAGGTAACAGTTGCCCATTGCGGATTTTAACACCGGCGCGGTTGCCTGCCGCACGACTTGCTGCACCAAACTAGGCCGGCCATAGGGAATGACTAAATTGAGATATTGGTCTAAAGTGACTAAATCCCGGATAGATGAGCCTTGGTCTGAGGGGAGTAGCTGCAAGCATTCCATCGGCAACCCTGTTTGTTGCAGTGCCGACTTTAGGGCTTGCACAATCACTTCATTCGAGTGGCTTGCCTCACTCCCCCCTTTAAGAATTAAAGTGTTGCCGGTTTTCAGGCACAAGCCGGCTGCGATTGCGCCTAATTCTGGAAAGGCTTCGTAGATTAGCGCGATCACACCCAGCGGCATTAACTGGCAGTAAATTTGGGAGTGCTCGATTTGGTGGGAAGCGTTCATCACCCGCCGCAGGGGATCGGACAGTTCCGAAAGCCGTTGAAATATTTGAATGGTTGTTTGCAGCCGTTCGGGCGTCAGTTTCAGCCATTCCAGAATCAATTCTGGTACTGCCATTTCCCGGCTTGCTTCCAAGTCCAGCGTGTTGGCTTCTAAAATCTGGTCTGCCTCACGTTTGAGGGCTTGTGCCATTGCTTGTAAGGTTCGAGAGCGGTCTGTTCCCTTGACAGTCGCTAATTCTAGGGAAGCCTGATAAGCGCGACGCGCAGCTTGAGCGGATGCCGGTGAAGGATGTAACGAGTCAGTTGTCATGTAGCTAACGCCGATAAGCCAGCCAGACCATAAGCGCCGGCAGCACTGCTAACAGTACGGCTACGATAATGGCCCAGGGAATAATATTAGATCCCAAGGGTAAACTCAGTGCGGAGGGCAGCCAAATAACCAGTAGCACTAAAATAATTCCTAGTGCTAAGGGCAAGTAACTGTCCCTAAGTCCAGAATAGGCTTTACTCCACTGATTTCCCGTCCAGCGCCAAGCTTGCTTGTAGGGATAGTTTGTGGAGAGTTGCTCGATCGAATACCCGTTTTCATCGACAACGAATATCTGCTGACATCGATTGCAGCCAAATGCTTCTGTCAGGACGATGGGAACGAGACGCCCCCGACGCCGGCAGGGACAGGGGTAGTCAGTATTTAAGTCAATCTTCTGGGCTTTTTGAGATTGCACAAGCGCTCGTAAAGGCAAAAGTAGGTAAGGAAAGTTTATCTAAAAATTCGAGAACTAATGTTTTTTATTAGGCTTTCAACAATAGCCGCCAACTAAATGGCTTAGCTGCGCTAAGTGCGGAAACAGCCCTCTAAGCGTCTGATGACTTACGCTAATTTTACCATTGTCAACTTCAAGCGAGTGTAGCTATTGCCTCAAACATCGGCTTCGCTGGCTGGCTTTTCGTTGCGGCTGTAAGTTTGCACCCGTTTTGAGCAACGACAACCCCACCGGCACTCAGAAAAGAGTCTTTCAAAGTGTGAGGTCGCTGCCTCACTGCTGTTGCAACCGATACATCTGAAAAACAGGATATAACCCGAACAGATGTTTTAATGAGATTGTTTTTTTTAAAGCGGGTAACGCGATTCGAACGCGCGACATTCACCTTGGCAAGGTGACGCTCTACCACTGAGCTATACCCGCAAATTTGCAGTAATCATTAATATGCCAGATTTCTCAGAGTTTGTCAACTCCCCGCGATGGTTTTTTTTGCTTGGGGAGTTGGTATCGGCTGGAAGCTTATCTGCCGGCAGTTTTGACCCCGGTGCCGGCGTTGCGGAGAGCGCTCGATTACTGCCGATCCACCGGCTCTTGTATCGGCATGGCATTTTTTATAGGAGCCGGTAAACTCTGAGGGGCAACGGATGTGTGATCGCTGTAAAGATCAGATGCCACACTTCCCTTGACTTGTTGCATCAAACTGGCCATTTCCAGGGCTGACATCCCGTAGTTCCAGCCGAGGTTGTTCTTAATTCCCGCTCGTTCTAGGGCTTGCTGCATCGTATCGGTGGTGACGACGCCAAACACCACTGGCACGCCGGTTTGAAACCCCGCCGCTGCAATTCCCTTAGACACTTCAGCCGCCACATAATCAAAATGAGGCGTTTGACCCCGGATCACTGCACCGAGACAAATCACCGCATCATAACGACCTGTCATCGCCAATTGGCGAGCCACCAGAGGCAGCTCAAAACTTCCGGGCACCCAAGCATAATCAACTTGAGTCCCCTGGGGATTGACATCAACGCCGTGACGTTTTAGGCAATCCTGACAGCCCTCTAACAGCTTGCCGGTAATTAGATCGTTAAAGCGACCAATCACGATGGCGAACTTGAACTGGCTTGTCTGAGTAAAATTTCCCTCGAAAACTGCCATGTTATCTATCCTTTGTCAAGTGTCAAGTGTCCCTTGCTTTGTCACCGATCTAGTGATCGGTGACCCGTGCAAATAACAAGACTCAGACTACCAAATAGTTCAAGGCACCCACTAAAAATACCAGAGCTATCCAAATACCAGAGCCAAGGAAAATAAGCTGTTTAGATTGATCCCAGTTTTGGGGAGAGGCATAGGCAACAGGAACGCCAATGACCATGACGAAGGAAAGAAATACAAGAGCGGCAAGTGCGATTTGAAATAGAATTGACATTTTCTTTTTTTTCCCAACACAGCAATTAACTGGACAGCACCAGTTCAGCCAGACTCAGGCTACTTTAGTAATCAGCCCTGAGTCTTAAGCTACCAAAAAATGACCCTCTCTGATAGAGGTTAGTGAGCAAGTGCATTCGTTTTGTGTGCGTAGCATAGAGGAAGAAGGGGCAAAGGTAAAGAACCGCTCACCGGCTCCTCAATTCCCAGGCTTCCCAGCTTCTGTATTTCCTTAAAAAAGCAAGCGACATGGATTTAATTTTGTGCCACACAACTGCAGATTTTGATACCCTTGGCGCGGCTGTGGGGTTGACACGGCTTCTGCCGGGGGCAAAAGTGGTACTCACCGGCGGATCTCACCCAACGGTGCGAGATTTTTTAGCTTTGCATCGTGATGAGTACGCTCTGATCGAACGCCGTGCGGTGCCCGCCGGCCAAATTCGCTCGCTTTCTGTCGTGGATACTCAGCAGCGTGAACGCTTGGGGAAGGCGGCTGAGTGGTTGGATCTGCCAAATCTGACTGAAATAGCTGTTTATGACCATCATCTAGAGATGGAAAGCGATATTCCAGCCACTCGCAGCCAGATAGAGCCGGTGGGCGCAGCGACGACGTTGATTGTGGAGCTATTGCAAAAAGTAGTAGAAGAGAGGGGAAAAGGCGACCAATCAGCACTCACAACTACTGAGGACTCAGAACTGTTCCTCACGCCGGCAGAGGCAACGGTGATGGCATTAGGCATCCATGTGGACACCGGCTCTCTTACCTTTGGCCATTCTACGGCGCGAGATGCCAGGGCTTTGGCTTGGTTGATGGAACAAGGGGCCAGTTTGCCGATGATTGCAGAGTGCGCTGATCCCGGTTTGTCTCCCCAATTGCAAACCTTACTGACGGTTGCCTTAGATCAATTGCAAAAGTCAACGGTTCGAGGTTATACGGTTTCCTGGGTGTTGCTAGAAACCGATACCTTTGTTCCGGGGCTATCGAGTTTAGCCTCACAATTGATGGATATTACAGAAAGTGATGCGCTGCTGTTGGCCCACCGATCTTCTGGCAGAGATTCCGGGGACGAACGTTTGAGTGTGATTGGGCGATCCCAAATTGCCGGCACTAATCTGAATCAGCTATTTAGCCCACTGGGCGGCGGGGGACACCAACGGGCGGCGTCCTTAAGTCTGCGGGGTGCAGACGCACCGGCAACCCTGGATGAACTGGTAGAGCAATTCAAGGCGCAAATTCCCCATCCCCTGACTGCCGGCGAGTTGATGTCGTCGCCGGTGCGAACCATTCGCCCAGAAACCACGATTTATGAAGCTCAGAGAATTTTATTACGCTACGGTCACTCTGGGCTTTCTGTGGTGAATGCGGCTGGCAAACTGGTGGGGGTGATTTCCCGGCGGGATTTGGATATCGCCCTGCATCACGGCTTTGCTCATGCGCCGGTGAAAGGCTACATGACAGTGAATTTGAAGACAATTACGCCGGCTACCTTGCTGCCAGAAATTGAGTCGCTGATGGTGACTTATGATATCGGTCGTCTGCCGGTGTTGCAGGATGAGCAGTTGGTGGGAATTGTTACCCGCACCGATGTGCTGCGAGAATTGCACCAAGATCGAGAGCGGGGAAAAGAGAGAGATAGGGAAAGAGGCAGAACGGGAAAATTAGGCTATTGCCCGCTGCCGCAAGCTATTCAACAGCTATTGCGAGAACGTCTAGCTGCGCCAATGTGGCAGTTGCTCAGTGATACAGCCCAACTGGCAGAACAACGCGGCTGTCACCTGTATCTCGTGGGTGGCGGCGTGCGAGATTTACTGTTAGCCAACCCCGATGACACCATTTTGTTGAGTGATATTGACCTTGTAGTGGATGGCATCGGCACAGATGCAAACCGGCAACTTGCCACGCCCTTAGAGGGTGCCGGTGTGGAATTGGCAACTGCCCTGCAGCAACGCTATCCCCAAGCCCGTTTGGATATTCACGGGCAATTCCAAACGGCGGCGCTGCTGTGGCACAAAGACCCTATTTTAGAATCGCTGTGGATCGATATTGCCACGGCTAGAACGGAATTTTATCCTTATCCTGCTGCCAACCCGGAAGTCGAGGCATCGTCCATCCGTCAAGACTTATACCGGCGCGATTTTACGATTAATGCTTTGGCGGTGCGGCTGACTGGGCCGCGTGCCGGCGAGTTGTTAGATTTTTTTGGGGGATTGGTCGATTTAGAAAGCCGGCAAATTCGGGTTTTACACGCGAATAGTTTTATCGAAGATCCCACACGCATTTATCGAGCGGTACGCTTTGCTGTGCGTTTGGGATTTAAGATAGACCCGCAGACGGAAGGATATATTCGTCATGCCATTGAAAGTGGTGTTTATGAACGCGCTAAGGGTGACCGTTTCTCAGGGTCAGAATCTGCGCTGCAAAATCAACGTGCGCCGGCACTGGAAACGCGGCTTAAAAGTGAGCTTAAATATATTTTGCAGGCTGCTTATTGGAAGCCGGCATTGCAGTTATTGGGTGATTTGGGGGCGCTAAAATGTATTCACCCCACGCTGGAATTGGATCAGCGGTTGTGGAAACAGGTGCGTTTGCTAACTCGTTGTTTGCAACGGTTGGAGTTTTTGAGCTTAAATGCTCAGGCTGAAGTTAAGAAGAAACTGCCCGATCATTGGCAGATGCGGTTAGAGGTTTTAATTGCGTATTTGGCTGCCCAATATCGGGTTCAGGTGGCGACTGCTTTGCAACTGCCGGCAGATAGTATTGAGCGGCTACGGCAATTTGAGCAAGCTAAAATTGAGGTTGTAGAGTCTTTGCCTTCGTGCCAACGTCCCAGTCAAATTGTGCGGCTGCTACGCCGCCAGGAGATAGCGACTTTAATACTGATTGCGGTGCAAAGTTCACGCGGCATTCGTCGGCAGATTTGGCAGTATTTAACCCAATGGTCTCATGTGCAGCCGGTTCTCAATGGCAATGACTTGAAAGCGCTGGGTTATAAACCTGGCCCTCAGTATAAGGAAATGCTAGATGCTCTACTGGCAGCAACGCTTGATGGAATAATTGATAACCGCCAGGTGTCTTCTCAAGAAATGCGTGCCGGTGCAAACGCTTTTTTGAGAGAACATTTCCCTCTCAGTGATCATCAATAGTCTGATTTGAAAAGTTGTGTAACTTAACCTAACCGCTCTGAAATTATGAGTGCTGGAAACGATTCCCTCTAACCCAAAGGAGACCCAATGAAAGTTCGGACTTTGCACGCATGGCTAACCGTTTTTTTTATAACATTATTCGTAACAGTCAGTTGTACGTTCTCACAATCTCCTACTTCCACCACTTCTCCCACGACCGTTACAACGAACCAGCCGGTTCGACTGGGATTTAGTAATTGGCCAAGCTTTCTTTATGTGCAAGTTGCTGAAGAATCGGAAATTTTTGACAAAAGTAATATTAATGCAGATTTGGTATTTTATGATTATGCTAAATCTGTTCAAGCTCTGAAAGACGGACAAGTAGAGGCTAATTTTCAAGCTTTAAGTGACACAGTTAAAATGCTTGATGATAATTCAAATCTCGATCCAGTTATTGTTTTGACTACCGATGCTTCTAATGGAGGTGATGCAATTATTGTCAAGAAAGAAATTAAGCAAATTTCTGATCTAAAAAATAAGAAAATAGCTACAGAAAAAGGCGAAGTTGATCATTTTATGTTATTGTTAGCGCTAAAAAATGCGGGCATGAGTGAAGCCGATATTCAATTACAGAGCTTAGATCCGCGAGCCGCAGTAGCAGCGTTTGTAGAAGGACAGGTGGATGCTGTCGTGCTTTATTTACCTTACACGAAGGAAGCTCTCAAGCGTGCCGGCAGCAAAGTGCTATTGAGTTCAAAAGATTTCCCTCAAGCCATTCCCTCTCATTTAGTCGTTGACCGCAAATTGATTGAGGAAAGGCGTTCTGATGTTCAAGCGCTTGTCAATACTTGGTTCGCCACCTTAAACTTTGTGCGTCAGAATCCTGAAAATTCCTATAAGATTATGGCTGACTACCTGGGCGTTTCGGTCAGTGAGTTCAAAAACTACGAGTCTGAAATCAAGTTTTTTAGTGTTGAAGAAAACTTGAAAGCCTTTAATTCGGGTTCGGATTTGACATCTTTGCCTTATGCAGCTCAGGAATTCAGTAATTTTTTGCTGAACGCCGGCATCATTAAACAAAAGCCCGATCTCAGCCAGTTATTTGATAATAGCTTTGTAAAAGCTTATTTTGATTCTTTAAACAAATAAGATTTGAATGTCAGAAATTTCCTTATTGGGTAAGAGGAGGAGTATTTTTGTTTAAAAAATAGATAGGTCATAAATTCAAAGTAGAAATAAATTGAAAACGTGAATAGGTAAGACTTTTACTTTTTACGTGGTTATTTATTTTAGACTTTAATAAAAGCGGAAAAGTAACAAAATAAATTGACTAAAGTGAAGGTAAAAATGAATCGACTGAGTACCTGGTTTAAGAAAATGGGGCTGCAAGGGAAACTGATTAGTGCGTTTCTCCTCATGGCACTGATTGTATTTGCTGTTGGCTGGGTAGGGCAGCTTGGTAGTTTTTGGCTAACTCAATACCTTGATGAGATTAGTGAGGTAAGACTGCCAAGTATCGTAGGATTACAAATGTTAGATCAGGGGCTGAGGGTTTCTCATGCCGGCGAAATGGCGCTACTCAATCCTAGATTGAGTGACACAGTTAGGGAAGATCAAGTAAGGCGAATCCAGCAGGCTCTCCAACAGATGCAGGCAGGGCGAGATAAATATGAGCGGCTACCCCGTACCCCGCAGGAAGAGAAGTTGTGGAAAAATTTTCTGTCGAAATGGGAGCGGTGGGCACAAGAACATGAAGAATTTATGCGCCTCTATCAAAAATTTGAACAGCTGGGCATTTTAGCTCCCCAGACAACGCAGTTGGATTTGATGCGACAGGATCGGGCGAATTCACCTGAAATGGCAGCGGCTCAAGCAGCGAGTGTTTTATTAGAACAAATGAATGTACAAGTCTTTACTATCAACCGGCCAGTATTTAATTCGGCAGCGCAAGACCTGGAAAAAGTCCTTAAAGTAAACGAGACAATTGCAGCCAATCAAAAGCAGGCAGCCGATTTGAGTGTGACGCAAACTCAGCGCTGGGTTGTTTTAGGCATGATTGCCGGCCCACTGACGGCGATGATTTTAGGCATTATTCTGAGCCGATCAATTGCTAAGCCGCTTGATAGAGCCATCACCGGCATCATTAATGAAATTGTCAGTTCTTCCACAGAGATTAGCGCCACAGTTGAGCAGCAGGAGCGGATTGCACAGGAACAGGCAACTTCGGTGCGCCAAACGACCACTGCAATGGATGAGCTGGGTGCCTCCTCCCGGCAGTCAGCGGAGCAAGCTGAAGCAGCAGCTGCCGGCGCTTCTGTGGCGCTGACGCTAGCAGAGGGTGGAAGCCAAGCTGTACAGCGCACTCTCGGAGGCATGACAGAACTTCAACAGAAAGTCAGAGGGATTGCCGGTTCGACCGTACTATTGAGTCAGCAAACTGCTCAGATCCGCGAGATTTCGTCTGTAGTGCGGGATTTAGCCGGCCAGACGAATATGCTGGCGTTGAATGCAGCGGTGGAGGCGGTGCGAGCCGGAGAACAAGGTAAGGGTTTTGCCGTTTTGGCAGCAGAGATTCGTAAATTGGCTGACGAGAGTAAGAAATCGGCAGATAAGATTAACGCCCTTGTCGCCAATATCGAAACGGCTAGCAACTCAACGGTGCTAGCAACGGATGAGGGGACAAAAACAGTCGAGGAGAGCGTCAAAATCGCTCAGGAAACGGCAGACACTTTCAGAAGTGTATCTGAAGCTATTGAGCAAATCTGTGTAAGCAATCAGCAAATTGCCCTCACTTCGAGGCAGCAAGCCGTGGCAATCGATCAGGTAATTTATGCCATGAACACTATCAATGCCGGCGCTAAACAAACTGCCAGTGGCATCACTCAAACGAAGGTGGGCATTGACAACCTGAAACAAGCCGCCCAGAATATTAAGGCATTCGGTGTTGGGTAGAGACACGAGCAAGGGAATACTGAAGAGCGAGTGTTTAAAACGTTGATTGCTCTTACTCTTTCTAGTTTCTGCTCTCATTTTTTATTTTTAATTAGGCATTTTCTTGAGGAAAAAAGTAAATTTATACTCATTTAAGCTATTAAAAACTCTACGACGCTAGGTGCCCCATTCTCAGACGTGATTATGACGATGTCAAAGGCTTTCTGCCTCTTTTCTAAGAGTAGTATTTAATTTTTCTCTCAGACTGTTATCTCACTTTTTTCTACTAATATTAATTAGTATATAAACAAATCAGGAGAGAGGAATATCGTGTTTCGTAACATGAATTTACAAAGCCGGCTGATCGCAGCCTTTCTAATGATGGGCCTGCTTGTTTTGGTTGTAGCCGGCATCGGATGGAATGGAAACTCCCGTCTCAGTGAGCATATTAATACAATCGGTAATAATAGTTTACCAAGTGTCATGGGATTGTGGAAAATTAATGAAGGACAAACCCAAGTCCAGTCCTCAGAAAGAGCCTTGCTCAACACCCTCTTAATCCAAGAAAAACGTCAAATTGAATTGAGCCGAATCAAGGAAGCTTGGCAACAGATTGAGGAAGGATTTCAACAATATACATCTTCTCCTCAAACTGATTCAGAAAAAGTTACCTATAAAAAATTTCTTCAAGACTGGGCTAAATGGAAGCAAAATCATGAAGAATTTATGCGGTTGTATCAAGAATTCGCACGCATAGGTATTCTAGATCCCTCAAACAGAATGGCTGAGCTAGTCAGTCAGCGCAAGCAAAATTCGCCAGAAATGGCAAGATCACAAACCGCCGATGCATTGCTTGATAAACTCAGCGACTTTGCGGCAAATGAAGAAAGAACTTCGTTTGATGTAGCAACAGAAGGGGTGATGAACATTATCAAATATAACGAGGAATTTGGAGAAGCGGCCAAAAAAGTGGCTCAAAGGGATGTGGCTCAAACTAACTTCTTGATTATTTTAGGCATGGTGTTAGGTCCCCTAACGGCGATTGTTTTAGGGATTATTTTAAGCATGGCAATTGCTAAGCCTCTGGATAAAGCGATTAGCGGCATCATCAATATGATTGTCAGTTCTTCCACCGAAATTGCCGCTACTGTTGAGCAGCAGGAACGCGTTGCCTCTGAACAGGCGGCTTTGGTAAACCAAACGAGTACCACGATGGAAGAGTTGAAGGCTTCTTCAAGAACAGCAGCCGAACAAGCTGGGGCAGCAGCCGCTAGTGCCCAGCAGGCACTCAACCTTTCTCAGGGGGGAACTCAGGCAGTGAAGTTAACTTTAAAAGGCATGGCGACGCTGCAAGAAAAAGTGGCGGCAATTGCCGCCTCGATTACACGCTTGAGCGATCAAGCTAACCAAATTCGCAGCATTTCCGGTACGGTAAGTGATTTAGGCAGCAAGACGAATATGCTGGCTTTAAATGCAGCGGTGGAGGCGGTACGTGCCGGCGAACATGGAAAGGGGTTTGCCGTGGTTGCTGCAGAAATTCGCAAACTTGCGGATGAAAGCCAAAAATCAGCAGAGAAAATTAACGGACTTGTCAAAGATATCCAAGTGGCGATCAACTCAACTGTAATAGTGACGGAGGAGGGAACAAAAACCGTTACCCAGGGCGTTAAAATCGCTCAAAAAACAGCCAATGCGTTTAAAGGAGTCGCTTTTGCAATTGACCAAGTGGTGATCAATAACCAACAAATTGCGCTAAGTGCCGGCCAACAAGCTGTGGCGATTCAGCAAGTAGTTAGTGCCATGAATGTGATCAACACCGGCTCTCAACAAACAGCAAGTGGAATCACTCAAACGAAAGTCGGAACTCAAAAACTTAACGAAGCTGCTCACAACTTAAAGGGTTTGGGTGTGCGTTAAAGGTGAAAAGAACAGAAATGAGTGGATGGGTGCCGGCATCTTTCCCTATCTCCGCATTGCTTAAACGACTGCTTTCAGTGTTGTTGCCGCTTCATTCAGCTTGTGGGTGCCATTTTTTGTTTGAGTAATGCCACTGGCTGTTTGCACTGCACCTCGCTCAATGGTATTCATGGCTTCTGCTACTTGTTGGATCGCAATCGCTTGTTCCTTCGCTGTGAGTGAAATTTGTTGAGAGTTAACGGCAATGTTTTCAATTGCATCCACAATACTTTCAACGGTTTTTGTGCCTTCTTCTGTCACTTTTGCTGTCGAATCTGTGGCTTTCTGAATCTCAATAACTAGGCTATTGATTTTTTCTGCAGATTTGTGGCTTACATCCGCAAGTTTGCGAATTTCTGCGGCAACCACGGCAAATCCTTTTCCATGTTCGCCGGCACGAACCGCCTCTACTGCTGCATTTAAGGCAAGCATATTGGTTTGATTGGCTAAATTACTCACTAAAGTTGAAATTGTACCAATCTGATTAGTTTGTTCGCTTAAGCGGAGAATTTCCCTGGCAATCTGTCTGACTCGCTCTCTCAGACTAGATTCGGAAACTGAATATTTCCCATATTGCCTATTTAATTCGGCGTCGCTATCTACTAAAATTAACACTTGTTTGGCTCCAGCCGCTGCCGCCTCAGCTTGCTCAGCAGTCGCTCTTGAAGAAGCACCTAATTCATACATGGTTGCGGTGGTTTGATTCACCGCGACAGATTGCTCTGCTGCTGTCCGTTCCTGCTGCTCTACGGTTGCAGCAATTTCTGTTGAGGAGTTCGTAATTATCTTCGTCACTTCATCGATTGGTTTCACAATTCTACGAACAACAAATGATACAATTAAAAAACCTAGAATTGTACCTAAAATTGTTCCCCCTAAAGTAATAAACGTTGAAAACTCCTCAGCTTCTCTGACTGATTGCTGACGTCTTGCTAATAAATCACTTTCGGCTTGCAGCATATTATTAATCTTGTCTCTCACAGTCTCCAAACCCTGCTTACCTTCTAGCAAGTTAGCTTGGGATGGAGATTTACCGGCTCTGATCAGAGCAATATTTTTGGTTAAACTATTTATGCCTTGTTGAGATAACTCTTGAACTTCTTCAAGATTTCGACTTTGAACCGGATCGTCCTTAAGCAAAGATTTAGCTTCTTTAAAATTATTGGCTAAATTTTTTTGTGCCGCTTTGTAAGGTTGTAAAAAATCTTCATTTTTAGTAATAATAAAGCCTCGCTCTCCGAGTTGAACATCAACTAAAGTTTCTTCTAACTCTTGCAGCTTTGTTTGCACCCGATAACTGTGCATTACCTCACTCGCTGTTGAAACCAAACCATTAACCGTTAATTTAGAGATTAAACCATTGATCGCCATCACCACAATTATTGCGGAAAATCCTAAGGGAATGACGTTACTGAGTTTCATTGTTGCAAATTTGGAGTGCATTTTATTTCTCCCTTTTTTAAGATTGTAAATAAAACTAAGAAGCAATAATACAAAACCGGCTAGTAGCGCCCCCTGGGCAATCGGCGAGTAGGGTAAGCCGGCACCGGCTTACGTCCTTACCCTGAAAACCAAACATATCTGAGCGTAATTTGGCATCCATAACTGGGTTACAATCTCGGTTGTCTGTTTTTTATTTATTATAGTTGTGAAAGTAAATTGAGAGAGGTGTGTGCTATTTACTTGTAACAAAATCTAACTTTAAACTTATAGCTTCAAGTCTGCTACCCTTATTCACCAAGCAACATCTGCTGTAAAAAAGGGCTAGGCTTGCTCACTTTATTCTAAAAACCAAGCGTTTTAATAAAACTTATTAGAGAAAATATCAATCTTAATCAAAAATTAAATATGCTATACACCTAGTAACTTACTATAAATAAATATTAATATAAATATTAAAAAATTTATTTAAATTTAATTTATTTTAAAAGAGTATGTCACTACGAATCTTTGGCAAACTCTTGTCTATGCTTTTCACCTATGAGGCTGGAATGGAAGAAAAAGAGGGGTTTATTTCCCTGAAATGATGACAGGGAAAAGAGACTTCGATAAGAATACTGCCGGGTGCCGGCTCCAAGCCTATGCAGTTTATTCCTCAGCCAAATCTAAAATCAAACGCGCCAGCTCAACACCGGCTCCTAAAGGTTCAGCTAACTCTAATTCTACGGTGGGAAATCGTTGGGAAAGCTCACTGACATATTGCCAGATCGCATCTGTAATCGCGCCAGCAAATAAGAAATAGGGCAAAATCCCGATTTTTCGATGGCCGGCATTCACAAGTGCTTCCAGTTGCTTGTCCAAACTTGATCGCACAGACCAATAGGCCGGCACCGCACCTAACTTAATGGCCATTTCCTCAATCGGTTGATTGGCACCGGCACGACGGCTGCCGTGAGAGAGCAAAATCCAGGCATCAACGGCTACATTTGCCTGTTGTGCCGACAGCAAGCCGATAAGACCCGGATGTTTACCTAAGTAAGGCTGCATCTCTATTTTCGTCTGTGAGCCTAAAGCTTGCTGCGCTCTAGCGACTTCTGCCGGGATATCTTCCATGACATGAACACCCGGAAGTAAAAATATCGGCAGCACTTGAATAGAGTGGATGCCGGCGGCAAAAGAACGCTCAGCGAATTCTCGGATTTGCTCATGCAAAGGCAAGGGATGCAGTTCTAACAAACCCATCCCAACAAAGGTTTCTGCCGAATGCGTTACCAAACTCCCCGATCCTGAGCGTCCAGAAGCCTCCCGGCGCGTCTGAACATCGCAGACTAATTGAGTCAATTGCTCGACAGCAACCTGGTAGCGCCGGTCGCGGCTGCCGTGAAATACCAATAGATAAGCAGATAACAATTTCTTGAGGGTGCCTGTAAACGTTAAATGAACACTCACTGAGATATTTGCAATCTATCCGCAGTTATTGTACTTATAAAAACATAAATGAGCCAGAAGAAAAGTTACTTCTGACTCATTTTAGAAGGAGATAGGAGCGATTAAAGCAGATTAACCATTAGCGTTCAAGGGATCAGCAATATAGCGGAAATCGGGTTCAGAGTTCCACGGGCCGCGCTCATCCTGTGCGCCATTGGTAGATAAATTGTAGTAGATATCTACGGTTTGATCAGGCTGAATATTACCGAAGAAAGGATCGGTGAGTTTACCCAGTGACTCCAGCGCCTTCATAAACATCTGGGTGTGGGAAATTTCGCGGGTCAGCAGATGAACCAGCATATCCTTCGTTCCCGGATCTGGGGCAAATTTAATCAATTGTTCGTAAGTTTGACGCGCCCCGCCTTCTGCGGCAATATTAGCCCGCAAATCGCGCACCACGTCGCCGCCTTCATTAATATAAGCTGCTGTCCAAGCACTGCCTTGGCTATCTAAGAAATGCGGCCCGATGCCCCGCATTGCAAAGAGTGTACTCTTGAACGCGTCTGTTTGGTCTGTATTTTTGGTATGGGCTTCAATGAGTTTGCCTACCATTTCTAAATGGCTAAACTCTTCGATGGCAATATCTTGAAGCATATCCCGGATGCCAGGATTTTCGACATGGAAGGACTGCACCCAATACTGTAAAGCTGCGGTCAGTTCGCCGGTTGCCCCGCCAAATTGTTCGAGTAGCAACTGAGCGAAACGAGGATTTGGTGCCTCAATTTTCACATCTTTATTAATGAGTTCTTTTTTGTGAAAAAACACGATTCAATACCTCTTTGAGCTTTTGTGCAGCAAGTTTTAAGCCTGGAAAGCCGCTTGAAGCGCTACCGGGCGTTAAATGTTTGTCTTGAATTCATTGTCTTTTTTGATGGCAATGAGTACGTCTATCTACAGAAACAAATGAAGAATATGCGATCTCTGCTTTAAGATAGAGCAATTTAGATATTAGATTTTAAATCTTAGATTATTGGACAGCGGTGTATTTAACCGGCAGCTTTATGTTATAGCAATCAAATCTAAATAGCAGCCAAACTCTACTTTAAAAACCTCTGTATTCAAACGATTTGAGCGTTTTGGAATCAATGAGTATTTGATCAATAACCGAGCGTGCTGTTGCGAATGTGGCATTACTGCCGATTAGAAAAACTAGACAGTGTCACATTTGCTAAGTTTTTCAGACATCGCCCCGGCGTGTTGCCACCAGGAAATTCCCCCTACCCAAGTTCGCGAAGGCAAATGTCCCGCCGGTGCTGAGGATTTAAATTTTAGGCTGTTATTGGGAATCGTTGGGTTATGAGCCGGCCATCCAATGTGTTCACAAAATATTGCATAGTCCCCTGCAACACTGTCATAAATTTTTTTCTGAACACTAAAGCCAAAGCGACCTGCGCTGTATTTTACCCAAAGTCGGTCAATTGTTTGTAAATCCTGACAAGGCAATTGTTCAATATTACGAGTGTCGATATAGCCACCTCGCTTGCCGACTGCCTGAAATAAAACTGCTCTCGTTTCCTGATCAGCTTCTTGCCATTTGTGCGCTGCCAGTAAATCGCGCAATTTTGTATAGTCAATCCCCACCGCTGAGGTGAGCGAATCATTAGCGTGAGATTGAGGGGTTGCGCGGCGAAATAGTTTATTTAAAAATGAATTATTTGGCCGGGGAAGTAAAGGTTGTACGGCAGCAGGTTGAGGGGATTTAATCGAGGCATAAGCTGTTTTTACAGAGGATGGGTTAACTCTTTCTTGAGCGGGAGGATTTACCGGCTTATTCAGCGCTTGCAGCGCTTCATCTGCTGAAAGATATCGCTGATTGAGGGCATTTTGCAGCAATTTATCCAAAACTTGACCCAAGCGGATGCGAGACGTGGGGGACGTCATTCCACCCAAATCTGTGCCGGTGGGTAAATAATCGCGCCACGCCCACCGATCACGGGTCATGTCGTATAAGTTAGAGGGAGCAAGGCCGGTGAGTAGGTGAATGCAAGTCGCGCCTAAACTGTAAAGATCACTAGCAGGAATGGCTTTTCCTCGCGTTTGTTCAGGTGCCATATATTCTAAACTGCCAATGATTGTGCCGGTTTGGGAAAGATTGGTGCCGGCAAACAATTTAGCAATTCCAAAATCGATCAGGACAAACTTGCCATCACTGCGCCGACGCATAATATTTGCCGGCTTGATGTCACGGTGAATCACTTGTTGTTCGTGGATAAATTGCAACACCGGCAGCAAATCTTGCAGCAATTGTAAAATCAGTTTTTCACTAAAAACACCTTGTTGCTTCAATTGCTGTGAAAGTGTTTCCCCTTCAATTAATTCTTGAGCTAAATACAACCACTTGTTTTGTTCAAAGTGCGCCAGCAAAGACGGGATTTGCGGATGCGTACCGAGATGTTCCAACCTGACAGCTTCTTGGTGAAACAGTTGAATTGCTTTTTGGAAGTTGCTATTGCTGCCCTCCTGAAAGTACAGTTGTTTAACAACACAGCGTGGTTGGGATGGGATATCTTCATCAACGGCTAAAAATGTTCTGCCAAACCCTCCTTGACCGATTTGTTGAATCGGGCGGTAGCGATCTTTGAGCCATAGTTTAGAACCGCAACTCTGGCAAATTTTAGCTGTATCCGGGTTCTGGGGTTGCTGGCATCCTGGGATAACACAGTAAGTCATAGGAAGTTGCTCAATGCCGGTGCGTAAAGCTTAAATATTCCCAGGATAACCTCAGCTCGATCGCTTAGCTGAAAAGTAGCCAATTCCTTTATTTTTGCTTGGCTTGATAAGTGTAAAAGCTTTGCAGCACCCCAGCAGTTTCAAAGCGGTAAGCGGGTAATGCCGGCAGCACAGAAGTAAGTCCAGAAGGCAGCAATGGTGTGACAGACAAATTCGTTGTATAAATACTAAAGAAAATAAAGTTTTGTCGTTGTGTGTTCTGGGCGATGGCTTGCTTAAACTCAGATTGTCCAGAATCGACAATTGCCGCGCACCGATTTTCAAAAAAGCCGGCTTTTTGACAAAAGTTGCCCTTCACATACTCCGTCAACTTCTGAACGGCATACTCTTCATAGGCAGTTTGAGCAGGATTGGTGACAGCCATTGCCACTCCCACTCCTGCCAAAACAACTCCCCCAACGATTGCAGCAGTCTTGAAACCCTTCATACGTCTTCCGCAGTGAATCTCTAAGCTAAGACTACCCGTTTTTTTTAGCGATTACGGATTAGAGCGATTTTGCACAGGAGGATTTGAAATTTTGGGAGAGGAGTTTAGCTGCTATAATCCTTGACTGTCAAGGCTTTCAGATTTTTGATTTCAACTTTAGCATGAAGGGGAAAATATAGAAATTAAAAAATTTAATCATAAAAATCAAGAATTTTGAATGCAGGGGTAGATCGAAAGCCGGAAGAAGTGCTATATTAAGAATCGCAATGGCGGGCGTAGCCAAGTGGTTAAGGCAGTGGATTGTGATTCCACCATTCGTGGGTTCGAACCCCATCGTTCGCCCTTCTCGTGTGTAGAGTAATAAATAATTTTCCGTAATGCTGTATTCGTACGGCGCTATGGTAGATTTGCTGCGGTTGCAGTCAATTCGCCATTCAAAGTCGAGTGCGGGAGTGAAGCACGCTAAGACGCTGGGGAGTCGTCAGCAAGTTTCGTTACACTATAATAGCCTTCTCAAGCGCATATAATGGGCATCTTCCCGCAATGTGAGCGCACTTCACCGGCTTAGCTATGACTCAAACCACTGACTTTCTCAGCCTCCTCAACTCCTCCCAACGCCAAGCCGTTGAGCATTTCTGCGGGCCATTATTGGTTGTTGCCGGCGCAGGTTCCGGCAAAACACGGGCGCTAACTTTTCGGGTGGCAAATTTAATCCGCACCCACCGAGTCGATCCAGAAAATATTCTGGCGGTGACATTTACTAATAAAGCTGCGCGGGAAATGAAAGAACGGATCGAGAAATTATTCGCGCAGCAGCAAGCACTAGAAAGATACGGCAAGCCTTTTGATGCCTTAGTCCCCGAGGAGCAAACCAGGCTACGTTCAAAGGCGTACAAAACTTATATTAAACCGCTTTGGGTGGGCACATTCCACAGCTTATGCGCTCGGATTCTTCGCTATGATATTGAAAAATTCCAAGACGAAAAGGGTCGCCGGTGGAAGCGAACGTTTTCTATTTTTGATGAATCGGATGCCCAAAGTCTTGTTAAAGAAATTGTTACTAAAACGCTAAATTTAGATGACAAGAAATTTGAGCCGCGTTCTGTCCGCTATGCGATTAGTAACGCCAAAAATCAGGGATTGAACCCGCAAGAACTTGAGCGAGAACAACCGAATATGCGCGGGCGGGTCATTGCTAACGCTTATAGCCTTTACCAAGATGCGCTTGCTGCTAATAACGCCCTTGATTTTGATGATTTGATTCGAGTGCCGGTGCAATTGCTCACGCAGAATGAGACGGTGTTAGGTTATTGGCATCAAAAGTTTTCTCATATTTTAGTAGATGAATATCAAGATACCAACCGAGTTCAGTATGATTTAATTCGGCTGTTGGTGACGAACAACGAAAGCCCCAAAACTTTTAATAACTGGCAAAATCGCTCGGTTTTTGTGGTTGGTGATGTGGATCAGGCGATTTATTCTTTCCGCATGGCCGATTTCAAAATTTTGCTAGATTTTCAGCAAGACTTTGGGGACGGGTTGCCGGATGATGACACGCGCACGATGGTTAAATTAGAGGAAAATTATCGCTCTAGAGATAATATTTTGCACGCGGCAAATCACCTAATTCAAAAGAATACTGAGCGGATTGATAAAGTTTTGCGTCCCACGCGAGGAGAAGGGGAACCGATTTACTTGCATCGTGCCGGCGATGAAATTGAAGAAGCTGAATTTGTGGTCGGTGAAATTATAAAATTAAGTCGTAAGCATCCGGAATTGAAATGGGGCGATTTTTCTATTCTTTACCGCACGAACTCCCAGTCACGGGTGTTTGAAGAGTCGCTGGTGCGAGGGAATGTGCCTTACAATTTGGTCGGGGGACTGAAATTTTACGACCGCAAAGAAGTTAAAGATGTGATTGCTTATTTGCGATTTATTGTTAACCCAGCAGACACGCTGAGTTTGTTGAGAATTATCAACACACCTCGGCGAGGAATTGGAAAAGCAACCTTAGACCGGCTGCAAGATGCGGCGCAACAATTAACCATTCCATTATGGGAAATTCTCACGGATGATGAATCGGTGAATACTTTAGCGGGACGAACTGCAAAGCCGATTCTTCAGTTTGTGGAAATGATGTGCCGGTGGCAGGCAAAAGCGCTACTTGAAGAGGGTAGTAAACCGACAAGCGCTTCGGAAATTGTGCAAGGTATTCTGGAAGATTCCGGTTATATTCAAGAGTTGAAAACTCAAGGCACGGATGAAGCGGAAGATCGCTTAGCCAACGTCTTAGAACTTTATAATGCAGTGTTGCAATTTCAAGAAGAAAATCCGGAAGCAACACTAGAAGATTTCGTGGCAAGTGCGGCGCTGAGTTCTGACATGGATAGCATGAAAGAAGAGGAATCTCGCGTTTCTGTGATGACGCTGCACGCTGCAAAAGGCTTGGAATTTCCGGTGGTATTTTTGGTAGGAATGGAACAAGGGTTGCTGCCTCATTTCCGCAGTTTAGATGATCCGGCTTCTTTAGAGGAAGAACGCCGGCTTTGTTATGTTGGGATTACTCGTGCACAAGAACGGCTGTTTCTCACTCATGCTAGTGAACGGCGCACTTGGGGAAACCGGCAGCCGGCAATTCCTTCCTTATTTCTATCAGAATTACCCAAAGAGTTTCTGAGTGGAAGTGGGGCAAAAAGTAAGAGCGCGGGGATGCAGAAAAGTAAAGGGGCGGGGGAGAAATATACGCTCAAAAATTCTGCTAAAGTTTTAGATTGGAAAGTGGGTGATCGCGTACTTGATGGGCGCTTTGGGGTTGGGGAAGTGACTCATCTTTTGGGATCGGGGGAGAAAGTAACGTTAGCAGTAAAGTTTCCCGGTGCCGGTGTGAAGATTATCGATCCGAAGACTGCGCCGCTGCAACGCCTGGAATGAATGATCATTTCATCAGCACAATTCACCTAGGGTTGTATAAGGCGATCAATACTCACCTTGGTTACGGGTGCTTTCCACAAGGCACCCACAAAAAAAATGGTTGCATTTAAGTGCTGCAACCATCAAAGTATGTCAATCAAGGTAACTGTTAATGTTATAACAATTGCAGTGGCCGGCACTTCCTCCTGTTAGGTCATCCAGTTGGGTGATTTGAAATGAGTTCAAAATATGTAATCGAGATTTGCTGAGTGAATGCTTTATTGATTTAGCCCGCGCATTGCTAATAATGCTGTGCCATAAGCTGCTTCGGTATGAACCGGCACCCCCACCGGCACCTTCAATAAACGTTCGCGAATTGCACTCCAAACCGGGTTTTTAGCACCGCCACCGGCAGTGTAAACACGCGTTAATTTAGTCGCCCCCAACTCCTGCAAAAGTTGATAAGCTTGCGCTTCAATTCGCGCCATACTTTCTAACAAACCATGCAAAAATTCTACTGGATTATCGGGGCGAGGTTCCAGTCGCGGCGGTAAATTGGGATCGTTAATTGGAAAGCGATCACCGGCTTTTGTTAGGGGATAGTAATCAAGCGGACTTTCTTGCTCAGCATCAATCTGCCGACTCAGAGTTTCTAACTCTGTATCGGTGAAAAATTGCCGCAGCACTGCGCCGCCGGTGTTGGAAGCGCCGCCAACGAGCCACATATCCTCCAGTCGGTGACTGTAAATCCCATAGCGGGCATCATCAATGCGAGTTCGGCTGAGCAGCTTGATCACTAGGGTGGAACCGAGGGAGGTTACGGCTTCTCCGGGGGATTGCACACCGCTTGCTAAAAATGCGGCAATGCTGTCAGTGGTGCCGGCACACACCTGACAATCTGCCGGCAAGCCAAACCGCTCGGCAATTTCTGTCGTAACTGCGCCCACCGGCATCCCTGGCTTGACAATTTCTGACAAATGTGGTAATAATTTTATATCTAATAACCAGTTGGGATAGCACAAACGCTCAGGGTCATAACCCAGCTTCAGGGCGTTGTGATAGTCACTGATACCGAGCCGGCCATGTAATAAAAAGGCTAACCAATCGGCTTGATGTAGGAAAAAATGCTTTTGCAGTGGCAAATTTGAGTTTTGCCTGAACCACAGAAGTTTAGCCAAACTGGAAGTGGCACTAATTACTGGATGATTCGGGGGGGCAATGGCTTTTAACTCCTGCATCACCGCCACTCCCCGCCCATCGTTGTAGAGAAGCGGTTCAGCAATTGGGCTGCCACCGGCATCACACAACAAGACGGTGGAAGAGGTGCCATTAATCGCAATTGCCTTGAGATCGCGGCGTACTTGTTGAGGAATTTGGGAAATTAAGGTCAATAACGCCGTTTGCCAAAGAGCCGGCAAATTATCTAAATCGCCCGTATTAAAAGGATATTGCGCCTCGGCGTGAAGGGTGCCGGCAGCATCAATGGCAACAACCCGTGCGCCGGTGGTGCCGAAATCTATACCAAGATAGAAGTTCATCGCTGTGTTTTTTGACAAATTAGGGTTGATAATATGAGCCGGCACCTCTTTTGCCGATAATCCTACAGAACCGTAACGGTTGATTCATCTTCAATTAAACATTTATGGGTGCTGCCGTCTCGCTCCAGAACGTTCACAAAGTTTATAACAACGTCCCCGTCGTTAACGAACTCTCTTTTACCCTCGAAAGCGGCGAAATGTTCGGTTTGCTTGGCCCAAATGGAGCCGGCAAATCGACAACAATTCGGATGCTCACCACCCTGACGCGCCCTACCAGTGGACAAATAGAAGTCGCCGGTTATGATGTGACGCGGCAAGCAGCGCAAGTTAAGCAGTCGATTGGCGTTGTGTTGCAACAAATTAGTGTGGACAACGATTTGTCTGTGTGGGAGAACATGGAATTTCACGGGCGGTTGCACCACATTCCCAACCCTAGCCGGCAGAAATTAATTAATCAGTGGCTGGAATATGTGGAACTTGCAGATCGGCGGGATGACTTGGTGAAAACCTTGTCTGGAGGGATGAAGCGCCGGCTGCAAATTGCTAGAGCATTGTTGCATGAACCGAAAATTTTATTTCTCGATGAGCCAACCGTCGGACTCGATCCGCAAACTCGCCGCCGGCTGTGGGAAATTATCCGCGATTTGAATAAGCAGGGAATGACGATGCTGCTAACCACTCACTATATGGATGAGGTAGAGTATTTATGCGATCGCATCGGAATTATGGATGCCGGCAAGCTGATTGAACTGGGCACTTTGGAACAACTGCGGCAGAAACACGGCGAAGGACTGGTGATGAAACAAATTGGGGATCGCTGGGAATATTTGTTTTTCCCGAACTTGGAACAAGCGAATGCCCACCTTGAGCAGCAAAGCGATAAAACCGGCATGATGGTGCGCCCCTCCAACTTGGAAGATATTTTTGTGGAACTCACAGGACGCCAGTTAGACTAACCAAGCGGCTACCCATTTTAGATTTTCGATTATTCGCTCATCTAAAATTTAAAATCTAAAATCTAAAATCTAAAATCCTCAATGCATCGTTTAGCAACCAAAATAGAAGCCATTCTCTACCTAAAGGGTCAACCCCTTTCCCTTGGTGAAATTATTGAATATGCCGGTTGTGAGAAAGACGACGCGGAAGACGCTTTGATTGAATTGATGAACGACTACGCGCACCGAGACAGCGCCTTAGAAGTGGTTGAGACGCCGGCTGGATATTGCCTGCAACTACGAGACACCTTCCAAGAGTTAGTGCAAACGATTATTCCCTTAGATTTAGGGCTGGGCGCACTGCGGACTTTGGCGGTGATCGCCCTCAAAGCGCCGATTACGCAAACTGAATTGGTTGAACTGCGGGGATCTGGGGCTTATCAGCACGTTCAAGAACTTTTGGAACTGGGTTTTGTTCGTAGACGCCGGCAAACCGATGGCCGGTCTTATTGGTTGCAGATAACCGATAAGTTTCATCAATATTTCCAAGTTGATCAATTGCCCCAGCAGCTAGAACTGAAATTCCCCCTCACTGGTGAGGAAAACTTGGAAGAAGAATAAAACATCTGTCTTTAGCATTAACTGAGGCTGGATATTTTCATCCACAACAGCGGAGTATGCCAAGCTTGCAGAGGCGTCATTTTATCAGAATGGTCTAGAGTAGATAATAAGAAAGGCAGACATTTAGAGGCCACATGGTGTTTAACCCTGACTTTAACGAATCCGACACTGACGACAGCGAAACTAACCCGCTGCTGAAATATCTCCAGCACCAACCCCCTGAGGTTTTGGCCCGTGTGGCCAAGTCCGCCAGTCCCGAAATTAAGCAAATCATTTCTCAAAACGTCAAAGGACTGGTGGGACTGCTTCCCTCCGATCATTTTGACGTTCACATCACCACCAACCGCGAAAACTTAGCAGGCTTGCTGGCTTCAGCCATGATGACCGGCTATTTTCTGCGGCAGATGGAACAGCGAATGCAACTAGATGAAAGTCTAGAAGATTGTATGTCCCTGCACCGCGATTCGTCTGCCGGTGGAGAATCCGAGCGCGATTAATGTTGAGCGCCCAGCGGTTCACTGCCAGTGAGCCGGCGCAAATTTAGCGCTTTCGGCAACTTATTCTAGCTGTTTGAGGGGAAAGGCATCGGGCCGCACTTCAATCCGCTGGATCTTCCCGTTGCGGTTAATTTCCAAATTTAGTTCGCTGCCAACGCCACTCGCTTCGACGCGATCTTGTACTTCTTCTGTCGTCTCAATGGCAGCGCCGTCGATCTTTTGGATAATGTCTCCCTCGCGCAAACCGGCTTTCTGTGCCGGCGAGTCATTCAAAACGCCTAAAATCAACACTCCCTTGTCCTGCGTAATTTTGAAGTTCCCTTTCGCTTGCTCGTTGATTTCTTCTCGCCGCGCGGGGGTGAGCTGTACCATTTTAATGCCCAAAAAGGGATGTTCAGTACGGCCTTTGGTGGCTAAGTCTGTGGCAATGCGTTTGGCGGTTTCAATGGGGATCGAGAAACCTAAACCTTGAGCGTTCGCCCGAATCGCAGTATTGATGCCAATCACTTCCCCTTGGTCGTTTAATAAAGGGCCACCTGAATTTCCGGGGTTGATCGCAGCATCGGTTTGAATGAAGCGAACGCGTTTATCAGGAATTCCCACCTGAGAACTAGAGCGATCTGTGGCGCTGATAATGCCAACGGTAACCGTATTGTCTAAGCCGAGGGGGTTGCCAATGGCAATGGCCCACTGTCCGGGAACGAGGGATTCAGATTTGCCGAGTTGGACGGTGGGTAAATCTTTGGCGTCAATTTTCACCACAGCGACATCTGTGAGAGGATCGATGCCTAATACTTTTCCTTTAAATGTGCGCCCATCTTTGAGTGTGACATCCACAACATCTGCGCCGGCAACAACGTGGGCATTGGTGAGCATCTCTCCGTCGCTGCTGATAATGAACCCAGAACCCGTACCGCGCTCAAACTGTTCTTTCGGAATGGGGGCATCTTCACCGAAAAACTGCCGGAAGAGGGGATTATCTAAAGCTTGGGGAATTTGTGAGGCAACTTTACGGGCTGAGTCGATCCGCACGACTGCCGGCCCGACTTTTTGGGCAACTTCGGCAACAAAGTTAGGGTTTCCGCGTGCAATTAAGGCTGATCTGGATGCCGGCAGGGGGGCTGGTGCCGGTTTTCGCAGCACCACCGGCAAGGTTTGGGGGCTGTTGGCGTTTTTCTGCGCTTCCAGATAGCGACTGCCTAAAAATCCCGCACCGCCGCCGATGGCTAGCAAACTGACATAAACGCTCAACTGCTTTAAGAATGAAGTCATAGATTTTCCCTATCTGACGGCGATACAGGACATAACTCTACTTTAGTCAAATATTCGGCAATTCGGGCTGCAACGACCTCGTTCTTCAACAAGTAATAACAAACCGCAATTTTATCTGTCCTACTGCCTTTATTTCCCAGAATTTCGATGCCGGTGAAATCTATCCTGTGCGAGCTGCGGGAATTTAAGCTTCAAGACTTAAGGGATTAGAATTTTTTTTAACACTCAATTGTTATTTTGTCAATAAAAGCCTATTATTTTTATAGCCGGCCTGTACTGTGGAAAAAAGCAATCCACTTCTTTTCCCGCTCAGCTCGCCTAAATGCTGGCTTTTTCTTCTGTTAACTGTTTGGCGTGAAGTCCCGCCTTTTAAATTATTTGAGAATTTTTGCTGGAGTGAACAGGTTTTTTCGTTCAACGCTTGCCAATTTTGGGAAAAAGTGAACATTAAAGCAGCTTCTCATTTGTTACGCAGGGGATATCAATTCAGTTAATAGTTGATTTTGTAGAATCTGGATCTTTCGGTTATTATGATTATTATTTTCGCTGCATTCCGGGACGTTTCATTTCTCAAAAAATGCCATCTTCATCATTTTTTAGCGAGGAGTGAGGGGAAGAATTGGCGTTTCTCAAATGCTGGCCGGTGAGAAGTCGGTGAAGCAAGCTTTGGCATTTTGCTGCTACTTGGCTCATATCATCCTGACTTTACGAGTTTTTCTGAGTAAAAAATAGTGTTCCTACATCCTTTGTACAAAAAACTCAGTCAACCTTTAATTTGCTTGGAATCGCTGCAAAAGTTCACTGCCTAGCCGCTAAATCATCGTCAGTTGGTGCTGATTGCACTTCTCATCTGTCGCAGCGCGAATTAGCTTTGAATCCCAATGTCGGAATTTCTAAGCTATGCTATAAAAAACTCAAATTCAGATTTCTTAAATAAGGGTGTGTATACTCCAGAAGCAGCCTTAGCAGTTCAAACTTTTGCTCTCTCTACCCTTGGTTTCATACATGATATTTTTTGCAGCCGGCAGGGTAGAGGCGCTGAATCACATTTGATTAAGTTAGGGTGTTATTTGTCAAGGCTTTTTTTAAGGTCTTTTTAACTTCAAGGAGTTTGAGTTTTTCAAAATTTGGCTGTCTGAAAGTTTAGCAAGAAGTTGCACGACTGTTGAAACAATAAAATTTTAAGGGTTGCAATTTATAGTTTGCCGGTGCTGCTTACTGCCATTATCCGCAATCAATTTAAGCCGCTGCCGCTATCATAATTTACTAATTGGCTGCGGTTAGGTTTAAATTTTTCAAACTCTGACGTCTCAGTAAGGATAGAGTTGAACTGTGATTTCCATCAGCCTTAAATTGACTCCAATAAGCCATGCCGGCGAAATCTTGCTCAGCACTTATGATCCTAGCTTAGTTGCCTTGCCGGCTAATTCCGTATTCCTAGGGGCGACAGTTTGCATCATTGTAATAATAGTTCTAGTTGTAACTCTTTTAACGTCCCAACTCAACCGGCATTTGTCAACTCAGCAACAAGCACTGTTTCTGCTGCAGACATTTGTGAATGAAATGCAAGTTGGGGTGTTACTCCTCAGTCCGCAATTAGAGGTGCAGTTCGCTAATTTAGCGGCAGCAGAGTTACTGGGTTTAAGCCAAGGCGAATTACGCAGCCAAATTCCTTTTGATAGCGGCTGGCAAGTGTTTCAGAAAGACGGCACCCCGTTTGCCAGCGAGTTGCAACCTGTGCGGCAAGCACTGATCACGAAAGTGCCGATGCGGAATGTTGTTCTAGGCATTCAGAGAAACAAGGTATTAAAACAGGAGTGTAAAAAGCAACAGAAGGCCGATTTTAATCGGGCATTTTCGACGGCTGATACTTCAATGATTTGGTTGCAAGTAAATGCGAATCCTCTGCTTGCCGCCAATGGCGAAGTTGAGCGGGTAATTTGCAGTTTTAGTGATATTAGTGAACGTCTGCATAGCGAAACTGAATTGCAAAAAACTCAAGTTTTTCTTAATTCTGTGATAGATAATTTGCCGGATTGTGTATTAATTAAAGAAGCGGAATTTTTGCGGCTTACCGGCTGGAATCAAGCCTGTGAAAAATTATTCGGGTATTCTAAAGCTGAAGCAATCGGCAAAAATGATTATGATTTTTTCTCAAAAGATCAAGCTGACTTCTTTATATCAAGAGACCGAGAAGTGTTAGCTAATGGCCAATTGGTAGATATACCCGTCGAGCCGGTTCATACTCCCCACCAAGGGGTCAAGTTGCTGCATACAAAGAAAGTTCCCATTCTTGATGATGCCGGCATTCCGCAATATCTCTTGGCAATCTTTGAAGATATTACTGAGCGCAAACAAGCTGAAAATGACCTTATCAAGCAGCATCAACGAGCGCAATTGCTAGCAGAAATTACTCTCAAAATACGTCAGTCTCTTCAGCTAGAAGAAATTCTTCAAACTACGGTTACAGAAGTGCTAAATCTGCTGGAAACGGATCGGGTTTTAATTTACCGGCTTTTACCCGATAACTCTGGAACAGTTGTTACAGAGGCCGTGCGTTCGGGTTTTCAAGCGATTTTAGGACAGAATATCTCAGACCCTTGTTTTGGAGAAAAGTATTTACAGTTGTATGCTGCCGGTCGGGTAAGAGCGATTGCTGATTTGGAAAACTCGGATCTGCTACAATGCCATATTGATTTGCTACAAAGAGTTGAAGTCAAAGCTAATTTAGTGGTTCCTATTTTGGTTAATGAAGAATTAAACACCAAAAATGAAGAAAAGGTTGTTAATTCTAATGGCGCGAGACTTAATTCTCGGTTGTGGGGATTGCTAATCGCTCATCAATGCGGGGAGACGCGGCAATGGACGAGCTTTGAAATTGAACTTTTACAACAATTGGCAGATCAGGTGAGCATTGCTTTGTTTCAAGCGCAAATCAGAGAGCAAGAAACTCGCCAGCGCCAGCAATTGGCTAAGCAAAATCTTGCTTTAGAACAAGCGCTTAAAAATCTTCAGCAAGCACAAACTCAGCTAGTGCAAAGTGAAAAGATGGTGAGTCTGGGGCAATTGGTGGCAGGAGTTGCTCACGAAATTAATAATCCGGTTAATTTTATCTACGCGAATGTCAGTCCGGCACGAGATCATGTGAAAAACTTACTGTATTTACTGGAACTTTATGCTAAAAATTATCCTAAGCCGGTTGCTGAAATTACGGAAGCCGCTGGAGAAATTGAGTTAGAATTTTTGCAGGAAGATTTACCGAAAATTTTATCTTCGATGCACGTAGGGGCGGATCGCATTCGTCAAATTGTTCTAAGCTTGCGGAACTTCTCCCGTTTAGATCAATCGGAGAAAAAGCGGGTTGATCTTCACGAGGGAATTGATAGCACGCTGCTGATTTTGCAACATCGTTTGAAAGCAGCGCCAGAACACCCCAGCATTCAAATCGTTAAAGATTATGGGGTTTTGCCGCCGGTGGAGTGCTATCCAGGGCAGCTAAACCAAGTATTTATGAATATCCTCAGCAATTGTTTAGACGCACTGGAAAATCAGCCGGCACCCCGCGTGATTACGATCCGCACTAAGCTGATTGAGAGTGCATCATGGATCGCAAAAAAAGAAGATAAAAATTCAATGTTGGATTCTCAATACTTTGTGCGTGTTAGTATTGCGGATAATGGCCCAGGTATGACAGAGGAAATCCGCAGCCGGTTGTTTGACCCGTTTTTTACGACAAAACCCCCAGGAAAAGGAACGGGTTTAGGGTTGTCAATTAGCTATCAAATTATTGTAGAAAAACATAGTGGTCAGTTGGGATGTGTTTCGGAACCGGATCGCGGTGCGGAATTTATTATCGAAATTCCTGTTAAGCTGCCGGCGTGGAAGAAGGGCTAAGTTTTAAAGTTGAGTTGTTGGCTGCTAGGGCGGATTGTTCTGAGTAGAAAAGTGTTGTATTTTTGCTGGGGGGGTGACAACCGACCTGAAACCCTTATGCCGTCAAAATTTAGCCCACTTCTGCTAAAAAAGATAGGCAGCGAGATTGTTAGACGCTGACCTATCCCAAACAAATGTTACCAACATTCTATCAAACTCACTTACAAAAACAGCTGACGCCGCCTCAGTTAATTTTTCTGACAATCTTGTTGAACTTAATACAATCAGAGAAACAAGTAAGATTAGAACGCCTCGCACGGGTATTTCCCTACCCAATTACAACTGACAGTCGGCGTCGCAAATTACAAAGATTTCTAGATTTACCGCAATTAACGCTCCAGCTAATTTGGTTGCCATTAATAACTTATTGGTTGACAACTTATTGCCCAGTTGGTCAAAGTTTGTCACTAGCAATCGATCGCAGTCAATGGGGAAACATTAATCTGTTGATGGTCAGCCTGCTCTGGCAGAAAAGAGCGATTCCATTCTACTGGAATTTGCTGCCTAAATTGGGAAACAGTAATTTCACAGAACAAACCGCAGCTCTCCAACAAGTTTTCCCGTTATTGAAAGAATATAAAGTTATCGTTTTAGGAGACCGGGAATTTTGTTCTGTAGACGAGCGGAAACTGGCTCAGAGAAAAGGGGGTGTCTTTTTGTTTGAGGCTGAAAAAGAATCATTGTCTTGAAACAGAACATTCAAATTGAAAACGTTTAGATGAATTAGGAATAGTTCCCGGAACCTCTTTATACTTTCAAGGAATAAGAGTCAGAAAAACTCAGCCGATGACCGGGTTTGATGTGGCTTGTAAGTGGAAACGAAACTTTCAGGGATGGAGCGTTGATGAAGCTTGGTTTATCCTCACAGATTTAGGATCATTGTCAGCAGCAATTAAGGCTTATAAACAGCGAATGGGAATTGAAGAAATGTTTCGTGATTGCAAAACAGGCGGCTATAATTTAAAAGGAACTGGATTAAAAGGAGACCGACTCCTTAAGATGATTTTGTTAATGACGCTTGCCTACAGTGGCGCTATAATTCAAGAAAATAACATCCAGAAAAAGCAAGTACAAAAATATGTATCTCGCCCAAAAGAATCCCAAAGAAAGTATCGCAGACGTACGATATTTGGCGTTGGCCTAGATGGAGAGCAGTGGGTTAATTATCTCGAACAATATGATGAATCAGTTCAAGAGTTAATGAAGTTATCTCGAAATAAACGCCGCTTTTATCAAGAGGGTATGCGGGCGAAAACCCTGATACAGTCTATTTGCTAGCCCTCTTTGTCACCCCCCCAGGTCTTTTTGAGTCGGTAACAAAATAATTAGATGTCTTCCAAATAAATGTAAAATAAATTGCCTAAGCTAACGTGAGTTCGGGATAAGGGAGGGGCAAAACAGATAGGCTGAAAGTGCTGAATTCTCATCCCTCTGCTTGCCCTATGTTTAGTCTAGAAGAACTGTTCTGTAGCGTCGATGATTTCTGCCAAACC
>JAHHHM010000023.1 GCA_019359355.1 Microcoleus vaginatus WJT46-NPBG5 | reverse complement strand
CGCAAGACCCTGTGCTATTCCAAGTCTGTCGAGATGCTGAAGTGTTCACTGCGTTTACTGCTTCACTACTTAAAGTACCGAACAGTTCCCCTGCCAGCTTAGTTCATTACATTTTCAGCAACGCCCAGCATGGAGCTGGCGAAGGCGTTCTGTTGCTACTTCATACTGCCGACAATCAAGCTTGGAAAATTTCCGCACTACCTGCTCGTGGTGATGTGAGCGGAAGTTGCGTAGCTCAGAACTATTGCTGTGTATGTAGTTTAGCCAGTTCTCGTAAACACCTTTTTCTAGAACGGAATCCCAAGATTCTGGTGAAATCTCAGATTCCCGCAGCTTTGATAGAAATGCCCCAGCTCCTAAAGCTTCTATTTGCTCGATCAAGTTCTGATAGTCTAGCCAATCCTCGAACAAGTCAAGTTCGTTTTCAGCAGTTTTGAGAAATTCTCCCACCTCTTCTAAAGATTTGGTTTTCAGGGAAGCAATGAATTCCTGCGGAAAGTAATTCAGCAAGAAGTCGAAACCTGCTTCAATCTGTTTCTGGGTAGTCTCCAGTTCGTCCCGTAGTCTTTCCAGTTCCCGACAACAATCAAGTGAGGAAATGGCTGCTGCTACTTTCTCGGTATCAAGATCATATTTTCGCAGATCTATCAACCAGTCTAGCGATAGTCGGATGCCATCCAAGTCCGGTTGATCTGTGCTGAAAAATGGTTTAAAAACAAGGCGAGCTGGGTGTGCGGGATCTCTCAGTCCGTTACGAAGCTCCTGAAGAGGCACAGCTTTCTCAAGATCCGATATCAATTCCTTATCGGAAACTCGACCTTTTACTTTCCGAAATTTAAGTATATTTTTGCGAGCCAGCCAATAAGCAGGCCGGAAGAAGCGAAAGATTGTTTTGTATTTTCGATATCGTTTTAGGAGTGCGGGTAAATCTAAGTTAAGGAGCTTATTGCTGTAATACTTAGCTTCCAGATGGATAGTCTGGATAAGATCCCATTCCCATTTAGGGTCGGAGAACCACTGTTGCAAAGCACTCACATCTGTTCCTCGTAGCCATCCTCCTAGAACTTGAGGAACAGCGACCGCATGGGCTACGGCTGAATACAAAGCCTCCAACTGTGTCAATGTACTAGAAGTTTCTCCTCCCAATAGCTCACCTAACCGAACTCTAGTCCTCTCGGCTCTCTGAATACCTTGACGCAGGTTTTCAACTCCTTCGGAAAATTCTGAACGAACTTCAAATGGGAAGTTTTTTAGCTGGCTTCTTGTCCATATAGTTGTTTGCTTTTTTCGGAAAAATGGCAAAAATACGCTGAGTTCACGCAGTAATTTTTCTGCATCTAATAATCGTAAATCAGACCACTCTTTAATATTAGAAAGCGTAAAGTTGAGTATCGGAATCTTAGCTTGCTTGAGTCTGAGTAGTTCGCCGTAGAGTTCAAAAGCCGACTTATTGAGGGGTGGGTGTTTCTGATGTAAACGTACTAGGTGATCGTGGAGGGTTCGACGATAGCGGCGCAGCTCATGGAATAAGGAGCTTTGCTCTTGTGACTCTTTCCGTTGTGAAAGCTGGCTGGCAGTTTTATTTAGATGTTCGTAAAAGTCTTTTTTATTAGTTGTGCCCCTATGATGAAGATTTAAGCAGGTATCCTCAAGACGACAGTCCTTAAGCCTGTTGAAGACAACTTCTAAGGCAGTTTCCTTTTCTGAAACCAGCAAGACGCGCTTCTGTGCGCCCATCAGCTCAGCTATCATATTGACGATAGTTTGGCTTTTCCCCGTGCCGGGTGGTCCCTGCACTACGAAGCTAAGTCCTGCCTTGGCTGCCTCAATGACCTCCTGCTGGCTAGAGTCAGCTTCGAGTACCTGGAAGACTGATTCAGGGTCAACTTGCTCATCTAATTGTCTAGCCTTGATCGTCTGAGGAATATTGGACTGGTATGCTGTCCAGTCACCTGCCAGGGCTTGGAGAATCGGATGTGTAGCGATTATTTCCTCATTCTGTTCAAGCCGCTCAATGTCGTCAATCATTGCTGCCTTTGTCGTCTGAAACAAGCTAATGTAGGCAGTGTTCTCCACTTTCCAGTGAGAGCGACTAACAACAACTTCACGAACCCCATTCAGAAGTTCCTCATAGCCCAAATTTTTCTGTCTTTCAATCTCAGATAAGGTGATTCCAAAGTCAGCACTTAATTTTTGAACCAACACCGGATTCAGGGAAACCTCTTCCTCAGTTGGATATAGCGTGTACTCTTCTTTCTTAGGGGTTTTCCGTAATTCGACTGGTATGAGAAGGATAGGAGAAATAATCAATTCCTTGGACTTCTGTGCAACATTCCATGTCAAAGTACCAATAGCTACGAAAAGGCTGTTGACGCCCTTCTCCTTCAGAACAGAGTTTGCTTCTTTGCGGAGCTTCTTGATAAACTTAGTGCGGTCAGCCCCCCTCTGCGTGGTTTCCAACTTATTAACAGGAAGTGGGCGAGGCTCTTCCCCTGTAAGGGCTTTAAACAGAATTGATATTGATTCTAGGTTAGAAATCTCAACAGTAGGAGGCTTGTCCTTTTTAAAGTAAAGCAGACGGTTGCGCTTGCTTAAATCAGCTAATCTGCCTTTCCATGTTTCGATTTTTTGCGGAATTGTTGGAGTTACTGCGTTATTCATCAACACTCTATTTCACGACCGCACATGAGGACATATCTCTGTTCAAAGATGCATTTCAAATTTGCCTAAGTGAGTGATGTAGATCACAGTAGGGCTATGCCTTGATAGTGAAGACGAAGTCCTAATAATACCTGGAGGCTCTACAAAAGGTTGATTCAGGATGACAAGGGTTATGATATCATTTCTCTATAAAATTACACTTAAGAAAGCGAAAACCTATAGCATCTGTAATCTTTCTTTGGTTGTTGCCGTTACTGCGTGGCGCATTCGGTGTTGTAGTTCTTCGCTGCTTTCAGGTACTTCTAGGCAAAAATATTTCCCATACTCCTTCATCCTGTTTCTGCTTGTATTAATTTAGTGCATTTCTATAAAAAATTGGTATTATATGGAAAAACCAAAATTAAGAAGCCGGGTTTCTTCTGGAATAACCGGCTGCTTAATTAGTTTCTACGAGGGTGTTTTCTGGAAAGTTGGGAATTGTTCCCTCACCCTTGATGCATAGTAGAGATGTTATCGTTAGGGGTTTCAACGCCTACGTGGCCATTGGTCTGTTCCTCAGCGAGTTCAGCTTTTGCTTCTGCGACTAAATCCTCAAAAACCTCACCGGCTTCGGCAAGAGCGGTTTTACTCTTTTCATAAGCGGCAATCCCACTTTTGATTGCTGCCTTGGCAAGTGGTTTCCCAAAACCGGCTATGACTGGAAGCAAAATCACTGCACCGATGCCTGCTACAATGCCGGCTGGGCAAAAATCTTCAAACAGATCCTCAATTTTTGTTGCCATAAAACTTTTCCTCCTGTAATTTACAGAATCCAATTTAGAATAGCTCACTCAACTGTGAGATCCAACTCAGGCACGTTGTCCATCTGAAGCGAGGTGATCGCTCTTAAGCGGATTATGCCTGCCTCTCTTCAGCCGAAAGCTAAGGCGTTGTATAGGGGTTGCCCATTTTATAAGAACTGGAATGTAGATCGAACGGTTTGCTTGAGGCGATAAAAGAAGCTAGCTTTCTCTTGAATTGATGCTTCAGACACCGGCACTGAATTGCTTGTCTGTTCAAGATTAACTTCTAATACAGGTAGCGAGAGTGTCGGCTCATTCACAACCTTGGATATTTCTATTGGAGTTTCTAACGCAAGGGGTGGCAGTGCCGGCTCATCTGTCTCGACGGTTGCCAGTTTTGGATGAAGATAGGGATTAAAAAAAATTCTAACTTTGCTTTTGAGTCGCGCTCTTGCTCAAAGTCACCTCTTCTCTTGAAGATTAGCTGTCGTAGAATTGACAGCCTGTTAGGCAACTTTTAGATGCCAAAATTTCAATTATAGATTGAAATTTTTTTGAGCGCCGGCAGAAAAACTTAAGAAGTATTAAGAGAGATCGAGATGAGTGTTTTTTTGCTCAAATTTAGCAAAACATTTTAAGTGAATATTCCAAATATCAGCAGAAATGACTTAAAATATTCAGGTCTTGCCTCTGGCCTAATCCTACAGTATTTGCAATGCAACAAAGACAGGTGAACTTATCTGAAAATACTTTTAGTTTTTATAAAAAAAACACTTTAAGGGTAAAAACATTAAATAAAATTTAATATTAAATTAAGATTAAGTAAAAATTATTAGTTTAAGTATATTTACGGCTGGTTTTAATAGCTTTGATTATTTATAATTTAGGAGCTATTTCAGTTAATCAAACATAACCCTTTAGGATAGATAAGTTAACCTAATTAAACTAAAGACCTAACGTAGGTTAGTAGGAGAGACAAAACTTTACAAGTACAAGCTGCACCCATTTTTGTCAATTTGGAGTGCCGGCATCTTGCCTGCTGTCTATCATAAGATTTTTACCAATGTGGGATGCACCCGTTTAGCTCCTGTTCAAGTTCTATAAAATTAATCTAAAAATTAATAATTTTTCAACAAACTTTTCATAAAAAATTATAATTACAAACCATCCATGACAGGCAGAAAAAACAAATGAAACGACGTAATTTTATCAGTTACTCATTATTATTTATCACAGGATGCACAACATCTAACTTAGCCGAAACTCAACGTCTAAAAAGTAGCGTTCAGGAAAGAGCCGGCCAGGCTGAGGATGAACAGGGAACTATCAATATGGTAATTATTCCCTGGCAAGTTTCTGTAGAACAGGAAAAAAAACTTCAGCCCTTAGCTGACTACCTCATACTAAAACTTAACCGGCCATTCAAATTTCAAATAGCCCCTGATTTTACAACAGCCGTTGATTTACTGGTAGAAGGTAAATTTGAACTTGCCTACCTTTCTACAAGCACCTATATTGCAGCACGGCTTCGTGACCCCAACGTTGAGCCAATCGCTGCTTCAATTAATAGCGAAACAGGACGACCTTGGTATACCTCAGTAATTGTTGCCAACAGTAAGCGAGGGATTAAGACTCTTGCAGACTTAAAAGGGAAGCGATTCGGTTTCGTCGGTAAATTGTCAACATCAGGCTATATCGTTCCAATGGCTCACTTTCAAGACATCGGCATTGATCCAAAACGCGACTTTGCTGAAATCCATTTTGCCGAGAGGCATGATAGAGTAAAAGCCCTTTTGCTAGAGGGAAAAGTGGATGCGATAGCTGATGATACCCGGTCATATAACCAGGTACAAAAAGAGGGAAAGCTTGATCCTAAAATCTACAAAATTATCTGGGAATCTGCTCCGATTCCAAGTGCACCAATCGTCGCTTCTAGTAAGCTCTCTTCTGAATTTAAAACTGCTTTAAAGAAGGCATTGATCGACGCACCAGAGGGGCTTGTTGATCCCAGCGGTTCTGTGGGTGCTGGATACACGTCTGTACAGGATTCCGATTATGACATTACCCGAAAGCTGCAAAAGCGTATTAACACGAAGTGAAATTAAATGAAAGATGAGAATTACAACTAAGTGTATTGGTTCTTCAGTAATCGGGGTCAGCCTAGTGGCTTCTTTATTAATTGGCGGTGATATCTTCATCAGACAAGCAGAAGAAACCGCACAAGCAAGCCGAGCGAGAACCGCTCAAGCTTTAAATACTATCCTTCAGCTAAACGCATCTTTAAGCGACCAAGTCAAGGCGCTTAAGGATCTGATTCTTTTGAGTCGCGATGCTACGAATGTGGGGAAATACAAGCAAGCTTTATTTGAATTTACAGAAGCACTGGATAAGCTAGAAAAGCTAATGCCCCAGGTCGCTTCCGAAGTGCCACTGGTTCGCCGCCGGCACAAGTTTCTCTTAGATTTAGCTAACGGACTTATCGATAGACCCTATTCTGAAAAACCGCTTGGCCTCACTCAATCGCAGCAGGATTTTAGAACGATCAATTCTTTTGAAAAAGATATCAACCTGTATTTAGATTTTTTGACCGATAATCTTCAAAAACAAGATGCTATAGAGAAGCAAGAATTTGATCAATTCAAGCAAACAACTCAAGCTAGACGACAAATTATTATTGTAATTATTCTTTTAATTTTTATCGCTCAGCTAGTATTGATATTATTGCCGGTTATTCGCTCGATTCAACAGCTTCAGCTAGGAGCGGCAGAAATTGGCACCGGCCATTTAGATTATCGCTTAGATATCCAGACAAAAGATGAGATTGAACAGCTAGCGAATGCCTTCAACCAAATGGCGGCAATGCTTGCCGAATCTTATCGCTCATTGGAGGTAAAAAAAGAAGCGGCTGATGCGGCTAACCGTGCAAAAAGTGAGTTCTTGGCGAATATGAGCCACGAACTGCGAACTCCCCTCAATGGCATCTTGGGTTACGCCCAAATTCTCCAACGCAATCGAAGCTTGACAGCCAAACAACAGGATGGCATAAAGATTATTTACCAGTGCGGCACCCACTTGCTTACTTTAATCAATGACATTTTAGACTTGTCGAAAATTGAAGCGCGGAAAATGGAACTGGGCAAAAGCGATTTTCATTTTCCGTCCTTTTTGCAAGGGGTGGAGGAAATTTGCCGGATCAGCGCGGAACAAAAAAATATTTCGTTCGCTTATCAACCCCCAATAAACCTGCCAATTGCTATCCATGCTGACGAAAAACGGTTAGGACAAGTTTTAATTAATTTACTGGGCAATGCCATCAAGTTTACAAAAGCAGGGGGAGTGAATTTTCAAGTTAGCGTTATTGAGCGTTACCCCACCGCAGTCAGTCAAGAAAATGAAGCGTCTGACGCCTTAAAAAATCAGAAAAAACAAAAAATAAATTACAAAATTCGTTTTAAAATTACCGACACCGGCGTCGGGATGAGTCCAGAGCAAATAGAAAATATATTTTTGCCTTTTGAACAAGTGGGGGACAGCAAAAAGCAAGCAGAAGGCACCGGCTTAGGCTTGGCAATTAGTCAAAAGATTGTTCAAATGATGGACAGTAGCATTCAAGTTCAGAGTGAGCTGGGGAAGGGAAGCGTTTTTTGGATAGATTTGGATTTGCCAGAGGTGGCAAACTGGGCAAAAACATCTGCAATTGTTGAACAGGGAAAAATTATTAGCTTTACTGGCAACAAGCAAAAAATTCTGGTGGTGGATGATAAATGGGAAAATCGCTCTGTGATTGTCAATTTGCTAGAACCAATTGGGTTTGAAGTGGCAGAGGCAAGCAACGGTGAGGAAGGTTTAGAAAAAGCAATTCAGTTTCAGCCAGACTTGATCATTACCGACTTGGTGATGCCGGTGCTTGATGGTTTTGAGCTGATGCGCCGGCTGCGACTGTGCCCACAGCTTAAGGATTTAGTGGTGATTGTTTCATCTGCCAGTGTGTTCGCTATCGACCAGCACAAGAGTTTAGAAGCCGGCGCTGATGATTTTCTGGCAAAGCCGATACAGGTAGAAGATTTGTTAGAAAAGTTACAGCGCCATTTAGGACACGAATGGGTTTATCAAGAATTAACGATTCTCGCTGAGGGGGCGGATGCGAATTGTCAAGAACTCTTGACAAACACCAGGGAGCAATTAAGAAAAACTAAATTCGTCGCCCCCCCACCAGAGCAAATAGAAACTCTGTTTCAGCTAGCAGTGAGAGGAAATATGAAAGGGATTTTGAAGCAAGTAACATTGCTTGAACAGTCGGATCAAAAATTGATTCCCTTTTTAGAACAAGTACGCCAATTGGCAAAAAATTTTCAGGAGCAAGAGTTAAGCGACTTTATCAGCCAGTACAGAAATGAAAAGATACAAGTGTCTGACTAATTGACAGCATCTCTCTCCTTGCGAATAATCTATGATTAAATTAAAGTAAGAGTTAACGTAAAAAAGTATGTAACCTAACAAGCTTCAAAATTTGACTGTCAAAAACCGGCAGAAAAAGAAAGAGATAGTTCTATGATTCTTAGCGATTTTGCTTCTCTAGCTGATATGAGCAACGAATCCACCCAAGCAATGGGAATTGTATTGATCGTTGATGATAATTCAGCGAATTTAGGCGTACTTTCCGATTTTTTGGATGAAGCCGGCTTTGAAGTGCGGGTGGCGCGAGATGGTGAAAGTGCGCTACAGAAAGTAGAATATGATCCGCCAGATATCATCTTGTTAGATGTGATGATGCCAGGAATTGATGGGTTTGAAACTTGCCACCGGCTGCAATCTTCTCCATCAACCAAAGACATCCCCGTAATTTTTATGACAGCCCTTTCAGATACGGTAGATAAGGTCAAAGGTCTTTCTCTGGGGGCAGTCGATTACATTACCAAGCCGCTTCAGCAGGAAGAAGTGTTGGCCCGAGTGAGGCTGCACCTGAAACTGCGAAACATGACCAAAACACTTGAAGCGCAAAACGTACAACTGGTTCAGGAAATTGAAGCGCGTGCGGCAGCAGAAGGGGCGCTGATTGAACTCACACAGCAGTTAGAACAACGGGTGAACGAAAGGACGCTTGAACTTAAAAACGCATTGCACAACCTGCAAAAAACACAAATACAGCTCATTCAAAGTGAGAAACTCGCAACACTTGGCCAGTTACTAGCTGGTGTGGCTCATGAAATCAACAACCCGGTTAGCTCGATTTCTGGCAATCTCTCCCACATGGAAACCGCGAACAAAGATTTAATAAATCACTTGCAGCTCTATCAGCACCATTACCCGAATCCATTGCCAGAAATTGAAGAACACGCAGAAAATATTGACCTAGAGTATTTGGTAGATGATATTCCTCAAATCCTCAATTCAATGAAATTTGGGACTGAGCGTATCCGTTCTTTAAGTGTGTCCTTACGAAACTTTTACCGAATGGATACCTCATCAAAGGTGCCTATGAATATTCATGAAGGATTAGACAGTACGCTGTTAATTTTGCAACACCGGCTGAAAGCCAGCAGCCATCATCCAGCGATTGAAGTCATTAAAGAATATGGCAACTTGCCGGCAGTGAACTGCTACCCCGGACAGCTCAATCAAGTGTTTATGAATCTTCTCGCCAATGCCATTGATGCCTTGGAAGAAGCAGTGATTAACGGCCAACTTTCAGTAAGTGAAGTAACCGCAAATAACACTCCCACTATTTGGATTTCTACAGAAGTGATAGAAGGCAAGTATGTCGATATCCGGGTTAAAGACAATGCTGCCGGCATCACCCCAGAAACTCAAAAGCAATTATTTGAGCCAATGTTTACCACCAAACCTGTTGGCAAAGGCACCGGCTTGGGCTTGTCTATCAGTCGCGAGATTGTCGAAGAAAAACATGGAGGCCGGCTTAAATGTATTTCTTCACCCGGACACGGCACACAATTTATTCTGGAAATTCCTATCCATCAGCCAGAATAAGCGTTACAACTCAGTAGTTTTGGCTTAACTATTGGGGTGCATCCCAGAGTTGCAAAAATATTGTCCGCAGAGCAAGATGCTCCCACAGATATACGCCAAGTGGCTAAGATGCCGGCACTAGCTATTTACAAAAATGGGATGTTCCCAACTATTGTCCCCCAAATCTTAATAGTTTTATCCCCACCGACACTCACCAGCGTTTCCCCATCAACAGCAATCGCCACCGAATAAGCTGCTCCCAAGTCCGCCAGATTACTCTACCTCTGCCTGCTGTCTGCAAATTCGTTACGCCTTTATTTTCTCCGCTCTTCATCGCAAACAATTTCTTGTATCCATTGTTCTAGATCCACTGCGATTGGGTATTTAGGATATTTCACCTACTATTCGCGGAAAAATTGACACCCTGAAAAGTTGAGGACGAGTTTAGCCGGCTCATCTTTTAAACTAAACCATCTTTGCCCCTATCAGCTTGCTTTAAAAACAGACTTTGTTGACAAAGTTTGGTAGTTTGTGCATTTTATTGCCAGTATTTAGCAATTAATTGCAATCTATACGCTGAACTTATTGCTAGGTAGGCTCAGCTCTCAATTTTTACATTAAAAACGCACATTGGATTAGTGTCTAAAGTCAAGCAATTATTACAAATATTTGCGTTAGCATGAATAGGCTTCAAGCTCTGTGCTT
Organism: Microcoleus vaginatus WJT46-NPBG5; assembly: GCA_019359355.1. Lineage (GTDB taxonomy): Bacteria > Cyanobacteriota > Cyanobacteriia > Cyanobacteriales > Oscillatoriaceae > FACHB-68. Next base: position 107,495 of record JAHHHM010000023.1, on the reverse strand, counting down.
TTCTGTGTCGTGGGCAGAGGAGAACACACTGATGATTTTGAGATATTTGCGTCTTGCAGATGTTCCGGGCAAAACCCTGTTTCGTGTTCAATCCGTTTCAATTGAATGCTGAACACCTGTCGAACTCAGCCGGCAGCCCCCTGATCTCGTTGAGCAAGTCTCAAAATCGGTAGGATTGAATATTAAACAGGCGCAAAAGCTCCATTGTGTGGCATCAGCCTCGCTAAGTGGAACACGAGCCAATACGCATACGTCATCACATTTTGATGAATCTCCACACAGCAGCGCTTCTCAGCCCACAGTCTTATCCCCTTAAAACTTCAGCATCTTTCCATCACCCAGCAACACAGCACCCGCCGGCACCCTCAATGACAAGTCTGTGAGCCAACTAGGTAATGCGAAGCATTATCAATTAGCCTCTTTTCTTGAAAATTAGATGCAAAAATCGCTATGATTTTCAATAAAGAGACCTATTTGGGAAGATAGTTATGGCTCTCTACACAGCAACTTCACTAAAATCCGAACTCAATTCGAGGGGCTGGCGTCTGACGCCCCAGCGAGAGACAATTCTGCACGTCTTTCAAAATCTTCCCAGGGGCAACCACCTGAGTGCGGAGGATCTCTACAATCTGCTGCAACGTCGTGGGGAAGCAATTAGTCTGTCCACCATCTACCGGACACTGAAGTTGATGGCACGGATGGGGCTTTTGCGGGAACTGGAGCTTGCTGAAGGCCATAAACACTATGAACTCAATCAGCCGTATCCGCATCACCACCATCATTTGGTGTGCATTCAGTGCAACAAAACGATTGAGTTCAAAAATGACACGATTTTAAAAAGTGGCTTAAAACAAGCAGAAAAATCCGGCTTGCAGATGATTGACTGTCAGCTAACCATTCATACCATTTGTCCGGAAGCATTGCGCCAGGGATGGCCTTCTTTGCTCCCGAGTAATTGGTCATGCCCACGCTCTCAAATGGAAGCACATCCCTGGGATGAAAGCGAACTCCACGCCAATGAACTCCACGCGGAGGAGGTTGCACACTGAACCGCTAAGCTGCCACTCCATTAAGTTTGCCGGCGCGGATTGAGGGAGAGAGAGACTGTAGGGGCGCAATAGCGTGTGCGCCCTCTTCAATGGAGAGGGAGGACAAATCCGCCGATTTTGAGGGGTTTGCCGGCAACCTGAATTAGATGCACGTTCACGTAGCAAACGCAGCGATGAGAGGCGTTGAACTTTTAAGCTTGAGTCGGTTGGGACTGCTCGATTATAGCTCTGTATTGGATTAACTAGGTTCGCAACGCAAGTTGAGAAAAAATATTTAATAGGATGGTAAGCGTTCAGCTCAAACAAAATTAGTCGCGCTTAAACTGCCGGCACTTACCCCTTGCAAAATTGCTAAATATTCATTGGTCACTATATCTTTAACCAAAGTATCAAAGGCATGATCGCCACTGCCTTGAAAAATTTGCACCCGTTGAAATGTCAAAGGGCCGGTTAAGAAAATTATACCTTGATTGTTGATAAAATCAGTGATAATGTCGGCTTGCTCAATGGTAGGTTCGCTGCCTTTTAAACTGATAGCAAACGCATCATTGCCTAGCCCACCTGTGAGCGTATTCACACCGGCATCTCCCTTGAGAAAATCATTTCCCCCTTCCCCCGATAACCAATCATTGCCACTGCCTCCACGCACCCGATCATTTCCCAAATCGGCATAGACAAAGTCCTCACCGGCACCTCCCTCAATCATATCCGCGCCCTCTCCACCAAACAGGCGATCATTTCCATCTATGCCGGCAATTCCGTCACTGCCATTGCCGCCGTAGATTATATCTTCTCCCCCATTGCCATTGAGCAGATCGTTGCCGGCGCGTCCGTATAGCACGTCTTTCTCTGTTGAACCCGTGAAGTTATCGTCCTTTTCCTGCCCTGCTTCTTTTGCACTTTCTAAGAGATTTTTAACGAGTCCGGTATTATCATTATCGCTAATCTTAATCGTGAAATCTTGAGCCAACAAATGATAATTGTTATCAAGGCTGTTGGCGGTGTATTTGAGGATTTCAGTGTGAAAGTTTTCTGCGGCAGTATCATCAACCGCAGTCACCGTCACTGTTTGCCCGATATTCCAATTCTCTGGGTTAAAAGTGAAAGTTTAAACGTTAGTTTTAACTTGAGAGCCGGCAGTAACAGTAAGTGTCACCTCGGCAGTCGGGCGGGTTTCTAAGACGACTTTATACACATCCTCGCCGAAACCTTCAAGCACCTCTACACTACCTACCGGGGGGATGATGCGAATACCGGCAGTGCCGACAGGTGGGGGAAAATCGTTATCTGTTACAGTTACCGTAACATCTGAAATGGCAAGGCCATTATAATCAGCATCGCTACTGCTGACATTGTGGCGAACGGTGCTGGTGTGGGTTCCTTCTACTTGTTGTTCGTCCTTCACTGCCGTAACATTCACCGTTTGCGGCACATTCCAATTGTCAGGAGTAAAGGTTAAGGATGGCGTCGCAGTCGTTTGATTATCCCCTTCACCTTAATTTTCATAATTAAAATTTGCTGCCAGTTTTATAGGCTTAATTTTTGATCTGCGGCATTCTGTATCTTACCTCGATCAGCCACTCATCGCTCAACCGAGTAAGCTCAGCATAGAACATCAGTCTAGTAGAACTGTTTGACAAATATAAAAAAATTTAAAGACTGTAGGGGCATAGCATTTGGGGAATAATTGATCGCGATCAGCAATGATTTTCGTACCCAAACGCTACGCCCTCTGGACTGCTCAATTTATCGGCTTGGTGGGTGAGGAAACTTACACACCGGCATTGGGGCCAAAATATTCAGGTGTGAAACTTCCATGCAACCCATAAGGCACATGATGCTTCAAATGCAGACGCGCCACCGGCCCTTTATTTAAATCACGCGCATCTAGAATGACCACATCAGAACGATGGTGAGCGCTATCATAAACCAACATGATCAGCCAGCCATCATCCTCAGCCCTACTACCTGGACGGGGTACAAACACCGGCTCACCCGCAAACCCGCGTGGTGCGGCACTCCAAATTTGGCGATCTCCTGTTACCAAATCAATTTTCAGCACAGCTTGTAACGGCGCATTGCCGGTGGGGGCATCCGCCGCACCAATATATAAGTATCGGTAAGCACGTCCCACATGATCAGGATGCAACGTCGGAAACTCACAACACCGGCTTTCTACTACCTGATGCCGTACCGTTTTTTCCTGCAAATTCACCCGCAACCGCCACAATTCGCCGGCAGGAATTGCATCAAAATCAACTTCGCGGAAATCTCCATCCGGATCAACACTGGGGAAAGACTCGTAACAAACCGAGTCCACAAAAATGTTATCCCCTTCTTCCCAAGCATTCGCATGGTGGAAGACAAAACAAGGCTCAGTGTCTAGAATTTGAACCTCACTTTTACCATCACGGGGAATAATAATTACTCGCGTTGGTTGATTCAGGTTAAATTGCAAACATTGGCCGGCGCTCCGCAATCCTAACAAGAAAGGCAGGGGATTTAGCGAGACAGGATTTTGGAAAAAGATGCAGTAATTTGGCGTAATCGCCATATCATGCAGGAAAGCAAAGCCAGGAACCGAGTGAGCGTGACGCTCTACAACCTTGCCATCGACGTCTAATTCGTAAATCGTAATCGTCGTAGAAAGTCCAGGTTTGACAGAGAAATTAACCAATCTCTGCTCCCCATTTTCCTGCCGGTTTTCAATTCGGGGATGAGCAGCAAAAGCGTCACCGGCTTTTAAAACACCATCCAGCGAATCTAAACCAATTGTTTCTAAGGTCTGAGGATTGAGCCGATGAGGTTCAGCAGCTTCCCATAACGCCAGGAGTTTGCCACCCCAATAAATAATGTGAGTATTGGCAATATTCTTAATCTTGATATCGAAAATATTAGCCAACCAACCGCCGGCTTTTTGCGTGCCAAACACGCCCCGATGGAGAATTTTACCGGCTTTCTTTTCTGCTAAATAACCCTCAGTATGGACAAAGCGGTTGCGGAAGTGGGCGCGACCATTAGAAAACCCAACTGAACACACCATGCCATCGCCATCAAACGGATGGTGGATGCGTTCTCCATTGACATCCAGTAAACCGGGGCCATTCCGAAAGAAAGTGCCGTGAAGTTCCGGCGGAATTTGACCCTCTATGTCATCAATCCAGTAGTCATGTTCATTCGGTTGAGATTCATAACCGCGCTGCCAATCATTGCGGTTGTAGCTCACCTTTTGAGAAGCCGGTGCCGGCTTAATAATCTGTAGATTCTGCATGATTAAAACCTCTTTTTTTCTAATTTTGAACAGGAGAAGCAGGCAGATTAACTCAATGAAAATCTGCGTTAGCCTGTGGCAGGCTGCGCTATTATCTGCGGTTAATTCCTAAACTCCAAAGACAGAAACCCTTAGCAGACTATCTGCCTATGCCTCACGGCGCGCGGCGCTATCATCAGTCGAGTGCTTTTCTGACAAACCCCCCGCCGGCAGCAACTCCGGGAGAAAATCTGGGACAAAATTCTGTCCCATCGGCCTAGCGCTGCTAAACTCAGGTTCCAAGGCCGGCAATGATTGTGAAGTCGCACCTTCTCCATCAGTTTGAGCACTACTTGCCGGCAACAAACCCAGAAAAGGAAGCGGCAGAAGCGTCGAAAGATTCGTAATCAGAACCAACAGCCAGAGGTTATCAAAATTCGTTTGAGTGATGCCAAACCAGTGCATCAACAGCGCACCAAATTGATAGGAAAGCAGCCCAGCCAAATTCGTCACCGACATTAGCAAAGCAAATAAAGTCGCTTCAACGCCGGGTGGACAAAGACGCGCAGCTAACACCAACACCGGCATATAAGCGATTTGCCCCATGACTGTTAGCACCAGGCTGTCGCCCAAGCTGAACCAATGGTCATCGATTCCTAATGCACGGTTAGCATGGGTAACCAACAAGAGAGTTGTCATCCCCAAAGCTGCTGAAATTAAAGTTGACCAGCCGAAAATGGTGCGAAAGGGGACAGATTTAAAGAAGCGCTGAAATAACCAGACGCCGGCGAGAGAGGCGAGGCTGGTGACAAGGCGCACACGGCCCAGAAATTCCGGTTGAAAGCCTAATTCATTGGTGGTGAAGTAGAAAAAGGCAGCATCAGCCGTTGGGGTGACTTGCAAGATAAAGAGAAAAGCGGTCGGCATCCAGATCGCTTTCTGGGTAATCGCTTGACGCAGTTGCCCAATTTGCTGCTTGACTGTGTCAAAGTTGGGTTGCTCAGTCACCGGCGACTCGGCAATTAACCAAGCGACGGCTGAGACGATTAGGGGGAAGGATGCCGTGATCAGAAAGATGGTGTGGGTGCTGAAGTGTTGGAGTAGGGCACCGCTAAAGTAGGCTGTGATTAATGCGCCTAGAGAAGAAGCGCCCCAGCAGACCGATTGCAGCGAGCCGGCAGTGCTGACAGATTCTTGCCGCGCCCGTTCCACTACGAGGGAATCTACAATGACGTCACTGACAGCGACAGCCAGAGAACTCAGGGCGATTGCAGCAGTAGCAGCCCAGGCATTATGAACGACGGTGGCCAGGGCTACCCAAGCGGATGTCCCTAACAGCCCTGATAGAATGAGGTAGGGACGCCGGCGGTAGCGGAGAATGGGCAAGCCATCAGAAATAAAGCCAAACAGAGGTTTGACGATCCAGGGCAAAGCCACGACTCCAAACAAAACCGACACTTCGGCAGGACTCAACCCCAGTTCGTCTTTGAGAAAGAAACTGACGGCGAGACGCGATAACCCCAGAATTCCTTGAACGAAATAAACGAGTAAGATTGCGATTAATTCTGGGGTTGGCTCATTGCCAAAAAACACTTTTTCTGTTATTGATTCTTTGAACTTGGCTATGCCAGAGGAAGAAATCAACATTTGATTAAAATTCATTAAGAAGATTCAACTTTTATATCATACCCTTCTCAGTGGGTGGCTGCCGGCTAGGGGGGATGTGAAGAAGGGTCCACAATCGAGAAATATCGGTCTTTGGTAAGAAGACAACAATCGGATAAATACTGTGCCGGTGCTATGTTTTCAAAGAGTTATTTGGATCAGAAAATTTGAAAGTTGCATAAATCTAGTCGGTACTACCCAGTATAAGAGCGTCCTCAAGCGGTTTATCAGATACCAGATACGCAACGTAGAGCAAAGAGAGCCGGTTCAACAAAGAAGCAGTAATTTGTATAAATTGGAGGATATTTCCGAGGAAGTTCTAAAATTTACGAGTATTTTCAGGAAAATCAGGCATTGTCCCAGCATTTGTCCATCAACATAAGCGCAATATCGATCAGGCAGAGCATTAAATTCTCAAGTTTTGACGAGGCTGAGCATTTTTTTTGCCGGCAGCCACGACTTAAGATTCATCGGTGGGAGTCATGCCGGCAACTTTATTGATTAGTCCGTTTATGGAGATAAGACCGAATACTTTTGTGGAGAATGTAACCAATAAGATATTAGCGCCGGCAGACTTCCTACTTAAAATCAAGAGTCGTCACCCCTTCCCACCCTTGGGGAACATCATAATGCAGATATTCCTGGCATCGTTTGACATAGAGCATGGCAGCTTTATCCTGAGGATTTATGGTTAATAGTTCTTGAAACTGTTTTTTAGCCCTAGCAAAGTCTTGCCGGCTATAAGCAGAAAATGCTTGTTCAAATAGCCCTCGCGTTTCACTCTTTAACAAGTTTAACGATTCCAGTTCTTCATCATACACTTCATAGATTCTAACCGCCTTATTTTTCCCTTTCACCCGTACCCGATCTAAAAATCGATACTTAATACTTGGCAAACTTTCTAGTTGAGCAATCGTTTGCTCACTGACCAAAATTCCTACTCCATAGAGCTTCGTTAATCCCTCCAAGCGAGAGGCTAAGTTGACGGCATCAGAAATTACGGTTGTATCCATCCGTTCTGTTTCACCAACCGTTCCCAGCATTAAGGTTCCGGTATGCAAACCAATCCCGATCTCAATTGGAGCGTAACCAACTTTCTGGCGATATTGGTTATAAAGAATCACTTCTTTTTGCATGGCTAAGGCGGCTAAGACAGCGTCCGAAGCAGACTCAGGAAATAACGCCATAATCGCATCGCCGATATATTTATCAATAAATCCTTTATGGTGGCGAATTAGGGGACTTACTCGGCTTAAATAAGAGTTGAGGAAATTAAAATTTTCCTGAGTTGTCATGGACTCAGAGAGCGCTGTAAAGGAACGAATATCAGAAAACATCACGGTCATTTCTTGCTGGACTTGATCCCCAAGGTTAACCTCGATAATGCTTTCTTTATCTAAAAATTTGAGAAAGTTTCGGGGGACGAATCGTCCGTAAGCAGAAGCCAGTTTAGCGAGATAAAGATGGGTTTTAATGCGAGCCAGCATTTCTTGTTTTTGAATCGGCTTACACAAATAATCATTGGCTCCCGATTCAAATCCTTCCACAATATCTGCGACTTGATTTTTTGCCGTTAGCATAACAATTGGCAGTTCGTGTGCCGGAAAACGTTCTCGAATTTGTTGGCACACTTCATAACCCGTCATCTTCGGCATCATCACGTCTAGTAAGATGAGGTCGGGAATAAAACCTTCTTCAAGGATCTTGAGAACTTCTTGTCCGTTACTCGCTTGTGTGAGCATATAATCGTACAAGCACAGATGGTTGACAAGTACCTGGCGATTAATGGGTTCGTCATCGACAATCAAGACTTTAAATTGTTTTTCATTCAGTGGGGCTTCAGAATCTTGCAGGGTTAAAGGAAGCGCTAACTCTAAAGAACTGCTCTCAGAAATAGCAGCAATCGGCTGCGTAGATTCCACTTGACCTTGGGAAATCGGTAAGGTAAAGGTAAATTGCGAACCTTCTCCCAGTTGAGATTTAACGCTAATTTCACCTCCGTGCAATTCTACTAACTTTTTCGTAATGGCAAGTCCGAGTCCTGTGCCCCCATATTCTCTAGCACTAGAACCTTCGGCTTGTTCAAAGGATTCAAAGATGCTTTCAAATTTATCTTCTGGAATGCCGATTCCTGTGTCGGAAATAGTAATCGCTATTTGTCCATTGTCAGTCGTTAGCGGGTTGTTATCTGTTGCCTCTGATGGCTGAGTGTTGACTATTCCGGCTGAAAGGGTGATGGTTCCAGAGGGGGTGAATTTAATGGCATTACCTACGAGGTTATGGAGAATTTGTTGTAGACGATCTTCGTCAGCTTCGACGGGGGGAAGCGCAACCGGAATCGCGTTAACAAGTTGCAAGTTTTTCTTGGTAATTAAGGGTTGACTGAGGGTTAAAACGACATGGACAATGGCTCGTAAGTCTACGGGTTTCAGTTGTAGTTCTAAGTTCTTATGTCTGAGTTTGGAAAAGTCGAGAATATCGTTGATTAACCTTGAGAGGCGACGCCCACTAGAGGCAATTAAGCTAAGATTGGCTGTGGTGGCTGCCGGCAATTGGCCGGTTGCTCCATCTATTAGGGATTCTGCAATACCAATAATGCCGTTGAGGGGTGTACGGAGTTCGTGTGATGTATTGGCTAAAAATTCGTCTTTGAGTTGATCGAGGTGCTTTAATTCTTCGTTTTGTGCTTCTAATTTGACAAAGGATGCTTTCAATTGTCCAGCCATGTCGGTGAAGGATTGCGCTAGGGTTTTTAGTTCGCTAATCCCCTTCACTTTCACTACAATCAGGCGAGCAAATTCGCCTTTGGCAATGGCTTGTGAGGCTTGGTTTAATTTTAGAACCGGCCGGCTAATCCAGCCGGCTGTGAGGATGCCAATGCCGGTGGCGACGCATAAGGCAACAATACACAGCATCATTGTGGTGCGGGTATTCTGGTTTATCTGTTCCATGAAGTCTGCTTCTGGAACGACGACAACAATCAACCAATCCAGACCTCGATTGTCACGCAACGGAGTTATCTGAAGAAATTCCTGCTGGTTCTCTAGCTGGAAGGTCAGAGACTGGCTACTATTAATTTCGTTAAGGTTGCCAAAGTGTTTGATTAAATACTCTGCGGTGGAGCGAATTAAAATATCTTTGCTTTCCGTCGCTTTCACCCGTTCTGCTTTACCGCTTCGCATGACAAACGGTTTATCAAGTGTGGAAGAAGCAATCAATAATCCGGAACGTTCAATGATGAAGCTCTGTGCCGAAGGACTAATTTTTAAGTTGCGGAGAAAGTCACCAATTTGTGAGAGAAATAACGTCGTTCCTAAAACGCCTAACTTCCTGCCATTCTTGTCGTAGACAGGAACAATGGCATCGGTTACAACTTCCTCTGTGCCATAGCCGAGATAAACTGGACTCCAGCCCGGTTTACCTTGTTGCATCGCGGATTTATACCAAGGCCGTTTTCGAGGATCGTAGGGTCCATTATCTCTTAAAAGTTTTTCTCGGTGGCCTTTGCTATTTACCGTGTAGGTAGACAAGCGATTTTTGGTGGAGGCGTCGGCGGCTTCAATGTTAAGGGTGCCATCATCACGAACTCGCGCCACCCCAAGAAACTCTCCAAACTCATTGCCCCATTGAATATAGCCCACCGCTTGAAACAAGTTGAGCTGTTTCAATAAGTAGCTCTCGATGCTGCTTAAGTCTCGCGGGCGCAATAAACTCTGCTCGATAGCATCCAGGTTGATCTGGTTGACAATGTGGGGGGTTTCTAGGTAGGGACGAAAGCGTTCTTCAATGCGGGCTGTAGCTGCGGTTTGCAACTGAGCAGTCAGCTCATTGACTGCCTTTTGCCCGTTGCGAAACGACAGCCAGCCGGTCAATCCCACTGCGGCAAAGATTTGCAGGATGAAAGGAACAATGAGAACGGCTTGCAAAGGAATCTGCCTAGGAAACCGGGCAACTAAACGGTTTAAAAATTGGGTTGACATGGGTGTGAGCCGAGTATGCTGTAAAAAAAGTATAAGGGAGTTGCACAAGCCTTATATGGGTTAGCCCAGCTCATTAGAAAATAAAAGATAATGTAAAAATAATTTAATAATTCCTATTTATTTTAATTTTTTATAATAGTTCCTATTCTTTTATAATGGTTGAATTACTGAGCAAAATCAATCAGTAGCTGGTTTTTGCTGACAAAGCGAGTGTTTATACTGAAAGCTAAAAGTAAAGGCTTCTATAAATAGGTGGAATAACTGTATTTTTTCATTTTTTTATTGAAGAATTTGACATCTGGCGCATGGGCCATTGCTGCAACATAGGATGCCGTAAAATTTAGCATAAATACTCCAATAAAAAAGTGCTTTGTTAGACACATTTATGAGCAACAAGTGATTGGGGGGACTGGTTTGGACAACTGCCGATATGTTAATCCTGAAACCGGCTTGTTTTGGGTAGTTGACTACTCGCTGTAAGCAATCTATAAAATTATCTCAAGACAAAGGAAACAACATTACTGTAAGATAGATGGCCGGCACACCCACTCAAGAATTCGGTAAGATCCAAACAAAGACAGTGGGCTGGGTTCTGGCAACCAAAAAACTTGGCTTGCTCTCATAAAAAATATTATCGGTCAGCGTGTAATTTTATAGAGGTGGTAAAAATGGGCAAATGGCAAACAGGCTCGGCATTCCTTGCAGCCTTGGGACTGACAACCGGCAGCCTCGCTCCCTTGGCAATTCACACCCCAGCCTTAGCCCGCACAACCTTTGAAGATGTGCAGGGGCATTGGGCACAATTGTGCATTGAACGATTGGCACAGCAAGGCGTTGTCACCGGCTATCTCGATGGCACATTCCGTCCGAATGCCCTTATGTCGCGGGGCGAATTTGCCACAATTGTTGCTCAAGCATTTTTTAGTGCACCGGCAGTCGGCAACGATGTCCCATTTTTTGATGTTCCCACCCGTACCCGCACCGGCACCGCAGTTCGCACCGCCCGTCAAACCGGCTTTCTTGACGGCTTTCCCAGTGGCGTATTCCAACCCAATGAACCCCTGACTCGTGTTCAAGCAATCGTTTCCTTAGCTAATGGATTAAACTTGGCACCGACTAACTTTGCCGTCAGCGAGTTAGGGCTGGTTTATGATGATGCGAAATCGATTCCAAATTATGCCCTAAATTCAGTTGTCGCGGCAACAGAAAGAGGTCTGATTGTCAACTATCCGGAAATCCGCTTCCTTCAACCCAACCAGCCGGCAACACGGGCAGAAGTCGCAGCCTTTGTCTGTCAGGCACTTGCTAGTGCGGGAAAAGCTTCGCCGGTGGCGCAGCAGTATGTCGTCGCCCCCCCAAGTTCTGGAGGCATCCAAACCAATGTTCAAACCTCTCCCAACGGACAAGTGCGGGCGCAACTTACTTATCAGAAAGAAAATTATGTATACAGCAACCTAAGCGTCAGAGTTGAACGAGCCGGCCAAACATTGCTAGACACTCCGTTGCCGATTGGTAGCGGCGTCAGTTCTTCTCTAGCATTTCGATTGGTTGATTTAGATGGAGATACGGAACCGGAACTCTTAATTGATTTATTTCCACGCGGGGAAGGCTGCTGTACTTATTCCTTAATTTATCGCTATCTTCCTGCCTCTGGGCAGTATACCTATCTGCAACAACCGTGGGGATATGCCGGCTACAATCTCAGAGATTTCAATCAGGATGGTGTCCCAGAATTTGAAAGTCAAGATCCGCGATTTGGCTTGCAATTTGCATCGACTTATGAGGAAGCAGCGGCTCCGATTCAAATCTGGCAATACCGGCAAGGGCAGATGTTTGATGTTACTCGTCAATATCCGACTTTAGTTGCAAATAATTCTAATAAATTATTGCAAGATTATGAAGACCGGCTCAGTCAAGGTCAGGATGTCAGACCAGTTTTAGCCGCCTATCTCGCCAATCAATTCTTGCTCGGTCAAGGTCGCCAAGCCTGGAGTGACGTGCAGAGTAATTATGGCGGCAGTGATCGCACCCAATATTTAGAAAATTTACGCGGATTTCTTCGCAGTATCGGCTATTCTAACTAAAGAAAATTAGGCTAGAAAGAAGACAAGAAACAATCGTTTTGTTTGTGTAAATTTTCTACAACATGAAACCGCCAGTAATGCTCAATCACCCAAAAATGAATTCTCTGGCTAATAGCAAAAGCTTAAAAGCACGAATTGGAAATGCCGGTGGGCGGAATAAATTTTTTTCGTCAGTCGGATTGATCCAACTGGGGCTGTTAGTCGGGGATTCTAATTTCAAGCGGGTGAGCCGGCCAAAGGAAAATGTCACAACAATACAGGATGCCGGGAAAAATTTCAGGTGGAAAGATATCTTCCTGATTGCAGTTTCCATCTTGCTTTTACCGGCACCGGCACCGGCAGCATTTGTGCAACCAGAACGCAGTCAAAAAGGCATGGTTGTCTCGGCTCATCCTTTGGCAAGTGATAGCGGTGTGGAGATGTTGCAACTCGGTGGCAATGCAGTGGATGCAGCAGTGGCAACGGCTTTTGCAATTTCTGTGGTTGAGCCATTTTCCGCCGGCATCGGGGGCGGTGGGTTTTTACTGCTGCACCAAGCCGGTACGGAAGATGTAAAGGCGTTGGACTTTCGCGAACGCGCACCCCTGGCGGCAACACGGGATATGTACCTGGATGCAGCCGGCAAGGTGCGTCCGAATGCGAGCATCAACGGACATCTAGCAGCAGGTGTGCCGGGAACCGTTGCCGGTTTGTATGAAGTTCACCGGCAGTATGGGAAATTGCCCTGGTCAACCGTGGTGCAGCCGGCCATTCGTCTGGCTAATCAAGGCTTTGTGGTAGGCCGGCAGTACGTCAACTCCGCAGAAGTCCGCAAAGATGTGCTGCTGAGTAACCCAGCCGCCCGCGAGATTTTCACCCGCGATGGGAAGATGTATGCCGTGGGAGATCGGTTGCACCAGTGGAGTTTGGCCCAAACCTTGCGGAATATTGCCGCAGATCCCCAGAGTTTTTACACCGGCAGTATTGCCCAGGCAATCGCCGCAGATATGGCGAAAAATGGCGGTTTAATTACCCTAGAAGACCTGAAAGCTTACAAACCCATCTGGCGGGAACCGCTGTGTGGGGTGGCGCTACAAGTGGAAATTTGCTCAATGCCGCCGCCTTCTTCGGGTGGGGTTCACCTGTTGGAAATTTTAAATATTATCGGAGATACGGATTTAAAATCTCTCGGCTGGCACCACCCCGACGCACTGCACCTAATGGCGGAAGCCATGAAAATTGCTTATGCAGATCGGTCTGAGCATTTGGGTGATCCGGATTTTGTGAAGGTGCCGGTGGCGTCGCTGATTAACCCTGCCTATGCTAAACTGCGACGTCAGGAAATCGAGCGGGAACGAGCCAGACCGGCAACGGAAGTCAAGCCGGTTGATGCCGAGACGCTAAGCCGGTTTGCTAAGGGCGAATCTCAAGATACTACGCATTTAACCGTGGTGGATGCAGAGCGCAATGTTGTCAGCTTAACCTTTACTGTGAATGGTCGCTTTGGTGCCGGCGTCGTGGCGGCATCAACCGGCATTCTGCTGAATAACGAGATGGATGATTTTGCGATCGCACCGAATACACCCAATCTTTTCGGATTGGTGGGAAGCGAAGCCAATGCGATCGCACCGGGGAAAACGCCACTTTCCAGCATGACGCCGGTGATTGTCAGGGAAAATGGCAAATTGCGGATGGCTGCCGGCTCTCCGGGAGGCAGTACCATTATCACCACGGTGCTGCAAATTGTGTTGAATGTGTTGGTTTATGAGATGGATGCCGGTGCTGCGGTTTCTGCGCCGCGTTTGCATCATCAGTGGTTGCCTGATCAACTGCGGGTGGAACCTTGGGGGTTTGATCCGGCAACTTTAGACGAATTGCGCCGGCGGGGTCATCAGATTGAGGTGCAACCCGTTTGGGGAAATGCCAATGCGATTGTGGTAACGTCGGATGGAACCTTAGAAGGCGCAGCCGATCCCCGTGGAGAGGGTGCGGCGCGAGGCTTTTTTGGAGCAATGCCAATGCCGTTGTGGTAACGCGGGTTTGAGGATTAGAAGGAGCAGCCAATCTGCGTGGGGAAGGTGCGGCGCGAGACTTTTAAAGAATATTAATAAAAAAGGCAAAAAACAAGTTTTGACGCACATCTGGGAAGATGGAATGTAATTGCCCTTTAGTATCCATTCTGGTTACAAAGATACAAGGCTTGTCGAAGTTGGGAATCTGGGAGTAAAGAGTTATGCAATTCGTGTCCGACCCACCGATCACCGTGAAAATCCGCAAGATGAATGAACGGGTGCGGTGGCGGCACTCCTTGATTGCCGAGCGTTCTATCGATCAAACCCGAATGGTTGTGGACGATGGCAAAGACGACTCTCCAGAGTTTTCATTTTTGGTTGTAGGGGATAGCGGATCAGGCCGGCATGGCAGTCAAAACCCGCAACGGCAGATTGCAGAACAAATGGCGGCACAGCGAGACGCTTGCCGTTTCGTGCTGCACACCGGCGACGTAATTTATCTCGTGGGATCGAGGGAATATTATCCAGAAAACTTTATCAAGCCTTACCGCGAGTTTCTGGCCGGCGGCGAGCATCCTGAGCGCATCACTTATGACAAGATGGTGTTTAACTTGCCGTTTCTGCCGGTGTTGGGCAATCACGATTACTATGACTTGCCTTTACTCTACGGTCTAGTGGCCTTCGCTGCGATGCCAATCCGCCGGCTACTGCAATCTCGGCTGGATCTTGATGTGGGTTTGCATGGTTCAGAGCAAGGTAAGGCGTATGCAAAAGCGTTCCTCGATTACCTTCAAGGCGTCAACGATTGGGATTTGGGGAATCATTTAGACCGGCATTACACTGCTAAAACTGAAACCGGGCGATGTCTGCGTTACGAACCCGGACGTTTTACGCGTTTACCCAACCGTTATTATACGTTTCGTTACGGCGGAATTGACTTTTTTGCTCTTGATTCCAATACCTTTAATGGACCCCCACCGTTACCGGCAACTAAAGAAGGGGATGCTTACCGCCAACTGCTAGAAAAGCGCCGAGATGAATTAGAGCGACAAAAAGTTGAAATTGCCGAAACTTCGTCTCGTCTTAACCGTAATGTACCTGATGAAGCAGAACATCTCGACGATTTACGGACTAAGTTAGAGCAACTTGAAGAGCTAACGATTGATATTAATAAACAATTGGCAGCCGACGCAACAACCGTTACCGATTTTGAACAACTCGATTGGCTCAAACAAAAACTTATCGAATCATGGAATACTGAAGGAGTGCGCGGACGGGTGATTTATTTTCACCATCCCCCCTATGTGACTGAGGCAACAAAGTGGCAGCAGGCGCAAACTTTAACGGTTCGCCGGCATCTGCGCTGGGTGTTGGATGGGGTGTCTGTGGTAGTTGGAGATCAGGCACAGGGACGTCCGCTTGTGGATTTAATTTTAAACGGTCACGCTCACTGCTTGGAATATCTTCGTTCCACCGACACCGGCCATGCGGATTCTCATCTTAATTGGATTGTTTGCGGTGGCAGTGGTTATAGTCTGCGCCGGCAGCGAGAAGAAGGGCCAGATTTGATGGAAACTTTCTGGGAAACTGAAGGCAAAAATATGCTAAAAGTCGCAGAATCCCAGCTTTTTATTGGTCGCAACGGACACAGTTCCAAAAAGCGCCGGCCTTATTCTTTTTTACGAATTGATGTTAAGGATGGCAGTCCGCCTAAGTTTATTGTCCGTCCGTTTATCTCCGAACGGTTTCAGCGACAATGGACAGCTCACGAAAGCGAATCATTTGAGATTTAATTTGAGCCGGCGAAAGAGAGACGGAACAAAAGAATCGTGAACAACCTCGACTCCTAATTCCGTCTTCAATCTCCAATCTTCATAACTTACTAACAGCTTCTCGGTGGTTGTTGACTGCCGGCGTTGATGCGATTAAAATTCTTCAGATTCAACAAAGCGCTTCTATATCGAATCTTATTGCCCACCTTTTGACCCCGACGAACATCTAAATTTCTCGCCAGATCCCACTTCACAAATTGTTCGCCGGTGCTAATCACTGTTTCTTTCGTGTTAAAAGGTGGCTCAGAAGTTTCTACCGCTTGGCCGGCTACAGTATTTCCATTCACCTTGCCGTCAATGCAAATTGTGTTTCCTGAGTCAATTTGATTGTAATAACCAAAAATCTGATTTCCTTTTTTACGGAATAAAAAGTAAAAACCTCCGGCTTTCAATAATTCTTCATCACTAACAACTTTTGAGGAGAGTTGAGCAGTGACATAGCGATAATTTCCATCTGGGAGAGTTCCAACTGGAGAATTATTATTGGGTGCCTTTGCGGGATCAAAATCATTGAGTTGAGTCAGATACTTTTGTAAGTCTTCCGTGCGTTCTTTTGTCAGCTTTTCAAAACATCCATTGCGATAAATTGGATATTCCCGTCCGTCTGGTGAAGCAGGGATTTCAAAACCGCAACTGCTATCGCGAAACTTAATCCATGTATTCTGCACCTCTATGAGCCGGTCTTTTTGCTCCCCACTTACCACCGGAAGGACGCGCTGATACACCTCATTTAGCTGTTTATCAGCGGCTTGATAAGACTGAGTAGAACAAGTTATCATATCTCGCGTAGTTGTTGCATTCTTGCAATCAATGTTTTGGGCAATTATGTTTCCTGATGCCGCAATGCTTAAACTTGCTAAGAATGATAAGAGTGCAAAGATTGCCAAAATGGCGGAAGTTCTGAATTTTCTAAGCATGATTTTGTCTAGTGTTTAAGAGCACGATAATTTTCGAGCATCACCTTTTCGTTAACTGTCAAATTGACAGCATCTCACGAGCCTTTTGACTCGTTGAATAAAGTTTGTTGCTTTTTAATATTTTCCCTTTTTGTCAAAAGGTTTAAAGTTTTCGGGAGATTTGTGCCGCCTCGAAAAGATAGATACTCTTCTAAAGTAGCAGTGCGTCGTCTTGTTAGTCGTTCAAGGCATTGGAGGAGTGCATTTCCATATCCTGTTGAGGTTCGGTAAAGATAAGTTTCAAAGTTGCAGGTGCCGTCTCGCAATTTAATCCAAGTTTGCTGAATCTCAACGAGTTGATTTTTTTTATCGGGGCTTAAGGTTAAAATGACTTGCTGATAAATCTCATTTAAACGTTTGTCTGCGGCTTCATAAGACAAGCCGGCGCAATATTTGAGTTCGACTTCCGATGTGGGTTTAGCGCAATCGATGTTTTCCGGTGCCGCTAGGCTGGGAGTAGAGAGGACTGATAAAAGCCCTATGGCGATTAGAATAACGGAAATTATCTGTTTTCTGACTACAGTTATCCGATGGCTATCAAGTTTTGAGATATTCTTAAGCATTTCTTCTCCTTTAGTTTTACACCGGCAGCGAATTTGCTTACCTGGGTTCAGGCGCTCTGGTAATACGCTCTCAGCGTCTTACCTCAATTAAACATGATAAATTTGCCAATTTTTATAAGATTTATTAAAACTTTAAAGCTTCATCTGACACAGGGCAAAGTCAAAGATTTACAATGTTGTAGCTCAAAGGTGACTTGGGTTAGAGTACGGCAAAGCCGGCAGTGCGCTAGACAGGGACTTACCTGAGTTAAACATGAGAGAAGAAAGAGCCGGTATTAAATCCTCAAGCTTTAACTTTCTTTAAACTTTTTTGAAAGCCGGTTTCAACTAAACACGCATTTGCCGCTTAAAATAATTGCCATAGATCACCCTGAAAGAAACTTGAGCAAATATGTTAAAAACAAAACAGCTTTTAGGTATGGTATCCTTAACATCACTGTTTTTGCTTGGCCTACAGTCATACACAACGGCACAGTGGCAAGAGGAAGAAGGTGTCCCTGCCGGTTTAATCGAACAAGCCATTTCTGAAAATGCTTCCAGTGAGGTTGAACCCGATAAAACCACCATCGAAACAGTACGGCAACCGGGTCAACAAGTCCCCCTCTATCTTATTGAATTCAAAAGTGCGAATCTTTGTGGTGCGACGGGATGCCTTCATGTGGGGTATATTCCTGCCGGCCAAACTTTTCAGCGAGTGTTGGGAGTCTATCTAACCGAATCTAATATCACAGTATCTAACCGGGTACAAAATGGACTGCCTTGCCTCAATTTTCCAGTTCCACCTGATGCTGTAGCAACCTGGTGCTACGACGGATCTAAATACGCACTTTCAAGGTAATCAGTTGCCGGTTAAGCACTGACTGTGGCGGTTGCAATGGGGTGAAATTTACATGATGCCGGTTTGGCCGGTAAAACCTTAACCTGAGCAATTACGTCCCTTATCCCCCTAAAATCCCCTATCGGGGTTACGGGTATTCTTGCATTCTTGCTATAGTTTGCTACACTCGTCTTACCACTGGCGCACTCAGGGTTCATTCTGCATATTAATTCTTGCAACCTATAGCATCAACCCTCTTTAAAAATAAAGTGGCATCAATTATTAATTCCTAAAAGTTATTTTGCCTAAAACGAGCAATTGCTTGAAGTTATGTTATTTACAACTTATCAATTTTTAGTATTTTTCCTTATAAGTTTCATAATTGCAATTTTCTTAAAAAGAAAAGTCGTTTCGTATAAAATATTTTTACTCGTAACAAGTTTAATCTTTTATTCATTTTGGAATGTATCTTTTTTGGCGTTGCTAATAACGACTACGATAGTTAATTATTTGTTTCTTCAAACTTTGTTTGTAACTAACGACAAACAGATATTTTTAATAATGGGTTTGACTTTTAATGTTGGATTTTTAGGAGTGTTTAAATACTACAATTTTTTTACAGACAGTTTGTTCATTTTTTTAAGTACACTTCATATTCAATCGAATTTTCAATTATTGCAAATTATTGCTCCCGTTGGCGTCTCATTCTATACTTTTAGAATAATATCTCATTTAGTAGATTGCTATTATCAAAAACTTGAATGCCCTAGTTTTCTGGATTATACCGTCTACATTACCTATTTTCCTCAAATAACTTCAGGGCCAATTGCTAGAGCAAAAGAATTTTATCCTCAACTCAATAGTCCCGATAAATATGATTATCAAATTGAAGAAGCTATGACTTTAATTTTATCAGGATTATTTAAGAAATACACTTTATCTAGTTTTTTATTTAATTTTACTCAACTTCCTTTCCTCTCGCCTCAGCAATATTCCAGCATCGATCTGAGCTTGGCAGCAATTTCCTATTCTTGCTTAATTTATGTAGATTTTAGCGGCTATTCAGATTTAGCAAATGGAATTTCCTGTTTGCTGGGGTTTAAACCTATCCCAAACTTTAATATGCCTTACCGCGCTTTAAGCCTGCAAGAATTTTGGAGAAGATGGCATATCAGTCTTTCTGAATGGTTGAGAGATTATGTCTATATTCCTTTAGGAGGTAACAAAAATGGTAAGTTTAGCAAATATATAAATTTGTTGTTGACAATGCTACTCGGTGGATTTTGGCATGGTGCCGGTTTGAATTTTATTGTTTGGGGCGCAATTCATGGCTTAGGATTAATTGTGAATCATCTGTGGCAAGATTTATCAAAATTTGTTTGCCTTACCAAAATTCCTTTTGTTTCTTCACTTGCTCCAATTTTTTACTGGGTTATCACATTTTGCTTCATCACCTGTAGCTGGATATTTTTCAACAGTAGCAGTTCCGAAAGCGCTGTTATTTTCCTCGACGGAATTATTCATTCAGAAGTTAACACTTTTCAATTTAATTTTTGGCAACTATACTTGGTTATTGCAATTGTTGGCCTAATCAACTTTTACGGAAATCAGTTAAATAAGCTGTTTTTAACCGTACTTTCAGTTAAAAGCTTAGTATTTCAAGTTGTTTTAGTTTCCCTGCTTGTATATTCTATTCTAATGCTTGGCCCAAACACGGTTCCACCTTTTATTTACTTTAACTTTTAAAATATATGAAAGACCGCGATTTTTTACTGATTGTTACTTCAGCTACCCTAATTTTGATTTTTTCTAATTTTACTTTATTTATAAAAAGCTTAGCATCCAGTAAATTTGCCAGTCCTCAAATTAAACAAGCCGCCGATCAGTTAAAAATCGAGAACTACAGAAAAAATGAACAAGCGTTTTGGAGCAGAATCAAAGATGTTAACACTGATCAAACTAATACAACCTTAGAAAATATTGCTGTAGAAAACCTGCCGGAAGACAAACCCAAGCAAGTCGCGGATAATAAGCCTAAACAAGACATAAAAAAACCAAATAAACAGCCGACAATCCCCAAAAGCAAAGTGGAAAAACCTTATTCTCGCTTTTTAGTTGTGGGAGACTCGATAGTGCTTGATGTTGGAGTTCAACTTCAGTCCACTCTGCAAAAATCTTATAAAATAAGTTATACGAAAATTGACTATAAAATCTCTACCGGCTTAAATAGAATAGATTATTACGACTGGTATGCTAGAACGAACCAACTAATCAAAGCTTATAAACCAGATGTGCTTGTTGTTATGTTTGGGGGAAATGACGATCAAGACATAACAGACTTTCAAGGTAAATACAGGCGCGTACTGACACCTGAATGGAAACAAGCCTATCGAGAAAGAGTAGAAAAGTATGCAAAATTAGTTTCTTCACCTCCAGTCAGAAAAGTTTACTGGATCGGACAACCTATTTCTAGCAAGCCTCGTTATAGTAAATTTTTCTTGATTTTTAATGAAATTTATAGAGAGGTAAGTAAAAATCATCCGAAAATTGAATATATTTCTTCTTGGGAAAAGTTTTCTGTTGGAGGCAAGTTTGCTCCAATCCTTGCCGATAAATCGGGTAAGCGAGGATATGTAAAAGCCAATGATGGTGTCCACTTGACTCCACATGGCGCTAAAATCTTAAGCAGTCTAGTTATTGAGAAAATGCTTCTAGACAAAATTTTGAAACCACCCGGAAAAAAGCCAGTGGTTCCTAAGCTGAAACCATCTGTGGAAAAAGTGAACTAAGAAGGAAGAAATGGATAGTTGAACTGCGCCGGCTTTAACAACTTTTCCTTTAAAAAATTATTAAATTATGACAAAGTGCGATTAAGAGAAAACGCGCTCTTTACGCCGGCTTGCCCTTAATCACAACAAAAAACTTAGAAACTTCAACCGTTCAATTTTGACAGCATTCTTGCCACATTTTCACCCAACTTCTCAATAGAAGCTTGCTGCTGAGGATCTTTCATTGTTCCGTCTGCATTAAAAGCTTCATGAACCTTGGGAACAGCAACTTGATCGGGAAGCACAATCACTTTAATATTGCCCAGAAGTGAACGCAAATGCACTAAGCCGCGCATACCTCCTATTCCTCCCGGTGAAGCGCTCATAATTGCTGCAACTTTATACGAAAAACAAGCCAGCATTGGTTCATCTGGAGAAGCCGGACGTGAAGCCCAATCAATGGCATTTTTCAAAACGGCTGACAGAGAACTGTTATACTCAGGAGAAGCAATTAAAAATCCCTGATGATCCATCATTAATTCTTTCAACTTCAGGGCATTTTGAGGGATTCCTTGTTCAGCTTCTAAATCCTCATCATAGAGAGGCAAAGGGAGATCACGCAAATCCAAAAAAGTGACCTCAGCACCGGCAGATCGTGCGCCTTGTGCAGCAACCTTCACCAGCTTTTTGTTGTAAGAATCCCTGCGGGTACTGCCGGCAAATGCTAAAATTTTGGGCGTGTAAGTCATAGGTCAGTCCCTTTGATTGTAGTAAGGAAAACGGTAAAAGTAAATCAGTTTATAACAGAATCTTACACTGTATGTATGCTTATCGGCAGCAGCTTGTTCATTGGATTTTTGCAATCCCAGGAAACCACCGGCTGCATTAATCGAAGCGCTTGCTACCGATAAGCGACAGGTAAAGGAGTTGTCGGCAACATATTTCTATGCCAAGTCAAACAACAGAATTTCTGAGGCTGTATTCGCCATGACAACCACCTGATTTTCCTCACTTATTGCCGCAGCATCACCGGCACTGAGAGACAAACCATTCACCGTAATTTCACCCTGCGCTACCTGTACCCAAATGTGCCGGTTTGGGCTAAGTTCATGAACAATCTTTTCTCCAGCATCAAGCACACTCGCATACAACTTGGCATCTTGATGAACCGTCACTGAACCGTCTTGACCCTCTGGGGATGCAATCAAACGCAACTGATACCAAATCCTTTTTGGTATAACTCCTTTCACCTAAGCCAAAACCTTTGCTCCAAGAGGATTTGGTCTATCTGTAGGGTGTCTGTCATAACCGGATTTGGTATGATTCCGCTTTTCTGCCGTTGAATAGGTTTTTTGCTCATAACTTGGCGGTAAATTTTTTTGATCAGGTACGATCCAAATTTGCAGCAAATGCACCAACTCAGTTTTAGAAGGGTTATATTCGCTGTGAGTTACCCCGGTGCCGGCAGTCATTTTTTGCACCTCACCCGGACGAATAATCGAGCCGGTTCCCAAACTATCTTTGTGTTCTAACGCCCCTTCCAAGACATAAGTAATAATTTCCATGTCTCTGTGAGGATGCGTGCCAAAACCTCTACCGGGTTCCACCCAATCTTCATTAATCACTCGTAATGCCCTAAATCCCATGAAATTGGGATCGTAATAATTGGCGAATGAAAATGAGTGATAAGAATCCAGCCAACCGTGATTTGCGTGTCCCCGTTCTTCAGATTTCCGTAGTGTAATCACTGTCGCCTCCTCATGATTTGAATGTCTCTTCAAGAGTGCCGGCCCAATAGCACCGACCCTAGAGCCTGGTTAGGAGTTTTGCGAGAATTTACCTTCGCCGGCCTATCATTTCTCCTAACCACTTACCCTCAACACATCGCTAGTTTAAAGTTGAGTGTTGGCACCGTTACAAAAAAGAAAATTTGCCGTAATTTTTCGCGGATTTATTCATAAATTTTCCTCAAATATTCCTTGCAGGTTTTAGGCTGTATTTGTAACTTTCCTCGCCCCCTGCTTTTTTCTATATACACTGTAGAATAGGTACAGCTTTAATGTAAAGAATGCACTTTAAAGTAAGATACTACCCAAAAAGATACTAAGGAGCAAAAACATGGAAAGCCGCGCTCACAGCGAGAAACCCACCTGTGCAGTGGAAACCGCCCTCAAAGTCATTGGGGGACGCTGGAAAGTATTAATTCTTCGAGAATTATTTCAAGGAGTCAAACGCTTTGGGGAATTACATCGCGCAATGCACGGCATCACCCAGAAGATGCTCACTCAGCAGTTGCGAGAGATGGAACAAGATGGAATCGTTCACCGGCAAGTTTATTTACAAGTCCCGCCCAAAGTGGAATACTCCCTCACACCCTTAGGAGAATCACTCAAACCCGTTCTCAATTCCATCCACGAATGGGGCATTCAATATGAAGAAGGCAAAACAGAGCATTTTGAAGAATAAACCACTAGCCAAAATCCCCACTAGCCAATTTATCTCCGCCACCATAACCTATCAGCCTTTAACTGCGTCCGCAGGTGGAACTTGAATGACGAGCGTAGCAGATTCCAGTTTCACCTGCGTGCATCTACAGTTAAAAAAATCCGGCGTTACATTTTTGTTCGACTGCTACTCACACCCTGTAACGTAGTTGGAAGAGTGTCTCTCTTACAAAGAGGAAGTTGCCGGTTCAAGCTCAACCGATGATATGGAGCCTGAGCGCGATCATGCCCCCTAGCACCACCAATCCGAGCGCCTGACGGAAGTAGTTGACCCCATCAAACAACTCCTGCCATGCCCAGGTGAACAAAGCACCGAACCCCACTAAATCAAATCCTGTCTGCAAATTGCCGCTGGGGAGGACAAGTTGAAGTAGGGTGGCTGCCAACCCTACTAGAAGCGGCAGATTGGGCATCTGAGCAATGACAATGTTGCCATCACTGTCTCGAAAAGTGCGATCAAACAACGTGGTTCCCTGTACCTTAAGCTCTGCTGAATCAGGATTCAATTGGGATGACATCTACTCTACCTCAATGCTACTAAACCCAAATTTTAGAGCGGTTTCGTTTACTTGGGGACTGACTTAAGTTAGAGATTGGGGTAAATCTAGGGTTTGTGCGACTAGGGTTGCGCTAGAAGAATTAGCCAGAAATCAATGACTCGTCGGGGAGATTTCTGGAGATGTATCGGGGCATCGTTCATGCTTAGCGCAGGCAAGCCGGTCTATGAGGAAGTGGGGTTATTGACGGAACTCTTCTAACCCGGAGGTAGGAGAGGGTTCGGGTTCATCAGGGCAGAATTCAATAATTATTCTGAACCTCATCCTTCCTGTGACCCATTGCAGATTTCCTAATTTTAGGAGTCTAACTTTTACTCCTTCTGCCATCCACTGCGGGCCTGTGTAAGTGCTTAAGACTTCATTAAAGCGCGCAAATAAATCTGGTGTTATTAAAAGCTTTTTACCGAGCTGCTTAACAAGTGGCCTGCCTTCTTCCCCTTCTATTGAAACGACATTTTCAGCATCATCCAGTGGTTCAAATTCCATTTCTTTTCCTCGTAAGGGGTAGGGGCTTGGGGCTGCCACCCGCGCAGCCATATAAAATTATCCCCCTTGATATCGAGTTCATCTTAAAAATTATGTTAAACACCAACCCTTAACCCATCTGTGTTTATCTGCGTCCGCAGGTGGAACTTGAATGACGAGCGTAGCAGATTCCAGTTTCACCTGCGTGCATCTGCGGTTAAAAAAAATCCCCCTCCCCGCACCCGGAGAGGAGGTTACAGAACCAGATTCCTAAATCTCAGCCACAGCGCGTTCAATTAAGCGACGCGCCAAAGTTTGAGTGCCGGTGTGTTCGTAATAGTTGGTACTCACGTCGAGAAACGCACCGAGATAGTCCAACTTATCATTAGAAATTTCAACAAACCGTTGCAAATTGCTAACCACCTTGTCTGGCGTCAAACCGCGAGAAGAAACAAAACCGCTCATCCAGCCGGTGACTGAATTAAAACTTTCGCCAATAAAGCCCAACTTGCTAGCGGAATTGTTCCCAGGAATCAAATCATTAACATCCCGGAATGTCTGATTTTCTTCTAACTCCGCCGGCTTCATCCCAGAAATAGCTGATTGTGCTTGCAGGATAAAATCAGGGCCGAGAGGAACTAAACCATCAATGCAAACTAAAGCAGCCATCCGCATTAAAGATTCGCCACTGTAGTCAGCCAAGGATGCTACAAAATCGCCAATACTATCACCAGGAATACCGTTGATTTGACAAAAAGCCACCAACTCAACAACCAGCTTAATAGTTAAGTCAATCGCTTGCGCTTTATTTGCTTTCGGAGTGACTCGGTTTAACAAACCTAATAAGGGAATTTTTTCACCAACTTTATTAGCCAGCGCTGCTGCACCTAAAGCTCTATCAGTTCTGTCAACCGTTTGGTAAAGCCACATCGCCCGTTGATAGCCTTGTGACTTATCGTTGTAAAGAAAAATGGCACGTTCGCCAATTTGTTGAATCAAGTCTTCGTCAGTTTCACCCGTAACTTTCCTGATGGTATTCGTAAAACCGACAACATTTTCCCACTGACCGGGCACGGCAAAATCGAGCGACTTTAGGACAAACGTGGTCATGTTGCTAGTTGGCAGTTCATCAACCAATTCAAAAATCGGTTTGCTCATTTTCAACTCCTTGTTTGGGTTTTGTAAGCGAAGCAAAGTCAGGTTTAGAAATGCGAGAACATTGTCAGTGCAGTTAAACAACTGACAACTAACCGCTTACACCTAAAATTACTTGAGCCGGGAAAGGCCACTGAGGTTAAATTTTTGCAGCCAAGCTTCGCGATCTTGAGGGGTAAAAGAGGGATCGCGGGATTGCACCTTGACTTGGTAACGACCTCCGACAAGAAGGGCCGTGATGTTATTCCCCTGGTTGACCGCAGGATAGCCGGCTATGGTTTTGCTGGGTTGCTGGAATTTCTGAGCGGCAGTGGGGTTATTGGCCAGGTCATTAATAGACAGCATGGCAACATTTTTGCCACCTTGGTTCAACTTATACTCAGCAAAGCCGGTTTTTTCCTGAGCCGGCACCGTGCTGTAGCCGGCGCTGCCTTTGGGGAAGAATTTATTGAAGTTGCCACCTGTTACAGGTTTGCCGGCGACAGGTTGGCCAGGGACAGCCCCATCTTTGGGCTGCTGCGGGCGTTGCTTCTGCGTGCTGGTTTGTTGGGCTGCATCCCAGCGAGAGGGCGCTTTGGCTTCAGTGCAAGCCGTCACCAGCAGCAAAACACACAGTAGCAGGGGCGCTAAAATTCTATGCAAACGAGAAAAAATCATCGCAGGCTCCTTTGATTCTGTTCTTTTAGGTTGCTCCAATGTTGGAGTTTGGTTGCGAATCATACTGCTATCATTAAAGCGATTTTCCAGATGCGTGATCGGCCCCGCTCGTTAATCTCTCTCTCTAGAAGCATTCAACAGCTCTCAAACCGAGTGCCGACCCACTGGACTAAGCTAGGATTTTCTTAACATTATTCGCCACTGAGGGTTTGCCGATGGCGATGTCCCGCAAATCTTCTAGTCTGTGCCTCTAGCCCTGAGCAACTCAGTTTCTGGAGCAATTAAACGCCCCTAGAGCGTGCACTACACCGGCCATCGTGTCTGAGCCAGCGCTGATGCCGGCCCTCTCTCCGTTAACCGACCATTCTTTCACAGTGCAGTTTGGTAAATACAGGTGATCTCAAACGCCTGAGTTTAACTCCCAAATTACCACGTCTTCTTCAAATAACCGATTGCCTATTAATAACTACTGATTGTTAAACATAAATAGATAAAAATTAATACAATTCGCAAGCTTGCTGCGGCAGAACCCAGAGGAGGCATGATAGTCGCAGCCGCATACTCAATCCTCCACTCCCCATATAGACTGAGTCAAGCACTTTCCCCGCCAACCGGGTATAGATTACAGACAATGCGTATTTTAATTTATTCCTACAACTACCACCCAGAGCCGATCGGCATCGCCCCCCTGATGACCGAACTGGCAGAAGGTTTAGTGGCGCGAGGCCATCAACTGCGCGTCGTCACCGGGATGCCCAACTATCCAGAACGCAGAATCTACCAAGGCTACCAAGGCCGGTGGTATATGACCGAACGCAGAAACAATGTCACCATCCAGCGCAGCACCCTGTGGATTCGTGGGCCGCATCCTAACCTGCTAGACCGGATATTGCTGGATGCCAGTTTTGTCTGTACGAGCATGGTACACGCCCTCAAAAGTTGGCCGCCTGAAGTCATCTTAGCCACTGTGCCACCCCTGCCCATTGGTGTGCCGGCAAGTATGTTGGGGTGGATTCGTCAGTGTCCTGTTGTGCTTAATGTTCAAGACATTCTGCCAGAAGCCGCTGTCCATGTGGGTTTGCTCAAAAACAAGGCGATGATTGGCGTATTTGAATCTCTGGAAAAATTTGCTTACCACAACGCCCACACGATCAGCGTGATTGCTGATGGGTTTGTGGATAATTTGATTGGCAAGGGAGTGCCGGCCAGTAAAATTGTCAAAATTTCCAACTGGGTGGATGTTAATTTCATCCGCCCGATGCCCAAAGAAGACAACCCGTTCCGCGCCGCCCATCAGCTTAACAATAAATTTGTGGTGCTCTACTCTGGCAATATAGGACTCACCCAAGGCTTAGAAACTGTCATTGAGGCATCCGTCCGCTTGCGCCATATTCCAGAGATTGCCTTTGTGATTGTGGGAGAACCCAGCGCCATTCATGAATTGCGCGATTATCGCAAAGCCTGTGGTGCGCCTCCCGTCTTACTCTTGCCATTTCAAGACCGCGAACATTTGCCGGATCTGCTGGCGGGGGCTGATGTAGCGTTAGTCTTGCAAAAGCATAATGTAATTTCCTTCAATATGCCGTCCAAGATTCCCCTGCATCTTGCCAGTGGTCGCCCGATTGTGGCCTCGGTTCCCGCCACCGGCACTGCGGCAAAAGCCGTTAAGGAAAGCGGCGGCGGCATCGTCGTTCCTCCAGAAGACGCAGAGGCATTGGCAGCGGCCATTCTCGACTTGTACAAGAATCCCGATAAAGCTGAAGCGCTCGGTCGTCAAGGCCGGCAGCACGCCATTGAACATTATGGATTTGAGCAAGCTTTAGATCGCTATGAAGCATTGTTTGAGGCGGTAAAAGCTAGTGTCGGCAAATAGGGAATGGGAGAAGGATGAGTTGGCCTTCCTTAGCATGACAAGCGCAATAGGGGCGGGGAGTTGAAGGTCAAATTGGCAACCAGCGTCCGAAATTGTCAGGTTATTTCCGCCTTTGACCTTCACGGGGAAAATCGGGTGCAACTCTACTGCAAATCAGTCTAAGCTGTGGTGAGTCGGTGGGACGCGGGCCGGCAGAGAAAATACGTTAAAATACTTAAATCAATGCTGCTGTTTTTAAAGCAAAGCAAACACTCTCCGAGAAATTTTGGCTAAAATGAAAGAAAAATATACAAAAACGCTTTATAAGCAGCTTTAACTTTATCCTTGATGAGCTTAAGGAGTTATCCAATGTGATGCGAGATCGGGTTTTAGCCTGGTTAGCAGATAACGTTCCCCCGCCTCGCCTGAGACATATTCTGGGCGTGGAAGCAATGGCGGTTGAGCTAGCCGGTCATCACGGTCTTGATGCCGAAAAAGCAGCGCAAGCCGGCTTAATGCACGATCTGGCGAAATATTTTAAGCCCCAAAAACTGTTGGGGATGGCGCGGGAGGAAGGATTGGAGATAGACTCAGTCTTAGAAGCCAATCCGCATTTGCTCCATGCTGATGTCAGTGCCATTGTCGCTAGGGATCAGTTTGAGGTGCGAGATCCGGAAGTCTTGCAAGCTATCCGCAACCACACATTAGGCCAGCCGGCGATGAGTTTGCTTTGTTGTGCGGTGTTTGTCGCTGATAGTTTAGAACCCAGTCGCGGGGACACAGCGGAACTCAACGCCATGCGGCAAGTGAGCCGGCAAAATCTCTATCAAGCAGTTTGGCGAACCAGCGATTATTCGCTAGGATTCTTGTTAGAAACCCGTCAGATGATTCACCCCCGAACCATACTGACCCGAAACTGGGCTTTGCAGCTGACAGCCCTTCAGGGGCAGAAAGTCACAAGCCCTGAAAATCGCTGCATTTCTGCATAATTTGTGTGGGGAAATAAGGCAGAATAGAATGTTTAAATCGCTCGGCCCGCTTTCAACGAATTATTTAGGGATGTTATTAACATCAAGCATGAATTTACCACAGATACTGATTTTGGAGATTTAATGTCAGATTATTCCAAAGTCGATTTAGTTAACACCGGCACGCTCAACTCAGATACCAGTCGAGCCATTGCCATGACGGCTGCCCAAGGGGCAGATGACCGCAAAGCCGGAGATATTGTTTTGCTGGGAGTGGCAGAAGTGTCTTACCTGGCAGATTATTTTGTCATGGCTACCGGCTTTTCCAGGGTGCAGGTACGGGCAATTTCCCAGTCTGTGCAAGACAAGATAGAAATAGAGTGGCAGCGCCTTCCCTTGCGTGTTGAAGGGCAAGCAGAGGGCAGTTGGGTGCTGCTAGACTACGGCGAAGTGATTGTTCACGTCTTGATGCCGAAGGAACGAGAATTTTACAATCTAGAGGCTTTTTGGGGCCACGCCGAACGGATAGAATTTTCAGCAGCCGGCCAAGGGAGAGAGTAGCGCCATGAAGGATACTTCTGTGTCTGTATGCCCCGTCCCCGACGAACAGCAACCGCTCAATGAGTATCAAGAACTAAAAGAATCTTGGTTTTTTCGCTGGGGAATCAGCGATCTGCGGGGTTATTTAACGGGGATCGCTTGGGTATGGGGCATCAGTTGGGCAATTTCTGGGCCGGTGGCGGCATCCAGTTTTGTCCCAAAGAAGTATCTTGGCCAATTTATCCTCAGCGGGGCAGCCGGTGCCAGTTTCATTCTGGCACTGGTGCTGCTGCGGCTGTATTTAGGCTGGTGGTATGTGCGAAATCGCCTGCTCAATTCTACGGTTGCGTATGAAGAGTCCGGGTGGTATGACGGTCAGTGCTGGCAAAAAAACCCGGAAATGCTGCTGCGAGACCGGCTGGTTGTCACCCACCAAGTCCAACCGATTCTAGGCCGGCTCCATCGCACCTTCGGCTTTTTGGCACTCGCAATCGTTGTTGGTAGCCTAACTTGGCAATTTTTAAGTTTTAAGTTTTGAATGAATTTTTAATTCTTGATTCTTAATTCTTAATTGATAATTTTCCTGTCCCCTCAAGTGATAAAGTCTAACCCATGACAATGGGAAAACGAACTCAAGCCGCACAACTGGAAGTCAGATTGTTGCGCGAAGGCATTATTGAATCGAAGCATCAAGTCCAGGCCGTCGTATGTGACAACCGGGGACGCGTTTTATCTGTGGCCGGCAATGCGGAAACTGCCGCTTTTGTCCGGTCGGCCCTGAAGCCGTTTCAAGCCCTGGCAGTGCTCACAACCGGCACCCTCGAACGCTTCGGCTTAACCGACAAAGACTTGGCGATTATCTGTAGCTCCCACAAAGGGACTATTGAGCAATCGCGGCAAGCTTTTAACATCCTCTGGCGAGCGGATGTTGATCCGTCAGCGCTGCAATGCCCGATTCCAGAAGGTAAACGCAGCCGGTTGGAATACAACTGCTCAGGCAAACACGCCGGGATGCTTGCAGTCAGCCGGCAGCGAAATTGGCCACTCACCTCTTATTTGCAGCGCAACCATCCCGTGCAGCAACTGATTTTGACGAAAGTTGCCGAACTGCTGCGGATGCCGGCAGCCGAATTTATCAGCGCACGAGATGACTGCGGCGCACCCACTTATTTTATGCAACTGGCGCAAATGGCGTCCCTCTACGCTCAGTTGGCGTCTGGCAGTAATTTGGATATGGAGCGCATTGTCCGCGCTATGACGCATCATCCAGTCATGGTGGCGGGAGAAGGCGAGTTTGATACCCAACTGATGCGCTTGACTGAGGGAGAGTTGGTGAGTAAATCTGGCGCTGAAGGAATTCAGTGCATCGGCAGAGTGGGTGAAGGCATGGGTTTGGCGATCAAGGCGATCGACGGTGCCAAGCGGGCAAAATATGCGGTCGCGATTCACTTACTCAAGCAAATGGGTTGGATTACTCCTTCGATGGCAGAAATGCTTTCAGAAACCTACATGAGTCTAAACGATTTTAAGCGTTTGGATGTGGTAGGCGAACTCTCGATGCTTTAAGTTTCACCTGAGAGTAAGAGCATCGGATTCCGTGCAATCAGTTCCGGAATCCGATGCTCTTACTTTTTATAAAGGTTGATTTTTTGGATTGATTAACCGCAGATAAACACAGCCGCTCAATATAAATTCCTCTCCCTCAATCTCAATCGGCACATTAACTGCTAGGAACTTAGCTGTTTGCGAAGCTCTAAATAGCGGTAGAGATATTCACTGATGATGCCGTGCAAAAATAAGTCACGAGCCGCATTGAAAGGACTGTTAGGGGCAAGGGGATGACGATTAGCTATGACATGATGCCAGTCATAATCGTCCGTGAGCCTGCCAATGTAAACCCCGATATTTTCATCTAGCTGCAGCGACAAAACCGCTCTGGCAAATTCATCGCTGGTTAAACACAGCGAGTAAAAGACTTTAAACAATTCAATAGCAGATTCTAAATCGAGAATCCTTAGCCAACGTCGGCTGTGAAAGTCAATTTCTACGCTCACCGGCTCAATACTATCGTACTTAATGCCCCGCTGTTTGACTTGCTGAAGCCATTGGGGCTTTGCTCGCTCCGCCTCATTATAATCTAAAACAAAATTGTAGAGAATCAGGTCATGTTCCAGAAAGGCATCGTCTGCCAAATCGTCAACATTGCGAGGATAAAGGGCGGATTTTTCCATCGTTGGATCAGGGCCATTATCAATCAAAAAATTGATAATATTAGAACCAATGCAGATGTGTCTTACGATGAGATAGCACGCTGTCGGTGAGACAAAATTGTTAAGGAAAAATGCTGCCGATTTGTGCATCAGCCCGTAAGCATTAAATTGAAATGGCAGTAATCGCTTAACCGTCATAATGACTGCCAGCATGATATTCGCTAATAACTTTATAGGGATGAGCAAATAGTTGCGAGTCCAGCTTTGCAAATCCTGAATCATGTAAGCTTTCGCTACGGGATTCACGGGAATTGCACCATCTAAATAAAGCGTGTCCCAAGTATTTGGGTTTCTGCGATCACGGGTTTGGGGAGTATAAATTTCTGTTGCTTCTGTAGTCGTCGTGAGTTCAGCATTTTGTTGACCCACAACCGTCTCATAATTAAAATTTTCCATTAGCGGATTTCCTCCAGTTGCAGCAAGTACAAACGAGCCGTTACTTGAGCGGTTTTCACAATGCGGCGGGCAATTTCTTCTGTCATCCATTCAGCATTAATTAAAGCTTCCAACTTGCCAATATGCAATTCATCATTCGTGCCGTGATAAGCTAAGAAAGAAACTTGCTCATCTCGCAATCCAAGCGTTTGTTTAATCTGAGCAGCCCATTGGTCGGCAAGCTGATTTCCTAAACCTTCAATAATAAACATAGCTCCAATTAAATCCACCGGATTGTCTCGCGATGCCTGATGGAAAATAAAGGCTGAAAGTGCTTCACTTCCAATGTTTTTCTCAGCTTGCACAATTTCGTCTAAAATTCCCCCAACAGAGACATAATTGCGCTCAAGCATTTGATAATCACGATGCTCGTCTTGTGCATGACCAATGAAGGTGGAACGTAAGCGGAAATCTATCATATTTGAAGCAGCGCGAGCAATCCATCGTGCGCCTTCCACAACTTGAGGACGAAGGTTTTGCAACAATGCTTTATAGTCTTCAACGGTAAATTCACCGCGATGCAATTTTCGGACAATTGGCACTGAACGAATTTGACGCTCAAATCCTAACCAAACCTGCGCTAACTCACGCAACAAATAAGCTTGCGGGGACTCTTCATTTTCGAGTTTGATGTTGTCTAGTGGCGTAGTTTCAGAGCAATTAATAGAGATATCCGATCCTCCCTTGCCGGCTGCAAAAAGGGCAGTCGATGCCGGTTGCGATGTCACAGGCGCAACTCCCACCCCAGAAGACGCATCAACTACACTCAACATCATATAAGCCGTTGTAAATCGCCCGCTTTCTGGCACAAAGCAGAAGATTTTTTGACCGGGTTGCAACTTGCCAGAGTGGAAAAGTTCTTCCAGCATTAAGTAAATAGAAGCACAGCCGGTGTTGCCCCGTGTGTAGAGATTTGTAAACCATTTTTCTTCGGGAATCATGCAGCCGGCTTTTTCGAGCAACTCAACTATTTGACCCCGAAAGAAATGCGAAGAGTAATGGCAGAGTAACCAATCAATGTCTTCAGGACAAACCCGACCTAATTCTATTAACTTCAGCCAACCTTCAACGCCTAATTTAACCACATTATCGAGCAAGCGAATATTCTGCCGTAAGTTGATTGCCCCTGCGGTTGCCGCAGATACATAAGAGGCATAATCCATCCAACTTTTTTGAGCGGTGGCATCTTCCACGCCGGCATACATACAAACCGGGTAAGCATTGGCATGAGAAATTAGCTCAATCCACTCAATTTTTAAACTAATCCCTGTTGCATTGGGATGATTTTGCAGTAAAACTGCCCCGGCACCATCCGAAAGCATCCAACGCAAAAACTCCGTATCAAATGAAAGCGGCTGTCCTGATTTAACCGCCTCCTCTGCTTCAAAATTAGTGTGTTTAAACAAGCGAGAAGCGAGTTCAGACGCCACAGCAAAAGCTGCCCGTTTTGTCCCTAGCTGAACTTGAGAAGTGGCATATTTCAAAGCAGCCATGCCGGCACAGCACACCCCCTGACTAGAAAGCGTTTCTAAAGGGGAGAATTCAGGTAATTCACCGTGTACCATGCTGGCAAATCCCGGCACCAATAAATCTGGCCAACTTGTGCCGCAAGCCAGTAAATCAATTGCTGTCGGTTCTAGATCGAGGTGAGAAAGGGCATCTCGCACCGCATAAGCAGCCATTTGACTGTTCAGACAGGTGGTATTTTGCTGCCTATCAAGAGCGTAATAGCGCTGCTGAATACCATTGCTTTTGAGAATTCGATTTTTAACCTTAGAAGGGCGTCCTCCAACTTTACCCAGGTAGTCTTCCATTTGGTCATTACTAACTGGATTTCCAGGCAAAAACTTACCGATGCTGTTGATGTAAGCACTGTACATAGTAAATTATTCGAGTAAAGGTAAAGCGGTTTCTAGGAAATTATCTGAGTTAAAAATTTTCAAGCG
Source organism: Microcoleus vaginatus WJT46-NPBG5 (assembly GCA_019359355.1). GTDB lineage: Bacteria > Cyanobacteriota > Cyanobacteriia > Cyanobacteriales > Oscillatoriaceae > FACHB-68. The sequence continues at coordinate 73,191 of JAHHHM010000023.1, read as the reverse complement.
ATTGGAATGGCTAAAATTCCGGAGTTTTAGCTTTAACCGCTGATAAATAACCCAGTGAACATGATTTGAATGTAGAGAGATGAGCCGTTAAAGTTTCAAATCTTGTGGCAGTTTTCTCAAGTGGCACCCGTTGTGCCCTGTAACAAATTGTTAAACCGGTCATTGATAAATCTGCTAAAATTCGAGTAAAAACCTGACTTTGATTGAGAACCAAGCTTTTTATAAAAATTTAGAAACAGGGCTAAAAGTTAAACCTTTACTGGACAATTTTAAAACTGTCATACGGTGTTTAGCTTTGACAGAATCTCCGGGCAGAATCGGCACAGTAAAAATCATAAAAAATTCTTGCCTGATGAGTGAAATTGTTACTCCTGACCCCTATACAACCGGCAACCCGAAAAGCTTGACACTGCGCCAGGGTTTGGAAAAATATTACCGAGCTAATCCTAATTTTGTCCAAAATCAAGACCTTTGGGTGGGGAGAATTCGCATTCCCTGGCGTGACTTGCAGCGCCACGATATCATGCACGTTGTCACCGGCTATAACACCACTTTAGACCAAGAATTGCGGCTAATAGGCTTTTTGCTCAGCGCCCTGACTTGGCGTAGACCCTGGTATTATTACGCTCAGAGTTTTTTTGTATTTCTAGAACTGCTTTGGCAGTCGCTGCGCGGGAAATCTTGGGGTGCTACTTATTACAATCCCTTGCAAGTATGGCAATTTTACTGGCAAGGCGTTGCTCAAGGCGGTACAGTTCGCAAAAAGATTGATGCTTATATTGATGCGAATACCGTGATGGATCGAGGCTTAAATTCTCTGCGACAAGAGTATGGCATTCAAAATGCCGGCACTTGGGATTCGTAAGCACAAAAATCAACTGATTACAAGTATTTTAAAAACTAACAATTTCTAAACATAGCCGGTTGTGCCCTACATTTTTCACGACGCAACTTATTGATATTTCTTCTCGCTACAGAGGGGATAAGTATGTGTGAGAATCGCTATAACCACATAGCTGGCATCCGGGGCATTATGGTATCAAATCGGCATGATATAGCTGGCATCCGGGGCATTATGGTATAAAACCGCCATGATCGTGACTCTGGGTAAGTCGCGATCATGCAAGTTAACCACCGCCACCGCCACCGCCACCACCGCCACCACCGCCACCACCGCCACCACCGCCACCACCGCCACCACCGCCACCACCGCCGCCACCGCCACCACCACCGCCACCACCCCCATAGCTTTCTGAGGGTGGCGAAATCGTCTGATAATATTCGCTGTGGTAGGAGCAGTTTTGGCAGTGCTTGGTAACTCGTCGTCTTCCAGCTAAGTTTCTAGTTGGATAAATGAAAACTTCGCTAGTACGTTTTAGCTTAAATTCTTTGCATTCAGGACAGCACCTTTCCCTGAGGCTATTTGCACAAACTCCAGCAACTAAAGCGGTAAGGGGAAGTGTCAAGAACCAATAGGGGAAGTAAAACTTTACAAAATTTCCTAAGAAGTTACTTTGTTGCCAGCGAGGTTTAGAAAGGTTGAGAATCTCTGTAGGGAAGGCGATTTGAACTTCTAATTCTTCTCCCGGTGAAAGAGGACGATTTGCAACAAACTCAAAAGTTCTAGGATTCAGTTCACGAGCGATTGCCGGCACGCCAAAGCTTCTAAAGTCATGACCCTTTCCTGAGAGAGAGTCAGGTAAGTTAACTTTAACAGTTGCAGTTTTTACCGGAGCTTTGCGCTCAGCAAAAACTGCTTTCCAATAAACTAGAGTATTTTGATTATCAACCTGTAATCCCCCAATCACTCGATATTTCAAGACGAATGTACGAGCTTCAGGTGGATTTAATGGATGCTGCCAGCGAATCCAAAGCTGGTCATTTTCAATCCCTGTTTGACTAAAAAGTGTTTTGTCCTGCTCTTGAACGGTTACCTCTGCGATTTCATCGACTTTATTCAAAGGTATATAGCGATACCGCTCGGTTGGATAGGCGGTTTTAAAAACATATTTTTGCGTTTCTGTAACTAACATATCTCCGTTTGACTGAACGTCGATATTAACGTTGATGAAATCCCAGTAAAACGGCATATCTTGTGCAGCGACATGAGCAATGACGATCAAGCCGGCAACCAATACAGTGATTAATCCAAAAAGGATTTGTTTAACTAATCGATAATTTTTCATGGCTGAAGCTCTATCTCTCCCAACTCTCAATGCACTTGTTGATGAGCGTTACAAGTTCTTCGCAAAAAGCCAAAAGGTTTTATGCAAATCGCCTAACTTTTTTGAGGTTTGCCGGCTGCACAGATATTTATTTCGCAAAAAGCCATCAGGTTTTACGCAAATGCTGTAATTTTTTTGGGTTCACTTGCTGAACGTAAAGTTTTATGAATTTATTCAGCATTTTGCATAAAAGTTTAGGGCACAGCCAGAAAAACAAGCAAAGCTTTTACGCCTGGGGGATAGCTTTGTTGTCTAGTTGGATGACACTCACGATTATTTGCAAATATCCGATTAGCCTTATACAGTTTGCGTTGAGTCAGGTGCAGATGGAGAATGAATGAGAGACAACGTTCCAGCCGGCAATGATTTTGATGAGCGACTTCAACAACTCGCACTAGAAGCTAAACAACATCCACCCTTAAGTCCTCAAAGACAACTCGCTTTAAATAAACTGGTTAATCAAATTTTGCAAGCCGACAGCCTTAGCCATCCTCAAAGTGGGTTATGGCTACCTCATTTATATGAAGATTTTTATAACGAAGCGCTCCAAAAGACTTTACTTGAGATTTGTCAAAAAATTGACCGCTATAATCCAGGGTATGCCGTAATGGCATGGGTTAACTATTTGCTGGCTAAGCGATTTCAAGATGTTATCAAAGCCTGGTACTCTAATAATGGAAGACGCGAGCAAATTGTCATTTCTCTGAACGAATTAGACCAGTTAATTTCCAAAGAATTACCGCCAGCAGAAAAAATTGTCTCTGAATCTGAGATGCTGCGGCAATTTCTGGAAGCCGATCCAGAAAATCTTTTAAAAACTGAATTCATTCGAGGTTATCCTCAAGCCAACTTTCAATGTATAGCAATTGCTAGATTTGTCGAAGAAAAAACTTGGGAAGACATTTCTCTGGAATTGAATAATCTGTCAGTTCAAACGCTTTGTAGTTTTTTTCATCGGCGATTGCATAAATTAATGCCTTATTTTCAGAAGTATTTACAGTGAAGCTGAGATTAAACAGACGGAACCTTAAACAATGAATTTGCCAACAAAAACCTTAACCTTTACAGTATCTCTATCTTTCGAGGCTCATTTGCTTGCTGAACACTATCGCCGGCAGCAGACACACCCTCAGAAAGCCAAACAAGCTTATCTCAATGCCTTGGCAATGTATGCCGTGAATTTTTATTGTCAGTGCATGGGATATGAAACGAATCAAGAAACAAGTGATAGTTCCCCTAGATTAATGCAAAAATTTCTGGAGGTGGCAGATTTGAATATTAAACAATTCGGAAAATTAGAATGTCGTCCAGTTTTACACGATGCTGACATTCTTCAAGTGCCGGCGGAGGCTTGGAATGATCGAATTGCCTATATTGCTGTGCAACTTAATCAATCACTGAAACAAGCGATCTTGCTAGGATTTGCTCCAAGCGTAGCCGAGAAAAAAGGAATCATACCGTTAAATGAGTTATACTCCCTTGCCGACTTCCCTAACTATTTCGCAGAATTTTCTCAAGTGACTCAAAAATCATTGTTTCAACTCGTGAATTTGAGCAATTGGCTCACGGGTATTGTTGAAACGGGTTGGCAAACAATTAATGAACAATTCGAGTTAAAAGAACTTACCCTAGCTTCAGCATTTCGCCGCAGAACTTTAAAATTGCGTAGCCAAACCAAAGAAGAGTTAATCGAAATTTTGCAAACCACCGAGGATGAAGAAATTCGTTGGGAAGCTGCGGAACTTCTGTGGGAAATCGATCCCAACAATCCTGCAAGTGGCGTGAGAAAAGTCGCGGATCTCGGCTTTCAGTTAGCGGCGCGTGGGGTTGCCTTAATGGTTGGCATTTTACCCAAGTCGGATCGCAGTTTGGCAATTCTCTTACGTGTGTATCCAATGGGAAACCAAAGCTATCTACCGGCAGCTTTGCAACTTATTGGACTTGATGAAGCCGGCACTCCTTTTTTTGAAGTTCAAGCCAGAGAACAAGATCACTACATTCAGTTTAAGTTTACCGCCGAGCCTGGGGATCAATTCAGTGTCAAAGTTGCTCTAGACGGCATTAGTATCACAGAGCATTTTATAATCTAAATCTCTTGACAATAGTTTGATGCTGGTGCTTAAATGACTGCAATTTACTCATCCTAGAGTTCCCCTTCCTAATTCCCTATTACCCTAAACGATCATGAGCAAGCTAGTAATATTTAAGATTGGCAAAGGTGATTTTGAACAAGGTTTTCCGGTTACTCTTGAAATTGGACAAGAGGGTAAGCTTCCCTACAAACAGTATAAAGATGAACGGCTTCCTCCAGCTCCCAAACTTCCGGAAATTTACCGGCAGTGGCAGCAAAAATACTACGGCTTGGAGTCAATGCGAAGGGTGATTAAAATTCCTCCTGCTCAAATTACCAATGTCTCTACAGAAAAGGATTGCCAAAAGGCTGCCAAAGCCTTAGAGGATTATTGTATAGAATGGTTCAATGGCAAAAATTCATCTTTTAAAGATTTACGAAGCCATGTACGAGAAGAAGTGGGAAAAATAGAACCGGCACGAATTATCTTCCAGACGGATAATGAACTGCTACGCAAGCTTCCCTGGCATCTGTGGGATTTGTTTGAACGCCTTCCTCATGCAGAATTTTCTATTAGTGCGCGGTATGCGCCGCATAGTCCTCCGCTGAAAATACCTGTTAAAATCCTTGCTATTTTGGGCGGCAGTGAAGGCATTGATATCACCGAAGACCTCAAGATTTTAGAAGCGTTACCCGGAACTCAAGTTAAGTTACTGAATCAACCAAAACGAGAAGAACTTAACGAGTATTTATGGGATCTTCCTTGGGACATTCTGTTTTTTGCCGGCCACAGTTCCAGTTATGAAGAAGGAAAACGCGGAGAAATTCAGCTCAATGATAAGGAAACTATCTCCCTCAGTCAATTAAAAAATGCCTTAGAAAGAGCGATTAAAAACGGCTTGAAGCTGGCAATCTTTAACTCTTGCGATGGCGTTGGTTTGGCAAATGAGCTGGTAGATTTACACATTCCCCAGGTGATCGTGATGCGAGAACCTGTTCCAGATCGCGTCGCGCAGAAATTTTTACGGTACTTCTTAAACTATTTTTCCGCCGGAGAATCGTTTCATCAGGCAGTGCGAGAAGCACGGGAGAAATTGCAGGGATTAGAAGGCGAATTTCCCCTGGCTTCTTGGCTGCCGGTGATCTATCAGAATCCCGCAGAAAACTCGCCTGTTTGGCCACGATCTCCCCTAAATCAACTTCAAAATAAAATTTGCCGGCTATGGCTAGACAGCAAGGTGGCAGTTTTATTAGGAGGGACGATGGCAACTGCGCTCACAGTTACGATAGGTTCTCGAATATTTCCTTACCTTTTCCCACCTCTCCCTCCTGAACGACCACAGCCAGAGATTGCTCGTATCAGTTTAGGCGAAAAACTGTTGATTGCTCAAAAAAACAATCCAGACAAAGAAAAGGGAATCAAAGCTTTTTCTAATGAAAAATTTGATGATGCCATCACCTACTTCCTAAGCTCTCTTCGGAAAAACAAAAACGACCCAGAAACTCTAATTTACCTAAACAATGCGGTCGCTAAACAGAAGGCAGCGCTTAATACGGGTGAAAAGCTGAAAATTGCAGTCAGCGTTCCAATAGGCAGGGAGTCTAATGTTGCTGAAGAAGTTCTGCGTGGGGTGGCCCAGGCTCAGAGTGAATTGAATTGTGGCCTTGAAGAAATTTCGCGTGCAATTGAAAATCCTCAAATCAACCTGAATTGCAGTGGCGGCATTCACGGGAAATTGTTGGAGATCGCAATTGCTAATGACGAAGATAATCCTAAAATTGTCGAACAAGTCGCCGAAAAACTCGCGAAAACTCTGGATATCTTAGGGGTTATCGGTCATTATTCCAGCGACAGCACTCTGAAAGCAGGAAGCGTGTATGACGCAAACAGACTCGTTGTAATTTCTCCCACCAGTACGGCTGTTAATCTATCTAATTTCAGTGAGTGGGTTTTTCGCACGATTCCCAGTGACGCAATCTCAGCCGAACACCTAGTTAACTATATGTTGAACGAACTCAAAGCTACCAGAGCTGCTGTTGCCTATCACCGGCACAGCACTTATAGCGAGTCTCTCAAGAACGAGTTCCGAAAACGGCTTCCTTCGCAGAAATTTGTTGCTGAGTGCGATCTATCTCAAGGACACTTCAGCGCAGACGACTGCGTGAATCTAGCCAAACAAAACCAAGCAGAGGTGCTGCTGCTAGTTCCCGGCACAAAAGATTCCTTGGAAAAGGCATTTCTTGTGATCAATAGCAACAATGGCTCGCTGAAGCTATTGAGTGGGGGTGACATCTACAACGCGAGAATGCTCAAAGATTCTGGGGAGAAAGCTGAAAAGGGCAAAATGGTGATGGAAGTTCCCTGGCATGAGCCTAGCTCTGAATTTGCCCGGAAAGCTGAAGACTTTTGGAAGGAAGCTGCGAACTGGCGAACGGTTATGGCATACGATGCCACTCAAGCAATGGCTGAAGGCTTAAGGAGGATTAACGGAAATCCTGATCGCCAGAGGTTGAGACAGGTACTTTCAAGCTCTGATTTTTTGGCAATCGGCGCGATGGGAAACGTAGAATTTGAGCCATCGGGTGATCGCAAACACTCTTCCAATATCGGAGTCTTAGTTCAAGTTCAACCCAATTCCACTGGGAATTTTCACTATGGGGTTCCTCTGCTGGATTAGGTGCTTTTGAGAATCTGACGCTTACAGATTTACCTCAACTATTCGGCTTCAAAACTTCAACGGATCTTCCGTGAGCGGGTGACAGCAAAGGACAACTATCTCCTTGAATGTTGCGTGCCGGCAAGTCTTGCTGTATTGGGATTTTAATCACAAATGTTGCACCCTCTCCGGGGGCTGAAATACATTGCAGCTCACCCCCGTGTTTTTCTACCACAATTTGGTAACTGATTGCCAATCCCAATCCCGTCCCTTTACCCACCGGCTTCGTTGTAAAAAACGGCTCAAACAGACGCCGGCAGACTTCTTCCGTCATACCAGGACCGTTATCAGAAATTGAGATAGTAACGAACTCAGAACCGGCTACTTCTGTGCGAATGCGAATCCAAGGCAAGGCAGATTTAGTGTGATGATTTCCATTTCCCTCAGAGGCATCTTGCTTCTCTGCTTCCTCCAGCGCCTCAATCGCATTGCTGAGGATGTTCATAAACACTTGGTTGAGCTGACCGGCATGACATTCAACCTGCGGCAACTTGCCATATTCTTTGACAATTTCGATAGGGTGAGAACCCGTCTTTGCTTCCAGCCGGTGTTGCAATAGCAGCAAGGTATTATCCAGTCCTTCATGAATATTCACCGGCTTCATTTTCGCTTCATCCAGCCGAGAGAAGTTCCGTAAAGATAGCACGATCTGGCGAATACGTTCAGCCCCAACTTTCATCGAAGATAGCACCTTAATTAAATCTGAAATTATGAATTCGATGTCAAGTTCTTCTGTGGCTACTTGAATTTCCTGCACTGGATCAGGATAGTGCTGCTGGTACAGATGCAGCAAATCTAATAAATCTTGAATATATTGTTGTGCCGGCGTAATATTGCCGTAAATAAACGTCACCGGGTTATTAATTTCATGAGCGATGCCGGCAACCAACTGTCCCAAACCAGACATTTTTTCTGCTTGAATCAGCTGGGCTTGCGTTTCTTGGAGATCCTTTAAAGCTTGCCCTAACGTAACATTTTGCTCGGCGAGTTGCTGCGAGATGCGAGTTTCTTTCTCTAGAAGTTGAGCTTGATCGAGTGCAATGCCGACTTGATCGGCCAATTGTTGCAAAAGCTCAATCTCAAAGCTTTTCCATTCGCGCGCCGTAGCACACTGATGGGCGATCAACAAACCCCATAATTCTTCCCTTTGTAGAATCGGCACCACCAAGTTTGCTTTCACATCGAGCCGGTGTAACAATTCCGCATGGCAAGGTTGCAGGTCCGCCTGTGCCACGTCAGTAATCGCACTAATTCGTCCCCCCCGGTATCGCTGTATGTATGACTCTCGGAAGCAAGGGTCTGTGATATTCTGTCCCGTAATTGCTTGAATGCCAGGAAGCACAGCTTCTGTAACAACCGTTCCTGAGCCATCTTGCCAGATCCGGTAAATAACCACTCGATCAGTTCCCAGCAGTTGTAGAATTTCGTTAACTGTGGTTTGAAGAATTTCTTCAATTTGCAAAGACTGGCGGATTTTAAGTGTCAATTCAGCAAATAAGTGCGACCGCTGGTGCTGCTTCAGTAACTCTTTTTCCGCTTCCTTGCGCTCTGTGATATCACTAATAATGCCGGCGACTCGCACCGGCATTCCCCACCCATTTCGCTGAGCTTTTCCCCGACAGGAGCAATAGCGATATCTGCCGTTGGGGTGGCGAACCCGAAACTCTACATTGCAGTCGCCACCTAATTCTAAATGAGAGACAATAGCATCTTTAATTCTGACCTGATCTTCTGGATGAATGCGTTCGTAAAAATATTCTAAAGTACCGTAATAAAATTCAGTTCGAGGAACACCAAGAATATCAAAAAAGCGATCATTTGAATAAACTTTATTGTTAGAAATATCCCAATCCCAAATACCATCATTAGAGCCTTCCAAAACTAGCCGATAGCGTTCTTCACTTTCCTTCAGCTTTTCGGTTGCCTGGGCTGCTTGGATTTCTGCCCGGTGAATGCGAATGACATTGTGCAGCCGGCTCGATAAAATATCTGGTGAGAGTTTCCCCTTAGAAAGATAGTCAGACGCCCCAGCTTTCATTAGCTCAACGGCTATTTGCGTGTCTTCCTGACCTGTCAGGGCAATGACTGCAACGTTGATGCCGGCTTCACGCACCGCTTGCACCAGAGCGATGCCATCCGCATCTGGCAGACAGTAGTCAACCAACACGCAATCAAAAGATTGTAGTTTCAAAGCGGCAATCGCCCCCGCACAATCAGCGGCTTCCGACACTTCCACCGCCAAACCCGCAGCTTTCAGCGCTCGGCAGACTGCCATGCGATCCACTTCATCATCATCAACCACTAAGATTTCAAAAGTTTCTTCCATGACCATCCGCTTTCAGCTGTGCTTCCTTCGATTTAATTAGTAGTTGCCCTGCGGTGCCATCCCCCCCAAGGGGGATTTAATCTCGGTTAAAGTAAGCAATTCCTATCTAGAAACTTAGGGTTGATGACAGGAGAAAACTTGAAAATTAAGCGTTAAAAATTAAATAAACTCACAAATTAACTGAAAATTCTAAACTTGTTGGGTGCCGGCAGGTAGGATGCCTGTGTTCAGGATGAGTGGGTGTGGTTGCCGGCAAGCATTACATCGCCCCACTCAATCTTTCCGGATAACCTGACCAAATTCAGCATCCAGCCATGAAAAACCGTTATTCCCTAGGGAATTTCACTCAGTGTCCAATATTTGTTAAGCGTCCCAATCGCATCAACAAAGCTAGAGAATGTTACGGGTTTAAGAATGTATCCCGCAACATTTAAGTGATAAGCTTCCACCTTATCTTTATCTTCATTCGAGGTCGTCAGTACAATCACTGGGATGGCTTTTAGGGAACTGTCCGCACGCAATTCCCGTAAAAACTCAATTCCATTCATTTTGGGCATATTGATATCGAGCAAAATCAGGCGGCGGTTAGGGGGAACCACCGGCGCTACCCCATTCCCGCGTAACATAAACAGCGCTTCTAAACCATTATTTGCCACGTAGAGAGGATTCGTGATGTTGTTTTTTTTGAACGCTCGTCGGACATTCATCACATCAACCTCATCGTCCTCTACAAGCAGGAGATGAATCATCGTTTCTTCCATCATTTTAGTGGTGTGCAATTGGTTGCTTTGGCCAGGTAAAGCTAAAAGTAGCGCCTTGACCGGCCTGGGATGTCAGCTTGACCGTTCCCCCCTGGTTTTCTACAGTTTTTTTAACGAGCGACAGACCGATGCCGGTGTTCTCGACCTTATCGCGAGCTTCCAAAGTCTGAAAGATAACAAACACTTTTTCATGATATTCAGGGGCAATGCCAGGGCCGTCATCAGCCACAGCAAACTCGTAAAAATCTCCGAGATCTTTTACTGATATTTTCACATGACCGGCCCGCTGGCGGTTATGTTTAATGGCATTGCCAATCAAATTGGCAAAAACCTGCTCTAAGGGTAACCGCTCTGTTACCAGTGTCGGCATTTCGGGTTCAACTTCGACTGTGAACGATGCCGGTGGTGCCAGAGAATCAATTACATCTTCTAGCAAGTCTGCAACACTCACAGTTTCTAGCACACTTTTCAAGCGTCCAACACGGGAATACTCCAACAGCGCCTCAATCAGGGCTTCCATGCGGTGAACGCGCCCACGCAGCAGGTTCATTTGATGATGGGTATCCTCGGTTAAATGAGCTTCGAGGTCTTCTTCTATCCAGCTGCTGAGGTTAGAGATTGCCCGTAGCGGTGCTTTCAAGTCGTGGGAGACGACATAGGCAAACTGGTCGAGTTCCTGATTGCGTTTCTTTAAATTTGCTGTAGTTCTTGCCAAAATTGCTGTAGTCCGCGAAAGTTCTTCCGCTCGTGTTTGCAGCGCTTCCTCCGCCTGCTTGCGAAACGTAATGTCTTCAACGACTCCCATCAGCGTTTGTTTTCCACTGGAATCGCGCAGCAGCGAGACGCTAAGATTAACCCACACCGGCACCCGCTCTTTGCGGATGTAACGCTTCTCCATTGAGTAGCTTTCAATGTCACCGGCTAACAGTTGCTGCAAGGATTCTAGCTCTGCATGGAGGTCGTCTGGGTGGGTAAACTCTTGAAACTTCAGTTGCAAAAGTTCTTCGCGGCTGTAACCGACAATTTCACACAGCTTTTGATTTACCAGAATTAACCTCCCCTCTAGAGTGGCTTGAGCCATCCCCGTTGCCGCTTGCTCGAAGGTGGCGCGGAAGCGCTGTTCACTCTCCGCTAAAGCCGCTTCTGAGTGCATCCGCTCTGTGATATCCTCAAAGGTTCCTAAAATTCCTACGACATTGCCGGCTCCATCGGTTAGGGGCACTTTATTCACATCAACCCAAATCGTTTTGCGATCTGGCATCTCTAAAAATAAAGGCTCAACCATGTGATACATGGGGGTGTTGGTTTCTATTACCTGCCGGTCAATGGCATAATGGCGTTCTGCTTCCTCTCGGCTGATGGGCATATCGTAGTCGGTAAGGCCGATGATATCTGTGGGACTATTTAAACCCAGCAGCCACGCAACGTTGTCATTGCAGCCCAGGTAAACACAATTGCGATCTTTCCAAAAGATAAATTGGGGGATGTTGTCCATCACCAGCTGCAACATTTGCTGTGAGTCGCGCAGCGCTTGCACCCAACGCTGGCGCTCTGTAATATCGTTGTTAATTTCTAAGATGGCTGTCGGTTGGCCTTCTTCGTCTCGCTGTAGCGTCCACCGGCTGGAAACGGTCACTTTTGTCCCATCTCGCTTGGTGTGTTCGAGCTGTCCTTCCCACCGGCCTTGATTTAGCAACGTTTGTTTGATTGCCTCTAGGGGTTGGGGAAATTTTGTTTTTAAAAGCGTGTGAACCTCTTCACCGAGTATTTCTTTATTTTTCCATCCGTACAGATATCTGGCACCCTGATTCCAGTAAATAATTCTATCGTTCAAGTCGTGGATGATGATGCTGTCATTCGCCAAATCGAGCAGTTGTGCTTGGTTTCGCACGGTTTCATCGGCTTGCCGGCGCTCGGTAATATCACGGCAAATCGCAATGAACAGGCGATCTGGGGCGAGGTGCATTTCACTGATGGCCAAATCCATTGGGAAGGTGGTGCCGGCTTCGCGCCGTCCGGTGGTTTCCCGTTGGCAGCAGCTAATTTTAGCGGTTGGAGTGCTTAAAAAGTAGTTGAGTGAGTCGCTGCTTGTACCCTCACGAACAGCTTCCTCTATTAGCTGCCTGATGTTCATCCCTGTGACTTGTGCCATTTTATACCCAAAGATCCGCTCTGCGGCAGGGTTAAAAGACTCAATGTTCCCTTGCTCATCAAGGGTGATAATTCCATCTGGGGCGTTATCTACAACGGCTTGGATGCGAATTTTACTTTCTCGCAAACTGGCTTCCCGCTTCTTGAGCTGGCGATCTAAGCGATCAAACAACTGCCAAGCTGTCCCCGCACCGACTAAGCCAAAAAATAAGGCGAACCACTGAAAGCCGGTGGTGAGATCCCGCATCTGCACAACGTAGCGCTTGAGCTGACCCAACCGGCTTTCTTCTTGAGTGCTAAACTGAGCGATCTGCCGGCGCAAGGCATCCATTCTCAATTTGCCCTCAACCATCTGGGTGCTCAGTTGTGGCGATGTGCTGGTTGTCTTGGCCAAACGATTCATTAATACTAGCGTTTGGTCAAAGCTGCTCATTCTTTCTTGAGCGCTTTGTTGAATTTGTTGGATTTGTTTCGCCTGGGAGGGATTGTTTTGAACCAAAAGCCTAAGTTGTTTGAGCGAATCAGGCAAATCCCTCTTGGCTGCTTTATAAGGTTCTAGAAATTCAGGACGCTTGGTAAGCGCGTAACCCCGGATGCCGGTTTCAGCATTCAAAATATTTGTGAGCAAGCGATTAGCTTCCATCACGACTTGCTTGCTGTGGTTTTCTTGCTCTCGCCCATTAGAAACAATCTCGCGCAAGCAGGCGATTGCGAGGAGTGAGCTAACCAGGCAGGTGACTGGGATGGCAATAATCAGCGCTGCTTGCCGGCGCACCTGTAGATTAAACCATCGGGAGCGCCAGTGTTTGGGCGCGAAGGCATTCATGGATGATTCTCCCCGTTAGGGTAATGTTGTCTTGTACAGACTCAAAAGTCTCTATTTTTATGGTGCACCACCTAACTTGAGCGCATTGATTGCGTTAGCCGATTCTAGATTCATGATAATAAAGTGCCTTAATTCTTGATGATACGGGTATTTCAAGGTTTGAAGGTATCTAGAGGCTGAGAGGTTTTTCTAAGTATCTCAACTGTCGATGGCTGATGGCAGCTATATTGATCAAACGTCGATTTTGTGTGCTGGGTGCATGGCCAGTGGGTCGCACTTTTGTGCCGGCTCTGCTGATTATGCCAACATACACTTAATTACTGATAGCACATTCTTAACCTGCCAGATATCAGGAGCAGTGTCTTGCACTCAGCCAACCTACTTTACTTGAATTGGATAAATCCTAAAAGTAAATTATCGAGGCGTTCAGAGGCTCACCTTGCTCTGTGGAGCCGGCGCAATCCCGCATTGCTCTGTAGCGCATAAGTTTTCGCCTAGAATTTCCCTGCTATTTTTTAATTTTTTTTAGTAACTTGTCTTCAAAAAAGTTGTTTCTAATAATTTTAGATTTTATAGTTTATTTAATTTCGTGAAAATTTATAAATTTCCATAAAGCGTAAACACACAAATCTTGAAGTAAAAGCCCGTGTTTATCATCACCAATATTTAATTATTGACTAAAATGTTTACATTAGCAAGCAATACATCTATTTTAAACATAATCGCATTTGTGATAACTTTATCACAATCAATCTCTTCATTTCTCAATTAAAGTTTAAAAAATGTGGCAAAATCATGAGAAAAGTACGATTGTTCATTGCTTCTAGTCTTGACGGATATATTGCCAGAACATCAGGCGAGGTGGATTGGCTGTTCACCGATCAAGATTACGGTTACACAGACTTCTTTTCCCAAATTGACACCTTGATTATGGGGAATAAGACCTATCAGCAAGCCTTGAGTTTTGGAGAATACCCCTATAAAGGGAAGGAAGGGTTTGTTTTATCAAAAACTCGTGCCGGGGAAAGAGATAATAACGTAGAATTTGTAGGTGGCGATTTGAAAAGCTTCCTCAACAAACTGCTAAACCAAAGCGGGGGTGATATTTGGCTGGTTGGAGGAACTGAGACGATTTATTTTTTTATAAAGCACGGTTTTATTCATGAATTAATTCTTTCAATACATCCAAAAATTTTAGGAGATGGCATTCCACTGATTGTGCGAGATTCGAGCTTAGAAACAGAACTTGAGTTGAAGGACGTTAAAACGTTTGAATCGGGATTGCTGCAAGTGTCTTATGATTTAAAAAGAAAATTTATAGACATCGTCTGACAAAAGTAAGGTTCAAAATAGCTAATTTTTGGATGAGTCGGAGGGTGATCTTCTCGCTAGGCAATAATAAGTTGAAAATTGGCTAAGATTTTTCTGGCTTTTTCATCCCTCAAGTAAATTTTTGCCAACGTTAAGAGTTTAAGTTTTTTAACCGCAGATAAGAGGAACAGTTGGATGTGAGCGAGTTTAGGCGTTTAAGGTTTTGGCAAAAGATTCAGTCGCTTTGCCGGCAGTTAGCATAAAATGACACTGGAGCCGATCTCGCACGAGGAAACTGATCCTGAATATCTCAGATATTACGCCAATCCCCACCGCACCTGCCGGGTTTAAATCCGGCTTCATCGGCATTATCGGACGCCCGAATGTCGGCAAATCTACCCTGATGAATTATCTGGTGGGGCAAAAAATTGCCATTACTTCGCCTGTGGCGCAAACCACCCGTAACCGCCTGAGAGGCATCCTAACGACTCCAGAAGCTCAGTTGATTTTCGTTGATACTCCCGGTATCCACAAACCCCACCACCAGCTAGGGGAAGTGCTGGTGCAAAATGCCCAAATTGCGATTCGATCCGTTGATGTCATTTTGTTTGTTGTGGATGCTTCCGTCCCTGCCGGCGGCGGAGATCGTTACATTGCAGAACTGTTGAACAATGTTGAAACGCCGGTTATTTTAGGGTTGAACAAAATTGACCAGCAACCCTCAGAGTCGGAACAGTTGGATGAGACTTATCAGCAACTAATTGCCGGTCACAAATGGCCCATTGTAAAATTCTCCGCCCTCGCCGGCACTGGACTGGACACCCTGCAAACACTCTTAATCGAGCATTTAGAAGCCGGTCCCTATTATTATCCTCCCGACTTAGTCACCGATCAACCGGAGCGCTTTATCATGGGCGAACTGATCCGGGAGCAAATTTTGCTTCTCACTCGCGAAGAAGTTCCCCACTCAGTCGCTGTCGTTATTGATATTGTGGAAGAGACGCCCAAAATCACCCGAATTTTAGCCACAATTCACGTCGAACGTGACTCTCAAAAAGGAATTCTCATTGGTAAAGGAGGCAGTATGCTCAAAGAAATTGGCAGTGCTGCCCGTGAACAAATGCAAAAGTTAATTGATGGAAAAGTCTATTTAGAGCTGTTTGTTAAAGTGCAGCCCAAATGGCGACAATCGCGCCAGCATCTTGCAGACTTGGGTTATCGAGTTGAGGAATAAGATAACTTATTGAGGATTAATTGCCCCTTCTTAAAAAGCTGTAGGGGCAGATCAGCCTTCGATTAAAATTGGCATCTCCCATTTTTATTTTAATGAATGGGTTCCAAAGCAAAGAACGTTTGAAAAATTTGGTTGCCGACACCATTCAACTGGATTTGTAAGTCATTCAAAAATTCATGCAAACCTTGTTGAATGATTTCCTCAATTGTCAGATAATCCAGCTCCGAACGCAAGCGCCCTAAAGCTCTTTCTCCCGGATCTCTCCACGTTCCCCCCGGTGTACCAGTAATTTTATGAAGCGCACGTTCTGAACGCAACAAGCAAAATCGAATTGATCGCGGAAAATCTCTATCTAAAATCAAAAATTCTACAACGCCGGTGGGGGTAATTCGATGCTGACATTTACGATACATTTCGTAAGCACTTGCCGAACGAAGTAACGCGATCCACTGAATTTCATCTAGGGTTGTGCCCACATCTTTTGCTGAAGGAAGCAAAATAAAATACTTCACATCTAAAATGCGAGTTGTTTTATCCGCACGTTCTAAAAGACGCCCCATCTGACCGAAATTCCACCCTTCATTATGGGTCATCGTGGCATCCATCACACCGGCAAATAGGTGACTTGCCATTTTGACTTGCGTAAAAAACTCATGCAAAGCCGATAAAGATTGGTCGGGATCGGCCTCTTTTACCATTAGATAAAACGCATTGACTTGTTCCCACATTTCCGATGAAATAATTTCTCGAATCGAGCGAGCGTTTTCTCTAGCCCTCTGGAGACAAGAGAGAATTGAATTGGAATACTTTCTATCAAAAGTTAGAAACTGAATAACATTTTCTGCAGTTGCCTCACCGTAACGTTCTTGAAACAAAGGCAAATCGCCGGTTGTTACGACTAAAGGTTCCCACTGCTGGGTAGTGCCGGCAGGAGAATCCAGAAGTAAATTCAAATTCACATCAATAAATCGGGCAATATTTTCGGCTCGCTCAACATAGCGAGTAAGCCAATAAATAGAATTAGCAACGCGGCTCAACATTTACGAAACTTCCTCCTAAAACCTTAGCGTTTTTTGTTCTAAAAAAACTAACTTGCTATTTAACTCATTCTTCACTACTTTGCAAAGTTAATTCTTCTGCCGGCAATAGTTGACGTTTTTTGCCATCGAGTATCGCACTAACCGTCATGTCTCCCATAACATTGATGGCAGTGCGGCAGCGATCCAGGAACCAATCAACCGAGATTAATAACGCAATATATTGCGTGGGCAAACCAACCGCAGAAAATACCAACGTCATGGTTACCAAACCGGCTTCGGGAATGCCGGCAGCCCCCACCGAAGCAAAAATGGATGTAATCACCACAATAAACTGCTGGGGCAGGGAAAGATTAATTCCCAGAACTTGGGCAACAAACAAGGCAGACATCGCTTCATAAAGTGCCGTCCCATCGTTATTAAAATTGCTGCCAACCAGCACCCCCAAGGAAGCAGAAGCTTCTCGCAAACCAATTTTTTCTAGCATTGCCTGGTAGGTGATTGGCATCGTTGCGGTTGAGGAAGCCGTAGAGAAGGCAGTCAGCAGCGCATCCGATCCTCCAGCCAAGAATTTTTGGGGACTCACCCACGATCCCAAGTAAACTCGGCTGAGGTAATAGCAACCTTGCAAGAACAAAGCCAGCAGCACCGCTAGGATGAAGGCACCTAAAGCTTTAAAGGGTTCAAAGCCTTGCAGGGCAACGGTTTTGGCAACAATTCCAAAAACAGCCAACGGGACGAGGGCGATTACCCAGTGGAGAATGCGGATCACCGCTTCAAATAACAGGGTGATGCCCTGTTCAACTGCTAGGTAATCTGTCTTCCCTTGGGCAGTTTGCTCCGCTTTTAAGCCCCGCAGCACGATTCCAAACGCTAAAGCGAGAAAAATGAGCTGAATGACATTGTTATCCACCATCGGCCCTAAAATAGCCTCTGGCACCATATCCTGAAGTAGTCCCCAAGGATCGAGGGTTTTGCTGACTTCGGAGGCGTCTGAGGGGGCAGCCAACCGGCCCCATTTACCCGGTTGCAGGACATTTGCCACCAAAAGTCCGATGAGAATTGCGGCTAGGGTATTGGTGATCAGAAGAATTGCCAGACGCCGGCCTGATCTGCCGGGGATCGTGGCTGTCATAAAGGCATGGAGCACTGCCAACAAAATCAGCGGGGTCGCGAGGGCGCGGAGGGCTTTCAGTATCAGGTTGCAGGGAATTGCCAGGTTGTTGATAAAGACGATATTGTTAGGGCTGGGTTGGCCGGCACCTAAAGCAATTCCTAATAAGACTGCCAGAATTAGGGCAATGAGTATCTGCAAGTAAAGTGGGATACGCTGCCACAAGGGGCGGGGTTTGCTTTCTGGCTTTTCCATGTTTGATTTTTAAGTTAGATTTTTTAACCGCAGATAAACGCAGATAACGCTGATAGGTAATAACTGGGTGCCGGCACTGTTTATCTGTGGTTAAAAAGGTTAGTGGGTAAGCACCCAGGTATCTTTTGATCCGCCTCCTTGAGAGGAGTTTACGACTAAGGAGCCTTTTTTGAGGGCGACGCGGGTTAAGCCACCGGGATTGACGTAGATTTCCTTGCCATAAAGAATATAGGGCCGCAAGTCTACATGGCATCCTTCAAAATGATCGTCTACGAGTGTAGGAACTCGTGACAGGCAAAGAGTGGGCTGGGCGATATAATTGCGAGGATTTGCTTGAATTCGTTGGGCAAATTCTTCTCGTTCTTCTGTTGAAGCGTGCGGGCCAACTAACATTCCGTAACCGCCAGATTCATTGGCTGCTTTGACAACAAATTTGTCGAGGTTACACAGAACGTGTTCTAACTGCTTTGATTCCCAACATAAATAGGTGGGAACGTTGGGCAAAATTGGGTCTTCATTAAGGTAATAGTGAATCATTTGAGGTACATAAGCATAGATGACTTTATCATCTGCAACCCCTGTACCTAATGCGTTGGCAATGCCAACCCGACCAGCCGCGTAAACTTCCATGAAACCGGGAATTCCAATTAAGGAATTAGGACGGAAAACTTTAGGATCAATGAAGTCGTCGTCAATGCGCCGGTAAAGGACATCCACCCGCTGCAAGCCTTTTGTGGTTCGCATTTGTAAGTAACCATCCGCCACCACTAAATCTCGCCCTTCAACTAATTCTACGCCCATTTGCTGAGCGAGAAAAGAATGCTCAAAATAGGCGGAATTATAAATGCCTGGAGTCAGAACAGCAACGGTAGGATCTGCTAAATTTTTTGGGGCTAAATTCAGTAAGGTTTCAAGCAGATGGCCGGGATATTTATGCACCGGCTCAATTTCCATTGTCCGAAACACTTGGGGAAAGGTGCTTTTCATCACCCGCCGATTTTCTAGAACGTAGGAAACCCCTGAAGGACAGCGAAGATTGTCTTCCAAGACATACCATTGTCCATCTCTATCGCGCACCAGATCAGTGCCGGTGATGTGACACCAAATGCCTGCCGGTGGTTTCAACCCCATGCAAGGCGGGAGAAACCCTTTCGCCGAGTGAATTAATTCTGCTGGAATAATGCCATCTTTAATAATTTTCTGTTCGTCGTAGATATCTGCGATGAACAGATTTAAGGCAAAAATCCGTTGCTTGAGTCCCCGTTCGAGTTTTGCCCATTCGCCGGCTGCAACAATGCGCGGGATAATGTCAAAAGGAAAAATTCGCTCTGTCCCCTCACTATCACCGTAGACACTAAATGTTACACCTTGCTTAAACAAGGCAATTTGTGCTGCTTCCTGCCGCCGCTTCAATTCCCCTTCAGATAGTGAGTGAATTCTATCTATCAAAGGAGTCGCTTCTGGGCGGGGTGTGCCCTTGCCGGCGAACAGTTCATCGTAGAAATCCCCTGGATCGTAACTATCAAATCGCACTTCCAGCCATCCAACTGTCTTAACTTTTTTCTGATTGACGCCATTGATTAACCAATCAATCGCACCGCTAGTGTATCAACACCGGCAACCGCATCACCTTTAAACTGGTATAAATGTTAGCGGCGTTGCTTAACTGTAGCTGGGAATACACCACACCTATCATTAGGGATAAGTTTTTTAACAAAAGTCTTCCCTGACACGTCGGCTGCGGATGAGTGGGGAGAAAGAGAAAGAATCATCAACATCGGTCACTTTATGCCGGCACCCCCATAAGCCCATCAGTTCTTCATCTGTGTTTCTCTGTGTGCATCTGCGGTTAAATCAACTTAAAATCCTTCAAAAAATCCCACTCTTTTAATAATTGCTAAAAAATTAGCCAAACTCGAAAGCCGGTGAAGAATTGAATATTTAATTTTCCTCTCCTGGCAATAAGGGTTCAATCATTGCCAAAAGAGCCGGCACATCATTCTGAATCGTGTGCCAAACCACATCAACTTTTACTTTATCGTATTGATGAATAACTTTATCTCTCATCCCAGCAATTTCCCCCCAGGGGATGTCTGGATACTGTGTGCGAAATTCAAAAGACAAACGCTTCACGGCTTCTCCCAAAACAGCAATCTCATACAACACCGCTAATTGGGTTCTAATGTCTGTCTCAAATTCTTCTCGACTCATTCCCAAAGTTAATTCAAGAATTTGTCCTGCAAATCTCGCAATGTCTAAAAGAGCGGCGCTATCCCTTAACATAAAAAGTTCGTGCTGTGTTCAAAATTTCTTTTCGTCGTATCCAGTTGGGACTTTCTTCAATAGATCCTCGTTCAATTAAATCAACTTTCCGTCCCAATATTTCTCCTAATTCTCGCTCCATCCGTACATGAGCAAGTAGCCCCCAATGGGCATCTAAATCAAAAGTGACCAGCACATCAATATCGCTATCATCGCAAAAATCGTCCCGTAAAATCGAGCCAAATAATGCAAATTCTCGAATCTGCCAGCGTTGACAAAAATTAGCAATTTGTTCTTTGGAAAACCTCATCGGTAATTCAATCATTGGCTCAACCATATTTTGTTTGCTCCTCCTTATCCTGTACCCAGTTAATGCCCCGCTACTATTAGCATAATTTTCCACCGGCACCAGCGACAAGTACAACCAAGCATAGAGAAAGAATCCTCATCAATATCAGTAATTTTCTGCCGGCACCCCCATAATCCCATCAGTTATTCATCTGTGTTTATCTGTAGTTCAATCAATAAAATCCCTGCAACCGACCCAATCTTTCTAAAAACATTCCACTTTTTTAATAATCGATAAAAAATCTGCTAAAATCGGCTCCAGATTTTCATCTCTCAAAATCGGCACATGAACAAAAATACATTGAGATTGGAAACAAGACGAACTGCATAAATAGTTTAGTACAGAATAATAAAGCGCCTCACAAACAAATTTCCCCGCATCATGGCTAATTTCCGTAACCGATAAACCAGATATAATTTTTTCTAGATCAACAGAAGTTTGTAGCGTATCATCCCCACACACTGCCCTCGATTCTACCGTTAATTTTTCTCTGCCTTCAGCCATACCGCAACAGAGAATCACATCCGGCTGCAATTCCTCAATTTTAGCGAGCGCCAGAGCAGGAGCAAGTTCAAAATCAACCGGCAGCTTCCGTAAGAAAGTTAAAGAGGAGGGAAGAAAATCAAGTTGGGAAACTCTTTCTAATAAATCGTCAGAAGAATTTGATACTTGATGAGGAAGCCACGTCTCAAAGGATGTTAGCAAGATTTTTCGAGCCATAAAATCAGCAGAACGCTTTATAATAATTAGGAGCGATCACTACTATAAATAAAGGAACCCGATCAATGCCAGTCATCGCTGTCGTAGATTATGACATGGGAAATTTGCACTCAGTCTGCAAAGGGTTAGAGAATGCCGGCGGATCGCCAAAAATTACGGACGATCCAGAGGTTATCGAGTCCGCTGCTGCGGTTTTGCTGCCTGGAGTCGGTTCGTTTGATCCAGCCATTCAGCACTTGCGCTCTCGCAATTTAATCGAACCCGTGAAAAATGCGATCGCCTCCGGTAAGCCATTTTTAGGCATCTGCCTGGGTTTGCAAATACTCTTTGACAGTAGCGAAGAAGGCAAAGAACCGGGTTTAGGCGTTATCCCTGGTGTGGTGCGCCGGTTTAAGCATGAACCGAAGCTGACGGTTCCTCACATGGGTTGGAACCAGCTAGAATTTACACAGCCAGATGTACCCCTGTGGCAGAAACTTGCACCTCAGCCTTGGGTTTATTTTGTGCATTCCTATTATGTTGATCCCATTGATCCCAGCATGAAGGCGGCAACAGTGACGCACGGCAGCCAGACTGTAACGGCTGCGATCGCCCGTGATAACTTGATGGCAGTGCAATTTCACCCAGAAAAATCTTCGACTGCCGGCTTACAAATGCTTGCGAATTTTGTCAGTTTGGTGAATGTGCCGGCAAGCGTGCATTGAGTTTTTGTTGAAGTTTAAAAAAGTGCCGGCATTTTTAGTTTGATCAATTTACATTAAAGTGCCGGCGCAGAAATTTACAAAAAAAGAATTTATCTCTTATCCTAATCGGGGATAACAAATATTTTCACGGCATTTAACGGAATCCTCACCCTTAACCCAACGTTTTTGTGTTGTTAATAACAGAGGATGAGCAGAGTATGTTAATAGAAACCCCAAGGACTTATGAGCCTGAGAATTTACGGCAACCGGCAGATAAAAACTTTACCGACTTTGGATACCCGACCGACAGTGGCACGAGTGCGAGAAGCGGTATTTAATATCTGGCAAGGCACGATCACCGACTGTCGTTGGTTGGATTTGTGTGCCGGCACCGGCGCAATGGCAGCAGAAGCTTTGTGTCGGGGTGCTGCTGAGGTGATCGCCATTGAAAAATGGAATCGTGCCTGCATCATAATTGAGGAAAATCTGCAACAAGTCGCCGGGGAAGATCAGACATTTCAGGTCGTGCAGGGAGATGTCGTCAAACGATTGAAAACCCTTGCCGGCCAGCAGTTTGATCGGATATACTTCGATCCCCCCTATGCTAGCAATCTTTACCAGCCGGTGTTAGAGGCGATTGCAAATTACCAACTCCTCGCACCGGCAGGCGAAGTCGCAGCGGAGCACAGTCCGAATCGGTTGCCGGTGAAAGCCATTCCCGCCCTAGAAATATGCCGGCAGAAAGTCTACGGCAACACCGCTTTAACCTTCTACCGGCAAACCAGTGACGATCCTTTACTGACAGATGCTAGCCAATAACATCTGTCGGGGCGAAACCGCTAGCATCGCCCGTGCTTGCCCATTTAGAACGGCCTAAATACCCAACTTATTGCCCCGTTTGAACTGCTCATAAGCCTTGAAAAACAAACCGGCAAGGGTGATGGCAATCAGTCCGAGTACAATGCCTGACAGTAACGGTTCTACCACGTTAATTCTCCTTGAGTCCTGAGCGATTGATTAAGGTTTTTTTCCTGATTCTCATACTACTAGCTCTAGCGGCAAAACAGGAGAGACTTGCGAAGACTTTGCCACAAAGCCACTAGAGGCAAGTATGACAGCCACCCCAGTGGGTAAACCTCTCCTCTTGTAACCCATCTCACCCACTGGCAGGGACTCACATTCCCTCCTAATCGCCAAAGTCCTCTCCCCCTCAATCTTCCTTAAGGGTGATCGGCAGGCCCGTAGAACTCCCTAAGCTTGCTTACACTCTCCCTATCTTTTAAGCTATGTTATTAAACGAAAAGCTTTTTGTACATCTTTCTTCAAATTCTCAGCTTTTGAATAACCAGCTGGCCAAACCTGAAATGGAAAGTCTTCTCCAGCGAACCGCCGTCGCGGGGCTGGCGGCGATATTGCTCGCTGTGTTGGGAGTTGTCGGCTTTTACCACATTCAGACATCCGACCCTTACGTTAAAAGCGTTTTATCCATGAATGGCGATGCAGTTCAGGGTCACGCTATCTTTCAAATGAACTGTGCCGGCTGTCATGGCGTGCAAGCACAAGGCCGTGTTGGGCCAAGCCTAGATGGTATCTCCCAGCGCAAGTCTCGCGTTCGCCTCATCAAACAAGTCATCAGCGGACAAACTCCACCTATGCCCCAGTTCCAGCCTAATGCCCAAGAAATGGCCGATTTGCTCAACTATCTTGAAAAGCTTTAACTGAATTGCTGAGCATAAAAACGGGCATACCGACCGGCCCGATCCAGCAATTCCTGATGAGTGCCAGACTCCACAATGCGCCCCTGTTCCATCACTAAAATCCGATCAGCGCGGCGCACGCTTGCCAGCCGGTGGGCGATGATAAACACAGTACGGTCTTGCATTAAGCGTTCTAAAGCTTGCTGCACAAGGGCTTCAGATTCAGAATCAAGGGCTGAGGTAGCTTCATCCAGAATGAGAATTTGAGGGTTCAGCAGCACAGCGCGGGCGATCGCAATTCGCTGACGCTGTCCCCCGGATAAGTTGACACCGCGTTCACCCACCCAAGTATGATATCCATCACTCAGTTGGGTAATAAAATCGTGAGCATTCGCGATTTTAGCGGCTTCTTGAACATCTTTGAGATCAAATTGAGCCTGACCGAAAGCAATATTTTGGGCAATGCTACCCGAAAAAAGCGTAAGTTCTTGGGGGACAAGGCCGATCTGCCGGCGCAGACTGCGAAGGGTCACATCTTGAATCTTTACGCCATCAATGAAAATTTCACCGACTTGGGGGTCATAGAAACGCGGCAGTAAATTAACCATCGTCGTTTTACCGGCACCCGATGCACCCACCAACGCGATCGCTTCCCCCGGCTGCACCAGCAAGTTTAAGTTTTGCAAAACTGGAATTGAAGTTTCAGGATTGGCAGAAGGTGCGTTTTCCTCGCCTCCTGCGCTTTGCTTCCCATAGGCAAAGGAAACATTGCGATATTCTACTTTGCCGGTGACATGAGGAAGACTAATCGCATCTAACTTTTCTTGAACCGTTGGTTGAATGGCGAACAGTTCAAAAATTCGGTCTACAGATGCTTCAGTTTGCTTAAATTCACTGTAATTGCTGGTCGTTAGGGAAATCGGATCAATTAACAGTGCGACGGCTGTCACGTAGCTAATAAAACCGGCACCTGTTAAATTTCCTTGAGATATTTGCCACCCGCCCAAGAAAAAGAGTAATAAGATACTCATCGCTTCCAGAAAGCCAACCACGACAAATTGAAGTGCTTTGACTCTTTCTGCTAGATATTTCGCTTGCCGGTTGTGTTCGGCTTCTTTACTAAAACTATTAATGGCATACTCTTCCGCAGCAAACGCTTGCACCAAGCGAATGCCACTAAATAGTTCTGTGAGAAGGGAAGATAAATTAGACGTGCGATTTTGACTACTGCGGGAGAAAACCAGCAGACGTTCCCCAAACCAGCCAATTAAAAAAGCCATTAGTGGCGCAATAATCAGCGCGGCAAGGGTTAGCTGCCAGTTGAGCCAAATCATGTAACCTAAGACGACAATCAGTTGCAAAATGCAGGGAACGAACTGATGGAAGACTTTATTGATAATTTCCCCAATCCGATCAATATCTTCGGTTAGCCGGTAGGAAAGATCGCCGGTTTTCGCAGTCGCAAAATAGTCAATGCTCAGTTGTTGCAAGTGGGCATAAACTTGTTTACGCAGGTCTAAAGCAATTTTCAAAGCCGCTTTAGCCATTAAAGCATCTTGCCCATATTGGACAGTGCCTCGGATCAGAAAAATGATCGCGGCGACTCCCGCCAGTTGCAGGATCGCTACGACATTTCCCTCTCCGATAAAATTGGCCATGCGACCGGCTAGCCAAGCTAAGATGGGCCAAAATACGGTAAACCCCAAGGTACAAGCGAGTGCTTTCGCAATCGTTGGCCATTGGGTTTTGATGTAGGGCAGTAGTTGCCAATAACTAGAGCGCGTTTTCAAGCGGTTTTTGCTACAAAAATATCCTGTATTAAGTTATCAGCTTTCAGGCTTAATTCATCAATGTTTCAAGATTATATTTAAGTGTTCATTCTCATTCTTTTTCTAACGATCCAGATAATAAATCCAGCAATTAAAATAGCAAGGACGATTTTACTAAGCGGGCCAATGTAGGTTTCTACAAGTTCATAGTTATCTCCCAACACAAAGCCCGCAACGGTGAGTAAACCCACCCACAAGACTGTGCCGATGGTTGAGTAAAATAGAAAGGGCAGCAAAGCCATGCCATTAATACCGGCAGGAATGGAAATTAAGGTGCGAACTCCAGGCACAAGCCGGCCAAAGAATACAGCTTGCTTGCCATATCTGTTAAACCAGTTATTCGCTTTTTGAATATCTTTGCCCGATACAGAAATCCACTTACCGTACTTATCGGCCAAACCCTGCAATCTCTCGTCACCTAACAGTTTGCCGGCATAATACCACGGCAGCGCTCCTAGTATGGTGCCCAATACTCCCGCAAAAAGGGCCGGCGCAAACTCCATTTTGCCTTGGGAGATTGTGAAACCGGCCAGCGGCATGATTAACTCTGAGGGGATGGGGGGAAACAAGTTTTCCAAGAACATCAATAGCCCAATTCCCAAGTAGCCAAGGGAAACCATGATGTTCGTTATCCATTCCTGCATAGGATTATTTGTTAGTGGTTAGTGGTGATTTATCAAGGTAGAGGCAAAGCATTTGAGGGCGAGATGTAAGGGTTTCAACTCAAGATTTATGACGCGAATGCTTTGCCCTTTTAAAATTCTCAATTTTTTGCGTTCCCAAGAATTTTACTTGAGAACGCAAGACTCAAAACTTTAGCGTGTAGAAAATTATTTCTCGTTTCTCTATAAAATAATTATCGGCATTATCGGGCGGCAATCATTTTTAGAGAGAGAATTCTTGAGGCCGGCGCAAGGCAGTGCCTCAAAAAAACAGAAATAATCAACACTAAGACCGCTCAAAGCTGATCGTTAATCCCTTAAGTCCCTGAAGTCCAAGAGTTAATGTACTCAGTTTGATCAGGCGTCAGGGAGTCAATATTAATTCCCATTGCCTGTAACTTCAGCCGTGCAATTTCTTTATCAACCTCAGTTGGGATAGAGTGAATACCGGCTTCCAATTTGCCTTGATTCTTCACTAAATACTCAGAGGCTAAAGCTTGGTTAGCAAAGCTCATATCCATCACTGCGCTGGGGTGTCCTTCAGCGGCAGCGAGGTTAATCAAACGTCCTTCGCCCAAAACAATCACAGATTTGTTGTTATTGAGACGATATTCTTGGGTGAAAGACCGAACGGTTTTCACTTCAGAAGCGCGAGATGCCAGCGCCTTCAGGTCAATTTCAATGTCAAAGTGGCCAGAGTTGCAAACAATCGCGCCGTCTTTCATGGCATCGAAGTGTTCGCCACGAATGACGTGTTTGTTGCCGGTGACTGTGATAAAAATGTCTCCCTGTGCGGCTGCCTCGTCCATCGGCATGACGCGGAAACCATCCATCACGGCTTCAATTGCTTTGGTGGGGTCAATTTCGGTGACAATCACGTTAGCGCCCATACCGCGTGCACGCAGCGCTGTGCCTTTGCCGCACCAACCGTAACCGGCAACCACGATTGATTTACCGGCTAACAAGATATTGGTAGCGCGGATAATGCCATCGAGGGTTGATTGGCCGGTGCCATAGCGGTTATCAAAGAAATGCTTAGTATCCGCATCATTAACGTTCATTGCGGGGAAAGTCAGCACCCCATCCCGGAACATCGCACGCAGCCGAACAATGCCGGTGGTGGTTTCTTCCGTTGTCCCGATCAAGTCACCAATTTGGTTGGGGCGTTCTTGGATCAGCGTCGCAACCACATCGCTGCCGTCATCAATGATGATATTCGGTTTGTGATCAAGGGCAATTTGAACGTGCCGGTGGTAAGTGTCATTGTCTTCGCCTTTGATCGCGTAGACAGAAATGCCATAATCGGCAACGAGGCAAGCGGCAACGTCATCTTGGGTAGAAAGCGGGTTGCTAGCAATTAGCAAAGCGTCAGCGCCACCCTCTTTCAGGGCAATTGCCAAGTTAGCGGTTTCCGTCGTTACGTGGCAGCAGGCTATCAGACGGATGCCGGCAAACGGCTTTTCTTTGGCAAAACGCTCGCGAATTTGCCGCAGCACCGGCATTTCCCGCCCAGCCCATTCAATCCGCTGCCGTCCAAGGGCTGCGAGGGACAGGTCTTTAACTTCGTATTTGATCTGGGTTTGAGTTGCGGTCATAAACTTGCTTGCTTGACAGACTTTACCTTAGCAAATAACTTTCTTCCTGCACAGACTAAAAAGCCCGTTTCTAGTCCCTTCCCACTCAAAGAATACTGATGCGGGGATAGGGGGAGAGGGTAGAAAGAATAATGGGGAGCAATAATCTGACTTATGGCAAGAAAATAAATCCTTGGCAAATCTTACATCACCGGCACGCTCAATCCCTTCAAACTCCGTCCCCTCTCTTCCTCATTTAACCCCTTACTCTGGATTAATACCCCAAAATTACCCAATCCCATCGGATTCATCAACTGGTGCAACGCCTCACGCCGGCGCAGTAAACCTGAAATATCTGGTGTCTGCATATTGGAAAGCGCCGCAATCCGATCTCCCAAACCCAGCGCCATCAAAAACAATCCTTGCTGAACAAAACCCACCGGCTGTAGCCGGCACAATGCTCCCTGACGCTGCAAGGCCGTAAAATCAACATGAGCGGTGATATCCTGCCGGCCTACATTAATATAGGGATCGTTATGATGGGCGTGCTGGTAGTAACATTGCAAGGTTCCCTCACGTCGATGCCGGCTGTAATATCGCTCAGCAAGATAGCCGTAATCAATCGTCAGCACATACCCGCGTTGCAGCCGGTTTGCCACCGTTTGCATCCAGTCTAACGCCGCCAAATTCACCTCGCTGCGATAACCCTCTTCATAGCTACTCCCCAACACATCAATCCCCACAAATTCAAAATACTCGGCAAGTTCCGGGGTAGAAAGTTCTGCCGTTTCTTCCTTAAATAAAGCGGAGGATTCGAGGCTTTTCGTTATATGAATTTCTTGTAATTGTCCGTCTTTAATTACAACTTGATGCACCGGCAGCGCATCTACTAACTCATTAGAAAAAAAGCAACCTGTGATCGATTCTGCCGGCATCTCTTCCCAACGACACCAACGCAAATTTGCGCCGAATCTTGACAATTTTGATAAAATATGTTTTTGTTCTTCAATCAGCGCCGCAGCTTTTTCAACAATCACATATTCTAAAACTTCAAAACAATCAAAATAATGTTTATGTAAATATTTCAGCACATCCGCCGCTAACAACCCTTGCCCTGCACCCATTTCTACCAATTGAAACGGGGCCGGCTTCCCCAAAATTTCCCACATTTCATAAAATTGTTCTGCTAGCAATTCACCAAAATCAGCACCGAGATGCGGCGAGGTGAAAAAATCACCTTTCGTGCCAATATTGACTTGATTCGTCGCATAATAACCGTGGTGCCGGTGATACAGCGCCAAATCCATATATTCTGCAAATGTAATACGCTTTTCGGGACTCTCGGCAATTCGCTGAGCAATGATTTCGCAAAGCTGCCGGTTGCTCTCATCCATAAGAATATTTGGAATTTTTTTAACCGCAGATGCACGCAGATAAACGCAGATGAAGAGAAGTTATCTATAGTTTATTAACCGCCAATGAACGCAGATGAAGACAAGTTATCTGTGTTCATCTGCGTATGGCTAGCGCCACGCTGCGCTATCATCTGCGGTTAAAAATATCTTATCTGTCAACCGATCCCATGATCACATCGATACTGCCCAAAATCGTCACAATATCTGCAACCTTCATTCCTCGCAATAGCTGAGGCAAGATTTGCAAATTAACGAAATCAGCCGCCCGAATTTTCCAGCGCCAGGGGAATACATTATCATCTCCGATAATGTAAATTCCTAACTCACCTTTGCCGCTTTCAACGCGGACATAATGTTCGCCTTTAGGAATCTTGAAAGTAGGCGCAATTTTCTTACCAATAAACTGGTAATCAAAGCTGTTCCACTCAGATTTTGGCCCTTCTGCCATGCGTTTGGCTTCCAAATTCTCAAATGGGCCACCGGGCAATCCTTTCAACGCTTGGCGAATAATCTTCACCGACTCGCGCATCTCACGAATTCGCACCACGTAACGCGCCATACAGTCGCCGGCAGTTTCCCAATGTACTTCCCAGTCGAAGTCATCGTAGCACTCGTAATGATCAACCTTCCGCAAGTCCCACTGAACCCCGGAAGCGCGTAACATTGGGCCAGAAAGTCCCCAGTTAATCGCTTCTTCACGGCTGATCGTGCCAATTCCCTC
Source organism: Microcoleus vaginatus WJT46-NPBG5 (assembly GCA_019359355.1). Taxonomy (GTDB): domain Bacteria; phylum Cyanobacteriota; class Cyanobacteriia; order Cyanobacteriales; family Oscillatoriaceae; genus FACHB-68. The sequence continues at coordinate 43,251 of JAHHHM010000023.1, read as the reverse complement.
AACGCGCCGGCGGAAAATTGGGTTATCTGTAATTAAGCGCTCATATTCATCAACTTTGGGATCGAAATAGTCGCAAAAATCTTCGCACTTATCAACCCAACCGTAAGGCAGATCCGCTGCAACTCCCCCAATGCGGAAGTAGTTGTTATTCACCATCCGGTAGCCGGTGGCAGCTTCCCACAGGTCATAAATCAGCTCACGTTCCCGGAAAATGTAGAAAAAGGGCGTCTGAGCACCAACGTCAGCCATAAATGGGCCAAGCCAGAGCAAATGGTTGGCGATCCGGTTCAACTCCAGCATAATCACGCGGATGTAGCTGGCGCGTCTGGGAACCGCAATATCAGCCAATTTTTCCGGCGCATTGACGGTAACGGCTTCGTTGAACATTCCCTCGGCGTAGTCCCACCGGCTGACGTAGGGAACGTACATGATATTGGTGCGGTTTTCGGCGATCTTTTCCATTCCTCGGTGCAAGTAGCCGATCACCGGCTCACAATCCACCACATTCTCACCGTCGAGAGTCATAATTAACCGCAGCACCCCGTGCATGGAAGGGTGGTGGGGACCCATGTTGAGGATCATGGGTTCTGTTCTTGTTTCAATCCTTGACATCGCTCAGCATTCTCCCCTTTATACAGTTTCGAGCCGCCGCACCCAGTTTATGTTGGATTGTGGATGTTGGATAAAATCGCCCATCTCCAATCCTCGGTGAGCCGGCAGGTCTAGCACCTAATATTGATTTTTGTTGCACTTCTTCTAATTATATGGATTGAAGGGTAAGGGAATAGGCCAAGATTAAACAAAGCTATCGGCAAGATTGCTCAGCTTCAATCTTCCCAACAAAAGAATATGTCTCATGGCCATAACTCAACCACAGTTTGATGCGCTCATCCAGCGCCTAGAAAAGTTTGCACATCAGCAGCCGGCACTCTACAAGCTTTGCGTGGCGCTACTTGCTGTGCTTGGCTACGCCTACATCTTCACCATCCTGGCACTGCTACTGGCTCTCCCGGCACTGCTTGTGGCGATGGTGATCTCAACCGGCAGAATCAATGGCTACGTCCTCAAATTCGGCATTCTGGTTCTCGTTCCCACATTCATCGTCCTCAAATCCCTGTGGGTACGTTTTCCCCCACCGACGGGTTTAGAATTGCGCCGGCAAGAAGTTCCCCGCCTGTTTGAGCTGGTTGACGAACTGACGTTAAAGTTGGAAGCGCCACGGTTTCATCACATCCTGCTCACTGAAGAGTTTAATGCTGGGGTTATCCAAAGACCTCGTTTAGGGATATTTGGCTGGCAGCAAAACTATTTAATCGTGGGACTGCCTTTAATGCAAGCGCTTTCCCCAGAACAGTTTCGTGCGGTTCTCGCTCATGAATTGGGACATTTATCTGGTAACCACAGTCGCTTTGCCGGCTGGATTTATCGCGTTCGACAAATTTATGTTCAAATATTAAAAAGATTACAACAAAGCAATCACGGGGGATCTTCCGTTCTTTTTCAGAATTTTTTTAACTGGTATGCTCCATTTTTTTACGCTTACTCGTTTGTTTTAGCGCGAATAAATGAATATGAAGCGGATCGATGTGCGGCGGCTCTCGCCGGAGCGCAAAATATGGCTGAGGCGCTGATTAATGTGAAAGTCAGCGCTAAATTTTTGCACCATTCTTTTTGGCCAAATATTGATAAACAAGTGATTCATCAAGTCGAGCCGCCGGCAGCAATTTATACAAATCTAGTTAAAGCTTTGGCTGCTGGTATTCCGGCTGATGAGGCAACTGTTTGGCTAGACCGAGCGCTTGCACAAAAAACCGATCTGGATGACACCCATCCTTGCCTAACAGACCGACTTGCTGCTTTAGGTTATCTCAAGGGCAAACCTAAGCAAATTCCCCTGCCAGCTGATGTCAAAATCAGTGCAGCTCAAGAATTTTTAGAAAGCAAATTTAAACAGTTTCTCGCAGATTTTGACCATACCTGGAAACAGGACATGGAAACGCCTTGGCGGCAACGCTATGCCTATGCTAAAGAAGCACAAAATCAGTTAAAAATCCTTGATAAGAAAGCTAAAACTCAGCAACTTACGCCGGAGGACGCTTGGGATCGCGCCGCTTGGACGGCAGAATTTAAGGGAAATGAAGCGGCGATTCCACTTTTGAGAGAAATCCTCACAACTGCGCCGGCACATCCTTCAACTCACTTTTTGCTCGGTCAAATTTTGTTAGAGCAAAATGAACTTTCTGGCATTGGTCACATCGAGAAAGCGATGGAAAAAGACCCCGAAAAAGTGCTGCCTGGGTGTGAGTTGATTTATGCTTTTTTCAAGGAACATGGGCAGCTTGAGAAAGCAAAAGCTTACCAAGCACGTGCTCAACAGCATTATGAGTTACTGTTAATAGCTCAGCAAGAGCGGTCTTTTGTGCAGGAAAGTGACACGTTTTTGCCTCATGATCTGCCGTCGGCAGCTTTGGCATTGCTGCTACAGCAAGTTTCTCGTTACACTCAAGTTAAAGAAGTTTATCTAGTTCGGAAAAAGGTGATATATTTCCCGGAGCAACCTTTTTATGTTTTAGGAATAAAGTTGCGTCGAGCTTGGTATAAATTCCAAAGTTCGGACAGCGACCAACAATTTTTTAACCAGTTTGTGTCTGAAGTAAGGTTCCCCGGACAAGCTTATGTTATTCTTCTGAATTCTCAAGAGAAGAACTTCAAAGATTTAGAACAAATCTTGCGAGAAATACAGGGTGCGGCTATTTATAAACATGAAGGATGAAGAATTGAGAGATTTGGAAGAGAAGACAGACACGCAAACACCAGGATTTGTCCATGTGCCGGTGTTGAGTCGGGAATTGATAGAGGGTGTGGTGATCGTTGCAGATGGTCATTATTTGGATGCGACAGTGGGTGCCGGCGGCCACAGCAGTTTGCTTTTGGCACTGTCCCCTGGTGTGCGGGTAACGGCAATTGACCGGGATGAGCAAGCACTCGCGACTGCCAAGACTCACTTGGCACAATTTGGCGACCGTGTCAATTTCTGGCGAGGAAATTATGCCGAATTTAAGCCAAATAACACGCAATTTGACGGAATTATCGCAGATTTGGGCGTAAGTTCGGGCCAGCTTGATACACCGGCACGAGGATTTAGTTTTCGCCATACGGCTGAACTAGATATGCGAATGGATTGCCGGCAATCCCTGACAGCCGCAGAAATTATCAATCACTGGGAGGAAACAGAACTGGCAAATATTTTTTACACCTATGGCGAAGAACGTCTCTCACGCCGGCTAGCGCGTCAAATTGTAGGCCGGCGACCGTTCCACACCACCACAGAACTCGCAGACGTGATCTCCCGCAGCGTTCCCCCCAAATACCGTCATGGTCGCATCCACCCAGCCACTCGCGTCTTTCAAGCCTTGCGAATCGCGGTTAACCAAGAGCTAACTTCTTTAGAAACATTTCTTAACGTTGCCCCCAACTGGCTAAAACCAGGAGGCCGGTTGGGAGTTATCAGTTTTCATAGCCTGGAAGACCGGATCGCCAAGCACCGTCTGCGCGATTCACCGCTGCTGCGGGTCTTGACGAAAAAGCCCATTTTGCCGCAAGCTGAGGAACTGGCAACGAATCCTCGATCACGCTCGGCCAAACTTAGGTTAGCCGAAAGATCGAGTGCGTGATATAAAAATAGGGGGTAAAACCCCTCACCCGATGGGAATCGCACAGCACTAGAAGCAATAGCGAGAGCGAAAACTCGAAATGCCGGTTTTAACTCAGCAACTTCTACCTGTTAGAGACACCCAATTTTAGGGTACTTTCTTTAAGGGAATATCTCGCTAGCTATTTGCCAGACGTGCCGCAAACATATTGGCATAAAGCCGGATGTACTGATGCTATTGGCTGTATCTTTAGTTGAAGATCCATCGTCCAAACATCCCGGATATCTTCCTGTGACCCGAAATTATAGTGTTTGGATAATGGATCTTCGAGCGCGAGTAGATGGATTAGCCGGGAAGTGGGGTCTTGCATGAGTCAAGGAAATCGAGGCAAACTCAAACTCTTGGTAGTTGATGACGAGGCAGACAACCTAGACTTGCTGTACCGGACGTTTCGGCGAGATTTTCAGGTCTACAGAGCCGACAGTGCCTTGAGTGCCCTGGAAACGCTGGATCAGCAGGGAGAAATGGCTGTCATCATCTCTGACCAGCGAATGCCAGAAATGAATGGCACAGAGTTTTTGGGAAAAACGGTAGATCGTTATCCCGATACGATTCGCATCTTACTGACAGGCTACACCGATGTGGAAGATTTGGTGGAGGCAATTAACTCAGGCCAAGTCTTTAAATACATTACTAAACCGTGGCAGCCTGAAGAATTAAAGGCGGTGGTTCAACAAGCTTCGGAAACTTATAAAGTTATCAAGCAACGAACCAACGAACTGCAAAGAGCTCTGCGGCGCGAATTACTCTTTAATGAAGTGATGAGTGCGATCCGCGAGTCACTGGACTATCGCAGTATGCTCCAAACAATTGTGGAGACGATGGGCCGGACTTTTGACGCTTGCGCCGGCATCCTGCGTCCGGTGGAAAGTGATCGCTTGATGCCAGAAATTTTTTCTTATCAAGCGCTCAACTCGCAAACGCCGCTTTATCACGAAGATCCCCTGATTCACACCGTCCTCGAAAGCCGGCAGCGCCAAGTTAGCCTGGGTGAAGAAGACAGCAACAGTGCAAATCGCCTGGTGTTGCCACTGCTCTACCAAAAGGATTTTCTGGCAGTTTTATCGCTCTACCAAGAAAACCATGCGGCTGCTTGGTCATCTGAAGATATCCAGCTAATTGAAGGGATGGCAGAACAAGCCGCCCTCGCGCTTTCGCAAGCCAAGCTTTACCAGCGCAGCCAAGAGCAAGCCCAGCAAATGCGAGCTGAGCTAGAAGTGGCGCGTCAAATTCAAACAAACCTGCTGCGCCAAAGTTGGCCAGAGATGGAGAGTGCGAAGGTCCAAGCTTGCTGCTATCCGGCGCGAGAAGTGGGAGGCGATTTCTTTGAAGTTTATATTCACGCTCAAGGAGATATTTGGGTCGCGGTGGGGGATGTTTCGGGTAAAGGCGTTCCAGCCGCACTGTTTATGGCAAGTGCCATTTCTGTCATGCGACGGGAATTGTCTCAAGAAAATACTCCAGAACCCGAACAGGTGATGCAAAACCTCAACAGCATCCTCTCAGAGGATCTGGTGAGTAATAACTGCTTTATTACAATGGTTCTGGCTCGTTACACACCGGCAACCAAGCAACTGGTTTATGCAAATGCGGGACACATTTATCCCCTCGTTTGGTCTAAGCAAGCGGTGGCTGACAAAGCAGAGATCGAGCCAAATTTCCTAAAAGTTCGAGGCGTTCCTTTGGGGATCTTGCCGGTGTGGAAAGCCAAAGCGGGCACCTTAGCGTTAAATCCAGGGGATATCTTTCTACTAACGAGCGATGGCATTACAGAAGCCACTATCTCTGAAGAAGGCTCCGCCGGCAGCGGGTCAAATGCAGGGTCAATGCTCCAACAGTCGGGGCTTTGGGAGCTTCTACTGGCTGAGCCGGCTCCTTTAGACCTGAATAATTTATTGGCTCGCATCCGCGATCAAGCGGTGGAGCAAGAAGATGACCAAACTATTCTTTCTCTGGAGGTTCTGTGAGCTATGAGAACTGAGCTTCATGTGCCAAGTGATTTGAGGTTTTTGACAATTGTCGAAAACTGGCTGCTGGGTTCTTTAGAGGTTGAAGTCGGCGAATATGTTGATTGGCCCCGTCAGTCCAATCGCTTGCGCCTGGTTCTAGCGGAAGCTTATTCCAACGTCGTTCGACACGCTCATAGAGATCAGCCTAACCTGCCGGTGCTAATTCGCTTAGAACTTAAGGATCGTGACATCGCTCTGGAAGTTTGGGATCACGGTAGAGGATACGATCTCTCTACCTATATGGCTCCATCACCTGAAGCAATGTCTGACGGCGGCTATGGCTGGTTGATTATGAATCGTCTGATGGATAGGGTTGAATATTGCTTGCAAATAGACGGTCGTAACTGTCTCAAATTGGAAGCCAGTTTGCCAGAAGTGAAGAAAGCTTAGTCATCTACGGGTCTGGATCAGGCTTCAGCAACCGCGATGAGTGAAATGTTTTTCACGATAGCGCTTAAGCGGAGAATAGAAACTCCACCGGCGCTATCTATCTGGGCATAAGCTTTCAGCCGGTTTTACCATTTCCTAAACCATTGAGAAATCATACTAATGTTCTGCTTAGGTTAAGGGCATCTGTGCCGGCACATCGCAATTTATGGGAGTCTCAAATAAACTAAATTGATGTGAAATAAAATTAGAAATTCTAATAAGTTACGCTGACTTAAAGCCGGCAAATTCTTAAGACTAGCAGCCATTAATTCACTTAATCGCGCTTCGGAAGCCTTCATTTCCAAGCGCCGAGAGAGGCTTCAGCCATCAAGACTGAGATTGGCGCATATTCAGCAATTCCTGGGGAGACGCCAGGAGTTTAATCGTGCCAGAAATCAGTTCTTGCTCTTGATTGAGTATAAAAATCCAACTGACATTCACACCAAACCAGGGAGTCTGTACCTTCCCGCTGACTTGAATCTGAGTTTGGTTATTTTCTAACGTCTCAGCGATGCCTTGGCGCGGGTTGAGTTGCATCCCTTTTGCTTGCGCTTCTAGGTAAGCGGCAATTGCTTCAGGGCCGACCAGCGGCTCCTCAAAAGGCGGGTTCATCTGTCCATCTGCGGCAAACAGCGCCGCTGTCGCCTCAAAATCGCCGGCATTAAACGTTTCAAAATAGCGCTGCACTACCGGCTCTGTAATGCCTTCTATGGCGATATCAGTGCCAGAGGCCGGTTCAGTGTTTGAGTTGATAGCGTCTTCTGTTTCCATCAGATTTACCCTGGAGAAAGCATGGGCGGCAAATCGATTTTAAACGAATATTGGGACGCAATCATTCATATCTTGCTCAGGGAGTGAAACTCTAAACTTGCAGCTCAATGGCAATTATGTAAAGCTTTTCAACAATTTGTCTATAAAATTTACCAATAGGTTAAAGAAAAATTATAATACTTTGATCGTTTGCGCTCCTGATCGCTAGATGGATTTGTCTTCGCAGGATAAATGCGCTATTCGGCTGGTGAGAAAGAAGCATAAACTTGCCCCTGCCCTAATTTTTAAGCCTGTGAACTCACCAGTTAGTAGCACCCAGGTTAAACAGAAAGCCACAGAATTGGGATTCCACAAGGTGGGAATCGCTGCAGCAGACGCGGCTGCCGGCACTTCAGAGGCAGCGCACCTACAGGCGTGGTTGACAAAAGGTTACCACGCTGAGATGAATTGGATGGCCCATCCCAACCGCCAAGATATTCGCCGGTTAATGCCAGAAGTGCAGTCTGTCATTTGCGTAGCGCTCAATTACTACACCCCTCAGCAGCGTCCAGAAGGACAAAAATATGCCAAAATCTCCCGTTATGGATGGGGACGGGATTATCACAAGGTACTGCCAAAAAAACTGAAGGCGCTGGCAAATTGGCTGCAAGCGCAAGGTGACGGCATCCTAGCACGTTACTATGCGGACACCGGCCCGATTCAGGATAAAATGTGGGCGCAGCAAGCCGGGATTGGTTGGGTTGCGAAGAACAGTAACGTGCTCTCGCGAGAGTACGGTTCTTGGGTGTTTTTAGGTGAAGTCTTGACCGATCTGGTTCTAACGCCGGATCAACCGCATACCGAACACTGCGGCACTTGCACCCGCTGTCTAGATGCCTGTCCCACCGGCGCGATCGTCCAGCCATTTGTGGTCGATGCGAATCGGTGCATTGCCTATCATACGATTGAGAATCGCGGGGAACATCTGCCAGATGCTATCACCTCCCAGATGCACGGTTGGGTTGCCGGCTGCGATATTTGCCAGGATGTATGTCCCTGGAACCAACGATTTGCTAATGAAACCAATGTCGCAGAGTTTCAGCCTTATCCTGAGAATGTTGCTCCCACCCTCGCGGAATTAGCCGAGATATCTGACGAACAGTGGGATCAGCGCTTTCGTGCATCCGCGCTGCGGCGGATTAAACCAGAGATGCTGCGGCGCAATGCCAGGGTTAATCTGGAAGCCGGTTCACGAACGATTGAAGTGAAAGGTGAAACGTGAAAATAAACGGACAAAAGGCTTACATCTCAAGCCCTAAAATTACTTTTGAATTCTAATTTCTAACTTTTAGGCGCTGACTCTTTATTTTCAAATTCAGCCAGGATTTCGTGGTCATTAACTTTAACTAAATTATGACAGTGAAAGTAATTGTTTTTGATTTTGATGGCACAATTGCTGATACCCTTGAGGCACTCATTGCTGTTATTAATCGGTTAGCCGCAGAATTTAAATACAAACAAGCGAGTCGGGCGGATATTGAACAGCTCAAAAACTTAAGCTCTAGAGAAATTATTAAAGATTCCGGAGTTTCACTTTTTAAAATTCCCTTCTTATTAAGAAAAGTGAAGATAGAGTTAGCTCATGAGATCCCTCGAATCCATCCATTTCTAGGCATGAAGGAAGTTCTGACGCAACTAAGAAGTCAAGGGAATAAACTAGGAATTATTACTTCTAACTCTAAGCCAAATGTTATGACGATTCTTCAAAAAAATGATGTCCAAGATTTATTTGAGTTTGTTTATGCAGAAACTACCCTATTTGGAAAACATAGAGTCATTAACAAATTCTTGAAAAAAGAGAGTCTTAACCCAGAGGAAGTTGTTTATGTTGGCGATGAAACCCGCGATATAGAAGCGGCTAAAAAAAGCCAGATTAAAGTCATTGCCGTGACTTGGGGGTTTAATTCCAAACAAGTGTTAGCCGCGCAAAATCCAGATTTTTTAATTGATCGACCCGAAGAACTGATTAAGGTGATAGAAAGCTTACAGCAGCGAGATTTTTACTCACCCAAAGTTTGAACTTTACCAAAAACATAGCTTTTAAATATCGGCATAATTCTAAATATAATTTTTTTGATTTATCCAACAATTAAAGCCCAACCATAAATCGGTTGAGCGAGGGCAGTATTTATGTGTGAAAAATTTGGAAAGCTTACTGAGCAGCCTGACCCTTTTCCAAAGCTTTTTCTACAAGTTCATCACTGACGGTACTGCTAGCTTCTGATGAAGAATTGATATCTTTAGCCATCTCCCGGTAATCTCCAGGAGCGCCAGTTTGCTGAGTTTGTTGTGTGGTTTCTTGAGGTTGCGAAACTCTAAATTGAGGAGCGGTTGCAGACTCTGCCGCCTCGGCGCTAACACCGCCACTAAATTGTTTTGAAGCTTCGTAGTCGTCCTCTACATTGACTTCTGGTAATTTTTGTTCGCCGGCTTGGATGCTCTCGTTTTGCAGCTGAACATCAAAGTTTTCAGATTGATTTTCTGGCATAAAATCTCCTATTCAAAGTGTAGTAATCTTTAATATAGATACTAACAGAGTGATCCCCGTTCATTTGTCCCCCTTGGGGTAGATCCATCTCGCTGAAATTTTGAGTGAGCCGGCTGAAGCAATCAGCTGGTTGCAAACCCACTCAAGTTGCGATCTAACCTCAGTTTTTGCCCAATACCACGCTGCCAGTGCCAAACCCCTGCTTTGGCTTTCAAGGGTTCCAAATTCCCGCCGGGTTTAGCCATTTGAGCGGAACTTCAATTTCAGGCTATTTGCTAGTTTTGTGATTTTTTTGCAAAATACAAATTCCTGAATGCTAGATCCAATCATGTTATTTAATTTAAAATACTTGCATTTAAAAAGTATAATTTCATAGGTTCTGGAAGCACAAGTGATCATAACGCGGTAAGACTTTAGGGAGAAAACCCCATACACTGCTGCCGGCAGATAGAGTGGGAAGCGATGTAATTTATACAGATTAGCCAGAAAAAGATCGAAGAAGTGGACAGGGCTAGTTTTTCGAGCGGATTTTTGTCACGATTGAAATGAGATGATCTAAGCTAGCCGAGAACCCTTAGCATTTTTTCAAAGCTGTACTGTGCCAAAGCGTATTCCTTTCATCTGTTTCTTAATCACTCTTGCTGTCGGGAGTGCTGCCGTGCCTGCTTTTGGACAGGCATTATTGCCCCATCCCCTGCAACTTGACTCAACCCAAATGGAGAAAACGGGCCTGAGCATAGCAGAGGAAGCCGCGCAGCTAGCGCGATTCAGGCAATATGAATTGGCTTTGCCTAGAGCTGAGCTTGCCACTCAGTTGGCACCGAAAAGTTTTCAAACTTGGGCGCTGCTGGGTAGTTTATATATCCAAACTGAGGAACTAGAAAAAGGAGTTGCAGCCCTGCAACAAGCTCAAAACCTAGATCCTGAAAATGCTTCAATCTTGTTTGCCCTAGGATCGGCGCGGTTTCAGCAGGAAAACTACGCCGCAGCCATTCAAGAGTTACAAGCCGGCTTGAAATTAAAACCCAATGTTCCGGGCGCTTTATTCGATTTGGGAAATGCTTACTACAAGCTCAATCAATTTCCCCAAGCGATTGCAGAGTATGAAAAAGCCTACGCCCAAGAGAAAAACTTTTGGCCGGCGATTAACAACATTGGATTAGTCAACTACGAGAAAGGCGATACTGAAGGAGCGATTCAAAGGTGGAAAACCGCCGTGTCCATTGACGACAAAGCAGCGGAACCAATGCTGGCGCTTGCTGTCGCCCTTTACACCAAAGGCGACCGAGAACAGGGCTTAGCGATGGGAGAAGCGGCGCTAAAATTAGACAGCCGATATGGGGATATAGAATTTCTCAAAGAAAATCTTTGGGGAGAGCGCTTGCTCCAAGACACCCAAAAATTCTTAGAAACGCCCCGTATCCAAGCCTCCCTAGCGCAAAATCAAGACGCTCCTACACCTCCTGTCATGTCGCCCTAAAGCATTTAGATTTTAGATTTTGGATTGGGTAAGAATCTAAAATCTAAAATCTAAAACCCACTTTAATCCTTAGGCAGCAGAGCCATAATTCGATCAACAAACTCTTGGTGATCGACCACAGGTTTGGAGATATACCCATCTGCTCCACTCTGCTCTAGAAATTGTTCGCGATCGCCGGCCATCGCATGAGCCGTCACCAGAATAATGGGCAGATTAGCCGTTTGAGGGTCTGACTTTAACATTTGAGTGATTTTGATGCCATCAACCGCTCTGCCCTTGTAAACACTGCGAGCGAGGGAGACATCCATCAAAATAATGTCTGCTTCCCCAGCCTGGGCAATTTGCATCACCTCTTCCACATTTTCGGTATGCTTTACGGCTAAGCCGCCCCGTTTGGTCAGGATCTTAGAAAATACTCGCGCATTGACCTGATCGTCCTCCACAATCAAAACGGTTTTCATTTTGAACTTCCCACTGGATACCATCTAAACTTGTTTAGGACTGGAGAAAAGCTGGGCGTTACCGCCAGCTACAGAACAGTCATGTCCCCGTTTATAAGCGACCGACACCGTTAGCACAACGTGGTCGCAGGGCATAGCATTCGCACTGAAAACTTGGGGCTGAGCCACAAAGTTATGAGTTTGAAGGCCATGCGCTAAGGGGCACACAATAAAGGACATCCGTACCTCCTCGCCTATCCCTACCAGTATGTCTTGTCTGTGTGCTACCTAGCCAAAAGGCTGAAGTCAGAGCCGGCCCGTAAAATCACCAGAAGTGGTTCACACCTAGAAATTTTGGCAGGCTACTCTTATAGTCTAGGTTTAAAGACCCATCGAAAGTTAGTCACTCAAAAAAGTATTTCTCAAGCTATTTTCCTAAACCGGCATTAATTGATTAAATTCCCACAGAAACAATTTTTGTGAAGACTGGGGTGCTATACGATGCTGCCGTCAGCCAGTAGTGAATAAAGTGGTTGAAGGTGCTTTCGTTTGAGGGATAACTGATTTTCAATTTTAAAAGCGACCTCAGCCAGAGCCTTAGCCCCTCACCTGAGAATCTATAACAAACCATCAAGCACCGGCACTGAAGTCTGATCGAGACCAAGTCTTCCGTTACGCTAGATGACATGGCTAAAATTGCACGACACTGTTAAAAGTTGGGAATTAAGGAACTGAACTCATGGCCAAACAGTTGAACTTGCTCTCGACAGGACAGGTGATCTCCACTGCCCTGCACACGGAGATGCAACAGTCCTATCTTGAATATGCCATGAGTGTGATCGTCGGGCGGGCACTGCCGGACGTTCGCGATGGCTTAAAACCCGTCCACCGGCGAATTTTGTACGCTATGCACGAGTTGGGGCTGACACCAGACCGGCCCTACCGCAAATGCGCCCGTGTGGTCGGGGATGTGCTGGGGAAATATCACCCCCACGGAGATCAGGCGGTTTACGACGCCCTGGTGCGAATGGTGCAGGAGTTTTCGACGCGCTATCCACTGCTAGCCGGTCATGGCAACTTTGGTTCGGTGGACAATGACCCACCGGCAGCCATGCGTTACACCGAAACTCGCTTAGCGCCGGTGAGCCATGAGGCGATGCTGGCTGAAATTGACGCGGCGACGGTTGACTTCATCGGCAACTTCGATAACTCGCAGCAAGAGCCGGTGGTGCTGCCGGCGCAACTGCCGATTTTATTGCTCAACGGGTGCTCTGGGATTGCGGTGGGAATGGCCACCAATATTCCTCCCCACAACTTGGGAGAGATTGTTGATGGTTTAATTGCCTTAATCGACCGGCCCGATCTGCCCGATGAGAAGCTGTTTGATCTGATTCCGGGGCCAGATTTCCCCACCGGCGGCGAAATCGTTGAGACAGAGGGAATTCGAGCGGCTTACACCACCGGCAAGGGCAGCATCTCTGTCCGGGGCATTGCTCAAATTGAAGAGGTTCAAGGCGGGCGAGGCCGACACAAGCGTATGGCAATTGTGGTGACAGAACTGCCATTCCAAGTTAATAAAGCAGCTTGGATTGAAAAAATGGCAGAGTTAGTCAATCAGGGGCGAATTGAGGGCATTTCTGATATCCGCGACGAGAGTGACCGCGAGGGGATGCGTGTGGTCGTTGAACTCAAACGAGAGGTAGAGCCTCAAAACATCCTGCATCACCTGTACCACCAAACAGCCCTCCAGTCTACCTTTGGGGCGATTTTGCTAGCGATTGTTGAAGGTCAGCCCCGCCAGCTGACGCTGCGGGAGTTATTGCTACAGTTTTTGAGTTTCCGAGAGCTGACGCTGACGCGCCGATATAATCACGAACTAAATAAGACTGAGGAACGGCTGCACATTGTTGAGGGTTTGCTCAATGCGTTGGGAAATCTCGATGCGGTGATTGACATTCTCAGAAATGCGCCGGATGGCACGACTGCCAAGATCGCTTTTCAGGCTCAGCTGAATTTGAGCGATCGGCAGGCAGATGCAATTTTGGCGATGCCCTTGCGCCGGCTGACGGGTTTGGAACGGCAGAACTTGCAGACGGAATTTGCGGAACTAACGCAGCGCCGGCAAGAGCTGCAGCTGTTGCTGGGTGATCGTCAGGAACTGCTCAAAGCCCTGAAAAAAGACTTGAGATCCCAGAAAAAGAAGTATGGCGATCCGCGCCGTACCCGGATTTATGGAAATAAACCGGCACAGCGGGAAAAGGGTAAAGGTACAGAAGAAAAAGCCGGCAAGGGCACTCAGGAGAAAGCAGAAAAAGGGAGAAATAAGTCTGACTCTCCCCCGCTGCCTACTTCCCCCGTTCCCTCTCTTCCTTTCCCAGAGGAAGAAACGGTTCTGGAATTCACGCACCGGGGATATGTGCGCCGGCTGCCGGTGGCGACGTTGCAGCAGCCGACTCGCGGTCGGAAAAAGAGCAAGGGCGCGGAGTCTGTGCCGAGTAATCAGGACTTTTCGGTTCAGACTGAGTTGGCTAAGACGGGGCAAGATGTTTTAGCCTTGACTCGCACCGGCAAGGCTTTTGCGCTTAAGGTTGGGGACATTCCACCGGCAACAGGTCGGGACGTGAAGGGCAAGCCGTTTGTGACTTTGCTGCCTCAGTCTGTCCACAACGATCCCGAAGCGATCACCGCGCAATTTATTATCTCAGATTATCTTGACAGTATGACGCTGATTATGCTAACGCAGCAGGGACGCATTAAGCGGATTCCCTTATTAGAGTTGGCCAATATGACAGGTCGAGGTCTGACGGTGATGAAGTTGAAGGATGACGATTTGCTCGTGTATGCACATCTAGCGGCTGCTGGTGAGGAGGTGGTTTTGGCAACTTCTGGAGGCCGGCTGTTGCGCTTTGAGGTGAATGAGGAGCAGTTGCCGGTGATGGGGCGCACGGCGCAGGGTTATCAAGCATTGCGCTTGCGCAAGCAGGAGGAGTTAGTTGGCTGTGCGACAATGGGGACGAATAAAGATTTGTTGCTGGTGTCTAAGTTGGGGTTTGCAAAGCGGTTGCCGATACACTTATTGAGACCGGCAAATCGGGGAGAAATTGGGACTCAGGCGTTGCAGTTTACCACCAAGGGTGATTCCTTAGCCGGGATCGTGCCGGCACCGAAGGATGCTTCGGTAATGTTGCACACTTCTGGGGATCGGTTGGTGAAGTTGCCAATTGGTGAGGTGGCAATCTGGGGTAAAGATGGTGCCGGTGATCGGGTGCCTTTGCTCAATGTTGGGGAGAAGGTAATTTCTCTAACTCTGTGTTCCCAAGAGTTGGGGTAGAGATCATTTGTCTGCCGGTTAACATTTAAAGTTATTACGAACAAAGCCCGCATCAGCGGGTTTTTTGTTTGCTCTCAGTGTAAGCCGGCGCAAGTAAACCTGACGCCGTAAAAGGGAAAATTTTCACGGCAAAGCAATTCCATTCGTCCAATCCTTTAAGTCATATATTGCCATTTAAAGGCATTTAAACCAAGGGGAAGCGTAAATAACTCTTGATCCGACAAAATAACCAAAGGCATTGAAAAATTATTCCAAGAACCCATAAACACAAAGATAGTTTGCGCTGCTAAAGCCGGCCTTGCTAAAGGCAACACAATTTTAAAAAATGTCTTTAATTCTCCTAATCCATCTAATGCGGCCGCTTCTTCTAACTCTTTGGGGAAATTTACAAAAAATTGCCGCATCATAAATATAAAGGTTGCATTAACAGCATTGGGAACGATTAACCCTTGATAGGAATTTAACCATTCCAAAGTTTTTAAAATTAAATAATTAGGAACTAAAGTAACTTGACCGGGAATCATTAAGACTGCTAAAATTGAAAAAAAAAACCAGAAATTTTTGCCGGGTAACGGAAGTCGTGCCAGAGCATAACCGACCATTGAGTTAAATAACAGATTAAAAGCGGTAACGCAAATAGCTACAAATAAACTATTTAAAAATCATCGCACAAAGCTCGGTTGTTCGATAAAAAATTGGTTGTAGTTATCAAGTGTGGCTTGTTTAGGAATAAAACTTAAACCGCCGATTAAAATTTCTTCGAGTGGTTTAAAGAAGGCAGAAAACGCCCAGATAAAGGGCAGTATCGTTATCATGGCATAGAAGATTAAGCTTGCATAGAAGATTGCTTTTGACCCATTAAAACGATTCACTGCTTTTCACCCCCTACTTCAATTGTTCTTCTCTATACAAACTGCGTTGAATAACGGTTGCTAGCATAATAACTGAGGCTAACATTAAAGCCAGATCAGCAGCATAACCCATTTCTAAGTTTTTAAAAGCATACTGATAAATTAAAAGCACAAGCGTTAAGGTTGCGTTATTAGGGCCACCTGAGCCGGCAGAAAAGATATAAAATTGATCAAAGAGTTGAAATGTCCCAATAATTCCGATCACGAGAATAAAAAAAGTAACTGGCTTTAAAAAAGGCTAGGTAATATATAAAAACTTTTCCCAATTCGTCGCACCATCAAGGGTTGCTGCTTCATATAAACCTTCAGGAATATCTTGCGTTGCTGCTAAATAAATCACTATATAAAATGGCATAGTTGACCAAATATTCATCAGCATAATTGCTTTAAGCGCTACATCTGGATTGCCTATCCAATTGTAAGCCGGCAACCCGATAAATCCTAACAGAGTATTGAACGTTAGAATTTAACATCCACATAATAAAAATTAAAGTTAAAACTGCCGAGAATGTAACAGTTGGTAGAAATAAAATAATCCGAAACCAGTTTTTTCCTTTAATGTGAGCATCCAAAATTGTAGCTAAAACAAGTGCCAATAGTGTTTGAACCGGCACCCCTATCGCCACATACTCAGCCGTGTTTTTTAGCGCAATCCAAACTCGCTCATCATTAGCAAGACAAAGAAAGTTTTGTCCGCTAATCCATTTAAAATTTAATTTGCCTAAAATTTTTAGTTTATGAAAAGCTAAAAATACAGCAAAAACAATTGGAAGCACCAAAAATACTCCTAGAATTAAAATTGTAGAATTCATAAATAAATAAGCAGAGAATGCTTCTCTCGTATTTTTATTTTTGCTTAACTTTTTATAATGCCAACATAATTTACAACCTTTGCCAAGTTAGGGAGCTATACAATCTTTGTTTGCTTCTTTTTGAGATTCGTTCATAGCTTGTGATAAAGATTCTTGCCCAATCATTGCACTGATAAATTGATTATTAAAACTGGTAACAATTTTGCCAAGCCTCTCACCGCCTTGCCAAATGGTTGCATAACCGGCATTCGTAATAAACGGAATATCTTGAGGATTTTGTTTGAACGTTTGCATAAGAGATTGACGGCTAGGTAAGGCGAATCCTGTACTTGCTGAGATTTTCATCGCTTCTGTGCCGGTTAAGAAAGAAATTAACTCCCAACCTGCCGGTTTATTTTTAGCATCTTTATTCATCGCATAGGCAACCGTAAAAGCCATTGTGCCTTTTTTACCACAAACTGCCGGCTCTTCTGCAACAGCATAATCTAACGCTGTAAACGTATCTTTTAAATTAGGAATTGCCCACAATCCTTCAATAACCATCGCCGCTTTTCCAACGCCAAGCATTTCAGCGCCCCAACTTGCCCCAACATCTGAAGTTTGTGCAGAAGACTGATCTTTTCGATACTGACAATGACAAATTGAAGACCTTTTAAACCGGCATCTGTGGCAAAAGCAGCTTTACCCGCTTGATCCGTTAACCGTCCCCCACAAGCTTTAATCATAAAATATTGACGTGCCAATTCTGGATATACTCCAAAACCATACCGATCAATTTTGCCATCTTGATTTTGATCAACCGTCAACCTTTGGGAATATTTCATCAACTCCTCCCAAGTTTTAGGTGCTTGGGAAATACCGGCTTCTTTAAAAGCTTGTTTATTATAAAAAAGAGCTAAAGTAGAAAAATCCTTCGGAATGCCATAAATTTTACCCTCATTCCTAAAAGCATCGAGTACCCGTTTCTTAAAATCGGCAATATTAAAATCTGCTGTTATATAAGTATTCAGAGATTCTAACGCCCCCTCTTTCATTAATCTAGGCGCTTCAAATGCCTCTAAATAAAAGACATCAGGTGCAGTTTTCCCGGCTAAGCGAGTATAAATAACAGACATATACTCACTATTAATCACTTCATACTTAACTTTAATATGAGGATAGTTTTCTTCAAATTTCTGAATGAGCTGTTTGAGAAGCCGGTGTTCGCTGAGATTGCTTTGCCAACCGGCAAGTGTAACAACTTGTTGAGCAGGGATTATGTCTTTCGTCCTACAGCCTGCTAAAGTTATAAGCGCGAGTATCGAGATCGCAAAATCGGCTAACCTTCTTACCCTCACTATTAAATTTCCTAATTTTGTGACTTCTCATATATTTTAGAAATATCGGGTGAAGAGATCGAATCTCCCTCAACTTTCCTAGATGTAGTAGATATTGACCGCCGTGGCAAAAGTTGTTATCAAAAGTGTTTACAAAAGTTTTCCCGGTCGCAAAGGCGAAAACAAGTCCATCTTGCGGGACATCAATTTAGAAGTACCCGATGGCCAATTTATGGTGCTGGTTGGGCCGTCTGGTTGCGGGAAAAGTACCCTGCTGCGCTTAATTGCGGGTTTAGAAGAAATCACCGGCGGCGAAATTCAAATTGATGATCGCCTCGTCAATGAATTGCCCCCCAAACAGCGAGACATTGCGATGGTGTTCCAGAATTACGCCCTCTATCCCCACATGACCGTTTATGACAATATTGCCTTTGGGCTGCGGCGCACAAAATTCAGCAATGGGGAAAATGAATCATTATCAATGGGTAAATCTGCTGAAAAATTGTTCGCCGGCATGACACGATCCTTGCCAAAAAATCTGCGCTACCTGTCACCGCAAGAGAAAGCCGTTGACACACAAGTGGCAAGAGTTGCCCAGCTATTGCAAATTGAATCACTCCTTGATCGGCTGCCAAAACAGCTATCTGGGGGGCAAAAGCAGCGAGTTGCCCTTGGACGAGCAATCGCCCGCAACCCCCAAGTCTTTTTGATGGATGAACCCCTATCGAACCTAGACGCTAAACTCCGTGCTGAAACCCGCGCTCAAATCGTTAAATTGCAACGCCAGCTAGGAACAACAACGATTTATGTTACCCACGATCAAACTGAAGCAATGACAATGGGTGATCGCATTGCGGTTATGTATGCCGGCCAAATTCAGCAAGTGGCAAAGCCTCTGGAACTGTACAACCGGCCTGTAAATCGCTTCGTCGCCGGCTTCATTGGCTCACCTCCGATGAACTTTCTGCCGGTGCAGTTTCAAGCACCCCTGTTGCTCTACCAAAACCAGTTCCGCCTCACGCTGCCAGAAACCTGGGCACCGGCGCTGGAAAAATACAGGGGCCAATCACTGATTTTAGGCATCCGCCCAGAACACTTAAACATTAGTTTGCCGGCGCTGAAAAATATCCAAGTTCAAGTTGATCTGGTGGAATCTCTCGGCGCGGAAACGCAACTTCATGTTAGTCCCGTTGAGAATGCCGGCAATCCTTCAACCCTACAAGTGCGAATCGAGCCAGATCGTCTTGTAAGTGCCGGTGAACAACTTTGGCTGGCGATCGCACCGGACAAAATTCATTTATTCGACCCAGAAACAGGCATCGCGATCTTGCCTTAGCTACTTTCAATCTCTTTTTTGTCGGGCGGTAAAATCTTCTCACAGTCATTAGAACCGGCTGCTTATTGCACCTCTAATGATTCTTTGTTACATTTATTTACACAAATTAAAAAAATGTAGCTAAAGGTCATTCATCTTCATGGAAAAAGAAAATCGCAACGCTTGGCGCTTTGGCTTCACCCCCGGTGCCGAGAACTGGAACGGTCGTCTGGCAATGATTGGCTTTGCCGGCGCAATGATTCTGGAATTGGTGACTGGAAAAGGTTTGCTTCACTTCTGGGGCTTAATCTAATTCTTCAAAACCTTCTCATATTAAATTGCATTCATCTCTTGTAGGGCCGAAAAATCCTAGGCGCTAAGAATGCCGGTGTAGCCGACGCTCAGTTTATCAACCTCTACAATCTCCAAAAAAAGTAACTGGGAATTCCAAAAGAAACGCCCAGTTTTTTTTTAATTTACTAATGATTAATCAGTGATTAACCATTAGCGATACTAGCGAATATATTCTTTGAGAATGCTATTGCGATTGGGATGGCGCAACTTCCGCAATGCTTTGGCCTCGATTTGCCGAATTCGTTCGCGAGTGACGTTGAATATTTGACCGATTTCTTCCAACGTCTTCATGCGCCCATCATCTAAGCCATAGCGCAAACGCAAAACATCACGTTCGCGAGGGCTGAGGGTGTCGAGGACACTTTCAAGGTCTTCCCGGAGTAGATTTTTAGCAACTTGATCTTCCGGGGTTTCTCCGTCAGATTCAATAAAATCTCCCAAGCGAGAATCTTCTTCTTTCCCGATAGGAGTTTCCAGAGAAATTGGCAACTGCGCGGACTTGGCAATAAAGCGCAATTTCTCAATGGTCATTTCCATGCGAGTGGCGATTTCCTCTTCCGTGGGCTTGCGACCCATTTCTTGGGAAAGTAATTTGGTCGTTTTCTTAATTCGAGAAATTGTTTCGTAAAGGTGAACAGGAAGACGAATAGTGCGCGACTGATCGGCGATTGCGCGGGTAATTGCCTGACGAATCCACCACGTTGCATAGGTGGAGAATTTATAACCTTTTTCGTGGTCAAACTTCTCAGCCGCCCGGATTAGACCCAGACTACCTTCTTGAATCAAGTCCTGGAATGACAGGCCTCGATTCATATATTTTTTCGCAATCGAAACCACCAGCCGGAGGTTAGACTGCACCATTTTTTCCTTCGCGCGCCGGCCTAAATGCAGGCGACGGCGAAAGTCTGGCAATGGCATCTTCACAGCCTCAGCCCACTCCGCATCATGGGGAATCCGAGCCAAATCATCGTACAGTTTCTCGCGTACGCGCTCTAATTCAAGCAGATCGGCAATCTTACGTGCTAGCTCAATTTCTTCGTCTGCACGCAACAGCCGAATTCTGCCGATTTCTTGCAGGTAGAGACGAATCGAGTCTTCTGTATAATGCTTTTTCTTAGCCTGGGCTTTGCGCCGGCCAGAGCGAGCCTTCCCAGACTTCGCGTCCTCATCATCAGACTGAGCATCTAGAAAGGCTTCTTGGTCGCCGGAGTCGGCACCAAGCAACTCATCTTCTGCTTCTTCAATTAAAAGATCTTCTAACTCGATCTCAGGCTGGGGGAAAATTTCCAGCTCAGGCTGATCAAGGGTTGCAAGTACGTTTTTAGCCTGGGTCATGCTGCGTTCCTCATGCTCCTTCATGAAACAATCAATAACTGGATAGCTTGCTCAATAGAGCTCTATACAAAATAGCCGGTTACAGCTTTTTACAAGCGCTCAATGGCTTGAACAACTGCGGGCTAGTTAACTGGAAGATAAACCCCTTCGCTGCCACCATATATGTCGGCATATAGCGAGTGTGGGATAAGTAAAGGTTGGATCTTGCTCAGACCTCTCCGATTGTAGCCTTTTTCACAAAAATAGCACGCTACTTTGTTGGCTTAATTATAGTTTCGGAGAGTCTTGCCAAGCTAGCTTGGTTTACATCAACCATGTCATCTCAGTTGAACACTTGAAAAGTCTGCAAGATGCTTGGTATTTAGAGAAGCGCGATCCTGAAATAAGAATCTCGCTGCACCGTTGCGCTCTAATTCCACTAGCAAGTCAGTGGTAAAAAAGCAATTCGGTTTTGCCATCTGAGTTGATCAGGAAACCGATAATCATTAATGCACCCATATTTACCCTGTATCTTTGAACTTCATACGCACTTTGCGCTTTAATCAAGCCGGTTTGCTGGGATCTACTGTAGATAATTTCAAACTGCTTTCTGCAATTGCCTCTTCATGCGCTCCAGAAGCGCAACATCGCAGTCATAGCATTCAGTAATTAACTCAACCCAAACTGGGTGTGGGAGAGTTGGAGTGTTGGTGCCGGCAGTGTGTTAGCCAATAGATCACAGTAGATGTCTCGATTCGCCAACTTCTGTTTTGAAGCAGACTGACTAGCTACACCACCCCTTTTTAACTTATTTAGGCCGTGTCTTGCATTCTGTTAAATACTACTTAAATTTTTGACAAAATTCATCGTGCTTTCCCCTAAATACCTCATCCAATCTTGCTTGGGTGGGTAGGATGCCAGTTTGTTGGGAGCCGAGAAGGCGAGAAACTGGCACAATGTCCGCTAACTTACTGTATCCATCCCTGTGAAGGTGTCTCCTTTTCAAGCGTCCGACCCCAACCGCTTGTTAGCAGTCTTAACTGGGGAAGTCTCTGAAGTACCCACTGGACAGGGCTTTTTTGGGTCAATACCCCCACGCCTATTTAATCCTTGCGTCTTTTGCTGTGGTTCGTTAAAATCCTCATCCCTATTTTTAATTGAGACGGGTTCACTGAACCGGACACTTAAGCCAACTACTTTCCGCTATTCTAATGAATCCTTTTGATAGTTGACAGTGGGTAACTTTCAGAAATTAACATTTCTCATCCCAATCGCGGAGTTTTTGCCTCAAAAAAGAGTTGTTGCGCGTGCTTCTCCCGCACCCTTGGCGGCTGGAACCGCTGTGCCGGCTTTAAAAAGGAAGGTTAAACACCCCCTTCAAAACAAGGTTGGGTTGAATCTGTAACCGCTGAAAAATACAAGAGTCTTATCAGAGGTCACTCCCAGCACAAATCAGGGTTTATCAGGTTTTTCTGACCGGCAGCACACTTCTATTGCTAATTAGGGAGGGCAAACAGCCATTTAGAGGCTACGAGAAGAAAGTCGCCTCTTCGCTATTACTTATATTACCCATTCCTTCTAAAATAAACTGCTACCTACTGCTTAGACACCTCAGACATCTTACCAATGTGACAAAAACGCTAGCCTAACTTTAAAAACTGAGTCGGTAAGCAGCCAGCCGATGCTGTGCTGATCGGGATATAAGCAAGATATTCTAGCGCGAAGATCGGCAAATGCTTAATTGGCTTCCAAATCTACACAGAAATTTTAAAAAAAAGCAAAAGAGTCTTGTTTTTTCCTGGCTACTTTTTATGCTAATCGCAAGTTAATCAGCGACAAAGTGCGTCTTTCCCTGGGTGCCTTTTTTTCACTTTTTGTTTCGCTCGGGGTAGATATCCATCTAAATCAAGACAAATATTAATTCACAGACCAGCCCAAGCGAGTGGGTTGCTCATAAATCCGCTTAAGCGTGTTGATGTCTCTAGCGGAAATGGGGGGTGGGTTGCGAACTTGGGAAAAATAGAGCGTGTCGGTTTCCAGGGGACTGTGGCCCCAGATTCCCAAAGCATGGCCAAGTTCGTGACGGGCGGCTGCTTGAATGTATGGGCCGGCCTGGTTAGGACTTAACAAGATTGTGAAACGGTGGGACAGCATTGCCGGTGAGTCTGCTTCGTGACTGATATAAAACTCGTAGCGGGTTTCAGCAGAACGAGCGCGAGTTAGGTTGCCATCAGGAGATCTTCGCAAGGGTGGACGCCGGTGCCAAATCGCAATATCTGCCGTTTCCGAGTGATTGACGAGGTCTAAGGGTAAATATACGCTCCATTCCCGCACTGCTTGCAAGACCGCGCTAGCCCACTGCTGGGATGAGGGAGAGCCGGCTGGCTCGATAAAAACTTTAACCGGAAATCGCGACCAGATCAGATAGCCAACGGGCAGCGATTTCACCTCTAAGAAATAATCGCCGCTGCCGGTGGCATCTTGCCACTGGGCAAGCGAGGGGGGCAGGGGGTGCGCCTGTAGGGGCGGTAAGGCTGCCGGTGGGGATTTTGTCTCTTCTAAGCTCAAAATCCGATTTGTCAGGCCGGCTGGTGGGTGCCATCGCTGCGTTGATATCGCCGTTTGTTTTGCTAAAACACCACAACATCTGCCGGTGGGTGCGGCAGATGAGAGAGTGATATTACTCAAGATAACGAGCCAGACTGTGCTGGTGGCCAGAAATACCAGTCTTGTCCTTTGCCGGTTACAGGAGACAAAGGACAAAAAAATGTTTGTCAGCTGACTTATTTGCCCAGCCACCCGGCGCTCAAAATCACCGTTAAGCCCATAAAAATGATACTGAGACCCCAAGTAATGCGATTTAGCGAGGTTTCAGCACTCTTAGCGCTTGTAAAAAGTTGGGCTTGTCCGCCAATGCCCCCGATGCCATCACCTTTGGGGCTGTGCAGCAACACAAATACAATCAAGCCAAGTGCGGACAAGGCCCAGATAATCTGCAAAAAGCTAACAATGGTCATGGTGTGTCAGTTATTAATCAGTAATGGCTAATCGATAATGGAGCATAAGCCACTCATGATGAATAACTTATGACTCATTTACCGATTTCCTTCTTATAGACGAATC
Organism: Microcoleus vaginatus WJT46-NPBG5; assembly: GCA_019359355.1. Classification (GTDB taxonomy): domain Bacteria; phylum Cyanobacteriota; class Cyanobacteriia; order Cyanobacteriales; family Oscillatoriaceae; genus FACHB-68. Next base: position 19,406 of record JAHHHM010000023.1, on the reverse strand, counting down.
CGCACCGGCGTGCGATTGGCGCGGGCTTCAAATTCTACTGGCTCTATCATAGAACGGCCAGTCATTTCGGAGGGTTGAGGCAGTTTCAAAATTTCTAAAATTGTGGGGGCAATATCCGCTAAGCAGCCATCGCTTCGCAGAGAAACTTCGGTTCCGTGCCCTGGAATTTTCAACCCTTCCCCTTCTACTAAAATAAAGGGCACCGGATTCGTGGTGTGAGCTGTCCAGGGGTTTCCTGCTTCATCTCGCATACATTCAGCGTTCCCGTGGTCAGCAATGATGATGGCGGACCCGCCGGCACCAATGATACTGCTCAGCAAGCGACCGAGGCACTTATCCACCGTTTCAAGGGCTTTGACGGTGGGTTCTATTTGGCCCGTATGCCCCACCATATCCGGGTTGGCGTAGTTGATCACCACAAGCGAGTAGATACCTTTTTTAAGGGCCGCGCTGGCCACATCCGTTACAGCCTCCGCCGACATTGCCGGTGCTTGGTCATAAGTGGCCACCATCGGACTTTGCACTAACTCTCGGTCCTCGCCCTCAAATGGCTCTTCGAGACCTCCATTAAAGAAATACGTCACGTGGGCGTACTTCTCCGTTTCTGCGGTGCGAAGCTGCCGTAGACCGTTTTCGGCAATCACTTCTCCCAAAATTTTAGTCAGGTTTTGCGGCTCAAACGCGACCAACACCGGCAGTTCCGAATCGTATTGAGTGAAGGTCACAAACGACAAGGGACGAATGAGTTCGCGTTCAAACCCGTTAAAATTCTCGCTGACAAAGGCGTGGGTAAGCTGCCGCGACCTGTCTGGGCGGAAGTTATAGAAAATCATCCCATCTTTGGCTTCCACTGCTCCCGGTGCGAGGCGAACCGGCGCAATGAACTCATCTGTGATGCCCTCGTTGTAAGAAGCTTGCAAGACCTCTAAAGCTGAACGGCCATCTCCAGGGCCATCCTGAGTCATCACATCATAAGCACGTTTGTTGCGATCCCAGCGGTGGTCGCGATCCATACTGTAGTACCGGCCACTAAGGGTGACGATTCGCCCAATTCCAATACGCTCAATCGCATCTTGAATTTGCCTGATCGCTTGGATTCCCTCTGTTGGCGAAGTATCCCGACCGTCTGTGATCGCGTGGATGCAAACCTCTGAAATCCCTTGCGCCTTTGCCAAATCTAACAATCCGAACAGATGGGAGATATGGGAGTGCACACCTCCTTCTGAGCAAAGACCGACCAAATGCAGCTTGCCGCCCGATTCCCGCACTTCTTGGCAAACTTTTAATAGGGCTGGATTCCTCAGCAACGAGCCATCTTCAACCGCATCAGAAATCCGCATCAATTCTTGCTTGACAACCCGACCGGCACCAATATTCATGTGACCCACTTCGGAATTGCCCATTTGGCCTTCTGGCAAGCCTACGGCTTTCCCGGAAGTGCGGATTAACGTTTTCGGATAGGCTGCCCAGAGGCTGTCCATCACGGGTGTGTTCGCTAGAGCAATCGCATTACCGTCAGTTTCCTCACGGTAGCCCCAACCGTCTAAAATGACTAGCACCACCGGATATACAGGTGCTTGGGCCATAATCAGTCACCGTTTAGTTCAGCAATTTCGCCCTCATCATATCATTGACCTTTACTTTCTTAACCTCTCTTATGGAATAAACTCTTATAAAAATCCTAAAATATTTATTAATATCGTTGTTTTAAATTCTCTATCAATAGAAGTAAATCAACTTATAATGATAGCATCTTATGCTATATAAGCTCTCGTAAATTTAAAGCTTTTGTGGATGGGCCATTATGCGTAGACCATCAATGAGGGTGTCTTTAGGAATCCTTGTACTTTTGCTGAGTGGGTGCGGGCAACCTGGAGAAAATCAAAGCAGCACGACTCCTTCGCCATCACCGGCTGCCACCCCAGCAGCAACAACACCAGCAGCAACTCCAGGGCAGTCTCCAGCCCCCACGGCTCAAGCACCGGCAACCACCAAGCCGCCCATAGCGGAAAAATCACCCGCTCTTGGCCCACCACCCGGCATCACACCGTCAACCTCCGCAGAACAACGGACGAAGCTGGTGCAGACAGGGCGGACAAATCCATTTGCCGGTATTGCCGTTCAGCCGCTGACACCGCCAAAAACCGCCGCAGCCGGTGGGCAAAACGTGCCGAGGCTACCCACGCTGCCAGCTTTAGAACGGCCAACAGACGGTATCCCATTTGTGCCAAATGTGCCGAACCCAATTAACCTTCGGCCACCCAATCGCAGAAACGTTGCAGGAAATCCTCGAAACGTTGCCGGAGTTCCCAAACTTCCAGGCACACAAAGCAGACAGGTTCCTAGTTTGCCCGATTTACCGATTGCTATTGGGCCAAATCTCCCCAATAATCAAAACGGTCGCACAAGCCCCGCAAATACAGGGCAGAACGGTCGCACAAGCCCCGCAAATACAGGGCAGAACGGTCGCACAAGCCCCGCAAATACAGGGCAGAACGGTCGCACAAGTCCCGCAAATACAGGGCAGAACGGTCGCACAAGCCCCGCAAATACAGGGCAGAACGGTCGCACAAGCCCCGCAAATACAGCGCAAGCGAAGCCACCTACACCACCTAGACTACCCAGCACGCCGAGTCGGCAAGTGCCGGGACTGCCAGATTTGCCGGTGGCAATTGGCCCTCAACTGCCTCCTAAGCCCCCTGCTGCCGTAGCCTCGGCCCCAAAACCACCTACACCGCCTACACCACCTAAACTCCCCAGCACACCGAGTCGGCAAGTGCCGGGACTGCCAGATTTGCCGGTGGCAATTGGCCCTCAGCTTCCCCCGCCTCCCCCAGTACCCGCCGCGCCGGCAGCACCCCCACCACCGCAACCAGACATTGCCAGAGCAGTGGAAGTCACAGGCGTTGTCCAAGTGGGTAGAGAGACTCAGATTATTGTGAAAGCACCGGATGAAGCCGCGAGTCGGTATGTCAAAGTTGGGCAACGGCTCTCTAATGGCCAGGTACTCGTTAAACGGGTAGAAATGAATGAAGGTGCAGAGCCGATCGTGATTTTAGAGGAGAAGGGCATAGAGGTTGCTAAATCGATTGGGGAAAAACCCGTCGCGCCGGCACCGGCACCAGGAGCAACCTCTTAGGACATCGCTGTTAATTTTTCCGCTTTGCTACTCAGTCCCCTCTTGCTTGGATTACTCACATTAATACAACTTTAGGCAGGTGGCGATGTCATCAACATCAGGTATCTGTCTAAAGTTGTGGATCTATGTGTTAACTCTCTTGAGTGAGTGTGGCGAACTCGCTTTCACAGATTTTGCCCCTCAAGGTTTCAGAGCCATTTTCAAAAGCCTTAATAGAAATCGGGAACCTCAGTTTTCTTACAACGGTTGCTGCTTGATATTTCCTTCTGATTGGCAGGCTGATTAGGCTATCTCTCTACAACTTTTATTTAGCAATTAGCGGTAATTGTCGATTTGTGGCATTTGAATTTCATTGTTCATGGGAGTAGGATATAGCGCTCTATGAGCGTTACCTTGAGGTAAATTATTTCTATCGACTCGCCAAACATAAACATTAAAACTTAAATTTAGAGAAGGAAGAATAGTCGGGGCTTTTGCCCCCAGCCAGCTAATAACAACAAATAACTGATTGGAGAACTGGAACCATGCCTCACTCAATTAAGAAAGTTGGGATGATGATCGTAGCGGCGTTGCTCTTTGAGATTGCCGGTTATGCCACTGATAGCGCCCCATCAGTAGCCCAACAACAAAATAACTTTTGGCCCCGTTGCAAAGGAAATCCCAGCACCGGCCCTGTGACTTGTTACTACTTTAATGGTCAAAAGTATGTAGGAGGCTGGGCTAATGGCCGCCCCAACGGCAGAGGCATATTTGTGTTTGAGGGGGAATCAGGATATGACCGATATGAGGGAGAGTGGCGCAACGGTATACCTCATGGTTCCGGAGTATACCTTGCTGGTGATGATACACGCTTCGAGGGAGTCTTCCGCGAAGGTGTTATGAAAACAGGAAAAGTCTTCTATTCTAATGGCGATCGCTTTGAAGGAACCGTTGGTCTTATACTACTTATTGGCAATCAAGGCGAGCTTGCCGGCGGCACTTTTCAGCCAATAGGGCAAGGAAAATTTTTCTTCGCCAATGGCTCTCGCTTCGAGGGAGAATACTTGGCGGGCACTGTTTTTGGTAGAGGAGTATTCACCCACACAGATGGCACCCGCTGTGAAGCGCAGTTCTACAATGAAGAACTCGATGGTAAAGGGAGCTGTAGATACCCAAATAAGGATCGTTATGAAGGAGAGTTACGCCGCGCAGTACCACATGGTAGAGGCGTAATGATCAAGGCTAACGGTCAGCGCTACCAGGGAATGTTCCGCGACGGTCAGCCGATTGATCCGAAAAAGCCTAAATAATTAAGAATGCCGGCTACTAAATTCGCTTTTGCTCTCAACCTTACTAGATAGGAGGATACTGTGATTTATGACGGTATCTATAAAGTTGAATTATTTTCACCAGCTCGCCCGAATTAAAAATTAAAATTAAAAAAGAGAGTATTGGGTTTTTTGCTTTCTCCTGACTAACTTAAAACAAAGTATAGGCAGTCCACGGCGCATTACAAGTAGCAGTCATGAGCGTGCTTATACCAACTTGACCGATAACAACTAACAACTCTTTGGAGGACTTTACCTAATGCCTAACTCAATTAAGAAACTTGGGATGACAATTTTACTAGCGTTTCTTTTAGATATTGTCGGTTATGCCACTCATAGCGCTCCATCAGTAGCCCAAGAAGAAAATAATTATCAACCTCCTCGCTGCCAAGGTGATCCTTCTGCCGGCGCTGTGAAATGCAATTATTCAAATGGTGCTAACTATGTAGGAGGGTTGGCCAATGACCTGCCGAACGGATACGGTATATTTGTATATCCTAATGGTGACCGATATGAGGGGCAGTGGCGCGGTGGTAGGGCTAATGGAAGAGGAGTTTACCTCGCAGCTGATGATTCCCGCTATGAGGGAGAATTCCGCGATGGTAATATCACAAGGGGAAACTTCTTTTTACCCAATGGTGATCGCTTTGAAGGACGGCTTAATCTCTTAGTAATTGTTGACGCTGAAGGCAAACCGACCGGCGAGGTGAGTTTTCAGCCGGTCGGCCCAGGGAGATTTTTCTTCGCCAACGGCTCTCGCTTTGAGGGAGAATACTTCGCCGGCGCTATTTTTGGTAGGGGGGTATTCACCCACGCAAATGGCACCCGCTGCGAAGCGCAGTTCTACAATAACGAGCTTGATGGTAAAGGGAGTTGCAGATACCCAAACAAGGATCGTTATGAAGGAGAGTTACGCGGCGCAGTCCCACATGGCAGAGGGGTAATGATCAAGGCCAACGGTCAGCGCTTCCAGGGAGTGTTCCGCGACGGTCAGCCGGTTGATCCGAAAAAGCCTCAATCATAAGGATGCTAGCGACCGTTTAAGGTAACAACAAAATCTCCCCTAAAAATTAGCACCGGCTCCGAGTTGTCAGCGCTAAAGTTGAGGGAGATTTCTTTTACTCAATTAGGTTTTGGAGGCTTGCTGCTATGACAACTGCCGCTTCTGCTTCTTCGCAGATGGGCCAGTCTCCCTTTGATTTTGTCCCTCAACCCACCCAAGATGCTGATTTACTGAAGCAATTGGCGTTTGTTCCAGGGTTAAAAGAACTTTTAATGCTGCGGCAGGTTCATGCCTTGGAACACGCCACTGTTTGGGTGTTGAGTCAATCTCCCACTTCACCGGCACCCAGCAGAATTGCTTCGGCATCACCCGCCGATAATGAGGGGTTGGGCGGGATGTCCACCGACTCAGGATTTTACCTGTATGGCAATGTCAGTACGGCTGCGCTTCAGCGGGCTGTGCGAAGAGCCTTACAGCGCATCACCACCGGCGAGTGGGATCTGGCAGTGCATCCGCGCTGCGGTACAAATTTGTCAGTGGGAATGCTTCTAACAGCCGGCCTTGCTGTTGGCATCCATTTGCTGTTGCCACGAGGGCCAATTGAGCAACTGATAGGCTTGGGCATCGCCGCCACAACAGCCTCCCAGTTGGCACCTGATGTGGGAAGTGTCGCCCAGCGATATGTAACCACTGCCATTCCTTTCAATCTGGTCATTGATGACATTACTATCACCCGCGATCTGTGGGGACGTTCCGCCCATTTTGTTCGTGTGCGCTGGAACGAATAAGAGCGTTAGAGGCAGAAAATCGATAACCTGGGGAAGTTCTAGCCACGCTTCCCCCCTAAATAGCAATAAAACTTAAAGAATTGAGTGAACCAAGGGTCTATCAGGGATAGTACGCTGAAAAGCAATTAGCTGTGTGCTTTAAATATCAATCACAAAGGGAGAAAAACTCATGGTTCAACGCGGCTCGACAGTTCGCATTCTCCGTAAAGAGTCCTATTGGTTCCAAGACACGGGCACGGTCGCTTCTATCGACCAAAGCGGCATCAAGTACTCGGTCATCGTTCGTTTCAACAACCCCAACTATGCCGGCGTCAATACGAACAACTTCGCAACCAACGAAGTCGTCGAGATTGCAGCGCCTAAAGGCAAAGCCAAGCAAGGCGGAGAGGCAGTCGGACGCACCAAACAAACTCCTGTCGATGAGGCTAAGCGCAAGACGGGTATGGGTGCGGGTGTCAACTCAGAAGCGAAGTCAACTGCTAAACCTGAGTCGGGCGAAGGCAGCGCTGTTGTGGAAGGCAGCCCCAATCAAGGGACTGACTCTCGCTAAGTTGTGCCTGAACTGCCTGAAGTAGAAACCGTGCGCCAGGGTCTAAATCAATTGACCCTGGGCCAAGAAATATTGGGTGGGGATGTGTTGCTTGCTCGCACCATCGCCCATCCTCTTTTTGTTGAGGATTTTTTAACCGGCCTGAAAGGGAAAACCCTCGCTCAGTGGCACCGGCGGGGTAAATATTTGCTGGCTGAACTTGATGATTTGCAGAGGGCAGGGGAAATTGGGCAGGGGGGATTGGGCATGGGGGATTGGGCACTCAAAACTCACTCCTCAAAACTCAAAACGAATCCAATCGGCTGGTTAGGCGTTCACCTGCGGATGACCGGCCAACTATTGTGGGTTGATCAAGACACCCCTTTACAAATACACACCCGTGTCCGCCTGTTCTTCGCCGGCAACCGAGAATTGCGCTTTGTGGATCAGCGTACCTTTGGCCAAATGTGGTGGGTGCCACCGTTATCCAATCCCCAAGAAATCATCACCGGCCTGAAGCTATTAGGGCCAGAACCCTTTTCGGCTGAGTTTAACTTGGAATATTTTGTCAGCAAGCTAGAGCGACGCCAACGCCCCATCAAAACCGCCTTGCTTGATCAGTCCATCGTTGCCGGTGTGGGTAACATCTATGCCGATGAAGCCTTATTTAAAGCCGGCATCCGTCCAGAAACTTTATGTGCAAATTTGAGCCGGCAGCAGATAGAACGCTTACATGAGGCTGTCATTCAGGTTTTGCAAGCAGCGATCGCAGCCGGTGGCACAACCTTCAGTAACTTTCTCAACGTGCAAGGCATCAACGGAAACTATGCCGGTGTTGCGTGGGTTTACAATCGTGCCGGTCAGCCTTGTCGCGTCTGTAGCACCCCCCTTGAGCGGCTTAAATTAGCCGGTCGATCCTCCCACTTTTGCCCTCAGTGTCAGGAGTGAGGGAGAGTCCTGAGTCCTGAGTGGGAGAGTGGGGGAGAGGGGAAGAAAAGTAAAGGAACTGCCGGCCTTTCTTCTCGAATCAGAGTAGACAAAGATAACTGAGCGCTGAAGCAGCTTAAAATTTTTAAAGAAAGTCATTAAACAAAGGCGACAAAGCAACCTATGCCAGAAAAAAAAGAAGCAGCCCTCAAAAAAGGTGACTTGGTTCGCGCCGTCCGCGAAAAATTAGAAAATAGCTTGGAAGCTCAAGCCAGCGATCCCCGCTTTCCGCCTTATATGTTTGAAACTGACGGTGAGGTTGTAGATATTCGCGGTGAATATGCCTTCGTCAAATTTGGCATAGTCCCTACTCCAAACTTTTGGTTGCGCCTCGATCAGTTACAAAAAACCAAGTAGTCACCACCGGCTACTCTTAAAGCCCTTGAACCTGTAGCGAGTACCCCCCAAGATGACCTCTAACTCGTTCTTTCCACCTACTTGTAGTGGCCCTCGTGTCGCGGTTATTGGTGCCGGCAGAGTTGGCAGCACCCTAGCACAGCGAATTGCTGAAAAAAACATTGCTGATGTGGTATTGCTGGATATCGTGGCCGGGATGCCCCAAGGTCTTGCCCTCGATCTTATGGAAGCGCGAGGGGTAGAACGCCACGACCGACAAATTATCGGCACAAACGATTATAAAGACACAGCCGGTTGTGACATTGTGGTCATCACCGCTGGCTTGCCGCGCAAACCGGGGATGAGTCGGGAAGACTTAATCAAAACCAACGCCAAGATCGTTGTAGAGGCAACAAAAAACGCGGTTGCTAACTCTCCCGATGCCATTTTTATCGTCGTCACCAACCCGCTAGATGTCATGACTTACTTAGCATGGCAGGCAAGTGGGTTGCCGGGACGCCGGGTGATTGGCATGGCAGGGGTACTCGACTCCGCCCGTTTCCAGACGTTTATTGCGATGGAATTGGGCCTTTCTGTGCAGGATATCAACGCTTTAGTGCTGGGAGATCATGGCAAGCTGATGGTGCCGGTGCCTCGCTACTGTACAGTTGGGGGGATTCCCATCACAGATTTGATGGATGCTGCAACGATTGAACGCCTCGTTGAGCGAACACGCAATGGCGGGACAGAAATTGTGGAACTGATGCAAACCGGCAGCGCTTATTTTGCACCGGCTTCTTCGGTTGCGCTGATGGTGGAAGCGATTTTATTAAATCAGTCGCGCTTGGTAACAGCAGCCGCCTATCTGGAAGGCGAGTATGGGTTGCGGGATCTTTTCCTGGGTGTGCCCTGCCGGCTAGGTTGTCGGGGGGTAGAAAAAGTGCTGGAACTCCCCTTAACTGAAGACGAACAAACTGCTTTCAAGGCTTCCGCTGAATCGGTTCGGCAAAACATTGAGCGGGCAAAAGAACTAATTGCTAGCACCTCCGAGTCTTAGGTAAGCAAAGTAGGGCCGGCAGTGCCGGCTTTACCATATTTATTATTTAAAAAACTAACTTTTCTCATAGTCGGGTTAAGGCAATCACACGCTAGTTGGCAACTAATTGATATTTCATCCCGTCTTCTCAAGGAGACTTTATATCCAAAAATCCAAAGTTTTTCTTGAGATGACGTGAATTAATTTGCTTTGTTTCTGGCTGCCCTGCTAACATCTTTCCACCTTTGCTCTTTTAGCTTTAGCCCTTTCAAACTCCAGAGAGTAAGGTGCGTATAATTTGTATATTTACTTTGCAATAGACTAGAGAAGTGGGTAGATATAAATTTAATGTGCTAAATTTTAGGTAACTCCCTGTGTCGCTACTTCCATGCTTTTTTGGCTTGATGATCATGCAAATCCATGAAAGCTGATGAACAGGCGGCAACTATAGAGCTATCCTGCTGTGCGATGTCATCAGCAACTGATCGACAAGGGTGCAAATCTATTTCGAGTTGGGGCAAGCGACAATCTTGATAAAACCGGCGGTAAAACAGTTAGATAGCGCCGCCGCTTCAGCTAGCAACTTTATTGACCCTCTTAAAGCAATATACTATGGCTTGTGATTTTATCTCTCCGATTAAAGCGCTTAATACTGCCATCGCCACTCACAACCCATTTAATAACCCGGCATCTGTCAAAGATTCAGAGATTTGGAGTCTAATATTCCCGGATATTACGACCCTTAATGATCACGCTTCTGATGCTATTTTTCAAGCGATTGAGCAAGCGAGAACTGGACAAACTAAAGTCATATCAATGGCGATTTCTGGTGAAAGTGGTACGGGGAAAAGTCACCTGATTCATCGCATTCGCCATCGCCTCCAAGTTCAAGGCAGTGGCTTATTTATTTATGCTAACGCTCATCAATTTACTGAAGTTAATCTAATTCGCTACCAATTTCTGCAACTTCTCGTTGATAGCTTGAGACGCCAAGGAAGCCAAGGGGTTTTACAGTGCCAGCAACTGGCAACGGTGATGATTAACGAAGCTTTAAAAGCGCTGACTCCGATGGCAAAAGCGTTTACTGCGCCCGAATTGGTGAGAAAACTAGCGGGAAATTCCCACGCAAAAAATCAAAACTGGGTGAACCAGTTAACAGAAGCTTTTTTCAAAACACAACCTGATGTGCCTGAACCGGATATTGTTCGAGCATTAGTGTGGACACTTTGCAACGCACAAGCACCTTTTGCAATTAAATGGTTAGCCGGCAAATCCCTAGCACCCTGGAAAGCAGATGAGTTGGGATTACCGAATCACAGCCGGGAGGAACGAGAATCTGCCGCTTGGGATACGGTGGTACAAATTCTGCATTTAATGAGTGATTATTATCCGCTGATTATTTGTTTTGATGACTTGGATTCGACAGAAAACAGCGAGAACAATTTGAAGCGGGAACGGGTGGTTGCAAGCTTAATCAGGCGTTTGTGGGATAGCCTTCAGATGACTCGCCTGAATCATGGGGTTGTGATTCTTTCGACAATGACACCGGCAACCTGGACAGAGAAAATTCTAACTTTGCCGGCTGGATTTGCGACTTATTTTTCAGGTAAAAAAGAAGTCATTCAATTAAATAATATTAGTGGAGATAAAATTGTTGGGTTAGTAAGTGACTGGCTGCAAATTTTTTATACATCTAAAAACTTAATCCCGCCTACGTCGGTTTATCCCTTTGATAGCGGTCAATTACAATCTTTGGGTCGAGAGAAACTGACAGTACGAGAAGTTTTAGAGTGGTGTGCAGAAAATTTTCGCCCTGTTGAACTTGATCCTTTGGAAAAAGTGGAACAAGCTTTTGAGCAAGCGATGAGTATTGAACTTGGCGAGGAATTGAGTAATAATTCTTTGCTGGCTGAGGCAATTAACTTTAGCTTTCAAACATTAATCGGTCAGACTGTGGAAGGTGTAAAAATTGAAGCTGTTGCCGGCGAGGTAAAACCTAAATCAGCGAATCAAGAATACATTCAATTTATAATCACCGGCACGCAAAATGAAAATCCTGTCAAAATTGGCGTGGCTGTGCTTCAGGATACTCGCGCTCAAAGTGTGGCGGCAGGATTAAAACGCTTAACGCAATACGAAACTTTTGATCTGAGTTGCGGTTGTTTAGTTCGCGCTTCAGAGCGAGAAATTCCCACTCATTGGCAAGCTTATCATTATCTCACCCAGCTTACAGTTGAATTAGGGGGAAAATGGGTAAACTTGAAATTAGAAGACATTAAGCCGTTGATAGCAATTTGGTCACTTCACCGGCATCGGCAAGCAGATCAGTTTAGTGAGGCAGAAATTTTTGAGTTTATTGCTCAAAGAAGGTTGGCGGCAGATAATCCTTTAATTCGAGGAATTGTGAGAGGACAAACTCCTCAAGTTACCGTTGAAGTTATTCTTGAAACAGAAATGAATAAGGAAGTGTTTGCAGATATAGTGGAGCCGGCAGATCAGCGGGATTTGATGAGAGACTTTACTAAGTCCTGAGTGTTGATTTTTGAGTGGTGAGCACTGAGTGCTAATTTTTAGGTAGCTTTGAGGGAAGCAACTTAAAAGAAGAAGAAATAGGAATGAATTGACGAGAAAATCTCATTTTTATGCTTTCTTAGAAATGAAAACAAATCGGGGGGAATGATGGGAAAAACACTGATTCAGGTGGATGCGTTTACTAATAAGCGGTTTTCCGGTAATCCGGCAGCGGTTTGTGTTTTAAATGAACCGGCAGATGAAAAGTGGATGCAGAATGTTGCCGCCGAAATGAATTTGTCTGAAACCGCGTTTTTATATCCTCAAGAAGACGGTTATAATTTGCGCTGGTTTACGCCGGCAGTCGAAGTGGATTTATGTGGACACGCCACACTGGCAAGCGCTCATGTGTTGTGGGAATTGCAGTATTTAGACGCAGCAGCACAGGCAAAATTTTACACCCGTAGCGGTTTGCTAACAGCAGAACGCCAGGGAAATTGGATTGAGTTGAATTTTCCCAAAAACGCGCCTGAACCGGCATCCGCACCTGCGCTTTTAGAGGAAGCGTTAGGCGTTAAGTTGAAGTATGTTGGGAAGAATAAATTCGATTACTTGGTTGAGGTTGACTCTGAACAAGCGCTGCGGCAAATGCAGCCAGATTTTGTATTATTAAAAACTCTGCCGGTGCGCGGAATTATTGTGACTTGTGTTTCCGCATCCCATGAGTATGATTTTGTCTCACGCTTTTTTGCGCCGGCAGCCGGAATTAATGAAGATCCGGTGACGGGTTCTGCACATTGCTGTCTCGCACCTTTTTGGAGTCAGCGATTACATAAAAATGAGTTTGTCGCTTATCAGGCATCCGCGCGGGGTGGCGTTGTGCGGGTACGTTTAGCCGGCGAACGCGTCTATTTAGGCGGTCAAGCAGTAACAGTTTTGCGGGGAGAGTTGAATTAATCGCAAATAAATGATTTTTCCTGAATGAACTTGTCGGTTTAAAGCTCAGCCCGCTTCAGCGGGTTTTTTCAGTTTATTCAAGTTTTTATATTGTTACTTGGAACAGTTGTCAAGGTTTGAAAGAACAAATTAACATTTTTTCAATTTTTGTAAAAATTTGATTTCACTTTTCCAGGGAACTTGGTAGGGAGAGTTAAAAATTTTTGGGTACTATAACTTGGAGAGTGTGAGACGGTATCCAAGTTATCAGGAATTTTGAATATGTCATCTAAAGCCGGCAAGAATAAGGATTCAAAGGATTTTCAATCCCAAGCAAGAACTCGTCTGCTCCTGACTTTGTGGGATTTGGGAGGATCTGAAGCAGGAGTTAAGAAAGGTGATTTGACAAAACGCATCGTACGCACAGGTGAGACAAGTCAAGACTATAAAAATATATTGACGGAATTAGAAGAATCTAAAGCGATTGAGATTGCTAATAAAAACCGAGTCACGCAGATTTCTTTAACCAATGAAGGCCGGCAAAGCCTAGCGGAAGGATTAAAAAGCGCTGAATTTGAGTTTGACGGCACTCAAGTTGGTAGCAGAGTTGCTAATGCGTTGCTGAAGTGGATTCGTCAAATCGATGGTGCGGTAAGTGTGCCGGCATCTCAAGGTAAGCTGGCTGCTGAAATTGCATCTTATGAGAAATTTAAGCCTGAAGTCCTTGCCTTATTTGAAAAGCTGGATAAAGGCCACAACTACAGCGGACTTGTTCCCATCTGGCATCTGCGCCGTGAACTAGGCGAGCGAGTGGGACGTGAAAAATTTAATGAGTGGGTGATGAAAATGCAGGGTGAACAATTGTTCTATCTCCAAAGCGGCGAAGCGCGTGGCGCAACAGACGATCAAAAACGCGACTCTATCATCGATGACGTGAGAGGACTTTTATTTTTCGCCAGTCAACAATCTTGAGATAAAAAGAGAAAATCATGACAGATCCATACACATTATTTGAAGAAGCACGGAAGGAAGGGCCAAACCCTTTCAAATTAAAACCAATCATCAGTGCAGATGAAGTTTGGGGTAATGTAGTCACTGATTTGCTTAACCTCAATCAGCACGTTGATCAAACAATATATCAAGCCATTTCCGAGGTTCGCAAAAGATATTCAGACAAAATCGGAATTGCCATCAAAGGTGATCGAGGCACTGGCAAAAGTCATGTAATCCACCGGCTTTGGAAAACCCTTGAGAGGGAAGGAGGCGCAGTATTTGCCTACATCCCTCAATTTACTGATGCTAATCGCATTGACTCCCACGTGCGCTTCCATCTATCAAACAGTTTTTTTGATCACAAAGATGTTAGGGGAGTCACACAATGGCAACAGTTAGCAGCAGCTATGGTTGCCACTCTTAAAGGAACGGAATTTGAAGAAAAGTACCAGCCTTATCTTGAAAAATGTGAGCATCCTGAACAACTCAGGCAATACATCCTCCAAAATCACACTCCAGCCCAAAGGTATGAACTGGTTGATGAGCTAGTTGAAGCCATTCTAGAAAATCAATCTGACCTGAATTCTAATTTTTTGAAAGCAGTTTTGTTTTTACTCTTCAAAACTTCCCCCATTGCTCAGGTTGGCATGGCTTGGATTCAAGGTATTGATCACCCGGATACTCGACAAAGAGGCTTACCAGAGTTTTCACGGCAAGAGCAAGATGCGAGATCTATTTGGGTTATCCAGCAAATTTGTAAGCTCGCTAGCGTTGCCTCACGACCTGTCGTGATTTGTTTTGATCAATTAGACCAGCCGAATGTCAGTGCTGATTGTGGAGATAGCGCCGCTCAAATCGTAGCAAGCTGTATTGATAAAATCTACTTTCAATGCAGCAACGTTATCATCCTTTGCTGCGTGATGAGCGATAGATGGCGGGAAATCGAGCAAATGGGAAGTGGAATCCCAGATCGGGTGGGCCAATGGTCTGTCTCTACAAAGCCACCTACGGCTGAGCAGATGATAGAACTTGTAAAATTGAGGTTAGATTGGTTTCATTCTGAAAAGAAATTAAATCCCGATTCTTACCCTTTTTTATATCCTTTCGATCAAGATGAAATAAAAGGAATTGCCAGTAAGGGAGCCGGTGTTCGTTCTCTGATGAAATGGTGTACTGAAAAATTCGATTCAGTGGAAATCGGAGGGTCAGTTGCCCCATCTTTGAACGCAGAAGAAAAGAAACGTAAAGAATTTTCGGATGCTTATAACGAATTGTTAGGCCGAACTTCTGCCCCTGAGCAAAATGATGATCAGTTAGCGGCAATAGTTGCCTGTGCAATGAAAATGTTGCCAGAAGAAACTATCGAAAATTTAGTCATTCAAAAAGTTGAGTCTATTAAAGCGAAGTCTCATGACCTCCATTTGACAATCTCTGGCTCTAATTCCACCGAACAAAAAAATGTAAAGATAGGTGTCAGAATTTGTGAAACACAGACGGCCGCCACCTTGACTGCGGCGATGAAGAAACTGCTAGACTACGGCAAGTATGGGATTACTCGCGGTTGTTTAGTGCGCTCTACTCCCCTTCCCAAAAGTTGGAGAAAAGCTAAAGAACTTGAACAGCAGCTTGTCCAGCAACAAGGGGGTGAGGTTGTTGTTTTGAAGAAAGATGAAATTAATCCTTTAGCAGCGATTCATACAATGTATGAAGAAGCTGAAAACTACGGGTTTACAAAAGAGGAAGTTTCAAATTTTGTCAAAGAACTCAAACTGGCTGCGGATAACCGGCTCATCCGTGAAATTCTGAGCGAGGGCGGCACTGTAACATGACAGTTCAGATTATTAAAGGGATTCAACTGCCGGCTTTTGATGTGGAAATGCTGAGTTTAGGCAAGCTCATTGTTGTGCCATTCAGACAGTATATCCCAGATAATCAGGAATTGTGGCTTTATCCGAGTCAAACGCTTCCCGATAATCTCAGTCTAGAACAATATTATCAGCCTGAATATTTAACTCAGGCGAGAAGTTCATTTGCTCAATATGAAAAGCATCCCATCCAGCTTAAAACCTGGGCACGTTGTGAATTTCAGTGGCGGATTAATCCAGATCAAAAGCATCGTTTAGCTAACATTGCCAAGTCAACTGTTTGGAATTTAACTGCTTTAGAACATATCTTTGAACAGTACAAGGTTCTGAAACTTTTGATTTTGCGCGTTTATCGTTTATCGAATCCTTGCACCGTTAATGTCCCAACAGAACCCGGATATTTCTATTGGCCTACTCAGTCAGAAGATATTATAACGATGGGCAGTCAGAGCGATACCCCTATCGTTTCTGAGGTTAGTTTTAATAAGCGGAAAGCGCTTTTATTAGCAGGAGAAGACTTTCCCGATAGCGGTTTAGAGGCTTTGCAGGCTCAAGTTGAGCAGATTTCTCTTAATAATCCAGCAGCCAAAGCACTTGATCAAGAAATCAAAATCTTTTTGGGTTGGTCTGAAGCTTCACCAAAAGCGCAACCTGACCCAAATCTAGCTTGGATAGATACCATTGCTCAATTAGGTAATCGCAGTAAAGAAGAAGATGTTGGCAAGAGTAATTATCAAGCCGGCACAGACTTTGAAATTGCTGTGCGAAATAGCTTGGAATTTCTAGGATTTACGATTGACTACGCCCATAGAGGCGGTGCCGGCGGCTTAGATTTATTCTGCTCAAAACCCTATGCGTTGGTTGGCGAGTGTAAAGCCGGCAGAAAAATTCCCAATGATACAGCCGTGCAACTGCTGAATTTGGGAACGCTACGCCTAAAAGACGAACAATTGCTGAAGAAAACAGCTAAATTAATTATCGGCCCTGGTGAGCCGACTCCACAACTCGAAGACGCCGCAAAGGTGCATAATATGGCAATTATTAACCCGGAAACCCTGGAAAAGTTAGTAAAACTTCAAAGTAAATATCCCGGTTCAGTGGATTTGTTTAAGCTAAAAGAATATCTCAAACCAGGCAAATCTGATAGTGAAGTTGAAAAATATATTCAGCAGGTTTTCCAACAAATTAAACTTCGAGTGTACCTCGTCAAATTTGTAAAAGATTACTTGAAAAAAAGCCAAGCTGAGAAAGTAGTGTTTAATCAACTTCACGGAGGATATGTATACTCCACTCCTCCCGATCCTCTGTTAAATCGAGAACAATTGCACGAAGTTCTCATCGAGCTTTCTTCACCCTTAACCGGCTATTTAGGACGCGAGGAAGCAAATGATTGGCAAAATGATTGCTTTTACTTCCTGCGAGAAATGCCGGCAGCCGAATGAGCCGGCAAACTTCACCGCAACTAAGCCTGATTAAGGATCTTCATCAAACCCAAAATTGACTAACATTAAAAATTCAGGTTTGTCAATTAACTCTTGTGTCAAAAAGAACCCAGCAATTGTCCAACTTTGGAATTTTCTTGCTTCTTTTCCAATCAGCCGGCCATCCTCACCATCATAATATTCTGGCCAATCTTCGGCTAACAAACGCTTCCCGACACCGACAAGGTCTTCCTTCAATCTTTTTAAGACATCGTATCTGCCGGTTTTCAAAGCAGCCGCTGCCAACATCCAAGTTAAAACCGGCCAACTGCCCCCATTATGATAAGACCAGCGTTTATTCTTCGGATCACACCCTGTCAAAATCTCCCAATCTCGACCTTCTAAAGCCGGGTAACAAATTTTGATCGGCATATGGGCAAGCAATTTATCCCATTGCTGATAGATCAGTTCCATAATCTCTTGTGACTGCATCTTCGTTGCCAAAGAACACAGAATCGTCATCAAATTTGCTAGCGTAAAAAAGCGGCAATCTAATTGTGAAGGGCCGAGGTTGCCGGCAAAATATCCGCCTTTTTCTTCCAACCACTCACTCAACCACTCGTAGGGAATCGAATCTGAATACAGATTGAATTTATTAAGCACTTCTTTCCCATATTGCTCGACCCTAAAGCGATAGATATCATTCAAACTCTTAATATCTAACCAATAATCGATCCGAATTCGATCTTTAAGCGCTTGCAAGCGTAAATGAACCGCCCGCCTCACTTTTTGATTTGCTTCATTATCAGGTAATAGCTCAGAAGCTGCTCGCAAAGCCGCGTAAAATAGAGCTTGAATTTCTAACGGATGTCCGTAGATTCCTAGCCGGCGATCAATCATACAGGCACCATCTGGAACCAGCAGCGTCGGTTCCATATCAAAGCGATCTGAAAAACACAATTCCAGAATTAATCGAACGCCTTCTTGAAATTCCTCTTGATGTGCTAGAGAGTAATTTTGAACTGCCTTACCATAAGCCCGTAACAAAAGAATCCACCACAAACTAGAATCAACCGGCGTTACTCTAGCAATTGCCCGATCACCAAAATCTGGTTCTAAATGTTGCTGTCCATTTTCGACAATTACCTTGAAGCTAGCCGGCATCAAAGCTAAACCCGTAAAACTTCTTTGTCTGGCTTGCTGATGCAACTTTAAAGTCACTTCCAGAAAATTGCGAACAATTTCTTTGCCGCTGAGTGGAATCTCTGTATCTTTATGATGTTTAACCGGCAGCTCATCATCTTTTACCAAAAAAAGCAGCGCAACGGGAACAAAATCACGAATAAAAACCTGGTCGTAATTTAGAACTTCTCCCGGAACAGGATGCGCTGCATCAGGATTACAGACAGCCGGTGTGCCAATCCAACGCCCTTCATATTCGACCAGCGACTCAACAAGAATTTTTAACGCCTCTTCTTCCATCTGACTTAATTTCCTCAACTTCCGATCATTATGTTAGAGGAGATGCAGCTTCCTGAAATGTTTCTCTCCCACCTTCTCTGATTGTGCGGCTCTGGGTTGCACACTTTCAGGCCGGTGTTGTCGTAGCCTTG
Organism: Microcoleus vaginatus WJT46-NPBG5; assembly: GCA_019359355.1. Classification (GTDB taxonomy): domain Bacteria; phylum Cyanobacteriota; class Cyanobacteriia; order Cyanobacteriales; family Oscillatoriaceae; genus FACHB-68. The sequence continues at coordinate 942 of JAHHHM010000023.1, read as the reverse complement.
AGCCTCGATCCGGGCTTTTGAGAGCGTCGGCACTCAGTTTATACATAACCGTCGAGCGGCGCAAGCTTTCTGCGTCTCCTCTCAAATTGCCTTTCTGAGATGCCGGTGTATTCTCGAAGCGTTTATCTGGTAGTACATCAATGGCAACTGAGTGTCGGTGTCAAAAATTACCAACTCCTTTAATCAAATCTGGGATGATTACGCGCAATCTTGAACGGTCACGCAGATAAAGGAACACTCAATGCAAATCCCAGACATCACCTCAAAACTTTTAGCGGCTAAAAAAGCCAGCGGACTCAGCTTTGTCGATTTAGAAAAAATTCTCGGACGCGATGAAGTCTGGATCGCCGCCGTTTTCTACCGGCAAGCCAGTGCTTCTGAAGAAGAAGCCAAAAAACTCACCGATGCACTTGGACTGGATGCCAGTGTCGCTGAAGTTCTCACTGAACCCTCTCTCAAAGGGTTAGGGCCGGTTGTTCCCACCGATCCGCTGATTTACCGCTTCTACGAAATTATGCAAGTGTACGGAATGCCTTTGAAATCGGTAATTCATGAGAAATTCGGCGACGGCATCATGAGTGCGATTGATTTCACCCTCGACGTAGACAAAGAAGAAGACCCTAAAGGTGATCGTGTCAAGATCACCATGTCTGGGAAATTTTTGCCTTATAAAAAGTGGTAGCCGGTCACAACAAAAGGGGGTAGCACGTCACAACCAGACGGGTAGGCGATCACAGCTAATAGGCGGGAAACGGGGGAGCATGGGAATAGGGGCAAAAAACCCCCTTTTACCGTACCCGATGCCCCCCACCACCCAGGGCTAATTCATTGTAAGGAGAGAAAATTAATCCGGCCACTTTATCGCCTAGACTATCTTCTATCCCCGATTTTGACAGCTCAAAAAATCCCTGAGCATGAATCTCAAAGACGCCTTAGCTCAAA
>JAHHHM010000022.1 GCA_019359355.1 Microcoleus vaginatus WJT46-NPBG5 | reverse complement strand
ACGCTGTTGCGCCATCACGGTTATTCTTCTATGACCTCAGCCTTGCGCCTGATGGCTCATAATCTGGAACAGATTTTTCTCCTTCTACAATGAATTAGCCCTGCCCAGCATTGGGGGTTTGGGGGCTGACTTGGGATCACAATTCATTGAGGATGGCTATATTTAACTTTCCATCACAATTCCTCGAATCCACCCAACAATATCTGCTATTAAATTTGGCTGATTGGGTGAGAAAGATTGTAAGGGGATATTTGCTTGATCACTTACAATGCAAATCTTTCTATCAAATTTGCTTAAAGCGTTGAGAAAGGTTTCGCTAAAGCCTTGGGGGGGTGCGACGGCAGGATTTTCATAAAAAAGTAAAATGGGTCGCTTTTCGCCATTGCGACAGAGAGATTTATAATACAGCTTCAGCTCGGCTATTTTTGTAGGCTCCCCATTAGAACGCTCTGGACAACCACTATCAAGCATGGCATCGTAAATTTCTAGAACCGGGTTATCCTGATCAAAGAAATTGCTGCCGTCAGTGCAAATAAGCTGGACTGAATCGATTAATTCCGTCTCGACAAGTGCAGCATTCAGCAGTTGCGGTAATTGGGCTAAATTGCGCTGTAGGATGCCGGCACAGAACCCGACTCCTGTTGTTTCCGTGACTTCCGGATGGGGGGTGTGGGATGGATGATGCCATGCGTCATAGAAAGTGGGATAGGGCAGAGTTTGGGCACAGTGCCAGATGACTTCGTAGCATTCTTTGAAGAGATCGGAGTCATTTTTACAAGTTTGATTAAATAGGGTATCTTTTAAGACACAGACAACCCCTACCATTTGCTCATCTTTCACCAAAATCTTTTTCAAGCTTGTTACTACTTCCCTACAGGTAACTTCATCCAGAGAGTTTCTAATTAAATCGAGTAAAGCGGTGATAGCAGTTTCGTTTCCGGGATCAACATTTCCTAAGCTTTCTGCCGCTCTCCTGCGAGTAAATTCATCCGAAGAATTGCCAATTAATTCAACTAAAGTAGTGATAGCAGTTCGGTTTCCAGGGTCGATATTTCCCAAGCTTTCTGCTGCCCTCCATCGGGTAAACTCAGACTTAGAGTTACCAACTAACTCAACCAAAGCACTGATGGCATCAAAGTTGCCGATGCCGACATTTCCCAAACTTTTGGCTGCCCTCCCTTGAGTATATTCAGACTTAGAATTTCTAATTAACTCAACTAAAGCGGTGATGGCAGTTTCGTTTCCGGGGTCGATATTCCCCAAGCTTTCTGCTGCCCTCCATTGGGTATATTCATCCTTATCTTTGCCAATTAACTGTAATAAAGCGGTGATGGCATCAGGGTTATCAGCGCCAAATTTTCCCAAATTTACTGCCGCCCAATAGCGAATAACTTCATCCTGAGAATTGGTACTGAACTTGACTAAAGCTGTAATGGCAGTTTTATTGCCAGGGTCGATATTCCCCAAGCTTAGGGCGGCCCAATAGGACGTAAATTCAGACTGAGAGTTGCAAATTAACTGTGATAAAGTTGTGATAGCAACTTCGTTAGTAGGATCGATATTCCCCAAGCTTTCAGCCGCAGAAATGCGGGTAACTTCATCCTTAGAGTTGATAATTAACTCAACTAAAGCGGTGATGGCAGTTTCGTTAGTAGGGTCAATATTCCCCAAGCTTTCAGCCACAAAAATTCGGTTTTCTTCATCCTTAGAGTTGCCAATTAACTCAACTAAAGCAGTGATAGCAGTTTCGTTTCCGGGATTAATATCTCCTAAAGTTACTGCTGCCCAATAGCGCGTATATTCATTGTGAGAGTGGCGGATTAACTCGACTAACACGGCAATAACTTTGGTTTGCTGTGTGTACTGTAGTACGTCCCTCGCTGCCTCTGCTATTGTATTGAAAAATGTTGACCAGAACTCATCAAAGCCCCTTTCAACAATTTGCCTGACAATTTCCTCACTTTTGGAGCAATGACGAAATTCAGTAATACCGGCTGCTGCTAGAAGATAGGCTCGAAAGCCATAAAAATCTTCGCACCCATCCTCAAACTCAACTAATGCAGTAATAAACTCCTCTTTTTGCTCCGCCGGCACCTCCACACGCCCCAGCCACAGCAAAATTACTTCTTTCCACTGCGGTTCAAAAATGCGGTAAGTTCCCTGTTGCGGATTATCTGGAACATGACTGAGAAAATCATGCCAATCCTTCACCGCTAAAGCTGCAAAATATTCCTGAAACGTCAGGTGATAAAAGGCATAAACCGACTCATCTGTCTCTGCATTCCGGTAAACCAAATTCAACCAACCGAGATCCTGCGCTAACTTAAACCAATCTTCGCCCATCACCTCATAGCAAAGCGACTCCCGCAAGGGCATTTTCCTTTCCAACGCCGCCAGTGCCAACCTTGCCAGCCTTGCGTTTAACTCCTGCTGCTGAGTAAAACTGGTGAGAAATTCATCTTTCTTCCAATTATAAAAATTCTCTCGAAATCGCTGATAAAGCCCTGCTTTTGTTTCCGGTAAATCTTCTCTATCATCCCAAGTTTTGCACAGCAGCGATAACCGCAAAGGATTTTTCACCAAATCCCGAATCCGATCTTTTTCCGGTTCCGCTAATTTTGCCTGCAATTTTTTTCCAAGTTTGGGTTTGCCGGCTTCCTTAAACCACTGCTCAATAAAATCCGCCACCCCCGCCTGATCAAAATCCAGCGTCCGATAAGTTTCAAAATCAAATAGTGCCTTATCATTGGTTTCCCAAACATTCAACCGGCAACTGATCGCCACCCGCGCCTTGGCAACCCAGCCTATCAGTTGATTGGCAATTTCTTTTAAAGGCGAGTTTGATTCTGCCACCCGCATTTCATCTGCCCCATCTAACAGCAGCCACACTTTGCCACTGTTAAACAACTGCACCAGCTTTGCTTCGAGTGCCGGGTTTACTTCTACCGCGCCGGCATCCAGATCAGGCAGCGCATCTTTTAGCCAAATTTGCTGCAGATATTCTTTCAACTGTTTCCCTTGCAAATTTCCTAAGGGAATGCAAATCGGAAATCCGTGGGGGTTGCCCTCCCTATCCAAATGCCGCGCAATGCAATCCATCCAAGTGCTTTTGCCGGCACCGGGTTCGCCAATGATCGCCAAGTTTTTGCCTTGTTGATCAATAACTTCCCTAAAAAATTCGCTTTCTTCAAACTGCCGTTCGATTTCTTTTTCCGATAGCCGGTATTGTTGCGTTCCCTCTGCTGCCATCGGAGAATCTGCTTCCTCCCGTTTGGCTTGCCGACTTGGTTTCACCAACCCCAATGGCACATGAATTTTAATCTCATGTCCCCTATGCCTGTCGCTTGCCGGTGTTCTAAGTGGACGCTTATTCAGCATGGCGTGGCAAACTTGATGCCAATCGATGCTGTCATCAGGTGGTGGGTTCCACTCACTCTGATCAACAATTTCTGTAATTTTTAAAGCTAACGCTTGACAAATCGCAATTGCGGAGTCCTTATCAACCCCGTCTCCCGCAAAAAAACGCTTTACTGTTCTTTCATCAATTCGTGCTTGATCTGCAATCACTTTATAACTTAACGGCTTGCAGTCTTCATCTCGTTTTGCCTTCGCTTGCCTAAGTTTGAGTAACCCTTCTTCAGTTGCACGAATACCACGGGGTTTGCGAGGTTGATTCATTGCCTAGACATTCCCAAAATTGCTGATACCAATAGCATAACCAGCTTGACCACTGCTGAGAGTGACAGAAAAGGGAACTTTTGATCTGTCCCTAAATCGTCCTGACTTTTACCTATCCAAAAATTTAGAGTTGTCTCAAAGCTAGATAAAACAAGGATTTCGAGCGATGGACAACTCCCGTAAAACTAAAGCGCAACGTTTAAGCGAGACAATCGATAACTTTGACACGGTTGTAGAGCAAGATCCGCAAAGACTCATCCAATATCAAGCGCAGCCGGCGTCGCCTAATCAAAATTTACCGATTTTTCCCAGCTTACCTCCAACTGCTCACCTGCAATGGACGTTACTATTATTGGTGCATTTAATTGTTTTGTGGGCAATCAAAAAGAAATAAATCTTGTGAGAAATGCCTCACCGGCACAATTTTCACCCATAAAAAAAATAGGGACGATCTCTGCAACCGTCCCCCTCTCATTCTCAATCAATTAACAACTAACGGCTTGCTGCTGATACACTCGTTCCACAACCTCAGCTAACCGCTTCATGCCGGTTTCTATTTCTGCATCCGTTGCCGTCAAACTAATGCGAATACACTCATTTTTGTGCCGCCAATCTTCGCGCAAACCGGGGAAGAATGAGCTACCGGGCACCACAACCACGCCTACTTGCTTTAATTCTTGATACAAATCCCAATCACTCATGGGCAAATTCTCTAACCACAACCAAGCAAAAATTGCGCCTTCTCCGCGATGCAGAAACCAGGGCAAATCTTTAGGCATCGCTGCATCTAAGGTGCTTTCAACGACGGTAAATTTACTTTGGTAGTAAGGGCGAATCACGTTTTCTGCCACATCTGCAAGGGCACCACTGGCAATTGCCCGCGCTGCGATCGCTTGCCCATAACGCGGGGAGTGAATGCACATATTCGTCTGGAAGGATTGCAGAATTTGAATCACTCGCTCATCGCCAACCGCAATGCCCACCCGTTCTCCCGGCAATCCGGCTTTTGATAAACTCATGCCATGAATCACATTGCCGCCAAACACCGGCGTCATTTCTGTAAAGTTCAAGGCGGGGAATGGAGGGCCATAGGCCGAGTCTACCATCACCGGCACGTCGTAGGGGGCAGCCAGCGCGGCAATTTTCTGCACTTCTTCATTGGTCAAAACGTTGCCGGTGGGGTTACAGGGGCGCGAGAATAGCACGCAGCCGGTGTTTTCGTTAATTTCCAACTGGCTGAAATCAGGCCGGTATTTGAAACTATGACCGGCTGCATTAATATCAAGTGCCGGCTTATAGGCAAACAGCGCTTCTGGCATTAAGCTGACACCGCCATAGCCGGTATAATCGGGACTCAGGGGCAGGACAATTTGCTTTAACTGTTTGGCAGAGGTGTAACCGCCAAAGGCATTGGCAGCATAAAAATAAAGTGCTTGACTGCCGGGGGTGATTAAGATGTTACGCTCAGTTAAATTCAATCCATAGCGCCGGTTAAAATCAGTTACGACGGCATCGATCAAGGGTTGATATCCTTGAGAAGATCCATACCGGCAAACGACTTCGCCATAATCTGAACTTGCCAGAAGTTCGGCTGTGCAATCGCGCCACAACTGCTCAACCTCTGGCAAAATGACTGGGTTGCCGGCGCTTAAGTTGATAAACTCCTGCCCTTCTCCAGCTTGCAAGGTTTCAATAATATCTTTCATAATCGCCCGCACCCCTGTCAGGTGGGACATTTGATCGCCGAATTGAGTCAGGGCAGGATTCATAGGAGTTTGAGATGAAACAACGCTGATAGTGAACAGATGTAGAAGATCGTAGCGAATTTGCTAGCGGTTTTAACCTGTATGTGCTGAAGTTTGATGGCTATTTTGCAGCGATTGCAAGATTCTGCGTCGGATCTTTGACTTAATTTACTTTAAAGTTATCTGCTACCTGCGCCAATGGTACACTTACGCAAAACTTGACGTAGTACAGCAGCGTAGGAAAAGTCTCAAAGGCATTGGGGGGGTTCCCCCCAAACCCCCCATTGGGTGACGGGTGCGTCCCCCAAACCCCCTCCACACGGGGGGGTTGTGAGAATTATAAGCTTGATATATATAGCTGTTTTCAAATTGCTGTAATCTTTGAAAAGTCTCAAAGGCATTGGGGGATTCCCCCCAAACCCCCCATTGGTGGACGGGTGCGTCCCCCAAACCCCCTCCACACGGGGTGATCTGTGAGGGTTATAGGCTTGATATATATAGGTGTTTTCAGATTGCTGTAATCCTTGAAAAGTCTTAAAGGCATTGGGGGGGTTCCCCCCAAACCCCCGATTGGTGGACGGGTGCGTCCCCCAAACCCCCTCCACACGGGGTGATCTATGAGAATTATAGGCTTGATATATATAGCTGTTTTCAGATTGCTGTAATCCTTGAAAAGTCTTAAAGGCATTGGGGGGGTTCCCCCCAAACCCCCCATTGGTGGACGGGTGCGTCCCCCAAACCCCCTCCACACGGGGTGATCTGTGAGGGTTATAGATTACTTGGTATATAATGTGTAGTTTAATCTTAGTGAATCTTTTCTGTGCTGATGCTATACCCCTAGGTAACGCGGTATATTTTGGTCGATAGAAGATTTTTTGCACTCGTGCTGACTTTCAGCGAATCAGTCGGCTCAATGTTGCTTCCATGACTGCGGTTGTTTGACCGGCAACTGTAAAAACTAAGGCTTCTCGATAGACTCGTTGTGCGGCATTGTGTTTGTAATTGGCAGCGCCGCTAGAAACTGTTACCGCAGCAGTCGCACACCGGCAGGCTAATTCTATTGCCCATGCCCGCAATTTCAAACGATCCGCAGGTTGTCGGTAAGCTTCTATGATGCCGGCGCGACAATTGAGTAGTTCTTGATCTAAGGCGTCAAAAGTTGTTTGAATAAAGGGTAATTGTTTTGTTTTCCCAACCGCTTCTACAATATCAAGGCCGGCACGAGCGCAACCTAAAGCAAAAAAACTATGCTGGAGTACATTGTTGCGATCATTTTCATGAATCCAACCTGCCGGTTTGACAAACAGCACTCGTTCTTTGGGTAAAAACCACTGATTGAACTGGGCGGTAACGGTGTTAGTCGATGCCATTGCTGCCAATTCCATTGGCTCACTTAATATAATTTTGCCGCTGTTATTTTGATAAGTTTCTACAAACGGAACTACGCCAAAGACAGCGCCCCCATCTGGCAAAGTTGCACCGGCAATAAATTCTTGAAAGCAGCCGAAGCCGGTGATCCAAGGGACGTAACCATTGAGCAGAAAGCCGGCTTCAACAGGCTGTGCAATGAGTGCCGGTTCTCCCTGACGTCGCAATTGGGAAAAGCCTACGCCTAATAACCGCTTGCCGGTGGCTAAATGCGGGAGATATTCTTGCTTAAGCGCTTCATTATCACTTTTTGCTAACAATCCGCCGGCGCTTTGATGCTGGGTTTGCAAGAAAGCTAAAGCACCAGAGTATCGAGTCACCATCTCTTGAAAGGTGCGAAAAATTTCTTCACTGATCTCTGCTGCACCCCCGGTTTGGGGAACTCGCAGTGCCAGTAAAGAATGCTCACCAAGTCCTTTTAAAGCTGCTTGTAATGCCGCTGGATCGCTGTCAAGTTCGGCAGCTTGCGGGGCGACAAATTCACGCAAGTAAGATTGGGCGATATCTAATAATGGGTGCCGGCAATTCATGTGATTTTGTGCAGTGAAAACGTGCCGGTTAATTTGGCGAAGTTGGAACAAGAAGATTCATTTTATACCTATGAAAAATAGCCGATTTTATGGGGATTTCGTCCACCGCAACTTAATGCGCTGCTCAAATCCACCTCTTTCACTCCGCCTGCGGTTTTGCTCGGCTAAGACAGATTCGCGCTCAATTCCATAGGTTAAGATGACGGCATCAATGACTTCATAAAGATCAGCCAATTCTTTGACTAAATCTTGAGAATTTGCCGCGCCGGCAGCTTCTTGGGCTTCTTCTATCAGTTTGTCTCGTAACGCTTGTTTGTATTCATCTGGCGACATTGTCACTACTTCGCATTCATTGCCGGCTTTGTGAATAATTTCTGGAATGCGATCTCGCACAAGTTTGTTATATTCTTGAAACATCGCAATTTCTCACTTATTGTTTCTCACATTTCTAAGGCTTCACGTTGCTCTCGATTCTGAGCATCGAGAAACTTTAACTGCCGGTAAAGCATCCCAATTTGAGGCAATTCTACACCGGCACTCTGCGCGGCACGCCAAGGATTGCCAACAATTGCCTCTACTTCTAAGGGACGCTTTTCGTCATAGTCAATTTTCATACTGGTTCGATAAGGTTTCATCTTGGCAGTGTGATCCAGCATTTTTTGAATAAAACTATCTGGAATTGCGCGATTGTAGGCCGCCGCGCCGGCAACGACTTCCTGCATCAATTGCTCGACTAAAATGCGGATATGAGCTTCTGCCATCAACTCATCTGTTCTGGCATTTAAAATCACAGAAAGCCCGTTGTAAGGAATATTCCAAATCAGTTTTTTCCATCGCGCCAGCATTAAATCTTCTGCCTGCTCAATGGGGATGCCGGCGCGTTCAAAATCACTGGCAATTTGGCGCATTCGTTCTGTAATCCCTGCCGGTTGATAGTCAGGAGCGTATTCTCCCAACGTAACTGCACTGTAATCTAAATGGCAGATGTGACCAGGCCCAACTTTATTAGAACAGACAAAACACAACCCTCCTATCACACGTTCAGCACCAACAATTTTGGCAACTTCTGTTTCAATACCCCAGCCATTTTGCAACAGCAGAACGACGCTAGTATCTTTAAGTGCTGCCGGCAACAAATTCGGCAGTAGGTGATTGTAAGTGCTTTTTAACGCAATCACGACCACATCACATTGGGGCATTTCGTCAGCATTGCAATAAGCCTTCACCTGGGGAAGCACAAAATCGCCTTCTGGGGACTCCACCACTAACCCATGCTGTCGGACGTGTTCGTAATCACTGTGCAGCAGGAAGTGGACATCTAAACCGGCCTTTTGCAGGCGAGCACCGTAGAACCCACCTACTGCGCCGGTGCCGAGGATTGCATAAGTTCGATTGGCCATGTCAGGGACACCTCCCGTCGTCAAGTTCTCCATCTTTCTTTGTTTCAACCCTAACAATACTGCTGAAGTTTTGTGCCTTCAACCCATGCAGCACTGCGTTGATTGGGCATGGGGGATGGGGCATGGGGGATGGGGCATGGGGGATGGGGCATGGGGGATGGGGCATGGGGGATTGGGGATTGGGCGATCATTCCTCAAAACTCAAAACTCGCCAATCGTGAGCGCTATGCTGAGGATAAATACCGGCAGGGAGGAGGAATGGAATTATGACTAACGAACAAGATAAAAACTTTGAGCAAAACGAACCTGTAAATTCATCGGCACCGGCATCTGAGAAGGCACACGCACCCGATACCGGCAGCCACACCCCAACCAGTCAAACACAAACCAGCCGAACTGAGAATCACTCGCTTTTTGATTCATTAGTTCAAGTAACTGCCGGCGTAGGCGAGGCACTTAACGCTGCAGCGCAAACCGGCCAAACGGTGATGCAGACAGCAGCCGGCGTGGGTGGGGCAATTGGCACAGTTGCAACTCAAGCCGGTCAAGCAGCCTTGACAACAGCCGCAGAGACGGCACAAACCGCAGCTAAACAAAGCCAAGAGATATTTGAGAAAGCGACACATGAAGCCGGTCGTGCTGCTAGTTTTATTGGCGATAACCCCGTATTGCGACAAGTTTTGAAAGTGTTTCGGGCAGAATGGCTGCTGGGAATGGTGGGCCAAGTTGATACAATTAAAGCTCAAGAAGCGGTCAGAAAGCTACAACAAGAGCATCCCAACGAAACTGCCAACGAAATCGCTCATCGAATTATGTCAGAGAAAGCGATTCAAGCCGGCGGTGTGGGTTTAGTCAGCAGTCTTGTCCCAGGAGTGGCACTGGCGCTGCTAGCCATCGATTTGGCAGCGACAACGCAACTGCAAGCGGAAATGATTTATCAGATCGCCGCCGCCTATGGCATGGATTTACAAGCACCGGCACGTCGGGGTGAAGTGATGGCAATTTTTGGGCTGTCCCTCGGTGGCAGTCAAGCGATTAAACTCGGCTTGGGTGTGCTGCGAAATGTGCCCCTAGCCGGTATGGCGATTGGTGCCGGCACGAATACGGTTATGCTCTACACCTTGGGGTTTGCCGCGTGCCGGTTCTATGAAGCCAAAGTTGATCCCATGAGTTCGCCGGCAGTCGCGCAAGCTATCCAGAAAGATAGTGAAGAATATCTAACAGTGGCACTGGCACAGCAAAGCATTATGGATCAAATTTTGGCTCAGACAATTTTGGCAAGTAACCCAAACAAATCTTGGGAAAATATATTGCCAGAGTTAAAGGCAATGAATGTTAGCCCAACTTCATTAGAAGTGATGACGGCTGAACTGAAATCGCCCCAACCTTTAGGCCGGCTGGTTGAAAAACTCAACCGAGACTTTGCCTTACCTTTGCTGGTGAAATGTTACACCCTTTCCCAAAACGATGGCACAATAACCCCCGAAGAAACACAGTTGCTGGAAACTATTGCTAACAAATTTGAGATTGATTTAAAAGCAGTTGAAGCGACTGTTAAATCAAATAACTTTCAGGCCGATTGAAGCTTAAACTTTTCCTCTTTAAGTTAGCGCTTGACAATGTAAACTCTCAGGCTGTGCCTCACATTTTTTGAATTCAAATGAAAGCCGATCTTCATTGAATTTGGCGAGGTACAGCCTTACTTAAAATAGAAATCTAGTAACTCTCACTCATGTTCAGTCCAGCGCTTCAATCTAATAAATTATTTAGAATTTCTTTTAAGCGTAATAAAAATATATTAATTCTCAACAATCTTCAAGATTATACATTCAGAATTCATCTTCAGGCTCTTGACACGCAGCATATCAACCCTTTTGGAGGGGGTTTGGGGGACGCAACCGTCACCCAATGGGGGGTTTGGGGGGAACCCCCCCAATGTCTTTCTGGCTTTTCCAAGTTTTTCATCCCAATGAAAAACGCCATTGTCTAACAACTCTTAATTCCCCATTCCAATTAAGCGGCAACTAAAGCCTCTTGCCCATGCCGGCGCAACAACTCCATCAATTCATCCCGGTAATCGTGGAATATAGAATGGCGTTTAACGTTATAGCTGCGTTCAGGTAGCTTAATCGTCATTTCTTTCCGCACTGTACCCGGACGCGTTCCCAAAGCATAGATACGATTTGCCAGGAAAACTGCTTCTTCCACATCATGGGTGATCATAAAAATTGTGATATTCGTGCGCTGCCAAAGGTCTAACATAAATTCGTGCATTGACTCTTTGGTATGGATATCCAACGCACCAAAAGGTTCATCCATTAACAACACTTTGGGTTCTGCAACCAACGCCCGCGCAATTGCCACGCGTTGCTTCATCCCACCTGATAATTCCTTCGGTAATGTCTTCGCAAAATTAGCCAATCCTACGACATTTAAGTAATAGCTTGCTTGTTCACGCCGAATCTTTTTCGGTACACCTTGCAGCTTAAGTCCAAACTCAGCATTTTCCTGCACAGTCATCCAAGGATAAAGGGTGTAATGCTGAAATATCATCCCCCGATCTGGCCCTGGCCCAGTAACCGGCTCTCCATCAATTGTGACTTCTCCAGATGTCGGCATATCAAGGCCGGCAATTTGTCGCAGCAGCGTCGATTTACCTGATCCCGATGCCCCCACAGCACAGATAAATTCACCTCGCTTAATTGTCATATTAATGTCCTTCAGGACAACTAGCGAGCCATTTTTGGTATCAAAGTGCTTGTGCAGATTTTTGATTTGCAAGTACATGAGTGAAATCTCCTTAATTAGAACAAAGTTTGCAATTGATAAACTTGAGCGTTTGTTAATAAAATAAAGCCGACAACTGAGATTATCGTTGTTGACTTGCCCACCGGCAAGAAATCCTTAAAAAGTATTGAAACAACAGATCAAATGTCAAGCCAATGACTCCAATGACAATCAATCCCACAAAAATTTCATCAGTTTTAAGAAATCGACCGGCCACACTGATGCGCCGGCCTAACCCTTCTGATGCCGCAATGAGTTCTGAGACAATGACTAACTGCCAAGCGGCTGCTAAGTTAATGCGACAGGCATCAAGAATTCCCGGCAAAACATGAGGAAAAATTACCTGCAGTAGGGCTTGTAAACGGTTTCCTCCTAACATATAAGTAGCTTCAATTAAATCTTTGGATACAAATTTTACCGTATCCATTACCATCAGGGTGTTAAAGAAAAACACACCGATAAAAATTAAAGTAATTTTCGGTTCTTCTCCGATACCTTGGTAGAGAATTAACAGCGGAATAAAGGCCGGTGCCGGCATATAGCGCATTAACCCGAACAGCGGTTCCAGCAAGGCGCGAATACTGGCAAAACTGCCCATTAATACGCCAACGGGGATAGAAAGGACTGCCGCAAAAAGAAACCCAACACCGACGCGCCATAGACTTGCGACGGTATCTTTCAGGAGTTCGCGTGTTCTCCACAGCCGGCCAAATGCCTCAAGAACTTGAGCCGGCGAGGGTAAAAATTTAGGATCGATGTTTCCAAAGGTAGTGACCAACCACCACAATATTAGAGGAACGCCAATCGAGGTAATTAGTAATGCTGTATGAAGCGGTTTGGGGATGTCTTCAGCAAGTTGCCAGAAAACGGTTGGATTTAGTTTTTTAGATCGGAGAAAGTCTCGAATCGATTCAGGATTTTGATTCATGACTAAATTTCAAAACGACAAAGAAATAATTGTGAGCTTAGTAATTGTTAATGAATCGTTGCATAAATTACATTTAATGACATTGCAGAGCTAAAAAATGTGATTTTACTGACAACTAGCTTAGGTTTTGTTAAATTTCTCAGCGTAGGCTTTGACAAAGCGATCATCAAAGAGTCGGCTGATATCTGGATTATTGTTTGCCAAACCAACTTCTCTAAGAAATTTACTCATTTCTTGGGCAGCAAATTGTAAGGAAGTTAAATCGTTACCTGGTTGAAAAGCGGTTAGATTTTCCTCAATGGTGAAGATCCGAGTGCCATCTGCATACTGTTTATATTCCTCAACAGGGACTCCTGCTCGTTGCGCCATGATTTCATAAGATTTCTCTGGATTTGCCTTCATATATTCCAAGGTGGCAAACCAAGAATCAACTAATGCTTGAACGCGATCAGGATGTTCATCGACAAATTTTCGGGTGAAGACCAGATGATCGGAAATTGCGCCGGTGAAATCCTTAGAACTAAATAGTTCTTTACTACCCGGACGTTTTAAAGCTTGTGTGGTGAAAGGAGCAAAAACTGCTGTTGCCTCAACTTGTCCCGCCACAAATGCTGCTGCTGCTTTACCTGTTTCCAACGGGATAAATTGAATGTCTTGTGGTGATAAACCGGCTTTCTTTAGTCCTAACAACAGCAGAAAGTGATCAACTGTGCCTTCTTCTGCGGCGACTTTTTTTCCTTTGAGATCAGCAATTGAGTTAATGCCTTCGCTGACAATCACCTTATCATTGCCGGTGGAGTTATCGTTAACCAGGACAATCACTTGATCCGCGCCACCCGATAGAGAGTTAACCGTATCTCCTAGCGTTTGGCTATTGGCATCAATTTGGCCGGCTGTCAGCGTACTGATCGATTCCAGATACCCATCAAACCATTTCAAATCGACTGGAATAGTATTTGCCTGAAAAATTCCCTGTTGTTGAGCAACTTGCCAAGGAAACCAACCTGGCCATGCACTAAATCCTAAACGGACGCTGCCGGCATTTGCTGAGGATGCAGTCTCAGTTTCGGTGGTTGTTTTGATATAAATTGCCGGGTTAACGCAGCCGATAACCAAAGTCAGTGTGACAAGAAAAAGGATACAAAAAGATAGAGGTGATCTCACTCTCATAGCATCTCCTAGTGCAGAGATTGGTTGGGAGTTTTCAGCAGTTTGTTATTCGCTGTAGCAAAAATAATTTTTGACTGAGCGGTTAACTATGTGTAGCAGGTAAAGCAGTCACCGCTTTGTTTCTTTTGATACAAAACCTACAGATATTTTAAAAAACTTGAAACTTGATATCTGGGGAGCTTTTATATTTCCAGCTCTTTAAGTTTTGTAATCAATGCTGTTAGTGAGGGGATGGGTGAGCATCTTGCCCACCCCTTCAATCGTGGGGTTGGTATTCTCTCAGCAGACACCTGAAAGTTGCTGTTGAGCAGTTGATGATTGAGCAAGCTGAGAACGCACCCAATCAAACCAAGCCTCTAACCCTTCTCCAGTCTTTGCAGAAACCGGAATAATGGTGACATGAGGATTCATTTGTCGCACATTCGCCACAATTTGATTCACATCAACATCTAGATGGGGCGCGATATCCATCTTGGTGATTAACAGACAATCTGCTTCTTGAAACATCACCGGGTATTTTAGCGGTTTATCTTCCCCTTCTGTCACACTCAAAAGTGCAACTTTTAGGTGTTCGCCGACTTCAAATTCAGCAGGACAAACGAGATTTCCCACGTTTTCTACCAATACCAAATCAAATTCTGAGGGATTATATTCATGGGAGAGCCGGTGAATTCCGCCGGCAACCATTTTAGAATCTAAATGGCAAGACCGGCCCGTATTAATTGCAATCACCGGCACGTTGTATTTCCGCAGGCGCTCTGCATCCAATTCTGTCGTCATATCGCCTTCAATCACGGCAATTTTGCACTCATTTGTCAAAACCGCGAGTGTTTTTTCCAGCAGTGCAGTTTTGCCGGCACCGGGACTACTCATAATATTTAAGCAAGTAATTCCCCACTCATCAAAATGAGCGCGGTTATGATCCGCCCCTTCCTGATTGGCATGAAGCAAATTAATTCCTAAAGCAGCGTCAAAAGTTTGGTGCATAATTCAGCCTTTGGAGTTTAGATGAATAGCGATAAATGGCAACGCTCTTACTCTTCGCCTTTACTGGAAGTAACCACATCGGGTTGTGAATATTCAAGGCGCTCAATTTTCAATTCTCGCCCTGAGCGAATATCATCCATTGGGGACTGACAGGTTGGGCAAGCATATTGAATGCCTATTTCAGGGCGATATTCCTGCCGGCATTGATGGCAAAAAGCAATCAGTGGCGTTTCTGTAATGACTAACTGTGCGCCCTCTAAAAAAGTGTTGCGAGTTTGAACTTCAAATGCAAATTGCAAACTCACAGGTTCAACACAAGTAAATTGACCAACGGTTAGATGAACCTGGGAAATTTTAGGTTTCTCAGGCTGCTCTTGCCACCATTTTCGGACAGTGACAATGAGCGCTTTGGTCATATCAGTTTCGTGCATGGATCTCTCCAATCAAATGCAAATATTCTAGTTATAGAGACGCAATAAATTGCGCCTCTCAACTTTTATGACCACGCAACAAGTTCCGGTTGTGACTCTGGAAAAATATAGGCGGGTTTCTGCTTCCGTGGCAGTTGCCCCGACAGGACTAAATGAGCCATTGTGTCACAAATGACGCGAGTTGCCATGAGTGAAGTAATATCGCTGATGTCATAAGGTGGAGAAACTTCCACAACTTCTAAACCACAAACCGGCGCACGTTGCACAATTTTTGCTAACAACGCTAAGGCTTCACGAGGTAGCAATCCACCGGGTTCTGGCCAACCTGTACCGGGGACAAATCCGGCATCAATGCAATCAATATCAAAGCTGATGTAGACGCAATCCGTGCCGTCTAATGCCCGTTCTAAAGCGAAATCAACAGCGGCATCGATTCCTTTTTCTACAATGTCGGTAACGGTGAGAATATTAGTTGCACGTTCCCGACAAACTTTCACGCCTTGACGAGGAACCTGCCAGCCGCCAATTCCTAGCTGTACTAAGTTTTTTGCTGGGGCGTTTTTCATGTTGGTGGCATGAAACCAAGGACAAGTGTGCATCCGTTCATCAAGATCGGTTTCTTGCGTATCGGCGTGGCGATCAAAGTGAATAATGCCCACTTTCTTATCCCCTAAATGCCGGCAAATCCCGCGCACGGTTGGGAAACCAATTGAATGATCACCGCCTAAAATAATCGGAAATGCACCGGAACTAAAGATGTGAGCGATGCCTTTAGAAATTTGATCAAATGACTTTTCGTTATTGGCAGGAATGGTGAAAATATCCCCAACATCGCAAAGCGTAATTTGTTCGCGCAGATCAACGCCTAACTCGAAGTTGTAGGGTGTATAGAGTGCAGAAATTCGTCGAATTCCTTGAGGGCCAAATCTTGTTCCGGGACGATAGGTGGTTCCGGAATCATGAGGAACCCCGACAATTGCAACATCATATTCTCCAACCTTCCGCACATCTTCTACATAAGGTGCTTTGAGAAAGGTGTTAATCCCGGCATAATGAGGCAGTTCACCGCGAGAAAATGTGGGAATACTGCGATCTTGAATACTTGCCGCTGCTTCCAATCCGTATTCTAAACCTTTTGATACCTCTTGCTGCCAGCCGGTTAATGGCAATCTTGCTTCCAATTCTAAAGCCCGTTGTGCTTCCGATGCAATGTGCCCGTTATTGGTCGATGGGCTTTGGAACATGGGGTTTTCTGAAGGATTTTCAGTCATTTAAATACCCTAGAAATTTTCAAAACAACAAAATGAGGATTTTGCGCTCGTCAACGTCGAAAGCCCAGGAGAACAAGCTCAGTCTCAGTGACTGGTAAGTTCCTCCCGGGCTTTTATCCCGCCGTGTGACTAGCGAATTCCTCACAAAAAACTATAAGTTTTGGAGAAGCCAGTTTACCTCTCTCGGACCAGCATTTGAGCAACTACAATTTGAAATTTGATTGGTGTTGCGCGGCTCAAACCGGAACCCTAGAGGCCATTAAATTTTTTACTTCGTATCTATGAGTTCTCTCAAAGTCGTTGAAGTTTTGACTGTATTAACTACCGTCTGGGATAACTTCTGAACGCTTTTAAAAGTCTCTCCTGTACTTTCTCTTACATAAACTAGCAATGAGTTTATTTTAAAAAAGTATCGTAAGTTACAAATTTTCCTTAAATACTCAATTTTGTCTTGACTCGGAAAATTTTCTGACAATTTGTTGTTTTCAGATTTTTTGGGTTGAATATGTGCCGATAACCTCAAAACGTCGCTAAAGTCAATACAATGAATGAATTTAGTAAATAATTTTAAAATTTCAGTCTTTTGAGTTGAAATCACAACGAGCAAAGACGTTAAAACCACGGTTAACCTTCTCTGCGAAATTTGCATTTAAAGAACAACTTCTGCAATTTGTCAAGAGACTTGTTGCAAAAGTTGTTAAAAGAAATTCACGATAGCTATTGCGCCGGCTTAAACTTGTTGCAGATAAGATTCAAAGCGCTGTTGCAATTGTTCCACCGGCAGATTCTGAGTCCAATATTCCACCAAAGCATGACCGAACGCCCAGGCGTTGCGCTCCGGTGCAGCCGTGTTTTCTATCAACACCGGCCAAAGTGCTCGCAAGTCAAAATTAAGCGGATTCGCGCCGCCATCATTCAACAGCGAGAACAAATCATAAGCCATTTGCAACTTACCAATCACCACCGGCAACTGTTCCACAGGAATTTGCTCAGCCAACAGATACGCTAAATTTGGAGAGCCGGTTGACATGGTGGAAATAAACTGAAGAACCGGACTTTTTAACAGTGCCGTGAGTCCTTGAGTTGTCGCCATTTGAAAAGTATAGCGGTCGATTATTTTGCCAGCAGCCACCGTGCGGGCTTCCAAATTCCGCAGAAAGCGGGCAAGACGAAATTGTTTAGCCGGCGATATTTCTTGCACCAGCGCCTGCGATATCGCCTCTGCATTCCAAGCCGTGCGTTCTGTTTTCAGATCGCTGGCGACAACTGGCAGAATTAAATTACAGAAATCACCGAGAAGTTGAGCGCGGTATTCCGTCGCTTCCCGAATCGCTTTTTCTTTAGGGCGATCACCCCATTGCCAATCATAGGGCGGTTCCCACTCGCGTACCGGGCGCAGACGATCCACCTGGGTAACGAGTACAATTGCCGGCAAATCTTCAACCGTCGCCTTCATGTCTTTGAGAAAATCCACATCCATTTGCAGGGCGGGATCTAAAGCCGGTGTGACGAGTACCAGCAGATCCGCGTCGGCAGCAAACTCCAGCACTTCATCCCGCAAATCTCCACGGTTTACTTGTTCGTAACCCGGTGTATCCCAAAGGATAAGCGTTTCACCGGCATCACTTTGCCAGCGATAATTCTGTATTTTGTCTGTACTGGGTAATACATCAACCGCAGCTTTATCTGCCCGAAACAGCGTGTTAATTAGACTGCTTTTCCCAGCGCCGGTGCGCCCAACCAGCAAAATGCTGATCGGTTTTTGCTCAACTTCCTCGACAGGTTCAGCTTGTGAGAGAATTTCTCGCAGGGTTTGGGTTTTTGCTTTCGGGAGTGCCGGTGTGGCAACGGCAAATTCCCCAGGCAATACCGTACTACCGCCGTAGAGGGTAATTGCTTGCCGGCACAGGTTCCGCAAAGCAGCTTCCCGAAGCGACTGACCCAAATTTACCAACAATTGCTGAGTTGCCTGGTTACCGGAACGCTGACTCGCGACTTTTGCCACCGCCACCGCCGGGTTTAAAAACCACTGCGCCCAATTCCAAACTTTCATCAGTTTGCGAGCGGATGGCTCTAGTTTGCGATAGACTTCGTAAGCTTCATAAGCCTGCCCAACCGTAACTTGATTCAAGGCGGGAGATAATTTTTGCATCCACCGATCCAAGTCATCCACAGTTCCCCGAATTAGGGCATAAGCTTGGGGAACGTAAATCGAAAGTAAGGGATATTTAACTTCAGGATGATAGACATGGGAAACAGCAGAAACCAGTTCCTGACATCGCTGCCAAAATATTGACCAATCTTCCCAAATTGGCGGATCATTTTGTGCGGTTGTTACGATTTCTTGAAGTGCAGTTTCTGCTCGATTGATTGTGTCGTTATCGGCTAACTGTGCGGTTGAATCTCCAATCGGAGATGCCAATTCTTTGTTAACTTCCGCCATCACGGCTTCCATCTGATCGAAAGCCGGTTTCGTCCATTTAACGAGTAGCCACCGCCAGCCAACTAATAGAACGGTAACTACAGCCCAGATCCAGTTAATTCCCCATTCGTGGATTTGTCTGCCGGCTGCTACCAGCAAGAAACCAACGATCATTGCGATTGGCGTTGCCAATACAATCCATTGCCACAGCTTTAATCGCACCATTGCACTCTGCCTGCTTCGAGTTATTATATTGCTATTGTCGCGCTAACGCTCCTGGGATGTGTGATGAGCCGGTTATCACGTGATAATCTGATAATCAGCGTGTTAGAGCGCTGTGGGCCATTTGAATAAAATAATTGATCCATCTTACTAGAATAAGATGTAGTGCGAGCTTTTTTCTGCTCGCACTTTTTCTTCCTCTATTACTTTGTTACTTCCTATCAACTAAATTCTATGTTGAAGACAATAAAATTAAAAAATTTTCGTGGTTTCAAATCTTTTAAGCTTCAGCAGCTTGGCAGGGTAAATCTACTGGTTGGTACAAACAACAGTGGCAAAACATCCGTACTGGAAGCTATTCAACTCTTATGCGGACGCAACAATCTTGATTCACTCATTGAGATAATGAAGAACCGAGGTGAGTATTTTGTTGGAGATGACGGTAAGGGAGAACCTGAATTGGATATCCGTCACCTTTTTTATGGGCATGAGATTGAACTAGGCAGTCAATTCTCAATTTCAGGTACAAATAAAAAAACATTAGAAGAATCTATAGAAGGAACAATAGGTCTCCGTTCAATTGGCTCAAAATACGATTCATCTCGTAGTTTTGAGGAAGAAACAATTAGTTTAACTGAAAAATCATTTGATAGTGATCTAAATGATTTAAAAGGACTTAATATTAGTATTAAATGGGTTCCTGGAGAGGAAGAAGATAAAAGAGATCTCCTTTTGTCGCCCAATGGAGGATTGTCTTTTAACTCTGCTCGGCGATGGCGGCTTATAAGTAAACAAAAAAAAATAGCGACAAGAACGCAATTTGTCACCTCATCATCTTTAACAACTGAGAAAATGATTGAGTTGTTTGATCAGGTAGTGCTAACGCCTGAGGAAAAACTTGTACAGGAGGCACTTCAGGTAATCGAACCAAGAATTGAGCGTATTGCTTCAGTTAGCTCTAATCAATATAGACGTTCAGACTCGCGGGGTGCGTTTGTCGTTCGCCTCTCTGACAGTGACCAACGTGTGCCTATTGGGAGTATGGGAGATGGTCTCTGGCGTATACTAGGGCTTGCACTAGCAACTGTCTCGGCAGAAGGTGGAGTCTTATTTGTCGATGAAATTGATACCGGACTTCACTTTAGTACAATGTCTGATATGTGGAAACTCATCTGTGAAACGTCAAAAAGATTAAATGTGCAAGTCTTCGCTACTACACACAGTAGTGACTGTTGGACCAGCTTAGCTAATATTGCGAGTCAAGAAGATGTAGCTGAAGACGGAATTACAATTCAACGAATAGAACGCGGTAAAGAGGAAGGTATCGTCTTTAATGAACGTGAAATTGTCATTGCTGCAGAGCAAGGGATTGAGGTTCGGTAGTCATGGGAGAAATACAGGCAAAAGTGCTTTTTGTTGAAGGTAAGAGAGATCTCTGGGTCATTCCTCCTCTAATGAAAGCTAATGGAGTTCCTTGGCAAGAGGATAAGCCTTCTCCTGTTGAGATAATAGCTCTCGGTGGCTACGATAAATTAACTCCGGAGAAAATTTCCGCTAACTTGAAAGGTTCAAGATTAACTGGGCTAGGGTTAATAGTGGATGCTGATAAAAATTCAAAAAATCGATGGCAGAGTGTCAGACAAAAGCGCTTGGAGAGCATACCCGATATACCTAAGAAGCTACCTGATTCAGGACTAATCCATACAACTAAAGATGGGCAGAAGTTTGGGGTTTGGATTATGCCAGATAACCAATTGCAAGGTATGTTAGAGACCTTCTTGGCAGACATGATTCCCGATGAAAGTGAAATACTGTGGAACTATGCCCAAGAGGCGGCAAGAGAAGCTAAGAATAGAGGTGCACCCTTTAGTGAGTCTCATATAGATAAGGCTTATATTTATACATGGCTAGCATGGCAGGACAAACCAGGAGAACACATGAATGACGCCATCAAGAAGAAAATAATTAATCCAAAACATCCAAAAGCCCAAATGTTTGTGAATTGGTTTAAGACTTTATATGAATTCTGATTTGTCGCAGATCAGCTTGACCTTAATCTAAAATAATGAGCATTAGAGTTTGTTAAAATGTAACACATCGGAAGTTTTTTCAACGTTTATTTGCATTAACCGTTCTTACGCCCACTTAAACGCTAATTAAAATCGGTAGTAGAACTAACAATCAGTTACAACAGCCATGCTGACACTTGAGCAAATAGAAGCTGCCATCCTTAAGCTACCGCCTGATGAATTCCAACACCTTCGACAATGGTTTTTAGATTTGGATAATCGGCGCTGGGACGAGCAACTAGAAAAAGATATTGCTAAGGGTAGGTTAGAAGATTTAGCTCAAGAAGCCCTCGCTGATTTGGAGGCAAGGCATTATCGGACAATCTGATACACTACACCACTCGTCGATTTTGAGACTGCTACAATGCCTTGCCAGAAGCTGTAGACCAAACAGCCGATCAAGGTTATAAGCTACTCAAAAATGATCCAGCTCATCCCTCACTTCATTTCAAAAAAGTTGGGAAATATTGGTCGGGCGAGTGGCGCTAGGTTATCGAGCATTAAGCGTAGAAGTTAACCAAGGAATCTTGTGATTTTGGCTCGGCACACACGCTGACTATGATAAGTTGATTGGCAAGAAATAGGGTTATTTCTAATAAATTTCCGCATCGGCACGTTCAAATGCCGGCACCCTCACCCAGTGTTTTCTGACTGTTTGATTCCCTTAAAGCGTTCTTGTGCTGACTTAAACGACTCTCGCATGACAGACTGAATTTTTTTAGGATCTGGTTTCTTCCCTCCCATTAAATCGCCGAAATAAACACAGGCACCCTCACCCAGCGAGAAGGTATAAGCAGCAGCCCAAGAAGCCGCAATCACACTACCAAAACCCGGTAAAAATTTAACGACTTCCCGCCCAATTGCTTGCGCTAGAAAGCCGCCGGCAATCGTACTGACAACACCCCCTGCTTGCGATGGGGTTAGCGTCTGCCCGTACAATTTCCCCAGCAGCCCCACCATTGAGACTTGCAAGGCAGTCAACACCGGCATACTCGCAAATGGCAGGGGCACCGCCTCGACCGCAGCTGCCATGATCGAAAATGGCAAAATGTAGCGGCGTGCAGTATCCCGATAAAGGTTGCCAATTTGCTCACCGGCTTCCTGATCCAATAACTGATAAATCGCACTCGCTTCTGCTTCTGGTAGCAACTCTGCCAGAGAATCCCGCAGCGCCTCTAAACCATAAAAAACCGGCGTGTACCCGTCCTCTTCCAGCGTAAAGTCAATCAGAACAGCGCCGTTGTACAGTCCTTTAAAGGCTTGCTGAATTGCCGCAAACGCTCGGTTAACTTCCGCATAGTCCGGTGGGTAAGCCGGATGATCTGCTGTGCTGGCAGGGTAAAGCTCATGCAAGCAAGTCACCACCAACAAACAGGGAATATCGGGATACTGCCGGCGCAACCCAGTTGCAATTTGCCGCAAAGTATCCGTTGCAAAATCATTAATTTTAACCGTCAAAATTAGAACGCTGGCGCGGCGACTCTTCTGTTGCAGATCGCCAACCAGTTCTCCAACCAGCACTTGAGTGTCCTGATTGACATCTCCCAGCCCCACGGTATCGGTAAAAATCAATAATGGCAGGTCATTAGACGGATAAGCATAGCGTTGCGTGTTCTGCGTGTGAGGGCGAAATCCCTGCCCTACAATCTCAGCAGACACGCCGGTTAGCCCCCGCACAATTGAGCTTTTCCCCGATTGGGGCTTCCCGATCAAAAGCGCTTCCGTTGTGGGCAATTCTGCGCGAACCGCCGCCAAAATCTCTGCAACCCGCTCATCACTGACACTAAACCATTTCGTCGCCGTCTGTGTGGCTTCATCGATGGGTAAAAGTCGCATTACGCGATCTGTTGCGTTGTTCCAGACACCGGCAACGCGATTTTTCCAGGGATTGTTCACCGGCTCAGTTTTTACATCCTCAGTCGGTTCACTTCTTTGCTGAGAATCAGCCGGCGATGAATCGGAATGTCGCATTACTCTGTCGGTTGCGTTGTTCCAGACACCGGCAATACGGTTTTTCCAGGGATTGTTCACCGGCTCAGTTTTCACAGCCTCAGTCGGTTCACTTTTTTGCTGAGAATCAGCCGGCGATGAATCGGGATTATGTTGCTCAGTCATGCACACCAAAATAGCAGAGAGTTTAAACTAATTCTATCTATCAGAGAGCCGAGTAAAATTCTAACTCTAGGGGCTTGAAATATCGCTTCAATTGTATTAAATAGAAATGCAGTTTCAAGATAAAGAGCGAGAATTCCTTCACCGAATAAATTTCAAAAGTCCAGAATATTAATTTTACTACGTGGCGATGCTACCGCTAGCCCGACAAGCTCGACTGACGCCCGATGCCAGTCGCAAAATCTTTTAACCCCCACTAACTTTCGTCATCACTCATAGCTGCCGGCAGACGCACCGTAAACACAGAACCCTTACCCAGCTCGCTTTCCATAGTAATTTCTCCGCCCATCATCTCACAGAAATGCCGGCTAATTGCTAAGCCCAATCCTGTGCCCCCATACTTGCGCGTCGTCGAGGCGTCCCCTTGGATAAAGGCTTCAAATAATCGCTGCTGTTCCTCTAAAGACATCCCAATCCCTGTGTCTTTTACGCAGAAGTGAATCCACTCAGGAATGCTTTCAACCTCACGAGTCACTGTCAGTGTTACCCGACCATTTGTTGTAAATTTTGCAGCATTGCTCAGTAAGTTAAAAAGCACCTGCCGCACCTTAGTTTGATCGGCGTACATCATCCCCAGTTGATGATCACAATTCACCTCTAAAACATTGCCATTTTTTTCCACAATCGGCTTGACTGTAGCAATGACGTTAGCAATTAGTGGCGAAAGTTCAAACCTCTCTGGATAAAGCTGCATTTTTCCCGCTTCAATTTTGGAGAAGTCGAGAATATCATTAATTAATGTTAGTAAATGCTTGCCGGCACCATTAATTGATTGGAGATCGTCAACAAAATCCATATCAGCGATCTCTAAATCCTGAACATCCTCTTGAAGCAGTTCGCTGTAACCGATGATCGCATTCAACGGCGTGCGTAATTCATGGCTCATATTTGCTAAAAACTGGCTTTTCGCTTTGCTAGCCGCTTCAGCTGCTTCTTTCGCCTGTTGCAGTTGTTGGGTTCGCTCAGACACTCGCTCGATGAGATGATTTAAAGAAATCGCTAATGAGCCAATTTCATCTTGGGTTGTCACCGGCACTCGTAAGTCAAAATTAGACTCTCTCCCCACCTGCTCAGCCAGTTGAGTGAGGGTGACAACCGGCTGAGCGATGGCTCGACTGGTACGCAGCGCCAAAACCCCAGCAATCGCCACTGACAGCAACATACTCACCACAATAATTAGTTTCTCAAGTCCTTGTGCCTCCTCCATCGCCATTTCCCCCAAACGCTCTTGCTCTTGAGAAATATTAAGGAGTTCTGCTAGAGGTTCTAAAAGACGATCCAGTTCCGTGGCTTGCGTGCCGGTGACAAGCACCCGCAGTTGCTGCCGTGCTAAGCCTACCTCCTCTGACGGCAATTGCGATGGGTTGATTTGCTGCTGCAAGCTTGAGTCGATTTGTTGTGCGTAAGCTTTTAAGCTCGTTGTGTAAGCCTGTATCAAAGTCAGCATCGTGGGGGGATCTGCGGCTAACCACCGGGGATTACTTTGAATAAAGCTTTCAATTTCAAGCTGCAACTTCTGTGCCTTGGCAACACTTTCAAAAAAGCGAGTTTTTTCTAATTGCAGCCGATCTGCATCCTCCACAATCGCAGCAAGCCGCGAGCCATGCAACTGCGCCAAGATTGCCGCATCCTTAAAATTTCCCAGCAGTTGTGCTTGTATATGGGCATCGGCAAGCTCCTGTACGCCTTGTCCCTGGAAATAATCCGCAACGATCAGCCCAGCAAGTGAACCACACAAACCAATGCCAAGTGCTAGGAAATACCCGTAACCAATTTTTTGGTGGATGCGCCAAGAGCGGGCTTTAGTTTCCCAGTGTTGGAGGAATTTTAGGGGCTGGCTTTCTGGGGGGGGCTGAGCAGTTACAACTTGTTGACTCTCTGTGTTTCCGTCAGAAGGGGTTGACTGTTGAGGTTGCATCTGCAGAAATTCCTTACCTCCAGCAAAAAACGATCGCATCCGTTTACTCTGTTAACTCTTACATGGCTCAAACAACTGTGCAGTAAAATTTCCCCAATCGCAGCAGACACCAACGATCCTAGCTTATGAAACCGAACTGGGCGAGTAATTGATCGCTCTGAAAAGGCGCAGACTCATGACGGTTTTGTGCCAGTTTACTGTAGAAGCTCGATCCTATCAAGTTAGATGTGTGAATGTTGGATTAATGAATAAGTATTAAGTCGGGCACTTTTCTTCAGTTTTTTGCAACAACCAAGGCTTTCGGGTTAAACACGTTCAGCTTTCAGCGGTTTAGAAATCTTGAGTTTCCAAAAGTGTAACCAATAGAAGGTGCCGGCTGAAACGGTGGCAAAGTAGAAACAAGCCGTTAAGTGTGCTTTTATCCTTTTCTTTCTCAGGAAACTCTCTTTTATGAATTTATCTCTACAGTCTGGCGCTCAATCCACTGCTTGGAATCGTTTGAAAAGTTTGTCTTTAGTGTTAGGTTTGCTCAGCTTAACTGCGTGCCAATCTGTGCCGGCTCAAATGCAAACTGGACATTTCGCACCCCTACCGAGAACCCTCAGTGTATCCGGGAAGGCAGAGGTCAGTATCCCCGCGACAATCGCGAAAGTCAATTTAGGCGTTGAAGTTCAGGGTAAAACCGCAACAGGGGTGCAAGCGGAGGTCGCAAAACGCTCGGAGGCGGTGGTAAAACTGTTGAAAGAGCGGAAGGTAGAAAAATTGAAAACCGCCGGCATTAATCTTAGCCCAACATATAGCTTTCAAAACAATGAGCAACGCTTAAATGGATATGCCGGCAGCAACATTGTCAGCTTTGAAATTGCTACAGATAAGGTGGGAACGCTGTTAGATGATGCGATTAAAGCTGGGGCAACGCGAATTGACAGCATTAACTTTACAGCAACAGATGAAGCGATTGCATCTGCCCAAAAGCTAGCGCTGGGTGAAGCAACGGAAGATGCGAAAAAACAAGCGGATGCCGTTTTTACAACCCTAAGTTTTAAGTCGCAGGAAATTGTCGGAATTCAAGTTAATGCTGCAAATACGCCGATGCCACCGATGCCAATTACGGTTGGTGTTCCGTTAGCACAAGAAGCGAAAAATTCTGTCACTCAAGTAGTGGGCGGAGAGCAGCAGGTACAATCTTTTGTAACGCTGCAAATTCGTTATTAAACAGCCGGCAAGTCTATGTGATTTAATCTTTTAGGATTTCACCTAACCAGAAAACTGTTAAAACCCCCAGTAACACCCAAATCAGTACAATGATGCCGGCGGCTATCCAATTTGTGGGTTTTTCCTGTGCCATTTCGCTTGCTGCTTTCTCGCGGCATTCAGCTAAAACCTCTGGGGGAATCATTTTCAGCACCAGCCAAATTCCCGCCGGCACGATGATCAAATCGTCCAGAAATCCGAGGACGGGAATTATATCTGGAATTAAATCAATGGGACTGAAGGCATAAGCAACGACAGCAGCAGCTAGGAAACGGGCATACCAAGGCGTTCTGGAATCTTTACTCACCAGATAAATCGCCCAGGTTTCTTTTTTAAGTTTCCTTGCCAGTTGTTTGAGGGAGTGCATGGGATGCATTTTAAGCGAATCCCAGCATTCTATCAAACAAAGAATTCTGCCGGGATACTGAAGAATTTGTTGAGCAATCCCTTAATTAGATTTTTGCTCGGGAATGCTAGCCCCTCGATATTTTACCTCTAAAGCTTGATTTTGTTGAACCATTAGAGCTGTTTGTTCGGTGCCGATTTTACAAATTTGACCCCGGTATTTTACGATAGTTTCACCTTCTTTCGCTTCCTCTAGGGGCGCGGTTGGCTCGTAGTCTACTCCGCGATAACTGAGTTTTATTTTTTGATCGGGTTCAGATTCAATGATGAGCTGCTGGCTTGGCTGCAAAAGTCGGTTACTGCTAACTAAGGCAAGCACGAGCAGTAACAACTGAATCTGCCAGGGTGCGATTACCAAACTCACCAGTAAGCTCACAACTAAAATTGATGCGGCGAGATAGGCAATTTCGTCAGCAGAGTTTTTCAAGATATAGGTAACTGCCAGAGCAATTCCCAGTGTAATCATGAAAGACCAAGGCATAATTATCACCTCTGCGCTAGGGTTTCAAGGATAGGGAAAAGGGGCTTAAACGGCTGATTTTAAAAAAAGGCTGATTTAAAAACGTGCGGTGATAGGGCAGTATCCGCCCTGATAAGAGACGCTCAGTCGCCAATTCTATAGATGCTCATACCAAAATGCCCCACAAAGATTTAACGTGATTTTTACGTTCCCAAGGGTTATTATTTTACCACACAAATTGATACTAAACATTAAGATTTCTTGACAGAGGTTAATGTGCTAGTTATCAAAACTGAAGCGAGCGCATTGAGCTATTTTGTTTGAGAAAATCGGTTTTTTGGGCTGAGTCAGATTCTTGATAGAGTGAGTATTTTTGCTTATTTAAGATGATCTGAGCAACTGCTGGAAACAAGTGAGGCAAACGTGCGCTTTTTGCAGGAGAAAAGTTCCTGTTTAATGCCGGCGCAAGAAAAATAAGCGTTGTATTTATTCGTCTGAATATTTTTTCTCGTTATAATCCCACAGCCACCAGCTCACTGCGAGGCCACAGGTTGGAAATAAAGTGAGTGAAATAAAAAGTTTGGCAAAAAACAGTCTTCTCAAAAGTGCAGATTGGAGAGCCTGTTGAATGGAAAAATTATTATCGAGAAAAGTGGTGATGAACACATACAAAACAGCGACGGGAAGCCCCCAGAACAAAATTCCGTAGATAATCATATAGCGCAACTTTCCCAATCTTCTGATTCTCGCCCACTTTTCTCTCTGCTTCGGATTCATCGCTGTGACTCCTCTACGATCAGACCCTGATTGATTAACACACGCAGTTCTTCAAAAGCTTTTAAGCATGAAAGGTTACGCGTTCAGTTAGCTGTAATTACAATAATGCTGGATAGAAAGTTTCCGTAAACGTGTAAGCCGGCTCAATACCGTTCTTGACAATTGCGCTGCTTGCTAATTCGGGTACGGGCCGGCAATCTAACTGACTCGTATCTTATCAGTTAAACCAGGCGAATAAATACTAGATCTACCGGGTAGATTTAACAGGGATTGATCTCTATTACTAAAGGAATACCTATCCAACCGCTTCTAACTTAACAAATAAAAAAACCCGTTTGTTTAAATAAACGGGTATGGCAAAATTTATTTAAATGTGGGGTAAATAACTATCCCACAGAAGCGGAAAGCGGTTGAGTCAGTGCGTCTTTGAGCAACTGCGCTTTATCGGTTTGTTCCCAAGGCAAGTCGATATCGGTGCGTCCCAAATGACCGTAAGCAGCAACTTCTTGGTAAAAACGACCGCCGCGTTCAGCCGGCAGGCGGCGCAAATTAAAGGTTTTGATAATTCCAGCCGGACGCAGCTCAAAATGCTCTTTCACGACTTCCAGCAGCCGGTCTTCATCGACTTTGCCGGTACCAAAGGTTTCAATCATCATGCTCACGGGGCGCGCTACGCCGATTGCATAACTGAGTTGAACTTCACACTTTTCTGCCAAGCCGGCGGCAACGATATTTTTAGCCACATAGCGAGCGGCATAAGCGGCGCTGCGGTCTACTTTTGTGGGGTCTTTGCCGGAAAAAGCGCCGCCGCCGTGCCGGGAATAGCCACCATAAGTATCTACAATAATTTTGCGACCTGTGAGACCGGAATCTCCTTGAGGCCCGCCGATCACAAATTTGCCGGTGGGATTAACAAGAAAGCGAGTTTCTGCATCTGGCTTCACGTCAATGTCTGCAAACACCGGCTCGACCACTGCTGTCCACAAATCTTCCTTGATCTTGGCCTGAACCTCTGCCGTATCCGTAATTTCCCCAATTGAAGCCGTGTGCTGTGTGGAAATCAGAATTGTGTCGATGCCTACGGGGCGTCCATCTTCGTAAACAACGGTGACTTGAGTTTTGCCATCGGGACGCAGGTAAGGCAGATCGCCGGTTTTGCGGACTGCTGCCAACCGCCGGGAAATCCGGTGGGCGAGACAGATGGGCAAAGGCATCAATTCCGGGGTTTCGTTGCAGGCAAAGCCAAACATGATCCCTTGATCGCCGGCACCAACCGCGTCTAAAGCGTCATCGCTGGATTCTTCGCGGGTTTCTTGGGCGGTGTTGACACCTTGGGCGATGTCAGGAGATTGTTCGTCGAGGGCAACGAGGACTGCACAGCTATTTGCAGAAAAGCCGTTGTCGGCATCTGTATAGCCGATTTCGGCAATTTTTTTCCGGGCGAGATCGACGAAGTTCACCTGAGCTTTGGTGGTGACTTCGCCGGTGATCAGCACCAAGCCGGTGTTGACCACAACTTCTGCGGCGACGCGGCTGGCGGGGTCTTGAGTGAGCAGGGCGTCTAAAATCGTATCTGAGATTTGATCACAGATTTTATCAGGGTGCCCTTCGGTGACGGATTCGGAGGTAAACAGGTAGCGACGTGTCAAGGATCAATCCTCCTTAAATAGTGGCTAGGCAGACGGGGTGTGTTTAAATGGTTCCCAATTCGCTCACTGCGATCGAGGTTTAGGAGATGATTTTTATTTCATCAAGTTGCGCGATCGTAACATTAGCGGCTTCTAAATGGCTAGCTTTTGGTGTATTCCAACAAATACCAATACTGCCGGCAGCCCCGGCCCGTTTGGCCATTTCAATATCCGCCAAGGAATCGCCAACCATCAGGGTTGACGCCGGTTCAACGCCTAAGGTTCGACAGACATTTAAAAAGAGAGAGGGATCTGGTTTGCTTGGCCCTTCATCAACACCCATTTGCACCTGAATGTAGGGTTCTAGTTGATGATCTTTGACAAACTTCTGCACCCTTTGTGTACTGGCTGCTGAGAGAATCGCCAGTTTCAGACCGGCATCTGAAAGGAACTTTAGCACCTCTAGAGAGCCGGCAAATAAAGGAGACGGGGCAAATGTTTTGAACATTTGGTCGGCTTCTTCAAATGAGCGACGCGCAATCTCAAGAGATTCCAACCACCCTCGTCCTGTCTCGGCGATATAAGCGGCGGAGGCAATTTCATTTTCCCGCCGGCTGCCAACGGCGAGTAAGCCGGTGGGATCGAGACGAGCTCCATTAATGCCGAACGCCATCAACAAAGGTTCTCCAATTCCGGGAATTTGGGCATCTAGCATCCGCGCTCGTTTCTGGCCCAAGTTTCTTAAAAAATCTTCTGAATCTTCCAGCGTCCCGTCTTTATCAAAAATAACAGCCTGGATATTTTTGAATGTGACATTCCCACACTGAATTGTCGTCAAACGCTCAACTCCCATCAATCATAAACATGACCCCCATATAAAAAAAGAGGGATGATTCCCTCAATCGCGCAGCGCGGCTTGTCATCAAGCCTGCTGCACGGTTCTTCAGGCTCCAGAATCTACACCTCTTCAGCGGTGATTAATTCCTCCTCTGGGGCTGCCTCTACTTCTGGGGCTGCCTCTGCCTCTACTTGTGGCACTGCCTCTGCCTCTACTTCTGGGGCTGCCGGTGCTTCTACCTCTGGTGCTTCTTCTGCCGCTACCTCTGGCAGATCCTCCTCAGATTCAGAGGTGTCGCTGGCTGGTGAAGCCGACTGCTGTTGAGATTGCTGTTGAGCTTGCTGTCTGTTCCGCATCTGTTCGCGGAACTTGGCAGCCATCTCCTCAGCTTTCTCATAAACCATATCGGGATTTTTCACCATGTCACCTGGTTCGGGTTCCAGTTGTTTGGTAGAAAGGGAAATGCGACCTCGTTCTGCATCCAAGTCAATGATCATCACCTTCACTTCATCATTGACATTGAAGACGCTGTGCGGCGTATCGATGTGATCGTGAGAGATTTCCGAGATGTGCAGCAAACCGCTGACGCCTCCAATATCGATGAAGGCACCGTAAGGTTTAATTCCGCGAACATTACCGATGACGACTTCGCCAACTTCGAGCCGGTTCATCTTGCGCTCAACCAGTGCGCGGCGGTGGCTCAAAACTAGGCGGTTGCGATCTTCGTCTACTTCCAAGAATTTGAGGGGGAGTTCTTCTCCAACCAAATCTTCTTTAGGCTTGCGGGTGCTGATGTGAGAACCGGGAATAAATCCACGCAATCCTTCAATGCGTACCAGCGCACCGCCTCGGTTCGTCGCAAAGACGCTAGAACGAACTGTGGCATCTTCTGCTTGCAACTGGCGCACTCGCTCCCACGCCCGCATATACTCAATCCGCCGGATTGACAGAGTTAGCTGTCCATCCTCATTTTCATCGGTGAGGATGAAGAATTCACGGGTTTCGTTAGACTGCAGGACTTCTTCCGGGGCGTCAACCCGGTTGATTGACATTTCTTGGATGGGGATGTAAGCCGCTGTTTTTGCACCGATGTCAATCAGAGCGCCCCTTGGTTCTAGACTGAATACTGTACCTGCTACCACATCACCGGGGCTAAAGTGATAGTCATATTTGTCGAGTAGGGCTGCAAAATCTTCGTGGGTAAAGCCAACATCTTTGACGGGTGTTTTCTGATTGACCATGCGATTGGTTTCCTAGGACTTAATCTCCGTAGTTTAATTTGCCTCCTGCGGATGTACATGCACCTTTTGACGGTGCAGTTTACATCTACATCACTCCAAGCTCTTTTTTGGCAGAGCCAATGGCGATGCTTGAAGCTTAGACTTGATATTATAACTTGACTATATGCTCCTGAACAGCTTTCCTGCCTTCTCTGTCGCGAAATCAGGCAGATCAATTTTAAATTTTAGAATAAATGTTCAAATTGGGGATACAGGACTCAAGCCTTTTAGTTGAGGGGAGTGAAGCCAGAAGCTGAGGTTTCCCAGCCGCTAGAATCTCCTGATGGCGGACAAACTCCAGTTAGGGCTTTATCTATTTTTTCTGGTTCCACATCTGAAATTTGTTGGTTCTGAAGATGATTTAAGGTGTCAACAAAATCTCGAATGCCTTGGAATTGGCGATAAACTGAGGCAAATCGAATGTAGGCGACTTCGCTAATAGATTGCAGTTGGCGCAATACCAGTTCGCCAATTTCGCTACTGCTAACTTCTCTGGCTGTTTGCTGCTGCAATTCCGCTTCGAGTTCATCAACGAGTTCTTCAAGCCGCATGGCAGGAATGCCGGTTTTTTCGCAAGCTCGGATGATGCCTCGCAGTAATTTAGAACGATCAAACGACTCGCGTTTGCCATCGCGTTTAATTACTGTAATCGGTACAAATTCTATGCGTTCGTAAGTTGTGAAGCGATGCTTGCAATCCAAGCATTCCCGGCGTCGCCGCACACTTTGGCCAGATTCGGCTGAACGCGACTCTAAAACGCGACTGTCTGTATGTTGGCAGAAGGGACACCGCATGATTAGCTTTCTCGGCAGTCGGCACTGGGCGTAAATGGCAAAACCTGAGCCGGCAACAAAAGCTGTTAGCTAGATAATAATGCTCTAACAACAGCTTTTAACGGCTCAGGTGAGTTCAAAAAACTTTCAGGCTTACTTCTTGTCAGTGGTATCGATCCGGGGGGGTTCGCGAAACGCAATCGCAAAGAAGAGCAACCCGATCGTCAAAGTAAGAATCAAAATGTAAGCAACGCTTTCCATATTAGAAGTTCCTGCTCCTTTCGTTAACTAACATTTTAGCAAGGGAATGGGTCTGTTAATTTCTGAACTTTGAGTTTTCAGTAGTGGGTGAACCAAAACTGAAAACTCAAAATCGGAAACGTTTTTAGACTACTTCCTTTCTGCGGGTTGATCTGTCTCCTAGTTTTTGGAAGAGACCGAATTCCACTTGTTCTTCATCAAGGTCTGGGTCAATACCGGCAAACACATCGCGGAACAGTGTCCGAGATCCGTGCCAGAGGTGACCGAAGAAGAACAACAGAGCAAAACAAGCGTGTCCATAGGTGAACCAACCGCGAGGGCTAGTCCGGAACACCCCATCAGCGTCAACGCTTTCGCGATCAAAGTCGAAGGGTTCGCCTAGCTGAGCTTTCCGGGCGTACTTCTTCACCGTGGCGGGGTCGTCAAAGGTTTGACCGTCAAGTGAGCCACCGTAGAAGCTGACAGTCACACCGGCTTGCTCAAAGCTGTACTTAGATTCAGCGCGGCGGAACGGAATATCAGCGCGAAGAATGCCATCTTTATCGGTCAAAATGACTGGGAAAGTTTCAAAGAAGTTGGGGATGCGGCGAACGGTTAGTTCCCGACCTTCGCTATCTTTAAATACTGGATGGCCTAACCAAGTGGTTGCCAGACCATCTCCACTATTCATCGCTCCAACACGGAACAGACCACCTTTAGCCGGGTTGTTGCCGACGTAGTCATAGAATGCCAGTTTCTCAGGAATTTCTGAGTAGGCTGTTTCTATGCTGTTGCCGTTCGCTAAGCTGGTTTGAACGCGTCGGTCAATTTCTTGGTGGAAGTAACCGCTATCCCACTGATAACGGGTGGGGCCAAACAGTTCAATGGGGGTGGCGGCGTTGCCATACCACATTGTGCCGGCCACCACAAAGGCTGCGAAAAATACAGCGGCAATACTGCTAGAGAGCACGGTTTCGATGTTCCCCATCCG
Source organism: Microcoleus vaginatus WJT46-NPBG5 (assembly GCA_019359355.1). GTDB lineage: Bacteria > Cyanobacteriota > Cyanobacteriia > Cyanobacteriales > Oscillatoriaceae > FACHB-68. The sequence goes on along the minus strand of JAHHHM010000022.1, from coordinate 95,854 downwards.
CAGAGCGCGGTAAAGCCGCTCTGGCGGGCGAACACTCAAGTGGAACAAACCGGCAATAATCCCAACAATGCCTGCCGCAATGTGGTGAGCGACGATGCCCCCCGGATTGAAGGGGTTAAAGCCTTCAGGTCCCCACGACGGGGCCACGGGTTGCACGCTGCCAGTTAACCCATAAGGGTCAGACACCCACATACCAGGGCCAAATAAGCCCGTCAGGTGGAAGGCACCGAAACCAAAGCAAAGAAGACCAGATAAGAACAGGTGAATGCCAAACATTTTTGGCAGATCCAGTGCCGGTTCGCCGGTGCGTGGGTCTCTAAACAGTTCTAGATCCCAGTAAACCCAGTGCCAGCAGGCAGCTAGGAACAGCAAACCAGACAGGATGATGTGAGCGGCAGCGACGCCTTCAACGCTCCAGACGCCAGGATCAACTGCTGTCGCACCCGTTACGCTCCAACCCCGCCAAGAGTCGGTTACGCCCAGACGAGCCATGAAGGGCATGACGTACATACCCTGACGCCACATCGGGTTCAGGACTGGATCACTGGGGTCAAAGATGGCCAATTCATACAAAGCCATAGAACCAGCCCACCCGGCCACCAGGGCAGTATGCATGAGGTGGACAGAAATCAGGCGGCCTGGGTCGTTCAGAACGACTGTGTGTACTCGATACCAGGGTAGTCCCATTGACTACGCTTCCTCCTCCATGAGAGATGTCTACTTGAACGCTATCTTTCAGTCTTGTGTTTAAGTGCTAAAGTCTTAATCTGCTTGAGGCTAGCCGGCTGAACAAGAAACTTGTTTGCCAGACCGCATGGGCAGGCATGACAGTGCGTTCTCGAAATATGAGTAGTATTTAAAGAAGTGTAACCATTGAGTGACCCTATTGCAAGCAAATTGACAGGGATAGTGCCGGCACCGCCAGCCCACTAAATATGGTTAACACGGTTATATTTGCTCATTGGTGCCGGTGGGTTCTACAATCGCCCCTCCTAATTGACACGTCGCGCCGGCAGCACAAAGTCGCTCAACGACTTGATCGCCGCTGATCAGGCGTTTTAATACGACTTGTCCGATGTTCTTGGCTATCGGTTCGCCCGGTTCTGGAGCAATCGGTTTCACTTCCACCATCAAAACCGCATCTTCCACGCGATAGAGCCACATTTTTTCTTCTGGCTCCATCAGACAAAGATCCATTTGCTCAATTTTGGGTTGACGCCGCCAAGCCATTTCGTTCCACAGACCCTCGGCTCCCCAGACTCGACCTATCGTCCATCCATCTGATAGAAAAAAGTATTTCACAGATTTTCGTTGCCACCGTGTTTTTTGGAATTATGCCCTTTTAAGGGACACCGTTGTGCAAGATACCTGTTCTTTGGATCTGGTTAGTCATTTTAAGGTGAAGCCCTCACAGGATGTGAAGGGTGGTGCCGGCTTCCTCTTTCACCGGCAACGACAACTCAGAGTATGTGTGCCGGCAGCAGCCTTCCAAGTCCCAAAACTTCTAAACCTTCGCCTTGACATTCTTTGCGGCATTGCCCTCTCTATTGCGATGCGTTGGGCCATTCGCCCCAGTCCACTCCCTAAGTGTCAAGGTGATGATCTCAACGATCCTTGCCTCATTGACGACAGGTTGTTGACAAATTGAGCGCGTTGAACGGTAATTAAGCGGCTACAAAACTGTTGGCACTCTATTTCAAATCTGCTAAACTTCTAATTTAAGAATATCTATTGAAAAAATATTTATGAATATTAAGCAATTTAATTTTACAGGATTACTAACAGCAGCAACATGGGCAGCTAGTTGCTTTGCTTTCTCATTTCCTGTCACCGCAGAGTCGGTTATTCTAGGAAATTGTGGGAAGCAAAGCTGCGAGGATCTATTAGAGCAATTACGCAAACAGTGGCCAGAACAAATCAGCCAATACAAAGCGAACTGTCAAGACAACAACACACTAGGCTTGCAAGTATTGGCCAATGAGGGCGAAGCGGGAAAAGTGATGGTTGCCTGTTGGGGAGAAAAGCAGCCAGATGGTTCTAGGTCGGGAGATTCCTTAGCTGTTTTGCCGTTTCCTGGGGAAGAAGGGACTTTTGGAAGTTCGTGGTCTTGTAGCGAAGGCGAATGCCAAAATATTTTAGAAAAGTTACGGGAGCAATCTCCTGATAAAATTAAAGAATATGAAACTAAATGCGGGATGGAATCGGGGACTTTGAACTTATTGATTTCTCAGGAAGAAGCTAATAAAAAAGTAGAAGTTCAATGCTATTTTTTTAGTGCTAATTTAATCGATGACAATGGAGATGGAGTAGCAGACGGCGATCAGCAAACCAGTGTTGACATCATTTTAGATACCTTTTCTTGGCCAAAGTAGCCACTAAAAAATATTCATTGTGACACCGGCATCTAATTTGGAATACCGGCATCCCCTATCAACAGCCGTTAATTTTCCCCTAACTAACAAAAACAGTCCCCATAGCTGCAATTGCATCCCTAACGCCTAGAAAGCAACAACCTTTGCTTCAGCTGGGATCGAGCGGTACTTTACTGCCCTTGTATGATTAGATACGGGTGAATCAGGCAAGTACCGATTACGGAGGGATGGATGACAATCAAGCGGTTGCTTTTAGGTGCTCTGACGATACTGGCGCTCTTCCTAGTCAGCGCTTCTCTCATACAAAGCTGGAACCAACCCCAGATTCAAAGTCGGCTGGAACTGTACCAAACCAATCTCATCCTCCATGCCGCAGAGTGGCGGGGAGATGGCGATCAAGCAGCCGGCGTAGAAAATGCCCGCAAGACGCTGATCGGGAATGATGCCTTTGAAACAGCGCTCAAGCAGTATCAGGAAACACGCGAGTCAGCCCAGAAATCTCTGGAAACCACCCAACAGCAACTCGAACTTGCCCAAACAACGGCAGTCCCACCGGCACCGAAGCCGCCGGCACCAGAAAATCCGCCGGTTAAAACCTCGGTGCAGTCTCCGCAGCAGTTAGAGGCATCGATTGATCGGCTAGATAAATTAATTGACGAACTTGATTTGCGGATCGGTATTTTGCAAGCTCACAAAGCTCAAACAGAAGCCGCACTCACAACTTGGACAGGAATTATCGAGCGATCCAGCAATAACGCTCAACCATTCCCTGCAACAGCCGGCGTGTTGCGTGAACTGTGGAACTCTCGCATCTTACCTAACGCCGAACCGCAGCTCCAACAAAATCTCGATGGCTGGTTCCGCTATCAAGCATTATCCCGCCTTTATGAATTGCAGGAACGCTCGAATATACTGGCAACGCTGCAAGCACAGGAACAAGAAGTTGCCCAGCAAGCAGCTATAAAATTAGCAATTATTGGCGGAATTCCGACGATAGGCTTCTTCGTGGGAGTTGGCTTACTGATCTTTGTGTTAGCACAGCGACTTGTGAAGGGAAAAGAATCCCTACTGGCGCAGTATGGGGATCTTTCTTGGGAAACGCCTTGGGATGCTGAAACGATTTGGCAAGTTCTGATCGTCGGTTTTTTCTTTGTCGGACAAATTGTAGTGCCACTGAGTTTAGGACTGTTAAATTCGGCACTAGATATCAATCCAGCAACCCTTGATGTCCGTTCTAAAGCTTTCTACATTCTTGCCAGTTATATACTGTTGGCGTCGGGAGGGCTTTTGGTGATTTATTTATCTGTCAAGCCTTATTTGCCGCTGCCAGAGAGTTGGTTTCGCTTTGATTGGCGGGGAAACTGGTTTTTGTGGGGTGTCGGTGGTTACTTAGTGGCTTTGCCGCTAGTGGTTGTGGTGTCGCTGATTAACCAACGGCTGTGGCAAGGACAAGGGGGTAGTAATCCGATTCTTCCTATTGCATTGGAAGGAAAGGACAACGTAGCCTTAGCGGTATTTTTCTTAACGGCATCCATTGGTGCGCCGGTGTTTGAGGAACTCATGTTTCGGGGTTTCTTACTGCCCTCTCTCACGCGTTACGTGCCGGTGTGGGGCGCAATCGCAGCCAGCAGTTTGCTATTTGCAATTGCTCATTTGAATGTCTCGGAAGTGCTACCTCTGGCAACCCTAGGCACAGTCTTGGGATTTATTTACACTCGCTCGCGCAATTTATTAGCTCCAATGCTACTTCATAGCCTCTGGAACACCGGCACTTTACTAAGCTTGTTTATTTTGGGGAGCGGGTCTAAATAAGCGCCGTTTTCATCTAGGAGCCTACTTAAAAAATAAGGTCAAAGTCTCTTGAATTTCTGTGGCAAACGCTACATATTCCCCCAAGTAACCTGCTAATCTATCGGTACTGCTCCCCTCATTTGTAGTCTCGAAAACAGACAATTGTCTAACTTGCTCTAGTTTATTTTCAAGCGGCTACAAATTCACCCCAATCTCTACTGAATTCCGATAGATTGCGCTTTTTTTGTGTTCAAATCAAAAGCCATCTAAGCAGATTGGCTGTTGGTTAAATAGGGAAGTTTTAGGATTTTTGCCCTTTTTAAAAGAAGTGGGCAGGCGTCAGCAGCGAGATCGTTTTTTCCCTAAAAAATTAACCAGATACAGGGGAAGTAGCAGAAAAAAGCAAAATAGAGGAATAGAGAGGGATAAGAAGTGGCACCATCAGGATTCATCCTGATAAGGTAAAGCTGGATTTTAACTGTCTTGTGAGAATATAGCCGCTGAGCCAAGGAGATCACAAAGCAGGATGAGAGCTTTATTATAAGTAGTAGAACTTTATTTTTTGTTAAACTTAAGATATTGATTTATATTTTACAGTAATTTCAGGCTATCTTTCAATTAAAGCGTAGGCTACTTCCATGAGCCGGCGTTATTTCATATCCTGAAAAAATAGACAGCAGTTAAATAAAAGCTTTTCAATGCAGGGCATCTGCTGAAGAGACCTTTCATAAAGCTTTTACAAAGATGCTAAGTGATTTATAAATTGTTGACAGGGGAAACGCATTGCCGGCCCTCTGCAACCCTTTACACAACCTGAATTAAATATGCAGCCAAACAACCCTCCTATCTATCTGCCGCAACTACACGAAGTTATTGACCGATACCCTCTAATTGTTGCCCCTCAAACGCCCCTCATAGAGGTGATAGCGTTGATGGGACAACTCCGTAGCAGTTGCCCACTTGAAAGCTTTAACCCATCCTTCGACCTTGAAACCAAGCAAGCGGGTTTAATGGGAGAAGCGAGAGCGAGCTGTGTCCTCATTACAGAACCCAGACAGGTGGGAACACCGGCAGGCGAGGTTGTGCAGGGGATATTCACTGAACGGGATTTGGTGCAGTTAATTGCTTCGGGAAAATTGAACGCTTCTGAGGGTTCTCCCTTAACCCAGATTCCCATCGCTGAGGTGATGACTCAACCGGCGATCACCCTCAAAGAATCTGAGGCTGAAGATATCTTCACATTGCTACTGTTGCTGCGTCAGTACCGAATTCGCCACTTGCCCATTACTAATCAGCGGGGTCACTTAATCGGAGTCGTCACGCCGGAAAGTATTAGGCAAGCCATGCTGCAACCGGCTAACCTTCTGAAAATGCGGCGAGTGGACGAAGTGATGAATGCTGAGGTGATTCAAGCGCCGATCAGTGCATCCGTCCTGAGTCTGGCCCAACTGATGAGCAAACATCACGTCAGCTGTGTCGTCATTACCGAAGAACGGGAAATGCAAAACAGCGACAATTCTCGATGTGCCCTTCCCTTGGGAATTGTTACAGAGCGAGATATCGTGCAGTTTCAGGCATTAGAACTAGATTTGTCACTCTTGCCGGCTCAAGACGTGATGAGTTCACCGCTATTTTGTCTGCAACCCCAAGATTCCCTGTGGGTGGCTCATCAAGAGATGCATCAGCGGTATGTGCGGCGCTTGGTTGTCGCCGGCAGCCAAGGAGAACTGCTGGGAATTGTCACGCAAACAAATGTGCTGCGAATGCTCGATCCAATGGAAATGTCTGGCGTCATTGATGGGTTGCAAGTCGCCGTTGAACAGCGAACCAGCGAACTCAAAGACGCACTCGCTGAACTGAACACAACGATTGCTCGATTAGAAAATGAAATGCTCACCCGCGAGCGAGCCGAGCAGCGCTTACGCTTGCTAGAATCGGTCGTCGTCAACGCCAACGACGCCATCGTGATTATGGACGCAGGGTGCGATGATGCCTCAGATCCCAAAATCGTTTATGTCAACGAAGCGTTTACGCAGCTAACCGGATACCAACCCGAAGAAATTATTGGCAAAACGCCGAATGTTTTGCGCGGGCCAAATACTAATCCCCGGCAAATCGTCAAAATCCGCAGCGCCTTGTTACACCGGCAGCCGGTGCGAGTGGAATTAATTAACTATCGCAAAGACGGTTCGCAATATTGGGTCGAACTCAACAGCGTCCCCGTCACAGATGAACAAGGCAACTTAACCCACTGGGTGTCTGTGCAGCGCAACGTCACCGAACGCAAACGCATGGAACAAGCCCTCTTTGAAGAAAAAGAACTGGCGCAAGTCACCTTGCAATCAATCGGCGATGGCGTGATTACCACCGACGCATCGGGCCGAATTCAGTCACTCAACCCAGTGGCTGAAAAGCTTACGGGTTGGTCAAGCGCTGAAGCAAAAGGCTTACCCTTAACCCATGTCTTTCAGATTGTTAACGAACTCACACGCTTGCCGGTGGATAATACCGCCGAGACTGCCTTGCGTGAAGACAAAGTGGTTGAGATTATGAACCACAGTGTCTTAATTGCCCGTAATGGCCACGAGTTTGCGATCGATCATTCCGCCGCCCCTATCCATGCCAGTGATGGTTGCATTATCGGTGCGGTTCTCGTTTTCCGAGATAGTACCTTAACGCGGGATATGGCACGCCAATTATCCTGGCAGGCCAATCACGATGCGCTTACGGGTTTAGTAAACCGGCGCGAATTTGAAGAGCAATTGGAACAAACTATTTTTAAGGCTAAAACCGGCAGTCAACCGCACATTTTGTTATATCTCGATCTCGACCGATTTAAAATTGTAAACGACACCTGCGGTCACGTTGCCGGTGACGAATTGCTGCGTCAAGTCAGCCAGCAATTTAAAAGTAGAATTCGCAAAACTGATACTTTAGCGCGTCTTGGCGGTGATGAATTTGCTGTGCTGCTTTATCAATGCTCAGACTCACAAGGTTTACAGGTTGCTGAGTCCCTTTTGCAGAGCATTCAGACATTGCGCTTTGTGTGGCAAGATAAAACCTTTTCCATTGGGGTCAGTATTGGTTTAGTTGCAATTAATGCTGATACGCAAAGCGTTTCGAGTGTTTTAAGTGATGCAGATACAGCCTGCTACACCGCCAAAAATCGAGGTCGCAATCGCGTCCATGTTTATCAAACTAATGACCACGAATTAGCGCAGCATCGGGGGGAAATTCAGTGGGTTGTCAAAATTAATCAGGCGTTGCAGAATAATCAGTTTTGCCTTTACTCTCAGCCAATTATCCCGATTGCCCATCCCTGTGCCGGTGTAGAACATTATGAAGTCTTTGTGCGCCTGCAAGATCAGACCGGACAGATGGTTTCACCAATGGCATTTATTCCAGCAGCGGAACGCTACCATTTGATGCAAACGATTGACCGCTGGGTTATACGCACACTTTTCGCACATTTATCAGCGCTCATAACTCACGATTCAGGAATAAGTGGGCAGGGGGAATACCCGCCGGAAAAAGCCCAACAAACTTCCAGCACAAAACAGAGCTTGTATGCCATTAATCTCTCAGGCTCTAGTATTCATGACGAGCAGTTCATTGACTTTCTTAAAGAACAATTTTTTCTCCATAAAATCCCACCGCAAAGCATCTGTTTTGAAATTACGGAAACAGTTGCCATTGCGAACTGGACGAAAGCCGGGGAGCTGATTCAGTCACTTAAGGAAATGGGCTGTTGGGTTGCTTTAGATGATTTTGGCAGCGGGATGTCATCCTTTGCCTATCTCAGACATTTACCGCTTGATTTTCTAAAAATAGATGGCAATTTTATTAAGAAAATAGTAGAAAATCCGATAGATTTAGCGATGGTAGAATCGATTCATCGAATTTGCCATGTGATCGGAATTCAAACCATTGCTGAGTGTGTGGAAAATGAAATTATTTTAGAAAAAGTCACCCAAATAGGAATTGATTACGCTCAGGGTTATGGCATTGCAAAGCCAGAGCCGTTTAACCTCACAAATTTGGCCGGCTCAGAAGATGTGCTGGGGGAGTTCCCCCTGAATAAATTAATTTGTGAGGCAAAACTCGTTTGCTAAAGACGCTCGAATTGAACCGAGTGGGGGTTTTATTGCCTCAAAACCACCGCATCTCGCCCAGAAGCTTTAGCCTGGTAAAGTGCCTTATCAGCCGCTAAAATCAGCGTCGCCGATAAGGAGCTAGGGAGGGGGATTACGCTGGCAACACCTAAACTTAGGGTAATGTACTTGCTGGCTGTAGAAGTGGCGTGAACAATTGCTAGTGCTTGTACTCGCTTGCGGATAGATTCAGCCACCAGCACCGCACCGGCACTTTCAGTGTTGGGCAAAATCACTGCAAACTCTTCTCCTCCATAACGCGCCACTAAATCGGCGGGACGCCTTACCGACTCAGTAATGGCACGGGCAACCTGCTGCAAACACTCATCACCGGCTTGATGGCCATACGTGTCGTTGTAGGCTTTAAAAAAATCAACATCGCACATGATTAGAGACAGAGACGCCTGCTCTCGCGCCAGTCGCAGCCACTCTTTCTCAAACCGCTCATCAAACAAACGTCGGTTGGCTACTTGGGTTAAACCATCAAGAGAGGCAAGCCGGCGCAACTTTTGATTAGCCGCCTCTAATTCCTTATACAGATGGGATTGTTGAATTAGACGCCGCACGCGCTGACGCAACACTGCCCAGTGAATGGGTTTGGTAACGTAATCACTCGCACCCACTTCAAACGCCCGATCTACCGACTCCGGATCGTCAAGACTGGTAATAATTAGCAGCGGCGTCCGATCGCCCCCAGGCAAGCTTTGCAGGTGCCGGCAGCAAGTAAAACCATCCATCACCGGCATCACCGCATCTAGCAAGACAATATCCGGGTGCAGATGATTGTAATCGGCTAAAGCTTGCTCGCCGTCAGTTGCCTCTGCCACCCGGTAGCCCTCTTTTTCCATCGCTCGCCGTAGTAGCATTCGCGTGGTTCGATCATCCTCAACTACGAGGACAAGAGGGGGTTCATTCTCTAAAGAAATTGTATTAGGGGCAAATTGCTCGAACATAGCATCGTAAGAGAACTAGGGCTAGGGAATAATTAGAAATGGCTTTTTTCTTCGGCAGCAATCAAAAAGTTTAAAGACTTATGAGCTGACTTAATAGGGTAGCAATCAAAAGCGGGAGAGCGGTAAAGATGTTAGGGAAATTGCAAAATATTGTGCAGAGCAATTGTGCAGAGCAAGCGTATGTGTGAACTCTGATTAGAAATTTAAACTTTCTTGCAACGCTTGCTTTACTCTTTCATACTCTGCTTCCACTTGAGAGACAATGGCTGCTGCCTCTGCCATCATGCCGGTGCGTGCCATTGTTTCTAACTGCTTGCATAACTGGGCCAGAACCATTGCTCCTAGGGTCGCACTGGTAGACTTTAGCGTGTGAGCCGGCAAGTTTAGCGCTGTGGCATCTTCTTGTTCAACTGCACGCCGCAGCGCTTGCAACAGATCAACCGCATCAGTCAAATAGCTATCAATCACGATTGTCAACATTTCTGCGCTGTCTTCTCCTAGCATCTGGCGTAACTCGTTTAAAGCCTTAGAGTCAATGGCCGGAAATATCTGTGGCGATGGAACCGTGAAAGATTCTCCCTCTCTCTTCCTCTCTCCCTCTGCTAAACTCCCCCGATCCTGCGCTCGCTTGCGCTGCCGCACGCCAATATGATTCTTGGGCTGACATCTCTGTAGCGCCTCAACCAACACCGGCACTCGGATCGGCTTGCTGATGTAGTCATCCATGCCAGCTTGCAGGCACATTTCCCGGTCACCTTGCATGGCATTAGCTGTCATGGCAATAATTTGGGGTCGCTGTTTTGGATCATCCCACTGTTGGCAGATTTGGCGTGCGGCTTCCAAACCATCCATTTCTGGCATATGGACATCCATCAGCACCACGTCGTACGGCTGCCGGTGCAACGCTTCGAGCACTTCCAGCCCGTTGCCGGCAATATCTGCCCGATACCCCAGGCGCTCCAACAGGTGTAGGGCAACCTTTTGGTTCACCACATTGTCCTCGGCTAACAGAATTCGTAAGGGAAGACGGGGTGCCGGCCCTGAGTCTACCGGCGGCAGTTGCCGCTGTGGGCGCACGGAAATCGGCTGCTGGCCCAATATCTGGCTCAAGACATTGTAGAGCTGAGATTGTTTGAGGGGCTTGTTGAGAAACGCCGCAAAATTGATGGGGAACTCAGAATTGGCTGAGTCTTCGCCGGCTGCGATTTCTGGCTTGCCAATCGAAGTAAACATCACCAAGGGCAATTTCTGGCAGTGAGGCTGCTTGCGGATTTCTGCTGCCAAAGTCATGCCGTCCATCTGTGGCATTTGCATATCCAGGAAGGCAATGTCAAACGATTGCCCCCCCGCCAGCCACTCTAAAGCCTCCGTACCGGAGCCGGCTGCCCAGGAGAGCATTCCCCAAGCTTGGGCTTGCAGCGTCAAAATCTGCCGGTTCGTGGCATTGTCATCCACAATCAGTAATCGCTTGCCGGCTAAGGCAGTATTGTCAGCCGGCAAGTCATTTTCTAGGGATCGGGCGATGACTGTGAAATAGAAAGTCGAACCTTGCCCTAGTTGACTTTCTATCCACATTGTGCCGCCCATCATGTGACTCAAGCGTTGAGAAATCACCAAACCCAAGCCGGTGCCCCCATACTGGCGAGTGGTGGAAGCATCAACCTGGCTAAAGGGCTTAAACAGGCGCTCCATCCGATCTTCAGGAATGCCGATGCCGGTGTCTGTAATCGCAAATTGAATTTCGTAGGTTAATTCTTCGGCTTCATTTGCCTCTGCCAAAGGAGAAGAAATCGCAGAGGCTGTTACCGAAACCACCACTTCGCCTCTGTCAGTAAATTTAACGGCGTTGCTGAGCAAATTTACCAAGATTTGGCGTAGTCGAGCGACATCGCCAATACACACAGCCGGTGTCGGTGGCGAAATCAAATAGGCGAGTTCAAGACCTTTTTGGGCCGCCCTTGGAGCCAGCAAATCGAGCGATTCCTCGATACAAGAACGGAGATTAAAGGGATGCGCCTCGATATCCAGCTTGCCCGACTCAATTTTAGAAAAATCGAGAATATCGTTAATAATGCTGAGCAACGCTTCGCCACTGGTGCGGATGGTTTCTACAAAGTCCTGCTGTTCGAGACTTAGTTGGGTGTCGAGCATTAAGCCGGTCATGCCGATCACAGCATTCATGGGGGTTCTGATTTCGTGGCTCATCATGGCCAAAAACTCACTTTTAGCCCGGTTGGCGGCATCCGCTGCTTGTTTGGCTTGCTCTAAAGCTAAATTATGCTCGGCAAGCTGCTGTCGCTGCTCGGTTTCTTGCTCTAGCAATTGAGCTTGCGCTAAAGCAATACCGACTTGAGCGGCAACCGCTTCGAGCAGCTCAATTTCATCTTGCCCCCACCGGCGGAAGCGATCACACTGGTGCAACCCAATGATTCCGTTAGGTTCTCCTTTATAGGAGGTGCGAATGGCCAGCATGGATTTCAGGCCCATTTGCCGGCAAAGATCGGCACCGGCTTGCAGCAGCGGATCTGAAAAAACGTCAGAGGAGACAAACGCCCGATCCTGAGCAATCATTTGCTCGGCGTGGGGGTTGCCTATCACCGGCACTTGTATATTTAAAGCTAAAAACGATTGATACCCCGGTTCTAAATACTCGGCTACCAAAGGAATTTGAGGCGTTGGCGTTGCGATATAGCTGTGAATTAAACAGCGATTCACCCCAAATGCGCTTCCCAGCAGCGTGGCAGTCGTTTGGAAAATTTGATGCGTGTCTAAGCTTTGGCGAATTTCTTGCGTAACTTTTCCTAGCAACAGGCTGCGTTGAAGCTGCCGGTGCAAGGCAGTTTGGGCGCTGTCACGTTCAATTTCACCGCCAATCCACTGGGCCATCAGTTTCAGCAATTCTTTTTCGACTGCTTTAACCGGGTTGTGACGGGCTGTGGGACTACAGAAACTCAGGATGCCGTAAAGGTAGCCGGCAACCATTACCCTTGCACCCACATAAGCTTCTATTTGCCGCGCTGCGTAGGCTGGATGATTGCGCCATTCGGTAGCAGAAGCGAACTCAAAACAGATTGGTTCAGTTGCCTCTGCTGTGTCCCGGAAGTAGGTTCGCTCTAAGTTAAAGGCATCGCCTTTGAGCATTTTCATCGGGGTATTTTCTGGCAATCGAGCTGCAATTACTTCACAGTATTCTTCTCGGATGCGGCCTAAAATGCCAATCTCCAGATTAAACCGGCTACATCCCATTTCCAGCAGATGTTGGGCTTTGCCGTCAAAGTTCTTATCTGAAGCGGCAGTGACGGTATACAGCGCTCGAATTGCCGCTTCACTTTCCCGCAGTTCTTCTTCTGCTAATTTGCGCTCTGCAAGTTCAGTTTTTGCTTGCTCGAAGAGGGTAGACTGCTGGATGGCAATGGCTAGTTGCACGCTGAGCTGTTTGAGCAAGACAATTTCGGTTGTTTTCCACCGGCGCGGTTCATTGCAGTGATGGGCAATTAGTAACCCCCATAAGTTTTCGCCTTGCAAAATCGGCACCACTAAGTTGGCTCTAACTTGATACTGGCAAAGCAGATCTATATGGGGCTGGTTAAGTTCTGCTGTATAAATATCTTCAATCGCCGCAATGCGATTGTGCTTGTATAGTTCTACATGAGTTTCCCCAAAACAAGGGTCGTTGATATTAGCGCCTAAAGTTTGGCTCCAACCTTCACCTACCGACTCTACCTCTACAAACCCAGTCCAATCTGGCAGAAAGCGGTAAATAACGGTTCGGTCGGTTTTGAGAAATTGCCGCACTTCTGCTACTGCAGTATTAAGCACTTCTTCGAGGTCTAAAGATTGGCGGATGCGCTGGGCAATTGTTCCGACTAAGTGTTCTCTCAAAAATTGCTGCCGCAATGATTCTTCTGCCTGCCGGCGCTCTGTGATGTCGTTGAGAGTGCCGCCAGTGCCGACGATCTGGCCGGCTGCATCAAGCTTGACACGGGCGCACACTTCTACCCAGCGAAACGTATTAATTCCTTCATTGTCCCCATATCGAGCGCAAGAAATCAGGCAAGTTTCTGTATTTGTTAGGTATCTCACCTCATACCGGCACTCGTCTTTTTTTCCTTCCACCAACCATTGAAACAACTCGCTATTGTTTTGCCGGTCATCGGGATGAACGTAATGTAAAAAGTCAGTGCCCAAGCTTTCTTCGATTGTAAATCCTGTAATCTCACTCCAAGCAGGATTAAGAAATGTCCACGATCCCTCTGCGTCTGTCTGGAAAATCACTTCTCTGACGCTCTCAACGACGGAGCGGTATTGGTTTTCGCTCTCCCGCATCGCCGCCTCTGCTTGTTTTCGCTCGGTAATGTCGTGAGCAACCGCGTACATCAATCCCTGCTCTACAAATGGGGTAGCGTTCCACGACAGCCATCTGTAAGAGCCATCTTTGCAGCGATAGCGATTTTCAAAGGAAACCGTGATGAACCCCCGCGCCAGTTTTTCACTTTCGGCTCTTGTGGCTTCCTGGTCGTCGGGATGCACAAATTCCAGATAAGGTTGACTTTTTAAGGTTTCTATGCTGTAACCCAAGGTTTCTTTCCAGGCTGGATTTAGCTGCTTAAAATAGCCATCAAACCCAGTCACGCAAAGCATATCCACAGAAAGGGTGAAAAACCGATCCCGATCTTCCTCTGCCTGCTTGCGTTCGGTAACGTCCTCAACCACATAAGAGAACCGTTCTTGACCACCGGCTGCTGTGGGGATGGAGCAAACAGTGGCAGATAACCACCTGCGGGCGGTGCCAGCATTGTGGCTATATTCAAAGCGGACTGGACAGCCATTGCCCTGGCTTTGTCGGGAGTGCCTAATCCACAGGCCCACTTCATCTTTTGAAACCCCTAACTCGGTTGCAAGCCGGTTTCGCATTGTTTCTGGAGTCAGGTCGAAAAACTCTGCCGCTGCTGCATTATCAGAAATATGGAGGATGTCATCATCCCGCAACTCGACAATGCCCATCATCATGGTGGCACTATCAAAGAAACTGCGAAGCGTTGATTCACTTTCTCGCAGTGCTGCCTCCGCCTGCTTGCTTTCCGTGATATTTGTGGCGATCCATATCAACCCCTGGCCCAGATCACCCACCGGCGTCGCTCGATTTTCATAGTGTACAGACGTGCCTTTAGGCGTTTGGACTGCTGAAATCCAAGTGCCTTCTTCGCCCTCCAAAACGCGCTGAAGATTGGCTAAAATTTCTGGCTGATTGCGATATATCTCAAAGATAGAATGTCCGACGAGTTCGCCTGCGCCAAGTCCCAAAGATTCCAATCCTTTTCCTTCTGAAAGCGCGATTACGCCGTTACTATCTAAGGCATACAGAATAATCGGGGCGTTGGTGACAACCGTGCGAAGCGTGGATTCACTTTCTTGGAGTGCTGTTTCAGCTCGCTTTTTTTCTTGAATTTCTTTGATTAACTGCTCGTTGGTTGTCTCTAATTCGGCTGTGCGTTCTCTCACCCGTTCTTCTAATTCAGCGTTAAGGGTGCGAACGCGTTCTTCTGCTTGCCGGCGTTCACCGACTTCTTTTTGCAGGGTTTTGTTAACTAACTCAAGTTGGATCGGACTAGAAATGCCCAAAGCGTTGGGCAGTAAGGGCACAAGCAATGCTGCTGTCAGCAACGATATGGCTGCGGTGATCGCGTTGATGAAAGCTGCAATCCAGTAATTTGGGTGCCAAAGTACCGAAACTGAGATGAGGTGGGTCGTGCCACCGGCAACGAGAAAACTGCCAATGAGCAAGAAGATCCATCGAAACGGCGCATCCTGTCGCTTACGGATAAAGTAAACGAGCAGCAGGGGAATTGCGTAATAGGACAGGGCGATCAGCAACTCTGAAAGCACGTGCAGCCATATCAGCCCGCTATTCCACAGGTAGCAATCACCTTGGGGAAGAAAGTTGTTTGCAAAAAAGGTTTTTATTAATTCCACAATCGAGTTCCCTGTTACGCAGCCACACTTAGGAAAACAAGTCCTATTCTTTAGTTATGCCAAACAAAAGAGTGTTTTTAAGGATCTGCGCTGTTATTCTCGCTGATGCTTCTGTGGATGATGGGGCTGAGCACTCAGGTGGGTGTTTTTCTGAGGAACTGCAAGGCTGGGTGTTTGCCGGCTGACATTAATTGCTCAGCCGGCACCCTCGTGGGGTAATGTGCTGTAGCTGTGATTTTGAATTAGAATATACAATCTAACGTTTAGGAAGGCTGAGCACCCAGTGCCGGCATCATCAGTTACGGAATCGTGGCGGCTGCCGGTGCTAGAGTTGTACGTTCACTCGCCATTAACTCATCCTTTTATAAACGCACAATCAAGTGGTCAAGATGTCAAATCATTTGCTGTTTCAAGAAGACCATTTTGTGGTTTTAGAAACCAACCAACCCGAAAAGTTCCTTACACCTGGGGAACTTTTAGAAAAGCTTAAAACAATTTTGTCCCAGCGTCAGCACGAACTGCCACGGGATCTACAGAAGTTCACGTCTGTGGACACGCAAGCCGAGTATTTGCTAGACACCAGCTGTGAGTTAGATGTTGGCCCTGGAGAATTTTTGCAGTGGTATGCAGTTCGTCTAGAAAAGTAAAGTAAAGGCGAACCCCAGCCGTTTTCAGTTCCTTTTAGGGGCATCGCATGAGCGCCTAAAATCTATGGCATAAAGCCAATATTTATCCGCTCATGCTTCGCCCTTTAGGCTGGGGAATTGCCTTGCTGCGAGAAGACAGTACAAGCGTGAAAGGTTAAATTTTTCACCTGACTTTCTCACAAATGTTAATTTATGCTTCTCACTTTTGAGGATCTACATCGCTTTTTCCTTGGGAGTGGTAATCAAAGCGAGGTCAATATACTTGGCGGATGGCTGGGTGAGTTCCACTCGTAGGCCGGGGCCAAAGAATTTCTCAATTTTCTCCTTTTTTTGCTGCCAAGTTTCTAAGGAAACGAACGGCGAGTCAAATTCTAAAATTAAAGCGTAGCTACCGGCAACCTCGGCTTCCTTTAATCCCTGCAGCAGAGGACGTTCCTCGTCGGTGGCGCTAAGTCCTAAACGTGCGAGCGTATCATCAAGATGGGCTTGTTGACCGTAACGATATCGAGTCACGTCTTTGCGAATCTGATTTTGAATTTCGGTGGCAAGATTCTCCCGCAGTGTCACGACATTTGCCGCAGTTGGCTCAGTGAAAGGAACTGGCTTGAGTTCTGAGGCTTTCAGCGCTAAGCCTCCCAACAGGAGGGGAATTCCATAAAAAAAGCCGGCTAAATTTAATGTGGCGTTGTCAGAAAAATAGGCAGCGAAACCAACAATGGTGAGGAAACCGCCAATCCATAAACCTAAGCTTCCCAAAGACGTTTGACGTAACATATCTGTCTGATGGTTTAATTTACAATTACTTCAGCCATTATTGTCGCCTTTTGGGGGCATGAAAGATGCGCGAGTAGATTGAACATTAAATGAGCTGTCTCTGTTATTGGCATCTGTAACGAAATCGAAGGTTTTGTGTGAGCGAGGGTTCGCCGTAGTCCACCAAATAATGCCGGCTTTACGTGTTTTTACCGGCATTTCTCTGCAACAAAGGGAGCGGACTCAGCAATATTACGGATTTTGATTTCGTAGAAAAACCTAAGGACAGCCACAGAGACAACCAGTATTATCAAGGTAGATCTGAGATCAACTCGCTCTATTGCCGGCTTCTATAATTGCTGTTTAACTGAGTATTTGACATGATTAAAGACCAAAATGGCGAAGCCTCTGGAAAAAGCGCCTTAATCGATGAACTCAAATCTCTCAAGCGAGAAGACGAAATGCTGTACAACATCTTAGCGGTGGATGTGTGGGCGCTCGCGAAAACGATGGATGAGTTTCAACCGGGGTTCTGGGCAGCTTTTATGAAAAATCGTGAAAAAGCGCTCAAACGCTTTCTAGCTGAAATGATCAAGAATAAGCCGGCAGATAGCAAACGCCCTCCTTTCATGCGTTAAGCGCTCACGTAAATTCACGACTACTCAACTGTTGCTAAAATAATTTCTTCTAGTTAAGAACACGAGAGCACGTTTTCTCAATGCCTGTGGGTAAATTTCCCTCAGCCAAGGCGTTTGGGAAGCAATGCCGGTGCGCTCTGACTCTAAAAACGCTCGTTTAAGCGAAAAGCATAACAAGGACATCTATCATGGATCGACAAACATTGCAAGAGCGGATGGCAAAAATCGAGAGCCAGCGGGAAGTGCTGCTGCGACTTCTAGAAAAACCAGACCTGGGAACCCTGCGAATCGATGTTAACCAGGCGCTTGAAGAAATGGATGATTTAATTGACGAATTCAAGCGCACTTTCCCTGACGCTCAAATCGGGTAAAAGTGAGAAGTAAAAAGTGAGAGGTGAGAAAACTTTTCCTCTCATTTTTTGTTAGGCTCTTAATCTTGTCTTTTACCAAAGGCAATGTGAAGGCAACTGAGGATAACATCCACCCTCAGAAATTTATTTGAGATTAAATTAGCCTAAATTCAACGGGTCAACATCAATTGTCAAACTAACCGGCCCAGGACAAACGGCGCGTAAACTCTCGAAAGCCGGTAGATCAAAGGACATATTAAGGGGAAACTTTAGCAAAATATGCCACCGATAGCGGTTCGCCACACGCGTGATCGGTGCCGGTGCCGGCCCTAAAATTTCAAAAACAGGAACTTCGGATGCTGGTTGCAACACAGAGACCAAACGCTCAGCAGTTGCCTCAACTTCCGCCTCATCCGCACCACTTAATCGCAGCAAAATCAAACGCCCGTAGGGTGGGAAATTTAGGGCTAGGCGCTGTTCCAATTCCGCCTCAATAAATTGCTCATAATCGTGCCGGCGCACCGCTGTGATCGCCGGATGTTCGGGTGTGTAGGTTTGAATAATTACGCGACCCGGATCATCCCCCCTGCCGGCACGACCGGCCACTTGCATCAGCGTTTGAACCGCCCTTTCCGCTGCCCGAAAGTCCGCTAAATTTAGCAATCCATCCGCCGCCACAACTCCCACCAACGTTACCTGCGGCAGATCCAAGCCTTTTGTGAGCATTTGCGTTCCCACTAAAAGATCGGCTTCCCGGTTGGCAAATCGGGTTAATAGATTTCGGTGTGCTCCCTTCGTGCGGGTGGTATCGCTATCAAACCGGATCACCCGCAATTGGGGAAACTGCTTGCCTAATTCTTCCTCAACTCGCTGGGTGCCACTGCCGAAGTTTTTTAGGTAAGGTGAACTGCATTCTGGACAGCGTTCCGGGTGCAGTTGTCCATAGTTGCAGTAATGACAGCGCAGCACTTCTGTCGCCCCCTCATGGGTGTAGTGATAAGAGAGGGAAACATCACAGTTTGGGCACTCAATGACCGATCCACAACTACGGCAAGAAACAAAGGTGCTGTGCCCTCGCCGGTGAATGAATAGGATGCCTTGCTCACCTGTTGCCTGAAGCCGGCTCAACGCGTCTTGAAGCGACCGGCTAAAAATGGAACGATTGCCGGCTCGCAATTCTAGGCGCATATCCACCACTTCCACCGGCGGCATTGGGCGCGAGTGGACACGCTCTGGTAAAGATAAATAATGGGTGGGGCATGGGGCATGGGGCATTGGGAATTGGGGATGGGGCATGGGGCATTGGGCATTCTCTCCCTGCTCTCCTTTTACCTTTACCTTTACCCAAGTCTCTAAAGAAGGCGTGGCGGAACCTAAAATTAACGGACAGTTAACGAGTTCTGCCCGCCATTGGGCCACAGTTCGGGCATGATAGGTGGGAGCCGGCTGATCTTGTTTGAAGCTGGAATCGTACTCTTCATCTAAGACAATCAAGCCAAGTTGGGGCAAAGGCGCAAAAATGGCAGAACGAGTACCGATGACGACTTGGGGGCTGCCGGTGAGCATTTGCCGCCAGGTGTCGTATCGTTCCTCTGGGGAGAGGGCGCTGTGATAGACGCAAACTTTTTGGCCAAATCTTGCTCGAAATCGATCAGTGAGCTGGGGCGTGAGGCCAATTTCTGGGACGAGGACGAGGGCGGATTCACCGCGTTGTAAAACCGGCGCGATTGCTTGCAGGTAAACTTCGGTTTTGCCTGAGCCGGTGACGCCATGCAGTAAAACTTGGGCAAATCCATTCAGACCGGCAATGACTTCTAAGGCACTTCTCTGATTATTTGTCAATTCTTTGTGTTGATCTGCGGGTTGCGCCGGCTCGACGGGGATTCGCAACACTTCGCGCAGTTGAATCACAACGTAGCCTTTTTGCTCTAGCGCCTTGACAACCGATGTACTGGTACTGCAAGTTTGCAGCAATTCAGTTAGCAACAGTTCGCCGCCGCAACGCCTTAGCACTTTTAATACTTCCCGCTGCCCCGCCGTGAGATCAGTGGGGAAGGCATCTGTCACCAGGGTTACGGCTTGCTGTTGCTTGGTTTTAGTGTGTTTGGCAGGTTCTAGGTAGCTTTCCACCAAACCGCGTTTCAATAATTCCCGCAGTCCTCGCTTAGCCCCTCTGATTTTTTGAGCGATATACTGCCATGCGTAATCGCCGGTTTTTGACGCTTGCAGTAATTCTAGAATTTGGCGGGCAACGGGAGAGAGGAAAGGGCGTTGCTGAATCAAGGTATGAAAATAAAAACTGAATAATCTCAAGTATTGGTTATTCAATAGTTTAAGAATTGCCAACAAATACAAATCAGCAACGAGGCGAATGCGGCGCTGTGATCGCCCTAGCAAACCGGGAGGCAATGCGGCGCGAATGACTTGAATCAGGGGGGTGTAGTAATAATTTGCAACTCGTTCAAGGAGTTGCCAGTAGGTGGTGGGGAAGAAGCCGGTGCTAACGACATCCTCGACTTCTCGAACTTTATCGGGTGCTAAATCAGCGGGTAGGTCCTCAACGAGTCGAACGGCAATCGCGCCAAGGCTTTGTGAGCCAAAGGGAACCGTTAAGATATCTCCGGGTTGGATTTCTAAGCCTGCCGGCAGCCGGTAAGTAAAAAGTCCTTGGGCACCGGGACAATCTACTAGAACTTCTATCCACTGCTGTTGCGCTGTGCCGGCTCGATAAGATTCCCCTGGTTCCGCGACGATGCCGGTGATGACATCAAAATCACATTTATACATAGCGCAAAAGTGAAGTGTGAAGTGGGCAGTGCATGGCGCACAGAAAACTAAACCTTAAGCTAGACCCTCTTTACTTTACCGTTCCCCAGGTCTCTACTTCCGAGTCCCATCCCCAATGCCCAATGCCCCATGCCCAATGCCCCATGCCCCATGCCCCATGCCCAATACCCAATGCCCGAAACAAGCGTAAATGATGCGTATGTTATCATTACAAGAGAAATCCCAATTTACCAGACCCAACTGCTTTTGCGGCGCGGTGCCGATGGTGAACTGAAAGAAGTTTTAAAACAATTAAGCTAAAAACAGCGCCGGCAGGAAGCTTCTAAGCTCAATTACCATTAGTAGTAGGAAAGCGAAGTGGCTGAAATGACAGCGACTAAACCTTCATCCGGTTATTACAAAACGGCTACAGATGATTCAATCGGCGCATTTTTTAAGGAAATGGGTCGTTACCCACTGCTAACGCAGGAGGAAGAGACGACGCTAGCGCGTGCCGTTCAAGAATTAGTTGCCCTCGAAGGGTTACAGGAAAAATTAGCAAATCAATTAGATCGCGCGCCAACGCCGGCAGAATTAGCAGCAGCGGCAGAGTTAAGTGAAACCCAGCTCCAATACCGCCTCCATCGCTGCCGCATTGCGAAACAGAAAATGATTCGCTCGAATTTAAGATTAGTTGTCTCCTTGGCTAAGCGATATCTCAATCGCGGAGTGCCGTTTCAGGATCTGATTCAGGAAGGCGCTTTAGGACTAAATCGAGCGGCGGAAAAGTTTGATCCAGATAAGGGTTATAAGTTTTCTACCTATGCTTATTGGTGGATTCGTCAGGGAATTACCCGAACCCTCGCTAATAATTCTCGAACAATTCGTTTACCCATTCATATTGTTGAACAGCTCAATAAACTTAAATACGCGATGCGCGAACTTAAGAAAACGCTGCATCGCAATCCTACACAAGCAGAACTAACAAAAGCTTTAGAAATTTCTCCTGAAAAGTTACAACAACTGCAACAGTTGCGAATGCAATCACTTTCCCTTAACCACCAAATTGGTCAGGAAGAGTCTACAGAACTGATGGATGTGCTTGAAGATGCTCAGACGCCATCACCTGAAGCGCAAGTAAGTGAAAGAATGCGCCGGCAGGATGTGTGGGAGGTTTTAGGCGAGGTGCTAACGCAGCGGGAACAAGAAATTATTGCTTTGCGTTATGGGTTGATGAATGGTGAACCCCGCACCTTAGATGAAGTGAGCCGGCTGTTCGACTTATCCTGTGAGCGGGTGCGTCAAATTCAAGCTAGAGCCATGCGGAAACTTCGGTTACCGAATGTGGCAAAACGCTTAAAAAGTTGGTTGCGATAGAATTTTTTGCTGTTCAGGGTTCCTGGTTAATTGTAATATTGCCATGAACCTTAAACCCTCAACTGCGAACAATTGCTCATGAAACCTGCGCTCAATTTACGACCGGCAACCCCGGCTGATGTGCCGGCAATCTTTCAGCTAATTCAGGCATTGGCGGAGTATGAGAAGTTATCTCACGCTGTCACCGGCACGCCTGAGTCTCTGGAAGCTCACCTTTTTGGCGAGCGTCCTTATGTTGAAGCCATTCTTGCAGAATATGCCGGTCAATGTGTGGGATTTGCTTTGTTTTTCCACAACTATTCGACTTTTCTTACCAAGCCCGGAATTTATTTAGAAGATTTATTTGTTCTACCAGAATACCGCAATCAAGGTATTGGCAAAGCGCTGCTGTCTTACCTGGCGCAGTTGGCAATTACGCGCGGTTGTGGCCGGCTGGATTGGAGTGTTTTAGATTGGAATGAGCCGGCAATTGCTTTTTACCGGCGCATGGGTGCTTCTATTCGAGAAAATAGCCGAATTTGCCGAGTCAGTGGCGCATCTCTCGCTCAAATGGCAGATGGGAACTCGTCAGCAACTTTGCGTTCATCTGTGCCGGCAGATATCCGCGTTTTGTTTCAATTAATTCAAGCACAAGCTGAGTTTAATCAGCAATTGCCGGCAGTCACAGGAAACACCGACACCCTCTCAGAACATCTATTCGGCTTGCGTCCCTATGCTGAAGCCATTGTTGCAGAACACGCAGATAATGTAGTTGGATTTGCTCTATTCTTTTATAATTATTCTACTTTTTTAACGAAACCGGGAATTTATATCGAAGACCTGTTCATTTTCCCAGAATACCGGCAGCAAGGTATCGGGAAAGCAATATTAACCTATTTGGCTCAACAAGCGGTTACTCGTAATTGCGGGAGGTTGGAATGGACTGTTGCGATTTGGAATGAGCCGGCGATTAATTTTTATCAGCATTTGGGCGCTTCTGTATTGCCAGACTGGCGCATTTGTCGCGTTGCCGGTGATTTTCTCCTTAACTTAGCGTCTCAGACATAATTTATTAAAATATTTTAGGGGAATTATCGCTAGATGAAACAATTAGCTTGAGCATTTATTTCAAATAAATATTATTTATCCTGAAAACTTGTAAGCTTACAAACCTATCCTTTGTTATGATAAAAAGAGCTTAAGCACCTAATATTTGATCTTAAATTTCCTTTACATCCGAACTGAAATGATAGACTCTACAAGAACTCTAACTGTTGGAGATCACGCCCCTCTGTATGCTTTAGAAAATCAAGATAAAAGCCTAGTGATTTTAAGAGATGGGGTGGGAAAACCTTCACTTCTGATATTTTATGCAAATGACGATATTCCAGGCTGCCGGGATATTGCTTGTGCGTTTAGAGATGTCATGCCAACTTTTAACAAGTTGGATGTGCAAATATTTGGGATCAGCTCAAATCCGCCTCAATCACGTCAGGCATTTGCCAAACAACATAATATTTCCTACCCACTTCTTTTTGACCTTAACAACCTAGTTAGCCAGCAATATGGCGTTTGCTATCCAGGCGATGCGAATGATAGCTCAATTTTAACTTACAATCGAATTGCCTTTCTTCTAGATATCAATTTGCGAGTCGTCAAAATTTATCCTCTGATAGATTTGCAATCGGCTATGGGAGAAATCTTGAAAGATATCAAGACTGTCTTCCCGCGAGAAGAACCTCGTCATCTAACTATGCAAGCGCCGGTTTTGTTAATTCCAAATGTGCTGGATCGAAACCTCTGTCGTGAACTGATGTATATTTGGGAAACAGAAGGCAATGAAGAATCAGGTTCGATGCGCCGGCAAGGTGAGAAAACGATTACAGTCCTCAATTACAACCATAAAATTCGGCGAGATCATTTTATTAAACACTCAGAACGGCAAACGATTTTAGATCGAATCTTAAAACGGCGAGTTTTTCCTGAAATTTCCAAAGCGTTTAATTTTGAAGTAACCCGTCGTGAAGATTATCGCATAGCCTGCTACGATGCGAGTCGAGGTGGTTTTTTCAGACCTCACCGGGATAATACAACTGGAGGAACTGCACACCGGCGCTTTGCGATGACGCTAAATTTAAATGCGGATGAGTATGAGGGAGGATATTTAAGATTTCCTGAATATGGCCCTCATCTATACAAGCCTGAGACAGGAAGTGCTGTGATTTTCTCTTGCACACTTATGCATGAGGCTACGGATGTCATAGCCGGTCGTCGTTTTGTGCTTCTTTCCTTCTTTTATGGAGAAAAGGAAGCTCAGCAGCGAGAAGCTTATGAAAAGCAAAATTTAACCGACTACAACAATTTAGTCATATTGAATTAACATTGACAGGAAATTGGCTCATCTATTTTACCTTATCCCATCCTTTTGCTAGGTAGCCGTGTTTCTCTTTATCATCGAGAGAAGTGAGGTAAAATATTCAAGGCAATTCAGCGGAAGAATTGCCTAAATGATTCGCTTTCACCCACGCTTTAAACCTATCCGTAACAAAATACGTGTTGGAAAATTGGGAGGAAATAATTCATAAAGATTTTTTGTTAAATTATTTGAGATTGAACAATGTAAAATTTAGCCGAAACTGAATACTATCAAAGCTTCTGTAGTATTGAAGCTTAACGTTTAAATGAATAGTTAAAAAAAGATTAAATAAATTTAACAAAATTAGACGGTGAAATGTAACGATTTACACAGCATTTCAGCCGTAATTGTAAATAATAGTAAGTTTGCCTTGCTATTATTTGTGAACTTCTGGTAAAAAATAAGTATAACTGCTTAGCATTAAAAGCAAATGATCGAGGAATAGGGGGTTACCATGACTATTTGGGTAAACGAACAAATCGATCCTTCGGGTATGCTATTCGCTTGCATTGCCTGCTGCAATGAATCTCAAGCCAAGGACTGCCATGAGTCATTCGATCAGAATTTAACTGAAAGCCAAAAAGCAAGCGGATGGATGGCAAGATTGCGGACGGTCAGTTCTTGGGATGAGGTGCCGGTGAACGCCTTAAAGCTTTCCTAAGATTTGATAAGCGTCAATGAACACGAGAATAGGGGGAGATGGGGAGAATATCTGAGGCAGATTCCCACCCAACTTTACCTCACACTTAAGGCGGCCCTCATGACGGTGCCTGTTTAGGCCGGCGAAGCGCCTTCGAGCGAATCGGGCCAAGAATTTGATTGAGTTGGCGCAGTTGCTCAGCTGTCCCCATGCAGATAAGCAAATCTCCGGCTATTAAATGGGTATCGGCAGTTGGGCCGCCAATCAGCGTACCATCAGCGCGGCGAACAGCAAGAACGAGTGCCCCAGACTGAGAGCGAAGTTTAGCCTCTCTCAAAGATTGACCTACAAAAGGACAAGTTTCCGGGTCAATCAAAAACTCTTCCAAATAAAAGGCCCGATCCGCGCCGGCAATAATGCCATCCACAAAGTCCATAACCTGGGGTCTCAGCGCCGCTGCCGCCATGCGTCTGCCGCCGGTGATATAGGGCGAGACAACCGCATCAGCACCGCCACGTTGCAGCTTTTGAACCGCTTCTTCTGTACTGGCGCGGGCGATGGCCCTAACTTTAGGATTGAGTGTTTTTGCAGACAGAACCGTATAAAGATTTTCCGCATCAGAAGGCAGCGCTGCTACCAAGCAGACAGCCTTTTCAACGCCAACCTTAAGCAGGGTGGCATCTAACGTCGCATCCCCTTGAAAGGCTGTGTAACCTAGCTGTTGAGCTTCTAAAATCTGTTCGGAATCCGAATCAATCGTTACAAAATCAATGCCTTCTGCCTTAAATTCATAGGCAATCTGCCGGCCTGTGCGACCGAACCCGCAGAGGATGTAATGCTCAGATAAAGAGTCTATCAAGCGTTTTTTTTGCCTTAATCGAATGCCTTCTTGAAAGTAGCCTTGAATCAAGGCTTCTGTAAATCGGTTAACAATATAGCCGATGTTGATCAGCCCCATCAAAATTAAGGCAATGGTAAACAGCCGCCCACGATCTCCGAGGGGGTGAATTTCTCCAAACCCAACCGTTGCTAGGGTGATCACGGTCATGTAAGCGGCATCGGGCCACGGCCATTTTTCGACCAGCCAGTACCATAACGTGCCGATCAGCAGAACGCCGGCGAAGGCGATCGTCCCCCCAAGCAGTTCTTTCTGGATGCGTCGATATTTTTGTTCGAGAGTCGTGTACACCAGCTTTTAATTATTTAAATTCTAGAGTTTCAGCATCAGGACAACTTTTAAAAACACTCACTTGCCTTTGTCTTGATTTCTTGGCATTTCCTAAATCGGCTACAACTCTCTCCAAAATACAAAGTCTTTTGCCCTTGATAGTTGTAGCTTATTCCAGTCCCGACCTGATAGCGCCTCAGAGAGATTGTTGTGCTTAATACAATTTCAGATTCTATAAAGCCGGCAAAATAGCAGCTGGGCTGACCTACAATCGAGTCTAGTTCAACTCAGCAGTTTCAAACTTCAGGATTAGAGGAAGCAATTGTGAGCGTAGAAACTCTTATTGAGCAGACATCTGGAGTAGCAGAGTCTAGCCCATTTAGCCCAGACAACTTTGACAGTTATGTGATGACCACATACGCCCGATTTTCCCTAGCCTTAGAACGAGGGGTCGGTTGTCGGGTTTGGGACACGCAAGGGCGCGAATATCTCGATTTTGTTGCCGGCATTGCCACTTGTACTTTGGGACACGCCCACCCAGCAATGGTGGAAGCCGTAACCCAGCAGATTCAAACGCTGCACCATGTTTCCAATCTTTACTACATTCCCGTGCAAGGTCAACTAGCGCAATGGCTGGTCGATCATTCCTGTGCGGATCGGGCATTTTTCTGTAACTCTGGCGCGGAAGCGAATGAAGGGGCGATTAAACTGGCCCGAAAGTACGCGCATACAGTTTTAAATATCAAAGAGCCGATGATTTTAACCGCTCATGCCAGTTTCCACGGACGGACGCTGGCAACCATTACAGCAACGGGTCAACCCAAGTATCAGAAAAATTTTGATCCCTTAATGCCCGGTTTTCAATATGTGCCTTACAACGATATTGAGGCACTAGAGGCGGTAATTGCGGAACTCGATAGCGGCGAACGGCGGGTTGCGGCGATTCTCCTGGAAGCTTTGCAAGGAGAAGGCGGCGTGCGACCGGGAGAAGTTGCTTATTTCCAGCGAATTCGGGAAATTTGCGATGAAAAGGGTATCCTGCTGATTTTAGATGAAGTGCAAGTCGGAATGGGACGCACCGGCAAGTTGTGGGGTTACGAAAATCTGGGTATTGAGCCAGATATCTTTACCTCTGCCAAGGGATTAGGCGGGGGTATTCCCATCGGTGCCATGTTGTGCAAGTCCTTCTGCGATGTCTTCCAACCCGGAGATCACGCCAGTACCTTTGGGGGCAATCCTTTCGCTTGTACCGTTGCGCTCGCTGTCTGCCAGACAATAGAACGGGAGAACCTACTGGCTAACGCTGAGGCGCGAGGTGAGCAATTACGAGCCGGCTTGCAAGCGCTAGCAGCAAAATATCCTCACCTGGTTACTGAGGTGCGCGGCTGGGGTTTAATTAACGGCATGGAACTCAAAGCAGACATCGAGCTAACGTCTCCAGCGGTTGTTAAAGCAGCGATGGATGAAGGCTTGCTGCTAGTGCCGGCCGGTCCCAAAGTCCTGCGGTTTGTCCCCCCGCTGATTCTCAGTGCCCAAGAAGTAGACAGCGCCCTGCAAACCCTTGAACAAGTGTTCGCTCAAGTCCTGAGTGATCCCTCTTGAGTCAGACATAGAGTTAAAGCATGGCTTTGTCCTAAGCTTTGGGCAAAGAACAGGATAATCCTGTAGTTAACCTCAAAAAGGGCTATCCATACGATTGGTATAGCCCCATGCCCCATGCCCAATGCCCCATGCCCTATGCCCCATGCCCCATTCCCCATTCCCCATTCCCTAAGGCAACCCCGGATGTGGCAATCCCAAAGCTGAGGAATCTGAGCGATATACCCCAGGCTGGGAAAAAGTAACATAAGCTGGACTTGACTGGGGCGTGCCTGACCTCTGGGTGTCATGCCGGCGAGTCCCAGCTTGAGTGTCTATGTAGAGTCCTATCGCACCCTCTAGCTGAGCGTTCGCCAGGTTCGCCCCACTCAGGTTCGCCCCACTCAGATTCGCCCCACTCAAATTCGCATTTAACAAGTTGGCGCTACTCAGGTTAGCCCCGCTCAAATTCGCATCACTCAAGTCAGCAGCCACTAACCGAGCATCACTAAGGTTGGCATTCGATAGATTAGCCCCTATCAGCTCAGCATGACCTAAATTGGCACCTCCCAGGTCAGTACCGCTGAGGTTAGCACTATTGAGTTTGGCTCCTATCATATTGGCACCATCCAAGTCAGCACCGCTGAGATTGGCTTCGTGCAAATTGCTGTTAACAAATGTGGCAAACCCCAAGTCAGCACCGCTGAAGTTAGCACTATGGAGTTTGGCATCTAACAAATTTAGTCCTTTGCCATCAATGCCCCTGAGATCGGCATTCGTCAGATCGACGGCTACGAGGTTCGCAAAACAGAGATCGGCACCGCTCAAGTTCGCACTATTAAGATTGGCCCCATGCAGGTTGGCGAACATTAACTTAGCACCGCTGAGGTCAGCACTACTCAAATTCAATTGAGCCAAATTTGCTTCGCTCAGATCGCCCCCCTGACATTGTTTTGTTTGCAGCAACCGTTTGACGTGTGCGCTATTTCCCGCCATATTTTTTTTACCTATACGCTATTTTTTGCCTTATTTCTCCCTTGTTACCTCAGCTCTTGGAGTTTCTCAATCCAGAACTGTACGGTCATCGTTTCTTATGATTGACAGGGGAATGAGGGGTGACACCCCTCGGCTATAGTTCCCCTATCATAAACAAAAATCAATAGAATCACTCTTCAATACTGCCTAATCCGCTCTAGATCAGGAATTTTGCTTTCACCAAGCCGGCATAGGAGAGTGAGGTTAAGTCCTGATTGCCGCTTCCTCAGTTGTCAGGGGAAGAATTCATTAAACAGTGCTTTTGATTTCTCTTTTCAAGAAGTCAAATTAACGGAGCCGGCAAAAGGGGTTACTGAGACGGATTTGGTATAAAAAGTTGCTGTCGGGTTAAGTAATCCCATGCTTTCCTAGAGTGTGTACTCTTTTGGACATCAGGCCGGCAACTCAAATTATTATCGGTGTTGAGATTCAGGTTACTCTTCCTAAATTACCCCTCTGTCACCTTCTTTTCTAAAATTAGTATGAGATGCTGATTGGTATAACGTTTGCTGCCGGCAACAGCAATTTAAGTTTTTAAATATAAATAATTACAGAAAATTCTGTGATTGATCACTTACAAGCTTTGATCTTGGCTCCGGTAGAGTAACTCTAACTTTCCCCCATACTTCTGAATCAAAGCCCGCTGCGTCTGATAGAAACTCCGAAACAGATTGGCAAATAAAAGTGTAAAGATAGCAACAATTAATCCAGCAGCCGTAGAAATCAGAGCTTCACTAATGCCGGCAGTAACGCCCACACTATCGCTACCGCCAACATCACCCACGCGTAAAGCACTGAAAGATTGAATTAATCCTAAAACAGTGCCCAGTAAACCCAGCAACGGCGAAACCGCAATAATCGTATCAAACACCGTATTAAACCGGCGCATCACCGGCAACTCTGCCTGAGACGAACTCTCCAGTGCCAAGCGAAAATCCTCTGGAGAGGGGCAATCAAGTTCCAATGCTGTCAGAAAAATCCGTGCCATCGGCAAATCCGCATTTTGTACCAGCAGGGGCAACACAGCCTGGGGATTTTGCTTGTAAAGGGCAAGCGCTTGCTGCACGATAGACTCTTGCCGCTTCAGCACCCGCAGCCAAAAAAAGCCTCGTTCCAAAATTAGCGCCACTGCTAGGAGGGAAAATCCCAGCAGTGGCAACATCACAATCCCGCCGGCAGCGAACAAATTTCTTACGGATATAAATTTACCAATCTTGCACCTTATTTTAGATTTTTAATCTTGATTAATTAAAAGTCGTTTGCTAAGGGTCAACAGCAATCTAAACCCTAGCAAACGACTTTTTAAAATCTAGATGGGATTATTTCGTCTGCGGGAAATGGTCAATTTGAGCGTAGCCGCTAAAAATTAACTGTTTGCCTTGGGTTTCCAGGCGATTGAGCCGCATCGTCACGCCATCAAGATCAAAGCGATCAAGATCGACCATATTATCCAAAATCTCTCCCAAAGCAACTGCCAGGGTTTTAGAGGTTTCTCGCAGCGATTCCGGTACAGCATCGAGATCGATTTCGGGATTTTGAAACAGAATCCGACGCCGGCGCTCAATGGCTAATGTTACCGTCAGGGTGACGGGCACGATCCCGTGGTCAGCTAAATCTGCCTTGGCGAAGATGCGAAGGCGATTTTGAGGCAGCAGTTGCACTTGCACCTCGGAAAAAGAAACGGGTTCACCACCGCTCAATTCGGTTAATGCCGGCAGATCGAGGTTTTGCAGCCGCTTTTTCACCAGCTCAGCTTGAAAAGACTGGTTAATGCCGTCTTCGGAGAGAATAACGTCGGCAATGGCTTGGGTGGGTTGCTTGAGGCGAATTTTGCCGCTAAGAATAGAGCTAAAGTCAATGGAAACAGCGTCAGTTTCAAACACCATTTCTTCAACCGGAAAATCCCGGCGAATGACCAGACCCCGACCGCTCATTTTGAAGCTATCAATACTGCCTTGTAAGAGTTTGCTGGAGGGATGGCAGCGCACAACCACCTCCACGGACTCACTCTGACTGAACAGGTGGCGAATGGATTGGCTGGCGACGGTGTTGAGCATACGCTCTCCCCAATCCGTGCCAGGGGGGGTTGTTTGACCAATGAGAGTCCCAAACATGAGGTTTCTCGTTTCCAGTAGTTCTTGCTCCTTTGTAACAAAATATTAAGATTTCAGCAAATCCCTTGTTACAACCGCCAAGTTGTCCTATGAACTGGCGTGTCCGGCTCGGCTCAAGGTAAGGATAGAAGGAGTTAGCCGCTGGGATCACTGCTGTATCTAGATTTGGAGCCTAATCTGTATGAACAGTATAGGGTTGAGCAAGATGCTTGACTTGCATAAATTTATTAAATAATTCCCAGCAAAATTAATTTATTGATTGTAATAATCAAAATATCATCTTTTACTAAATTTACGCTAAAACCCTTGACACACGTATGTTTCAGTGATTTTTAATTGTTCAGAATATCTAATGTAACAGTTTAAATTTCGGAATACTATTTGGCGTAGATTTTACAGTGCTAAGGAAAGAGGGCGAAGGACACAGAGCCAAAAGCTAATCCCATGCCCCTACCGTTCTTGTTGGCGTAGCCTTGCCCCATACCCCATGCCCCTACCGTTCTTGTTGGCAAAGCCTTGACCCATGCCCCATGCCCCTAACCCCTAGTCCCCCGCCGCCGGGTTGGTTGGCTTAACCGCTGTTTCCAAGAATTGATTGCTGGGTGGTCTGGATAAGTCTGCTCAAACATTGCCAGCCAGGAACGTGCTGCCTCTGGAGAGCCTTTAGCCACTGAAAGTTCCATCTGAACCGTACAAAAGGCGGCAAATTCGCTGACATGAAAGCGCTGGCGAGATAGCAATGGTTTCAGTAATTCTTCAGCAGCCTCAATTTCTCCCGTGGCCAAATGCTGTGAGGCAATAGAGAGACGAGCGAACAAATAATCTGGATAGCGCTCGTGAATTTGGTGCCTAAGGGTATACGCTTCTTTTTTACGCTTCTGCTGTTCGTAGGCAGTCGCTAGATTATTTAACAGCGAGGGATCGTCGGGTTCAATTTCCAGGCATTGCTGGAGCAGGCGCTCGGCCTCATCAGGGTTTTGCTGTTTTAAAGCTGCAATGGCAGCAGCCAGCCACTTCATAACCTGGGGATCGTGCGTCCCCACCGGCTCATCATCAATTTCAAAGCCGAAAAGTAATACTTCTTGCCATTTGCCTCGCATCCACATCCGCACCGGCTCAGCAGCAGAAAGAAGACCGGCACTTGAAACAACGGTTGACGCTTCATGCCGGCTTTCATCAGGACCGCGATCACTCAAGGCAAAGTCTTTGAGCGCTTCCAGCATCTCCGGCGTCTTAGCCATTTTCGCAAGACGCAAGGCAAACTCGCGCCCAGGGGGATCGCCCCGATCCAGCAGCATCGGCACTAGGCTCACCATCTCTGGATGGTGTTGCAGATAGCGTTGGGTTGTCTGTGTGGCGGCTTCTTCATCGTCCTCGCGAAACCCGGATCTCACCTGTTCAAGGAGTTCGTTAACCGCGTGCTGGCTGACCCAGTTTGCCAAAGGAAATGGCCAGGGACAGTGACGTTGACTCACCGGCTGGTTGAGATCGTTGAGGTTGGATTGGGCTAATCCAAATCCGGCGTTGATTTTGAGCGCTTGCTGCCAGTATTGACGGGCGCGATCTTGGTTTCCCTGCCTTAGGTGGGCAACGGCTGCCAGATGATAAAGGAAGGGACTAGAGACGGCAGTTTCCAGGCTGCCGGTTTTTTCAGCGCCGACGAAGGCATCCAGAACGCTTTGATCGTCGCCCAGGAAACTGAAGGCTTCTGCTTTTTTTACCCAGATATCTGCGGCATCAGATTCAATGGATTTAAGTTGCTCAGCCTGCTGTTTAGCTTCGTCAAGCCGGCCACTCAGGCACAGGTAACGGCTGAGGTTGGAGAGGGCGTGATAGTTTTTGGGATCAATTTCAAGGACGCGCTGGCTGGTGGTAATCGCTGGCTCGATTTGGCCTTCCATCACGTAGGCTTGGCTGATGTTGTTGAGTGCTGATGTGAAATCGGGCCGGCGTTCTAATATCTGTTCCTCAAGCTGCCGGCATTCCAGATATTTCCCTAGTTCTAAGCAGCATTGGGCTTGTTCATGAAGAGTTGCCAGTTCGATAGCCTCTTCGCCGGTTAACCCCATTTCTGCAACCATTTCAGTGATTTTGGGTTCCAGTTCCGCAATGGTCTGGTTAACATCGGCAATGCGTCGGTCATTTGGCCACCGCTCAACAAATCGGCGAAAGGTTCTGATGGCCAACATGGGGCGGAAGTTGGCCAGATAGGAGCCGGCTAACCCTAGGGTGGCATTGGCGTTGTTTGGGTCAATTTTTAGCAGGCGCTCGCAAGTATGCTGATAGTGCTGGATGTCACCAATTTCCAGGTAGAGGTTCACTTGGCTAATCAGCACGTCTGGCTCGTTGGGATAGCGATCTTCCAAAGCCTGTAAGATTTCCAAAGCTTGAAGCCAATTTTTGCGGCGGATCAAGCTTTCGGCTTTGACTAAGCCGGCCATGAGTTGTTGAGTGCCGGCACCGAAGCCTTTGCCGGTGTTTGGCACTCTTTTCTTTTTTGCCATACATTTTGGCTCCTCGTCTGGGCAAAAGTCCGTTGCGATCACAGTAGTCGTCTGCTGCGATCCCATCAAGCCCTTGACAAAAAAGCCTATAAATGACTATTGCAAGTTCAGTGGCTCACAGTGAGCTGCGGACATAACACTGAACTTGCCCTAACAGTTGTCTGATTGATTTCCAAATTCAAGGCAGTTTTTGTTTTAGCCTCAAGGTTTTAGCTTGCTGGTTAATCAGCCTCAGCCAGAGGTCAAACCGCATAGCCCTGCCATTTTCTCATCAGACTTAGCTAATCTTGCGCTGATACTCTTCTAAGATGTCCATGAGCTGAACTTGAGATTGCATCGGCAGCAAATCCAAAAGAGAAACTTCCCGTTTGCCACCCCCTAATTTCACAGGGATATTTTGCAGGATCGGTAGAACCTGGTCTTCGTCGATAGTTCTACCACTCAGCAGCGGGTAAAGACGTTCAGCAAGAACGGTGTGAAGATGAGCTTCACGTAAATGGAGGTGCCACTTGGCGATGTCCATGTAAACGTTCTCGCCAATCTCAGCCGCGAGTTCTTCGATTGCTTCTGCGGTACTTAGGTTAGCCATAGTAACTTCTACTCCCTCAACAGAATATTAGCTGCACCAGAGTTTCAGCTTCTATTCTAGGGTTTTGTAGCTTGAGTGACTTTTAAGGCACTGTGGGCGTGGCGATGGTGTTCTTAAAGTTACGCGGGCCGTTGTAACCGGAGAGATCGGCTAGTTTCTCTAAAGATTGTACGCCCTGATAAAATTTGCCGTTAATTTCCCAAGTTGGGTAGCCTTGAACTTTGGCGTCTATACACATTTGAGCGCGAGCATTGCGGCCTTCGGGGTCACATTCAACATAGTCCGCCAGCGCAAATGCTTCTTTGCCAAACAGTTGCTTTTGCTCGTGGCAATGTGGACACCAAAAAGCCCCGTATTCCTTGGCCCCGACTTGGGTGAGATGGCGTGCTAAAGCAATTTCTGCTTCCCCAGAAGTAGTAGTGACGGGTGGGCCTGCTTGTCCGGAACCTGAGGAATTAACAGCAGAGTCCGTTCCCACAGGTGAGTTGGCGTTCGCGTATATCCCCAATGTCCCAATGAGCGTCACCATCCCGACGATGATGCCGGTGAAAACGATTTGACCAATATCTTCCCATTCCCGGCCTATTAGGGTCAGCACAAATAGTGCGAGTGAAAATAAGGCTGAGGCGAGGCAATAGAAACAGAATTCTTTAATGACAAAAATCAGCAGATACATTAAATAGCCGCTGAAAATCACCATTGCAATGCCACCGGCAAATAACAATGGCCAAGTCAAGTTTTCCAGTTTAGATCGCAGTTCTTTCTGATTGGCGGGATTGAAGGCCAAAGGGGCAGCCGCCATCACCGCCATAGCGGTATAGGCCAAAAACCCTAACAGCGTCAAAGGTATGCCAAAAACTTGAGCGTAAGGGCTGTTGAGTACCTGGTTACAGCCGCTTGTAGGGCAGACAGCACCAACATTGCCGGTCAATTTGACGACTGTGAGAAAGGCTGTTTCTAAAGCACCGGCAGCTGCTATCGCCGCGATCAGGACACGCGACCAGCGATGAATCCAGGGAGTAGAACGTCGGCGAATCATGTCAACTTTAGAGTTTAGATTTAGAGTTTAGATTTTAATGCGTCGTTTGTCGTTTGTGTTTGATCGGTTCCTGGGCGCTAATGAACGGTAAAAGAGGAAACGGGTTTGGGGGCTGGCTTTTCCGAGACGCTGCGGCGCGTGGCTTCCACAAATTGGCTAACCCGAATCGGATCGATGGGTTGTTCTATGCGTCCATGTCGCTTCAGGGAACTGGAGACAATAACGCCGTCTGCTGCTTGTATCAGGGTGGGGATATTTTCCCAATTGGCCCCGCTGCCAATGAACACCGGCGTGCCCTTCGCGGCTGCTGTGGCCAGTTCTAAGTCTTCTAAATTGGGGGGACTGCCGGTTGCCCAACCGGAGAGAATCACGCCATCGGCTAAACCCCGTTCTATTGTCTCTTGCACGGCTGTGGTGAGATTGGGGGAACCCAAAGGCCGCGCGTGCTTGACCAGTACATCTGCCAGGATTTTGACATCACTGCCCAATTCCCGTCGGTAGCGCAGAAGTTGATGGGCTTGTCCTTCAATTAACCCTTGATCGGTCGCCATGACGCCGGTTAAGACGTTGACGCGGATAAATTTGGCTCCCACATTGGAGGCAATGGCCAACGCGCTGTGGGCGTCGTTGCGTAACACATTGATCCCCACCGGCAACGTCACCAAATTCATCAGATGCCCAATGATCAGTGTCATGGCACTGACCACAGCCGGATCGACTCGGCCACTGGTAAACGGCGCGTCAAAAAAATTTTCCACGATCAACGCGTTAACGCCACCGGATGCCAAGGCCGTTGCTTCTTGTTCCGCTCGATCAATCACAGCTCTAAGGCTGCCACCCCACCGGGGAGATGTCGGTAGCGGCAATAAATGTACCACCCCAATAATTGGATTTGGTGTTTTGAATATCTGATTTAAGTCCACAATTTTACGATTCGGACTCGGTAGTAAATTGAGTCAACCACATACACTTCTAAATACAGGCAATGAGATTCACGCTTGCCGTTCATCTCTGCTTGAGAGCTTAGAGCAAGTCTCTGTACTGTACTATAACTGAGAGCGGGCACCCTATAACCAGTTTGATGCAGAATTTGCCGCTACTAAAGTTGGTAATTTTCCAGCTTGCTCTGTTAGGTATTCAGCCTCTGGTCTGATTTGGTTGTCACTCGATTAATTTGCCGTGATCAATTTTCCTGTGATCGGCACTTAGAATATTTTTCTTTTTTTAATTAATTGTCCCAGCGGATCTGAAATGAAAATTGCGCTGCTCATTTTGGCCATTGGCGTTGGCCTCTTGACGCTATTAGAGGTGAGCCTGCGCCTGCTATTTGGTTTTGGCAGAACCCTCATTTATATTCCAGATGAGAAAATTGGCTATCTTTTAGCGCCGAACCAGCACACTCGCCGGTTTGGCAAGCGAATTGAAATTAATCAGTATTCCATGCGAAGTGCGCCGGTATCGGCAACTCGACCGGCTTCTACCTTGCGGGTATTACTGCTGGGAGATTCTGTGGCAAATGGCGGCTGGTGGACGGATCGGGAGGCGACGATTTCCGCAATGATGGCTCGTGAGTTAGGAAGGGGAGAAGGAGCAGTTGAAGTTTTCAATGCTTCTGCCAATTCTTGGGGACCGAGAAATGAATTGGCTTATTTAGAACGGTTTGGCACATTTGACGCTCAGGCAGTGGTGTTGCTGATTAATACCGATGATTTGTTTGCCACGGC
Organism: Microcoleus vaginatus WJT46-NPBG5; assembly: GCA_019359355.1. Taxonomy (GTDB): domain Bacteria; phylum Cyanobacteriota; class Cyanobacteriia; order Cyanobacteriales; family Oscillatoriaceae; genus FACHB-68. The sequence goes on along the minus strand of JAHHHM010000022.1, from coordinate 59,297 downwards.
ACCCACTTCGCTGCCGGTGGGCCAAGATCGCAACTATCCGAGCCGGCAACCTCCTTTAGCCTTGGTGGAAGTGTTGAGCCGTTACGTTTTGCCTTCGCCGCCGGTTTCCCCTGAATTACAAGCCGTGCAGGCAGAAACCGGCGATCGGGTCGGTCGCAACTTGGAAGCTATACAAAAAATTAAGGAAATTGTCAAAGAAAATAATGGCCAATTTTTGCTGGCCACGACCCCTTTATTGCGTGAAATTGGACAGCCCGGTTCGTTGGATTACGAAAAAAAGGCCCGTCTGCGTCTCACGGACTTTACTCAAAACGAGCAAATAACCTACATTGATTTTCAGCCCATTTTCAATGCAGCCCAGCAGCCAGAAAGTCTCTACCGAGACCACATTCACCTTAGTCCCACCGGCAACCAAAAAGTCTGTGAACTCATCAGCAAGGAACTGAGGCGGCTATTGCAGCCAAAACAGCTAGAAGCCGAGGATTAATGCCCTTAGCCACTAGCCACTCTTCCCTTCCAGCCGATTTCATCACATAACCGTAACGGTGGAAGGATGTAAGGAACTGCGATCCGCATCTGAGGAGTACCACACCTTGCCATCAAGGGCCATTTGCTCAATCACACTGGCTAAACGCAAAGCTTTGAGAGCTTGCTGCCCGCCGACAGAAGGTTGATTCCCCCCCCGGACGCAGTTGACAAAATGCTCTAACTCTGCGTGAAGCGGCTCAATGTTGCTGGTATAGACCTTTTCAATCAGACCATCCTGCCGGTAAAGCACTTGGCCATAGTCCGTCATGTAGTTGGCAGTTGTTTGCCGGTGAATCAAGATTTCATTATTCAAAAAATCCGCCTCTGTCAGCGAATTTTTGCAATGAGCCACAATTCGCCGCAGTTTTCGGTGAGTAACTTTGCTTGCCGTCAGCGTGGCCACAATCCCATTCGCAAAGCCAAGGGTCGCGGTCACATAATCTAAAAATCCAGAACCAGAAGCGCGACTGCCACTAGCCGTTAGCTTAACCACAGGAGCTTCTGCCAGCTCTAAAAGCAGGTCAATGTCGTGAATCATCAGATCCAAGACAACAGACACATCGTTAGCCCGGTGAGAATAAGGACTCATGCGATGAGCTTCTAAAGCCAGCAATTCTTCTGTCTTTAGTACCTTGCTGAGTTCTTGGAAGGCTGGGTTAAAGCGTTCAATATGCCCCACTTGTAGAATGCAGCCTGATTCAGCGGCAGCATTGACCAGAGATTCAGCCTCCGTAATGCTGGCGGCAATCGGCTTTTCAATCAAGACATGAACACCGGCATGGAGACAAGTCATGCCTACGGAGTGATGCAGTCTTGTTGGAACGGCAATACAAACGGCCTCCACATGGGGGAGGAGGTCACGATAATCTTCAAAAAAGCGAATCCGATATTTACTGGCAGTGTCTAGACCCCGCTCTACACTAATGTCGGCCACACCCACTAGCTCTACGTCTTTCAACAAGCTAAGAACGCGGGTGTGATGCTGTCCCATGTTCCCAACCCCTATCACCCCAATGCGGATGGGTTCGGGTTGATTTCGCGGTACATAAGCGTTTGAACATCCCACTGACATGCGATCTTGCACTCCTGGATTCTCCTCCTCCACCACAAAGCTTTAGCCTTTCGGCAGCCATTTGCCGCCTTAAACCATCCAGATACTATCACAGGGACTCTATTTGTGAAGAATTTCAAAGTTCACTTCCAGTTCCCGCCTTGTGTGATTAACTTCTGGTTAAATGTTGAGCGCTCAGCAAAAAACGCTGAGGGCTAGAAGTTCACCGGCACTGAAACGGCTGAATTTAAAGGGCTTTGTTTAAAGCTGTTGAGGCTCTGGCTATCGTTTTGTGGCGTAGCTAGGGTGCTGGCTGGTTGCCGGCATTTTTTTCGCGGTGCACTCTAGAACTGTCAGCGAACAACGACAATCCAGTAACCTATCTTCTGGTGCGGGTCTCGAAACTTAGAAATCTGAACGGGTGCTAACCGGAAAGTGTTTTTAGTCTCACTCGCCTTAAACCCACCCCTATCCTCATTCCAAATTCCAAACTCTTGAAGATTCAAAATTCTAACGAAGTCACAGGTTCAAAAGTTTCCTTGGCCCCGGCAGTTTATATTGTGGGTGCCGGCCCTGGCGATCCCGATTTACTCACGGTCAAAGCTCAGAAAATATTGGCTGAAGCCGATGTTATTTTGTTTGCCGATTCTTTGGTGCCCAAACAAATTTTACAGGGCGTCCGTTCTGATGCTGAAATTATCCGAACTGCCAATAAAACCCTAGAAGAAATTCTGCCGGTGATGATTGCACGGGTGCAAGCGCAGCAGTCTGTCGTACGACTGCATTCGGGCGATCCTTGCCTTTACGGTGCTGTCCATGAGCAAATGCAAGCCTTAGCAGAAGCCGGCATTCCTTTTGAAGTCATCCCTGGAATTAGCGCGTTTCAAGCAGCAGCAGCCAAGCTAAAAGTTGAGCTGACAGTGCCGGGACTGGTGCAGACAATTATCTTAACTCGCATTGCCGGTCGCACCGGCGTCCCAGACTCCGAGGAATTAGCCTCCCTAGCAGCCCATAAAGCGAGCTTATGTCTTTACCTCAGCGCCCGCCATGTCGAAGACGCCCAGCAGAAATTAATGGAACATTACCCAGCCGAAATGCCGGTGGCCATTTGTTACCGGCTGGGCTGGCCCGATGAGAAAATTTTCCAGGTTCCCCTGCACCAAATGGCCGCACTCACCCAGCAGGAAGACTTGATTCGCACCACACTTTATGTCATCAGTCCAGCATTAGCAACAGTAGAAACAGCAGAAACAGCGCGTTCTCGTCTTTACAATCCAGAACACGCCCACCTGTTTCGACCGGCTAGCATCGGAACTGATAAACTATCGCCATCTGCATGAAATCAAAATAGTTGTGATTGAAAGGACAAAAAAATGACCGAGTTAAACTGCCCCAAATGTCAAGGAGACTTAGAACAAGTTGTTTATGCAAATATTGAAGTGGAGCGGTGTGTCGATTGTAAAGGAATTTGGTTTGATTCTCTTGAAGCCCAGCAACTAAAAGAAGTAGAAGGCTCTGAAACGTTGGATGTCGGCGAGCCAGAAACTGGCAGTAAGTTTAATGAAATTGGTGATATCAATTGCCCAAAATGTCGCACAAAAATGACGAAGATGGTGGAACTCAACCAGCCTCACATTTGGTATGAAAAATGCCCCGTGTGCTATGGCATCTGGTTTGATGCGGGTGAGTTTAAGGATTACAAGGAAGAAAATTTTATGGATGCAGTCAAAGGGCTGTTTGGCAAGGAAAGACGGTAAGTCCGAGCCGGCAGCGCCGGTTTTGGTGGTTTGAGGGAAATACCCCTGCTGGTGTCACACAGGTGACAGCAAGCCGATCCTTCCCATCAGGCTTGAAGTGGACTTGAGTTTGCCGGCAGCAGATTGATACACTGAGCGGTGTAGTATCGGCGTGTAGACCTTTGCTGGACGAACAAGCGAAAAAAACAATTCTACGCAAGATTCCCCACGGACTCTATGTGTGCGGCGTTAAGGATGGCGAAGATGTTAACGGCTTCACCGCCAGTTGGGTGATGCAAGCTTCTTTTCAACCCCCGCTGGTTGTGAATTGTGTGAAGCAGGATTCTAAATCTCACGCCATGATTAAGGCGAGTGGTGTCTTTGCACTCAGCTTTTTGGAGGCGGGACAAAAAGAAGTCGCTCAAAAATTCTTTAAGCCACAACGCCGTGTGGGCAATAAGTTTGAGGATGTGGAATTTTATCCAGGAGAAGAAACCGGCTGCCCCATCATTTCAGACTCCTTGGGTTATGTAGAGTGCAGAGTGGTGGGATCGGTGGAACATGGCGATCACACCGTTTATGTCGGTGAAGTGGTTGGTGCCGGCATCCATCGCGAGGGCGAACCCCTCTTGCTCGAAAGCACCGGCTGGCAATATGGTGGCTAATTGCGAAGTCTCATCTGCCATCTGCCAGATGCGCCTTTGCAATTAACCTTTTGTTAGCTTTGCATTGTGCGGGCGAGTTGCTCACACTCGCCCCTACAAATTCTTGAGTGCGAAAATATTATGCCTTTAATCAAAGTTCAAACCTCCATTTCCGCCCCTGAAAAGTCTGCGGTGCAGGGATTGCTCAAAAGCCTTTCTGCTAAGTTGGCTAAGCATACCGGCAAACCAGAATCTTATGTGATGACGGCTTTTGAACCGGATGTGGCAATGACATTTGCCGGGACTGTTGAGCCTGTTTGTTACATCGAAATTAAAAGTGTTGGTAGCATGAATCCAGCTCAAACCAAGTCTATGAGCCAGGATTTTTGCCAAGAGATCAACCAAACGCTTGGTGTGCCTGCCAATCGTATCTACATTGAATTTGCAGATGCCAAGGGTTCGATGTGGGGCTGGAATAGCTCAACCTTCGGCTAGAAGTGTGCGAGTTTCACCGGCACCAGGCGAGGCGCTTCAGTCAAAAGCTCACCGGCATCTGCTTTTAAAAGCACCCCGTGCGATGCCGGTGTCAACACACATTCTTTCTTGAAAATAAGCAAACTCATCTTTTAAGCTTAACCTTTTTGCTTGGTAGCTGATTGCCAATGTAATTACATTAATCTCTTTATGTCTTTATATCTTTATAAGTAGTTTATAGAAAAACAACGCTATAGCATTTTGCGAAAAATTTGCCGATTTGACAAACAGCGGAAGTCTTTATTTATATAGGTAAATTTCTAATTTAAAATCCAAAATCAAAATCAAAAATAGTATAAAGTTTCGGGTGTAGCGCAATTCTATTGATGAACTTGGTTACTTATTTAAATCTCTCTAAGGTTAGACAGCTTTAATAATAACTGACAATCAAAATGTGACTTGGGCTAGAGGAAATGATTGCCCTCTTATCTATAAACTTGTTGACAATTGTTGAAAGCAAATGGGAAGTAATTTGTGAAAAAGTTAACTGCTTTTTTTAAAAAACTGCGGTTCGTTCAAATTTTGACCGCATTTTTTGCAGGCGTGCTGCTGCTGACTAGCACCGCTTGTAACGCCGGCGACGCGACAGGCGCTCGTCCAATGAATCCGCCGGTTCAAGCTGGTGGCCAAAATAATCCGCACAAGGGTGGTGGGGATAATGCTAGTAACTTCAAGATGTCCACTGACCCGAAAGTGAATACTCCAGTCAAATCTGATCGCGATCGAGCCGATCTGCCTCAACTGGATCGACTGATCGCTGTCAGCAATAGCGAAAGCAATGCCTCTAGGTTACTCTACCCCGGCTCTGAACCCCTTGAAACCGATAAGTTTGACAAAGAACTGGGCGGAGATCAATCACTGCTAGAAGCCCCTCAGATTCCTGCAAAGTCTCAACCCATCATTAACCGCACCGATCCAGATGCCAAGATTTTAGAGAGAGTTGGTGCAACGTTTAAAGATGCCTCTCAATTCATTAAAGATGGTATCGAAGAATCGGCTAGCGGCGCTGAAATGCAACCCAAATCGCCTGTGATGGGGGGTATAGAGAAGGTGACTGGTAATTCCTACTCAGCAACCAAAACAGCCCCAAAGGAATATAAATCGCCGGCAAGGTAAGCAATCATCTCGTTTGTTTATCTCAGCAACCGGAAGTGAATGCAAGGAACCCGTTTTTTTTACAAAACGGGTTTCTCTACTTTTAGTTGCTTCGCTTGCTATTTTCGGTAGGCGCTTGATGTGGCATTGAGAAGGCGAAGGTGCCGGTGTTATAGGTGTAATCTGCGTCCGCCGCGCATTTATGCGCTGATCCCCAAGCTGAATTTGGCCTAAAACTGGGGTGTGCATCTTCAGTGCTTTTTAGCGTCACACCAAAGCTAAATCGAGTCGCCGGCAAGAATGTGACTTCCGATAGAGGCAGCGCACACACTCGCAACATTATGCTTGAGAGGTGTAAGGGACAGAGAGCCTTTTACCACAAAATTAGTACAAAGTTAGTAAATAATACCGCGATAGAGATGATTCTAAAGCGGTTTGATTCGATCAACCTCAACAACGGAGTATGTCTATGAAGAAAGTGATTGCATTCGTAAAAAGCCTGCGACTAAGCCACATTTTTAGTGTGTTTTTAGCCGGCCTGATGGTATTTGTTACGATGCCTGCGGCTAACGCGGGAATCTTCGGCTTTGGCGACAGTGGCAACACTGCCGACAAAATCCGGGAAGAAGTTCCTGATCAGGTGATGGGGAATGAATACCAAGGCGGCATGAACGAGTACCGCGATACTGATCCCAGAAGAGATCCAACCGCAGCCGACGCCAAAGCCAAAGGTTTGGTGGACAATGCTCAGCAGAACATAAAGAACAGAACCGGCAATCCCGCAGAAGCGATCAGACGTGCGGTTAATGATGCGCCAGAGGCAGCCGAGAATGTGAAAGAAGGCGCTGACAAGGCCGTCAATAGGGTTCAGCGTAATGCTGAAGGTTTCGCTGAAAGAACTCAAAAGGGTACAGAGAATTTAAAAGAAAATACTCAAGACGCCCTTGATGGAAGCAAGGAAGCGGCTGACAAGACTGCCAGCAAGGTTAAGTCCAAAGTCAGTGAAGACGTTTCTAATACCAAGCAAGCGGCTGACAAGGCTGCTAGTGGTGTCAAATCTAAAGTCAGCGAAGACGTTTCTAATACCAAGCAAGCCGTAGAAAAAGCTGCTGACAATCTCGATTAATTAACTCGATTAATTAACGAGCACAATAAAAAATCTCCTTCCGGAACAGGCAAGTTTGCCTAGTGATTATCCAAACTTGCCTGAGATTTTTTCACATTGTTTTGCCTGGGTTGAAAACTTAAAGCCGCTGATTGTCTTCAGTCGGTATTATGTAAAAATAAGAGGCCGGCATAACTCGGTAAGCAGAAAAACTTGAAAAAAGTTTTATAAATAAAAATTTGCTAACTATTAAGCTGGGAATTTTAAGATTTAACCTAAAGATAAGCAACCCCATAAAAACCCTTTGTAAATGGCTATCCGGGTAATAGCTTAAGTTAGAAATTAATGAAATAGAAGAGAAAATTTTATCCCCTAAAACTTCTAATTAAAGATGCAATTCTTTTAAAATTATGCTTAAATAAAATAAGAAAAAAGAGTTGAGTTGAGTCAAAGAGCCTTCTCTCTAAATCTAACAAACCTTATTAGGAGAAACCCCATGAATCGATTAATTTCTTGGATACAAAACATTCGCTTGCGTCAAATCGTCACGGTTGTTTTGGCAGCCGTTACAATTTTTGTGAGTTCTTCTTTTGGCATCGGCAACGATATTCAAGCGCAAGCTGTTCCATTACTCAATCGTACCGATGCTTCGGCTGAGCAAGTAGACAGCGGTACTATCAAGAAAATTCAAGACAAGGCCGAAGATATCAATAGCGACAAAATCGGTGACACCGGCCTAAAAAACCTTAAGAATTTGGGCAAGAATATCCCCAAAGTGATCAAGCAGAATGCTGAAGAAACGCTGAATCCTGATAACCCCAGCGCTCCTGGCACAAGAACTCCTACCAAGTCCGACCGGCAGTAAGTCCGGAAGCGATAAAAATTTAGTTTCTTGAGCAATGGTTGTCGGGAAATTCTCTAACAACTGAAGCTTGACTGAAAGACAGGGACACAAAAAACTCCGCTCTTGCTAAGAAGGGCGGAGTCGTTTCTTTCTAGATAACGTTTGTGTTTTACTGCTGACTTTGGCTATACCAACTTTGTAAAACGATGCGATGCACTTCACGCCAACTGAGATTGTGCTGTTTTGCCAACTGAGCACAATCTTCGTATTCAGGTTGCACGTTAGTAATGGTATCCCCAGACTTAGCAACCTTGACGCGCACCTGGCCTAAAGGTGTCTGAATCGGCTCTATTTCTCGCTGTAAAATGGCTCGTTCCTGAGTCTGCCGGCGAATCCCTAAAGTTGTTGTTTCCCGAAAAATTGTCGCCTCACAAGCCGCCTGATTTTCTGGCAGACAAATCACTGTCAGCAAAATCCCAGGCCGGCATTTCTTCATCCCGATGGATTGCGTGAACACATCCAACGCGCCGGCATCAAATAAGGCATCAAAGACATAACCTATCGCTTGCGGACTCAGATCGTCTATTTGTGTTTCCAGCACCGAAACAATTTGGCTCTCATTTGTCCTTTGTTTCTGACCATTTGCCAAAGACCAAGGACGCATAGCCATTGAGTTTTCGATAACTAAGCTAGAAGAAAATACCTGTTCAGCTTTGCCTTTTTTTCCTTTTATTTTAACTTTTAACTTTTTCCCTTTGACTTTTTTTCCAATCCATAAACGCAGAATATTAGGAATTGCCAACTGGCGAGTACCGGCACCCGATCCTAGGCGATTTATTGCCATAGCCGGCACAGAACCAAAACCTTTGGCTAAAGTAACTGCAATTGCAGCACCCGTCGGCGTCACCAACTCGCGCTCAACACCATTGCTGTAAACCGGCACCTGCCTCATTTCCCACAACTTCAACACTGCCGGTGTTGGCACCGGCAACTCGCCATGTGCTGCCCTCACCGTACCGCCGCCGGTGGGTAAAGCAGAGCAGTAAAGTTCATCAATTCCCAGCCAATCTAACCCCAAACACGTACCCACAATATCCACAATTGCATCCGTAGCACCCACCTCATGGAAATGCACCCGCTGAGGCGGAATGCCATGCACCGCCCCTTCCGCCTGTGCCAGCTTGCGAAAGACCGCTAAACTCCATGCTTGCGCCCGTGCCGGCAATCGAGCTGAGGCAATCATCCGCTCAATCTCTGGCAGATGACGCGTGTGCCTATGGTTGGCATCAGCATCGTGCCGGCGATCCGGGTTGTGGTTTTCGCCGTGGGAGTGGTGATGATTGCTAAACGTCGGCGGTTCAGCCGGTTCGTCACTTGCTAGAGGCACAACTGCCGCAGAATCCGCTGAAATAGGATGCAAAACTGTCTGTTTTAAGTCAACATAAACTTTAGTGGCTTGCTGACCATTGCGATGGACAAGTTCAGCGCGTAACTGGTACTCTTCAGAAATGCCCAAACCGTTCAACTTTTCGATGAGGTAATCTAAAGGAACGCCGGCACTGACGAGAGCACCCAGGCACATATCACCAGCAATGCCGGTGGGACATTCGAGGTAAGCGATTTTCTTCATTGTTCATTGAGAATGGGGAGAACTGCACTCAACACTCAACACTCAACTCTATTGTTATGGCTACTCTTTACGAAATTCATCCCGACACACCCCAAGCACGCAAAATCGAGGAGATTAAGGATGCGCTTCGGAATGGAGCAGTCATGCTATATCCCACCGATACAGTGTATGCCATTGGTTGCGACCTCAACGTTAAGGCAGCAGTAGAACGTGTGCGACGCATCAAGCAGCTATCCAACGACAAGCCCCTCACCTTCCTGTGTCCTTCCCTCTCGAATGTGGCGCACTACGCGGTGGTGACAAATGAAGCTTATCGCCTCATGAAGCATTTGATACCCGGAACTTACACATTCTTGATGCCGGCAACCAAATTGGTGCCCAAGCTCGTGATGAACCCCAAGCGGAAAACCACCGGCATTCGGGTTCCTGAGCATGCAGTGTGTCAGTCGTTGTTACAGTCGCTGGGTAATCCTATCATTTCCACCTCAGCTCACTTGCTGAATGATGATGAAACAAAGCCGGCGCTCGACAACCCCCCTGGGCGGGCAGAACTGTTTGACCGGCTAGACAAATTAGTCGATGTGATCGTGGACAGTGGCCAAGAGCCAGGATATCAGGTTTCCACCATTTTAGATTTAACCGGCCCAGAAGCCGTGGTTGTGCGACAAGGTTTAGGATGGCAAGCCGTAGCGACTTGGGTATCAGGCGTCAGCGAATAGGGAATATGGGGCTTTTTTCCCTTCACCCCACCTTCCATCCCACTCAGCACTCACCCCTAAAAACTTTTACTCTGCCACTGTCTTGCTCAGGACTGTGGACTTACTTCTTTGCTTGATATCCTGATGGGTGGGTCAACAGAAGGAAGAGAAGCTTTGTATTCAGCGATACTAAGGCTCAAGCCAGACACAGTTGGAGAGCGCCGGCGACGCAGAAAGACGAGCAAACTCCAACTCCTAGATGATTGAATCTACAGGCTTTTTTCATGGAAGCTGACCGGCCAAATTCAATCACTACAATGACCTTTTTGAATCCCCACAATAAATGTGACAGTTGCTGTGCCGGTTTAGGGAACGTAGACCAGTTAGGGAATCGTCCACTACACTGAGGGGTGACACCCCCCACCTAGCTAACTGGTTTGCAAGCAGTCTTTATGGCAGAGAGTGATTATCCAGCAAGGGTTTGCGCCCCTGGAAACGAGAGGGATTTCGGATATCCGTATAAGGCCGGCAAACAGTTACTTTCGAGGGTGGCAACTCGATATCGCATAGGTTGGGTTAGTGCCACAGCGGCGTCACCGCAGACAATGGCAGTTTCATACAGTCGAAGAGTAGAAAGTTAAGACGGCGGGTGAAACTCACTCCTCACACGCTTCCTCCCCTAACTGCCTACGACTTTATTACTGCTTATCGCTACGGTGCGTCCCCAGAGGCAAAATCATGAACTCCCCACTTGCAAATTCCTTCTACCAAACTTCCAACAATTTCAGCATCAACCCTGCACCATCCGGTACTCCCAATAATGCTCCTCGGCAGGGCAACGAGTCAGAACCCCTAGAAATGAATTCCCTAGGAGGAATCGACACCCAAACCCTAGCCAACCAGCTTGTCCGGGAACTGCACGAAAAAATCCAATCATCTTCCAGAAGCGTGCCGGCAGTCGCCATGCGGATTGCCAAGGAAATCGAGCGGATTTGCCAAAAAAGCGCCCGCATCCAAAACTCCGGTCAAGTTCACTCTTGGCAGCAAGTCTTGGCACGGCACCGGATGCAAAAATGCCTAGATTATTATCAACTCGGTTCCAAACAAGGCCGCGTGGAACTGCACAGCACCCTCAGTTCAATGGTTTATCGCCATGTTGCTCCGTTGCGCTCACGCTTGGGCTTTCAAGGTCGTTACAACCTGATCGAAGACTTTCTGCAAGGCTTTTATATGGAATCTTTGCGAGCTTTCCGCCGGGAAAACCAACTCACAGAAGATTACACGCCGCGCACCCAGTTGGAACTAGCCGAGTATATGGCTTTTACGGAACACTTTGCCAAGCGTCGGATCAACTTGCCCGGTCGCGGTGCCCAACAGTTGGTAGTGCTGCGTGCTCAAGGATTTGCCAACAACCAGCCGGCGGAGACAGTTCTTGATATTGAACAAGCGATTGAATTCCCCAAAGGCGAAGATGCAGAAGTGCAAAATCGCTCTCATGCCGCGCAACAAGTGCGAGAACAGATGATCTCCGAAACGATTGACCCCGCTGAGGCCGTTTTACGGGATCGGGTTGTCTCGGAACTCGTACAATATCTGGAATCTCAAGGTCAATCGGACTGTGTGGATTACCTGGTGTTAAAACTTCAAGACATGGCTGCTCAAGAGATTGATGAAGTCCTCAACCTTAGTTCACGTCAGCGGGACTACCTGCAACAGCGCTTTAAGTACCATGTTGAAAAGTTTGCTCGCTCTCACAATTGGAAACTGGTGCATCAGTGGTTGGGTGCGGATTTAGATCAAAATTTGGGAATGCCTCCCCAACAGTGGGACGTGTTTATGAACAAACTCACCCCCCAAGACCGGCAGTTATTAGACCTCAAGCGTGCCCAAAAGAGTGAACAAGAAATTGCCCAAGTCTTAAAGTGCACGCCGAAACAGTTGCAAAAGCGCTGGACTCAGCTGTTAAACCTGGCCTGGGAAGCCCGCAACTCAGGGCCGGTGACCGAATGATGAATAGCAAGCTAGGTTTGGATTTTGGATAATTTTAAAATCCAAAATCCAAAATCTAACCCCGTCTAACCCCAACGAAAATTAGAGTGAATTCGCTCAGAACGAGAATCGAGCAATTGCTTTGCTAAACCGACCTCGACAACTTTACCAGCTGCTAAAGTGACGACATGATCAGCAAGTTCCATCGCCTCTGAACGTGAATGTGTGACCAGTACAATGGGTAAATTTAAGCGATGCTGAATAATTTTCAACTCCGCTCTCAGAGTCGCTCTCAACTCATCATCAAGGGCACTGAACGGTTCATCTAATAAAAGGATTTTTGGGTAGGGTGCAACAGCACGGGCAATGGCAACTCGTTGAGCCTGTCCCCCAGAGATTTGCCTCACCGGCAGATGCACCAAGTCTTGAAGTTCTAACAGCTCAACTAATTCTGCAATTCGCTGTTGGCGGTGGTGCCGGTGCCAGTGGTTTAACCCAAAACTGATATTTTCAGCAACATTTAGATGGGGAAATAATGCATAATTTTGAAAAACATATCCAACTTGTCGCCGATGCGCTGGTAAATTGATGTGCCGGTCTGTATCTAAAAATGTTGTCTCTGATACTTTTATATAACCCCAATCTGGATACATTAAGCCGGCGATCGCCATGAGGGTGGAACTTTTTCCACAGCCAGACTGTCCAAATAGCACAATCAAGCCACTAGGAACTTCAAATTCGATATGCAGCCGAAATGGAGGGGCTGTAGGGCCTGATGCATTAGACAACTTTTTGGTAAAGGCGACTTTTAGCACCCTGCGGTCACTCCCGTTTTAGAAATATTTAGATATATTAGACAAGAACCCACTCCTTTTGAGGCAGTCATGGCAGTCAATCTTGCTCAGGCTTTTGCTTCGCCCAAGCCGGCAGCACAGAATATGCCGGCACTAAAGCAAGTCTTTAAAACGATTCATGCAGAAAGTTGTCCGCGTTCCTATAACTTTCATATGCATACAGTCCACTCTGACGGCCAGCTACAGCCACAGATGTTGATTGAACAAGCCATCGCAATTGGTCTTAAAGGGCTGGCAATTACCGATCACCACAGTGTTAACGGCTATAAGCTGGCCCAACACTGGTTAGACCAATGGCAAAAAGATCAAAAAGAATTGAAAGTGAATTATGAGAAAAATCATTCTCATTCCTCAATTCTCAATTCTGAATACCCACAAGCGCCCCACCTGTGGGTTGGCGTTGAAGTAAATGCTGATTTACTAGGATGTGAGGTACACATTTTAGGCTATGCTTTTGACCCAGAGCACCCGCGTATGCAGCCTTATTTACAAGGAAAGGGAACACAGGGAAGTGATTATCAAGCCGGCTTTGTAATTTCTGCAATTCAGGAAGCTGGGGGTTTGGCAGTTTTAGCGCATCCCGCACGGTATCGCATCTCAGAAACGAAGTTAATTCCAGCAGCGGCTGAATTAGGGATTGATGGTGTGGAAGCTTACTACGCTTACAATAATCCAAATCCTTGGCGTTCTAGCCCTAAACAAACGCAGGTCGTGGAACAATTTAGTGCCTCTTATGGGTTATTAAAAACCTGTGGAACTGATACTCACGGGAAAAATTTGCTTCAGCGACTTTAAAGGCAAAATTGAAAATAGATAAGGCAAAAGAAAGACTCCGTTCTTTTGCCTTTTTTGTAGGATTTGAGGGAATAAAATATAATTTTTTGGCTTAAAATCCACAGATAATCGTAGGTGGGGTTGATACTTTCTATTCTATTTTGCTCAATATAACGTCTCTAATTCTTGTAGAGAGTAGTTCTCTAACCAAGGTTTTAAATTTATGTAAAAATAGCAGCAATGCTCCATCGGTGTTCAAGTTTTAGCTGGCAAGATGCCGGCATACCAAGCTTTTTTTTTATTGAGCCGTCACTAACTAATCACAGAGTAGGGCAATCAAAAAATTGCTAAGATTAAATAATGAGGTTTTCTTTCAAAGCTTTAAAAACCACTTTTTTCGGTACATGAAATAAAGAATTAACCACCACAGAAAGACGGTCGTGATAGCAAAAGCGAGGGAACCGTTTACCGCGCCGGCCCACGGTCGAAATAAGTTCTCGTAGATCCAAGTGTAAGTTGTCGGGGCATCTTGACCGGCACCGATATGAGTCTTAATTAGAAAGCGGGCAACAGTACCAGAGGCGAGGAAAAGAAAAATAGCATTCAACCCCATTACTTCAAATGGCCATGCCCACTTACGCCAGTTGCGAACTTCTAAAATATCGTACAAGCCGACAAGCAACAGTAACGCCCAACCACTGGTAAAAATGACGTAGGAACTTGTCCAAAGCTGCTTATTGATGGGAAATATCAACCCCCATAAATGCCCGACAATTACGCAACAAAGGCCGGCAATCGCCAATTGCACGCTAATTTCTGTTTGTACCTTGTGCCGGCGCACCCACTCCCCTGTAAAGTAACCAATAAGAACACTAACGACGGCAGGAATGGTGCTAAATAGTCCTTCTGGATCGAATCCGATGTCACGCTTTAGCAAGTGTGCAGGGGTAAAAATTAGCCGATCAATGTAAGCCGCTAAGCTGCCTTCGCCGTGGGGAGAGAGGTTGCCGGCACCATATCCGGGTACGGGAATGAGTTGCATTAGTGCCCAATATCCTAGCAATATTATGGCTGCAAGTACCCATTGAGTTTTGCGCGGTAGGTGGAGAATAATCGCGCTAGATATCAAGTAACACAAACTGATGCGCTGCAAGACACCCATAATGCGAATGGTGCTGAAATCAAGGGGTTTCGCATTAAACAGCCAATCGAGAATTAAAGAAATAACGGCTAGTAATAACCCAAGGGCAAATAAAAAGACACATCTGCGGACGATCCGCCTATAAATGGCAGCAGTTGGGCGATTTTCTGGGGTGTATTTGCAGAGGGAGAAAGCCATTGCCACACCGACAATAAATAAGAAGAAGGGAAAAACTAAGTCTGTTGGGGTGCAGCCGTGCCATTCTGCGTGTTTTAGGGGAGCATAAACATAATCCCAGCTACCTGGATTGTTGACTAAAATCATGCCGGTGATTGCAATGCCTCGAAACACATCGAGAGACATTAGGCGCGGGGGTTGTTTTGCCGTGGGTAAAAATTGCTCGTCTGTTGTCATTCGCTGGTGCCGGTTTCAAGTCTTTTCCACAATACGAGGCCAAATACTGCGCCGCCAGATAATATTCGCAGACTGTGTTGATATCCGCGCAGAATGAATTGCTCTAACTGCCGGCATCAGGCTAAAGCAACTGATTAAGTCGGTCAAGTTAATTAAATGAAATCGCTGGTCTATAGCAATTGAAGGAATAGTTAGGTTAGGACATATAATCAAGAAAATTAAGAGAGCGATGGCTCCTGACAATGCCTGCCCCTGACAGCGAACACCTCTTTGAAAATTTCTGGGATACCGTGGATAATGCCTTCAAGTCTTTGTTCTAACTAACTCTTCAACTGCAATAGCAGTGTTCCTAGTCGCTTCTCGCAATCGCTCCACATCGCGCATCGGTGGCGCGCCAAAGAGCCGCTTGTACTCCCGATTAAAGTGCGAGGCATCGTCATACCCCACGCGGTAGGCAACACTGGTCGCATCCAGGTTTTGCCCCAACATCAGACGGCGAGCCTCCTGGAGCCGCAGTTGCTTCTGGAACTGCAACGGACTCATGGCAGTGACAGACTTGAAGTGATGGTGAAAGCCTGAAACGCTCATACCCAACTCTCGGGCGATGTCTTCAATGCGAAGCGGCTGGTTAAAGTCCTTCCGAAGGCGATCGACGGCTCTGGCAATGTGGTGGGTGTAGCCACCGAGAACAGCAATCTGGCGCAGCCGATTCCCTTGCGTTCCCATTAGGAGCCGGTAGATGATTTCCCGCTTAATTAAGGGTGCGAGCACATGAGTTTCAGCCGGAGAGTCTAGAAGCCTGACGAGCCGCACCACCGCATCCAGCAGATTAGCATCCAGTGGACTGACGTCGATCGCTTTGACATTGGCACCCCTTTGTACTGAGGGATAGCCCGCCTCAACCATGACCGAACCGACCAGGGTGGCATCGAGATCGAGGCGAAAGCTCAGGCACGGTTGCGCCTTGGACGCTTCCAGAATTTGGCTGATGATCGGCAGTTCGACCGTCACCAGTAGATAATGTGCCGGGTCGTACTGATAGCGATCGCTGCCTAGCAGGATTTCTTTGCTACCCTGAGCGAGCACACAAAAGGATGGGATAGAGGCAGTATGACAAGCTTCCATCGGCGAGGAGAATCGGTGCAGATGCAAACCCTTCAGCGGCTCGCTCGTTCCATCCTGATGAATCGCTTGTGCAATCCGCTCCGTCAATTCCTCTCGGTTGGCTTGCGCCCGGTCTGCCTCACGCTTTGCATGAGAAGCATTCATCAATGCTCTATCGGACTTTCCACTCGTTCTTGTAGCGTCCATTTTTAATACCGATTCAAACAAAATTTAGACCCATCAATGTCCAGAAAGGGTTGGCAGTGCCAGGTCTGGACAAAAATCTAGCGTGCCTTGAATCGAAACTGCTATAGGTTTGCAGGATTGTACAACGATCTTAGACGATCGTTTTATTGCTTGCCTTTCAGGATTCATAGAATGAGGTTAAAGCAATGAAAAGCGATTCCGGCTGCTTGTAAGCGTCTGGATTTCTCTTCAAGAGAAAACTCAAATTTGTTTGGTCAAGCTTTCTCACGATCGCACGAGAAGCATCCTCAAATCCACGGCAGACATCTGTCGCTGTGGGAAAGCTTTGCATGACGAAGCACAAACATCGAGGAACGGAAATGAAACAGATGGAGAACTCAATGAAAGGCCGCGTTCTAATACCAACCCTCTTGATGAGTGCAATCTGCACAGCGGCGGCATTTGCACTCGACAAAACACACGTATCGGGTAAGAACCCCCAAGCACTCGCGCAGCAGTCCGCTGTGGTCGAGGGGGCAGACAACTTCTATAAGAGCAACCAGGTGACCATGCAAAAAGTTACGTTCAAAAACCAATACTACATGCAAGTTGTCGGGAATCTCTTCATTCCCAAAGACTTGAATCAGAACGCCAAGAATCCCGCAATCATAGTCGGACACCCAATGGGTGCCGTCAAAGAACAGAGCTCAAATCTGTATGCCCAAAAGCTGGCTGAGCAGGGATTCGTCACCTTGTCCCTCGATTTGTCCTTCTGGGGCGAGAGTGAGGGGCGGCCCCGCAACGTTGTTTCGCCGGATATTTATGCCGAGGATTTCAGTGCTGCGGTCGATTTTCTGGGCACTCGACCATTCGTTGATAGGAACCGGATTGGCGTTCTCGGGATTTGCGGCAGTGGCAGTTTCGTCATCAGCGCCGCCAAGATCGACCCGCGTCTGAAGGCCATTGCGACGGTCAGTATGTATGACATGGGTGCGGCCAACCGTAACGGGCTTAGGCATTCTACGACCCTCGAACAGAGAAAGAAAGCCATCGCAGAGGCGTCTGAGCAACGCTATATGGAGTTCACGGGCGACGAGACCAAATACACAAGCGGAACCGTGCATGAACTGAATGAGAACTCCACCGCTATTGAGCGCGAGTTTTATGACTTCTACCGCACTCCCCGGGGCGAATACACCCCCAAAGGTTCGTCACCGAAACTTACAACGCACCCGACACTTACCAGCAACGTCAAATTCCTGAACTTTTACCCGTTCAATGACATCGAGACGATTTCGCCTCGTCCCATGCTGTTCATCACGGGCGCAGAGGCACACTCCAGAGAGTTCAGTGAAGATGCTTACAAGCGCGCAGCCGAGCCAAAGGAACTCTACTTCGTTGCGAACGCTGGCCATGTCGATTTGTACGCTCGGGTGAATCTCATTCCTTGGGACAAGCTTCAGTCCTTCTTCACAACACATCTCAGCGAATAAGCGAGCAACTGGCAGCAGATAAATCATGCTACCCAACTCGAATGGAAATTTCATAGGCAAGGTGGCCTTTGTAACCGGAGCAGCGAACGGCATTGGTCGAGCTACGGCGCTGGCGTTTGCCCGTAAAGGCGCTCATGTGGTGGTCGCCGACGTTTCGGAACAGGGCAATCAAGAAACGGCACGTATGATCGAAGACCTAGGCGGACGAGCGATCGCCGTCATATGCAACGTAACGCAAGCCGAGGACGTGAAGGCGGCTCTGGACAAGACCATCGAGACCTTCGGACGGTTAGACTTTGCTTTTAATAACGCTGGTGTGGAACAGAAGAATGCAGCAACAGCGGAAATCGAAGAGGAAGAGTGGGATCGGATCGTAGACATCAACCTGCGCGGCGTTTTTCTGTGCATGAAGTATGAAATCCCGCTGTTACTCAAGCAAGGCGGTGGCGCGATCGTGAACACGTCATCGGGAGCCGGTGTCATAGGCATCAAGGGCGGAGCCGCATACACCGCAGCAAAACACGGCGTGATCGGACTCACCAAGTCGGCGGCTCTCGACTACGCCTCGCAGAACATCCGTGTCAACGCCGTTGCCCCCGGTTACATTGATACACCAATGATGGATCGCTTCACTGGCGGCACTGCTGAAGGACGCGAACAGGTAATCGCGGAGGAGCCGATCGGACGGATGGGCAAGCCTGAGGAGATCGCTGCGGCTGTCGTCTGGCTGTGTTCGGACGCGGCTGCCTTTGTCGTCGGACACGCCCTAGTCGTCGATGGCGGTCAAACGGTGCAGTAATGTTCGTCGCCAACCCGATCAAACCCTAAACGCACGACAACAAAGCATTGTCGCCATCGTCACCTTCACCGCCAACGGCGATGACTCATCTCGCTACTCAGGAGGTACTCGACGGCAAACTCGTGGACTGGCTGGAAAAAGTCAGCGACGAACAATACCAGGACAGATTCAAGACCGAGTACAAGTAAAGCAGCTTATCTTCCAGATTGGAGCATCAATATTATGTACAACGCCAAAGCTTACTCCGCAGTCAGTGCAACATCACCGCTGGCCTCCGACACGATCGCACGGCGCGATCCTACTGAGCACGACGTTCAGATTGAAATTCTCTTCTGTGGCATCTGCCACTCCGACCTCCATTCAGTGCGGGACGAGTGGAGCGATTTCATGTCCACAACCTACCCGATCGTTCCCGGTCATGAGATTGTTGGACGGGTCACTCAAGTCGGTTCAGCAGTAACCCAGTTCAAGTCGGGCGATCTAGTGGGAGTTGGCTGCATGGTCGATTCGGATGGTCACTGTCCCAATTGCAAGGCTGGCTTTGAGCAGTTTTGCCAAAATGCGATCTTCACCTACAACTCCCCAGACAAGCACAAGACCGCTCCAGTTACCTATGGTGGCTATTCCAATAGCATTGTTGTCGATCAACGCTTCGTGCTGCGCGTTCCCCCAAACCTCGATCTAGCTGGAGTTGCGCCGCTTCTGTGTGCAGGCATTACCACGTATTCGCCACTGCGTCATTGGGGAGTCACAGAGGGTAAGAAAGTAGGTGTGGTCGGTCTGGGCGGATTGGGGCACATGGGCGTGAAGCTTGCTCATGCAATGGGAGCGCACGTTGTTGTCTTTACCACGTCCCCCGACAAGAAAGAAGACGCGCTCCGCCTGGGTGCCGATGAAGTTGTTGTTTCCCACAATGCTGACGAGATGCAAAAGCACGCTGGTAGCTTCGATTTTATCCTCGATACCGTCGCCGCCAAGCACGACATTAATGCTTATCTCAACCTGCTCCGCCTCGACGGTAACATCACCCTGGTTGGTGCGCCTGAAAAGCCTCTAGATGTCGCGGCATTTAGTCTGATTATGGGTCGCCGCAGTCTTTCTGGGTCTATGATCGGCGGCATCGCGGAAACCCAAGAGATGCTCGACTTTTGCGGTGAACACAATATCACCGCCGATGTTGAAGTCATCCCCATCCAGAAGGTCAACGAAGCCTACGAGCGACTGCTCAAGTCCGATGTGAAATATCGCTTTGTAATTGATCTGGCATCTCTGAAATCTGAATAACTGAGTGGAACCTCGAAGGAGTAATACCCAATCCGGTTAACTGTGACTCTTTTTTTGGGGAGTGAAACACAGTCGGCAATTCGGGCGGGTGTGTCTGTGGCACTCGATTTTTGGGTTGCTAACCCTAACCGGATTGGGTATCACACCCTTTAACAACATTCCAAAGCAGAAACCGCAGATAAACGGATAGTTCGTTCATCTGCGGTTTAATAATGAGTGCCGTCGGCTTGGTTCACGCACGGCACCGATAGTCAGCAAAAATACTTAATTTATCAGCAGGTTTTGCTGATCACCCGCACGCGCCCTTGCACATCTAAATACCGTACCTTGCAACCTCCTGGTAGCTGCACCGAACCGACGCTTACAGGAGAATGACGAACTAATCTTAATTCTTCAGGATATCTGGGCTGGGGGTCATTTTCTAACCAGATGGGCGGCACCATCATGGGATCATACTCAGCAATGGTATGGACAACACCAGGACGCTGCTTTAGCTCAACCTTTTGGCCAGAGCGATATTTAATCGCTTCTTCCTGGTCTAAATCTTCATCCATCCTGATTTGTACCGCAACCATAACTTCTTCCTCACCAAGCTGACTATCTATTATTAAGTTAACGGTTAAATATGAAAAAGTCATGAAGACTTATAAATTTGTTACGAACGTTACTGTTTTTTTTTGAGAGTATCCAAATATAAGAAATTCTTAACATTGTTATAAAAAACGAGAAACCCTTATATGGTAAAGGTTTCTCGAAAATTAATGAACCAGAGAATAGGGATTAGCAAGATCGAGAGATTAAAGATTACTCCCGCAGAACCTTGACAAAATCTTTTAATTTTGACTTAAAGATTGATCCTCATTTTCACCGGCAGCAGAACGATAAAAACTCCAAACTTCCAGACTGAGAATACAAGTCAGCAGCCATACCAAGCCGGCTGAATATCCCGCAACCACATCAGTTGGCCAGTGAACGCCTAGATAAAGCCGGCTTAACCCAATCGCCGTAATTAACCCAATTGTCAGCGTCACAATCAACCAGCGCCACCGGGGAAAGCGATTTGCCACCAAAAACCCAATTAAACCGTAAATCACCATCGAAACCATTGCATGACCGCTAGGGAAACTGTATTGACCCACATCAATCACGCGCTCCCACAAAGCCGGCCTGTCACGGGAAAATAGAACTTTAAGCAAATAATTTAAGCCAACTGCGCCGGCAGCCGCAATCGCTAAAGTTGTGGCTTCTGTCTGGCGCTTGACGAATAGCAACAAAACTCCTAAGCAAAGACAGATTACCAGCAAAAAAGTCGGTTCCCCCAAAAACGTCACACCAAGCATCAATTGATCCAGCAGCGGAGTGTGAGAGCGCTTCAGAGCGAGTAAAATTGCCGTGTCAATGGCTTGAGTTTCCTTATCGAGCACTTCATCAGCGATTTGGACAAAACCCCACATCGCGAAGGCGGCAACTAGCAGTCCCACAATCCGAATTGTCGAGAGCAATGATAAAAGCTTATAACGCATGATGTGTAGTAGCTAGGGTGAGCACAGGGGTGAGTCGTCTACAGCAAATTAGCCCAAACTTGGATAACACCGGCTTCTTAGCCAGCCTTCTTTCTCCGCAGTGCGGCAGTAGGCGTTTGGCTTACTGAAAGCCGTTATCGCTTTTATTCATCCTGCCGAAAAACTTAGCAGATTGACCACACCGGCAAGCGCTTCAATCTTGGCTTCAACGAAACCTGCTTCCACAACCTTCGTCAAAGCTTCCTACTTAAACGGTCATAGCGACAATGATTTCAGTATCCAAAAAACATTTTTTTATCTTCCTGCTCACCGTTGCGCTGTCCAGTCTGCCCAGTTGCCTTGGTCAACAGTCAACGACAATTGCAAAGCCGGCAGCTACCTTAGCACCCACGATCACTCAATCCAATGCAAAACCGGCAGCCATCTCAGCACCCACAATTGCTCAATCAAATAGTGATTTCCAATTAGGTATCCCAATTGACTGCAAGCTTGGCAAAGATTGCTTTATCATGCACCATTTAGACCGCGATCCAGGCCCAGAAGCCGTTGATTTTAATTGCGGTCGCTTAACCTATGACGAGCACAATGGCACAGACTTTGCCATTCCTGACGAAAAGACGATGGCAGCCGGTGTTGCTGTCAAAGCCTCAGCAGCCGGTAAAGTGCTGCGCGTACGCGATGGAGAACCCGACCGACGCGTTGAAGATCTGACGACTAAAGACGCCGTAGAAGGCAAAGAGTGTGGCAATGGTGTGGTCATCGAACACGCCAACGGCTGGCAAACTCAATACTGCCACCTCCGCAATGGTAGCGTGGTTGCCCAAGCGGGAACCGAGGTTGAAAAAGGCGCTGTATTGGGCATGATCGGCTCCTCAGGCTTAGCTTCTTTTCCCCATGTACACCTCAGTGTTCGTTACCAAGGTAAAGTTGTAGACCCCTTTGTTGGGCCAACTGATGAAACCGGCTGCAAAATCGAGGCGCGCCCGTTATGGGATCAACCCATTGCTTACACACCCACCGGCCTGATCCGTGCCGGTTTTTCCACTCAACCCCCCAAAATGAATGACCTGTGGGAAGGACGCTTTACTGAGACAACGTTCCCACAGGATAGTCCTGCCTTATTATTTTGGGTGCACGCCTATGGCGTCCTCAAAGGAGATACTCAGCAAGTCCGGATATTTGCTCCTGATGGTAAAGCCATTGTGGACGATAAACGAGAGATTGATGAATCAAATCGGGTGTGGATGAACTATGCCGGCAAACGCAATAATAAAGAGCGCCCCCTGATTCCAGGCGTCTGGCGCGGCGAGTATCAGCTGATGCGGGGTGATCGCGTATTAATTGATGTCAAGCGAGAAGTCGAACTCCAGTAATTTTGAGCGCTCGACGAATTACCATTTTAGGAAATTTATAGCAATTACGCTGACAATTGCTATCAACGCAATGGATGCCGGCATCGGTTCTTCTTCTGAGGTTTGGTTTGTAACGTGCTAGCCCCTAATGATTGGATCGGTATAATTTTCCGGCTTGGCCTTGCAATGCTTTTCGGTGCCGGCATTGGTTGGGAACGTCAACTCAAGGGAAAACCGGCGGGCTTAAGAACACATACGTTGGTTAGCCTTGGGGCCGCAATTTTTGTGATCGTCCCTCTCCAACTCGGAACCGCTGAAGATGTTTCCGACACTATCAGCCGGGTGATGCAGGGAGTCTCAACCGGCATAGGTTTTCTTGGGGCTGGGGAAATTATTAGCCAGTCTCAGCAGGAAACTGGAAAGTTTAAAATTCGCGGCTTAACCTCAGCGGCAGCAATTTGGGTTTCAGCGGCTTTAGGGGTTGCTGCCGGTTGTGGTTTATGGCAACTCGGAATAATAGGGGTCACCCTATGTTTATTGATTCTCAGAATATTTAAGCTACTAGAAAAAAAGTAGCGCTGATTTTCCAATTTGTGACTTTCTCTTTCTCGCTCAGCGCACTGGGTACTCAAGACTAAGACAGACATTCCCAAGCCTGAGCCACAACATCGCTGAGCCAGCGTCTTTGCACCTTGTCGAGGAGATTGTCGTCGGCTAGCACCTCAGCCATTAATTGGTCTAAGGAACGACCTTCAGAGCGAGTAATTTTAATTACGCCGGCGATGGCAGCCGCGACCAACTCTTCATCGACCGGCTCGGTTTGCATCGCCACAATTTCTTGTTGATTGCTGGGAATGGGATAATTCATGGCAAGTTAAAGCAATTTATTTTGGGTTAAGAAACTAAGAAACTATGAGAACTGTGTAAACTTTTTTTAAGCTGTTTTAATTCAGTATCCGGAAGTGTAGCGCACTTTGTACCGTTGTCTACTCTGTCTTTAGGTTATTTATCGGAGTTAATGCACCCTAGATGAAAGAAATCCTCTACTTGGAAATTCCAACCCCGGATAGAGATGCCGTAAGACGCTGGTTGCAACAAGATTTTCAGCCAGGAACTGGGGAAAAACTGCTCACCCCTGACGGCATCCGAGTGCAGTTTTCCCAGAACCAAGGCGGGGAAAGAGGGAGAGGAGAAGAGGGGGACAGTCAAACCTCTCTCACTGCCTCAACTTTGCCCTTACCAACGGAGGAACTGTCAGTCTTTGTTTGGTCGGTGCAGCGAACAACGTATTTGAAGGTGTTTCGCTGGGCAGAAAAGCAGGTAGTTCGAGAAAGCCAACTGTTGGAAAATCTGACTGCCGGCCTGAGACAGCAGTTCCCCCATCAATATCCAGAACCACCGGCAGTCGATCTGTCGCAGCAGTCTATCTTTGAGGCACTCGCACCGGCTTACCCACAAACCGTTAAATACTTTCAGAAATTCCCCAATGGTGAATATGACCTCAAGCGCGTCTACTGGTGGGAACAACGCTGGCGGGAGGGGGTGCGGAATCCGCAAAAACCGCGTCAGGTTGTGTTCTCTGGGGAAGAGAGGGAGAGAGGAAGAGGGGGAGAAGGAGAGCGATCTTCTCGGAACTCTTCTTATGACCTAATCTATGTGGGGGGCGCTTTGGGCGTGATCCACGCGGCGGTAATGGCGAAGTTAGGCTACCGGGTGTTGCTACTGGAACGGCTGCCGTTTGGCCGTATGAATCGCGAGTGGAATATTTCCCGCAATGAGATCCAAAGCTTAATAGATTTGGGTTTGTTTACCCCGGTTGAGGTGGAAAGTATAATCGCACGGGAATACAAAGATGGGTTTCACAAGTTTTTTGATGCCAATAATCCACCGATAGCAAAAGCGCCGGTTCTCCATACCCCGAAGGTGCTGAATGTAGCGCTGGATGCTGAACATCTGCTGCGCTTGTGTGGAGAAAAACTTAAATCTGCCGGCGGTGAGATTTGGGATGAAACCGAGTTTATCCGGGCGGATGTCGAACCGGCTCAAGTTGCCGTTCAAACCAAGCATTTGCCCACCGGCAGTGAAGGGCAAGCGACAGGTCGTTTGCTGGTGGATGCGATGGGAACCGCTTCTCCCATTGCTTGGCAGCTCAACGGTGGGCGCGCATTTGACAGTGTATGCCCGACCGTGGGTGCAGTGATTGATAGCGGATTTGAGCCAGGGGTGTGGGATTCCCAGTATGGGGATGTGCTCAACACTCATGGAGATATCTCGCGGGGCCGGCAGCTGATTTGGGAGTTATTTCCGGCTGCCGGTGAGGAACTGACGGTTTATTTGTTCCACTACCATCAGGTAAACCGCACAAATCCCGGTTCCTTGCTGGAGATGTACGAGGACTTTTTCACGATTTTGCCAGAGTATCGCCGATGCGATATGGACAAGCTAGTTTGGAAAAAAGCGACGTTCGGTTACATTCCGGGCCATTTTAGTATGGGCAGCAGTGATCGCAAAGTGGCCGTTGACCGGCTGATTGCGATTGGCGATGCCGCCTCTCTCCAATCTCCCCTTGTCTTCACCGGCTTTGGTTCTTTGGTTCGCAATTTGCCGCGCTTAACTGAACTGCTGGATACTGCACTCAAGCACGATCTCCTCAGTGCCGGTCATTTGAACCAAATTCGCGCCTATCAAAGCAACGTCTCTGTGACTTGGCTGTTTTCTAAAGGCATGATGGTGCCGACGGGTAAATTCATCCAACCCCAGCAGATTAATGCCATCTTGAATACCTTTTTCGGGATTCTAGCCCAGCAAAAAGAAGTCGTGGCTGAGACGTTTATTAAAGACCGGGTCGATTGGCTGATGTTTAACCGGCTCGCCCTAGAAGCAGCTTGGAAAAATCCATCTCTCTTAATATGGATTCTAAATTTTGTCAACCTCCAAGATGTGCTGCGCTGGGGAGGTGCGTACCTGAACTTTACCCTTGAGTCTCTCAATAGCTGGCTGTGGTGGTGGGTGCCACCGTTCAGCCGGCGGGTTCAGCCTTGGCTAGAACCGCGTTACCCCGCGCTTTGGCTGTGGCTCCTGGCTATCAGTTACGCGCTCACGGATGGCTTAGGGCGTCCTCAGAAGAGTGCTCAGCTCTCAGCGCTGGGCAGGGAAAGGCGAGTTGCGAAGTGTGAAGGGGAGTTTTTATAGAGTTTAACCCACTTATTTTTTGGGAATGGGCGGGGATTCGGAGATTAGGGGGTGTCTGTTAGCTTCTTTCCATCTCCCCCTGCTCATTCCAAAATTCCCCACGCCCAAGGCTGATTTTTACTTGATTCGGGGAAAGGTTGGCAGGTCAATTGCCGCGAGTGATTGCCGCTTTTTGGGGGGCTGTTGGGGATAAACGATTGGCGATGGCCAATTTGGGAGTGTGGTGTCTGAAGCTTTGCTGGTGGCTGCCGGCTGGGGTTCGGGAGCATCGGATTTTGGATTGGGTGGGTTGAAGATTAAATTTTGGCCCCGTTCCCGTGCTGGGTGTTCTCCTTCTGTATTTACGAGTTCTCCAACTTCACTATTTTGATTAGCAGCCGGTGCGAATGCCGGCTCTGCTGGGGTAAGGGCAGCCGGTGAGTGGAGATTTGCCAGGGAGGCGGCTGAGTCTATCAATTGGGCTAACTCTTGCCACAGACGAGTTTCGGTGTTGTTGGCTGCTGGGCTTGAGTCGTAAGAGTCTGCCGGCTCGCTTGGGGTGCTTAGATAATCATTCACCGTCAGATCCGCAGTTACAGGTGTGGTTGGGGAATCTAAAGGTTGAGAAGTTGCCGGCTCACCCATCTCTGCCGGTGGTGCCGCCCAAGGTTTGATGGGATCTGCTTTACTGGCAATGGGCACCGGCGCATCAACGGTTGGATGTTGGAAGTTGAGTTGTTGAGTGAGCGCTTCTATTGTTCTTTCTTGATCTTCCGTTTCCTTGAGTTCTTCTTCCCCTGCTGCGATGATTTCGCTATTCGTCTCTTCCCTAAATGCGGCTTCTTTCGATGCATTTGAGGACTCAGGCATCTCTAAACATTTTTCCAGAGCGGCTTTTAATTGCAAGGTGTGGCGTTGCTGCCGGTGTAGACGTGCTCGTAAATCCCGGCAGGTAGTTTCTGTTTGCAGAAGCCGGTGAGACTGTTCGCTGTATCGCTGCTGTGTGACGGTGCATTCCCGCTCGATTTGAGCCAGTCGTTGCTGACTGATTTCTAACTGCTCTGACAAGCTAGAAATCAATTGTTTCTGGCACTGGGATTCTTGATAGGCGGTTTCGAGTTTGTGAGTAAGCTGGATGATGTGCGCTTGAGCGGCTTCTAAATCTTGGGTTCTTTGGGTTAATAGAGTTTCTTGGGATTGGGAGAGCGTTTGCTGCATCTGCACTGCATTTTGACAGTTATGAAGTGCGTTTTCGACAGAAATCACGCGCTGGCTTAGTTCATAGTTGCGCTGGCGAAGTTGTTGAACCAGTGCGATGAGCTCGCCAAGATTCGTTATGCCGGCATCACTTTCTGACAAAAACGGTGCGGAAGTTGACCAAGGTGCAATGGCTGTTGTCTGGGGCTGTTCTGGCACGGGGGGCGGTGCCGGTTCCTCAACAATTTTGCCCTCGATTTCATCGATCCTGATGGCGTTCGGGAAATTAACAGTTAGCCAGTCTTCGGCGTCTTGTTCTGACTGGTTAGCCGGTTCATCCGTCTGTTGGGATGTGAGTACACGCTCTGAGTCGTTTGCCTCTGGGAAATGTTGGTTGCTAGACATATCAGTTTCACTCATCGATCCGATCCGGAGATTTTAAAATTCTATTTACAGACTTGTGTGATTTTGTCAATTGTTTTCCCGCTAAACCCGCTACCACTTTTTTTTTGCGCCAACAGTTTCTTACTCAGCAAGCGACAAAATCAGCTTTTGTGGGAATTTTCTGCCGGCACTGTGCGAGTTAAGACTATTGGAAAGACCAAATTTC
Source organism: Microcoleus vaginatus WJT46-NPBG5 (assembly GCA_019359355.1). Classification (GTDB taxonomy): domain Bacteria; phylum Cyanobacteriota; class Cyanobacteriia; order Cyanobacteriales; family Oscillatoriaceae; genus FACHB-68. The sequence goes on along the minus strand of JAHHHM010000022.1, from coordinate 31,541 downwards.
ACTGTAAGCAGTAAAAATTGTTACAGGAATATCTTCCCTAGCCTAACGTTCCTAGCCCTCGCCTTACGGAACACGGGAAATTTACAGCATCTCATTTTGTTAAGTTTTCATTATGAATCTAAATTTTCGCTTTGCGGTAGTGAGTGACCCCCACATTGGGCTTCCTCACACGATATGGGATCATCCTAGCCGCTTTCATCTGGTAGAAGTCAGTATTCCGGCGCTGGAAATTGTCTTCAAGCATCTAGCTAAGCTGGATCTTGATTTTCTGTTGCTACCGGGGGACTTGACACAGCATGGTGAACCGGAGAATCATGCTTGGCTGTCTGATCGGCTCGCTCAACTGCCTTTTCCAGTTTACGTGGTGCCGGGAAATCATGATGTCCCGCAACTGCTGCCCAATGAGCGATCCATTGGTTTGGCAGATTTTCCTAGTTACTATCTGCGGCAAGGTTATGACAACCCGCAACAGCTTTATTACACCCACGAAATTTTGCCGGGAGTGCGGCTGATCTGTTTGAATTCTAACCAGTTTGATGGGGAAGGCAAACAACTGCCTTTTGGGCGTTTGGATGATGAGCAGATCGCGTGGCTGAAAGAAGTTTTAAGTGCTGCTGATGAGCCGGTGGTGATGGTAATGGTGCATCACAATGTTGTAGAACATCTACCGGGGCAATCGCGCCATTCTTTAGGCCGGCGCTATATGCTGGAGAATGCACCGGCACTGTTAGAATTGCTGCGGCAGGCGGGGGCGCAGTTGGTCTTTACCGGCCATTTACACGTTCAGGATGTTGCGGAAAATCATGGGATCTACGATATCACGACCGGCTCTTTAGTAAGTTATCCGCATCCCTATCGAGTTTTGCAATTTCAAATGGACGCGCAAGGTAAAAAGCAGTTGCAAATTGAAACCCATCGGGTGGAGGCTGTGCCTGATATGCCGGCGTTGCCACAGCAATCGCGAGAGTGGATGGGTGAGCGCAGTTATCCTTTTATGATGCGACTTTTAACAGAAGCGCCTTTAAATTTGCCGCCGGCACAGGCAGAACCGCTGGTTGCCAGTCTGCGCTATTTTTGGGCAGATATTGCGATGGGTGATGCGATGTTTGATTTCTCTGATTTTCCCTCACCAGTGCGCCGATATTTTGAAGCGTTTAGCGCGACTGACAGCATCGACAACCACGCGACACTCTTGCTTTAATATCTGCACCCAGCGAAGATTTTTTTGATGCCACGGGCGGGTTTTGAGCTAAGGTTATTTGTCTAATGGAAAATTTTACTAGCTCAATTCGCCCTTATTAACATTTTTTAGAAAAATAAGCAAAATCTAAGTGCCGGCAGAACTTCTTGATGGCTTCCACAATTTTATCAAAATAAATTGTTAGCAAAATTATTTAAAATCTATAACCTCAGCCTCGCTAATTTACTAACAGTCAATAATCTACTATTTATTCTGAGTGATGTCTTCTAGTAAATTTTCAAACGGATAAATTTTTAAAAATAAAATAATCTCTCCTTTCACTTGAATTTGTTCAATTTTAAATTGAATTCTTCCTAATATTGCAACTGCTTTAATATTTGAATCACTTGATGCCAATAAATGCTTGACTGTATTTTCTTTATAGGTGGGAGCCATATAAGTAATGCCTCCATTGATGACATTACTCAGAGAACCCATTAGCCCATTGAAGAAAATATTTCCGACTTCGCTAAGGGTTTTCATTTTGAGAGTGTCTTGGTCGAGGTTTCGCCGGTCAGGATCGGCGAGCACTTCTACAAGGGTAGCAGCACTATCTGCGGGAAAAATTAGCTGAGCAACTGCCTCAAATTCTCCTCTGACGGCTAGTTCCATTGCAGCGACATATTCCGTATTAACTCGCTGCTCTAGTTTGGCTTGCAGCTGCTGAGACGACAATATTTCAATCGCAGACATCTGCAAGTGAAGCGGCCATTCTGTCAGATAATTCAACATTGTATTGGCTCGCTCAACGCCGGTGTTGAACAGCTTTTGCAAAGTATTTATCTGCTCAGATGTTGGTTTAATGGTCATTGTCGGGGGTCAGTTGTGTGTAGTTAGAAGAGGGAACTGGATCGCTGGGACAGGGAAAGAAGATGGAAAATTCTTCCTTGGATGGTTGACTATTTACGTTTTATCCTTTCTTAGGGTTGCCGGCAAATCCCAAAGACTGAGGTATAGCCGTGCAAGAAGGTGCTGCCGCAGACGGGGCCAATTTCGCCATTGCAGAAGAAGCCACTGAGTGGGATATTTTTGAGATACTGGTTGAACAGTTGGGAGTCAAAATTGGCTTTGCCGTAAAGCCCTTCTCCGCGCCCTACACAGGAGAACATTAAAGCGCCGACGCCGGCAGGAAGACCTGTTGAAGAAGCCTGTCTCTGATAGCGTTCTAGGAGCATTTCCAGGTCTTCGGCTGAGGTTCGGGCGTCGCGGAGGTGGAATTGAATGCGCTGTCCAGGTCTGACGCGATCTCCAATGGCAATGGCACCGGCTTTGGGGTCTACTCCAAGCAAAGTCCGGATTAAGAAGTCGCCGCGATCAAGTTCTTGTTTAAATTCATCCCGCGCTACGCCAACAAATAGGGAGTTCTGGGCGAGTTGCCGGTCTTCTTCGTTGAGGCTTTGAATCAATTCGCGCAGCACTTCTAAGGGGGTTCGAGATTTGGCGCACCCAATGGCTTGCTCTTCCAGTCCTAGCACGACATTCCGTTCACCGGCACTGACGTGGTAAGTTTGGCCAATGGGCCGGCATCCTTGGGCCACGATGGTTTCCATGATGATATTGCCACTGAGGGCGAGGCCAACCGTGCCGTCTCGGTGCAGCCGATAGTTAGAGAACAATCCGATGCCAGATCCCATGCCACTGCCGCTGGCCAAACCCCCAATTTTGGAGGCACCGGGGTACGCAAAATCAAGTCCTTCGATCAGGTCGTTAATGCCAGATGTGAAGGGATCTGACAGGAGGATGAATTGAGGCTGATCTGCCGGCTCAACGCCGATGAGATCGACCCAGGTGTTTGGGGCGCTATCCAAGTCGGGCAAGTCTTCATTAGCGATATGAAAGGCCCGGACGGCTACTCCAGGCAAATGCGCTAGAGTCAGACTCAGGGCGGGTTCTCCTTCGATTTCTTGGGTCGTGCTTTGCCGGTTCATGCCGATGATGCCGCCGCCGCCACAGCCAATTAAGGCCGGCACTGATAAATACTCTTGCAATAAGGGCATTAGCCGGGAATACTCACTGGCAAAGGCCGATGAAATAAATACCAGCCCTAAATCTGCCGGTGCGTCCAACGACTGTTGCGCTTGTTCTACAACTTCTTTGACTGCCGCTTCCAACGAAGAACGGGTTGATAAGGCGTTTGTCCACTTCATCTGGTCTGCCATCGGTTCTACCCTCGGAGAAATTCTCACAGCGTAGGGTTATACCATTTTAAAGTTTAGAATTTAGAGTTGGACTGGAGTTCAATGGTCTGTTACCTAGGCTAGTTAATAGCTGTAGGATTTGCATTTACTTTTCATCCTTTGTAAATCTAACGCAAAATGGTAAGGTCGAATTCGGGGGCTTCCAAGGATTAAATCGGTTGAACCACACCGAAGAGGAGCGCCAGTGTGAGAAGGATGGCTGCTATACCTCTGCTTTAGTTTAGCCTGCAAGTATTTGCGACTCACAGACTATGGTAGGCTACAGCGGCTCAGGAAGATAGAGTGGAAGACAAGCGGGCCTGGGTAAAGAAGTGGGAAAATCCGTTCTTAACATGAGTTAACATATTTAATAGAGACAGCACTCAGGTGTAAACTTACTTCGAGGCTCGGTTGACGGCAAAACCTTAAAAAATACAGAGCGATACAGTCTGGCTGCTGTATTTATGTGTCAATAGTGAGTGAGCGCCTATCCAGAATAGAGTTTGAACGTTTGAAAGTTGTAGCCGAAAGGCGAGCGGGCAGAGTAGGTTAGAACGATTGCAAAATCAGCATTCTAGCTTGCTAGCATTTCAGCGTTTTAATGTCTGCTGGGGCAACACCTGAGTGAAATTTCAAGAGCAGTAAATCTTGAAATTCTGCCGGTACTAACAGAACGTTGTTGAAACCACCAAATCTATGAGCAACATCGAGAAACAAATTGAACAAGAGCGCGAACAGGCTCGCGCTGCCTGTGATACTAATGGCGCAACCTCCGGTGAGTGTGCGGCTGCATGGGATGTCGTTGAAGAACTGCAAGCTGAAGCCTCCCATCAACGTCAAAGTAAGCCGAAGAATTCCCTTGAGAAATACTGCGATGACAACCCTGATGCGGCTGAATGCCGGATCTATGACGAGTAAAGTCGGTTGAAGCTTTAGGCAAATACTCCGGAAAAGCCGATAACTGGTAAGCAACTGGAATACTGCATACAAGATTCCAGTTGCTTGTTTTTTGTGCTAGGAGATATTGTGAGAATAAAATGCTAGCCTGGGAATCGGCAATAGATTCCTCTAAGATTGTTTTTTGAATAACTATGCCTGCTGAACCTTGGTTTAAATCGTTAGTTTGGATAGATTACCGGCTGGCGGTTGTATTTACAATTGTAATCCCCTTGATTTTGCTAATTTGGGCGTTTGTCCAAAAATCTGAGGCGATTGTCCGTTTGTTAATTATTTATTGGCGGGTGGCTAGCTTGCTTGCTATTACGCTTTATTTAATGATTGCGTCGATCCCTCTAAGCTTTGTCGCCACGGTAATTGCTCGGGTCTTGATCCCCATATCTTTGTGGTTTTGGGTGGATATTAATGAAGAAATTGACGATCAATCCCCGTCCCCTTTGAAGCTGGCTTTTACATCTTGGCGATGGGCGATTACCGTTTATAGCGCTTTGGGTGCGCTATTCCAAATTCCTTTCCTGCGTTGTGCGGTAGATAAAACTGCACTGAGTAGCCGGTTTTGTCAAGTTTGGATCGATCCACCGTTGCTGTTTAAACAGTATTTCCACGCGAATACGACAGTCCAGTTTCTAGGGTTTCTGGGTGTTGTGGGTTTGTTGATTTACGTGGTGTCCCTGAGCTACTTTGTGTTGGTGAAGCTGAAATTACAGGGGCGATCTGCGACGGGTCACTGATTTATTCCTTGTCCTTAGTTGCTTTCTAATCGCTAATCGTTATTGAAGAGTTAGCAATTAACAGTAGAAATGAACAATTCGATTGGGCAGCGCTTGGAAAAATATACAGCCAAGCGACCGCAGGAAGTTTTGATCGTAACGGCTGAGATAGAAGGAGAAGCGGATCAAATTGCGATTTTTAAGGGCTTTTCTAGTTCACTGATGCGCGCAACCGCTTTCGATCCAGAGGTGCCGGTGTTGCCAGATCAAGCAATACTTCTCACGATTGACCGGCTGGCAAGTCCCTATAACCCAAATAACCCCCAATACATCCAGCAAGGGCTATCTTGGGAAACGATGCAGCCTTTGCTATCTGAAGCGGGAGTTTAGGGAATAGGGACTAGAGCCTAATAACAGAGTGAAGCGGGGTGATTATGCCTCTATCCTCTGTTGTTAGTTTCCTTAGACTTGCACCATACCGCCGGCAGCCTGAAAGCGGGCGCGGGCGCGTTTGAGTGCTTGCATGGCCTGAATTTGCTCTTGCCGGTTGCCACTCTGGGATTGATTGACGCGGGTTTGGGCTTGGTTATAAGCTGTACGCGCTTCTTCAAGATTGATAGATTCGCCGCGCTGTGCACCATTAACCAGAATGGTGACTTCGTCGTTTTCAACTTCCGCAAAGCCACCCATCAAGGCAATTGCCACCCACTCTTTATCGGGACGGACTCGCATCACGCCGGTATCGAGAGCTGTCAGTAGGGGAGCGTGTCCCGATAAAATACCGAGTTGGCCGGTGGTGCTGGGCAGAATGACTTCTTGAGCGGTGGCATCCCAAACCGTTGTACCGGGCGCAATTACGCGAACTGTTAATGTCATAGGTTAGTTGTCTGTTGTCAGTTGTCAGTTGCGAATGGAACACAGGGGATGGGGCATGGGAAAATTTACCAATGCCCGTACCTTCAGTTGGTGCAGCCATCCCACCGCTTCGGGTCAGCAAGCTAGGGACGTGGAGAATTACCACATCCTCGCCTTGTGATTACTTGCCTTCAGCTTTCATTTTTTCGGCCTTGGCGATTGCTTCGTTGATGTCGCCGACCAAGTAAAACGCTTGTTCTGGCAGTGCATCGAGTTCACCAGCCAGAATCATCTTAAATCCTTTGATGGTGTCTGCCAGCTTGACATATTTGCCAGGAGCGCCGGTGAAGATTTCTGCCACGAAGAAGGGTTGAGACAAGAACCGCTCAATCTTCCGGGCGCGGGCAACGGTGAGCCGGTCGTCTTCAGACAATTCATCTAAGCCCAAGATGGCGATGATGTCTTGAAGTTCCTTATAACGTTGCAGGGTTGATTGCACCGCACGCGCCGTGTTGTAGTGATCCTCACCCACAACGCTGGGTTGCAACATGGTGGAGGTGGAATCTAAGGGGTCAACGGCTGGGTAGATGCCTTTGGATGCCAGGGCACGAGACAGCACGGTGGTGGCGTCTAAGTGAGCGAAGGTGGTTGCCGGCGCGGGGTCGGTCAAGTCATCTGCCGGCACGTAAACGGCTTGAATGGAGGTAATTGAACCTTCGGTGGTGGAGGTAATGCGCTCTTGCAATTGACCCATTTCCGTCGCTAGCGTGGGCTGATATCCCACGGCGGAAGGCATCCGGCCTAAAAGTGCGGACACTTCAGAACCGGCTTGCACGAAGCGGAAGATGTTGTCGATGAACAGCAGCACGTCTTGCTTGTTGACATCGCGGAAGTATTCCGCCATTGTCAAAGCAGACAGACCAACGCGCATCCGGGCTCCGGGTGGCTCGTTCATCTGGCCATAGACGAGGGCGACCTTGGATTCACCGAGGTTTTTTTCGTTAATAACGCCAGATTCTTTAAATTCGTTGTAAAGGTCGTTGCCTTCGCGGGTGCGTTCGCCCACGCCGCCAAATACGGATACGCCGCCGTGTGCTTTGGCGATGTTGTTAATCAGTTCTTGAATAATTACGGTTTTGCCAACACCGGCACCGCCAAACAGACCGATTTTGCCGCCGCGCCGGTAGGGAGCCAACAAGTCTACCACCTTGATGCCGGTTTCAAAAACGGAGGGCTTGGTTTCTAATTCGGTAAATGCTGGGGCATCACGGTGAATGGGAGAGGTAACATCGGTGTTGACCGGCCCTTGATTGTCGATGGGTTCGCCAATGACGTTAAAAATTCGACCGAGGGTGCCGGCACCTACGGGGACGCTGATGGGTGAGCCGGTGTCCATTGCTTCCATGCCCCGCACCAAGCCGTCGGTGGTTTTCATGGAAACGGCACGCACCTGGTTGTCGCCCAGCAATTGTTGCACTTCACAGGTGACGGAAACTTCATTGCCGGCTGCGTTTTTGCCGGTGACGATCAGCGCGTTGTAGATTTGGGGCATCTTGCCGTTGGGGAATTTAACGTCTACAACGGGTCCAATGATTTGAGTGATGTAGCCTATGTTTGTCTTTTCTGCGGTGGTGACCATGCTCGCGCCTTTTTGTGTTTAGCTATTTCAGATACGGTCGGAAATTTTTACGGAGCGTTACAATTGCCATTTTTCAGATTACCACTGATGGGGATCGGGGTGATCTTTCCTCACAACATCCTTTTGGGCGATTTTTGGATGTGTGTTCGGGTTGGCATTCTCGCTATGCGTGATTAATTATATATGAATATATCTATTTAGTATTTAAATAATTATTTTTTATTTAACCACCGATGATAGCGCAGGGGGCCGTTAGCGTAGCGCGCCGTTAGCATAGGCATAGGCATAGGCATAGACAGATGAGTTAATGGTTGCAGTGATAAGGGAATTGATGATTCTGGGCTTTTGCACAAGGGTTAATAAATGCTCTGGCTACTGGGTCTAAAGGGTTGAATTGCTATCGTTACTTGTTGCTAGAGCTGTTAATGGCTGCTTCCAGGCGACTTGCTAAGGCGACGATATCATCTTTTCTGGCTATTTGAGCGACCCATTCTTTGGGGATATTTTCTAAACCGTAGTAGATGCCGGCTAAACCGCCGGTGACGGCTGCGGTGGTATCGGTATCTTCGCCTAAATTCACGGCTTTTAGCACAGATTCAGCATAAGAAGAAGTATTTAACAAACTCCACAAAGCGGCTTCTAATGTGTGAATAACATATCCTGATGATTGAATTTCATCGATAGATAATGTGTCGATGTTACCACTAAAAACTCGTTGGAAATGAGAGTTGATTTCTCGGACAGTCGCAGGTTTCGTATAAATTGTTTTAATCTTTTCGATGCCTTGCAAATAAGCAGGTTTAGGATCTAACCCTTGTAATAATTTTATGGCTATACTGGTATAAATCCCACAGGCTATTTGTGATCGCCAATGACCGTGAGTAATTCGAGAAACTTGATGGACTCGCTCAATTAATTCTGAAAAATCGAGAACTTGATAATAAAATGATAGCGGAAGAATTCGCATCAATGAACCATTACCATTGCTTGATGCACTTGTAAGGCCGGCATCGAGAGGTGGGACACCCCGTTGTAAGTTTGTAATTGCTTGTCTGGTGGTGTTGCCAACGTCAAAAGCTTCTCCGTAAGGCGTCCAGTACGCTTCGTTGTACCATCGGCAGAAAGACTTGGCAATTGCTTCTAAAGAAAAGCCGGTGCACAGAGAGTCTGCTAAGCAAAATGTCAGGGAACTATCATCTGACCAAGTGCCGGGTGGTTGGTTATAAGTCCCATAGCCGGTCATTTCTGTTATCGGCATCTTAACCCTTTCCGCACGGCTGGTAAATTCCACCGGCACGCCCAACGCATCGCCCACACATAAACCCATCAAACCCGACAAAATTTTTGATGTGGGCTGCATTTTTACACCTGCCTTAACATGAACTGGTATTGGGTAATCGAGCCTCGTGAGGACTCTCCGCTATCACCTTAACCGATAATTAGAAAACTTTAATTGCAAGTTCATCCTAATGCAAAGCCCCCCAGCGAGAGTCTGGAGGGCTTGTCAATTGCTAAGGTTTAAACCATCATCAGAGGAACTAAGCAGCGATGCCGATGCTAGCTATTGATGGAAAAGAGTCAATCAAGAATCGATAAGATGCACCCTGAAACGAACACCACTCCCTCAAAGAGGGTAGCCGATAAAAAACACATAGATAGCCTCTTTTATTAATGCATCATCTGTCAGCTTAACGGAAGAGGGCCACATCCCCCAAGGACTGTCGCCCTTTACTGAGGGGTAACAGTCCTTGGGGGGATAACTAACTGACGATATTCTTCACACAGCAGCGTCATTCTAGGCGGCTACTCTTAAAAAGTCTGAGTTAAGATTTCCTGAAACTGTTTTTCGAGAAAACTCAATCGTTGGGTGGAACTGTTCTGTTTGTTTGCGAAATCAGATCCTGAAAAAGACCCAGAAAAACTTACCTTTTTTCTACTTGTTGCAAGGTGCCGTAAAACTGACTCCACTGAGCACCCACTGGACTAAGTGAGGCAAAGTTTGCAGGATTTTGCCAGAAGTAAAGCAAGCACAGCAGTCCGAACAAAGAGGCAAAATCACGAAATTCTTTTAACATAGCTTTCCCCCTGGCAGACTCATCAGGGAACGAGTTCACTCCAGTGCTGTAAATAGTGTTACAGGATTGATTGCCGGTTACCATCTTCCCTAAGTATTGGCTTGAATAGTGCCTCTAACGTCTGAGGTCATATCTCTTAAAGTATAGGCAATCAACTTTAGGAAATCAGCGATTTTGTGTGAAGTATTTGGGTGATTCGGCTAAAAGCGAGATCATTCTGAACCCATAGATAAAACAAAATTAAATAAAATAATTTTTTGACTTCCTAATTTTGATTTTAATATTGAAAGTTTCAACCTGGTAAAATTAGTTAAAAATTTTACAGCATTAAACTTAGCGTAAAAATTAATTACTTAGATTAAAAACCCGCAGATTAACGCATAGGTAGAGTTTTCTCCCTAAAAGGAAGATAGCCAGAAGAATTTTCATCTTCCTAACCCTGCTTCTGGCTTAACGTCAACAGTGGTTCCTAACCTGGAATATCGCAATTTGCTGTTAAACAGTTGGGAGTTGTAGTTTTGGCTCCCAGTTTGAGCTTTTGCGCCGGCTTCACGACACCTCCTTTTTAGTCTTTTTTGATCAAAACACTGAAGCTATCTCCTCAGGTAGATGTCAATGTGAAAGAGGTGCCAGTACAAGCATGGGTGTAATTTCATCTAAATCTTATGAGACAAAGTGCTTCTTTATGGATTGAACGTTTAGCGCGGTTTGGTTATGCAGCTAAAGGAATCGTCTATGGAATTGTTGGCTTACTAGCGCTACAGGCGGCGATGGGCACAGGTGGCCAAACAACTGATACTCAAGGCGCGTTAGAGACAATTGTGACGCAACCGTTTGGAAAATTTTTGCTGAGTTTAGTGGCTATTGGATTGCTCAGCTATGCGGTGTGGCGTTTTGTAGAAGCGCTAAAAGATCCAGAGAACAAAGGTACAGACGCGAAGGGACTTGCATCGCGTGCGGGATCTGCGGTTAGCGGCCTGATTTATACCGGCTTAGCCTTGAGTGCTGTTAAAATCGTCCTCGGTTCAAGAAGTGCCGGTGGCGACAATTCCACAGCAGACTCGACGGCACGTTTAATGGCGCAGCCGTTCGGTCAGTGGCTAGTGGGAACTCTGGGAGCCATTACACTGGGTATGGGTTTTTATCATTTCTATAAAGCTTATAGCGCCAAATTCCGTAAGGAACTCAAATTAAGCCAGATGAGCAACACCCAGGAAACTTGGGCAATACGCGTGGGGAGATTCGGTTTGGCTGCACGAGGCGTTGTTTTAAGCATCGCCGGCATCTTTCTGATCCAAGCGGCACGGCAATCTAACCCCAACGAAGCGCGAGGATTGAGCGGCGCACTAGATACGCTAGCTCAACAGCCTTATGGACCTTGGCTTTTGGGGATCGTGGCGCTTGGTCTCATGGCTTATGGAATTTATATGGGAGTAGAAGCTCGTTTTCGTCGAATTGTTACAGGTTAAAAAATTCCAATTAACCCATTAAGAACCTATCTGCCGGCTGATTAAAATCCCATCGGCTCAACGCTGCAGAAAATGTCTTCACTCTGGTGGGAATCAGCGTAACAGCCGGCATAAAACTTGACCCTATCAGGACTTACGCAGTGAATTAAATAAGCCAGAGAAGTTTTTCTCTATCTGCCTCTCAATCCTCTTCAGAATTGAAATGCGTAAGCCCTAAGTCAGTTAAACTTGCTTGGTATTTAGCGTCTTCTACGCTGACGTGCTTCTGCACTATTACCAATTTCGCGACGAATTTGGGTGAGGGACGCACCCTCGCCTAACTCGCGCTTCCAAGTTTTCATTCCTTTACGATCAGCATCTCGACCCAGCACTTCTCGATAGAGGCGATTGATCGCATCCTCCGCTTCTCGGCTGTCAGCAACTCTTTCGCGAACATCACGCAGACTCGCACCACCGGCAAGCGCATTAACCCAAGTTCTGGTGCCGCGAGAATCAGCATTTCGCCCTAGCACTTCTCGATAAATATCTTCGATCCTGTTCTCAGCTTCATCACTGCGGGCGATCTCCTCGCGGATGTCTTGAAGCGTCCCACCATTTTCTAACTCTCTCGCCCAAGTTCTGAGTCCCCGATAATCAGCGTCTCGACCCAGTACCTCTCTATAAATCCTGTTAATCGCGTCGTAAACTTGCCGGTCATCGCTGCTTTGAGCGATCAAAGCCGGACTGTTCACGCCGCACATTTGACAGTCCTGACTCGCCAGCATCCCATTAAAGTTTACGGCATTTGCTGCTTTCACCGGCGCGGCTAAACTCATGGTGAAGAGTAGCGCTGCACTTGCCAGAATTTTGCCTTTCATCTTGCTTGCCTCCAACCCCTTCATAAGACTGTCAATCGTCTCTAACATATTCAATCCTGTTTCACAAGTCTCTGACATCCCGCGCCTGGTTAATCCTATGGGGTGAGACTGAGACTTCGTGTTTAGAGATCCCGATAAAGTAGACGCAGCATTAGATTGGAAGTGGCCGACAATTCGATATTTTTTTGATAATTTCTCTATTTGCCCCTAAACAGACTTAAGAGAAACGCCCCAAAGCTTAGAGTCATCAAGCAGAAGCAGCTTAATAAGCCTGATTACACTCAGCATTTACCGCTCGTGATTACCGCCCATTACTTCCTTTGCTTTCAAAGAATTTAATTGCGTAAATTATGCTGCTAAAAACAGCCTAAAAAATATTGCTACTGCTTATTTTTGGCATATTTTATTAATGGAAGATTTATTTATTTGCACAATCTTGCTTTATTTAAAGCTTACATAAGTTTAAAATTTATAGTTATAACATTAGCCAAACTTTTGAAAAAACTTCTTTAATGGGCACTATAATGCAGTTATAATTTTCAGGCAGTGTGTCTGGGTCTGTCCTAATCTTCCAGTAACACAGCTCTTTTTTTATCAATAATTTCTCGGATGTAACGAACTTTTCTGCTGCCATCAGCAAAAACCCGCTCTCACGATGATTAGGTTTGACTGTGAGCCGCAACACACTGCTGCGAATGGTGCGTAGAATGCCCTTACCGTTAATCGATTTTCTCGAAACTCTTAAAGCTGGCGAATTGCGAAGTGTGCAGTTCACCGGCAAGGGCCATTTAGCTGTTCTAAAGTTCTGCAAAATTCTTGAATTAAAGCTTATTTTTGTGGAGGAATAAGCGATTTAAATTCTTGAGTGTTGTTCTCAACTAATTCATCAAATTTGAAGGGAAGGTATATGGAATATCCATTAGGGAACTGTTGATCAAGCATTTTAATTTCATTGGGAGATGGCTGCTGCTGCTGCTTAAGCACCGGCACCACACTTGCCCTAATTTCATCGAGCGACTGCTGCTGCTGTTTAACAATTTGAGTCAGTTCTTTTAGCTGTTGAGCCTGCAGGGAGTCTATTTTTTCATGTAGCAGCTCAACGTTTTGTGCAGATTGACGATTCACTTTGTGGTCATATTCATTTTTTTCACGCTCTATATCAGACTGCCGGTTTTGACTCATCAAGACAATCGGTGCAGTGTAGGCTGAGGCAAAGGAAAACACCAAGTTGAGCAGGATGAACGGTTGTTCGTCCCAGTGAGGCACTCCAGGCATCATGTTCATCCCAACCCACCCAGCTAGAATGCTAGTTTGTACGGTCAGAAATCCCCAAGATCCCACTTTAGCCGCAAGCGCATCGGCAAGGCGCTGTCCTGGGGTCGCTTTGTCATTTTCTAGCGGTAACTGTTCTACCTTTGATGGCTTTTTTTGTGAAGGAGTAGATATTTTCATTTGTTTGACTTCAACACGGTTTGATACTGATTTATCTGGATTCATGTTGCACCTCTTGACTCTGTGTTGCCTGTAATAAATCTGGATTAATTTTTTGCCCTCAATCCTGATTGATTTCAGAATAATGCCTTCTAACTAATAAAGTCAAATATTCTTATTTTTAATAATAATAAATAAAAGTGATTGAACAAGTAACCCAGAAGCAACAAGGCTCGCAGCGCTGCTAGAAGCGTCAATTAACGCCTGAAATCTATATATGCTCAACTTTCTATATAGACGCTGCTGCTTTTAACCCTTGAGGTCAGACGGACGATAACATAAATTGATTAATTGTAAAAGAAACAATATTTGACTTTATGGAACCGGAGTCATAGAGTGAAATTATCGTTACGAACTAAATGCTTGCTGAGAGCCAGTCCAGTTTGGCAAGTAAAACCAACGTGAGCGATTGCCCGCTAACAAGCGCTGTCGTTGACTCACCAGTTACAGATAGAACCCGATGCTAGCGAATAACGCGCTGGCGTCCTGATTAAGGAGAGATAGAAATGAGTGGATTTATCACTGCAATCCCCACCGGCATCACAGCTTTCACAGCCACCAATCTTGACGATCTAGCGATCCTGACACTCTTGTTCTCTCAGGTGAATGCAACCTTTCGCCGGCGACACATTGTAATGGGTCAGTATCTCGGTTTCAGTACCCTAGTCGTTGCCAGCTTAGCCGGCTTCTTGGGAGGCTTGGTCTTGCCATCCCATTGGATTGGACTTCTGGGTTTTGCACCGATTGCTGTTGGGCTGAACAGTTTGTTAAATCCAGACAGTGATTCGCCAGAGGAGGTGCAGGAGGAAACAGATTTATCTAAACCTTTTCCCTTCGCTCGTTTTCTATCTCCCCACACCTTTAGCGTGGCATCTATTACCATCGCCAATGGTAGCGACAATGTCAGTATCTATATGCCGTTGTTTGCCAACAGTGCCCTAGAAAGTTTGCTGGCGATCATTGGAGTCTTTCTGTCACTGGTTGGGGTTTGGTGCTACGCAACTTACAAGTTGGCTTCTCAGCCGGCAGTCGCCGATGTGCTCACCCGCTACGGCAACCATCTCGTTCCCTTTGTCTTGATTGGCTTAGGTGTGTTTATTGTCCTCGACAGTGCTTCGCTCACTCCGATAGCGTTGGCAGCTAGTTGCTTGTGTTTGGCTGGACTGGTCAAACTGTATGCCATGAGTGGGCTGTTGCTGGAAGCAAAAGAAAATTGAGTCGGGCGGCAATATTTTTCTAAAAAGACGTTGTAATCGTGAAAAGGAGAAACATCATGAAACTCTTCAAAATGGCTTTGGTAGCCCTAGTCCTTCTAGTCAATCTGGTGATTGTCCAACCTTCCTGGGCTAACCCGAACTTGACCAAAACTCCTGACTACACAGAGGTTAATCAAGCAATTGATAACCTTTTGCAGACAAAGGACAACCCGAATCAATCTGAGTATGCCCCAGAGGAAATTGAGCGACAACTGGGCGAATTGAAACTGCAAAAGTACATCTTGGAAACAGCAAACGATTGGGGGCAGTGCCGCAATGAGACAGGAAAAACCTTAGCTGTCTACGCTCATAAACCTAAGAAAGCTGCCCAGGAAAGCAGCCTTTACTTCCTTGGAAATGGTCAAATCACAGATGATGATTGGAACTGTGATGGCGTTTACCTGCCGAGTGGAGCCAAAGTTGCTGGTTTGACTTCTGTGGACGCACCCGAACTTTCGGAACCGCTAGCGCTCAAAGTCGTGAGTGGAACTCAGCTAGTGGCTAAGACGAATCCAGACACGGGCGCTGTTGAGTTCAATATTGAGCCGGCCAAAGTTTTCAAAGCCGGTGAGGGCAACTGGTCAATTCCGGCTTTGTCACAAGCTGATATTGATGCGAAGCTTCCTAACGCACCAATTGACGACTAAACCCACACTTGTTTAGCTGTTGAGTGTCCAACTTTTTCTCTAATTGTCAAATAACTGACAGTTTAGATTCATAAGACTTTCAAAAAACTCTCTTTGGGATTCAACATATTCCCAAAGAGAGTTTTTTTAAGTAGTTGCTCAGTTCAAAAAAAGTAAGATTCTTTGATGTTCAAGGGATTAGAACTGTTAGCTTCCTTCTGTCTCTGCTCAAGATGCTGAGGATAACACTGTGTCTGCGGGACAAATAGTTTGACACTCGACCACAGCGCCCATTATTCAGGTATAACAGGACTCATTGGGCTAAGAGGGGCTGCGAAGGCAAAATAGATCACCCCAGTTCCTAAAAGGATCACAGCAAGGCTGAGCAGGATTACCCAGCGGTCTGCCGGCTCGTAAGTATCTTCCTCAATGTCGCGGCGGACGGCAAAGTAGTGGCCGGTTGAGAGCAACACCGTCATTAGACCGACTAAAGAAAACACTAAACCCAACTTCCAGCCATTGCCGGGATGAGGCCCAAGGGCCGGCTGGAAAGTGCGAAGGCGCACAATAACGACGCCAAAACCCATTAGAGCAATTGCAGTCCGCATCCATGCCAGGTAAGTGCGCTCGTTTGCTTGATGTTCCCGCACCCGCGACGGATTTCGTCGCCTTAGCTTATCTGCATCTACTTTGGGGGATTTAAACAGTAAATGCATCGATTACATCCTTATTTCTATGTTGAAATGTACAAATAAAATCCTCTAAAAAGCGTTTATAAGCACTTTTATCTAGTCGCTATTAATGGATATGTAATCTCTAAAATAATTAAAAATAGTTTGGAATAGCTTTATCGGTTCTTCTTCTTTAAAAATAGCTAGTTGTTTCTAATATTTTTTGGATCTAAAATTTAAATACAACTAGCTATTTGGAAATATTAAAGATTAGAAGCGTCGAAACCTCGCTCTCGAATTAAAATCACTCAGATCTTACCGGCAACCTGAATTTGGTCAAAAATTGCCCCCTCGGCAAAGAACTTATTTTGCACATCATCCCAACCACCCAAATCTTGTACAGTGAAGAGAGTTTGAAGTTGGGGATAGTTTTGAGCCACTTCTGCAACCACGCTGGGGTTGACTGGACGGTATCCTAACTTCGCAAATTCTTGTTGAGCTTCACTTGTGTAAAGAAAATCGATAAATGCTTGTGCAACTTCTCTGGTGCCGTGCTTATCAACATTTTTGTCTACAATGGCGACAGGGTTATCGATAGAAATGTTAACATTGGGTACGATATAAGGTAGTTTGTGACCGTTTTGCTCCGCATAAATTACCTCATCTTCGTAGTTGAGTAAGACATCTCCCTTACCTTGCTTGAAAAATAGTTCGCTAGCCTGACGCGCATTGTTGGCTAGTACGGGAACGTTTTTATACACGTTGGTTGTAAACTCTAATGCTTGAGCCTCGTCACCCCCTTTTTGGGTTACTGAACCCCATAAAGCTAAGAAATTCCAAATAGCAATGCCCGATGTTTTGGGGTTAGCTGTAATGATACTCAGGTCATCTTGTGCCAAGTCTTCCCAACTGTTAATGCCTTTAGGATTATCAGGACGGGTAACAATCGCGACGACGGAACGGGTAACAATGCCACCTCTAGGAGCTTTTCTTTCCCAACCCGGTTTAATTAAACCGGCTTGCTGTATTTTTTGGGTGTCAAGAGCGAGTGAGAGGTGTACAATATCTGCTTCTTTCGAGCCATCAATCACTGCATTAGATTGGGAACCAGATCCCCCATAACTCTGCTCAATTGTGACATTTTGATTATGTTCTTTCTGCCACTTTTCTACAAATTTTGGTACGATTTGCTCGTAAGCTGCTTGAGTGACTGAGTAGGAAACTAGGGATAGCTTTATATCCTTTTGGGGTGCTGAGGTTGCATTACTTCCAGAGCAGGCAGCAACAGCGACGCTCAAGCTAGCTCCTAGCAAAAATAAGGAGACAAAGCCCCACAGAGAACGTTTGTTTGATCCACTTGTTATCCATCGTTGGCACGACTGCTTAATCGTCTGTAAAACTTTTTGAATTTTGAATTTTGAATTTTGAATTTTCATAACTTCACCCCAAAACTTTTAGAACCAGAATTAGCCATTCTTAATCCGGAACCACAATATTTTCTAAGCCTATTTCTGCTGGAGGATACTGCGGATTCATCGCCTCCAGCGTGTCTGCAATCACACGAGCCACGACTAAATTGCGATACCACTTATTATTAGCCGGCACTATATACCAAGGGGCATAGGCAGTTGAGCAATTATTAATCATGTCCTCGAAAGCCGCTTGATAGTGATCCCAAAACACCCGCTCTTTCAAGTCGTTGCTTGAAAACTTCCAATGCTTATCTGGATCTTTGATCCGGCTTTCTAAGCGTCGTTTTTGTTCATCTTTGGAAATATGAAGAAAAAACTTAACGACTGCAATATTGTTAAGAGAGAGCATATGCTCAAACTCATTAATCAAGTGATAGCGCTCTCGCCAAACGTTCTCAGCTACCAACTGCTTCACTCGCACAACTAGCACGTCTTCGTAATGGGAACGGTTGAAGATGGAGATCATCCCGCGCTGTGGTGTCCGCTGGTGGTAGCGCCACAAAAAGTCGTGATTTAATTCCTCATCACTAGGCTTTTTGAATGACCACACTTGGCAGCCTTGCGGATTAAGTCCGCCAAATACGTGTTTGATTGTGCCATCTTTGCCGCCGGTGTCCATTGCTTGCAGCACAATCAGCAAGCTGCGCTTGTGTTCGGCATATAACCGTTCTTGTAAATTCTGCAAGCGCAGCCGCTGCTTTTCGAGTTGCTTTTCAACGTGCTTCTTTTTCTTGTAGTCTTCGGTGGCATTTGGATCGAGATTAGCCAAGCTGATAGGCTGTCCGGGGTAAACCCGGTAGCGAGGATAGTCTGGTTCAGGCGGTGGTTCGTCTACAACAATTTTTTCAGGTGCCATCTCCTCGGCAGATTCACGCGTCGCTTTTTCTGCCGCTTGTTCAGTTTTATAAGATTCTGCTTGCGTTACGCTGCCGGTGGCAGCAGAACTCTTATCTTTTGAATTACTTAACTGGCTCATTTTGGCTCCAGATTTGAAGAAATTGGTTGATTTTAAGACCTGTCGGTAAAAAATCCAACAGAGGTCTTGCAAGACTTAACCAAATTTACCGCTGATGTAGGCTTTAGCTTCTTTAGTATTAGGAGAAGCAAAAATTTGCTCAGTAGGAGTGAACTCAACTAATTTTCCTCGGCGCTTGCCGGTATCATCAGTTACTGTGTTGAAAAATGCAGTTAAATCTGATATTCGTGAGGCTTGCTGCATATTGTGAGTCACCATAATCATGGTGTATTGTTCTTTCAACTCCCGACACAGTTCTTCAACCTGCTGAGTGGAAATTGGATCGAGCGCAGAACAGGGTTCATCCATCAACAACACATCTGGCTTCATCGCGATTGCACGGGCGATGCAAAGCCGTTGCTGCTGTCCTCCAGATAAAGCTGTGCCCTTTTCTTTCAACTTGTCCTTCACCTCATCCCAAAGCGCAGCTCGCCGGAGCGATTGCTCCACCAGTTCGTCCATATTGCCCTTATAACCATTAGCACGCGGCCCAAAGGAAATGTTTTCGTAGATTGACTTTGGAAAAGGATTTGGTTTCTGAAATACCATCCCAACTTGACGCCGGATTTTCACCGGATTAATCTTGTCATCATAAATGTTTTTACCCTGGTAATTAATCTTGCCTTCTACTCTGGCTCCAGGTATTAAATCATTCATCCGATTGAAGCATCGCAAAAAGGTGCTTTTGCCACATCCTGAAGGGCCAATAAAAGCTACAATTTGTCTCTCAGGAATTTCAATGTTGACCGCCTGCAAGGCCAAAAAATCCCCGTAATAAACTTGAACACCTTGAGCGGTAAAAATTGAATTAGTTGGCTTGTTTTGAGTAGTCTGATTGGAGGGCATATCGCGGATTTCCTAATGTCGATTACAGTGAAATTACAGGAGTGAAACTTAAGTTTTTTGAAAAACTTAAAAACTCTCTAGTCTCGGGTTAGAAAAATTTTGAACTCAGAGGTTCATTTAAATGTTGAGAAACGTTGCCGAAGGTAAATTGCTCCGCCATTCAAAACCATAATCAAGAGCAGTAGAACAATGATTGACGCCGCTGCTGCGTTAGAAAAACCAGGCTCTGGGCGAGTAATATAGGTGTAAATTTGGATGGGCAAGGCCATAAAGCGCTGAAACAAACCAGGATTAAATGTGAGAAAACTCACAGCTCCAACGACAATTAGAGAAGCCGCATCGCCAATGGCGCGGGAAACTGAAATAATTACCCCTGTCATAATCCCTGGGACGGCATAAGGTAACACATGATTCCACACAGTCTGCCATTTCGTTGTGCCTAAACCGTAGGAAGCTTGCCGTATAGAATCGGGAACCGCTCGAATTGCCTCTCTGGCTGTCACAATAATTACTGGTAAAGACAGCAGAGACAGTGTGAACGCTCCAGAAAGCAAAGCCGGCCCAAAATTCAAAAGATAATTGAAAACGCCTAACCCTAGCAGGCCATAAACAATTGAAGGGACTCCAGCTAAATTGCTAACGTTAATCTCGATGATATCAGTCCACCAAGCTTTGGGTGCATATTCTTCGAGATACAAAGCTGCTCCTACCCCGATAGGTACAGCAATGAGCATAACTAGCCCCCCTAGAAGCATGCTGCCAAAAATAGCAGGGCGTATGCCACCTTGATCGGCAAATCGTGAGGGAGTTCCCGTGAGAAACCCAGGCGTTAACAGCCGGCCTAATCCATCTTTGAGGACATCAAAAACTAGGACGGCAAGAACTACTAATCCGATAGATAAACCTATCAAAAATATGATTTCAAAAATTTTGCCGGTCGTTTCTCTTTGTTCAATATTGGGACTGAACTCTTCAGAAGGTTTTTGGGAGTTGTTGCGAGAAATAGAACTTGCCATCTTTATTAGTCGTATTTTTCTTTGTAGCGATTAGAAATCCAATGACTGACAACGTTTAAAAATAGAGTCAGCAAAAACAGAACCGCTCCAACAGCATATAAGGTGTTGTAATTAGCACTGCCACGAGGGCTATCTCCTCCGGAAATTTGAGCCATATAAGCAGTCATTGTTTCTACTGATTGAAAGGGATTAAGGCTGATTCGTGGCTCTTGGCCGGCGGCAATTAAGACAGTCATCGTTTCACCCACAGCTCTAGAAATACCCAGAATAATCGAAGCAGCAATTCCAGAAAGAGCAGCAGGAAGGACAACTTTGATGATCGTTTCCAATTTAGTTACGCCGATTGCGTAAGCTCCTTCCCGCAAAGAGCGAGGCACAGATTCTATGGCATCTAAGCTAATAGAGCCAACGGTAGGGCTAATCATAATTCCCATCATCAGCCCAGCGCTCAACGCGTTAAAAACTTCTAAGGGAAGAAACAGCCGCAGAACCGGCGTCACGAATAAAAGTGCAAAGTAGCCATAGACAACAGTAGGAACTCCTGCCAGCAGTTCAACCGCTGGGCGTAAAATAGCTGCCGCCTTGGGTGAAGCATATTCAGCTAAATAGATAGCGGAACATAAACCCAGAGGAATGGCAACAAGCATGGCAATCGCTGTAGTCAGGAACGTTCCATTGATTAAAGGCCAAACTCCAAAATGTTTCTGTGCAAATAAAGGTGTCCACTTGGTATCTAAAAAGAATTGAGCCAATGAAACTTCTTGAAAAAAATCAAAGGTCACTCTAAAGATAATAAAAACAATTCCAAACGTCGTGAATACCGAAATTAAGGCGCAAGTGAATAAAAGCGCTTCAATGATTTTTTCCTGGATATCCTCAGAAGAATTTTTTTCCAGGGAACGCATCGATTCCCGATTGAACTCATCACTGAAATTCGTATTTTGCATAATAAGTAGAAGACGCGATTGATGTCTGTGTGCGTGATTGAGAGCGCCATCAAGTTTAAAAAGATATTTGAAAATGAACACTCTACTCAACGCTTACCTAGCTCAAGCTTGTTTTGAAACAAGCGAGGCAACAGTGGAATCTTTTTCTTGACTGTTCCTCTTAAAGAAGATTTGCGATAGGTTCACCAGGTTTTGCATCTTTGAATTTAGAACCTGTTTCACCAGAGGCAAGTTTTTGTTTGAGTTTGGGATAAGCCTCATCGGGAAGCGATACATAACCAACTTGCTCGATCCATTTCCAAGAATTCTCAAGATAAAACTCAACAAACGCTCTAACTTGTGGTTTGGTATCTAGAGACACCTTGCTGACATAGATAAAGAGGGGACGAGATAAAGGTAGATAAGTATTTCTCACAACATTATCTAGAGGAACTGGCTTTTCACAGTTTCCTTTTGGACTTTCCACTCCAACCAAGTTTAGCTTGTCTTGGTTTTCCATGTAGTAAGATATACCAACGTATCCTAAAGCGTTCCCATCTCCCCCAATTCCTTGCACAAGGACGTTTTGATTGTGACTGGGAGTGTAGTCTGTGCGGCTATTTTTGGCTTTGCCGGTGACAGCTTGTGTGAAATAGTCAAATGTTCCAGTATCAGAAGCGGGGGCATAAAGCTTTAGCTTCTGGTCGGGAAAATTTGGATTAACTTGATTCCAATTCGTTACTTTGCTATCTGATTTGGAGTTCCAAATTTTGTTGAGTTCTTCAATCGTCAAGCATTTTGCAAAATTATTCTGACGATTAACTATAACAGCAATTCCGTCTAAAGCAATAGGCAGCTCTACAAAATCTATTCCCTTTTTTTTGCATCTTTCGATTTCTTCATCTTTAATAGAACGCGAAGCTCCAACAATATCAATTTCTCCAGCACAAAACTTGCTCACGCCCCCGCCAGTACCACTTGAAGCTACACTAACCTGAGCGTCAGGTTTAAATTTTTGAAATTCTTCAGCCACTGATTGATGGATCGGAAAACCTACTGCTCCACCATCAATGCTAACTTGATTTAGCTTCTGTTCAGCTCTACTGCAAGCAGTGAGGCCATAGCTAAAAATGAGCGGGAATACCAGCAAAACCCGATAATTTAATAAGGCTTTTGAAAGGGTGCTAATCGAGAAAGGAAGGCGGCTAGACATAGACAATCCCCTGAATTTTCAAATTTTATTGTTCGGTCTATTTATATAAATTTTTTTCAGCATGATTAAAACCGTGAACATCGAGAGCCAGAGTTTTAACTGTTTGCGAACTCTTGAAAGAGCGAGAGTTGACTAACTCTTTTCCAAGAATTTACGAAACTTAATTTTTTATACTCCGGTTCGCTTATCGGTTTACCGGAGTTTTCATAATATACACTTAGAAGAAGTGAGTTGATCCTCCTTAAGGTATATTTTTGTTAATTTGATTAAAGTATGTTAAACATCCGAGTTTTAAGTAGATCAACTTAGCGCAGTTCTCCATTAGAGGAGGTAGCGCAGCAACGCTTAGTCAACCAAAATGCAGTGACCATTGACCAAGCTATAGATCAAACTATCTGCGCCGAGCAATTTTTCCAACTAGCTGAAAGTTTCACCGGCAGCCTGCCGCCGGCATAACTCTGCTCGATGCCCAATTGTGAAGAAATGTAAACTAAAAAGAGGAATTCTTGAGTGGTAAGCTGAACAGTGGCATTCAAGAAAAAATTAAGGTGAAGTTTAGATGACTGGGTCAACCCAGATTCCCTATCTGCTAAGGGCCGCTCGTGGAGAAGTGTTAGACCGTCCGCCCGTGTGGATGATGCGGCAAGCCGGTCGCTATATGAAAGTCTATCGCGATTTGCGGGAGAAGTACCCCTCTTTTCGGGAACGTTCCGAAAATCCCGAACTGGCGATTGAAATTTCAATGCAACCGTTTCGGGCATTTCAGCCAGATGGTGTGATTCTGTTTTCCGATATCCTCACACCCCTGCCGGGAATGGGCATTCCCTTCGATATCATCGAAAGCAAAGGGCCGATCATCGATCCGCCCATCCGCAGCTTAGAGCAAATCGAGAAAATCCATCCCCTTGAGCCGGCAGAATCTCTCCCTTTTATCCGGGAAATTTTGCAGACATTGCGGCAAGAAGTCGGTGACAAAGCAACCGTACTTGGCTTTGTGGGTGCGCCGTGGACATTGGCAGCTTACGCGATCGAGGGTAAGTCATCAAAAGACTACACGATCATTAAAAGCATGGCTTTTTCCGAGCCGGCAATGCTGCATCAATTGCTTGGAAAAATCGCCGACTCTATTGCCGCCTACGTCCGTTATCAGATTGACTGCGGGGCGCAAGTCGTGCAAATGTTTGACTCTTGGGCCGGCCAGCTTAGCCCCCAAGATTACGAAACTTTTGCCATGCCTTACCAGCAACGAGTGGTGCAACAGGTTAAAGCCACTCACCCCGATACGCCCATGATCCTTTACATTAATGGCAGTGCCGGCCTACTAGAGAGGATGGCAAAATCGGGTGTGGATATTGTCAGTGTAGATTGGACAGTCGATATCGCAGAAGCGCGGCAGCGTCTCGGTGCCAATATTGGAGTGCAAGGAAATATCGATCCCTGCGTTTTATTTGGCTCCCAAGATTTTATCCGCGAACGCATCCTCGACACCATTCGCAAAGCCGGCAATCGTGGCCATATTTTAAATCTTGGTCACGGCATCTTACCAGGCACCCCCGAAGAAAATGCCGCCTTCTTCTTTGAAACAGCTAAGCAGGCGGACAAATTACTGGCTGTCCATGCCTGATATCAGGCAGTTATGTAGAAGAAAGTGAAGAGAGGGAACTAGGAACTAGAGGTTAGTTAAAGGTGAAGAGTTAAACTCCTCCATCATTGGCTAGCCACTCCCACTTTTCACTTCTCGCTTAATAAAACCTTTTTAGTGATTGCTTTTTATTAATTGATTCTATGGCTCCCAAGCGAATTTTAGTCACTGGCGCGAGTGGCTGTATTGGTCACTACATTACTGAAGCACTGATTCAGAAGACAAACCACGAGCTTTACCTGCTCGTTAGAAACCCAGAAAAACTTCAAATTAATTGCGAAACCCGTGCCGGTGTCACCGTGATCCAAGCGGATATGCTGCACATTGACCAACACGCCGACCTGCTTAAAACGATAGATTGTGCCGTTCTCGCAGCCACCGCTTGGGGCGGTTCTCAGGCAGTGTTTGATGTCAATGTTGCCAAAACGCTTCGATTGATGAACTTGCTCGATCCCGATGTTTGCGAGCAAATTATCTACTTTTCCACCGCCAGTGTTTTAGATCGTAATAACGAATTACTGAAAGAAGCCAAAGAACTGGGAACCGACTACATCCGTTCCAAGTACGAATGCCTACGCCAGTTGTCTCGTTTGCCCATCAATAAACGTATTACAGCGCTATTTCCCACCTTAGTTTTAGGAGGAGATAGCAACAAACCCTACTCTCACCTTTCCGCCGGCTTGCCAGATGTGGTGAAATGGATTAATTTGATTCGCTTTTTCAAAGCAGATGGCAGTTTCCACTTCATACATGGTCAAGACATCGCTCAGGTTGTGCTGCACCTCATCCACCATCCCCCTCAACCCGATGAACCGCGAAATTTAGTCTTGGGAAATGAGCGAGTCACGGTTAATCAAGCCATTGAAGATGCTTGTGCCTATCTCAATACAAAAATTCCATTCCGCGTCACCCTTTATCCTTGGCTTGCCGATCTCTTAATTGCCATATTTCGCATTCAAATGGCTGCCTGGGATCGCTTCTGCGTCAACTACCGGCATTTCACTTATCTAAATCCGGTGAGTCCCGATACCTTTGGTTTACCTACTTATTGCCGTACCTTCACCGATGTTCTCAAAATCAGTCGAGTTGGTGAGCGACCACGAATGGTTAATGAAGAAACGTTTAATACAGAACAAAGTGCCGAGGAGCGCGAAAGTAAACGAGCCTAAGCTGCTGTAAAACATTAAAATCGCATTGTTTTTTAAAAGAAAATATTTGCCGGGATCAGGATAGAGAACTTTTGTCGCTTGTAGAAATTTGCATTCAATTATGCTCAAATTCCCTAATCCCGGCTGAATCAAAAACGAGAGCTGCTAAGCATTTAAGTTGCTAATAATGAAGCAAATTAAATGTATTTTAGCTTACCCCTCCTTTGCTGCCATTGCCAGGATTAAGTCAATCATGCGATTGGAATAACCCCACTCATTGTCGTACCAAGCAACGACTTTGAAGAAATTGGAGTTTAATTCAATCCCAGCACCGGCATCGAAAATACTGGAACGCGAATCAGTAGTAAAGTCAGAGGAAACAACATCATCTTCGGTGTAACCCAAGATTCCCTTCAGTTCCCCTTCCGAAGCTTTCTTCATCGCCGCACAGATTTCTTTGTAACTGGTTGCTTTTTCAGTTTTAAAGGTGAGATCGACCACCGAGACATCGGGAGTCGGAACACGTAATGCCATGCCGGTTAACTTTCCTTTGAGTTCAGGTAATACCAGCGTCACAGCTTTCGCGGCACCTGTGGAAGCTGGGATGATATTCTGAACCGCGCCGCGTCCGCCTCGAAAATCTTTCTTACTTGGCCCATCCACGGTTGGCTGAGTGGCCGTCATGGCGTGAACCGTGGTCATCAAGCCTTCAACCAAACCAAAGTTATCATTAATCACCTTGGCAATCGGTGCGAGGCAGTTGGTTGTGCAGCTGGCGTTGGAAACGACCGTATGCTTGCTGGGGTCGTATTTGTCGTGGTTGACGCCGACTAACAAAGTGGGGACTTGTTCTGCGGTTTCTTTTTCTGCTGCTTTAACGGGCGCAGAAATCACCACCCGTTTTGCACCGGCTTTCAAATGTTTTGAGGCCCCTTCATAATCGGTAAATAAGCCGGTAGACTCAACCACGTAATCTGCACCATATTTACCCCAAGGCAGTTCCTCTGGGTTTCTCACCGACACGCAGGGGATAAATTTTCCGTTAACTACAATGCCATCTTCTTTGGCTTCAACCGTTCCCTTGTAAGGGCCGTGGGTTGAGTCGTATTTCACCAAATAAGCCAGACAGTCTGGTGGGACGAGGTCATTAATACAGCAAAACTCAATTTCTGGATGGTCGAGACCGGCCCGAAAAACTAGCCGGCCAATTCGACCAAATCCATTGATGCCTACTTTTACGGTTGCCATGAAAAAAGCTCCTTTTGGTATTTTCCTAGAAAGTCTATCTGTCAACCACTGCCGCTAACCCTGTTCCAAAGTATGAATGATGTGTACTTTTTCCCCATTCCAAGTGGCGACTCTCGTTGAAACCCGGCATTCCCCCAATGTGGCGACGCACAACCGGCTTTTCTTGGCACGACCTGGGACTTAGCGCCGGATCAGACACTTGAGGAATCATACCGTCCCTTTATTTGGCTAAAACAAAGCCCTGGTGCTGGGAAAGCCAGCCAGGGCAAAGCTTGTATGAAGTTTGGGGGGTTATAGAAAACTTTAGAAAAGCTTTAGAAGGAGAAATCTAAAATTTTTCACACTTCCATTAGCGCACACGCCTCGGCGGAGGCTGCCGGTTCGACAATATCCTGGCAAGCTTTCTTATATTGTTTAAAGTTTTCCACAAACAACTGTGCTAGCTGATTCGCCTGCCGGTCATAAGCTGCCCCATCACTCCAAGTATTTCTCGGATCTAAAATCTCACTGGGAACCCCTGGAACGGTTGCCGGCACCAATATCTTAAAGATTGGGTGGGGGTGGAACTGGACGCGATCCAGATGTCCATTCAGCGCGGCTGACACCATTGCGCGTGTGTATTTAATGGGGATGCGCTTGCCAACGCCGTAAGGCCCACCAGACCAGCCGGTGTTGATTAAATACACCCCTGCACCGTGTTTATCCAGTCTTTCGCCCAACATTTGCGCGTAAACTGCCGCCGACAGCGGTAAAAATGGTTTGCCGAAACAGGCTGAGAAGGTTGCTTGAGGTTCTGTAACTCCGCGTTCAGTACCGGCGAGTTTGCTGGTATAACCAGACATGAAATGATACATCGCCTGTTCTTTGGTCAGCTTAGAAATGGGCGGCAACACACCAAACGCATCTGCTGTTAAGAAAATCACCGTCTTGGGATGCCCGCCCATGCCGGGGATCAGACAGTTGGGAATATACTCGACGGGATAAGCAACTCTGGTATTTTCCGTTAAGCTGCCGTCATCATAGTCGGGTGTGCGCGTGTGGGGATCGAGGACGACATTTTCCATGATCGCCCCAAATCGAATCGCATCCCATATCTGAGGCTCATTTTCTTGGGAAAGTTTAATCGTTTTGGCGTAGCAGCCGCCTTCAAAGTTGAAAACGCCGTCACTTGACCAGCCATGCTCATCGTCTCCAATCAGATGCAGATTGGGATCGGCTGAGAGGGTGGTTTTGCCGGTGCCTGAAAGGCCGAAGAATAAAGCTGTATGACCTTCTGAATCCATGTTGGCAGAACAGTGCATGGGCAGCACGTCCCGCTTTGTCATGAAGTAGTTCATCAAGGAGAATACCGACTTTTTGATCTCACCGGCATACTTGGAACCCCCGATGAGCACCAGCTTTTTGGCAAAGTGAATCACGATGAAGGCTTCTGAGTTAATGCCATCCTCTTCGGGATCTCCGTGCAAGCCGGGAACTGCAATCACTGTGAAGTCGGCGTGATGCTGTTCGAGTTCTTCAGGAGTGGGTCTGAGGAACATCTGGTGAGCGAATAAATTTTGGGAAGCTAGCTCGTTAATAATTCTGACACCAACGCGGTAGTTCGGATCTGCGCCTACATAGCCATCGAAGAGATAGAGATCCCGTCCTTGGACATAGGAAAGTACGCGCCGGTATAGCCGGCCAAAATTATCTTCGGAGATGGGAACGTTGAGCTTGTTCCAGTGAATTTCATCCCGGCTGCTGGGTTCAACGACGATAAATTTATCGTTGGGGGAACGACCTGTGTATTTGCCGGTGTTGACGCAAAATGCCCCATTGCCGGCTAAAACACCTTCCCCACGGGCCAAGGCGTGTTCTACCAACTTTGACACCGGCAGGTTGTGATAGACATGGCCGAGGTTTTTTATTCCCAGCGCTTCTAAACCCCACATCTCGCTATCTTTTTCACTTTTAGAGTTCAAACCGGCCTGATATCCGTTGCTGCCGGCATTACTGTGATAGTTCATATTTAGATACTCCAGTTTGTAGATTTGATTGCCCCGCTCCGTAAGATCACGGATAAATACCGCTATCAAAACCTAGATCGAGACAGTAATTTAAGCGATATATAAAGCAATTTTGAACTTTGCAAATTGCTAGAAATGCACCCTGCACCTTCCGTATTAAGCTTGATATGCATTGGGGAAGGATTGACACAAATCAGTGGACAATCTATGCATCTTTACTTCTAGGCCGGCTCAAGATCGGAATGGGGATCAAACCTTTCTTTAAGCAAATTGCTTATAAAGGCAACTATTTTTCCGTTTCCGTAAAAACCACAGATTCGAGGTTGGCTGAATTGTAAAAACTTTATCCCCTTTGTTTTGGGGCTTTTCTAATTAAGTTCTTATTAATATTGTATTGAATACTACAGAGAAAAGTGGGTAATATTAAGTTTTTTAAAGTTCAATCTTTTATCCAAAAAAGTCTTTACATTTCTCTCGAAGATTTTATACAAACTTCACAGTAATCTCGATCAAATTGATCGGGGGCAAAGATTGCGTAACAGGACAGGACAGGACAGCTCATCTGGGCGCAACCAATTGAATGCTCAAAATAATCACTACCCCTGGATAGATGCGAGCAGGAGGAGGATGGATAAAAAATTGTCCTAAATCTCTAGCGGTTTGCAAAGCTTTTAGAACAGCTGGGCAATATAAATAAAGATGTCTTGAAAAAAACACCCTCAAGGCGAAACTAAAAGTTAGGCTGGTTGTAGGTACGGAATGAACCCGCTACGCGAGAAAAACCGGCCCGTAAGCTTGAGGTAGTAACACAGGAGTGAGCGATGCAAACGCCTATCAAGCCCCGATTTTGCCCATGACGTTCTCCGCTACGAACGTCAACCCCTTGATGCCATCTTCGCACCGCAAACCGTTGCTGTAATCGGTGCAACGGAAAAACCTGGAAGTGTTGGGCGCACTATCCTGTGGAACTTGATCGGCAACCCGTTTGGGGGGACTGTTTTCCCCGTCAATCCCAAACGTCATAGTGTCTTGGGAATTAAAGCTTATCCAACCATTGCAGAAGTGCCGGAAGCCGTTGATCTGGCGGTTGTCGTTACACCGGCACCCACTGTACCGGGCGTGATTAAAGAATGTGTGGATGCCGGCGTTAAAGGCGCAATTATTATTTCTGCCGGCTTCCGAGAAATTGGCCCTAAAGGCATCGAACTCGAACAGCAAGTGCTCAAAGAAGCGCGGCGGGGACGGATGCGAATTATTGGCCCAAATTGTCTGGGCGTCATGAGTCCCCTAACCGGCTTAAATGCCACCTTCGCTAGTGTGATGGCGCGTCCCGGCAATGTTGGCTTCATCTCGCAAAGTGGCGCACTCTGCACCGCGATCCTCGACTGGAGTTTCCGCGAGAATGTCGGGTTCAGTGCGTTTATGTCGATAGGTTCGATGCTGGATGTCGGTTGGGGCGATTTAATTTATTACCTCGGCGACGATCTGCGGACGCAAAGCATTGTGATATATATGGAGTCCATCGGCGATGCGCGTGCGTTTCTTTCGGCAGCGCGGGAAGTAGCGCTGAGTAAGCCGATTATTGTAATTAAATCTGGGCGTACAGATGCCGCAGCAAAGGCAGCCGCATCCCATACAGGGGCACTTGCCGGCAGTGATGAGGTTCTCGATGCCGCCTTCCGGCGCAGTGGTGTCTTACGAGTTAACACCTTTAATATGGCGGAAGTGCTGGCTAAGCAACCGCGTCCGAAAGGCAAACGTTTAACCATTCTCACCAATGCCGGCGGGCCGGGAGTGCTGGCAACCGATGCTTTAATTGCTGAGGGTGGGGAATTGGCACAATTATCGCCAGAAACGATAACTGCGCTGAATAAGTTTCTGCCGGCGCATTGGAGTCACGGCAACCCGATTGATATTTTGGGGGATGCGGAACCGGAACGATACGCCAAAGCGATTGCAATTGCGGCAAAAGATCCCAATAGTGATGGCTTGCTGACAATTCTCACGCCGCAAGCGATGAGTGATCCGACTCAGACGGCTGAACAGCTCAAGTTGGTTACACCGGAATTAAATGGCAAGCCAATTTTGGCAAGTTGGATGGGAGGTGCTGACGTGGCTGCCGGCGAGGCAATTCTCAACCGCGCCAATATTTTTACATTGCCTTATCCCGATTCAGCGGCTCATATCTTTAACTATATGTGGCGCTACACCTACAATTTGCTGGGTTTGTATGAGACGCCGGCACTATCGAGAGATTGTGGGGAAAAGGCTTGCGATCTTCTCATGGCTGGCAATATTATCCACAGTGCACGTAAAGCCGGCAGAACCATTCTCACTGAGTATGAATCGAAGCAACTACTCGCGGCTTATGGAATTCCTACCGTTGACACGCGCATCGCTAGGAGTGAAGACGAAGCCGTGCAACTGGCGGAAGAAATTGGCTATCCAGTCGTTCTGAGGCTCTATTCTGAAACAATTACCCATAAAACCGATGTCGGTGGCGTGCGGCTGTTGTTGCAAGACGAGGAAACCGTCAGAGGCGCGTATGGCGGAATAAAATCTTCCGTCGCTGAAAAAGTCGGTGCTGAGCATTTCCAAGGCGTGACAGTTCAGCCGATGCTTAAACTGGAAGGCTACGAAATTATTATCGGCAGCAGCCTTGATCGCCAATTTGGGCCGGTTTTGTTATTTGGCACCGGCGGACAATTGGTGGAAGTTTTTAAAGATCGTGCATTAGCGCTACCGCCACTCAACACCACCTTGGCGCGGCGGATGATGGAACAAACGAAAATTTACACCGCTTTAAAAGGAGTGCGAGGACGCCAGCCGGTTGATTTGGCGGCGCTGGAACAGTTAATGGTAACGTGAGTTCGGGTTAAGCAGAGGGAAGCAAATTGTGCTCAAGAGCAATGGAGGGCTTTTTAGGTTGGTGGCAATAGGCAATCAATCCACAAACGATATTGACCAAGCAGTTGACGGGACTGCG